>NZ_JABXYJ010000003.1 GCF_013377855.1 Cognatundibacterium oligocarboniphilum | reverse complement strand
CGGGCGCAGAAAGAGCGAACGCTTGAGCACTCCCGCTCTTTCGAAACCCGTGACATGTTCAGGCTGGGCACGGCCAGTTTGCCGTGCCGGTGAGTCAAAGCAAGCTTCAGAAGGGGAAGCCGGCTTTGATGACTGCCAGGTTCGCTCCCGGATTCGGGTGCTTGATAGCGCCGTTGGAGAAATGCTGGACTTTGAGGGAGAGGTCCAGGCCATTCTGGAATACATAGCCGACGCCAAGATGATCGCCAAACTGGAAGGCGGTGGAAAACTGCCTGCCGTTATTGCTGTAAATGTGTGAGAACAAGTGTGCGCCTACTGCTGCTTCGCCATACAAACCTTTTTTCGAGTCGTTTTGCAGGCGGAATACCGGTGTAATGCCAACATCGGTAATGTTTTGTGTGGCACCACTGATACCCTGATACGCATTATTGCGCCATTGCGTCAGCGTCAGATCCCAATACCCACCCAGGTGGGTGCCATTTGATTGAAACCAGACTTTATCCCAATTCCATTGAATACCTGCTCTGACAAATTGTGACTTGTTTCCCGATGCAAATTCACCGGAAAACGAATCTATCGCATGAGCACTCGATTGTGCGAACAACATAGCGACTGCAATAAATAAAGTTTTTTGATCGAAAAATTTCATAAAGGTCGTCGCAAGCAAAAGTAAAACCTCAGGATAGCACGATACGCTATCCGGGTTTTGCCCGACGTAGCCCAAAAACCGATACTATGCAATTTGAGCCAAACTGAATCCAGAATTTTTTATGACAAAAAATTTAAATATCGCATTTTTAGGTATTGGTCTGATGGGAAAACCAATGGCTGCCCGGCTGTTGAGCGCAGGTTACACACTGCACGTTTGGAACCGTACACCAGAAAAAGCAAGGCAGCTCGCATCATTGGGTGCCGTTATTGCGGAGACTCCACAGCAAGCAATTCAGACTGCCGGATGGCAGGCGGATGTTGTCATTACCATGCTGGATGCAGGGCCGGTCGTCGCTACTATTCTGCAGGAATTACTTCCGGTTCTGACTCCGGGAATGATAATGATTGATATGAGTTCGACCCGTCAATCGGAAGCGCAGCAATTCTCTGCGCTGTTAGCCCGGCAGGGAGTGGCTTTCATCGATGCGCCTGTTTCTGGCGGTGTCATGGGTGCGGAGGAGGGAGATCTCGCCATCATGGCTGGCGGACCTGCCGATAGCTACGAACGCATCACTCCGTTATTGTTAGAAATGGGGCGTCCGACGCTGGTCGGGCAGGCAGGTGCCGGACAGTTGGCGAAACTGTGCAATCAGTTGATTGTTGGCGGGACAATCAATATCGTTGCAGAGGCGTTGCTGCTGGCTGAGGCCGGAGGTGCAGACCCGGTTGCTGTGCGTCAGGCGCTGCGCGGCGGTTTCGCTGAAAGCCGGATACTGGAAGTCCATGGAAAGCGTATGCTGAATCGCAGTTTTCTGCCCGGTGGCCAAGTTAAGACGCAGGCAAAAGACATGGATAACATTCAGGATGCTGCATCGAAAGCAGGTCTGGTACTGCCTTTGACTGATCTGGTCAGTGCACTATATCGTGAGTTATTGCAGACCCATCCGACGGCGGATCATTCCGCGGCTTTGCTGGAACTGGAAAAACATAATCCCGGCATCCGCTTGGGTAGCGGCGTCGACCATCTACCGTAAAAGCGCAGTATATCGTTGCGGAAAATGATTTGCGGCCTGGCTGTATGCATAGCAAGCTTGCAGTGATGGGCCTGAAACAAAATAAGATGGAGGAATGAGAATGAGCAACATGGTTCGTGGCGTGTGCCCACATGATTGTCCGGATACCTGTGCATTGCAGATTACCGTAGAAAACGGGAAGGCTGTCGCCGTCAAAGGTGATCCTGCGCATCCGACAACTGCGGGTGTGCTGTGTACCAAAGTGTCGCGCTATACGGAGCGGACGTATCATCCTGATCGCCTGCTGTATCCCCAGAAGCGGATTGGAAAAAAAGGGGAAGGGAAGTTTGAGCGCATCAGCTGGGATGAGGCGCTGACATGCATCAGCGAGAAATTGACGGAGATTGCCGCAAAAAATCCACTGGCGATTCTGCCTTACAGCTATGCCGGCACGATGGGATTACTGCAGGGTGATGGCATGTCGCAACGATTTTTCCACCGTATCGGTGCTTCATTCCTGGACCGGACGATTTGCGCCACGGCTGGTGGTGCCGGTTATAAGTACACCATCGGTTCCCGCATCGGCACCGACACAGAGCAAACCCAGAATGCGCGTCTGATCATTATCTGGGGCGGGAATCCGATTGCGTCCAATCTGCATTTCTGGACCCGCGCTCAGGAAGCAAAACGGCACGGCGCAAAGTTGATTGCAATTGACCCTTATCGCTCCCTGACAGCTGAAAAATGTCATCAGCATATTGCTTTATTACCCGGCACTGATGCCGCGCTGGCTCTGGGTCTGATGCATGTACTGATCCGCGATAATCTGCTGGATCATGATTACATCGCGCAGCACACACTAGGATTTGAACAACTGCGGTTGCGTGCCGCAGAATGGTTGCCCGAGCAGGTCGCGATTGTGTGCGGTATCTCTGCCGCAGAAATCGAACAACTGGCTCGTGAATATGGCGAAAGCGCCCGTCGCGGTGAGGCCAGCCTGATCCGGATGAATTATGGCGTCCAGCGCACCCATGGCGGTGGGATGGCGGTGCGTAATATTGCCTGCCTGCCGGCACTGGTGGGCGCGTGGCGGCATGCTGCGGGCGGCGTTCAGTTGTCGCTGTCGGATGCTTTTCCGAAAAATACCAGCTTTCTGCAAAGACCGGATCTTTTTCCCGCTGGACAAGCGCAGCGGACGATCAATATGAGTACGATCGGCGATGCGCTGTTGCAGGAAGCTTCTGCGGAATTTGGTCCCGCCATTGAAGCCTTGATCGTGTATAACTCCAACCCCGTGGCAGTTGCCCCTGAGTCAGCGAAAGTGGCGCAGGGCTTTGCCAGGGAAGATTTGTTTACGGTTGTTCTGGAGCATTTCCAGACCGATACCGCCGATTACGCGGATATTCTGCTGCCTGCCACCACGCAACTCGAACATACCGACATCCACAGCACATACGGCCATCTGTACATGATGGCTAATAATCCGGCGATTGCACCATTGGGCGAAGCGAAGCCCAATACAGAAATTTTTCGCTTACTGGCACAGAAAATGGGATGGGATGATTCCTGCTTCCACGAATCTGACGACCAGATGGCCAGCCAGGCTTTCCTGCGCGATGATCCGCGTGCCGCAGGTTTTGACTGGAACCGGCTGAAACAGCAGGGCTGGCAGAAAGTCAGCCTGCCCGACGCACCGTTCGCTCATGGCGACTTTGCCACACCTTCCGGTAAATGCGAATTTTTTTGCCAGCGCATGCAGGATGATGGTCTCGATCCTTTACCAACCTATATCCCACCTTACGAATCGGTCGCCAGTAATCCGGAACTGGCACGGGAATTTCCGCTGGCCATGATTTCACCGCCGGCACGCAACTTCCTGAATTCGACCTTTGTGAATGTGCAAAGCCTGCGCGATGTGGAAGGTGAGCCGCATCTGGATATCCATCCACAGGACGCGGCGGCGCGCGATATCGGGCATGGTGATCGGGTCAGGATTTTTAATCGACGTGGCAGCTTTACCGCCAAAGCAAGGGTGACCGATAAAACCCGTGCCGGCCTGGTTGTGGGTTTGTCGATCTGGTGGAAAAAGCTGGCCAGCGATGATAAAAATACCAACGAGGTGACCAGTCAGCGTCTGACGGACATGGGCGGTGGACCCACGTTTTATGATCTGCTGGTGCAGGTTGAAAAAGTACAAGCCGTTGTGCCCGCTGTCGCAGGCTGATGCGGCGCCAATCCCGGGCAGGTTGAATGTGACCTGTCCGGGAGTGTGTATTCAAAACAGCATCGCGCTGACTCAAACAGGCTGGTTCAAGTTCCTAGAGGATATTGTCAACTGCGGCCTAAATTGCTTGCCTTACCGATATTTAGCCGATAGCATCGGTCACAGCGTATTATAATCATCAAAAAGAACGACCATGCTTTTTATTGGTCATGTCGCGAAATTATTTTATCTACACAATAACAATCAGAGACGAGGAAATATATGGACAAGTTTTGGCTCAAATCCTACCCGGAAGGAATTCCTGCAGAAGTCGATGTCACACAGTACCAGTCTCTGGTTCAGTTACTCGAAGAAGCATTCAAGAAATTTGCAGCGCGCAATGCGTATGCCTGCATGGGAAAATTCCTGACGTACGGAGAACTGGATCGTTTGTCCCGGAATCTGGGTGCCTGGCTGCAAAGCCGGGGTTTGCAGAAAGGCGCCCGCATCGCCATCATGATGCCTAACGTGTTGCAATATCCGGTCGTCATGGCAGCCGTTCTGCGCGCCGGTTATGCTGTCGTGAATGTAAATCCCCTGTACACACCGCGTGAACTGGAACACCAGTTAAAAGACTCCGGCGCCGAGGCGATTTTTATCCTGGAAAACTTTGCCACCACGCTGGAGCAGATCGTGGCGAAAACGAATGTGAAGCACATTGTGGTTGCCAGCATGGGCGATCTGCTGGGCGGCATGAAAGGCGCAATCGTCAATTTCGTGGTCCGTAATGTGAAGAAAATGGTGCCGGAATTCCGCCTGCCTAACGCCCAGCGTTTCAGGCAGGTACTGTCCGAAGCACAGAAGCTGCATTTCCAGCCCGTCGCAATCAAGAGTGACGATGTCGCTTTTTTGCAATACACCGGTGGCACGACCGGCGTCTCGAAAGGTGCGACTTTGCTGCACCGTAACGTGGTGGCGAATGTGCTGCAGAATGATGCCTGGTTATGCGCAAACATGGCCGGCCATGAAGACGAAGCAAAAATTATCGTCTGTGCTTTACCGCTTTACCATATCTTTGCATTGACAGTTTGCTCCCTGCTGGGAACCCGCATCGGCGCGATGAATTTGCTGATCCCGAATCCGCGCGATATTCCCGGATTCATCAAGGAACTGAAAAATTACAAGGTTAATATTTTCCCGGCAGTCAATACGCTGTACAACGGCTTACTGAATAATCCGGAATTCGCCAAACTCGATTTTTCCGGTTATGAAATCTGTAGCGGCGGCGGAATGGCGGTACAAAAAGCCGTGGCCGACAAGTGGCTGAAAGTGACTGGCTGCGCGATTGCCGAGGGATACGGTTTGTCCGAAACCTCGCCGGTGGCGACTGCTAATCCAGCAAATACCAAGGAATTTTCCGGCACGATTGGTCTGCCGATCCCTTCAACGGAAATCCAGATTCTGGACGATGATGGTAATCCTCTGCCGTTGGGACACGCCGGTGAAATTGCGATCCGTGGTCCGCAGGTGATGGCGGGTTACTGGAACCGGCCGGACGAAACTGCCAAAGTGATGACCCCTGATGGTTTCTTTAAAACCGGTGACGTCGGCATCATGGATTTTCGCGGCTATACCACCATTGTTGACCGTAAAAAAGACATGATTCTGGTCTCCGGCTTCAATGTATACCCGAATGAAATCGAAGGCGTGGTGGCATTGCATCCCGGTGTGCTCGAATGCGCGTGTATCGGTGTGCCCGACGCAAATTCTGGTGAAGCTGTGAAATTATTTGTCGTGCGCAAGGATCCGTCGCTGACCGTGGATCAGTTGATGGACTATTGCAAAGAGCAGTTCACCGCTTACAAGAAGCCGAAATATATCGAATTTCGCCTCGAATTACCGAAAACGAATGTCGGTAAAATCCTGCGCCGTGAATTGCGTGATGAAAAGAAATCCGCCTGAGCAGATATATCGCACAGAGATAAAAAGATAGATACTCCCCTTTAGAAATCCAGAAAATGCTCTGCACCTCAGGTGGTGTAATGGTTTAAAAATATACTAGGGGGAGTATATTGAATAAAAAAAGGAAAGCTTATGGCCTTCCTTTTTTTATGGGCGCTACTTTGTTGCGTGTTGCATTCAGCCGCAGATCAGAAACAACGGGCTGGCCGATGTGTTCATCAACGGGTTTGGTTCATCAGATGGTATTGACACCGGTTTTGCCATCTTCAACGAAAAAACTCCTGAGCGTGCTGATACCGGAGTCTGTGCGTAATACATCGTCGAGCGCCATGAAGTGCGTCAGCATCCGGGATTCTGAAATCTCGAGCAACATAAATCCGCGCTGATCGCTGCGGCCAAACTTGATATGCGGATTCTGCGCCACGATCTGATCGGTCTGCGCTTGCGGGCGGGAATTCGAGGTGATTGAAGTTCCGCAGAACTCCGTCGCCAGGACAGGATTCGATGGAGAGGAGCGACTCCAGAAATCGCGCTTCAGGTTTGCTGCATAGAAGGTATGCACATCTCCCGAGATCACCACCGGATTGGCAGGCTGGTGCTTCTGGATGTCGTCGAACAGGCGTTGCCGGGCTGCCGGGTAGCCGTCCCAGCCATCGGTCCAGAATTTTCCGCTGCCATCCTGATTCAGATTGCTCAGATTGCTTTGCGCCAGAAAGGTTTGCTGAGTAAGGATATTCCACTTCGCATTCGACGAGGCAAAGCCGCGTGCCAGCCATTTTTCCTGTTCTGTGCCGAGCAGGCTCAGCGAGGGATCAGCGCGCACCGGACATTCCGCCTGCGTGACGACATTCGAGCCGCCGCGACCGGGTTTCGGACAGACCTGAGGATGTCGGTATTGCCGGTCATCCAGCACATGAAACCGCGCCAGCCCGCCCCAGTCATAACGATCATAAATCCGCATGTGGGCAAATTGCGACGGCAAGACCGTGACTTGCCGCAAACGTACCGGCATGTGTTCATAAAATGCCTGATAGGCTGCTGCCCGTCGCTGCATGAAATTAGGATCCAGCCTTTCGTCCCGGTCATTGCCGTAATCATTGCAGACTTCATGGTCGTCCCAGGTCACGATCCACGGCGCGGCGTGGTGCGCCGCCTGCAGCTGGCGGTCGCTCTTGTACTGGGCATAGCGGGCGCGGTAATCGGCCAGCGTATAGCTTTCGATATCCCGCCGCCGCGGCCTGGCCGGATGAGCCAGATCGTAAGGCCCCCACTCATAAATGTAATCGCCGAGAAATACGACCAGATCGGGATTGGCGCGGGCGATGTGACCATGTGCTGCATACTCGCCGTATTCCCAGTGCTGGCAGGAGGCTACCGCCAGTTTCAGGGTGCCGGGCGGGGTGTCGATGGCGGGTGCGGTGCGGGTGCGCGCCACAGGACTGATCGCGTCGCCATGCATAAAGCGATACCAGTACCAGCGATCCGGACGCAGTCCGGTGACATCCACATGAACGCTATGCGCCAGATCGGGCAGGGCAAATACCTCGCCTTGCGTGACGATGTGTTTAAAGGCTTCATCTTCCGCGACTTCCCACAAGACCTTGTAAACCGTGGGCGGCAGGGCTTGCGCGTTCAGAGGATCCGGCAGCAGCCGGGTCCAGATCACGACGCTGTCATGTCGTGGCGAACCTGAGGCAACGCCGAGCGTGAATGGATATGCGGTACTGCGTTCTGCAGCGTAGCCGGGAAAGGCTTGGGACAGCGCAGCCAGCGCCGCGAGCTGCAGCCCGCGTTGCACAAACAGACGGCGTGAGGTCATCAGGCGCCGGCTGACAGCGATTCGATGGGCGGGATCTGGCGTGGTTTGCGATCGTCGCCGGTGGCCACATAGGTCAGCGTGGCTTCCGTCACTTTGACGGTACTGGCCTGCAGGCGGTTGCGCTCGGCATAGACTTCGACTGCTATGGTAATGGAGGTATTACCGACTTTCACGACATCGGCATAAAACGACAGCAGATCACCGACAAACACAGGTTGCTTGAACAGAAAGGAGTTGACCGCAATCGTGGCAACCCGCCCATTGGCGCGGCGCGCCGCCGGAATTGCTCCTGCAATATCGACCTGCGCCATGATCCAGCCGCCAAACACGTCACCGTGAACGTTGGCATCAGAGGGCATGGGCATCACGCGCAACGTGGGCATGCGCGTCGGAAGCGTGGTTTCGAGATGATCGGACATCGTTGGGTTCCTTAAAACGTTACAATTAATACTTAAATACTTATTCTGTTTCCCCGCCTGCATTGTCGAGGACTGGCGTTCAGCGCCGGAAAACAGAGCAAGCTGTCAGCGGGCAGTGTTGCCGCGGGACTGGGTCGTGCGCATGCATGGCGTTGCGTTGCCCCAGACAGTTTGTCCGACATGATAAACCACTTCGAGAAAAGACACTTCCGATGCGTCGCAGAGAAAATACCGGCAGCCGCCTCCCTGACAATCCCGCAGTCGGTCAGCCGCGCGGCGACTGGTCAACCATACGCACCCTGCTGCCATATCTGTGGGCCTATAAATGGCGGGTGCTGCTGGCACTGTCGTTTCTGGTCGGCGCCAAGCTGGCGAATGTGGGGGTGCCGCTGATTCTGAAACAACTGATTGACCATATGACAGTCACAGCGGCGCATCCGGCGGCGCTGATGGTGCTGCCGGTCAGCCTGCTGATTGCTTACGGCGCGTTACGGCTGTCCACCACCGCCTTCACGGAATTGCGGGAATTCGTGTTTGCCAGAGTGACGCAACGTGCCGTGCGCACCATCGCGTTGAGAGTATTTCGACATCTGCACGCCTTGTCGCTGCGCTTTCACCTGAACCGGCAGACCGGCGGCGTGACGCGCGATATCGAGCGCGGCACCCGCGCGGTGTCCTCGCTGGTGTCCTATGCGCTGTTCAGCATTGTGCCGACGTTGCTGGAAATCACGCTGGTGCTGATTTACCTCAGTACACATTACGACATCTGGTTCAGTCTGATTACATTCGGCGCGCTGGTCACCTATATTATTTTTACGATTTCCGTCACCGAATGGCGCACCCATTTCCGGCGCACGATGAACGAGCTTGATTCCAAAGCGCACACCAGGGCGATTGATTCTCTGCTCAATTATGAAACCGTCAAATACTTCGGTAATGAAGAATATGAAGCGCAACGCTACGATCAGGGATTGAAAAATTTCGAGATTGCCGCCGTCAGATCGCAAAGCAGTCTGTCTCTGCTGAATACCGGGCAGTCATTGATCATTGCGAGTGCGGTCACGCTGATTCTGTGGCGTGCCACGCAGGGCGTAATTGACGGCAAGATGAGTCTGGGCGATCTGGTACTGGTCAATTCATTCATGCTGCAGTTGTATATCCCGCTGAATTTTCTGGGTGTGCTGTACCGTGAAATCAAGCAGAGTCTGGCAGACATGGAAAAACTGTTTTCCCTGCTGGATCAGCATCAGGATGTGGCTGACCGGCCGGATGCAGTAGTGTTGCAGATCCCGCAGCAGGGTGGTGCTGAAATACGGTTTGAGCATGTGAATTTCAGCTACGAGGAAAAACGCCAGATTCTGTTTGATGTGAACTTTACGATTCCGGCGGGCACCACCACTGCCGTGGTCGGGCACAGCGGTTCCGGTAAATCGACGCTGTCGCGCCTGCTGTTCCGGTTTTACGATATCCAGTCCGGCGTGATCCGTATTGCCGGTCACGATGTGCGCGACGTCAGGCAATCTTCGGTGCGTTCGGCGATTGGCATCGTGCCGCAGGATACGGTGCTGTTTAACGACACGATCGAATACAACATCGCTTATGGCAGGCCGGGGGCTGATAAAGACGAAATTATTGCGGTGGCGAAAGCAGCCTATATTCATGATTTTATCGAGTCGCTGCCGGATGGCTATCAGACCATGGTCGGTGAGCGCGGACTGAAACTATCTGGTGGCGAAAAGCAGCGGGTGGCGATTGCCCGTACTTTGCTGAAGAATCCATCGATACTGATTTTTGATGAAGCTACGTCAGCACTGGATTCGCAGGCCGAGCAGATGATACAGGCGCAACTCAAGGAGATTGCTGCAGGCCATACCAGCCTGGTGATTGCACACCGCCTGTCGACGATTGCCGATGCGCAGCAGATTCTGGTGATGGACAAAGGCCGCATCATCGAGCGCGGCACGCATCAGGAATTGCTGGCGCGACAGGGTTTGTATGCGCAGATGTGGGAACGTCAGCAAAGCGGTGCCAGTGATGGTGGTGAAGTCGCTGATACCGCTGATGTCGTCACTATGCTGCCCCCTGCTGCCTGAGCGGTCCGATATGGACAGACGGCTCATCAACCATCACATCAGAACAGACTGAGTAAAATTATGGAAACCAAATGGTTAGAGGATTTCGTGTCGCTGGCCGAGACCAACAGTTTCAGCCGTTCGGCAGAATTACGGCATGTAACCCAGCCTGCATTTTCCCGCCGCATTCAGTCGCTGGAAGCCTGGCTGGGCAGTGACCTGATTGACCGTACCTCATACCCAACTCGCCTCACCCATGCCGGTGAAGTGTTTTACGAGCAGGCAATCGCCATGCTGGGGCAGATCAACAATGCACGCGCCCTGTTGCGTGGCAAGCGCACCAGTACCCAGACCACCGTTGACTTCGCCGTACCGCATACGCTTTCGCTGACCTATGTGCCGCGCTGGCTGACCGGGTTGGAGTCGGCATTCGGTGAAATCAACAGCCGTTTGCTGGCGCTGAATGTGCATGATGCGGTGATGACGCTGGTCGAAGGTGGTTGCGATCTGCTGTTGTGCTACCACCATCCGCGCCAGCCGCTACTGCTCGACGCCAGTCAGTACGACATGATCAGCATGGGCAGCGAAGCCTTGCGTGCCTATACCCGCTGCAATAAGCAGGGGCTGCCGGAATTGCAGTTGCCCGGCACACCGGATACACCGTTACCATTTCTGGCATACGCCAATAATGCCTATCTGGGGCGCATGGTGGATCTGATTCTGAACGACGCCAGGGTACTGTTGCATCTGGAAAAATGCTACGAAACGGATATGGCGGAAGGCCTGAAAATGATGGCGCTGGAAGGCCGCGGTATTGCGTTCCTGCCGGAGTCGGCGGTGACCCGCGAACTCAAGCAGAAACAGTTGGCGCGCGCCGATGGCAACAGTGGCGGCTGGGAAGTGAATATGGAAATCCGCCTGTACCGCGAGCGGCCTTCACTGCAGCGTCCGGGTAAGCTGATTGTGTCGCGTCTGTGGGATTATCTGGAGCAGTTGCAGGACAGCAGCAAGAACAGCAAACCGAAACGGACCCGGCTGGCATCTGAAAAATAAGTACCGGACGCATACGATGCATACGAAATGGAAGGAAAAAAAAAGACAATGCAGGCAACAGCCGCAGCAACAACGCGGGGCTAAGACTGCAGGCAGTAAAACAGAAAAAATAAACAGGACAGAACTGGCGGCACCCGATGTTACCTGAAGTCCAGTTGCATGGTTATGCAATTAGTGCATAGATAAATGCAAACAAAGCATTGGCGGACCTCTGAGTGATAAGACTACTATGCCTCACCTTCCGGACGGGCTGCCGATCGTGGCCGCGGAATGCTGAATAACATGTCTTAACACCACAGGAGGCCATACCATGTCCAGCCAACACCAGATCCCGTCCTATCTTACCCCGACAGAGACAGGTCCTTGGTCCGTGTATCTCGAACAGATTGACCGCGTCACCCCGTATCTGGGTCATTTATCGCGCTGGGTGGAAACCCTGAAGCGACCTAAGCGTATCCTGATCGTGGATGTCCCGATTGAGCGCGATGACGGCACGATTGCCCACTTTGAGGGCTACCGTGTGCAACACAATACCTCACGTGGTCCGGGCAAGGGTGGTGTGCGTTTCCATCAGGATGTGACCCTGTCCGAAGTAATGGCGCTGTCTGCCTGGATGACGATCAAAAATTCCGCGGTGAATGTCCCTTACGGTGGCGCCAAGGGCGGTATCCGGGTTGATCCGAAAACCCTGTCACGTGGCGAACTGATGCGCATGACCCGTCGCTACACTTCGGAAATCGGCATCATCATCGGCCCGGACAAAGATATTCCCGCCCCGGACGTTAACACCAATGAGCAGACCATGGCGTGGATGATGGATACCTACTCCATGAACGAAGGCCGTACAGCTACCGGTGTCGTGACCGGTAAACCGATTTCCCTCGGCGGCAGTCTCGGACGCCGCGAAGCCACCGGACGTGGCGTGTTTGTGGTGGGTTCCGAAGCCGCTGCCAAGATTGGCCTGAATATTGCTGGTGCAAGAATTGCCGTGCAGGGTTTTGGCAACGTCGGTGGCATCGCTGCGCGCCTGTTTGCCGAAGCCGGTGCCAAGATTGTGGCGGTACAGGACCATGGCGGCACGATTTTCCATTCCAACGGACTCGATACGCACAAATTGCTGGAACACGTGGCAGCCAACGGCAGCGTTGCCGGGTTCACCGGTGTGGAAGCGGTGTTGCCGAATGAGGAATTCTGGGCGGTAAATTGCGACATCATGATTCCGGCGGCGCTGGAGCAGCAGATCACTGAAAAAAATGCCGGGCAGATCCGTGCCCGTATCATTCTGGAAGGGGCAAACGGCCCGACCACGCCGGAAGCCGACGACATCCTGCGCGACAAAGGCGTGCTGGTGGTGCCGGACGTGATTGCCAATGCCGGTGGCGTGACCGTGTCTTACTTTGAATGGGTACAGGATTTTTCCAGCTACTTCTGGACGGAAGATGAAATCAACCAACGCCTGACCCGCATTATGCGCGAGGCATTCAGCGCGGTCTGGCAGGTGACGGAAGACAAGCAGGTATCGCTGCGGACTGCCGCGTTTATCATCGGCTGCTCCCGGGTATTGCAGGCACGTGAAGTGCGTGGCCTGTATCCATAAATAAACGCTTGTTGTCCGGTTCTGTGCACACTTGTTGTGCAGAACCGGAAACGTCGCGCGGATTGGCAAAAAACGCTCCATGACCTAAGCTGCAACGGATACGGTGATCAGGCTCATGGGGAGATAAATTTATTGCTTTTTTGAGCATGGTTATTCATATATTTGGTTGATGTCGGGTATGTCCAACTAAAACCAAATAAAATTTTGTAAGAGATCGTTTTTTCATTTGGACTCAAGTGCTGTTTTTTATTACTATCCCGTCCTTGTCAAAAGGAGGTTGTATGAAAGTAGTCAATCGATGGTTGAAGACTGGTTTGCTTGGCGTCTGCGCCCTGAGCGTTCCACTTTCATGCGCCGCCGACACCCTGAGTCATATCCGGGAAACCCAGACCATCACGATTGCGCACCGTGAGGCATCTGTTCCCTTTTCTTATCTGACCGAGTCGAAAACGCCGCTCGGTTATTCCGTTGACATCTGCCTGAAACTGGTCGATGCGATCAAAAAAGAACTCAAGCTGCCTCAGCTCAAAGTGAATTACCTGTTGGTGACCACCAGCAATCGCATTCCTGCGATTGTGGAAGGCAAGGCCGACATGGAATGCGGCTCCACCACCAATAATGCAGAGCGCCGCAAGCAGGTCAGCTTCACCATTCCCCATTTTTTTGCTACGACCCGCATGATCGTGCGCACCGATTCCGGCATCAAAAACTGGCCGGATCTCAAAGACAAAAAAGTCGTCACCACCAAAAGCACCACGACTGTCAAATTATTGGCAGACCGCGACAAAGCACGCAATCTGAATCTGCGGCTGCTGGAAGGCAACGATCATGCCGAGTCATTTGGCATGATTGAAAAATTCCAGGCCGACGCCTTCCCTATGGATGATGTATTGCTGTACGGCTTTAAGGCCAACGCCAAAGATCCTGAAAAATACGCCATCGTCGGCGACCCTTTATCAACCGAGCCTTATGCGATCATGCTGCGCAAGGACGACCCCGTTTTCAAGGAATTGCTGGACCGCGAAATGGCGCGCCTGATGAATGACGGTGAAATCACCCGGTTGTATGACAAATGGTTCAGGAAACCGATTCCGCCTAAAGCCGCGAATCTGAATATGCCGATGGGATTTTTGTTGCGGGATAATCTCCGTTTCCCGACTGATAAAGTGGCTGACTGAAGTAAGGTTTGAAGTGTTGAGCCTTGCTGCAGATAAAAGGTAGAAAAGGATAGAAAATAAGTGCTTGCTGCAAATAGACGGCGTTTTACGTATTTATACGTATCATTGAAGTGAAAAATAAAGATCAGTGCTCTGAGGGTTTTGATACACTCGCGCAGTGCGATCTTTTTTGGATTAATTTGAGGAGATAGATAGTATGAAACTGTTAAAAGTTCTGGTATTGATGATGAGTGCAGGCCTGATCGCAGGTGCAGCGCAGGCGCAGGAAACAGGCACACTCAAAAAAATCAAGGAAACCGGCACGATCACTCTGGGTGTACGCGATTCGTCCATTCCCTTCTCTTATCTGGACGATAAACAGTCCTATCAAGGGTATTCAATTGATCTGTGCATGAAAATCGTCAGTGCTGTACAGCGTCAGCTGGGCATGAGCAGCCTGAATGTGAAGCTCAATCCGGTCACTTCGGCGACCCGTATTCCTCTGATGGCAAACGGCACGATCGATCTGGAGTGCGGTTCCACGACGAATAACGCAGAGCGTCAGAAGCAGGTTTCCTTTGCACCGACCACTTTCGTGACTGCAAACCGTATCCTGGCGAAAAAATCATCCAACATCAAAACGCTGGCTGATCTGAAGGGCAAGTCTGTTGTATCCACTTCCGGTACTGCCAACCTGAAGCAGCTGACCACACTGAATGCAGACCAGAATCTGGGCATGAACATTTTGCCTGCCAAGGATCACGCAGAAGCCTTCCTGATGGTGGAGACCGGCCGTGCAGTGGCGTTCGTGATGGACGATATCCTGATGGCATCGCTGGCTGCGAACTCGAAGAATCCAGGCGAATATGAGATCAGCAAGGAAGCACTGTCGGTCGAGCCATACGGCATCATGCTGCGTAAGGATGATGCTGCATTCAAGAAGGTGGTCGATACCGCGATTGGTAATGTGCTGACTTCCGGCGACATCAACCGCATTTATCACAAGTGGTTCATGCAGCCAATTCCACCTAAAGGTATTTCACTGAACTGGCCTGTTTCCGAGCAACTCAAGGCAGTGATGGCCAAGCCGACTGATTCCGGTGATCCGGCTGCTTATGCCGTTGTTCCGGAAGCGCAGAAAGCGGTTCTGAAAAAGAAAAAGTAAACGCAGTTTGTTGAGATTGTAGTGAAATCATCAACGGGGGGTGATACTCGCCTCCCGTTTTAATTTGGAACGGTAAAAGGCTGATGACTGGCATGACCTTTCTGGCATAACCGGAATCGGGTTCCTACCAGATTTTTCTGATAAACCACAGAATAGCCACACCGTGCATCATCCCGACAACCGGTGAGCGTTCCGCATAACCAAGATGATCCACTTTGTTTGAGGGGAAGTAAGATGAATTACAACTGGAATTGGAATATTTTCTGGGAGACTGCACCGGATGGCGCAGGCACCTATATGGATTCTCTGATTGCCGGTATGTGGTGGACGCTGGCAACAGCGGCGCTGGCGTGGATCATCGCGCTGGTACTGGGCGCTGTGATCGGCACCATTCGCACCACACCAAATAAATGGGCTGTTAAATTCGCTAACGGCTATGTGGAACTGTTCCGCAATATTCCGTTGCTGGTACAAATGTTCTTATGGTATTTCGTGATGCCGGAACTGGTGCCAGCAGACATGGGCAACTGGCTCAAGGCATTGCCAAACGCACCGTTTATCACCGCCGTGCTGAGCCTCGGTTTCTTTACTTCGGCACGTGTTGCAGTACAGGTTTCGACGGGGATCAATGCGCTACCGCGCGGCCAGCGCATGGCAGGAACCGCGCTGGGGTTGACGCTGCCGCAGACATATCGCTATGTGCTGCTGCCGATGGCGTTCCGTATCATTATTCCATCACTGACCAACGAGGTGGCGGCGATTATCAAGAACAGTTCGGTGGCACTGACCATTGGTCTGATGGAATTGACTGCCAGCGCACGTTCCATGCAGGAATTTTCCTTTCAGGTATTTGAAGCCTTCACCGCAGCGACACTGATTTATCTGGCTGTCTCGGTGATCGCGATTGTGCTGGCGAATCTGCTGGAAAAATTCCTGGCTGTTCCTGGTTTCATCACTTCTGGCTCTGCCAAGACAGGGGGGCAATAATCATGTTTTCGAATTTCGATTTTGATGTGATCCAGCGTTCCTGGGTCTATCTGTTTACCACCGGAATGGCCTTTACGCTGAAGCTGACTTTCATATCGATGGTCGGCGGCACGGTTCTCGGCACGCTGCTGGCGATGATGCGTTTGTCCAGCAATAAGCTAATTTCCCTGGTGGCGACGACGTATGTGAATATCATGCGTTCGATTCCGCTGGTGATGGTGATTTTCTGGTTTTATTTTCTGATGCCTTACATCGGTGCCTGGCTGACCGGCGCAAGCGAGCCGATGCAGATCGGCGCACTGTCATCTTCGCTGATTACCTTCATCATGTTTGAGGCAGCGTATTACTGCGAGATCATGCGTTCGGGTATTCAGTCGATCCCGCGCGGACAGATCTGGGCCGGTTATGCGATCGGGATGAATTACTGGCAGACCATGGGTTATATCGTCTTACCGCAGGCATTCCGTAACATGCTGCCGGTGCTGCTGACGCAGACGATTGTTTTGTTTCAGGACGTTTCGCTGGTTTATGTCTTGTCGATCACCGATTTTGTCGGCGCGGCATCCAAAGTGGCGCAGCGCGATGGCCGTCTGGTCGAGATGTATTCATTTGTCGCGATTGTTTATTTCATCATGTGCTTTGGCTTGTCCAGCCTGGTGAAGAAATTGCAGCAGAAAGTCGCGATTATCCGCTAAACAGGCGCGGGACCGGCGCCACGGATGCGCCGGCTGCGCTGATATTTGCTACAGGATTTGGGAGATTCATATGATCAAAATTAATAATGTCAGTAAATGGTATGGTCAGTTTCAGGTGCTGACCGATTGCACCACCGAAGTCGCTAAAGGTGAAGTGGTCGTGGTGTGCGGTCCGTCGGGTTCGGGTAAGTCCACCCTGATTAAAACCGTCAATGGTCTGGAGCCGTTCCAGAAAGGTGAGATCACCGTGGAGGGAGTGTCGGTCGGTGATCCAAAAACTAATTTGTCCAAGCTGCGCGCCCGTATCGGCATGGTGTTCCAGAACTTTGAGTTGTTTCCGCATCTGTCGATTCGCCAGAATCTGACTTTGGGTCAGGTCAAGGTACTGGGTCGTTCCGAAGAAGAGGCGGCCGAGCGCGGCCTGAAATATCTGGATCGCGTTGGTCTGCTGGCGCATAAAGACAAATTCCCCGGACAACTCTCCGGCGGCCAGCAACAGCGTGTCGCCATCGCCCGCGCCTTGTCGATGGACCCGATTGCGATGCTGTTCGACGAGCCGACGTCTGCGCTTGACCCGGAAATGATTAACGAAGTGCTCGATGTCATGGTCGGGCTGGCGCAGGAAGGGATGACCATGATGGTGGTCACGCATGAAATGGGATTCGCCAAAAAAGTTGCCAACCGCATCGTGTTCATGGACAAAGGCTTGATTGTGGAAGACTGCGCCAAGGATGAGTTCTTCACCAATGCCCGCTCAGACCGGGCGCGGGATTTTCTCGCCAAGATCATTACGCACTGATCCTGATCGGACTGTGTATTCCAAACTGCCTGCCGGGTTCGCCGGCGGGCAGTTTTGCTTTGTGCCGGGTTATTCTGCTGCGTATCAGATGCAGATACTCCCATGAATAGATTAAAAATCTGTCTTGAAGCCCAGATAAAATAATGGGGCTTTAAATATACTCCAGGGGAGTATATTTTTATTCTTTCAGCAGTGTACGGGCAAAGGTAAAATATCAACTATCCGGTATTTGACCTTGAAAGTAACTATGCGTATGTCCCCGATTTCTTCCCTGACCATCACCCGCCCCGATGACTGGCATTTGCATCTGCGCGATGGCGCTGCTTTGTCCAGCGTTCTGCCGCATACGGCAGCACAATTTGCGCGCGCGATCGTGATGCCTAACCTGAAGCCACCCGTGACGACAACGGAGCAGGCCGCTGCCTATCGCCAGCGCATCCTCGCCGCTTTACCGGCAGGTATGCAGTTTGAACCGCTGATGACTCTGTACCTGACCGACAATACGCCGCCGGATGAAATCCGCCGAGCCAAAGACAGTGGTTTTGTGCATGCCGTCAAACTGTATCCGGCAGGGGCGACCACCAATTCCGATGCCGGCGTGACTGATCTGAAAAAATGCTACAAGACGCTGGAAGCCATGCAGGAAGTCGGGCTGCCGTTCCTGGTGCACGGCGAAGTGACGGATGCTGCAATCGATCTGTTTGACCGCGAAGCGGTCTTCATTGAGCGTGTGATGCAGCCGCTGCGCAAAGATATGCCGGAACTGCGCGTGGTGTTTGAACACATCACCACCAGCGAAGCCGCTGCGTATGTCGCTGAGGCTTCCGGCCCGGTGGCAGCAACCATCACCGCGCATCATCTGCTGTACAACCGCAACGAGATTTTTAAAGGCGGCATCCGCCCGCATTACTATTGCTTACCCGTCCTGAAGCGTGAAACGCACCGCCAGGCGTTGCTGAAGGCGGCTACTTCCGGCAGCCCTCGTTTCTTCCTCGGCACCGATTCCGCGCCGCATCCGAAAGGGTTGAAAGAACACGCCTGTGGCTGCGCCGGTTGCTACACCGCGCTGCATGCCATGGAACTCTATGCCGAAGCCTTCGATCAGGCGCAGGCACTGGATAAGCTGGAAGCGTTTGCCAGCTTCAACGGCCCGGATTTTTACCGCTTGCCACGTAACACCGGCACGGTCACGCTCAAGCGCGAAGCCTGGACTTTGCCCGCCGAATTACCGTTTGCCGACAGCACGATCGTGCCATTAAATGGCGGTGAAACTCTGCACTGGAAAATGCTGGCGGCCTAAGCAGCATGAACGGGCGATTTTTTGATCACATCACCTGGACTCAGCCCTGGTTTCAACCAGTGCGGGCTGCTGCGGCGTCTTTGCTGGAGGCAGATTCCTGGCGTGATGCGCTGAACCGGCAGGCAGCTATGCTGGCGCTGCACAATCACCGCGGACTGCCGCTGCGTTTCATTCCACAGGAAGCCTTGTCCGGAGGCGTCGCCTACGAAGCGCATATCAGTGCCAGTGGCGAGGTGCCGACCCGGGAAAATCTGCATGATTTTTTTAACGCTTTGGTCTGGCTGACTTTTCCCCGGATTAAACGCCAGCTTAACGCATTGCAGTCAGCCCAGATCGCGGCGCTTGGTATCGGTAAGTCACGCGGTCCGGCGCGCGACGCCGCCACGATTTTCGATGAAAATGCCGCCGTGCTGGCAGTGCAGGATACCGCCGCAGGCGATGTGCTGGTGCAGGCTTTGCAATCCCATGCCTGGCAGCAGGCATTTTTAGTGCAGCGGGAGCAGTTTGCGCAAATCGCCGAAGTGTGGAGCTTTGGCCATGCATTGATGGAAAAACTGGTGCACCCCTACAAAGCCATCACGGCGCACACCTGGCTGCTGCGGGTTCCTGCTACATACGCAACATTGTCGGCGACAGAAAAGCAAGACTATATCGACCATGCTGTCAGCCTGCAATTGCAGGAAGCACCGTTGACGACAGCCGCTTACTCGCCTTTGCCTGTGTTGGGTATTCCCGGCTGGTGGCCGCAGCAGGACAGCGCATTTTATGCCGATCAACAGGTATTTCGCCCGCGCCGCAGCACTACCTGATACCACCCGGCTTCGATGCCCTCAGCCTGCGTCCGCTATCTGATATGCCGTGCAGAAAGCGCCGCCATCGTCAGCCGCGTGACGTATTCAAGCCGTTCATTGCTTTGACGACAGTGTTTGTGCCAGCCGGATTTTTTGTGGGATGCGAAAGAGAATTTGAAGCAGAAAATCGGCTGATGCAGGAGTGAATGACATCACCGGCAGGGCGGGGCAGTCAGCCGCCCCGCAGCCAGTCATGTTATGGCATGGACATTAAGCCTGTGCTGTATTTTGCAGCAGTTGGAATAACTGATCCTTGAGATTGATACGCAATTTCTTGAGATTTTCCAATGCGGTATCCGCCATATGCTCCACCCCATTTTCTGCGCGGTTGATCGCCTTGTCCGCTTCATCATATTCACCGAATAATTTGGCGAAGTGCGCATCCTGCAATTTCAGAGCATGGATTTTATCTTTAAATTCAGGAAATTCCAGTGCTAAAGGATGATGATCTACTTGCATGTCTGCTCCAGTTAAAAAATGAAAACGTCTGCCTGTACTGATGGTATTCGTTTCACCCATTGATAACGTGATATAGATCAATTATTCGACCATCTCCAACACATCCTGCCAGCCGCTTACTGTCCGTTCAGCCGCAAGCTTTGCTGGCTGGCCGGATGCACTGTGCTGCGGTGTGTTGCCGGCAGCGTGAAGATGCTGACTGCCTGCGCTAAGGCCAACGCTTGTTCTTCCATGCTTTCTGCAGCGGCAGCGGCCTGTTCCACCAGCGCCGCATTTTGCTGGGTCATTTCATCCATCTGGGTAATCGCCAGATTCACCTGCTCAATGCCGGAACTCTGCTCCATGCTGGCGGCCGTGATTTCGCTCATGATGTCCGCCACGTGCTGCACGCTTTTGACGATCTCATCCATGGTTTGACCCGCATTGTCGACCAGCACGCCCCCCTGATCGACCTTGCTCACCGAGTCGTCGATCAGCTGTTTGATTTCTTTGGCTGCCGTGGCGCTGCGTTGCGCCAGATTGCGGACCTCGGATGCGACCACGGCAAAGCCGCGTCCCTGTTCTCCGGCGCGCGCTGCCTCTACGGCGGCATTCAGTGCCAGAATATTGGTCTGGAAGGCAATGCCGTCAATCACGCTGATGATATCGACAATCTTTTTGGAACTGCCTTTAATCGATCCCATGGTGGCTACGACTTCTTTCACCACATTCCCGCCCCGCACAGCGACCTGCGTGGCAGACACCACCAGCTGATTGGCCTGACGCGCATTGTCGGCATTTTGCCTGACTGTGCTGGTCAGTTCCTCCATGGAGCTGGCAGTTTCTTCCAGCGAACCGGCTTGCGATTCAGTACGACTGGACAGATCCGCATTGCCATGCGCAATTTCTTGGGAAGCGACGGTAATGGTTTCGGTTCCCTGCTTGATCTGGGTCACGGTTGCCAGCAGATTGTTTTGCATTTGCAGCAGCGAACGCAGCAAGTCACCGAGTTCATCCCGCCCCTCCGCATCCATGCTGGTGCTGAGATCGCTGTTAGCGATACGATCGGCAAATTCAGCTGCGTTCTTAATCGGACCGATAATACTGCGGGCGATCAGGAAGGCAGCGACACCGCCCAGTGCTAACGTCAGCATACCGATGATCAGCATGCTGGTCAGGGATTTTTTGTAATTGCTGTTGGAGGCGTCGTAAGTGATCTGCATGGCTTCATGCTGCTGCTTTGCCAGTTCAGATAATTCGTTCATCCATTTTTCATGCGGCGCCACAAACTCTGTTTGCAGCATGGCGGAGGCGTCGAAATAATTACCTTCAGCGACGAAATCGCGGATTTTTTTAGAGATCGTCAGGATAGCTGTCTTTTGATCCAGTGCCTGCTTCAGAGTCTTCTGACCCGCTGCATCATCGATGAGCTTTTTTGCCAGCATTTCGGATTTGTCATACAGCGCCAGTGTGGTTGCCAGATGCTTTGATTCCAGCTCAGCCTCGGCCAGATCACGCGGAGAACTCATTTTTCTCAGCACCAGCGCCAATGCACGTCCCTGCTCGCGCATCTCGGTGGCAGCATCCAGGCTGGCGACCTTATTCTGAAAAATATAATCGGTTGAGCCCTGTAGCTGATTCATTTTGTATAAACCGAGAATCAGCAAGACCGTTGCAAATAGCAACACAATGCCAAAGCCCAGCATCAGGCGGGTGCGAATCTTGAGATTAGTCAGGTAGTTCATGGTCAGTCTCTTTTCTTAAATACAGGGCATGCAAAACCGTACCGGCACCGCGGGTACACTGCCTGCGGCGCTCCGCTTAGCCAGGACAATCTTGAGTCGGTACTAAAATCATATCCGCCAGAATAGCTGCGACGGATTCGGATGACCGCATCGGGCTGGGGTGTTTAATCTTAGTGCAGAAATTTGCCTGTGGAATCATTTTTCTCAAAAATACCACTGTTATTTGTTCTGGTTTTCAGTAAAAAGAGATAGATAATTTTATTAAACGGATTTCAGAATTGATTTAATTTTCCATTTTTCAATCAATCCGGGAGATTGTTTAATCACAGGGCATGATTTGCGCCGGCCCGGATTGTCTGGTTGTACAGGTCAGAGCAATAAAAAAGGAAGCGCATGGCTTCCTTTGCGGGGTGGTGGAAACGTAGTTGCCGGCGGGTTTATTGTTCACGCAACCAGATCTGGCTGCGTCCCAGAAACGGAGTGCCGATGTAGCCGCGCACATTGAGTTTCTTATTGCTGTCGATCAGGGTCAGTTTACTGCTATATAGCTTGCCATTGCCCGGATCAAGGATTTTACCGCCATTGTATTCATCGCCATCTTTTTTCAGACCAAACAGAATTGTCATGCCGACGATAGGTTGGTCTTTATTCACGCCTTCGCACTTGTCGCACTTCGGGTTTTTATCGGCCTCGGGCTCAAGGAATAGTTTTTCAATTTTCCCCTGATATTCACCTCCAGTTTCCGTGATGCGGATCAGCGCTCTCGGTTTGCCGGATTTATCGTCAATATTTTTCCAGAGTCCGACCGGGGACTCATCCGCATGCGCGAAGGACGATAATGAAAAGGACAGGAGTAATGCAAAAAGCTGGAATTTTTTCATGGCCTCACCAATGTTAATTTATTTTATCCGGACCGTTTTCCCTGCGGTGCCGGCATGAAAAGCATTTTTTGCCGTCGAAGATTGTACGTGCCACAGTTGGCATGACGCACATTAATTTTAGAGCAATTACTTTAACATTGATGCTGATAAATTGACCATATCCAGAAGCGCCCCGGCACCACGATCTGTATCGGGACGATTTTCATGTACTGGTTTTATGCCGCGGGCAACTTGGCGAATTGTTCGCGTAATTTCGCCAGTGTGGCAGAGAAATTCGCCATTCTTTCTTTCTCTTGCGCTACCACCGCAGCTGGCGCACGCGCGACAAAGCTTTCATTGCCGAGCTTGGCTTCCGCCTTGCCGATTTCTGTTTCCAGACGCGTGATTTCTTTACCCAGACGTTCGCGTTCGGCAGCAACATCGATCTCGACTTTCAGCATCAGTTTTGATTCACCAACGATGGAGACCGGTGCGGGTGATTCCGGTAAGGCATCCAGCACCTGCACTTCAGACAGCTTGGCTAATGCCTGCAGATACGGTGCAAAAGATTGCAGACGCGCCCTGTCTTCTGCATTTGCTGCTTGCAACAGCAGAGGCACTCGCAGTGCCGGTGACAATTGCATTTCACCGCGCAGATTGCGGCAAGCGTCGGTCATGGCTTTCAGTGCATGCATCCATGTTTCGGCAGCTTCATTCACATTGGCTGCATTAAACATCGGATATGGCTGCACCATGATGGAATCGCCTGCCGGATTGAGTTGTTTTCCTGCCAGCGGTGCCACGGTTTGCCACAGCGCTTCTGTCACAAATGGAATAACGGGATGCGCCAATCGCAAAATTGCTTCCAGTACGCGCAGTAAGGTGCGGCGGGTGGCACGCTGTTGTGCTTCCGTACCTTGCTGTACCTGCACTTTGGCGACTTCCAGATACCAGTCGCAATATTCATCCCAGACGAATTTGTAAATCGCGGAAGCGATGTTATCGAAACGGTAGTCGGCAAAACCTTTTTCGATTTCTGCTTCAGCACGTTGCAGCGTCGAGATGATCCATTTGTCGGCTTGCGAATAATCGAGATCGGCGTCGGTCACGTCGGCACCGAAACCGCAATCTTTGCCCTCGGTATTCATCAGTACGAAGCGGGTCGCGTTCCACAGTTTGTTGCAGAAATTCCGGTAACCTTCACAGCGACCCAGATCGAAGTTGATATTACGACCGAGTGAAGCATAGCTCGCCATCGTGAAGCGCAATGCATCGGTGCCATACGCCGGAATACCGTCAGCAAATTCCTTGCGGGTGGCTTTTTCAATCGCTGTTGCCTGCTTAGGATTCATCAGGCCGACTGTGCGTTTGGCAACCAGATCATCAACGCTGATACCGTCGATCAGGTCGATAGGGTCGAGTGTATTCCCTTTCGATTTGGACATTTTCTGGCCGCTGGAATCGCGCACCAGACCATGCACATACACGGTGTTGAACGGTACCTTGCCGGTGAAGTGCGTGGTCATCATGACCATGCGTGCTACCCAGAAGAAAATGATGTCGAAACCAGTGACCAGCACGGAGGACGGGAGGAAGTGTTCGATGTCCGGTGTTTCTTCCGGCCAGCCCATGGTCGAGAACGGTACCAGTGCAGAAGAAAACCAGGTGTCGAGCACGTCGTCATCGCGCTTCAGTGCACCGGTATAGCCGGCGGCAGTGGCTTTGGCTTTGGCATCAGCCTCATTACGGGCGACAAAAATTTCACCGTTGTCGCCATACCAGGCCGGAATCTGATGTCCCCACCAGAGTTGACGCGAGATGCACCAGTCCTGGATGTTATTGAGCCACTGGTTGTAGGTATTGGTCCAGTTTTCTGGTACGAATCTGATTTCGCCGCTCGCGACTTTTTCGAGTGCAACTTCGGCAATCGATTTGCCCGGGAAATGCGTGCCTTCCGGTGCAGGTTTGCTCATCGCCATGAACCACTGATCGGTCAGCATCGGTTCAATCACAACGTTCGTACGGTCGCCACGCGGCACCATGAGTTTGTGCGGTTTAACGGATTCGAGTAAGTCCTGTGCATCCAGATCTGCCACGATTTGCTTACGTGCTACAAAACGATCCATGCCCTGATACACCGCCGGCGCGTTGTCATTGATCTTTGCATCCAGTGTCAGGATGCTGATTTTGTCGAGATTGTGGCGCTGACCAACGGCGTAATCGTTGAAGTCATGCGCTGGCGTGATTTTCACGCAACCGGTACCGAATTCTTTGTCGACATAGCTGTCGGCAATCACCGGGATTTCGCGCTCGGTCAGCGGCAGTTTCAACATCTTCCCGACCAGATGGATATAACGTTCATCGGTTGGATCAATAGCGACGGCAACGTCACCCAGCAAGGTTTCTGGACGGGTTGTGGCGACAACTAAGAAATTACGCTCTTCCCATTCGGTCGCATTGCCCGCTTCATCAAATGCGATCGGAAATTGATAGCTCGAATTATCCGCCAATGGATAGCGTATGTACCACATCGAGCCGTCTTCTTCCTCGGATATCACTTCCAGATCGGAGACCGCTGTACCCAGTACCGGATCCCAGTTGACCAGACGTTTGCCGCGATAGATCAGACCTTGCTCAACCAGACGCACGAAGACTTCGGTGACCGATTTGGAGCGCTCTGCATCCATCGTGAAATATTCACGGTCCCAGTCGGCGGATGCGCCCATGCGGCGCATCTGGCCAGTAATCGTGGAGCCGGATTTTTCTTTCCACTCCCAGACTTTTTCAAGGAATTTTTCACGACCGAGATCATGGCGCGAAATTTTTTGTGCGTCGAGCTGGCGCTCCACCACGATCTGTGTCGCGATACCGGCGTGATCGGTACCAGGTATCCAGGCAGTGTTGTAGCCACGCATACGATAGTAACGCGTCAGGCCGTCCATGATGGTCTGGTTGAACGCGTGGCCCATATGCAGCGTACCGGTCACATTCGGTGGCGGTAACTGGATAGAGAAGGAAGGTTTGCCATCATCCATACTGGCCGCGAAGTAGCCGCGTTTCTCCCACTCGGAGCGCCATTGTTGTTCGATTTCTGCCGGTTCGAAAGACTTCGCTAATTCCATGATTATCTGAAAGTTGAGTGTGCTAAACCTTTGATTATAAATGACAGCGCCACAGGATATGACGCTAACACTGGATTTCCTCTGGCTTTTGTCCGTGCTTATCAGAAGTTCTCTGTGGAAGTTTTGCTACTTGCTTTTCGTAAATTTCGACTTTTGCGCCAAAAATGCTTTTCTGTGGCGATAAAGTGTTACGATGGAAACTCACATTTACTTACTTTTCGTTGCATATTGATATCGATGACGAACCTCAGGACGTGGACTCTGACATCTTTGTATGTTTGCGGCGTGTTCGGGCTGTTGCTATCGGCATTTCCTGCACAAGCAGACGAAAAGGCGGATCTTGAACAGGTTTTCAGCATTCGAAAACTGTCCGACAGCGATAATACGGAAGCCTTAAAACGCCTGGAGTCGCTGAAGCAAAAGCAGACGGCCGCCACTTCGCCCAAGGTGCGTCTTGAGACACTCAAAGCGATGGTCAGCCTGTATTACGATGCAGGGCGGATACAGTCTGCACTCGACAGCATTGCCGAATTAAAAAAACTGGCGGAATCTGAGCGCGATCTGGATGGGGTAGCAATTGCCCGCATCATGGAATGCTACGCACTGATCGATGATGGCAAACCTGACGATGCGTTGAAAAATTTACTGCAGATCCGGACAGCACTACACAGCAATGCCAGCGCAGAAGTCCGCACGCGCTTGGAAAGCGCGTTGGGATCGGTCTATTATATTACCGGCAATTTTGAAGCTTCATTGCAGCATTATCTCGAAGCATTGCGGCTGACCGATGAACTGACTACGCGCAAAGTCGAAAGCCGTCTGTACAAGCTCGATGCCATCGCCAAGTTGTATACCAATATGAAAGATCCGGAAAAGGCGCTGGCAACGATTGATGAAGCCTTTTCCTTGTCGCCCTTGTCGCATTCACCGAAAACCCAGGCTTCGTTGAGCATCAGCCAGGGAATTGCCTTGTCGGCAATGCAGAGAAATCAGGAAGCAGTCGAAGCCTATAAACGCGCCCTGAAACTGGCGGGTGAAGCGGGATTGCCCACGATGGCCGTGACCAGCCTGATCAATATCAGTGATCATTACCTGATTATGAACCAGTACCGGCAGGCAGAAAATTATGCCAGACAGGGGTTGCAGAAGGCTGAAGCGCTGAAGGATAAGCAGTCAATCGCTATTGCCCGCGTGAACCTGGGGTTTGCGCTGGCAGGCCAGGGGAAAATTGCCCAGGGCGTTGAGCTGATTAATGAGGTGGTGCAATATTTTCTGGATTCTGACCAGAAAACCGATGCCGAATCCGTGCTGGGTGAGCTGGCTGCGATGTATGAACATGCCGGCTTATACAGGGAAGCCTTGCAAACCGTACGTCACCAGCAGAAACTCAGCCATGAACTATTCCGCTCGGATCGTGCCAAGGCCGTTGCTGTATTGCAAGAGCAATTCCATGCCGAGCAGCGCCAAAAGCAGATTGAGTTGCTGGCAAAGGAAAATGATCTGAAGGATGCGGATATCCGCAACCATCGCCTGCAACAGCTGGTCACAATACTGGGCGCAATCGTCACAGTATTGGTCGGATTGTTTCTTTTGTTGTTGTCCCGCCGGGTCAAACGGATCAATCAGCAGTTGCGTGAAGCTAATACCCAACTGGAATTCCACGCGGTGCGCGATCCATTGACCGGCTTGTATAACCGCCGCTCTTTCCTGGATATGATGAAAATGCGGCTGGCACAGGCAGAAGCCGAACGGCGCGATGTGCAGGAAAACAGCCCGGATTGCCTGATTTTGCTGGATATTGACCACTTTAAACAGATTAATGATGGACTGGGGCATGCTGCCGGTGATGCAGTGCTGATGGAAGTAGCGCACCGCCTGCGCAAAGCGGTGCGGGATACCGACATGGTGCTGCGCTGGGGCGGCGAGGAATTTCTGGTGTTTTCCCCCAAATCACATCCTGCCCAGACAGCTGGCCTGGTCGAACGTTTGCTGCACACGGTTGGCGGAGAGCCGATACTGGCTGGTGAAAAAGAAATCCAGGTCACGATGACGGCAGGTTTTATTTCGCTCCCATTTTCCGACGTACCGGAATCAGTGTTCGGTTGGGAAAAAGTGCTGCAGATCGCAGACATGGCCCTGTATCTGGGCAAGGCGAATGGCCGTAACCGCGCTTATGGCGTCTCGCACTTGCGGGTATCGGCAGACCTGGCATTGCCTGTTCTTGAAGCCGATCTGGCAGCCGCAATTGCCAACGGCATGGTGGAGCTGATCGAAGTTTCCGGCCCACCCAAGCTGGAAGTGGCGTTTGACAAAATGCCGCAATCGCATTGAGTCCGATACAGTTTTTCCGGAATTTTCTAATTAAACCGCTATAATGATGACATTCCATCACCCGGCAGAATGCTTGCCTGACGGTGGAAAATAATGCTAGGGGTCCTGTCCGCACTTGTGCGATGACGGGTGAGAAATACCCTCGANCCCGGCAGAATGCTTGCCTGACGGTGGAAAATAATGCTAGGGGTCCTGTCCGCACTTGTGCGATGACGGGTGAGAAATACCCTCGAACCTGATCTGGATAATGCCAGCGAAGGGAAGCTGCTAAAGACACTGTCACACCGCCCACCGCGATACGGCAACCATCTTTACAAACTCCTTTGCTGGCTCCTGCCAATATGCAAAGGAGCCAAAATGAATGCCAACCCACAATTTCTGTCCGCCACCGCGACAGTCGATGAGGCCGCGATACAGCCGCTGCCGAATTCCCGCAAAATCTATGTACAGGGAAGCCGCCCCGATATTCGCGTGCCGATGCGCGAAATCAGCCAGTCTGATACGCCCGCCATGTTCGGTTCGGAAAAAAATCCACCGATTTATGTCTATGACACTTCCGGTCCTTACACTGATCCTGATGTCAACATCGATATCCGTTCCGGCCTGGCATCGGTACGCGGAAACTGGATTGCCGAGAGAAACGATACCGAAGAACTGGCTGGCCCGACGTCTGAATATGGCATAGCACGGCTGAATGACCCCAAACTGGCGGAGCTGCGTTTTAACCTGAAACGCAAACCACGCCGCGCGCTGGCGGGCAAAAATGTGACGCAGATGCACTATGCGCGGCAAGGCATCATCACGCCGGAAATGGAATACATCGCGATTCGCGAAAACCTGCAACGCAAAGAATATCTGGAACAATTAAAAGCGTCCGGCACTATGGGCAACAAGCTGGCTGATCTGATGGGACGCCAGCATCCGGGACAGTCTTTCGGTGCGTCGATTCCGAACGAGATCACACCAGAATTCGTACGTTCCGAAATCGCCCGTGGCCGTGCGATTATTCCAGCGAACATCAATCATCCAGAAGTCGAACCGATGATCATAGGGCGTAATTTTTTGGTGAAAATTAACGCGAATATCGGTAACTCTGCCGTGACTTCATCCATTGGTGAAGAAGTCGAAAAAATGACCTGGGCGATACGCTGGGGCGGCGACAATGTGATGGATCTCTCGACCGGAAAGCACATCCACGAAACACGCGAATGGATCATCCGCAATTCGCCCGTACCGATCGGCACCGTGCCGATTTATCAGGCATTAGAAAAAGTGAATGGCAAAGCGGAAGACCTGACCTGGGAGATTTTCCGCGACACGCTGATTGAGCAAGCCGAGCAGGGCGTTGACTACTTCACGATCCACGCCGGCGTGCGTCTGCAATATGTGCCGCTGACAGCGAAACGCATGACAGGCATCGTGTCGCGCGGCGGCTCCATTATGGCGAAATGGTGTTTGGCGCATCATAAAGAAAGCTTCCTGTACGAGCATTTCGAAGACATCTGCGAGATCATGAAAGCCTATGATGTGTCATTCAGTCTCGGAGACGGTTTGCGTCCAGGTTCGATTTACGACGCCAATGATGAGGCGCAACTCGGTGAATTGAAAACGCTGGGCGAACTGACACAAATCGCCTGGAAGCATGATGTGCAAGTGATGATCGAAGGACCGGGTCATGTACCTATGCACCTGATCAAAGAAAATATGGACCTGCAACTCGAACAGTGCCACGAAGCACCGTTCTACACGCTGGGACCATTGACGACCGATATCGCGCCAGGTTACGACCACATCACTTCCGGCATTGGCGCAGCGCAAATCGGCTGGTATGGCACCGCCATGCTGTGCTACGTCACACCGAAAGAACATCTGGGTTTGCCGAATAAAGTGGACGTCAAAGACGGCATCATCACCTACAAAATTGCCGCGCATGCTGCCGATCTGGCGAAAGGTCATCCGGGTGCACAAATCCGCGACAACGCTTTGTCGAAAGCACGTTTTGAATTCCGTTGGGAAGATCAGTTCAACATCGGTCTTGACCCGGATAAAGCACGTGAATTCCACGATGAAACGCTGCCGAAAGATTCTGCCAAAGTCGCGCATTTCTGCTCGATGTGCGGTCCACATTTTTGCTCCATGAAAATCACTCAGGAAGTCCGTGATTACGCCGCGAATCAGGGTATCAGCGAGATCGATGCGTTGAAAAAAGGGATGGAAGTCAAGGCGGTGGAATTCATCAAATCCGGTGCTGAAATTTATAAAAAACAGTAAGCGATGATGACGATGGAAATCCAGTTAAACGGAGAGCCACATCAGCTCAGTCCGGCACAGAGGCTGACTGAGTTGATTGCAGAGCTGAAGTTGTCAGATAAAGCGATTGCGGTCGCGGTGAACCGGGAAATTATTCCACGTTCACGCTGGGCAGAACATGCTTTGCACGCGGGTGACAAAGTCGATGTGGTGCGCGCCATTGGCGGCGGCTGATGTGACGTGCGCCGTATTGGCCTGTGTTTTGACCTGTGTTTTGGTATGTGTTCACAGGCCAATGCAGAAAAACAGAAAAGGATTGGAACATGCAAACAGAAATAAGCGCAACAACAAGCGTAGATAGCGGCCTGACTATTGCCGGTAAAACCTACCGTTCACGCTTGTTGGTTGGCAGTGGAAAATATAAAGATTTAGAACAAACCAGATTTGCGACTGAAGCGGCCGGAGCGGAAATCATCACCGTGGCGATTCGTCGTGTGAATATCGGCCAGGACCCGAATGCGCCGAGTTTGCTCGATGTGGTACCGCCGTCGAAATACACCATTCTGCCGAATTCAGCCGGCTGCTATAACGCTGAAGATGCTGTCTATACTTTGCAGCTCGGACGCGAATTATTAGGTGGTCATAAGCTGTGCAAACTCGAAGTGCTGGGCGATGAAAAAACCTTGTTCCCGAATATGCCGGAAACCCTGAAAGCTGCGAAAACATTGGTGCAGGATGGTTTTGACGTGATGGTGTATTGCAGCGACGATCCGATACAGGCGCGTATGCTGGAAGACATCGGCTGCGTTGCAGTGATGCCGCTGGCGTCGTTAATTGGTTCCGGTATGGGCATACTGAATCCGTGGAATCTGTCGCTGATTATCGAACAGTCCAGGGTGCCGGTGCTGGTCGACGCCGGTGTTGGTACGGCGTCCGATGCTGCGATTGCGATGGAGCTCGGCTGCGATGGCGTACTGATGAATACCGCAATTGCCGGTGCCAAAGACCCGGTGCGCATGGCGCGCGCGATGGGGTTGGCGGTAGCGGCGGGGCGCGAGGCATTTTTAGCAGGACGTATGCCGCGTAAGTTTGCTGCGTCGCCATCTTCACCAATGGCAGGGCGTATCGTCTGATGGCAACGACGATCCCGCAACGTCCTTGTGTGCTGGTGTTTGCCGGACATGATCCCAGCGGCGGTGCGGGTATTCAGGCTGACATCGAAGCCATCGCCGCACAGGGCGCCCATGCCTTACCGGTCATCACCGCCTTAACCGTGCAGGACAACGATCATGCCTATGCGGTGCATGCGGTGGATGCGCAAATCATTCTGCAGCAGGCGATGACGCTGATGGCAAAAATCCCGGTCAGTGCGGTCAAGGTGGGTATCGTCGCACATACCAAGAATGCGATGGCGCTGGCGAGCCTGATCCAGAAAATGCAATTACAACAGCCGGATTTACCGGTGGTGGTGGACACCGTGCTCGGCAGCGGCAAGGGGGACAGTCTGTCGCTGGAGGATGCCGTTGTAGCGATACAGCCTCTGCTGAAAGTGGCGACACTGCTGACGCCGAATTTACCTGAACTGCAGCGCTTGTCTTCCTCTGCGGCAGACAGGACGGCGCAAATCGAAGAACTGATGCAGCAGGTATCGGCGGATATTCTGTTGAAAGGCGGGCATGGTACTGAGCAAGAGGTCATCAACCACTGGTACCGGCATGGACATTGGGAAATGCCGCAGACATGGCAGTGGCCGCGTTTGTCCGGTGAATTTCACGGCAGCGGCTGCACGCTGGCGGCGGCGATCGCAGGCCAGCTGGCATGCGGGCAAAGCATGGAGCACGCCCTGACCCTGGCGCAGGAATACACACAGTCGTGTCTGGCGCAGGCTTATCGCATTGCCGCGGGACAGCGGATTCCGCAACGCAGTCCGGCATCCGCGTGCCTGGCGGACGATAAAGTCACACTCAACATGCGTGACACTTGAAAGGATATCTATGACTTCCAGTTTGACAGGTCTGTATCTGGTAACCCCGGATTGGGATGATACGGCGCAGTTATTACAGGTGACGGAACAGGCGCTGCGGGGCGGCGTCCGGTTGCTGCAGTACCGGCATAAAACAGCGCCGGCTGCTTTGCAGTGGGAACAGGCGGTCGCTTTGCAGCAGCTGTGCCGGCAATATGCTTGCCCTTTTGTGATTAACGATCATCTGGCACTGTGTCAGGAGCTTGACGCCGACGGTGTGCATGTCGGGGCGACTGATGCCGGGGTGGCGCAGGCGCGGCGCACGCTGGGGCCGGATAAGATCGTCGGAGCATCTTGTTATGGCGACCTGGCGCTGGCGCTGGCGGCGCAGGCAGATGGTGCCAGCTATGTGGCATTCGGCGGATTTTATCCTTCCCGGGTCAAGCGTTATCCGGTGACGACGCCGGTCACGCTGCTGTCGGAAGCTACCGCGCAGATGCATTTGCCAAAAGTGGTGATCGGCGGCATGACAGCGACAAACGCAGTGCCGCTGGTGCAGGAAGGAGCGCAGATGGTGGCAGCCATCAGCAGCGTGTATCAGGCGCCTGATCCGCAACAGGCGGCACGCCAGTTTGCCATGTTGTTTTAATCTCCCGGAAATATTGGTGTGCGGAAACCACTTTGATATGTAGCAATAAACCGGGAAAAAGACCGGCGGGCAAAGGCTGGCACTAATAGAATCAGCATTCTGTTTGTTTGACCGGGAGCTGGTATGGATGCCACCATGATGAATGATCGCCGTGCGTTGGCAGGGCGGGTTGTGTCGCTGATTGATCTGACCAGCCTGAATGAAGATGATACGCCGGAACGTATTGTCAACTTGTGCGGGCAGGTGCAGACCGGTCAGATGTATGTGGCGGCTTTGTGTATTTATTCCCGTTTTATCGGTCTGGCACGCAAGCAGCTATCTCACGAACATGCTGATGCAGTGCGGATTGCAACGGTTTGTAATTTTCCGGATGGCATCCATGAAGTGGCAGCCGTTATCGCTGAAACGCAGACTGCTGTCATGCACGGAGCGGATGAAGTGGATGTGGTGTTCCCCTACCGCGCGCTGATGGCCGGCGATGCCTTAACCGGAGAGCGCCTGGTGCGCGCCTGTAAACAGGTTTGTGGCGACAGAGTTCTGAAGGTAATTCTGGAAACAGGCGTCCTGCAGTCGCCTGCGCTGATCCGGCAGGCGAGCGAAATTGCGATTCAGGCTGGCGCTGATTTCATTAAAACATCGACCGGAAAAGTGACGGTCAATGCCACTGCTGCAGCGGCAGAGATCATGTTGCAGGTGATTGCCGAGCAGGGTGGTCAATGTGGTTTCAAGGCCGCAGGAGGCATCCGCACGCTGGAGGATGCGGCAGTCTATCTGGCGTTGACCGACCGTATCATGGGGCCGTCCTGGGTGACGCCTTCGCATGTGCGCTTTGGCGCTTCCGGTTTGCTGGCGGATGTCAGCGCAGCGCTGGCAGACACACACCATACCCCGTCTTCTTCCTACTGACAAAATGCCTGCCAGAGCCTTTCTTCCGCAGGAAGTGATTGCTGCCAAGCGCGATGGCGACATTCTTAGCGCAACGCAGATTGCCAGTGCTGTGCAGGGTATCTGTGATGGCAGCTGGTCTGATTGTCAGCTGGGCGCTTTTGCGATGGCGAGCTGGCTCTCCGGTCTGAACCGGCAGGAATGTGTGCATCTGACCAATGCCATGGCCGCTTCGGGAACCATGCTGGATTGGTCCGGCATGGCGTTGCCCGGGCCGGTGGTGGATAAGCATTCGACTGGCGGCGTCGGTGATCTGGTATCGCTGGTGCTGGCGCCGATGCTGGCTGCCTGTGGCGCAGTGGTGCCGATGATTACCGGCAGAAGGCTGGGGCATACCGGCGGCACGCTGGATAAGCTGGAAGCGATTCCGGGTTACTGCATCACGCCGGATATTCAAAAACTGCAGCAGGTGATCCGTCAGTGTGGCTTGGCGATCGTTGGCCAGACGGAAACGCTGGCACCGGCTGACCGGCGTCTGTACGCAGTGCGGGATGTGACGGCAACGATTGACTCCATTTCGCTGATTACCGCCTCTATCTTGTCCAAGAAAAAAGCGGCAGGGATTGACTATCTGGTCATGGACATCAAGCTGGGCAATGGCGCAGTCAGCCCTGACCTGACCCGCGCCACCCAGCTTGGTTGCTGGATACGGGAAGTGGCTGCCGGTATGAACATGACCTGTTCGGCATTGCTGACCGACATGAATCAGCCTTTGTCCAGTGCCGCGGGAAATGCACTGGAGCTGGTGCAGGCCATGCATTATCTGCGTCAGGATCAATGTCCGCCGCGCCTGCATCAGGTCGTGCTCGCACTGGGAGCCGAATTGTTGCAGATCAGTGGTCTGGCAGACGATCCGGCACAGGCCGGGCAGATGTTGCAGGATGTATTGCAATCAGGGCGGGCGGCGGAAAAATTTGGACAAATGTGTGCCGCACTGGGTGGCCCGTCTGACTTCATCAGCCATTTTCAAAACTATTTACCAGCCGCTGATTGCGTGCGTCCTGTGTATGCGGCAATCCCGCCGGGAGAGCTGCGCTATGTCGAGCAGATCGACACCCGGGCACTGGGATGGACGGTTGTCAGGCTGGGCGGTGGCCGCGCACAGCCGGATGCGGTGCCTGATTTGCGGGTTGGTCTCAGCCATCTGGCCGAGCTGACGCAGCCGGTCACCAGCGAAACGCCGCTCGCCATCGTTCATGCCCGGGACGAAGGCGCTTATCAGCGCGCGGCCATCGCTGTGCGCGAGGCATTCCAGCTGGCCGATGTACAACCCTTTGCCCCACAGCAGATACTGGCTTGTCTGCAGGCCGGACATCCTCATGAAAGTAAAACATGGCAACCCCACATATAGCGGCATCTCCGGGTGATTTTTCAGATATCGTGCTGATGCCCGGTGATCCGCTGCGTGCCCGCATGATTGCCGATAACTGGCTGGAGCAGGCAAAGCTGGTGACGGATATCCGCAATATGTATGGTTATACAGGCTATTACCGCGGCCGCAGAATTTCGGTGATGGCACATGGCATGGGCATTCCTTCCCTGAGTATTTACGCCACCGAGCTGATCCGCGAGTATGGCGCCCGTACCCTGATCCGGGTTGGTTCCTGCGGCGCGATTGCACCGCATCTGCAATTACAGGACATCGTGATCGCTCAGGGGGCTGGTACGGACAGCAAGGTCAACCGCATGCGCTTTCTGGGCCATGATTTTGCAGCGATTGCCGATTATGCACTGCTGGCGCAGGCCTGCGATACCGCCCGGCGGCTGAATTATCCGGTGCATGTCGGCAATGTGTTTTCTGCCGATCTGTTTTACTCGGCCCAGCCGGAAATGCTGGAGAAGATGGAAAAGATGCGGATACTGGCGGTAGAGATGGAGGCCGCCGGTTTATACGGGCTGGCGGCTGAATACGGGGCCAGTGCGTTAACGCTGCTGACCGTTGCTGACCAGATTCGTACTGGCGCCAGCCTGACGGCAGCAGAGCGGCAGGACAGCTTCGGGCGCATGATGGAAATTGCCCTGACTGCCGTACTTGGAATCTGAGCCCCGATGAGGTCGCGGCATCAGCGCTGTTGAGTCTCATATCGCCTGACACTACCGTAGAGTCCCGTATAATCGCGGGATGCAAAATTTACTTCACAACCTCAATCCTGAACAACTGGCGGCTGTCACGCTTCCTTCTCAATCCGCGCTGATTCTGGCAGGTGCCGGTTCCGGCAAGACGCGCGTCCTGACCACCCGGATTGCCTGGCTGATACAGACCGGGCAGGTTTCTCCCGGCGGGATTCTGGCCGTGACGTTTACCAACAAGGCGGCGAAGGAAATGCTGACGCGCTTATCAGCGCTGTTGCCGATCAATACGCGCGGTATGTGGATCGGTACTTTCCACGGTCTTTGCAACCGCTTGCTGCGCGCGCATCACCGCGACGCCGGATTGCCGCAGACCTTCCAGATCCTGGACTCCGGCGATCAGTTGTCTTTCATTAAGCGTTTGTTGAAAGCAAATAATATTGATGATGAAAAATTCCCGCCAAGAACACTGATGTATTTCATCAACAGCGCCAAAGATCAGGGGCTGAGAGCTGCGCAGGTGGAGGCTCACGATGATTTCAACCGCAAGATGGTTGCACTGTACGATCTGTATGATGCCCAGTGCCAGCGGGAAGGTGTGGTGGATTTTGCCGAGCTGTTGTTGCGTACCTTTGAATTGCTGAGCCGTAACCAGCCTTTGCGCGAACATTATCAGGCGCGTTTCCGGCATATTCTGGTGGATGAGTTTCAGGATACCAATGATCTGCAGTACCAATGGCTGAAACTGATGGCCGGTGCAGGAAAGCAGGAATCGGCGGCCGTATTCGCAGTCGGTGACGACGATCAGAGTATCTACGCATTTCGCGGAGCCAACGTCGGTAATATGTCTGCTTTTGAACGCGAATTCCAGGTGCGGAATCTGATTAAGCTGGAGCAGAATTACCGCTCTCACGGACATATTCTCGACAGCGCCAACGTGCTGATCGCCAATAACAGCAAACGTCTTGGTAAAAATCTGCGCACCGATGCCGGACATGGCGAGCCTGTACGCATCATGGAAGCCAGCAGCGACATTCAGGAGGCCAACTGGATCATCGACGAAGCGAAAAACCTGATCCGTGAAGGCAGCCTGCGCAGTGAGATTGCGATCCTGTACCGCTCCAATGCCCAGTCGCGCGTCATCGAGCATGCCTTGTTCACCGCCGGTATTCCTTACCGCGTTTATGGCGGGCAGCGCTTTTTTGAGCGCGCCGAAATCAAGCATGCCATCGCCTATCTGCAGCTGATGGATAATCCGCATAATGATTCTGCGTTTTTGCGGGTTGTGAATTTTCCGGCACGCGGCATCGGCGCCCGCTCCATGGAGCAATTGCAGGATGCCGCCAGACAGCATGGTATTTCACTGTATGCCGCCGTGCCGCATGTGGGAGGGAAAGCGGGGTCATCGCTGGCGAATTTTGTCCGGCTGATTGAGTCCGCGCGTTTTGAAACGCAGAATTTGCCCTTACCGGAAATGGTGCAGGTGGTGCTGGATCTGAGTACCCTGCTGACGCATTACCAGACTGAAAAAGAAGGTGCTGACCGGATTGAAAACCTGGAACAGCTGGTCAGTGCGGCGACGCTTTTTGTTTCCGAAGAGGGATTCAGCCGCGAAGCGCCGGCGCTGGCCGGCCCTGCCAGCGCTGCTGCATTGCCGGCCGCAGCAGATGGCGTGACGGTGATCGATGCCGATGCGGCCTTGCCGGCGGTGATGTCTCCGCTGTCGGCTTTTCTGTCGCATGCGTCGCTGGAGGCCGGCGACAATCAGGCGCAGGCGGGGCAGGATGCCCTGCAATTGATGACGGTGCATTCCGCCAAAGGGCTGGAGTTTGATGCCGTGTTTATCACCGGCCTGGAAGAAGGATTATTCCCGCATGAGAACAGTATGCAGGAAGCATCCGGCGTGGAAGAAGAGCGCAGGCTGATGTATGTAGCGATTACGCGCGCGCGCCAGCGTTTGTACCTGAGCTTCTCGCAGACCCGTATGTTGCATGGGCAGACGCGGTACAACATGCGTTCCCGTTTTCTGGATGAATTGCCGGACGAGTCCCTGAAATGGTTGTCGCCGAAAATCCAGCCGAGCTGGTTCGGGAATAAAAAATCCGCCTGGGACGAGGCTCCCGCAGCAGAAGCGAACCGGCTCGCACAGGGCATGAGCAAAGCGCAGGACAGTCATGGCTGGCGTATCGGGCAAAATGTCTTGCATGCAAAATTTGGCGAAGGTGTCATTGTCAATATTGAAGGCAGCGGCAGCAGTGCGCGTGCTCATATCAATTTTGGACAATTCGGCATGAAGCTGCTGGATCTGAGTATTGCGAAGCTCGACAAGATTTGAGCGTGGACAGATGCGTCAGTGGCAGTGGCTGAAAAACTGAAAGGCGCAGCATTCAAAAACTCAACTATGTCGTGCGGATAACAAGCAGTCAGATTCCGCCCGGCATCTGCTTTCAGGAGATAACATGATAACGGCATCCTTATTGCCGGTGACGGCGGCAGGTATTTTTGCGCTGGCAGTGCTGCATACTTTTTCAAGCGCTTACTTTTTACGGCGGGCGCATCACAGCCGGCATCATGCCGGATTATGGCATTTAGTGGGCGAGGTGGAGGTGGTATTCGGCTTCTGGTCACTGGTGCTGGTTTGTGTGATGGCGCTGATGACAGATCAGAAACAGGCTGTGCATTATCTGGAATCCCGGAATTTTACCGAGCCTTTGTTTGTATTCGTGATTCTGGTCATTGCCGGTACCCGCCCTGTGTTGTGGTCGGTGCAGCAACTGGTTTTACGGCTGGCGCGCAGCCTGCCGTTTAATACGCACCTTGCAGGCTATTTTTTGTGCCTGTCTTTGATTCCGCTGACCGGCTCATTGATTACGGAACCTGCCGCCATGACCCTGGCAGCGCTGATGTTGCGCGACCAGTTTTATTCCCGGCCGATCTCTGAAAAGATGAAATACATGACGCTGGGCGTCCTGTTTGTGAATGTGTCTGTCGGTGGCGTGCTGACGTCATTTGCCGCGCCTCCGGTACTGATGGTGGCGGAAAAATGGGGGTGGAACAGCGCATTCATGCTGCAGGTATTTGGCTGGAAGGCTGCTTGTGCCGTGGTGCTGAATGCTTTACTTCTGACGGTCGCTTTCCGTCGTGAACTCAGTGCGCTGGCAGATAACGAGCAGTCCGTTGCCGGCGTGCGTATTCCCTGGCCGGTGATCTTGGTGCATTTTTTATTTTTGAGCGCCACCGTCTGGTTTGCCCATTACCCTGTCGTGTTTTTCGGACTGTTTCTGTTCTTCCTTGGATTTACCGAAGCCTATAACCAATATCAAAGCAGGCTGATGCTCAGAGAGGGGTTGCTGGTGGCGTTTTTTCTGGCAGGATTGGTTGTGCTTGGCGGCCAGCAGCAATGGTGGCTGCAGCCAGTGCTGGCAGGAATGGATAATGCGATTTTATTTGTGGGGGCGGCAGCGTTGACCGCCGTCACGGATAATGCTGCGCTGACTTATCTGGGGTCGCTGGTATCAGGCTTATCTGATAGTGCGAAATATGCCCTGGTATCTGGTGCCGTCGCGGGCGGTGGTTTGACGGTGATTGCAAATGCGCCGAATCCCGCAGGTTTTTCCATCCTGAAAGACCATTTTGATGGACAGGTAATCAATCCCGCGGGCTTGTTTGCAGCAGCGCTGATACCAACCGGCATTGCCGCCACCTTCTTTTATTTTATGTAACTTTTTTAAATGAAACCTTAAATAAAATAAGCTGTTGAGGTCATGACTCTGGCCATACCTTTCATCAGCCATCTGACCGGTGCCGGCATTTCGCGCGCACCCAAAGCCTGCGCTGCGGCGCCATGTTCGATTTCATCTTGCCGCATCTGCTCCACAATGAGGCGTGAACGCTGATCCTGCTCCGGCAATTGCTGCAGATGGCCTGCAAGATGGGCTTCTACCTGCCGTTCTGTTTCGACCACAAAGCCGAGACTGACAGCATCGCCACATTTTGCTGCAACGACGCCGCAGCAATAAGCCCCGGCATACCACAGCGGATTTAAGAGGCTGGCATGTGAATTTAATTCCTGCAACCGTGTTGCGGTCCAGGCCAGATGATCTTCTTCTTCAATGCACGAATGTTGCAGCTGCCGCTCAACTTCCGTACTGCGGGAAAAGGCGCTTTGCGCATCGTACAGTGCCTGGGCGCAGATTTCGCCGACATGATTGACCCGCATCAGTCCTGCGCTGTGTTGCTTTTGTTGCTCGTCCAGTTGGTCAACGCCGCTCTCTGCTGCCGGGTAAGGACGAGAGCTGCGCGCCTGAGCCGTGACTGTGCGCAAAGCACGGTCAAAAGTCAGGATTGCGCGGTCAGGTAAAGGGAATGCCATACAAAATCCTGTCAGATTGAAAAGTACTCGTCATTGTAAAACATCTCTCCCGGTTTGCTGTTTTACTGCGGCCATGTTGTTTTGGAGCAGGTTTATCACGGGACCATGATTGCCAATTTAAAGAAACAGTATGTTGTGATCGCACCACATATAATTTGCTTAAATACGGTCGTTCGCAAATTCTCTTTGCCCAAATCAGCGTAGTTTGGTTCAATCAGTCTTGGATTGTTAATCAATCAGCTTGGAAGCACTGGCAATACCAAGTAGCCGTAATCAATCCAACGATAAGAGCTACCAATACATAGCCGAATCACATGACCAATTTGGAGACGTTTTCAATGAAAAAATCACTTCTTGCTTTCGCAATTCTGGGCGCTTTTGCCGCAACAGCCTCTGCACAATCTTCCGTGACACTCTACGGTATCGTTGATGCCGCTACTGTCTATACAACCAATCAGACGGCGTCAGGCGGCAGTAAAATAGCAATGGATCCGGGTCAGTTGCTGACATCCCGTTGGGGTGTTAAAGGCAGCGAAGACCTCGGCGGCGGCCTGAAGGCAATTTTCAATCTGGAAGGCACACTGTTTAACGATACTGGTGTGGCCGGAGCCGGTTTTGGTGGCAATGTGTTTAACCAGGGCGGTAATGCAAGCTCCCTGTTTGACCGTTTGTCCTGGGTGGGTTTGTCCGGTGACTTCGGTACAGTGACGTTCGGACGTAACAATATTCTGGGTGTGGACTCCGTTGGTTTGGCCGATCCGATCGGTCTGGCGCATGCCGGCAGCAACCCGAACGTGATGTTCGGCGGTATGAATTCCGGTGCATTGTATGGTGGCTTCGGTACCAACCAGGGCGGTACTGCACTGCGTCAGAATAATTCGATTAAGTACGTATCACCGATCACCAATGGTTTTGGCGGTGCGCTGATGTATGGCTTCGGCGAGAAAGCGGGTGATACCGGTGCCAGCTCCTACATGGGCGCATCCGGCTTCTTCACCGACGGTACAAACGGCGCGGCAGTCGCTTATGCCAAGATGAAAGATTTCACGAATACAGCAACACTGACAGCATGGGCTGCCGGTGCCAAATACAAAGTTGACCCTGCTGTTGTGCTGCGTGCGACCTATGCGCAGGATACAGTAGATGGCAACATTGTCATCGCTCCGTTCGGTAATGCGAATAACCGTAAGATCAAAGTGATTGGTCTGGGCGTCGATTACCTGATGTCGCCACAGACAACGATCACTGGCGCATACTATGGCACTAAGCGCTCGGGTGATGTCGTTGGTAAAGCAGATCAGTACATTGGTCTGGTGAAGTATGCATTCAGCAAGCGTACGACGGCCTATGCTTCCCTGACTTATGCCAAAGCAGGCTCCACTTCTCTGCAAGACACCAGTCTGGCTCTGGGCATCATCGGCAATCTGGCTAATCAGGATCACGCGGTACGTACTGCGGTCGGTATTCTGCATGCATTCTGATCTGACGATGTAGTTCGCGGGTTTTACAGATATTCAAAAATGCCAGCAATTGCGCTGGCATTTTTGTTTTTTAGTGTCGTGATCGTTGACGTTTAAGGATACGGGTTTTTCCTGGAAATTGATAAATAGCGAATTTACAGGAAGTTTATAGGTAGACAAAAGTTGAAGTGAAATTAATAAAAAGCTTTCTTATTTGCAATTTAACATCGGATTTGTTGTTGGTGTGAGACAAAAAATTGTTTAAATATTTACAATGTGCGGATTTAGCTTGGCTCTTGCCTGCCATATTTGGTCAAATACAGTATGTTGAGATTAGCAGTTCACAGACAAGAAGTTTGGTTTCATCACAAATTATGAATTTTGCTTCACGATTGAAACGCAGCTTTGTTATTTGAAATCCTTTGGAGAAATTTAAATGAAAAAATCACTCATCGCTCTGGCCGCTATGGCTGCTGTTGCAGGCTCTGCTCAAGCACAGTCTTCCGTAACTATCTACGGTATCGCCGATATGGCAGTTCAGGCTGGCAATCGTGGTGCTGGTTCGGGCACTAAATATGCACTGGACAGTGGCGAGCAAGGCGGTTCCCGTCTTGGCTTCAAAGGTACTGAAGACCTGGGCAGCGGTTTGAAAGCAATTTTTGCTCTGGAAGCAGGAATTTATATGGATTCCGGTGCATCTCAGGGCGGTCTGACATTTGGTCGTCAGTCTTGGGTAGGTCTGCAGGGTGATTTCGGTACTGTGAAGATGGGTCGTCAGTACACACCACAGTTCTACTTCTTCGACGCAGTTGATCCATTTGATCTGGGATTCACATCTGGTGTTGCTGGTGGCTCTACTTCCACAGGCGGTGTATTCGGTTTCCTGTCTGCCAGCTCATGGCGCGTAAATAACAGTGTCAGCTACCAGTCTAACGATATGTCTGGTTTTAGCACTATGGCTCTGTATGGCTTCGGTGAAGTTGCCGGCAACACATCGGCTAACCGTTCCGTCGGTATCAACGGCCAATATGCTGCAGGCCCACTGTATGTTGGCGCTGTGTACTACAAACAGAATGATGCAGCCAGCAACGGTCTGAAGTCCGTATTGTTGGGCGCAACCTATGATTTTGGCGTAGCTAAGGGAGCATTTGGCTACTCTAAAGATACAACAGACAACAATACACTGGATCAAAAAGGTTATATGCTGGGCGTAACCGTGCCTGTGACTGCTGCTGACAACATCCTGGCAACAGCGGCACGTCTGCAAAACAATCTGGCATCCGGCGCGAACAACAGCACACAGCTGGCAGTTGGTTTCACACATTCCTTGTCCAAGCGTACGAACCTCTATGGTTCTTACTCTCGTGTAAGAAATGATGCAAACATCAACGGCGGTGGTCTGGCTGTGGCTAACGGCGCAACAGCAAGTCTGGCGAACGTTGGTATCCACCACGCATTCTGATAAGCCGGTTTTACCGTCGGTTTTATCAATAAAAAGCGCCTTCGGGCGCTTTTTGTTTTTATCGGTACATATTGTTCAGGTTGCTACGACAAACTGATGTGTTGGATCAGGATAGTTGGGCAGGAGAGAATATGCCGGGTTCGACAGGTTACGTCGATCAGGAATTATAAAAAGCTTCAATAAGAAACAATAAAAACAATCAAAAGAAGAGAGTAAAAAAAGTGACCCGCTTCAGGGAGGAGTGGGCGATGGCTGCGGCAGATCGAAATGGTGATATGCCAGTGTTGTCGCAATGCGTCCGCGCGGAGTGCGTTGCAGGTAGCCCTGCTGAATCAGGTAAGGTTCCAGCACATCTTCAATCGTATCGCGTTCTTCGCCAATCGCTGCCGCCACATTATCGAGTCCGACCGGGCCGCCGCCAAATTTGAATAAAATGGCTTCCAGCAATTTTCTGTCCATCAGGTCAAAACCTGCGATATCCACGTCCAGCATCCGCAGTGCAGCATCCGCAGTGAGTTTTGTAATTTCACCATTTCCTTTGACTTCAGCATAATCGCGTACCCGGCGTAGCAGCCGGTTCGCAATGCGCGGTGTTCCCCGGGAGCGGCGCGCAATTTCTCTGGCGCCATCTTCGTGAATAGGGGCATTCAATAATGCCGAAGAGCGGCTGACGATGCGGGTTAATTCGTCGGGTGTGTAAAATTCCAGCCGTGCCACAATGCCAAAACGGTCGCGTAGCGGGTTGGTCAGCATCCCGGCGCGGGTGGTGGCGCCGACCAGTGTAAATGGTTGCAGGTCCAGTTTCACAGAACGGGCAGCAGGGCCTTCGCCGATCATGATGTCAATCTGGTAGTCTTCGAGTGCTGGGTACAAAATCTCTTCAACGACAGGTGACAACCGGTGTATTTCGTCGATGAACAGAACATCGTTCGCTTCCAGATTGGTCAGCAGCGCGGCAAGGTCGCCCGCACGCTCCAGTACCGGGCCGGATGTTTGCCGCAAATTCACACCCATCTCGCGGGCGATAATATGGGCCAGTGTTGTTTTCCCTAAACCTGGTGGGCCGAACAGCAATGTGTGATCCAGCGCCTCTTTACGTTGGCGTGCGGCGGTGATGAAGATTTCCAGCTGGTCACGGATCTTTTCCTGCCCCACGTATTCGTCAAGTTGTTTAGGGCGTAATGCACGCTCGATCGCTTCTTCGCCAAGCGAGGCCGGCGTGGCTGCAATAATTCGCTGTTCAGAAAAATCGATGGAAAGATTATCGGTTTGTATGCTCATCGCAGATTCCGGAGATTAGGCTTTGGACAGGGCTTTCAGAGCGAGTTTGATGCCGTCTGATACGTTACTGTCTTTTGGAATGGTTTTTAAGGCAAGGCGGGCTTCTTTGTCCGAATAACCCAGGGCTAACAAGGCATTAAGGATATCGGCACTATGATCGCCACCGGCAGATGCTTCGGTGCTTGTGAATAAATCCGCTCCCAGTTTGCCTTTCAGTTCGAGTAACAAGCGTTCTGCAGTTTTTTTTCCGATGCCGGGAATCCGGGTCAGGCGACCTGCTTCCTGTACGGTAATCGCCTGCGCCAGATCGGCAACGGACATGCCTGACAAGATCGATAGGGCCGTGCGTGCACCGACGCCGGAAATTTTGATCAACTGACGGAAGGTGGCGCGTTCTTCGGCGCTGCCAAAACCGAACAGTATGTGTGCATCTTCACGTATGGCAAGATGCGTGAGCAAAACAACTTTTTCTCCCAGCGCGGGCAGGTTATAGAACGTGCTCATCGGTACATCCACTTCATAGCCGACACCCTGGCAATCGATCACTAACTGTGGCGGATTTTTTTCTATCAGGGTACCTGCAATGCGACCGATCATGTCCAGCTTTCATACTGTATGAATAAGCAGTGATGGTAAACGATTCTGAAGAGCTTGAGGAGAGTTATCGATGCGATTTTTAGCGTCGTATTGTTGTGGCTGAAAGTACGGCAACCCTTTCACCGGCAGATGAAACCCGAAATCAAAAGTGGGTTTGCTCGTTTGTGCAGAAATTGATCGGATAACAGTCGCTGTATTTCCGCTGTACTACCCGATCAGCCGGCCTGATTTCACGCGCAACCCTTTTTTTGCCAGTTCAGGAGCGATTGTACTCAGTGTTGCCAATGCTTCGCCGCTATGCGCATGGCAGATGGCAACGCCAAGCGCATCTGCAGCGTCGGGACTGGGTGTGCCAGATAGCATCAGTAAACGTTGCACCATGTCCTGTACCTGTTCTTTCCTGGCCCGGCCATGTCCGACAATGCCTTGTTTGACTTGTAATGCCGTGTATTCCGCTACACTGAGTTCAGCCGAGACCAGCGCGCAGATTGCCGCCCCGCGTGCTTGTCCGAGCAATAATGTCGATTGCGGATTCACATTCACGAACACTTTTTCGATGGCTGCGCAATCGGGACGATAGGTACTGACGATTTCAGATACGCCGGAGAGTATGCTCTTGAGCCGGTCGGGCAGAGAGCCTTCGACGGTTTTGATGGTGCCGGAAGCGATGTATGTCAGCTTCTGACCCTGTTTGTGGATGACCCCGAAGCCAGTCGTGCGCAGGCCGGGGTCGATACCTAATATTTTCATGCTTGCCTTGCCCCGCGCAAGGCAAGGCGTTTGATTAATGACGGAAATGACGGGTGCCAGTATAGACCATCACCACGCCGCGTTCATCTGCCGCGTCGATGACTTCCTGATCACGCATGGAGCCGCCCGGATGAATCACGCAGGTCGCACCTGCATCGACGACCACATCGAGACCATCGCGGAACGGGAAGAAGGCGTCCGACGCTACCGCAGAGCCAGTCAGCGTCAGACCGGCGTTTTGCGCTTTGATGGAAGCGATCCGTGCCGAGTCAATGCGGCTCATCTGACCCGCACCGACACCCAGCGTCATGCCGTTGCCGCAGAAGACAATCGCATTCGATTTGACGAATTTTGCAACACGCCACGCAAACATCATGTCGGACATTTGTTGCGGCGTTGGCTGCAGTTTGGAGACGACGCGCAATTCTTCCTGCAACACGTTTTTTGAGTCGGGCGCTTGTACCAGCAGACCACCGCCGACGCGTTTGACATCATATTGATTGATCCCGTCACCCAGCGCGATTTCCAGCAGACGCACGTTTTGTTTCGCAGCGAATATCGCTTTCGCTTCGGCAGTGAAGGACGGCGCGATCAATACTTCGACGAATTGCTTGGCAACGATTTCTGCCGCCTTGCCATCGAGTTCGCGGTTGAAGGCGATGATGCCACCGAACGCAGAAGTCGGGTCGGTTTGCAGAGCTTTGCTGTAGGCTTCGAATGGTGTTGCACCCAGTGCGACGCCGCAAGGATTGGCATGCTTGACGATCACGCAGGCAGATTCTTTGAACGATTTCACGCATTCCCATGCGGCATCGGAATCGGCGATATTGTTGTAAGACAGTTCCTTGCCTTGCAATTGCGTGTAATTCGCCAGTGCACCGGCTACTGTTTTGAGGTCACGGTAAAACGCGGCAGACTGATGCGGATTTTCACCATAACGCATTTCCTGCACTTTTTCGAAATGCAGATTCAGTGTTTGCGGATAGGCGCTGCGTGTTGTGTGGGCTTTGTCTTCACCGAGGCTGGTCAGGTAATTCGTAATCGCGCCATCATATTGTGCTGTGTGGGCGAATACTTTTTTTGCCAGTGTGAATTTGGTGTCATAGCTGACGACGTTCTGATTGGCTTTCATTTCTGCCAGCACGATCGCGTAGTCGCTGGGATCAACTATCACCGTGACGTCTTTATGGTTTTTTGCCGAGGAGCGCAGCATCGTCGGCCCGCCGATGTCGATGTTTTCGATCGCATCTTCGAGTGAGCATTCTGCCTTGGCGACTGTTTGCTGGAATGGATACAGATTCACCACCACCATATCGATGGTAGGAATGCTGTGTTGTTCGAGTGCCGCGACATGCTCAGGAAAATCGCGGCGCGCCAGAATGCCGCCATGGACTTTCGGGTGCAGCGTCTTCACGCGGCCATCCAGCATTTCCGGAAAACCGGTGTAGTCAGCCACTTCAGTGACAGGCAGACCGTTATCGGCCAGCAGTTTGGCGGTACCGCCAGTGGACAGCAGCTTGACACCGAGTGCGGATAATTCACGTGCAAAATCGAGCACACCGGTCTTGTCGGAGACGGATATGAGGGCTTGTTTGATCATGATATTTTCATTAAGTAGGGAAATCGGTCTCAGGCCACATAAGGTGCTGGCTGCTTACAATAAACCGTGCTGCTGCAATTTTTTGCGCAGGGTATTGCGATTGATGCCCAGCATATCCGCCGCTTGCGACTGGTTACTGGCGGCGCGCGTCATCACCATTTCCAGCATCGGTTTTTCGACGGCCAGCACAACCATGTCGTAAATATTGGAGGCGGGTTGTTCACCCAGATCACGGAAGTATTTTTCCAGATTTTTGTGAACGGCGTCTTGGATACTATCTTTGCTCATGTTGTTTTTATTTGGTTTGGTTATGCAGGGTGTTGTTGATCACCCGTTTGTCAGCAGTTGGGCGTAATACACACGACGACTCTTTTTTTACGCTGCCAGTTTTTCTTCAAAGGGGCGGTATTGTAACCGTTCCCCGGCCATGCAATCAAAAAAATGACTGACGGCAGCCAGTTGTGCTTCGCAATCGGTGAGCAGATTCATCTGTTGCCGGAATGCTTCACCGCCGCTCAGGTCCTGTACGTACCAGCCGATATGTTTGCGTGCCGTTCGCACACCGAGATATTCACCGTAAAACGCATAATGGGCCTGTAAGTGCTGCAACATTAACTCACGGACTTCTGCAATCAGTGGCGGTGGCAGATGGGTACCGGTTTTCAGGAAATGCTCAATCTCGCGAAAAATCCACGGTCGGCCTTGTGCCGCACGGCCGACCATGATGGCGTCGGCACCAGTCACATCGAGTACATAGCGGGCTTTTTCCGGTGTGGTGATGTCGCCATTCGCCACAACAGGAATCTTCACCGCTGCTTTAACTGCGGCAATCGTTTCGTATTCAGCCTCGCCTTTGTAGCCATCGGCGCGGGTGCGTCCGTGCAGGGTCAGCATCTGTATTCCGGCAGCTTCCGCCATGCGCGCGATGATGAGCGCGTTTTTGTGTGCGCGATCCCAGCCGGTGCGGAATTTCAGCGTGACCGGCACATCGACTGCGCTAACGACTGCATCGAGAATTTCACCGACCAATGTTTCGTGTTGCAGCAGCGCGGAACCGCACCAGGCATTACAGACTTTTTTAACCGGGCAGCCCATGTTGATATCGATGATCTGCGCACCTTTATCGACATTGTGTCTGGCGCAATCGGCCAGCATCTGCGGGTCGGCGCCGGCAATCTGCACTGCCTTGGGTTCCATCTCACCTTCGTGGTTGGTGCGGCGTGTTGATTTCTCGGTTTCCCACAGCCTGGGATTCGATGCCGCCATTTCTGACACGGCATACCCTGCGCCCAGCTCTTTGCATAGCTGGCGGAATGGCCGGTCCGTCACGCCTGCCATCGGTGCTACAAACAGATTATTTCGCAGGAGGTAAGAGCCGATTTGCACGATGCGCTGACAGGGGAATTTTGAAGAAGCGCTATTCTACCTGAAAGCTGCCTAAATAATTGGCAAAAATCACTTTAAAAAAGAGATTATTTATTGTGACAAATAATTATTTTTCATTGCTTTTTTACACACCGGCATTGGGATTGATGCCGGCATGAAGCGGTGTTGTTTGAGGGATTGCTGATTGTGCTTTTGAAGGAACTCAGGCCCGATTATGTGATTGTGATGAATGATTTTACGGCAGAGATCAATAGGGAATGTTTATCAGTTGCTGGGCTGAGGTCAAACATTTCCGGGCAGTGCTTATGTCTTGTGGCGTCTGGTCAGACGCCACATCGTGCCTCGGAGCGACAGGCGGTTTCAGTAAGAAGAACGCTGCCTGCCGTGGCTTATTTAAGTTGATCGATTTCGTCCAGCGTATCGTCGGCATCCAGATGCGCGATATCGCCCCACTGTATCAATTGCAGCTGTTTACCATCAAAATGGAAACGGTTGATGCTGGCATTGAAGATGGTGACTTCGCGCGGTGCATTCAGCGGCAGTTGTTTGGCGTCACGGTAGGCACATTCCAGCACGCCGCCATGGGCAACCAGAGCAATTTTCTGATGCATGAATTGTCTGGCGTAGTAATAGATGTGCTCCATCACGCGCTGATGAAAACGGCGTGTGGTTTCTCCGGTGTTTTCGCCCGGTGGAAATTCTGCGTCCGGATCATGGGATTTCCAGGCGGCGTGGGCTTCCGGAAACAGATGAGGAATCTCAATGTAGAGTTGCCCTTCAAAACCGCCATAGCAGCGCTCACGCAAGCCGGCGTCAATGCGGATACCAATGCCTTGCAGGCGGGCGATTTCTCCGGCGGTCTGAACGGCGCGCTGTAAATCGCTGGAGATGATGGCATCGAGTTTTTCGTTTTGCAGCGCGGCGGCCAACGCTTTTGCCTGACGTGTACCTTCGGCGTTGAGCGGGATATCGAGATGACCTTGCAGACGTTTAATGGCATTCCAGGCGGTTTCGCCGTGCCGTATCAGAAGAATTTCTGTCATGGTTTAATGGACTTTGACGAGTGCAGAAGGGCGATGGGCGTTGAGATATGGACGGGTATTACGACGCAGTTTGCTTTTTGGTTTCCAGCCAGAAGGTCACGGGGCCGTCATTGGTCAGCGACACTTTCATGTCAGCGCCAAACTGACCAGTTTCCACCTGCGCATGTTGGGTGCGGGCCTGTGCGACGAAGTAATCAAATAATTGTTTGGCGACTTCGGGCGGTGCGGCAGGCGTGAATGATGGGCGGGTGCCGGACTGGGTGTCGGCAGCCAGTGTAAACTGCGGCACCAGCAACAGCCCGCCTTGCGTGTCGCGGATGCTGCGGTTCATTTTGCCAGCATCGTCACTGAAAACACGGTAGCTGAGCAATTTGCTCAGCAGGGCATCCGCTTCTTTTTCGGTGTCACCACGTTCTGCGCAGACCAGCACCATCAGACCCGCCTGAATCGCACCAATGCGGACGTCATCCACTACCACGCTGGCATGGCTGACGCGCTGCAGTAAGGTGATCATGCTGTCAGGGTTACCCGTGCAAATTTACGTTTGCCGACTTGCAGTACGAAGCTGCCGGCATCGACTTTCAAGCCTTTATCGCTGATGACAGCGCTGTCGATGCGCACACCGCCTTGCTCCACCATGCGCAGCGCTTCCGAGGTGGAGGCGCACAGGTTTGCCTGTTTGAGTAATTGGCCGATACCGATCGGCGCACCTGCCAGCGTGACTTCCGGAATGTCATCCGGAATGCCGCCTTTAGAACGGTTCACGAAATCTGCCAGTGCTTCTTCTCCAGCCTGTTTGCTGTGGAAGCGGGCGACGATTTCCTGCGCCAGAGCGACTTTGATATCACGCGGATTCTGACCTTCTGCCACGGCTCTCTTGTATGTCGCGATTTGCTCTATCGAACAGAAAGACAGCAGGTCATAGTATTTCCACATCATTTCATCGGAAATGCTCATGACTTTGGCGAACATGGTGTTCGCCGGTTCAGTGATCGCGATGTAGTTATTTTTCGACTTGGACATTTTCTCGACGCCGTCCAGACCTTCCAGCAAAGGCATGGTCAGAATACATTGCGGCTCTTGTCCATAATCTTTTTGTAATTCACGGCCTACCAGCAGGTTGAATTTCTGATCCGTGCCACCCAGCTCCAGATCGGATTGCAGGGCGACCGAATCATAGCCCTGCATCAGCGGATACAGAAATTCGTGAATCGATATTGGCGTGCCGGCTTTGAAGCGCTTGGTAAAGTCGTCGCGCTCCATCATGCGTGCTACGGTATATTTGGATGACAGCTGAATCATGCCGCGTGCGCCCAGCGGATCGCACCATTCGGAGTTGTAGCGGATTTCGGTTTTTGCCGCATCCAGCACCAGACTCGCCTGTTTGAAATAGGTCTGCGCATTTTCCTCGATCTGCTCGCGCGTCAGCGGCGGGCGCGTGGCATTGCGGCCGGACGGGTCGCCGATCATCGAGGTGAAATCGCCGATCAGGAAAATCACGTTGTGTCCGAGATCCTGCAACTGGCGCATTTTGTTCAGTACGACGGTGTGCCCCAGATGCAGGTCGGGTGCGGTCGGGTCCAGCCCGAGTTTGATGCGCAAAGGCTTGCCAGTTTGCTCACTGCGCGCTAATTTTTGTGCAAATTCGGATTCTATGAGCAATTCGTCAACGCCGCGTTTGGTCACAGCGAGCGCATGTAAAACCGCTTCAGACAATGGCAAAGGGGCTGGTGATGAAGATGGACCGGAAGTGGAGGTAGTTGCTTGTGCAGAAGTCATGTTTAATTCACATCAAATTTTTTTGTAACACCGCTGTCAGGATTTGTATTCTGAATTCATAATCAGCGTTTTGCTTAATTCTGTACCCTGGTTCTCGTCTGACTTCGACCTGTTTTCAGATTCAGTTTCAGGCGCAGTTTCAGAATTAATATCGGGTTTACTTGTTTTATAATTCCGGCTTTGTTTGTCGTCCGTATCTGTAGTCTGAGCCGCATAGCATGCATTTTGTGCAATCTGCTTCAGACCTGTAACGACAGAGAATTTTTTATAAAAACAGTCAATTTTAACTTATTGCATGCGTCCAACAGATAAATTACTTCGCGTGGTGACTGGCAGCAGATGGTTGCCCGGTTCTACCCGCGTTACCCGAGTGGTTTCTGTCACCGCTATATTTTTCGCGGTTTGTGCAGTCGGTGCGGCAGCTGTAGCGCCACTGGCTCCCGATGCGTCAGATTTACCAGTCAAGAAAATTACCCAGACTTTACCGCTCCCGGTACTCGATGAGCAGATTGCAGCGCTGGAAGCCAGTGAACAGCATTTCATCAGAGAAGAAACCATCCGTCGCGGCGACACCTTGAGCGCACTGCTGCTGCGGCTGGGCGTCGATGATGACGAGGCCGATAAATTCATTAAATCTGACAGCATTGCACGCAATCTGTTGCAGCTTCGTACGGACAAGGCGGTTCGCGCCCGCACGAATGAAGAGGGGGAGCTGGAGTGGTTGCAGATGACTTTGCAGGACGGAAGTGACAAGCCTGCACGGAATATTGAAATCAACCGTGATGCAAACGGCCATTTTGTGGCGACGGAAGTGAATGCCAAACTGGAACGGCGTGTCGAAATGGCTTCCGGTAATATCCGCTCCTCGCTGTTTGCTGCGACAGATGAAGCCAATATTTCAGATCCGGTCGCTTCCCAGATCGTCAGCATGTTTGAAACCAATATTGATTTCCGTAAATTGCAGCGCGGCGATCAGTTCAATGTGGTCTATGAAAGTTTCTGGCAGAACGGTCAGCTGGTGAAAACCGGTCGTGTGCTGGCCGGTGAGTTTACTAATGCTGGTAAAACCTATCAGTCGGTGTGGTTTGATGAAGCTGGCGGGCAGGGAGGGTATTACACATTTGACGGTAAGTCACTCAAGAAAGCTTTTCTGAAGTCTCCTCTGAAATTCACCCGTATTTCTTCTGGTTTTTCTATGCGCATGCATCCGATTCTTGGTGTCTGGAAAGCACATCAGGGCGTGGATTTTGCAGCACCGACCGGTACGCCGATTCGTGCCTCCGGTGATGGAGTGGTGGAAATGGCCGGAAAAAGCAATGGCTACGGAAATCTGATCGTCATCAAACACTGGGGAGCTTACAGTACGGCATATGGTCACATGAGCGCGTTTGCACCGGGAATTCACAAAGGCAGTCATGTCAGCCAGGGCGATGTGATCGGTTATGTCGGCTCTACCGGCTGGGCCACCGGGCCGCATCTGCATTATGAATTCCGTGTCAGCAATCAGCCTAAAGACCCGATGTCGATTGTGGTACCCGATGCTCCGCCGCTGGCCGGGAACGATATGCCGCGATTCAAGGCGATTGCGGCTGACATGACGCATCGTTTCAATCTGATGCGCCCGGAGCGTTTTGCCGAGACGATGAAACTCGCATCCCGCTGATCGCCATCACTCCATCCGGGCCGGACAGATGTTCGGCCTTTTTTCATTCAAGCATGCATTCACGCGACTGAAGCGACTATGCGTTACGAAAATCAAGAGCTGTACATCGGTTTAATGTCTGGTACCAGCCTCGATGGTGTGGATGGTGTACTGGTTTGTTTGCCTGCATCTCCTGCTGCGCCAATCGCATTGCTGGCAAGCGCTTATGTCCCTTTCGACGAGACATTCCGTGCGGATGCGTTGTCGCTGCAGCAACCGGGAAATAATGAAATTCATCTGGAAGCGTTGCTGGCAAACCGGCTGGCGGCCGTGTATGCAGAGTGCGTCAGCGTCTTACTGGCGCAGTCGGGGCCGGTGACGGTGAGTGCAATCGGCGCGCATGGGCAAACCATACGTCACCGACCGGAGTTGGGTTATACGCGTCAGACCAATAATCCGGCTTTACTGGCAGAGCTGACCGGAATCAGTGTGGTGGCTGATTTTCGCAGCCGCGATGTGGCGGCCGGCGGTCAGGGTGCACCGCTGGTGCCCGCTTTTCATCGTGCTATTTTTGGTGCAGCCGGTGAAACCCGGGTGGTGGCCAATATCGGCGGTATCAGCAATATCAGCGTGCTGGCGGCAGACGGCAGTACGCATGGCTTTGATACCGGACCAGGAAACGTCCTGATGGATTTCTGGATGCAAAGACAGCAGGGCGCTGCGTATGACCGTGGCGGTGCCTGGGCGACACAGGGGCGCGTGTCGGAGGCATTGCTGGATCGATTGATGCAAGAACCTTATCTGGCGTTGCCGGCTCCGAAAAGTACCGGGCGCGACTTGTTTCACGCAGACTGGTTGTTGTCCCATCTGCGGTCATTCCCTGATCTGGCTGCCGTCGATGTGCAGGCGAGCTTGTGTGCTTACACCGCCCGCACGCTGGCGCAGGCCATTACCGTCGATGGCAAGGACGTCAGCGCTGTATATGTCTGCGGTGGCGGTGCTTACAATGCACAGCTGATGTCCTTGCTGCGGAGCGAATTGCAGGCAACGCAAAAACAGATCACGATCGAAAGCACTGCGTCATTGGGTATTGCGCCGGAACAGGTGGAAGCATTGGCTTTTGCCTGGCTGGCACAGCAATTCTGTTTGCGTCAGCCGGGAAATCTGGCAGCAGTGACAGGTGCGCGCGGGCCACGGATTCTGGGCGCCTTGTATCCGGCCTGATCAGCATGTCGGCGGCATCCGGTGCATTGTGCCGGCTTTCTATACAATACGGCATCACTGACTTTATGAGCGAGCTGCCATGACACAATTGATCTATGTTGCCGACCCGATGTGCTCCTGGTGCTATGGATTTGACCCCGAGCTGCAGGCCTTGCTCGACAGCATGCCGGATGCAGAACTCGATATCCTGGTCGGCGGTTTGCGCGCCTATAATAAAGAACCATTGACTGACGAGCTGCGGCAGACTCTGCATCAGCACTGGAAGCATGTGGCAGAAGCCAGCGGCCTGCCATTTTCTGAAGCGGCCATGAGCCAGCCCGGTTTTATCTACGACACGGAACCTGCCTGCCGTGCTTTTGTGGCGGCAAAAATGGTGGCCGATCATCTGACTGTGCGCCAGCTGCTTCCGGTTTTTCATGCGATTCAGCGGGCGTTTTATGCGCAGGGGGCTGACGTGACGGATCTGGCGCAGCTTGCCGTGATCGTTACCGATGCGCTCAATCAGATTGATGGCGCAGACAGTTTTGACGTGGCGAGCTTTCTCGAGACATTGAACTCGCCTGCCTGCATGATGGCCACGCAGCAGGAATTCCAGCAATGCCAGCGTTGGGGCATTCGCGGCTTTCCTGCCTTGTTAGTGTTGCATCAGGACGCCTTGCATCTGGTGGCTTCCGGCTATACCAAAACTGCCAGCCTGCAGGCTGCGATATCGCAGGTAAAAGAGGCATAACCGATACAACTGGTAGCACAAGCTCTACGGAGATGCCGCTTTTTTTCCGGTCGCTGACTGGCGTATATTTTTTTCACGATCACCACGGATTTTATGAATACGACGATTGCCCCACGCATCAGCATGGCAGCTGATGGTCCCGAATTTTCCCGTATTGTTCTCGGTTTATGGCGGCTGGCCAGCTGGCAAATGACACCTCAGGAGCGCGTCAGATTTCTGGAGCAGGCGCTGGAATTGGGTGTTACCACGCTCGATCAGGCTGATATCTATGGCGACTATCAGAGTGAAACCTTGCTGGGTGAGGCGCTGCGTATCGCACCCGGGTTGCGGCAGCGTTTCCAGTTTGTCAGCAAATGCGGTATCCGGCTGGTGTCGCCGCACCGGCCCGCACACGGCATCCAGCATTACGATACGAGTCGCGAACACATTATTGCTTCTGCGGAGCAGTCGTTGCGGGCGATGCAGATTGAAACGCTGGATCTGCTGCTGATACACCGGCCTGATCCGCTGATGGAGGCGGATGAGATCGCCGCAGCATTTACGCAATTGCGAGAGAGTGGCAAAGTGCGGCATTTCGGCGTCTCCAATTTCATGCCGTCACAGTTTGCGTTGCTGGCCTCCCGGGTGCCGCTGGTGACGAACCAGGTGGAATTATCGCTGTTGCGGATGCAGGCATTAACCGATGGCACTCTCGATCAGTGCCAGCGTGAACGGATTGTGCCGATGATCTGGTCGGCACTGGCGGGCGGTCGCCTGCTGGCGACAGAATCCGATGCATCGCCGCAATTGCAGCGGGTTCGGCAGGTATTGCAGCAGATCGCTGCAGAGCGCTGTTTGCCCGTCAGCACAGTAGCGCTGGCGTGGGTGCTGCAGCATCCTTCGCGCCCGGTTGTCCTGACAGGTTCCGGCCGGCTGGCAGCAGTGCGCGAGGCAGTGCAGGCCTGCACGCAGATATTGTCACGCGAACACTGGTTCCGGCTATGGACGGCATCTGCTGGTCGCCCGGTTGATTAATGTTGAAATGCATGCCGGAATGAATGTGGGAACTCATGCCGGCATCATGCAATTTTGTATGCTGGGCGGCGCCGATTGTTCAGATCACTTGATAGGCTGACTGCATCCAGTCGATAAAAAGCTGCACTTCAGGCCGCAGGCTGGGTTGGGCTTCATGCACCAGGTAATAAGCATGTGGCGGGCTGGCCAGTTGGGTATCAAACAGACGTACTACGTCGCCGTTGTCAATCATGTCCTGTGCGAAATGCTGGCGTGTGAGACCCACACCGTGGCCATGTTTGACGGCTTCCAGCAGCAGACCCAGATCATCCACACGCAGGCCGCGTGTCGGTTCTGCCCAATCCAGTCCGGCTACTTCAAACCACGGTTGCCAAGGCTCCAATGCAGAGCGCAGCAGTCGTGCATGGCGCAGGTCTTCCGGTGTTTTGACCGGCGGGATGGTCTTCAGATAGGCGGGGCTGGCGACGGCGAAACTGGGTTCGACAAACAGTTTTTTGGTCACCAGATTGGGATATTCACCAGCACCGAAGCGGACTTCGACATCACTTTCCGACAGGCTCAGATCATACAGCGGGACGAACAGATAGACTTCGACTTCAATGTCCGGGTATTCGGCCATGAATTCGGCCAGTCGCGGCATGAACATGTAACGGGCAAAAGTTGGCGGTACCGTCACTTTGACCCGCATCTGATTTTGGGTCGTTTTGTTTGGCAGGGGAAAATCCGACAGGGTGCGCAATGCGGCCCTGACCACATCCAGATAGCGCCGGCCGAATTCCGTCAGCGTGACACTGCGTCCCTCCCGCACAAATACCCGTTCGCACAGATGCTCTTCCAGCAGGCGGATCCGGTGCGACAAGGCGGACGGGGTGATGCAGAGTTCTTCCGCCGCCACGGCAAAGGATCCGAAGCGGGCAGCTGCTTCAAAAGCGGAAAGCGCGTGAACCGGTGGTAATCGTGTAGCCATCGTAAGTCCTGGTCATTATTCTGTTTTGCGGGCTGAGTGGATTGTATTGCAAGGCGCGCAGGCGGCGGGCAACATTTTGTACATACGATATACACCAATCCCGCACGCATCGTTCCCGGCTGGGTGTCAGTATTGTCGTGAACAATACTGACATGAGTATTACGAAGTCGGAATGCAACAGATTTTCCGGCGCATGCGTTCAGCCATTCCGCATGAATTGCTTATCCAGCACCCTATTATGATGCGTACCGGACATTTTTGCCTTATGCTCTGTGGCTTGATTGCGGATTTCGGACATAACATGGGTAATAGACTTTCTAAAATTGCAACGCGCACCGGTGATGCCGGAACCACCGGGCTGGGAGATGGCAGTCGTGTCGATAAGGATGCATTGCGGGTGCATGCTATGGGCGATGTGGATGAACTGAATTCCCATATCGGAGTTCTGTTGTGTGAAAATTTGCCGGAGCAGATGCAGCAGGAATTGATTTCGATTCAGCACGACTTGTTTGATCTGGGCGGGGAACTCTGTATTCCGGGTTATCAGCTGATCACGGCGGAACAAGTTGCCAGGCTGGATGCCTTGCTGGAAAAATACAACGCCAACCTGCCGCCGTTGAAAGACTTCATTTTGCCAGGAGGCTCGCGTCAGGCTGCGCTGGCGCATGTTTGCCGTACCGTGTGCCGCCGGGCCGAGCGCGCCATCGTCAGTGTCGGGAAAAGCGAACCTATCAACGATGCGCCGCGGCAGTATGTGAACCGCTTGTCCGATCTGATGTTTGTGCTGGCACGGGTGCTGAATCACTTAAGCCGCGGTGCTGACGTGCTGTGGGAAAAGGAGCGTCAGCGCTGATGCGGTGGAGCGGCGTGTGTGCTGACATGTCCCTTATTTTTGGCGGTGCCGTTCCAGCAGTTTGGTCAGTGCTATTTTCAAAGCGGCATTCTGCGAGTTGTCATCCATGGTTTTTTCCAGGTGGCTGAATGCCTGCAGGGCGGTGGCGGACAGTTTCAGCTGTTTGACCGGCGGTGCTTTTGGCACCGTCCGCTTCACTTGTACTTTGATACGGATTGCGTTAATCTGCCAGCCACGTTCGAGCAGGTAAGTCTGCAGTTTCGGGCAATATTGTTTCAGCTTCGTCGCCAGGGCTGCATTCGGCGCAGAAAGCGTCAGCCGGTTTTCAGCCAGCTGCATGACTTCGCAAGTATCAAATATCGGCGGCAGGATCGCCGCACAATCTTTTTGTAACGACACATTGCGCTGGATCGCCGGCAACAGAGGCGAGAATTTTTCATTCATGCGCAGAAAATCGGCAGCGCCGCTGGCACCCTGAACTGGGCGTCCGCGCCTGATATGGATTCGAAACGGAGGTGATGAAGATGTCGACATGGGCAGCACATTACCATAAAGCGGCGCAGTCTTTAGCGTCAGAAGCTCACAGGGGGAAGAAATGCAGATCATTCTGATGCATTCCCGTTTCACGCAGGCCAAATCCGTCACGCTGGCGACGCATCACATTGTGATCGGATTGTTAGGGTTCTTGATCGTCACCATGTTGTGCGCCGCCCTGATGGCCGCAGTGACTTTGCGGCTGGCGAGCGCCGATGTGCCGTTTTTAAAAACCATTCTGCCGGCCGGTGCGGCACTGAGCAGTGATCCGAACGCCAAAGACCGCTATGTGAAAGAAAACCTGGCGGCAATGGCGGTCAGACTGGGGGAAATGCAGGCGCAGCTGATCCGGCTGGATGCGCTGGGAGAGCGGGTGCAGGGGCTGGCCGGCATCAAACCGGAAGAGTTTAATTTCAAGGAGCTACCAGCGCGGGGCGGACCGGAAATTTCCAGCGCCCCTGCACATGAGTTGAATATGTCCGAGTTTCAGGCGGCGCTTGATGCCTTGTCCACCGATGTGGAGCACCGTTCCGATTATCTGAATGTGGTGGAAACCAAGCTCATGGGATTCAAGATGCAGTCCAAGCTGCTGCCCACAATTCAGCCGGTGAATGTGAGTTACAACGCATCCGGTTTCGGCTGGCGGCTGGACCCGTTCACAGGGCGCAATGCTTTTCATGAAGGCATTGATTTTCCGGCGCCGACCGGCACCCCGATTGTGGCTGCGGCCGGCGGCGTGGTAATCGCTGCCGAATACCATCCGCAATTTGGCAATATGCTGGAAATTGACCACGGCGGGGATTTGATTACCCGTTATGCGCACACCTCTAAAATCTATGTGAAACTCGGCGATATCGTTAAACGCGGTCAGCATATCGCTGATATCGGCTCAACCGGGCGCTCAACCGGGGCGCATCTGCATTTCGAGGTCAGGGTCAAGGATGTGCCGCAAAATCCGCATAAATTCCTGTCTGCGGGCGCCAGTCTGGCAAATGTTGCAGCTTTGAATCAAAAATAAACTTGAGTTTGCACAAATAGCCACCAACTCCTGCCAATACGGCCAGCTTTTGCTCAGTGTTTACTGGTGAAGCTTGAGCCGCATGGTAGAATCGTGAGTTATCCCTTAATGTTGCTGTGAAAGCAAGCATTGCGGCAATCTTTTTCCAGAATTTAACTTTTCGTTCATAGCATGTCATTCCTGACCAAGATATTCGGCAGCCGTAATCAGCGGCTTTTGAAGCAATACCAAAAAACGGTGCGTCAGATCAACGCACTGGAACCTCAGTTTGAGGCGTTGTCAGACGAGGCATTACAAGCCAAGACTGCTGAATTCAAGGCTCGTGTGGCGAAAGGCGAAACGCTTGACGATCTGCTGGTCGAAGCATTTGCAGTCTGCCGCGAAGCCAGTAAGCGCGTCTTGAAAATGCGCCACTTCGACGTCCAGATGATCGGCGGGATGGTGCTGCATTACGGAAAAATCGCGGAAATGGGTACCGGTGAAGGTAAAACCCTGATGGGTACCCTGCCGATTTATCTCAATGCGCTGTCCGGCAAAGGCGTGCATGTGGTGACGGTGAATGACTATCTGGCGCAACGCGATGCGGAATGGATGGGGCAACTGTACGGCTGGCTGGGTCTCAGTACCGGCATCAACCTGTCGCAGCTCGACCATGATGCCAAGCAGGAAGCGTATGCCTCCGACATCACCTACGGAACCAATAACGAATTCGGTTTTGACTACCTGCGTGACAACATGGTGTTTGAGGCCAGGGAGCGCGTGCAGCGCAGCCTGAATTTCGCGGTGGTGGACGAGGTCGATTCGATCCTGATCGATGAAGCCCGCACACCGCTGATTATTTCCGGACAGGCAGAAAATCACACCGAGCTGTATTACAAAATGAACGAAGTGCCGAAGCTGCTGACTTTGCAGATCGGCGAGGAAACACCGGATGGCAAGGGCGTCATCGAGGTGCCCGGTGATTACACCAAAGATGAAAAAGCGCATCAGGTTCTGCTGACCGAAGCAGGGCACGACAAAGCCGAAAAAATCCTGACCCAGATGGGGCTGCTGCCGGAAGGTGCATCGCTGTACGACCCTGCGCACATCACGTTGATTCACCATCTGTATGCGGCGCTGCGCGCCCATGCGTTGTATTTCAAAGACCAGCACTATGTAGTGCTGAACGATGAAATCGTGATTGTGGATGAATTTACCGGTCGGATGATGACCGGCCGTCGCTGGTCGGACGGCTTGCATCAGGCAGTTGAAGCCAAGGAAGGTGTGCGCATTCAGAACGAAAACCAGACGCTGGCTTCGATCACTTTCCAGAATTACTTCCGTATGTACGCCAAGCTGTCCGGCATGACCGGTACCGCAGATACGGAAGCATATGAATTCCAGGAAATCTACGGTCTGGAAACCGTGGTGATTCCGCCGAACCGTCCGTCCCAGCGTAAAGACCGTCAGGATCAGGTCTACAAATCGGCTGAGGAAAAATACGGCGCGATGCTGAAAGACATTCAGGATTGCTACGAACGCGGTCAGCCGGTGCTGGTCGGTACTACCTCGATTGAAAATTCCGAGCTGTTGTCCGGCATTCTGGCGAAGGCCAAACTGCCGCATAACGTGCTTAATGCAAAGCAACATGCGCGCGAGGCGGAAATCGTCGCGCAGGCAGGACGTCCGCAGGCGATCACGATTGCCACCAACATGGCGGGACGCGGTACCGATATCGTCCTTGGCGGTAATGTCGCCAAACAGGTGCAGATGATTGAGGCGAACGCTGCCTTATCGGATACCGAAAAGCAGGCGCAATCGCAACAGCTGCGCGATGAATGGCAGTCGCTGCATGAAAAAGTGGTGAATGCAGGCGGCCTGCATATCATCGGTACCGAACGTCATGAATCCCGTCGCGTAGATAATCAGCTGCGTGGCCGTTCCGGTCGTCAGGGCGATCCGGGTTCCAGCCGCTTCTATCTGTCGCTGGATGATCAGTTGCTGCGCATTTTTGCCGGCGACCGCGTACGCGCCATCATGGAACGTCTGAAAATGCCGGAAGGTGAACCGATCGAAGCCGGCATTGTTTCCCGTTCGATTGAATCTGCCCAGCGCAAAGTCGAGGCGCGTAACTTCGATATCCGCAAACAGTTGCTGGAATACGATGACGTGGCGAACGATCAGCGTAAAGTGATTTACCAGCAGCGTAATGAATTGCTCGAAGCTCAAGACATTACCGAGCTGATGACATCGCTGCGGCATGGCATGTTTAGCGATGTGGTCAGAACCTATGTGCCTGCCGAATCGGTTGAGGAACAATGGGACATCGCCGGGCTTGAAGCCGTGCTGGCGTCGGAGTGGGCGCTGGATGTACCGCTGAAGAAGGTGCTCGCGGATGAGCCGAATCTGGTGGACGAAGACATTCTGGCACGCGTGCAGCAAGCCGCCGATGCGGCATACGACGCCAAAGTGGCGCTGGTCGGTAAAGAATCATTTGCGGGCTTTGAGCGCAGCGTGATGTTGCAGAGCATCGACACTCACTGGCGTGAACATCTGGCAGCGCTGGATCATCTGCGCCAGGGTATCCACCTGCGCGGTTATGCGCAGAAAAATCCGAAACAGGAATACAAACGCGAAGCCTTTGAACTGTTCGCGCAAATGCTGGATCTGATTAAAGGCGAAGTCATCCGGACCGTCGTCACAGTGCGGATCCAGTCACGCGAGGAAATCGAGGCGGCGGAAGAGCAGATGGCGCAGTCGCAGGTGGAAAACGTGCATTACCAGCACGCGGACTTTGACGCTAATGCTTCCCCTGAGGACATGCTGGCCCCCGCCGCCCTGGCAGATGACGGTCAGCCGGAAATGGTCTACGGCTTAAAGGTGGGGCGTAATGACCCTTGCCCATGCGGCAGCGGCAAGAAATACAAGCAGTGTCACGGCAAGCTGGCCTGAGCAGGCACTTGAATTGACCGGTGGCAGATTCACGCCGCGGACTGAAACGCAGAGAAATCATGTGCTGTGGCCGGATCAAGGCAAACGAAGGCACGTGAGCATTTGCAAGCATGTGAAAGCAGGTAAAGGGATGAGGAAACTCATCCCTTTTTTTATTGCCTATGAATGTCGTGGCTATGTTGTTACACCTGCATGAATATTTTTAATGTCTGGAAAAATTAAAAATATACTCATGGGGAGTATATATAAACATCCAATTTACATCTGGATGCCAGGCTGGTTTTGATAAAACATGGGGGGAGTATATTTCTGCGCGATGGATTCTGTGGCGCTGGAAGCATTTACGTTGCCGGGCTGGCTGCCTTGCCTGTCGATTTCCGGCATACTCGTCTTGAAAGTCTCTGTTCCCTTTGTTCCGACTATTCTGTGTGGAGTGTCTATGGATTTAAATCTGAGTGCGGCTGATCTGGCGTTTCGTCAGGAAGTGCAGGCTTTTCTGGCGCAGGCATTGCCGGCAGATATCCGTGACAAGGTGCGGCAGGGCTGGCCTTTGCAGCGTGACGATTACCTGCGTTGGCAACGTATTCTGCATGCCCGTGGCTGGGGCGGCAGTACCTGGCCGCAGGCGTTTGGCGGCACCGGCTGGAATGCGGTGCAAAAATATCTGTTTGACGAAGCCTGTGCAGGCGCCGGTGCGCCGCGGCTGCCGCCGTTCGGTATCAAGATGGTGGCGCCGGTGCTGATGGAATTCGGATCGCCAGCGCAACAACAACGGTTTTTGCCGAAGATTCTGGCCGGCGAAGAATGGTGGTGTCAGGGCTATTCCGAGCCGGGGGCGGGTTCCGATCTGGCTGCCGTCAAGACCAGCGCGGTGCGGCAGCGGGATGCCGATGGCGACTATTATCTGGTGAATGGTCAGAAAACCTGGACCACGCTGGCACAATACGCCGACTGGATTTTTTGCCTGGTGCGTACCGACAAAGAGGTCAAGCCGCAGCGCGGAATTTCTTTTCTGCTCATTGATATGCGTACGCCGGGCGTAACGGTACGGCCGATCATTACCGCAGATGGCGCGCACGAGGTCAATGAAGTCTGGTTTGATCAGGTCCGGGTGCCGGCGCAGAATCTGGTCGGCGAGGAAAATCAGGGCTGGACTTACGCCAAGTTTCTGCTGGGGCATGAGCGCACCAATATTGCCGGCATCGGTATTGCAAAACGCGAACTGGCGCGGCTCAAGCGGCTCGCCGAAGAGCAGTACCGCAACGGTGTGTCAATGCTGGAAGATGCGCAATTTGCACAGCGGATTGCCCAGGTCGAGATTGACCTGATGGCGCTGGAAATCACCAATCTGCGCGTTCTGTCAGCCGAGGCTCAGCAGCGTGCACCGGGACCGGAAGCCTCGATTCTGAAAATCAAGGGTACGGAAATTCAGCAGAACATCACCGAGCTGATGATGCTTGCTGCCGGACCGCAGGCGCAGGCGTTCCAGCGCGAGGCAATGGACGACGCTTTTACCGGCTATGCCGCCACTTCCGGTGAACTCCGTGCGCTGGGCAGTAATTACCTGAATATGCGCAAACTGTCGATTTACGGCGGCTCCAACGAAATCCAGAAAAACATCATTGCGCAGATGATCATCGGCCTTTGATGACGCGCTGCTGCGCTCCTGCAATACTCTGCCGCTGACCTGTTTTTTCCTCCGCCGAAGGGGGCGACAGACAACCGGCAGGCGCAGTTTTTTTTGCATTGCAGCGTAATAAAATGCCCTACAATGTCGGCTTGATTTCATCGCTAGGAAAACTACCATGGCCGTTAATTCTCCCCTCCCTGTCGCTGCTGATCTGAAACCGGTTGCCGGTATCCGTCTGGGTTATGCCGAAGCAGGAATCCGCAAAGCCAACCGCAAAGACCTGCTGGTCATGGAGCTGGCGCCAACGGCCACTGTGGCAGGTGTGTTCACTACGAACCGTTTCTGTGCTGCGCCGGTGCAGGTCGCCAAGGCCCATCTGGAGGGGTTGCGTATGGCGACTGGTACGATCCGCGCGCTGGTGGTGAATACGGGTAATGCCAATGCCGGCACCGGTGACACCGGGCTGGCTGCCGCGAATGCCACCTGTGCTGCGCTGGCAGAGTTGTTGCAATGTGAAGCCGCACAGATATTGCCGTTTTCTACCGGGGTGATTCTCGAACAACTGCCGGTAGACCGGCTGGTGGCCGGATTGCCGCAGGCTATTGCGAATCTGAAAGAAGATAACTGGTTCCATGCCGCTGAAGCCATCATGACCACCGACACGCAACCGAAAGCGGCTTCTGCTACCGTACAGATTCAAGGCAAGACGGTACGGATGACCGGCATCAGCAAAGGCGCAGGTATGATTAAGCCGAATATGGCAACCATGCTGGGCTATCTGGCGCTGGATGCCAAAGTCGCGCAGCCGGTACTCGATCATCTGGTGAAGCAGGCTGCAGACCAGTCGTTTAACTGCATTACAATTGATGGCGACACGTCCACCAACGATTCTTTCATGCTGATCGCCACCGGTGCCGGCGAGGTGGAAATTACTGAGATCGACTCTCCCGAATACCGGCTGCTGGCCACTGCCGTGACCGCACTGGCACAGAAACTGGCGCATATGATCATCCGCGATGGTGAAGGTGCAACCAAGTTCATCACGATTGCAGTGGAAGAAGGACAATCTGTTGACGAGTGTCGCAAGATTGCTTATTCGATCGCGCATTCCCCGCTGGTCAAAACAGCTTTTTTTGCTTCCGATCCGAATCTGGGACGTATTCTGGCCGCAATTGGTTATGCCGGTATCGGCGATCTGGATGTCAGCAAGCTGAACCTGTATCTGGATGATGTCTGGGTGGCAAAAAACGGTGGGCGCAATCCCGATTATCAGGAGCAGGACGGTCAGCGTGTTATGCAGCAAAGCGAGATCACGATCCGGGTCAGGCTGGCGCGCGGCCATGCTGCGGCCACCGTCTGGACTTGTGACCTGTCGCATGATTACGTTTCGATCAATGCCGATTACCGTTCCTGAGCGTTGTCATGAATCAGCTTGAGCATTTCCTGACCCGTGCCGAGCAGGTGCTGACCCGCCTCGAAACCCTGCTGCCGGTGGCGCATCCCGCACCGGACTGGCTGGCGGGATATGCCTTTCGCTGGCGTAAGCGAGGCGGCAGCGGCTATCTGCAGGCTGTGCGCCATCCTTCCGTGATCACGCTGGATGACCTGCACCATATCACCGACCAGAAAGCCCAGATCGCCCAGAACACACAGCAGTTTGTGCAGGGGCGACCAGCAAACAATGTGCTGCTGACAGGTGCCCGCGGCACCGGTAAATCTTCGCTGATCAAAGCCTGCCTGCAACAATTTGCCACCCAGGGGTTGCGTCTGATCGAAGTGGATAAAGCCGACCTGGCAGACCTGCCGGATATCGTCGATCTGGTGGCTGAACGCCCTGAACGCTTTATCATTTTTTGCGACGATTTATCGTTTGAAGAAGGTGAAGCAGGCTACAAGGCATTGAAAGTCGCGCTGGATGGCAGTATCGCCGCGCAGTCAGATAATGTACTGATCTATGCGACCTCAAACCGCCGCCATCTGCTGCCGGAAAAAATGTCCGACAACAGCGGCTATACGCACGGAGACGATGGTGATTTGCACCCCGGAGAAACCGTGGAGGAAAAAATTTCCCTTTCTGAACGTTTTGGACTGTGGGTCTCGTTTTATCCATTCCGGCAGGATGATTACCTCGGTATCGTGGCGCACTGGCTGCAGACCTTTTCCTGCACGGCAGAGCAAATTGCCGGGGCGCGCCCCGAAGCGTTGCGCTGGGCGTTGCAGCGCGGCTCCCGTTCCGGGCGGGTGGCATGGCAGTTTGCACGGGATTACGCAGGCAGACTGAATGGGGCAATGCATGAGTGAGGCGGCAGTTGCGCAGCAAGGCCCGATTGATGTTGCCGTCGGTATTCTGATGAAACCCAATGGCGATGTGCTGCTTGGAGAAAGACCGTCAGGTAAGCCTTACGCCGGCTATTGGGAATTTCCTGGTGGAAAAGTGGAGCAGGGTGAGCCGATTCTGGATGCACTGAAGCGGGAATTTGTCGAGGAGCTGGGAATTCATATCCTCAGTGCCGAACCCTGGTGCGGCGTGGAACATGTGTACCCGCATGTGCATGTCCGGCTGCATTTTTACATCAGCCGTGAATGGGAAGGTGAGCCGCAAAGCATGGAGGGGCAGGCGTTTGCCTGGCAGGGCAGCGTCGGCGTCAGTCCCTTATTGCCAGCAACCATTCCCTTGCTGGAATGGCTGGGTTTATTACAGACTGAAGTCAATCTGACCATACCAGACTCAGACCTGTGAATCAAAAACGGCATAACCATGCCGTTTTTTACCGCTTTTCATCTTGTCAATCCGGCGCGTCGCGCTGTCTTTTTGGCGCAACTTTCTCTGTCATTTCGCCAATTCTCTGTTACTTTTCGTGCTGAGATTATTTTCTGCACTTTTTTTATTTTGTTGCGTATTAAAATCAATACGGTGTATTTTTTATTGTACGCCGTCATTATTTGAGTACATTTACGACTGGTGATGAAATATGGTCATCCGTTTTACGGTATCAGGTGTATTGAAAAGTATACATTCAGTACCAGGGTGTCATGCCGACACCCTGGTTAAGTCCTTGAATTATTGTGATAACGACAGATGGCACAGGCATTGCTAAGAGTGAATATCTCATTTCTCTGAAGTAATGGAGTGCAAATACGATGCAACACATAGAAGCAAGAGCTGGCGCTGTACTGCATATCGACTTGCAGGCAGTGCGCGATAACTACCGTTTGCTCCGGGGTCGGCTGGGTACCGCAGTCTGCGGTGCTGCGGTCAAGGCGGATGCTTATGGACTGGGAGCGGAGAGGATCGCTCTGGCGCTGTATGCAGAAGGGTGCCGGCATTTTTTTGTTGCGCATCTGGAAGAGGGCATTGCCTTACGTTCGCATTTGCAGCAGGCCGCCCAGATCATCGTGATGCACGGCTCCCCAGTCGGTTGCGAAGCCGATTTCCTGGCGTACCAGTGCACACCGGTATTGAACAGCCTGTCACAGATACGGGCCTGGCAACGGCTGGCGCAGCAGGAGCAGCGGGCATTGCCAGCGATCGTCCAGGTCGATACCGGTATGGCGCGCATGGGATTGTCTGCGGCTGAATTGGCACAGCTGAAACAAGTCCCCAGCCTGCTGGATGGAATTGCCGTCTCGCATGTGATGAGTCATCTGGCCTGCGCGGAAGATCAGGCCAATCCGATGAACCGCCGGCAGCTCGATCAGTTCCGTCTGTTGCGTCAGTTATTCCCAGACGCCAAGGGTAGTCTGGCAAATTCTTCCGGTATTTTCCTGGGGCCGGATTTTCATTTCGATCTGGCGCGCCCCGGCGCCGCCTTATACGGCGTGGCGCCGGTTGCCGGTCAGGCCAATCCGATGAAGGCGGTAGCGTATCTGCAGGGACGCATTATCCAGACCCGCGAAATCCCGCCCAATACCAGCGTCGGCTATGGTGCGACCTGGCGCAGCACGCGGGTCAGTCGTATTGCGACTGTGGCTGTGGGCTATGCTGATGGCTGGCTGCGCAGTCTCAGTAATTGCGGCATCGCGCATATCGCGGGGCAGGCGGCACCGATGGTGGGTAAGGTTTCCATGGACACGATCACACTGGATGTGACCGGAGTGGCTGAGGCCGATCTGTACCCCGGTGCGCTGGTTGACCTTATTTCAGCAACGAATACGGTCGATCAGATTGCTGAAAAGGCAGGCACGATTGGCTATGAAATTCTGACCAGTCTCGGTGCACGTTATCAGCGTCATTACATGAATGATACCGATGCCGCAGGTTTCCGGGCCGGACAGGCAGCAGGCAACACAAATCAAGAAGAATTCACCCCCGCATTGATGGGCAGTCAAGGAGTCTCAGTATGAAAGTCGTCATTCTCGGAGCAGGCGTCATTGGTACCGCCTCTGCATATTTTCTGGCAAAAGCCGGTCATGAAGTCACTGTGATCGAGCGCCAGCCCGCACCGGCGCTGGAGACCAGCTATGCAAATGCCGGTGAGGTCTCCCCCGGTTACTCAGCGCCCTGGGCGGGTCCCGGCGTGCCGTTAAAGGCCATTAAATGGCTGATGATGAAACACAGCCCGCTGGCAATCAACCCTACTTTTGACCTGAACACTTGGCGCTGGGTCATGCAGATGCTGATGAACTGCACTGCCGCACGCTATGAAGTGAACAAAGGCCGGATGCTGCGCATGGCGGAATACAGCCGCGATGTCTTGCAGCAATTGCGTGCGGATACCGGCATCCATTACGACGAACGGATGCAGGGCACTCTGCAACTGTTCCGCAATCAGGCGCAGCTCGATGCCGCAGAAGCCGACATCGCCATTCTGAAACGTTACGATGTGCCATACGAAAAACTGGATAAGACGGGTTGTCTGCAGGTAGAGCCGGCACTGGCGAATGTGCAGGAAAAATTCGTCGGCGCATTGCGTCTGCCGGGCGACGAGACCGGCGACTGCTTTAAATTCACCCAAAATCTGGCGAAGCTGGCAGAAGGGCTGGGGGCTCAGTTCCGCTATGGCGTCAGCATTGAGCGCCTGGTGAAAGAGGGAGACCAGATTACTTCCGTCATCACCTCTGCCGGTGAATTCAAGGCAGACAGCTATGTGCTTGCGCTGGGCAGCTACTCTCCCATCAAGCTGCGTGAATTGGGTATCCGGATTCCGGTATACCCGATCAAAGGTTATTCGATCACTGTGCCGATCGCTGATGCCAGTTGCGCGCCGGAATCGACCGTGATGGATGAAACCTACAAGGTCGCCATCACCCGCCTGGGTGATCGTATCCGGGTCGGTGGCACCGCTGAAATCACCGGCTATAACCTCGATTTGCGGCGTGACCGCCGCGATACGCTGGAATTTTCAGTCACCGACTTATTTCCGGGTGGCGGCGACGTTGCCAAAGCTGAATTCTGGACCGGCCTGCGTCCGATGACGCCGGATGGCACCCCGGTTATCGGGCCGACACCGTATCGCAATCTGTTCCTCAATACCGGACATGGTACGCTGGGCTGGACCATGGCCTGCGGTTCCGGGCAGTTCATTGCCGATATCGTTTCAGGTAAGCGTCCGGCGATTTCGACCGAGGGGTTGTATATGGATCGCTATGGCAGTGTGAATCGTCCTATTATTATTTCGAGGGGGTTGGCATGAGCCAGTTTGAACAATTACTGTCCTCCACCCAGGTGTTTGCCGACAGCAATCTGAATACCCGTTTTTATACGGCGATTGAATTACTGGCGCAGATCATGGTGGTCATGCCACGCGCAACAACGGTCGCCGGCCTGCAGCAGGCTACCGGCCAGACGCCACGCATGATCCGTTCTATCCTGTCGACCCTGAGCAAGGATGGTCTGGTCGGTCGTGACGCCAAAGAAAAAGATGCCTGGCATTGCCGTGACTGTAACGGCGTCATCACGCTGGCGGATGTGTATCGCTGTTTCGTGGAAGCCGAAGAGCGTGTCGCACTGAAAGCCGCTGCACAGGCCGCAGATAGTGCAGAAGCGGTTGATGAACCGATATCTCCCTCCCGCAGCAGCAGCCAGCAAAGCGTGGATCTGCTCATGATGCAAGTTAAAATGACCGTGAACCGCGCGGTGGTGCAGCAGCTGGAGCAGTTTGATCTGAGCCGTTTGCGCGGACTGGCAACGGCTGCCAGCTTTCGCAGCCAGCATGCACGGCCACGTGTGTATATTCCTGAACCTTACTAATATTTCTTCTTTCGTCAATGCGCATCAATATACAGTTCAGGGACCGGGTTGGTATTGCGCATGAAATTCTGGCGGTGCTCGCAAAGCGCGGCCTGAACGTGGTAGCGGTCGAAGTGGATCCGCCGCAGATTTATATTGATAGCCCGGACCTGCTCGAATACATGCTGCCGGAATTGCGGCAGGACTGTCAGCAAGTGCGCGGCGTAGGCGACATTGAGGTGATCGATGTCTTACCCGGTATGCGTCGTCGTCTGCATCTGGACACCATCATGGCGGTGATGGAGGACCCGGTACTGGCGATTGATGGCAATGGCTGTGTCGTGATTGCCAATGCTGCGGCCGCCGCTGTGGCAGGAATGACGGAGGCCGCCTTGTGCAGCCTGAGTCTGTCACAGATACTCGATGATGCCGAAATCCAGAATGAGTTGCTCCGTAACAGTTTCCGCATTCCCAGCCGGGAAGTGATTCTGAATGGCGAACCTTTTTTTATGGATGTCACACCGGTTTCTGAGCCGCTGCTGCCAGAGCCGGCTTTGCTGGCGAAGTCGCTCGGTGCCGTGCTGACATTCCATGCGCCGGCACGTATCGGCGGCCGGATTCATGCACTCCAAAACACGGCTGGCAGTGGTTTTGATCTGATCATCGGCGAATCTGAACAGATACGCTCACTCAAGAAAAAAGCGGCACGGGTCGCAGTCGTGGATGCGCCTTTACTGATCACTGGTGAAACCGGCACCGGAAAAGAGTTGCTGGCAAAAGCCTGTCACGGCGCCAGCAACCGTAGCAATGCACCGTTTCTTGAGCTGAATTGCGCCGCACTGCCGGAGAGCCTGGCAGAAAGTGAATTATTTGGTTATATGTCCGGCGCATTCACTGGTGCACAGCGCGGCGGCAAGCCGGGTTTGTTTGAGATGGCTGACGGTGGTACGGTGTTTCTGGATGAAATTGGCGAAATGTCTCTGTATCTGCAGGCAAAACTGCTGCGTTTTCTGAACGATGGTAAATTCCGGCGTATCGGCGGCGACAAGGAAGTCAGTGTCAATGTCCGCATCATCAGTGCAACCCATCGCAACTTGCGAAAAATGGTGCAGGAAGGCTTGTTTCGGGAAGACCTGTTCTACCGGCTGAATGTTCTGCACCTGGAAATGCCGGCGTTACGTGACCGTCCGGATGATATTTTGCCGCTGGCAGCGCATTTCATCGAACGCGCCTGCACCCAGTCACAGAAAGCCGTATGTCGCCTGAATGCCTCCGCCTGCGCCGCGCTGGTGTCGAACCGTTGGCCGGGCAATGTACGGCAATTGCAGAACGTGGTGTTCCGGGCGATCACCATGTCGGATCAGCGGGTGCTGGATGCGGCGGACCTGGATTGGGCTGAAGGCAGCATCAGCGCCGATGAGGTGAATCTGGATGTGGCCGAAGACTGGGATGCCTCAGTTGATCTGTTTGAGCAATCCCTGCTGGAGCGGCTCTATCCGCAATACCCTTCCAGCCGGAAGCTGGCCGCCAGGCTGAAAACTTCGCACTCCATGATTGCCGGTAAACTCAGAAAATACGGGATTCCGAAAAAACGCTAGGATAGTCGCAAGACGCTGGTTCATGCGCCCGGATTCAGTGAGCCGTCAGTATCTGGGTCTTCCGGTAAATTCACTGCCGGGATGCTGTATTTTTCTTCGGCCCATGCGCCGAGATCAATCTGTTTGCAGCGCTCCGAGCAAAATGGGCGCCAGCGACTGGCTTCAACCCATTCAACCTGCTCGTGGCAGGTCGGGCAATTTACCTTGGTAACCATGGATTCTTTAAAAATTACAGAGCGTCAGATCAAACGGGATATCGTTTTCGACCGCTTTGGGCTTCATGTCGCCCCCTTGTGACATGAAACGTATCCAGAGCATATATTTGTTGGCAGAAATTTCAGGAATCGCTCCGAGTTCCTGGACGACGCTGACTCGCAGCAACTGGTAGATTTTCCCCTGCAACATCTGCTGATAACTGCCGGCCTGGGCAACGACTTTGGCAGTGGTTCCGGATTCACGCAGCAGACGCAGTACGACATTGATGGCATCGAATAAAGGGGCAATCGGTGCAAACCAGGCCGAAATATCGGCAAACCGTTTTTCAGCAGGATTTTTTTGCCAGGCATGATAGCTGGGCAGATCAAACTCGCAGGCACCACCGGGAATAATCGTTCTGCCGCGAATGCTCATCAGCCATTCATTGTCCCGTACATTCTGTCCTGTCTTGCCGGTACAGGCAATCAGAGCGCTGCTGGCACGATCCACGTCTTCCAGTACTTTGTCCAGCATTTCTGTCTGCACATTCGGGTTGGAGCGGAAACTGATCAATGTCTGCTTTTGTCGCTCAAGTTCCTGCAACAGGTCTGATTTGAGGTCAGCACGTCCTGCTACTTCCAGCATTTCGAAAATAGTGGAAAGCGCCACATGATGCTGTAAAGGATCAGACTGATGCAGGAAAAAAATGAATTTTTCGTACAGGTCTTCCAACCGCAACAGCGTGCGAATACGCTCATTGAAAGGGTATTCGTAAACAATCAAAATAGTGTCCCTGTTTTAGATTTGTGCCAACACAAGTATCACGTGATTCTGAACCATACTGCGGGAAAATACAAATGCCGCGTGCAATTTTTTTGTCACATAAACTAATCGGACATGGCTGCGGTTTCAGTTCTGATCCGGCGGGATGCCTGCCAGTTGCAAATATTTCCGGTGCAGTTCAAAAACGTGCTGCCGGATCAGGTGCAAATCGCCGTCATTGAAGATTATGTCATCGGCAACTTCAGCCCTTTGTTGCCGGGTCGCCTGCGCGTGCATGATAGCGATGACCTGCTGCTGCGAGAGATGATTGCGCTGAATGACTCTTTGTATCTGGGTCTGTTCATCGCAGTCGATCACCAGTATCCGGTCGACCCTCTGCCGCCAGTTGCCGGACTCGGTCAGTAACGGTACAACGAAAATCAGGTAGAGACCAGGCGTCGTTTGTGCTGCCTGTTCGGTTTGCTGCCGGATCAGCGGATGCAGAATCTGTTCAAGCTGATGTCTGGCATCCGGATTGGAAAAAACATGTTCGCGCATCCGTTGCCGGTTCATGGCGCCATCGGGATTGATGAACTGCGCGCCAAATCTGCTCAAAATCGCTGGCATCGCCAGTCCTTGCGGGCAGGTCAATTCATGTGCGATCAGATCGGTATCCACAATCGCCGCGCCATACCCGGCAAACATGTTGGCGATGGTGGTCTTGCCGCTTCCGATACCGCCAGTCAGGCCGATACTGAAACGTCGTGACATCAAACTCCACCCAGATACATGGCGACCAGCTTCTTGCCAAAGAATAAGGCGATCAGACCGGCACCTGCCAGATAGGGACCGAAAGGCAGGGGTGTGTTTCTGCCCATGCGGGACAACAGGATCATGATGATCCCGACCACTGCACCGACAACGGAAGACAGCAGCAGAATTACCGGCAGCATGGCCCATCCCATCCAGGCGCCGAGTGCGGCCAGCAATTTAAAATCTCCGTAGCCCATGCCTTCCTTGCCTGTTGCGAGCTTGAAAATCCAGTAGATGCTCCAGAGTGACAGATAGCCGGCGACTGCACCAATCACGGCAGAAGACAGCGAGGTGAATGTCCCATTCAGATTGACCAGCAAACCTAACCATATCAGGGGCAAGGTCAGGTCGTCCGGCAATAGTTGCGTATCAGCATCGATCATGGTCATGGCGATCAGAAAAAAGCCCAGTACCATGGCCGACAGTCCGGCCAGGCCGCTGCCAAAATGCCAGATCATTGCTCCTGATAAGAGAGCGGTGAACAGCTCAACCAGTGGATAGCGGACTGAAATCGGGGATTTGCAGCTGGTGCACCGGCCACCGATCAGCAGGTAACTGATCACCGGTATATTCTCCAGTGCCGTGATCTGGTGGCCGCAATGCGGGCAGGCCGAGCGCGGCAGCATAAGGCTGAAGCGATCTGTGTGCGGCAGCGGCTGCCCTGATTCACTGGCGACGTAATTGTCTGATTCCCGCTGCATCATTTTCGGCAAGCGATAAATGACAACATTCAGAAAACTGCCCACCAATAATCCGAAAATAGCCCAGATCGCTGTGCTGACAGAGTTTCCGGGCAAGGTAAAGAAAATGTATTCAGACAGCATCAGACCACAGAGCCTAACTTGAAAATCGGTAAGTACATGGATACCACCAGGCCGCCAATCAGTACGCCCAGAATGACCATGATCAGCGGTTCCATCAGACTGGATAAAGACGCAACGGCTTCATCCACTTCCTCTTCATAAAAGTCAGCGACTTTACCGAGCATATTGTCGAGCGCACCGGATTCTTCGCCGATCGCTACCATCTGCGTCACCATGGTCGGAAAGACGTTCGCATTCTGCATCGCCACTGTCAGGCTGGTACCGGTACTGACTTCGGTCTGGATCTTGATCGTGGCATCAAGGTAAACCGCATTACCTGCCGCACCACCCACGGAATCCAGAGATTCTACCAGCGGCACACCGGCAGCAAACATCGTGGCCAGCGTTCTGGTCCAGCGTGCAATGGTCGCCTTGCGGATGACTGCGCCAAAGATCGGCGCTTGCAACAGCAGTCTATCCATGGTTCTTTGCATTTGCAGCGAGCGGCGCCATGCCTGGAAGAAGAAGTAAATACTGCCAAACAGACCACCAAAAATGATGTACCAGTAACTGACAAAGAAATCGGAAACGGCCATGACGAACAGGGTTGGTGCAGGGAGATCGGCGCCAAAGCTGGTAAACACCTGCTTGAAGGCTGGTACCACCCAGATCATGATGACCGCAGTCACAATAAAGGCAACCGATAAAATGGCGATCGGATAAGTCAGTGCGGACTTGATCTTCTTTTTGATCGACATGGTTTTTTCTTTGTACAGCGCCAGTCGCGTCAACAGATCTTCCAGAATACCGGCCTGCTCGCCTGCTCCGACCAGATTGCAGAACAGAGGGTCAAAATACAGCGGATACTTACGAAATGCCTGATTCAGACTGGTCCCGGTTTCAACGTCGGCACGGATATCCTGCAGCAGTTTGGAGACGGATGGATTGGCATTGCCCTTTGCCACAATATCGAAAGATTGCAGCAGCGGCACACCTGCCTTCATCATGGTCGCCAACTGACGGGTAAACAGTGTGATATCGGCATCCGTAATTTTTTTGCCGGTACTGTAGCTTTTCTTTTTCAGCTTGGTGACCAGAATTCCCTGACGGCGCAACGTGGCATTGACAATCGCTTCGCCGCCGGCGCGCAATTCTCCTTGGACGGTTTTTCCGAATTTATCCTTGCCTTCCCAGGCGTAGAGAATTTCTTTGGTTTGTTTTGCTGGCTTGACTGCATTAGTGGCCATTTAACTGCTCTCCGCTTATTCGTTAGTGCATCCCAGAACTTCTTCAAGACTGGTCAGTCCTTGCTTCACTTTTAACAGGCCGGACTGGCGGAGGTTACGGATGCCTTCGCGCTGGGCCTGGGCTTCAATTTCCATTGCACTGCCGCTGTTGAGAATAATTCTCTCAATTTCTTCCGAAATCGGCATCAGCTGATAAATACCGACACGACCTTTATAGCCATTACCGCTGCAACGCTCGCAGCCAACTGGTTCGTAGGGTTTCCAGCTGCCGTCGAGGTCTTCCTCTTTGAAACCAGCCTGCAGCAACACCTCATCCAGAATGTCCGCCGGGCGTTTGCAGGTGCAGAGCCTGCGCGCCAGCCGCTGCGCGGTGATCAGGATGACCGAGGAGGCAATGTTGAACGGCGCCACACCCATGTTCATCAGGCGTGTCAGCGTGGACGGCGCATCGTTCGTATGCAGCGTGGAAAACACCATATGACCGGTTTGCGCCGCTTTGATCGCGATATCCGCCGTTTCCAGATCGCGGATCTCACCGACCATGATCACGTCCGGATCCTGACGCAGGAAAGATTTGAGCGCAGCGGCAAACGTCAGGCCGGCTTTATCGTTGACGTTAACCTGATTGACGCCGGGTAAGTTAATCTCAGCTGGATCTTCTGCAGTCGAAATATTGATGCCGGGTTTGTTGATCACATTCAGGCAGGTATACAGGGAAACTGTTTTTCCCGAACCGGTCGGCCCTGTCACAAGTACCATGCCGTAAGGGCGTTGGATCGCGTTCATCAGGGTTTCTTTCTGATCCGGGTCATAACCCAGCGCATCAATCCCCATCTGTGCCTGAGAACCGTCCAGAATACGCATCACGATTTTTTCGCCAAACAGCGTCGGCAAAGTGCTGACACGGAAATCAATCGATTTGGTGGGGCTCAGGACCAGTTTCATCCTGCCGTCTTGCGGTACGCGCTTTTCAGAGATATCAAGTTTGGAAATAACCTTGATCCGGGATGACAGCTTATCTTTGATTGCCAGTGGTGGCTGGGCAATTTCCCGCAGCTCGCCGTCAACCCTGAAACGAATACGGTAAAATTTTTCGAAAGGTTCAAAATGCAGATCGGATGCGCCAATATTGATGGCGTCGACCAGCATTTTTTGCAGGAAACGGACTATCGGCGCATCATCGACTTCATTGGCCTGCGCATCGGCAGCGGCATTCGCTGCGAGGGTTGCATCATCGTCCTTGAAATCCAGATCAAAATCGTCCCCGGACAATTCATTCAGATTTTGTTCTGAGGTTTTACTGATTTTCTCCAGTAATTTCAGCAGCACGTCATGCTGCACCATGATCAGTTCGATGCTCAGGCTGGTCTGGAACTTGACCTGGTCAAATGCTGAATTGTTGGTGGGATCGGATACCGCCAGTGCCAGCTTGTTTCCCTTTTTTGCAATCGGTAACAGGCGCTGTGTCTGCATGAGTTTCTGGTCCACCAGCTTGTCCGGTAGCAGATTTTCATTAATGACAGTTAAATCCAGTAAGGGATAGCCGAAAGTGTCCGAACAAAAACTGGCCAGATCCCGCGCGTTCATGTGTTTGCTTTGCAGCAGCTCATCAATAAACGGCGTCTTATCCTGCTGCGTTTTTTTGACAATGGTGTCAACTTGCACCGGAGTCAGCAGATTACCTTGCAACAAGGCCCTCGCCAGGCCGGGTGTCGAAACCTGTGATGCAGAATTTGGGGGGACGGCGGACATAATGATCAGTAGGTAAAGTTTGCCAAATCAATCAGTTGCTTCGGGATAATGCAGCCGATACTTTGTTTTGTAAAGCTAAGCTACTTATTTTTACAACTGGGGGCAAGCGTGATGTGTGATCTGTTGCCTTTGTGCGAAGGGAGACGACGTTATCAATGCTGCTGGAAGCTGGGGACAGATAGGGAGACCGAATTGCGATTGCCTGTATCAAGGCAATCGCAAATATGCATTTTGAGTGGGGTTGCTATTAATTAGTGATTGCGGTGTACCGCAAACTGACTCAGCGTGAGGAGTGCTTCTTTGTAAGGCGATGCAGGCAAGGTGGCGACTGCGGCAGCGGCACGTTCCGCCGCTTGGATGGCTTCCTGTCGGGTGTAATCAAGTGCGCCGGAGCTGGTGATGGCGCTCAGAATCAGGTCAAACTGCGATTCGTCACCCTGCTCAATACATGAACGCACCAGTTCTTTTTCTGCATCGGTGCCGTTTTTCATCAGATAAATCAGGGGTAGGGTTGGCTTGCCTTCACGCAGATCATCGCCGACATTTTTACCGATATCTTCTGCGTTTCCGGAATAGTCCAGCACATCGTCGATTAGCTGAAATGCGGTGCCGATGCTGCGCCCATATTCTCCTGCAGCGCTGATCTGCTTGTCATTCGCGCCGGCAATCAGCGCCCCGACCTCGGCAGCAGCTTCAAACAGCTTGGCTGTCTTGGAGCGGATAACCTGCAGGTAACGCTCTTCGGTGACATCCGGATCGTGCATATTCAGCAATTGCAGAACCTCTCCTTCAGCAATCACATTGGTGGCATCCGCCATGATTTGCATGACGCGCATACTGTTGATCGACACCATCATCTGGAAAGCGCGGGAATACAGAAAGTCGCCAACCAGTACTGAGGCCGCATTACCGAATAAGGCGTTGGCGGTCTGGCGTCCGCGTCGCAGGGATGATTCGTCGACCACGTCATCGTGCAACAGCGTTGCGGTGTGAATAAACTCTACGATCGCCGCCAGTTCGTGATGATGTTTTCCCTGATATCCGTAAGCATTGGCAATCAGCAATACGAGAATCGGACGGATGCGCTTACCGCCGGCACTGATGATGTATTCGGCAATCTGGTTGACCAGAGTGACGTCGGAATGCAATTGCTGACGGATAACCTGATTGACTGCCGACATATCCGTGGCAATTACTTCCGTAATGGGGTTGTGGTTTGCAGTGGCAGACAAGGGGAATCCTGCTAAATAATCCAAGACCGCGAGATTATACGACGCCGCCATCGAATTTGCGCTGTTACCAATAGTAAGAAACGCCGGATTTTGACGTGCGGCATGAAAATTCAATGAATTGTCGGGCAGCGGCAGCACAGTGGCTGCTGAAAAAGTGTGCAAATTGTCTTTGACTTGGGGTTGTGGCCTATGTATAATTTGGGGTTTTCCCGAATTCCCGGGCAGTAATGGGCAGGGCGGAGAAAATTCTTTTTATTTATTTGATGAGGTTTCCCATGTACGCGGTCATAAAAACCGGCGGCAAACAATATAAAGTTGTTGCTGGTGAAAAACTTAAAGTAGAACAGATACCTGCAGACATTGGCTCCGAAATCACCATTGATCAAGTGCTCGCATTGGGCGCAGGTGAGACCATTAAATTTGGTGCTCCATTGGTCGCAGGTGCTACGGTGCTGGCTAAGGTAGTAGATCACGGTCGTCACGACAAAGTACGTATTTTCAAAATGCGTCGTCGTAAGCATTACCAGAAGCGTCAGGGCCACCGCCAAAACTACACTGAACTGCAAATCGTATCTATCAACGGCTAATCCCCACGGTTATCTGTTTATTACCTGTATCAAGGAGCTATTAAATGGCACACAAAAAAGGCGGCGGCACCACGCGCAACGGCCGTGACTCAGAGTCGAAACGCTTAGGCGTTAAAGTTTACGGCGGCCAGGCAATCAATGCTGGCGGTATCATCGTTCGTCAACGCGGTACACGTGTACACGCTGGTGAAAACGTTGGTATGGGCAAAGATCACACTTTATTTGCTCTGGTTGACGGCAAAGTACAATTTGCAATCAAAGGTGCCAACAAGCACCAGTACGCAATTGTTGTTGCAGCTTAAGGTTTGATGAGTTTGTTTTGAAGTAATTCAGACCAGGGCGCAAGCCAGTACAATAAAAAGGCTCTGCCATTGGTAGAGCCTTTTTAGTTTAGGATTGACGCAAAACTCCCCTGTCAGAATGACAGCTCCTTGTCCCGCATGTGATTGTCTGCATCCGCAGCACCTTGCCAGGATAATGGTACGTAACCTTGCTGGTTCAGAAAAATTGTCTGTGAGAGATCCTGTATAAATCAATTGTTCCATTTGGGTAACAAAGATTTATACAAGCTTTTTTAGGTGCTTAAAAATGAAATTTATTGACGAAGCCAGAATTGAAGTCATCGCTGGCGATGGCGGTAACGGTGTCGCCTCTTTTTGCCGCGAAAAATTCCGTCCGTTCGGTGGTCCGGACGGTGGCGATGGCGGCCGTGGCGGCAGTATCTGGGCAGTGGCTGATCGCAATATTAATACACTGGTTGACTACCGTTTTTCCAAGCTGCATAAAGCCAAGGATGGCGAAAACGGGCGTGGCGCTGATTGTTACGGCAAAGGTGCCGACGATATCTTCCTGCGCATGCCGGTCGGAACCTTGATTACCGATCGCAATACCGACGAAGTGATTGCTGACCTGACCGAACATGGGCAGCAAGTCGAACTGGTCAAAGGTGGCGAAGGCGGCTGGGGCAACATCCACTTCAAGACCTCGACCAACCGCGCCCCGCGTCAGCGCACCGAAGGCAAGGAAGGTGAGCGCCGCGAATTGCGTCTGGAACTGAAAGTTCTGGCGGACGTTGGTTTGCTGGGGATGCCGAATGCAGGTAAATCGACCTTCATTACCGCCGTCTCGAACGCACGCCCGAAAATTGCCGATTATCCATTCACCACCTTGCACCCGAATCTGGGGATGGTGCGTGTCAGTCATGAAAAAAGCTTCGTGATTGCAGACATTCCCGGGTTGATTGAGGGCGCTGCGGATGGTGCCGGTCTGGGGATTCAGTTTCTTAAACATTTGCAGCGCACCGGTTTGTTGCTGCACATTGTTGATCTGGCGCCATTTGATGAAAATGTCGATCCGGTCAAAGAAGCCAAGGCTTTGATCAAGGAATTGCGCAAATACGATGAAAGCTTGTATGAAAAGCCGCGCTGGCTGGTGCTGAACAAGCTTGACGTATTGAATGAAGATGAGCGTAAAAAGAAAGTCAAAGACTTCGTCAAGCGCTTCGGCTGGAAAGGTCCGGTATTTGAAATTTCAGCTCTGAACCGTGAAGGCTGCGATGATCTGATTACCGAGATTTACGCTTATCTGGAGCAAAAGAGAACGCAGGAGCAACGCTCTCAGGAAACCCAGATGAAAGAAGAGGCGCAGGGTATCCTGTCGATTGATCCGGATGATCCCCGTTTTAAAATCATTGAAGAATAATTCCCTGATATCGATGAAAAGCCTGACACTCTGGTGTCAGGCTTTTTTTATACTGGAAATGGGCCGTTCAGGCGATCAATGTGGATAGTTTCTGAATGCAAATTTTCAGGACAATGATCAATAAAATTTTATTTGCTCTGAATTTAATTCAGGATAACAAGCATTTTTCGATATAAAGTATAATTCAGAAATTCTGAATTTATTTCTGTCTGGTTTTTTATGCACTCTGTGATTCAACATGCGCGACGTCTGATCATCAAAGTCGGCTCTTCTTTAGTGACGAATGATGGGAAGGGACTGGATCGTATCGCCATCGAAAAATGGGCAGCGCAAATTGCCGCGCTGCGTGCCATGGGAAAAGAGGTGGTGCTGGTTAGTTCCGGGGCGATTGCTGAAGGGCGGCAACGGCTGGGATTTGATAAGCGTCCGACCGGCATCCACGAACTGCAGGCATGTGCTGCCGTCGGACAAATGGGATTGGCGCAGATTTACGAAACCAGTTTTCGAGCGTATCAGACCGGAACCGCGCAGATTTTGCTGACACACGCCGATCTGGCTGACCGTGAGCGCTATCTGAATGCGCGTTCTACCTTGTTTACATTGCTGGGTTTTGGCGTGGTGCCGATCATTAATGAAAATGACACGGTAGTCACCGATGAAATCAAATTCGGCGATAACGATACGCTGGGCGCTCTGGTGGCGAATCTGATTGAGGCCGATGCGCTGATTATTCTGACGGATCAGAAAGGCTTGTACACCGCTGATCCGCGTAAAAATCCGGAGGCGCAATTCGTTCACGAAGCCAGAGCCGGAGATGCCGCGCTCGAAGCGATGGCCGGTGGCGCAGGCTCCAGTCTGGGCAGTGGCGGGATGCTGACCAAGATTCTGGCGGCCAAGCGCGCTGCCAGCTCCGGCGCGCACACTGTGATTGCCTGGGGGCGGGAAGACAATGTGTTGCTGCGTCTGGCGCAGGGGGAGGCGATTGGCACACAGCTGATTTCTGACATGGCGCCGCTGGCAGCCCGCAAACAATGGATGGCAGACCATTTGCAGACGGCAGGCAAGGTAGTGCTGGATGCCGGTGCCGTATTAAAACTGACTCAGGATGGCAAATCTTTATTGCCAATTGGTGTGCTGGATGTAACGGGTGAATTTGGTCGTGGCGAAGTGATTACCTGCGTGGATGAGGCAGGCAGGGCGATTGCCCGTGGACTATCAAATTATGCCAGTGCCGACGCCCGCCGGATCCGCCGCAAACCTTCTGCGGAAATCCTGAACATACTGGGCTTTGTGGAGGAACCGGAACTCATACACCGGGATAATCTGGTGTTGTTGTAACCTGATGTGTATGAGTAGTATGAAAAAAGGACGCTGTGGCGTCCTTTTTTATGGGCAGATTGCCAGTGTGACTGCGATGGGTCAGCGGCTGTAGGGAATCCGCTTCCCCTGCAGGCGATCCAGCAGTTCCGGTGCCTTACCTGCTACCGTGGTGCCATCGCAGAAATATTCGCTAAACAGCACATGATGCTGTTTGTTGGCACCAGTGTTGGAAATGCGATCCCAGATCTGGCGGCGTGAGGTGGACCAGGTGCCATCCGGCCGTCCGAATGCATACAGTTTTTTCTCATACGTTTCGCAGCGGATCGCTTCGTAACTGATGTTTTTCACACCGCTGCTGCTGGTTGCAATCAGTGTGTAGCGTATGGTGCCGTCTTTCGCGACAGACAATGAAAGACGGTCTACCGCAAAAGACTGGCTATCGCTGTTGTAAAACGTAATCAGGTTGTTCGCGATGGGCGCGGCCGGTAGCTGCAGCGCAGTTTCCAGCCATTCCTTGCTGGCTTCATCGTCTTCCGGCGGCTTTGTCTGTTGGCCGGCTGCCGAGGTCAAAGGCAGGTGCAGCAGCATCAGCAGCGGGATGGCGGCAAGAGCGCGGATATGGCGAATTGTCAGGTCTGGCATAGTTTATTCCGATTTTTCCTGTTCAGTGTCGGGGGACAGCGCAGGAGATGGTTTCTGGTTTTGCCTATTACGTTGCCGATGCGCGGCAGGGTGGTCGTTGCGGTGGATATAACGCGACAGTTCCTGCAGGGCGAGCTGATACACATCGCGCTTGAATTCAATCACGACATCCAGCGGCACCCAGTATTCATGCCAGCGCCATGCGTCAAATTCAGGGTGATTCGATGCCCGCAGATTAACATCGCAATCCCTGCCTATCATACGCAGCAGAAACCAGATTTGCTTTTGTCCGCGGTAGTGTCCACGAATTTCGCGTTTGATAAAATGATCCGGCACTTCATAGCGTAACCAGTCACGAGTGCGGCCGATAATTTTGACATGCTCCGGCAGCAGTCCTGTTTCTTCTTCCAGTTCACGAAACATCGCCTGCTCAGGAGATTCGCCATATTTGATCCCGCCTTGTGGGAATTGCCAGGAGTGCTCGCGCACACGCTTGCCCCACCAGACCTGATTGTTGGCATTCAGCAAAATTATGCCGACGTTAGGGCGGAAGCCTTCACGATCTAGCATGTTTAACCTCAAAACTTTCTGTGGCTAAACGGCTTATCCTGCAATTGAAAAGCAATTGAATGCGTTGGTTACGTCAAAAATAGGCCGATCCGGGAACGGGCAGCACCAAGTCTGGCGAACAAAACGCGGTTTCCTTCATCAAATATGCAAAGAGTGGGCGCATTAGCCAGCTAATCCTTTAAAATTGAGTTGATTATAACCTTCCATTTAAAAAGAATCACTGTCATGCGAGCTACCCGATTTTTTATTTCCACACTGAAAGAAGCCCCTGCCGATGCAGAGATCGTCAGCCACAAACTGATGATGCGTGCCGGTATGATCAAACGCCTTGGTTCCGGCATTTATAACTATATGCCGATGGGCTTGCGCATCATCCGTAAAGTGGAGAATATTATCCGGGAAGAAATGAACCGGGCCGGTGCCATAGAGATGCTGATGCCGGTCGTGCAGCCGGCCGAACTGTGGCAGGAAACCGGCCGCTGGGACAAGATGGGGCCGGAGCTGATGCGCGTCAAAGACCGCCATGGCCGCGATTACATCATCCAGCCGACTTCCGAGGAAGCGATCACCGACGTGGTGCGTTCTGAGATCCGTTCTTACCGTCAGCTGCCGGTGAATTTTTATCATATCCAGACCAAATTCCGCGATGAGCGCCGTCCGCGTTTCGGCCTGATGCGTGGCCGTGAATTCACGATGAAAGATGCGTATTCGTTCGACCGCAATGTGGAAGGTCTGAAGCAGTCGTACCAGATCATGTACGACGCTTATACCCGTATTTTTCAGCGTTTCGGCCTGCAATTCCGCGCTGTTGCTGCCGATAACGGCGCGATTGGCGGCTCCGGTTCGCACGAGTTTCACGTGATTGCCGAAACCGGCGAAGACGCACTGGTGTATTGCCCGACTTCTGATTACGCTGCCAATATGGAAGCTGCCGAAGCGATCGCTTTGTCCGCATCACGTCCTGCTGCCAGCGCAGCGTTGACCAAGACCGCGACACCGGGCAAAGCCAAGTGTGAAGATGTGGCGGCGCTGCTTTCGATTCCTTTGCAGCACACGGTGAAATCTATCGTCCTGACCGTGGAAGGCGAAAAAGAAGAAGACAAGCAGGTCTGGCTGCTGTTGCTGCGCGGTGACCATGAGCTGAATGAAGTAAAAACCAGTAAGGTCGCGGGTCTTGCGAACTACCGTTTTGCGACTGAATCCGAAATCGTGGAATGGTTCGGTACCAAACCGGGTTATCTGGGACCGATCAATACCCGCAAGCCTGTGAACGTGGTGGCGGATCGCACCGTGGCGAATATGGCGGATTTTGTCTGTGGTGCGAATCAGGCTGATTTCCATTTTACCGGCGCCAACTGGGGACGTGATTTGCCGGAGCCGGTGGTTGCCGATCTGCGTAACGTCGTCGACGGTGACCCTTCGCCGGACGGTAAGGGCGTGCTGGCGATTCAGCGCGGTATCGAAGTCGGTCACGTTTTCCAGCTCGGCACCCGTTATTCGGAAGACATGAAAGCGACTTTCCTCGATGAAAACGGCAAGCCGCAGTTGTTGCAAATGGGGTGTTATGGCATTGGCGTGACCAGGATTCTTGGCGCGGCGATTGAACAGAATTTCGACGACAAAGGCATTATCTGGCCGACCGCGATTGCCCCGTTTGAAGTCGTGATCTGCCCGATGGGCATGGATCGCAGCGAAGCCGTGAAAGCCGAGACCGAAAAGCTGTATCAGGCCATGTTGGACGCCGGTATCGATGTGATTCTGGATGACCGTGGCGAACGTCCGGGCGCCATGTTTGCCGATTGGGAACTGATCGGTGTACCGCATCGTGTGGTGATCGGCGACCGTGGCCTGAAAGAAGGCAAGCTCGAATATGTCGGCCGTCGTGATACGGAGGCAACCAACGTTCCAGTTGCTGAGATGCTGGCTTTGGTTCAGAGCAAGCTTGCTGGCGCCTGAAATACTGGGGGGAGTATGTAAAAGGAGCCTTTTTTTGTCATGAGAAGCGCTCGGAAATTACAGATACTCCCCCGATTTCGCGTTTTTTTGTCATCGGAAAGCATGCTCAGTTTGTTTGCTGTCATTCGCCGTCTGTTGTGGCTGACGCTGCTGCTTCCGGCATGTGTGGTGTATGCCGGTAATCAGCAGGAAGAGGCAATGGCCGATTCGATCCGGCTGGCGCTGTCGAGAGCAATTGCCGACCCGCGTCCTCCGAAGCCTGATTTCAGCCATATCGAAGACCGTATTCGTTATTTGCACTGGTTGGGGGAAATGTCATCCCGGCTGGCAAAACGGATACCCGATTATCAGACCCGTATCGAACTGCTGGAAACCATCTGGTATGAATCAAAACGTGCCGGCCTGGATACTGCAATGGTGATGGGGTTAATGCAGGTGGAGTCCGGTTTCCGTAAATATGCGACTTCCACCGCCGGAGCCCGTGGTTACATGCAGGTGATGCCGTTCTGGTCGCGTACGATAGGAGATGGCGATGCGACCAAGCTGTTTCAGATGCAAACCAATCTGCGCTATGGCTGTTCCATCCTGCGGTTGTATCTCGATATGGAAAAGGGCGACCTGTTTCTGGCGCTGGGCCGCTACAACGGCAGCCGTGGCAGGCCGGAATATCCGAATGCGGTGCTGTCCAACTGGAAAAACTGGGAATATAAAAACCGTAACGGCTGATACGGTTTCAGCATTCGGCAAAACCTGAATATTTCAGCTGACTCCGGAAACAAAAATGCCCGCGCGATGCGGGCATTTTTGTTTGGGATGGGACAAAATTCCTATGGAGTTTCCCAAAGCACTGGCACTGACGGCGCCTGAAATCAGGACAGATGGCCGGAGATCAGTTTGGTCATTTCAAACATAGAAACCTGCTTCTTGCCACCGAAAACGGCTTTCAGCTTGTCGTCTGCGTTGATGTTGCGCTTGTTTTCTGCGTCTTGCAGATTGTGCTTCTTGATGTATTCCCAGACTTTCTTGGTCACTTCAGTGCGCGGCATCGGCGCTGCGCCAATGACTGCTGCCAGTGTTGGGGAAATGGTCATCGGCTTCATGAATGCGGCATTTGGCTTGCGCGCTGCCGGTTTTTCTGCCGCTGGTTTCTTGGCCGCTGCGGCTGGTTTTGCTGCTGTTTTCTTCGTTGCTGTTGCCATACATAGCCTCCTTCACAAATTTCATCGACGGAACGCAGGCGTGTTGCCAGGTTCCCGCATTGCGTTACTTCACGCTTCGCTCATAGTGGTGCGGTTTTTCCGGTGATGCAAGTGTTTTTTTGGAATTTTTTAAGAAATCCGGCAGAAATCCGCGCTTCGTTGGATTTCTATCTAAAAAAATGGCTGACACAGGATATTTCTCCTCTGTGCGCCAGCCTGTTGCTGTACATATTCAATCCGGGGTCAGCGCTTACCGGGCATCATGCCTTTCATGCTGCGCAGCATTTTCATCATGCCGCCGCCACGCAGTTTTTTCATCATGGATTGCATCTGTTCAAATTGCGCCAGCATGCGGTTGACTTCCTGAATCTGCACGCCGGCACCGGCGGCAATCCGGCGTTTGCGGGAGGCCTTGATCAGTTCCGGTTTAGCCCGTTCCAGCGGCGTCATGGAATTGATAATGCCTTCCATGCGCCGCACAGATTTTTCGGCCTGATCCATATTGGCGCCCGCTGCAGCCTGTTGCATCTGGGCCGGCAGCTTGTCCATGAGACCAGCCAGACCGCCCATGTTTTTCATCTGGGAAATCTGCATTTTGAAATCGTTCATATCGAACTTGCCGCCGTCTTTGAGCTTGTGCGCCAGATTCTGGGCCGCTTCGACGTCCATGCTTTTCTGGGCGGATTCCACCAGCGCCAGGATGTCGCCCATACCCAGTACCCGGTTCGCCATGCGCGTGGCATCAAAGGCTTCCAGTCCGTCGAGTTTTTCTGCGATACCGACAAATTTGATCGGTTTGCCTGTGACGTGGCGTACCGACAGGGCGGCACCGCCGCGTGCGTCACCATCAAGCTTGGTCAGCACAACGCCGGTCAGCGGCAGGGCATCGTTAAAAGCCTTGGCGGTGTTGACTGCATCCTGACCGAGCATCGCATCCACCACGAACAGCGTCTCGATCGGACGAACCGCTGCGTGTACGGCAGCGATCTCCTGCATCATGGCTTCATCGATACCCAGGCGGCCAGCGGTATCGATCAGCAGGACATCATGGAAATGCTTTTTGGCGTAGTCCAGTGCTGCCAGTGCGATAGCCACCGGTTTCTGATCCGGCGTGGAAGGGAAAAAATCGGCGCCAACCTGTTCCGTGACCGTTTGTAACTGCGTGATCGCAGCGGGCCGATAGACGTCGGCTGAAACAGTCAGAACTTTTTTCTTTTTCTGCTCGCGCAGGTATTTTGCCAGCTTACCAACGGTCGTGGTTTTACCGGCACCCTGCAAACCCGCCATCAGGATAATGGCAGGCGGCTGGCAGGCAAAACTGAGCTGTACCGCTTCGCCTCCCAGATCGGCGCCCATCAGCACGGCCAGCTCTTTCTGTACCACACCGACCAGTGCCTGACCCGGCGTCAGTGAGGCCAGTACCTCTTCGCCCATCGCTTTTTCCTTGACGCGGGCAATCAGGTCGCGGACGGCAGGCAGGGCGACGTCGGCTTCCAGCAAGGCCATACGGACTTCGCGCAGCATGTCGGCCGTGTTGGATTCCGTCAGGCGGGCCTCGCCACGCATGGTTTTGACAACTTTGGCGAGGCGTTGGGTGAGATTATCGAGCATAGCGGATCAGTAAAATCTTTGAGGTAAGTGCAATTTCATTCTGCACACAGACTGGCGGAATGCCGTCGCGTGTCAGGTAGCCCTGTATTTTAACCGATTGACGCCTGATGCCAGCCAAAATCCTGAGGCCGTGTGGCGATGCAGTCATGCTGCCAGCGACCTTGCAATAGGACTGTGTCAGAACAGGCTAAGTAGTATCCCCAGTGTTCTGATTGGCGGATCGGCGATATACAGTGTAGCCATAAAAAACTGCCGCATCCGGTGATGCAGCAGCACAAAACAGCTATTCAGGAGACTTCATGAATTTGTTCGGATTGCGGCGGCGCTGGTTCGCCGGCCTGCTGATCGGTACCATGTTTGCCCCTTTGTTCGCCAGCGCGGAAGAAGGCGTGACAGAGAGCAGCCTGTTGCTGGGGCAGACGGTCGGCGTGACCGGTCAGATTGCTGGTCCAGTCAGGGAAATGATGGCGGGTGCCAATGCGTATTTTGCGAAAGTCAATGCTGCTGGCGGTATCTACGGACGCAAAATCGAAGTGCGCACACTGGATGATCAGTTCGATCCGGCCCTGACGGCAAAAAATGCCGACAAACTGATCCGGCAGGAACATGTCTTTGCGCTGTTTCAAAGCCGCGGCACGCCGCACACCCAGATGCTGCTGCCCTTGCTGGCTGAATACAAAATTCCGCTGATTGCCCCGAGCACCGGCGCAGCCGTATTTCACCATCCGGTGAATCATTATGTGTTCAATGTGCGCGCCACTTATCAGGCAGAAGTCAGGAAAGCGGTAGAGCAGTTTTCCACGATCGGTTTGAAGGAAATTGCGATTCTTCATGTGGATGACAGCTTCGGGCAGGACGGACTGGAGGGATTTCGTACCGCGATGGAGATGAAAGGCTTAAAACCGTCTGCCATCGTCAGTTATGACCGCACCAAGCCGGATGTCCGGGCAGCGGTACAGGCAGTGCAGGCCTCGCAGGCAAAGGCACTGATTCTGGTCGCCTCTGCCGGTCCTGCCGCCGAGTTGATCAAAGGTTTGCGCGCTGCGGGCAGCGGCGTGCAGATCATGACCTTGTCTAACAATGCCTCACAATCATTTATTGACAGCCTCGGCAAAGACGCACCCGGCATCATGGTGTCGCAGATCATGCCTGCGCCGCATTTGCTGTCCACGATTCTGGGACAGGAATTCAAGCTGTTGGCGAAAGAATACAAGGTGCCCGAGTCCTACGCCGCGATGGAAGGTTTTGTGTCTGCCAAAGTGATGGTCGAAGGTTTGCGCCGCGCCGGAAAAAACCTGACCAGGGACGGTCTGATCCGGGCGCTGGAGGGCGTGAAGCGGCATGATTTTGGCGGGCTGACGGTGGACTACAGCGAAAAAGATCATAGCGGCAGCGAGTTTGTCGAACTGACCCTGATCGGCCGGGACAAGCACTTCATTCGCTGATACGCTGACGGCGATGAAAAATCCGCCTAAAATCACAGGCTGCAATCGCAAAGCAACCGTAAAGACAGGGTCGGCTGATCACACTATTTCCTGCGGCGTCCCCGCTGCCGCGGCATAGAAATTCATAAGGAGACAGATCGTATGTTGAAAAAAACATCCATCCAAAAAACAGCCCTCATGCTAGGCATGATATCGGCCAGCCTGCTGTGCCTGGTAGCCAGCGCGCAGGCACAGGAGCTGGTGCGTCTGGGAAATCTGAAATTTGCCCACTACGGGGCGGTTTCCTACATCAAGGAAATTGCGCCGAAATGCGGTATTAAAGTGGAAGAGCGCGTGTTTGCCAAAGGGCTCGATGCCATGCAGGCCGTGATTGCCGGAGAACTGGATGTTGGCGCGGTATCTTCAGAAGCCGTGATTTCTGCGCGTGCCAGCGGCACCCCGATTTATCTGGTGGCTGGTTTCGCCAAAGGCGGTGCGCGTCTGGTCGGTCGGGCTGACCTCGGTATTAAATCCGTCAAAGATCTGAAAGGGAAAAAAGTCGGTGTGACCCGGGGCGGCATTCAGGACATCCTGCTGGCGGCAGAGCTGGCACAAAATGGCCTGACGTATTCCGATCAGCCGGGCAAAGATGTGCAGATCATTTATCTCGGTTTTCCCGACCTGAATCAGGCGCTGCTCGGCAAAAATCTGGATGCCATCATGCAGTCTGAACCGTATTCCTCGCAGGCGATCAACAAAGGTTTTGGCAAGGAAATCATCAAACCTTACGATACACCGATCGGCGAGCCGGTGCGCACCATGGTGATGACGGAAAAATTCTATAAAGAGCATCGGCCGACGGCTGAAAAATTCATGCGCTGCTTCGTTGAGGCCACCAAAACCTTTATCGACAATAAAGAGCTGGCGGAAAAATACGTGCGCGAAAATATGTTCAAAGGGCAGGTCAGCCATGAAGATTTTGTGAATGCGATTGAGAATTCACCTTACTCTTACGATGTCACTGCTGAGCACATTCAGATCACGACGGATCTGATGCAGAAATACGGTATCGGCAGAATGGCAAAGCCACCGGTCGCGAAAGACTGGGTGAAAACCGACTTGCTGGAACAGGCGAAGAAAAACCTGAATATCCGTTAAATCAGATCCGCAGATGGGCGCCAGTCAAGACCCGTCCATATGAAACGTTGCTCGTATTCGCAGGCTGCAAGGTGCATACCGCCAGCCTGCATTTCTTTCCGGTACTGTGAGGATGACACATGAAACTGAAATGGCGTGAAATGGGCGCGGGGCTGATTGTGCCCGTGATCCTGATCGCAATCTGGCAACTGGTGACCAGCAACGAATGGGTCAATCCGCAGGTGCTGCCGTCCCCGCTGGCGGTGGTCAGAAAATGGATGGAGTACGCCTTGCCGCAGGAAGCCTATGATCCTGCCAGCATGAGTCGCCTGTCCTGGATGTTTTCCGGTGAACTGGTGCGCGATACGATCGGCAGCATGTACCGGGTGCTGGTCGGCTTTGTTGTTGGTACCGGTCTGGCATTGCCGCTGGGGCTGGCAATGGGCTCCAGCCAGCGGGTGTATGCCTGGCTCAATCCGCTGGTTCAGGTGTTGCGTCCGATTCCGCCGATTGCGTATATTCCGTTGTCTATTCTCTGGTTCGGGCTGGGTAATCCGCCAGCGATTTTCCTGATTTCGATCGGGGCTTTTTTTCCGGTGCTGATGAACACGATTGCCGGCGTGCGCCATGTTGACGGTATCTATATCCGGGCTGCCCGCAATCTGGGAGCAGGGCAGGGCACGCTGTTTCTGCGCGTGATGCTGCCTGCTGCGGTACCGTATATCTTATCCGGTGTCAGGATCGGGATCGGCACGGCATTCATCGTGGTGATCGTTTCGGAAATGATCGCCGTGAATAATGGCCTCGGCTTCCGTATTCTGGAGGCGCGCGAATATTTTTGGTCTGACAAAATCATTGCCGGAATGATCAGTATCGGCCTGCTGGGTCTGGCAATCGACCTTGCCATGAATAAACTGAATAACTACCTGCTGCGCTGGCATCGCGGACTGGAGAATTAAATGAACACGGCACATATCTGTATCCAAGCGGTCAATAAAATTTTCCAGACCGGCGATAAAGAAGTGGTGGCCTTGCGGGATATTCAGCTGGAGATTCCTCAGGGGCAGTTCGTCTGTCTGCTCGGCCCTTCCGGCTGTGGTAAATCCACATTGTTAAATGCGATTGCCGGATTTTCTCTGCCGACTTCAGGCGAAATCATGGCGAATGCCCAGCGGGTGACCGAGCCGGGGCCGGATCGCGGCATGGTGTTTCAGGAATATGCCCTGTTTCCGTGGATGACGGTGGAGCAGAATATTGCTTTCGGTATGGAAATCAAAGGGCTGGATCGCGCCAGTATCGAACGTCGCTGCACCGGGTTGCTGGACATGCTGGGACTGAAGGATTTCCGGCAGCGCTTTCCGAAAGACCTGTCGGGCGGTATGCGGCAGCGGGTGGCAATTGCACGCGTGCTGGCGCTGGATTCGCCGATTATGCTGATGGATGAACCTTTTGGTGCGCTCGATGCCCTGACCCGGCGCAATTTGCAGGATGAATTGCTGCGTATCTGGAGCGAGCTGAAAAAAACCATTATCTTTGTTACGCACAGTATCGAAGAAGCCATTTATCTGGCTGACCGCATCATCGTGATGACTTACCGTCCCGGGACAGTCAAAAAAGATTTGCTGATCGATCTGCCGCGTTTGCGCGATCCGGCGGCACCGGAATTCAATGCGCTAAAGCGTGAACTGGGCCAACTGGTGATGGAGGAACAACAACGTCATCATAACGATGAACTGAAAATGGCCGCCGTTGATTAGGCCATTAAACCATTAGGCAGATTGCACCTGTGCCGTGAAACGCTGGTCAATTTCTTGCTGTAAAATATTAAATATTTTACAATTAGCTTTTATTAATGCGCTAAGTTGATGATTTCCAACAAAAACTGGCGGTTGTCCGGCTTAAGTGCTAGGATGAATCAGCAGACTGAATGAGTATTGAGGGGAGCGGGGAATGGATGGCGTAACACTTTCTGTCGGTAATCAGTCTGGTGCTGTGGTGCAAGCCGCGGTACAGAATTACCTTGCGCCCTCGGATGTTGCGCTCTCACCTTTGCCGCCCTCGCCAACGATTGCACAAGCTGTGGCTGCCGCTAAGTCGGGACAGGTTGACAGCGACAATACGGCTGCCACTGTTGTCAGTCAGAGCAGCGACAACCACACTTTGTTGAAAAAATCTGCCGAACAGCTCAATCAGAATGCGCAGCCGCATTTTGGCAGCCTGCAGTTCAGCGTTGACAGTGGCTCAGGCAAGATGATGTTACTGGTGATTGACAAAGAAACCAATAATCTGCTGCTGCAGATACCTTCCAAAGAAGCCCTGATTTTGTCGGAAACAATCGACAGCGGCGGCAACGGTCATCTCATCAGGGAATCCGCCTGAGCGGATTGCCGTCATCTTTTACCGAGAGGTAAATTTTTCTGAAATGCAATTCAAAGCCGTGATGTGTTTGGCGGCTGCTGCATTGCGCTAATCAGTACCGCCAGCTGATCGAGTGCCGCCAGGGCGTCGTCGATCAGTTGCTGCGCCACCGGTTTCTGGCGCGCTGCGCTTAACATGGCGGCGCTGACGCACAGGCGCAAAGCGCTGACCGCTATGCCGTCGCGCAGCTCGCACAGCACTGGCTGCCCCAACTGATACCGGTGTGATGCCGATGGCTGTTGCAATGCCAGATATATCTGCATCGTCTGTTCCCTGTTCAGAAGCTGTCTGTTGCCGGCAGAAATGGGGCGGTATAACAGGAATGGAAAGATGCTCTGTTCCGCATCCCAGCTGTCGCTATCGTGCAGTGCACTACGATCCAGCGCCGGATTGGGCAACACGCTGAAATGCGGTTCGCTGCTGAGCCTGGCAAGCACTGCCTGTTTGAAATCGGATAGAAAATCACGGATATGCTGCTCATCGAGCCGGACAAAGTCGCGCAATTCTGCGAGTGCCGCTTCCCAGCGCAGCAGCAGGCCGAAATTGGCCTGTTGCGGCAGACTTTGCGCCGCTGCAAAACTGGCCGGCCAGTCGCCAGCCACCGAATAAGCCTGTGCACCGGGCGGTAATGAGCGTGACCGCAGTATCGCGGCAACACTGGCAGGCAACAGTAATGCGCCGCTGAAGGTGGGGCCGGCAAGGAATTTGGAACCGGTCAGCGCAACCATGAAGCCATGTCGCAAATATGCCTGCAGGCTGCATTGGGCGATCCTGAACTGGCAGGCATCGACCAGTACATGTACCTGTTGCGGCCATTGTTGCTGCAAAGCCTTGAGACTCGCGATATCAGGGAAAATCAGCCCGGTTTTGCTGACATCGGTCAGTATGCACAATATCTGCCCACCCGCTGCAAGTACGGGTTCTGCTGCCGCAAACAAGGATTCCCGCATCTGCCCGGCAGTCAGCGCTTGCCCTGTTTCGTCGCGCGCCGCCAGCATTTGCAGAGCGCCTTGCCAGTTGCTGATGCTGGCTGTGTCCGGGATACCACCCAGGCAGGTGGAATCTTTGCTGAAATGCTGGCCGCGCAGTGCCGCGGCCAGTCCGCTTCCGGTTTCAGCCTGATCGATCATCAGTGTCAGCGGCAGTTGCAACAATTGCGCAATCAGCAGATGCATGTCGGTGCCGGAGGCTGCGATCACGGCTTCCACTCCCGAATCAGGGGCGCAGCCGCACAAACTCAGTAATTCACCGCGCACCAGATCCATCTGCCGGCGATACACTTCCGCTTCGCTGGCTGTGGCAAGTTGTTGTTCACAACTCAGCCGCAGGGCTTCCGCTGCACGGAATCCTTTTTCCGAAATGGAGGACGCTGTTGACGAACCCAGTGCAATCACCCCGGTATCCGGCGTTGCCAGGCAGCCGTATTTGTTCCGACCCGTTACCGGGTCAGGAGTGATCCGCGAGTCACCGCCGCTGACCAGCAGTGCTGCACAAGAGCCTAACTGACGCATTCTGCGGACGCAGCAGGTGTGTCAGGATGGTGGCGGGCGTGTTCCAGCAATTGACGGAACGCTTTAAATACTTTTTCCATTGCCGGTTTTTTGTAGGGATACAAATCTACCGGATCGAGTGCATGCACGATCATGGCGTTATCGACTTCAAAGATGAGCAGTTTGCCGTCCTGCGTTTCAGCGCAGTCGATACCGAGGTAAGGCAGGCCCATGCGTTGATCGATCGCCAGAATAGCGGCCTGATGACGCAGGCCGAATTCCTGATCGAAGTGCTCCATGCAGGCAGCTTCTTCGGCACGTTTTTCAGCGCTTTCTCCCATGCCGGCATTGAGGTAATGAATCATCCAGTGCGAGGAAATCGCGTAATGGCAGATATACGGCTTGCCTTCAACGACTGCGACCCGGTACTTGCGGAACTGGCCGTCGCTACCTGAATAATCGACGAAACGCGAGAGGTAAAATTCTTCCGCACTGACTTGCTGCAGATACGGCAGTAAATCCTGTGGCGCATTCATTTTTTCGAGTTGCGTACCCGCATGGGAACCCAGCGGGCGGATGATGAGCGGAAAATCTGCATCACTCAGCAGGCTGCGAAGCGGGATCTGCCCTTGTGCCAGTTGTTCAACGGTGGCACGTTCTGCTCTGGCAGTCAGCGGCATATCGACGCCGGGGCAATTTTGCAGCACGGCACAGACGCCATCGCGTGACAGGACAGCAATCCGCTGCGGTAAATTGATCACCGGGCGCGGCCAGTTGGCGGTCATCAGTCCGACCTGGCGTAATAATTCCTGATTGGCATTGGATTCGGCAATCGCTACCAGCAGCACGTCGTGTTCCGGCACCATTTCCGGCCACGGCGTATCGAGCGACAGATACAACAAGCTCAGTTCGACATCGGAATCTTCCAGCAGCAATTCGACCGGAGTATTGGCCATCAGGTCGCCCGGTCCCATGATGACCAGCAGCTTCAGCCCGACCTGTGCTTTGGGAGCAAACGTGTACAGTGACTGCTGCGCAATCGCCTGCTGCTGCATCGTCATGGCGAGCTCTTTGTGGCCGGCCAGCTGCATGACGGTGACGCAATCCATCAGCGCATTCACATCGTCGGGATCATCGCCGGCGCGCTTTAACAATGCCGTGGCGAGTGGCTGTAAATCCCGACCTTCAAACACATGCCGCATCATCGGCGCCAGGCCGATCAGCGGGGAAAACGCTTGTGCAGCAACTTCGACCGGAACAGCCATACATTCTCCTTATAGGTCGGATTTTTCGGTCAGCGGGAAATCAGCTTGCGGCCGCTCGCAATGACTGCTGCCAGCATACGTTGAATATCTTCCTCGCTGGTTCTGTGATTGACAATCGCAGCCCGGATGGCAAGGTGGCCATCGACAATCGTGGTTGATGGTGCGGCGACGCCGGATTCATGCAGTTCAAACACGATTTCCTGATTCAGCCGGTCGCTCTCATGATCGGTGAGCTGGACAGATGGCAGACCGCGATAGCGGAAACAAACGATATTCAGTGCGACCGGCGCCAGCAGCTCAAGTTCAGGATGCGCCTGGACGGCGCTGCAGATCGCTTGCGCCAGTTCACAGGTATACGAAATCATTTGCCCTAATTTTTCGGTGCCGTACACCTGCAATGTGAACCAGGTTTTCAATGCGCGGAAACTGCGCGACAAATCGGGACCGAAGTCGCAGGGCCAGGGCGAGCCACCAGCGATGCCGCGCGCCTCGCGTCGCAGGTAGGCGACCGGGGCGGCAAACGCATCCATGTGTTTACTGCTGTCGCGCACCAGCAAAAAGCCGGCATCGTAAGGGACTTGTCCCCATTTGTGAAAATCGAAGGCAATCGAGTCGGCATTTTCTATGCCGCGCAGTAGTGGACGTACCTTGTCCGACATCATGCCTAATGCGCCGTAAGCGCCGTCAATGTGGAACCACAGTTGTTCTGCCTTTGCCAGCGCCGCCAGCGCATGCAGATCATCGACGGCGCCGACATCGACGGTACCGGCAGTACCGGCAATGAAAAAGGGGCGCAGACCTGCTGCGCGGTCGGCCGCGATGGCGGCTTTGAGGCTGGCGAGATCCATCTGGTGTTGCGCATTCGTCGGAATCCGGCGCAGCGCCTGTTTGCCGAGGCCGGACAAATCCATCGCCTGGGCAACGCAGCCGTGGGCTTCGGCCGAGGTATAAGCGACGAGCCGGATATGGTCGCTGCACAGGCCGGTTTGCCGCACTTCCTTGCCCAGCGCTGCGGTGCGGGCGATCAGCACGCTCATCAGATTGGCCATTGAGGTGCCGGTCACGAATACGCCGCTGGCGGTTTCCGGAAACGAGAACAGCTCGCGCATCCAGCGCACAATTTGCCGTTCGACTTCGACGGGCATCTGATTGCGGCCGCCGACATTCGCATTCAGGCCAGCTGCCAGCATTTCTGCCAGCATGCCGACGGGCGTGCCGCCGCCCTGCACCCAGCCCATGAAGCCGGGATGGCTGTTGCCAGCGGAATAGGGGAGCACTTCTTCCATGAAGCGCTGGTGCGCGGCAGCGATGCTGATGGCTTCACGCGGCAGGGCTTCGCTGTATCTGGCGCGGGTTGTTTCGGGAATGTCCTGCCATACCGGGCGCTGACGGATCTGTTCCAGATAATCGAGCATGTCGTCCATCATCCGATGGCTTTGCTGGCGGAATGCGACCCAGTCGTCCGGGTCCAGAGAGGTGATAGGCGACTTGTTCATCGGCACATCATAAAAAATCAATGTCCGATTATCTCATTTCGAAAACCAACTGAGCAAACTTTCGCTGTCCACGCTGGTTCAATCCGCTGTGGCCATGCCGGTAACAGCGGTCATGCAATACGGGGCGGACGGGGGCACGCGGAGAGACACCGTCAGGCCAGTTGCTGATACAGGCTGGTGACTTTGTCCATCTGCTCCAGGATGCGCTCGCTGCTGGTGGCGACATTGGTGGCTGACTGATGCCGAGTTTTCGGATCTTCAGCATGGTGAAGCGCATGATCAAAAAAGAGCCATTGCTGCTGCGCCAGTCCGAGTTCGTCTTTGATTTTCGTGGTGTTAACCGAAGCGCTGCCGAGCAGATTTTGCGCGGCGATGAATTCCTTGCGGGCGCCATCGAGCAGATTGCCGGCATCGGCAGGTGCGATTTCCCACTGCATTGCCATATAGAGCTTGGACATGCGTTGCGACAGCATCCTTTGCCGTCCGGCCAGATTGACCCATTTGCCGCTGCTGTTGCCGGCAATTTTTTCCAGCTGCGTCGTGCTGTCGTCCGCCAGACGCATCAGTTTGTCGCTGAGAGTGAGAATATTTTTCCCATCGTTTTTGTTCGGCGCTTTGCCGACCAGAAGCTGCTTGTAATCCAGCCACAGTTTTTCTGATTCCGACAGGCTGGCTTTCGTTTCCGGATTCGGAGCGAAGGTACGCAATTCAACCAGCTGGCGATCAAATACAGACAGCGACTGATCCAGAATCTTCCGGGCATGTTCGGTATCGACATCCATGCCCAGCTGCAGATAGGCCTTCGCCAGCCGCTGTGCCAGCATGCGCTGTCGACCTGCTTTGTTGATGGCATCGCTGATGTTGGTGACTTGCGCCAGCGCCGGCGCGATCAGGCCGCTGCCTGCAATCAGGCTGCCGATGAGGAAGGTTCTGCGTTTCATGATGATATCTCCCGGATGATGCCGGAGATGCTAAACGTCACGATCGGTCTGGTCTATTCGTCAATGGAACTAGGCCGGATGCAGCGCAGGAAAGATGCCGGCAGAAACGTATGCTTTAAATATACTCCAGGGAGTATATAAAAATACCGTTTATTGATGATGACAACTGAACTATTTTTTGAAAAAGACAGGGGAGTATATGCGAATGATGGTTTGCTGGCGGCAGGCGGCGCAGATGCCGCCAGCCGGACAGCGCAAAAAACCGGTTACGGAAGCGTGTATGACAACGATTACAACATCAGCGGCAGCGCCACGAAGCCGCACAGCATGATCCAGACCACGCCGCCGAATGAAAATATCTGATAGCTCATCGCCTGGGCATCGACAGTATCTTCCATTTTGAGAATCGCATACAGACCGTGGTACAGCACACTGGCGGCCAGCATCAGCCCCATGATCACGCAGGCAATCACCAGCCACAGATCGGCGGAGAGTAATCCGAGGCTCGACAGCCACATCGGCACTGCCGTGATGCTGGCTAGCAGGAAACTGTCTTTGAAATCCAGCGTGACCTGATGATCTGCTGCCATCCTGCCGATGAGCCAGCCCATCAATGGCACGCTGAGTAACTCCATCACGAAGAACACGGCGGCCACTTCCTGCCAGCGCAGATAGGGGGCGCTGACCCAGTACAGACCGGCATGATGGCTGCCTGCATACAGCAATGCCAGCGGCGGTATCAGCGAGCATGGCAGAACCAGCAGCACAAAGCTGCGGATCACGGACGGGTGGATACGGGCAACTGTGTCCCAGCCGCCATGAAAAGAGAAAGGCATTTTTCCCAGATTCAGCAAATTCATGATGTCTTGTCCTTGTGAGGTGGCAGGAGTACTGGTCGCGGACGCTGATGCATTGATTCGCTGGCAGGGAGATTCAGTGCGGCGCGCCGGTTCCAATAGAGGGATTCAATCATCTGCGCTGGATAGTCCCAGTCACTGACAAACCGAATTTATATCAATGTATGATATAAATCGGAAAAGTCAAGAAAACCCGGAGTCTGTGCAATGAAACCGGAACAACGAAGCGCGCAGACCTTGCCCGCAGCCGGGGTTGAGCTGCAGACAGAAAAATATCTGCGTTATGATGACTGCTTACTGCTGATAAACTTTGCCGGATGTATTGATGACGTCGCCATTGACTAAAAATGATTTTGAAATGCTGGCTGCTTTCCGGTATCAGCTCAGACGCTTCCTGCGCTTCAGTGAAGAGGTGGCGAGCCAGCGCGGCATTACGGGTTTGCAGTACCTGTTGCTGTTGCAGATACGGGGTTTTCCCGGACGGGAATGGGCGACCATTGCTGAATTGGCAGAGCGTCTGCAATCGCATCATCATGGCGTGGTCGCACTGGTCAGTCGTTGCGTGAAAGCAGGGCTGATTGAGCGCCGTCCCGGACAGCAGGACCGGCGTTGCGTGGAAATTCATCTGACGTCAAAAGGTGCGCAGCTGGTGGCTGAACTGGCACAGCTGCATCATGTGCAGCTGGCCGAAGTCAGGCAGATACTGCGTTTACTGAGCGCCTGAGCCGTGGCAATAGTCGCCGTCAGATTGCCTGCAAACGCTGCCGCATGCCGGCGGATAACCAGATCTCCTGATCGGCACCGGCAATCAGTGCATCGGTGCCCCGCATGCCTGCCAGTTGCCTGCGGCCAGCTTCTGCGCCCGCCACCATAATGGCGGCACCCAGACCGTTAATTGCACTGAGCTGCTCACTGACCAGCACCACGCCATGTGGTCCGTGCGCCGGGTAGCCGGTTTTCGGATCGAGAATATGGTGCATGCGCTGTCCGTCATGCGTGAAATACCGTTCATAGTCACCGGATGAGGCGACGAAGCCGCGATGCAGTGCAATACTGCCCAGCAAACGTTCCGGCTGGCGTGGGTCGCGCAGGCCGATACGCCATGGCCGCTGGTCCGGCGGGCTGCTGACCAGCACATCGCCGCCGCCATTGATCATGGCATGTCGCACGCCGTGCCGTTGCAGCATATCCATGCCAGCCTGCAGAATCGGTAGCTTGGCAATCCCGCCCAGATCCAGTCGCATACCGCGTTGCGTCAGGTAAGCCGTGCCGCGACGGGGGTTCAGAATCAGATGCTGCGCATTGACCAGCGGCAACTGACGGGCGATCTGTTCCGGTGCCGGTAAATGTGGATGCGCAGGATCGAAATCCCAGTCGCTCAGGGAGCCGACCGTCGGGTCAAACTGCCCGGGGTTACGCTGTGCTGCCTCCTTCGCCATCAGCAACACCTGCATCAGTTCTGGCGGCACGGCCACTTCACGCAAGCCGGCTGCCAGCTGAATCGCGTTCAGCGCGCTGTCCGGACGATAACGGCTCATCATTGCCTCAAGCCGCGCCATTTCGCGCAGTGCCGCATCTGCAGCGCTGGTCAGAGTCGTCCGATCGATTCCGTGCAGCGCCAGATCCAGCTGCGTTCCCATCAGCGGACGACTGACCTGATACAGATCAGGTGCGGCAGGTGTTGCCGCGCGGGCAGACGGCAGCATCAGGCCGCAGGCCAGTAGCGGCAATGCCAGTGCCAGGCGCCGGCGTCCGGCTTGAATCGGCGGATATGCCGGCTGAGATATCGGCTGAGATTCAGACATGATGACTCTCATACATTAAATAAAAAAATGGTGATGCCCTGCGAACCGGAGTGCGCAGGGGTGTGGCGGATCAGCGTGACTGATCGACCATGTAGTTCACACCGGCCTTGACTTCATCATCGGTCAGCGCAGGCGCGCCGCCGCGCGCCGGCATCTGGCCTTTGGCACCGTTGAAACCTTCCATCGCATGTTTGTACAGCGTGTCCATGCCCTGGGCGATGCGCGGTCCCCAGTCTGCTTTGTCGCCTGGTTTCGGCGCACCGGCCACCCCGGCTGCGTGACACATGGAGCAGGTGTTGCCGAATACGGTTTTGCCGACTTTGTTTTCAGCCGGTGCAGCAGCCGCTGGTGCTGCAGCGACCGGTGGCGTGGAGGCGGATTCTGTTGCAGGCGTTTCTGCTGCTTTCTGACCGCAGGCAGCCAGTACGGCGAGGCTGATGCTGGCGATAACGAGTGAAGCAATTTTCATCGTGAGACTTTCTCAAAAAAATTAAAAAATACAGCGCATCCGGCGCGCTTCGTCATTGGCGGACAATACCCGGCAAACCATGCGGAAGGCTGCAGCGGGCGACGGTTTTTTTTCACAAATTCCCGAGAGTCAGGCATCAGCGATGACGACAGAAAAAAAAGGAAAAACCCTGCCCGGAACAAGCATCTGTTGTTCAGTGCAGCGATGTTCTCACAGCGTTATTGGTAAAAATATGACTTGCGTCAAGATTTTCAAAGCTCACCGGCAGCGACAAAGAGCGGGTTGATATATCTCAATCACGCATTCACCTGATCCCGCACTATTTGCATCGGTCAAAATTTATCAACGAGGCCATTCGCGAGAAAAATGAGCGGCCGTTTATGGGGAACTTGTCATGAGTCAAGATCAAAAACCGAACACAGAAAATGCGTTGGCGATGGGGCGTCGTAAGTTCATGAATACGGCAGCCCTGGCCAGTCTGACTGGTCTGGTGGCATGCAATAACAAATCCGGTGCATCTGCTTCCGCAGAAGCGTCTGGCAGCGCCAGTGCAACAGCGCACAGCGCGGCAGATGTAACCCATCTGAAACCGGGTGAACTCGATACTTATTATGGCCTGTGGAGTGGTGGTCATAACGGTGATATGCGTGTGCTGGGCTTGCCGTCCGGCCGTGAAATTCACCGCATTCCCTGCTTTGTGCCGGATGCGCTGGTTGGCTGGGGCATCACCAATGAATCCAAGAAAGTCATGGGCACCAGACCTGATGGCAGCCTGAAATACAATGTGGCCGACACCCATCACACCCATGCTTCCTACAAGGATGGTAATTACGATGGCCGCTACGCCTGGATCAACGACAAGATCAATTCACGCGTTGCCCGTATCCGCCTAGATTACTTCATCTGCGACAAGATCACCGACCTGCCGAATGTGCAGGGCTTCCACGGTATTTTCCCGGACAAGGCTGATCCGGTCGATGAAAAAATCAACTACACCACCCGCGTTTTCTGCGGCGGCGAATTCTCGATCCCGCTGCCGAATGCCGGTATCGAAGACGGCAGCAAATACCGCTCCCTGTTCACCTGCGTCGATGCAGAAAGCATGGAAGTACGCTGGCAGGTGCTGATTGATGGCAACTGTGATCTGGTAGCGACATCCTATGACGGCAAGTTGGCAGCGACCAATCAGTACAACACCGAAATGGGTGTGCATTATGAAGACATGATGTCGGCGGAACGCGATGCCTGCCTGTTCTTCAACGTGGCGCGGATTGAAGCGGCGGTGAAAGCCGGTAAATTCAAGACGATCGGCGATTCCAAAGTGCCGGTGGTGGATGGTACGCATGAAGCGAATAAAGATCCGAAAACGGCATTGACCGCCTATGTCAGCGTTCCGAAAAATCCGCATGGTGTGAACGCCAGCCCGGATGCCAAGTACTTCATCTGCGCCGGTAAATTGTCGCCGACCGCTACCGTGATCGAGCTGGCGAAAGTGCTCGACTGGTTTGATGGCAAGCTGGAAAAAATTGACGATGCCATCGTCGCAGAAGTCGAACTGGGTCTGGGCCCATTGCATACCGCCTTCGATGGTCGCGGCAATGCTTACACCACGCTGTTCCTGGACAGCCAGGTGGTGAAATGGAATGTCGACGCCGCGATTAAATTCCACAAAGGCGACAAGAATGCGAAATATGTGGTCGACCGGCTCGATGTGCAGTATCAGCCAGGCCACTTGAATGCCTCACAATCCGAAACCCGCGCCGCAGATGGCAAATATCTCGCTGTCGGTTGTAAATTCTCGAAAGACCGTTTCCTGCCGGTTGGCCCGCTGCATCCGGAAAACGAGCAGTTCATCGATATCTCCGGCGAAAAAATGGTTTTGCTGGCCGATCATCCGGTACGCGGCGAGCCGCACGATTTCATCATCTTCAAACGCGATCTGTTGCGTCCGAAGCAGGTGTACAACCTGGATGATTTCCCGCTGGCAGTCAAAGATCCGAAAGAGTCCGGCGTATTCCGCAACGGCAAGAAGGTGACGGTGAAACTGACCTCACAGGCACCGGCATTCAGCATGCGTGAATTCAAGCTGAAAAAAGGTGATGAAGTCACCCTGATCCTGACCAATCTGGACAAGATCGAGGATCTGACGCACGGTATTGCGATTCCTAAATATAACGTGCAGTTTGTGGTGAATCCGCTGGAAACGGCTTCGGTGAATTTTGTGGCGGATAAGCCCGGCGTATTCTGGCTTTATTGCACCAATTTCTGTCATGCCTTGCATCTGGAGATGCGCACACGCATGATCGTCGAGGGCTGATCGTCCATTGAGACGGAAAAACAGACCGGAAACTGTTTTTCCGTTGTATGGCCGGAGCTGCGTTACCGATTTCGCAGGAACAATATGTACTTACTTTGCAAGAGCTTAGCGGTCAGAGATGTGCGTGATTTTGCGTACCGTCTGGCCGCATTTTTTTTCCTTCTGGGCAGTTTGCTGATGATGGCGCCACGGGCGCAGGCAGGGGCTTATGAAGCGAAATTGCCGGATGATCTGCATACGGCAAAAGATTTATGCGCGCTGGTGCCATGTGCCGAGGTATTCCCGGCTGCCAGCAGTTTTTCTCCCCGCATGGGGCAGCCGCCGTATGTGGAAGCCTATGGTGTGGCAGAAGCCGGTAGAAAGAAATTACTCGGCTATGTGATGCTGTCGACCGATATCACCGATACGCCGGCCTATTCCGGCAAGCCGGTGGTCACGCTGATCGGTATGGATGCCACCGGGCATTTCACCGGCATTAAAGTGTTAAAACATTCCGAGCCTATTCTGTTGCTTGGCATTCCCGAATCGGCATTGCTGAAATTTAACCAGCAATATGTCGGTAAATCGGTCACCGATAAAATCGAGGTCGGTCAGACCCGCGCCGATGAAGGCGTGCTCGGTGTGGATGCGATTTCCGGTGCCACGGTGACGGTGATTGCGCAGAACCAGGTGCTGATGACTTCCGGCGCGGCAGTCGCGCGTCAGGTCGGCATCATGGCGCCGGTGGTGCGGGAAGCGGCGCACTATGCCGTTACCGGCCAGCATTACAGCTGGGAACAGCTGGTCAAGGCGGGTGCGCTGCAAAAAATACAGGTGAAAAATGAACAGCTTGGCCTGGAGCATAGTGACACGCCGTTCATTGAGCTTTGGTTTGGTGATCTGAATCATCCCGATATCGGTCGCAGTCTGCTGGGTGACAACAGCTGGAACAATTTGCATAGTCAGTTGAAGCCGCATGAGCATGCGCTGTTCGTGATCCGCACGGCGGGTAAGGAATCGTTCAAAGGCTCCGGCTTTGTGCGCGGTGGTATCTATGACCGGGTGCAGGTGAAACAGGGCGGTGATTCGTTCACTTTCCGCGATCTGGATTACCTGAATTTATATGGCATTGCTGCCGATGGCGCGCCGGCATATACGGAATCGGCGATTTTCGTGATTCGTTCCAAGGCATTCTCGGCCTCTTATCCGTGGAAACTGTCGTTCCTCGGCAATCGTATTGACCGCGCTACCGGCAGCAAGAGTTTTACCAGTTTTGATACTACTTACTGGATGCCTGCCAGCTATCTGGAAGGTGGCCGGCCGCAGATCGAAGAGGCGGCAGCACCCTGGGTGCGGGTATGGAAATCCAAAGCGTTGGAAATTGCCCTGTTTGCCCTGTTGCTGGTGACGGTTGGCGTAGTGTATGCATTCCGGGAAAAACTGACCCGTCTGTCTACCCATAAGAACAAGTGGCCGGTCAATGCTTTCAAATACAGCGCCTGGGCGCTGAGCATCGGTTTCGTCGGTTTCGGTGCGATGGCGCAGCCTTCCATCACGCAGGTGCTGACCTGGTTCCACGCGCTGCTGTTTCAGTGGACCTGGTCGTTATTTCTGACGGATCCGTTTATTTTCCTGTTCTGGATTTTCATCATTGTCACTGTGTTCCTGTTCGGGCGCGGACTGTTCTGCGGCTGGATGTGTCCGTTCGGTTCTTTATCCGAAGCCATGTACAAGCTTGGCGGCCTGATCGGATTGAAGCGCTTTCAGGGGCATCTGCCGCGGGTCTGGCATGACAGGCTGAAATGGATCAAGTATGGTATTTTTTTCGGCCTGCTCACGATATCGGTGTTTTCGATGGGACTGGCGGAAATGCTGGCAGAGGTGGAGCCGTTCAAGACCACATTCCTGGTCGGCATCAGCCACCGCACCTGGCCTTATGGTCTGTTTGTCTGCACCCTGCTGGGACTGTCGCTGTTCATTGAACGACCTTACTGCAAATACATCTGCCCGCTGGGCGCATCGCTGGCGATGCCGAGCACCTTCCGCTGGTTTGGCCTGCGTCGCAAACAGGATTGCAAGAGCTGTAAAGCCTGCGCTGTCGGTTGCGGCTCGCTGGCGATTGATGCGGCTGGGCGGATCGATCATCGCGAATGCCTGCACTGCCTGGATTGTATGGTGTTGTACACCGATGTCAAAGCCTGTCCGCCGCTGGCCAAAGAGCGGAAACGGCGTGAGCGTGACGGATTGGAAATCACCGCCATCGGCCGTGACGGTTACTTTATTCCGATTCATCCGGTATCGTCTGATTCGGTGAGTGCCGTCAGCAAAAAACAGGGGCCCGATCCTCGGATGCCGACTGATCCGGTAGCGCCGCCACATAAGGCTGGTGCGCGTGGTTTGCGTTGGCTGTGGCTGGAATTGCGCGACCATCTCTGGCCATGGAGCGCTGAAGGATGGGCATCCCAGAAAGCCTTGCAGATCGCCGGTTTATCGCTGGCGCTGGCAGTCAGCCTGGCCTGGTTGCTGGCGGCGATGGGGCGTTTATCGTCGGCAGCGATTATCGGTTGGTGGTTTGGCTGGAGCGTGTATGAAGTACTGATCCGTCTGTCCGGACGACGCTATGTGAAAGACGGTCCATGGTGGCAGGCGAATTACCGCTATGCCAGCGTGATGGATATGCTGAGTTATGTCGGCTTTAAAAATCTGCTGATTGGCGCGGTCTTATTCCTGACGCTCAAGACACTGGGATTGCTGCTGGTATGACATATCGTTACCGGATCAGCTGGTTGCTGAGTGCCGCGTTGCTGTGCGGGTCGGCGCAGGCTGCGCTGATCCGGGTGCATGCCGGGCAATCTGTTCAGCAGGCAGTTCGTCATGCTGCCGCAGGTGATGTGCTGGAAATCGAGCACGGGCAGTATCAGGAAAATCTCGTGATCGATAAGCCGCTGACGCTGCGCGGAATCGGGCATCCGGTTATCAGTGGCGGACTGCATGCAGACACGATCCGGGTGCAGGCAACCGATGTCACCCTGCAGGGATTACAGGTTCGCGATTCGGGGGACAGTCTCAAGGATCAGAATGCCGGGATTTATCTGTGGCCGGGTTCGCACCGCGCTGCCGTGCTGGATTGCGACCTGAGCTATAACCTGTTTGGATTGTGGATAGAAAAATCGGATCAGGTACGGATTGAGGGCAATGTCATCACCGGCAAGCGCGACTATGCTTCCTCGCAGCGCGGCAACGGTATTCAGCTATATAACACGACAGGGGCGCAGATCATCGGCAATAACATCAGCTTTGTGCGTGACGCTTTGTATGTGGATGTCTCGCACCACGCAGTGTTCCGGAAAAATCGTCTGCACCACAGCCGTTATGGCACGCATTACATGAATTCCAATTTCAATCTGTGGGAAGACAATGACAGCTACTACAACCGTGGCGGTCTGGCACTGATGGAGGTGCGCGACAACGTGGTCAGAAACAACCGCACCTGGGGCAATTCTGATCACGGCATCATGTTGCGCACTGCGCAGGATTCGGTGATTGAAAACAATGTGGTGGCAGGTAACCAGCGCGGCTTATTTATCTATGACGTCGAGTACACCACGATCCGGAATAATCTGGTGGTAGACAATTTTATCGGCGTCCATATTTCTGCCGGCTCCACCCGCAATGCCGTCGAAAACAATGACTTCATCGCCAATCGTGAGCAGGTTCGCTACGTCGGTGCCCGTGATGAACGCTGGGGTAGCAAAGATGGGAATTACTGGAGCAATTATCTGGGCTGGGATCGCGACGGCAATGGTATCGGCGATGTGCCTTACGAAGCCAACGACATTGTTGACCGGCTGAGCTGGCAATATCCCGGTATGAAGCTGCTGCTGGCGAGTCCGGCACTGCAGGCCCTGCACATGCTGGCACAACAGTTTCCGGTATTGCGGGTGCCGGGGATCGTTGATCCCAAACCGCACATGCAGGCAAATCACAAAGAATGGAGTATATGGCATGGCAAGCATTTCCCCGGCCACTGATGCTAGTGCCACCCGTGGCGGTGACACATTGATTCATGCCAGCGGCATTAAAAAACACTATGGCGCAATACATGCCGTTGACGGCGTTGATCTGGAAGTCAGGCAAGGTGAGATTTTCGGACTCATCGGGCATAACGGCGCCGGCAAGAGTACCCTGTTCAAAATGATGCTCGGACTGATTTCTCCGACCGCAGGCCAGATGCTGATTTGTGGGAAGGCGACCAGCAGCCGGGCATTCCGGACCACCCGGCGGCAATTGGGTTATCTGCCGGAAAATGTGGTGCTCTACGATAATCTTAGCGGGTTGGAAACCCTGCGTTTTTTTGCGCAGCTGAAACACGCTCCGCAGGCACAGTGCAGCGCCATCCTGGAGCGGGTCGGACTGGCGCAGGCAATGCAAAGACCAGTGCGCGATTATTCCAAAGGCATGCGGCAACGTCTGGGGTTCGCCCAGGCATTGCTGGGAACACCGCGCTTGTTGTTCCTCGATGAGCCCACCAATGGCCTTGATCCGCAGGCGATCCGCGACTTTTACGCAACCCTGCATACGCTGCGCGACCAGGGCGTCAGCATCATCATTACCTCTCATATCCTGGCTGAACTGCAGGAGAGGGTTGACCGTCTGGCGATCATGGCCGGTGGAAAAATTCAGGCCAGCGGCACGGTTCAGTATCTGCGTGAACAGATGCAGATGCCGCTGCATCTGGAGATCCGCTGCAGCGCGCATGTCGGCCAGCGCGCCGTGCAACTGACTGCGCACCTGCCGCAGGTAAGGTGGAATGCGCTGGATAATGCCGGTAGCTGGCAGCTAACTTGTCCGCGCGCCGACAAAATGACTGCGCTGGCTGCACTGATGACACTGGGTTCGGAGTTGACTGATCTGAGTGTGCGTGAATCATCGCTGGAAGATGTTTTTTTGGGTTTGTCGGATTAAGGGACAGGAAGATGGAGATTTCTCAAGTTCTGACCCTCGCGTTCAAGGAATTCCGCGACCGTATCCGGAACCGCTGGGTGTTGGCAGTTGCATTGGTATTTACGGTGTTTTCGCTGGTGATCACGTATTTCGGCGGTGCGCAACAAGGGCAGATCGGTCTGCGTTCGATTGAATTCACGATTGCTAGCCTAGTCAGCCTGGTGATTTATCTGATCCCTCTGATTGCCTTGCTGCTGGGGTTCGATGCCATTGTCGGTGAACGTGAGCGCGGCTCGCTCGACCTGCTGCTGGCATTACCGATTACCCGCCTCGAAATCCTGTTGGGCAAATATCTCGGCCTGGCTGCTGCACTCAGCTTGTCGACCTGCAGCGGATTTGCGCTGGTCGCGGTGCTGCTGTTCCAGCAGTTTTCCTGGGGTGGTTTGTATCACTATCTCGGTTTTGTCCTGACATCGGTGTTGCTGGGATTGGTGTTTCTCAGTCTGGCGGTTTGCGTGTCGGTACTGGCCCGCGAGCGGACCCGCGCTTCGGGTTTGGCGATTGCGCTGTGGTTTTTTTTCGTGCTGGTGTTTGATCTGTTATTGCTGGGCGGCTTGGTTGCCACCGGCGGCGCGTATGGCGGTGATATTTTTGCTTATCTGCTGCTGCTCAATCCGGCAGATGTATTCCGCATCCTGAATGTATTTTCGCTGGAAGACATGCGCGGGCTGTATGGCCTGAACAGTATTGTTCCGGCAATGCTGGCGCAGCCTTGGCTGCTGACGATGGTCATGCTGGGCTGGATCGTGCTGCCGCTGGCAGTCGCGCGCTGGAGATTTAAATAAGGAACATCATGAATCCAATCAATCAAAAACGACGCACCGTACTGCTGACAGCAGTGATGCTGGGAATCCTGCAGGGATGCGGAGAGAAAAAAATGGAGCAGTCCGTGGCGCCGCTGGAGATCGATCCTCGCACCACCTGCGATCTGGACGGTATGTTGTTGTCGGACTTTCCCGGCCCCAAGGCACAGGTATTTTATGCGGGACAGAATAATCCGGTATTTTTCTGCGATACCGTTGAACTGTTTCATACTCTTCTGGCGCCGGAGCAGGTCAGGAAAGTGCAGGCGGTTTATGTGCAGGATATGGGCAAGGCGGACTGGGAGCAGCCGCAGGGAAACTGGATTGATGCGAATGCGGCTTACTACGTATTTGGCAGCCGGCGACGCGGATCAATGGGAACGACGATTGCGAGTTTTTCACAGGAGAGTGCTGCCGGCCAGTTTGCGACCCAGTGGGGCGGCCGGTTGTTGCGTTATGCCGATATCCGCGCTGATATGGTCGATCTGAGCGGCGGTGCGCTGCACGACAGCAAGATGTAGCGGAAGCACCGGCTGAGATGCCATGCAATGAGGAAAGTAGAAAAAATGATGCTGACTGACCGTGTGAAGCTGGTGGCGTGGAGATGGGTATGGGGCACCTGTGCAGGCTTGTCTGTGCTCGCCAGTCTTCAGTGGATGCCCGGCAAGCAGCATGAAGTGCGCACAGGACCAGTGTTGACCGGTGACATCTGCGTGGTGGCGCCGCCGCAACCGTTTGATCCCGCGTCCGGCCTGAGCGTGTATGCAGTCCGCCCGGTACCACCGGATGCGCGTTGCCCGGTATGCGGCATGTATCCAGCCAAAACCGGGACATGGGCGGCGCAATTGATTTTCCGGAATGGTGATGCGCAGTTTTTTGATTCGCCGCTGACATTATTCGTGTATCTGCAGGATATCGGGCGTTACAGCCGTGGTCGCCAGCAAAGCGAGGTCGCTGTCGCTTATGTACGTGACTTGCGTCAGGGGACATGGGTGACGGCAGACAGCGCATGGTATGTGCATGGTTCAGATACGCCAGGGCCGATGCGGGCCGGTAATCTGCCTGCTTTTTCCGGTCTGGCAGCAGCCGGAGATTATGTCAGTGCGCATGGCGGCTCAATCTTGCGTAGCACGCAGCTGGATGCCGCTTTGCTGCAGCAACTGCACGGTGCGCGTCGTCATATGCATTGAGCTGGCAGGCGCCGGCAGGTTACAGATAATAAAAAAGCCTGACACGATGATCAGGCTTTTTCAGGGGATGAAGACGGAAGCGTTTATTCCGCGCCCATTTCCTTGATCAGACGATCTGCCTTATCAACGTGTTTCATCTGCCACAGCATGTAGCGCAGATCCACCTGAATCGAGCGGGTGTTGGCCTTGTTGTAATCCCAGTCGGAAATGATGGAATCGAGCGTGCCGTCAAATGCCAGGCCAATCAGTTCGCCCTTGGCATTGAGTGCTGCAGAACCGGAATTGCCGCCGGTAATGTCGAGTGTCGCCAGATACGCGACCGGCACCGTCTTCAGATGCGGATCGACATATTTGCCGAAATCCTTGGCTTTGATGGCTGCCAGCTGTGCCGCAGGCGCATTGAATTCACCCTGACCGGTGGCTTTCGGCGGGATGCCGTTGACCGTGGTGAATGCCGCCCATGCCAGGCCGTCTGCAGTACCGTGATCGCGGCCGGCGACTTTACCGAATGTCACGCGCAACGTGCTGTTGGCATCAGGATAAACAGCTTGCCCTTTGCTCTTCATGTAAGCAATTTTCGCTTTCATGTAGTTGGCATAAGACTGCTGGATTTTGCCGGCCAGTTCTTCTTCTTCCGCTTCACGCTTCAGGCTGGCTGGATACATTGCGACCGCAGCTTTGATGAAGCTGTCGTCGCTGGCTTTGAAATCTTCCGGTTTGGCCGATAACCAGGCGGCACGGCTTGCTTTGTCAGCCAGTTTGCTGCCTGCGTATATTTTATCCAGCAATGCTTTCAGATCGGCTTCGCTCATGCCGTCCTTGATACCCATGATGCTGTCAAAATCGGCATTCCGGTCTTTGGCCGGCTGCGCAGCGTATTGTTTGAGACTGTTCAGTACCAGCGCCTTGTCGACGTTTTCGACGTAGTTGCGTTCAACTGCTTCCACGCCGGCTTTGAAGCGAGGCAGGTCGCGTACCTGGTAACCGGCTTTGCGTTCTGCATCCGGCTTGGTGCTTTCATTCGCCAGACGGTACAGCGCGCGCGCGGTCGACAGCAGGCGCGGGAAAGAGCGTTCGAGGAAGAAGTCACGTTTGCCCTGCGCATCGCGTTCAGCGATCAACTTTTCAACCTGGACAATATCGTCACCGAATTCTTTGGCACGGGCCGGATTGCTGTTGATCCATGTCTTCAGTTCTTCATGTTCTTTGGTCTTGCGTGCCAGGAAATCGCTGCCCGCATAACTGTCGAGCATGCCCTGACGGTTTTTGTAGTAATTGTTGATACCTGCCACCTGGCTGGCATATTTCAGCTTGGCATCCGGACTATCAGCGGTTTCTTTGGCAATGATCGACAGCGCTTCGCCGGAGGCTTTGACGAATGCCGGGTAATTCCAGTCGAACGTATAAGCGACTTCCGATGGCAGGCGGTGGCGGTTGGTGCGGCCAGGATAGCCCAGCACCATCACGAAATCACCTTCTTTGAGGCCGTCTTTCGCCAGTTTCAGATAGTGTTTTGGAACGTAAGGGACGTTGTCCTTGCTGTAATCTGCGGCTTTGCCGTCTTTGCTGACGTAGGCGCGATAGAAGCCGTAGTCACCGGTATGGCGCGGCCACATCCAGTTATCGGTATCGCCGCCGAATTTACCGACGCCTTCAGCCGGCGCATGTACCAGGCGTACGTCGCGGATTTCCATCTGCTTGATCATGTAAAACTCAAGCCCGCCATAGTAGGGATACACATTGCAACGGTGACCGGCATCTTTTTCGCATTCGGCAACCAGCGTCTTGGAATTTTTTTCAATTGCGTCAACGCGCTTCTTGCCAGTCAGTCTGGCGACATCTTTATCGATGATTTTGTCAGACACATTGGTGACTTCTTTGGTCACGAAAATACGTGAGCCAGGTGCAGCCGGCAATTCTTCTTCCAGTGAGTTGGCGAGAAAACCATTGGCCAGCAGGTTACGTTCCGGCTTGGAATTGTAGGCAACGCTGCCATATACGCAGTGGTGGTTGGTCGCAACCAGACCCTGTGGTGAGACGAATGAGGCGGAGCAGCCGCCCAGGCTGACAATCGCGCCCATCGGGAATTCGGTCAGCTTGGTCAGGCTGTTCGGGTCCAGTTTCAGACCTGCTGCTTTCAGTTCTTTTGCCACTTGCGGCAATTGCTGAGGCATCCACATCCCTTCGTCGGCATAAGCGACGGACGCTATGTTGAGGACTGCCAGTGTGATAAGTGTCTTTTTCATCGTTTTATTATAGAAAAGTGATAAGAATCGATTAATACTATCCCTTGGTGCGCCCGGCATGGCGTGAGCGCAAGCAGTTTAGTGCTAAAAAATCAAAAAAAGTTCAATCACAACAGCAAGCCCGGTGCATAGATTTTTATTGTATAAATGAAAATATTTTCCTCACTGGCCAGAAATCCTGCCGGTGTTTGATTTTTGTCGCCTTCTGCACAGGCTTCTCATCATCAACAATCACAACAACATGGTGTAAACTCAACAGATGCAAATCTATTTATCTTTTCTGGCAGCACTGATGTATCTGACTGCACTGGTAATTCCGCTGACACGCCGCCGTGTGGCTGCCGCTGCCGGTATGCTGGCCTGGCTGTTGCATGGCGTATCGTTGTGGCAGGCATTGTTGGCAGGAGAGGCCTTGCGGGTCGGCTTTGCTGTGATGTTGTCCGCTGCGCTCTGGGTCACGGTTTCTGTTTACTTATTAGAGAACCGGAATGTCGCGCTGGACGGGCTGAAATTTTTTATTTTTCCGCCAGCAGTCGCTGTGGTGGTGTTACCGGCGATTTTCCCCGGGAGCATGATTGCCCTGACCGGTAAGACGACCATGTTTCCATGGCATGTTGCAGTTGCGCTGCTGGCCTACAGCACACTGACGATCGCGGCTTTTCATGCGCTCATCATGAGCCTGCAGGATAAGCATCTGCACAAATTGCAGTCGCAGACCCGGCCCTGGCTGAATGCGGTGATTGACAAGCTGCCGGCACTGATGACGATGGAAAAAGTCCTGTTTCACATGATTACGCTGGGATTTATCCTGCTGACGCTGACCGTCTTGTCGGGCGTGGTGTTTTCTGAGCAGGTGCTGGGTGTTGCATTTAAATGGGATCACAAAACCATTTTGTCTTTGCTGTCCTGGCTGCTGTTTGCCATTTTGCTGGCAGGCCGTCACTGGCGCGGCTGGCGCGGCAGGACCGTGCTGAACTTTACCCTGAGCGGATTCCTGACCTTGCTGCTGGCGTATGTCGGCAGCCGTTTTGTACTGGAAGTCCTGTTGCACAGGAGTCTGACATGAGATTGTTGATCTGGCTGGTTTTTGGACTGCTGGTGATTCTTGCCATCCGTAAAAAAGCCCGGCCGGCGGCGCAGGATATGCCGCCACCTGTTACACCGTCTGCTGCGGGAGACGCCGAGACCATGGTTTGCTGCGCGCATTGCCAGATCTACCTGCCGGCGTCTGAAGCGGTGATCCGAGGGCAGCAGACCTTTTGCTCGACGGCCCATGCCGACCTGCACTGATGCAGCGCGCCATCAGTTGCCATGTTGATTCCACTCTCCACTTTCCCTGACCCCAGCCCTTCATTCTGGCGTTCGCTACAGACGCTGAACATTTCGCGGGTGATGGTCGCGATCAGTCTGCTGTTACTGCTGAATCTGCGCAGCACCAAAGATATCTGGGTTTATTCGCATCTGTTTGCGCGCGACATCTGCATTGTTTATCTGTTCCTGAGTATCGGTTTTGTGGTCTTGAAACTGGTGCATACCAGGCATTTCATCCTGCAACTGTTATCGCAGATTGCGATTGATATCCTGAGCATCTCTTTGCTGTATGTCGGATCTGGCGGCGGCAAGGGCGGTTTGCATATCCTGTTCCTGTTTCCTCTGGCGGGCGTTTCGATTCTGGCCCCCTTGCTATGGGCATTCTTTTTTTGTGCGGTAGTCAGCCTGTTGATGCTGCTGGAAGCCAGTTACCGTCTGCTGGAACAGAGCGACGGAAATCTGGTGTCGCAGGCAGGGTTGTTCGGCGCTTCGTATTTTGCTGTGGTCTACGTGGTGAACCGGCTGGCCAGTAATCTGATCCGGCAGGAACAACTGGCATTGCAGCGCGGCAATGAGCTGGCATTACAGCAGGCGATCAATCATCTGGTGATTAATGATATGGATGACGGGATTCTGGTGCTTGACCAGCATCGCTGTGTGTTCGAGATTAATCCGGCCGCAGAACGCATGCTTGGCGGGCATCTGGACAAGTCCATGATCGGCACGCGACTGACAGATATCATTGCACTGCGTCCCATGGCGGATGTGCTGACGAGCATGGAGCTGCATCAGAACGCGCGTACCGTGAATAATCCGGAAGGGGATATCTCTTTCGTATCCATCCCTTGTTATCTGGATGAAACAAGGGCAGGTTTGCGTCCCGAGGCAGACATCGCCAGCCTGCCAGGCCGTATTGATCACCCTCATTTCATCACGCATCTGAAGCTGCGGTTTATGATCGTGACTGACACGGCAGTCACCGGCTTGCAGATAAGCGGACATAATTACACCGTCATTTTCATGCAGGATGTGTCGGATATTGAAAACCAGGCACAGCAGCTAAAACTGGCATCCATGGGACGCCTGACGGCGAGTATTGCGCACGAAGTCAGGAATCCGCTGTCCTCGATTTCATACGCCGCATCCTTGCTCAATGAGGATCTGGCCGATCGCAGCCAGGAAGACGGCGACCTTGGTCAGGCCAGGCGTTTGCTGAAAATTGTGGATGACAATGTGGCGCGTCTGAACCAGCTGATTGAAGATATCCTGAAGTTGTCGCGCAAGGCCAGGAATGACGTCGAGCCCTATTTTCTGATGAAACGGGTGCGCGATTGCGTGCATGATTTTTCGGAAACCAGACGGATTGCTCCTGATCTGATCCGTGTTTTCGACGATACTGATTTCAAGGTCAGTTTTGATCCGGGACATTTAATGGAAGTGGTGAATAACCTGTTGTCGAATGCGGTGCGCTATGCCAGCGGGCGCTCGGGTAGCATTCGTCTGTATGCGCAGGTCAGTGTGAACGGGCGTCAGGAGCTGCATATCCAGGATGATGGTCCCGCAATCAGTTACGATGTCAGGGCGCATCTGTTTGAACCTTTTTATACAACTTCCCGCATGGGCACCGGACTGGGTCTGTATATGGCGCGTGAATTGTGTCTGAACAACCACTGTCTGCTGGATTATGAATACCGGGTGGATACTGATTCCGCTGATGCCGAACCCAGCGGCCGGTTTGTGATTAATTTTTCTGGATTGAATGCATGACGATCAATGTGGCGACCTGTCCGCGCATCCTGGTGGTGGATGATGAAGCTCACCTGAGGGAACTGCTCGAAATCACACTCATCAAGATGGGGCTGGATGTCGACAGTGCCGAGAATCTGGCTGAAGCGCGTCAGTTGTTGCAAAACAAGAGCTATGCCCTGGTGTTGACCGACATGCGTTTGCCGGACGGCTCAGGCATGGAGCTGGTGGCCGAGATCAATGCCGGTTACAAAAATACGCCGGTGGCCGTGATCACGGCTTTTGGTAGTGCAGATAATGCGGTCAATGCCCTGAAAGCCGGTGCGTTTGATTATGTCTCGAAACCGGTGGCACTCGACCATCTGCGTAAGCTGGTTTATTCCGCACTCAATATTAATGCGGTGCCACAGGCAAAACCCGAAGATACGCAATCTGTCGTCGCCCCCTTGCTGATCGGGCAGTCCGGCGGAATGCAACAGGTGCGGGCGCAAATAAAACGGCTGGCGCGTAGCATGGCGCCAGTCATCATTACCGGCGAGTCCGGCAGCGGCAAGGAATTGGCGGCGCGGGAAATCCATATGTCCAGTTCGCGCATGAGTAAACCCTTTATCGCAGTGAATTGCGGCGCGATACCGGAAAATCTGATGGAAGCCGAATTTTTCGGCTACCGCAAGGGCGCATTCACCGGTGCGATGGATGATCGGGAAGGTTTTTTTCAGGCAGCGAACGGCGGAACCTTAATGCTGGACGAAGTGGCGGATCTGCCGCTCGCCATGCAGGTGAAGCTATTGCGTGCGATCCAGGAACGGCGTATCCGTAAGGTCGGTGCGACGACGGAGGAGTCGGTCGATGTCCGCATTATCAGTGCCACACACCAGAATCTGGCTCAGTGCGTCAGTGAGGGGCGTTTCCGTCAGGATCTGTATTACCGGCTGAATGTGATTGAGCTGCATTTGCCGCCGTTGCGGGAACGGCTGGAAGATATCGAATTGCTGTCGGCTGGAATTCTGGGGCGGCTGGCGGGAAGCAGCGTGACTTTGTCGGCGGCGTCGCTGGAAGCTTTACGCGCCTACCGCTTTCCCGGCAATGTCCGGGAGCTGGAAAATATTCTGGAGCGGGCGCTGGCTTTTGCAAATGAGGGCTGTATTCAGCCCGACGATCTGGCATTAAGTGGAAAACCGGTTACCGCCATGCCGGAGTCAGGCTTACCCGCGCTCCCGGTGAGCAGTGCCGGCATCGCAGCGCCTGAGCAGGAAAAAGCAGAGCCACATGCTGAAAATTTCGAGTTTCCTGAATTGCCCTGCTCCCTGCCGGACTATCTGGAAAGCATTGAACGCGAGATGATTCGCCGGGCGCTGGAAAAAACCCGCCACAACCGGACGCAGGCAGCAGATTTGCTGGGCGTCAGTTTCCGCCAGTTGCGTTACCAGATACAGAAGCTCAAAATTCAGGACTAATTTCCATCCTCAATTTCCAGTACTTATTCCTTCATTTCACCCCTACATCGCAGTTGTCAACACAGACTGTTTTCTGGCATACAGTCCGGCAGATATATTGCAGAGATGTTTTCTGTTAGTACTCACTTGCGTCAGCTTCCAAGGATTTCTGAATATTCATGAAAGTCAATCACCCTGTGTGAAAAACAATAAAAAATATAACATGGAAAGCGGTTGCATCTGCCGGGGTCGGGTACTAGAATTAGGTTCATTCTTTATTCGTGCACTATATGTAGTGGTTTTTCTGGTTTTATCTTTCTTGCTTCATTTTTCTTGAACGGCCCTTCAATTTAAGGGAAAACCGAGTTAAAAAAAGAAATGACAAGGTTTTTCCGCCATTCTGAATGGGGAGAGCCGACTAGTAGTTAGGCGCAATATTCAATTAACCCGCGCGTCATCCTGACTGATTGACTGATCAGGAACGGCACCAATTCCGACTCTGGAGGCTCAATGCACTCTTCAATTGAAACAACAACGCCATCGTATTCCGATCCTGGTACTTTGCTGAGCACGACTTCCCAGTCAGGTACGTCTGCTCATACATACAGCGAGCACCGCGTGATCCGCCGTAACGGTGCTGTAGTTGGTTTTGAACCCTCAAAAATCGCGATTGCAATGACAAAAGCATTTCTGGCGGTTAATGGTGGCCAAGGTGCTGCATCGGCACGTGTCCGCGAACTGGTTGAGCAGCTGACGGCAACCGTGGTGGCCGCACTGTTACGCCGGCAGCCGGCTGGCGGCACTTTCCACATTGAAGATATCCAGGATCAGGTTGAGCTGGCGCTGATGCGTTCCGGCGAACATGACGTCGCCCGTGCTTATGTGCTGTATCGCGCCAAACATCAGGAAGAACGTCGTCTGGCACAGGAGGCGCAACGTGCTTCCCAGGCAAAGCTGCCGCAGATTCATGTCGTCGCTGATGGTGAAAAAGTGCTGTTGGATATCGAAAAAGTCCGCGCCCTGATCACCGCAGCCTGCGTAGGGCTGGATAAGCTGGCCGATGCGGAAGCAATTCTGACTGAAACGCTGAAAAATCTGTATGACGGCGTACCGGTCGAGGAATTGCACAAATCGGCAATTCTGGCAGCGCGCGCGCTGATGGAAAAAGAGCCTGCATACAGTCAGGTGACTTCACGCCTGCTGTTGCATACCGTTCGTAAAGAAGTTTTCGGTAAGGAAGTGGCGCAGCAGGATGCCGCAGCCGAATACATCACTTATTTCCCGCAGTTTATTCAGAAAGGGATTGCCGCCGAATTGCTGGATGCGCGTCTGGCAGAATTCGATCTGGATCGTCTTGCGAAGTCGCTCATCGCTGACCGCGATCTGCAGTTCAGCTATATTGGCCTGCAGACCTTATATGACCGCTATTTCCTGCATGTGCGCGGCACCCGCATCGAAATGCCGCAGGCTTTCTATATGCGCGTGGCGATGGGGCTGGCGCTGGAAGAAAAAGATCGCAATGCCCGTGCCATCGAGTTTTATAACTTGCTGTCCAGTTTTGATTTCATGAGCTCGACGCCGACACTGTTCAATTCCGGTACGCTGCGTTCCCAACTGTCTTCCTGCTATCTGACCACCGTGTCCGATGATCTGGCTGGTATTTATGATGCATTGAAGGAAAACGCACTGCTGGCTAAATTTGCCGGTGGTCTGGGAAATGACTGGACGCCTGTACGTGCGCTCGGCGCTCATATTAAAGGTACCAATGGTAAGTCGCAGGGCGTGGTGCCGTTCCTGAAGGTGGTGAATGACACGGCTGTGGCGGTGAATCAGGGCGGTAAACGCAAAGGCGCAGTCTGCGCTTATCTGGAAACCTGGCACATGGACATTGAGGAATTCCTTGATCTCCGCAAGAACACAGGTGACGACCGCCGCCGTACGCACGATATGAATACGGCTAACTGGATTCCTGACCTGTTCATGAAGCGCGTGATGGAAAAAGGGGAATGGACACTGTTCTCACCTTCCGATGTTCCTGATCTGCATGATAAATACGGCAAAGCATTTGAGCAGGCTTATCTGGCGTATGAAGCGCAAACTGTTTCCGGTGAACTCGGATTATTCAAAAAAATCCCGGCGCTGGACCTGTGGCGCAAGATGCTGTCGATGTTGTTTGAAACCGGCCATCCATGGATTACATTCAAAGATCCATGCAATATCCGTTCACCGCAACAGCATGTCGGTGTGGTGCATTCTTCCAATCTGTGCACTGAAATCACACTGAACACGAATGAAAGTGAAATCGCTGTCTGTAACCTGGGTTCTGTGAATTTGCCGGCACACATGAAAAACGGTCAGCTGGATCATGTCAAACTGCAGAAAACCATCCGCACAGCGATGCGTATGCTGGATAACGTCATTGATATTAATTACTATGCCGTAGAAAAAGCACGTCAGTCGAATCTGCGTCACCGTCCGGTCGGCATGGGCATCATGGGTTTTCAGGATTGCCTGCACATTATGCGTGTGCCATATGCCTCGAATGAAGCGGTGCAGTTTGCTGATACGTCGATGGAAGCCGTTTGTTATTACGCCTATCTGGCATCGACTGAGCTGGCGGAAGAGCGTGGCACTTACAGCTCCTATCCGGGATCCTTATGGGATCGCGGCATCCTGCCGCAGGATTCGCTGAAAATGCTGGCGGAAGAGCGTGGCGGCTATCTGGAAGCAGATTTCTCCGAAACAATGGACTGGAACACGGTGCGTAACCGCATCAAGCAATTCGGCATGCGCAACTCGAACTGTGTAGCGATTGCACCGACCGCGACGATTTCTAACATCATCGGCGTATCAGCCTGTATCGAACCGACATATCAGAACCTGTATGTGAAGTCGAACCTGTCGGGTGAATTTACAGAAATCAATGAATATCTGGTACGCGATCTGAAACTGCGCGGCCTGTGGGATGAGGTCATGATTGCCGATCTTAAATACTTTGATGGTAGTCTGTCCCGCATTGACCGCATTCCGCAGGATCTGCGTGACCTGTATGCCACCGCTTTTGAAGTCAGCCCTTCCTGGCTGGTGGAAGCTGCTGCGCGGCGTCAGAAATGGATAGACCAGGCGCAATCCCTGAATATCTACATGGCGGGCGCATCGGGTAAAAAGCTCGACGAAACCTACAAACTGGCCTGGCTGCGTGGCCTGAAAACCACTTACTACCTGCGTACAATCGGTGCAACACATACCGAAAAATCGACAACCAAGACCGGCGCCCTGAATGCGGTGGCGGTTGATGGCGGCAGCGGTGCCTTCAATGTGGCTCCCGCAACGGCAGCTGTGCCAGCAGTGGCGGCGGAAGCGGACGGCGCAGCTTGTTATTTGCGGCCCGGCGACCCTGGCTTCGAAGAGTGCGAAGCCTGCCAATAAGACTTTGCAGTCATTTTAAATATACGGGATAGTCCGTCATGCGGCTGTCCCGTATCAATGATTGCAGCTGATAAATTATTTTGCACTTTGATCTGATACGGATATCGAGGCGCTTTTTTGTAAGGAATAAAGAAATGTTATCCTGGGATGAAGAAGAAACGTCCACCGCACCTGCTGTCAGGCAGATGCCGGCACAACCTTTGCCTGCCGCACCTGGCTTGCAGATGCAGGAGACGGCATTGAATCCTGCTGTCATCAGCCAGCCTCATGTTGCCAGTGCCGAAGACACTGCACGCCGTGTGAACGCTGCCGACAAGCGCATCATCAACGGCCAGACCGACGTTAACCAGCTGGTACCCTTCAAATACAAGTGGGCATGGGATAAATATCTCGCAGGTTGTGCCAATCACTGGATGCCGCAGGAAATCAATATGCAGCGCGATATTGAACTCTGGAAAAATCCGAACGGCCTGTCTGAAGATGAACGCCGTCTGGTCAAGCGTAACCTGGGCTTCTTTGTCACGGCCGATTCGCTGGCTGCCAACAATATCGTGCTCGGCACTTATCGCCACATCACTGCGCCGGAATGTCGTCAGTACTTATTGCGCCAGGCGTTTGAGGAGGCAATCCATACACACGCCTACCAATACATCGTCGAATCGCTGGGTCTGGATGAAGGCGAAATTTTCAACGCGTATAACGAGATCGAATCTATCCGCGACAAAGATCAGTTCCTGATCCCTTTCATTGATGTGCTGACGAATCCTGAATTCAAGACCGGCACCACCGAAGCCGATCAGACTTTACTGCGTTCGCTGATCGTGTTCGCATGCCTGATGGAGGGACTGTTTTTCTACGTTGGTTTCACGCAGATTCTGGCATTGGGCCGGCAGAATAAAATGATGGGTGCGGCTGAACAATATCAGTACATTTTGCGCGACGAATCGATGCACTGTAACTTCGGGATCGATCTGATCAATACAATTAAGATGGAAAATCCGCATTTGTGGACTCCTGCATTTCGCGACGAAATTAAATCGTTGTTTTTGCGTGCGGTGGAGTTGGAATATCGCTACGCAGAGGATACAATGCCGCGTGGAGTGCTCGGATTAAATGCGCCAATGTTCAAAGGATATTTGCGCTTTATCGCAAATCGTCGAGCACAGCAGATTGGTCTTGATCAGCTATTCCCGCAGGAAGAAAATCCCTTCCCATGGATGAGCGAAATGATCGACCTGAAAAAAGAGCGCAACTTTTTTGAAACACGCGTCATTGAGTATCAGACTGGCGGAGCCCTGAATTGGGAATAGCAGCAGACATGTACTGCGCCTCTGGATTCTGAAATGGAATGCTCATGGTTTGCACGAGATGTAAAACTCGAGAGGCCTCATCAAACTGAATGAACAGTTACAGCTTACAGGATGTAACACTGTTAGTGCCGCAATATCTGGCTGGATCGGATATTGCGGTTTTTGGCTTTGAGCTCGTGCTGTAAACAGATACCAACGCCTGCAGAATGCGGGTGTCAGGCGTCATTTTCGTAATCAGAAAATGAGCCATAGCTGAGATACTGCTTCAGATCGAGGAGGCGCAGTGTTCTTAGCTGGTGCCGAATTCATTAGCGCAAACAGCGATCTTGTTTGTGCCGATGAATAATCCGCTTGAAAGGATAGAGCGGATTTTACTTTTATCTGATTTTTTCCATCTCGATTGAAGGAGAAACACCATGGCAACAGCACCACAACCGTCTCCAGACGTGCCAGTCGGCGCGAAAAAGGCTAAGGCGACTGCAAAGAAAGCGGCAGCAAAACCTGCAGCAAAGGCAGCCGCCAAGCCAGCAGCACAGAAAGCGGTAGCGAAAGTCGCAGCGAAGCCAGCAGCGTCAAAAGCGGCAGCAAAACCTGCAGCAAACGCAGCCGCCAAGCCAGCAGCACAGAAAGCGGTAGCGAAAGTCGCAGCGAAGCCAGCAGCGTCAAAAGCGGCAGCAAAACCTGCAGCAAACGCAGCCGCCAAGCCAGCAGCAAAGAACGCGGTAGCGAAAGCCGCTGCTAAGCCAGCAGCGAAAAAAGCCGCAGCAAAAGTTGCAGCGAAGCCAGTAGCGAAAAAAGCGGCAGCAAAACCTGCAGCAAAGGCAGCCGCCAAGCCAGCAGCAAAGAAAGCGGTAGCGAAAGTTGCAGCGAAGCCAGCAGCGAAAAAAGCGGCAGCAAAACCTGCAGCAAAGGCAGCCGCCAAGCCAGCAGCAAAGAAAGCGGTAGCGAAAGTCGCAGCGAAGCCAGCAGCGAAAAAAGCGGCAGCAAAACCTGCAGCAAAGGCAGCCGCCAAGCCAGCAGCAAAGAAAGCGGTAGCGAAAGTCGCAGCGAAGCCAGCAGCGAAAAAAGCGGCAGCGAAACCGGCAGCAAAAGCAGCCGCCAAGCCAGCAGCAAAGAAAGCGGTAGCGAAAGTCGCAGCGAAACCGGCAGCAAAAGCAGCCGCCAAGCCAGCTGCAAAGAAAGTGGTAGCAAAAGTTGCGGCGAAGCCAGCAGCGAAAGCAGCAACCAAAGTCGCGGCCAAACCGGCAGCCAAAAAACCGGCAGCCAAAACGGCAGCAAAGCCAGTAGCGAAAAAGGCAGTGGCAAAAAAAGCAGCACCGGCTAAACCAGCAACACCTGACGCAAAGACTGTCGTCAGCCCAAATGCCGCATGGCCATTTCCAACAGGTAATCGTCCGGCTTAATCTCTGGCGAACTTGGTTGCCTGATCTTATTCAGGCACAATACCCACTGTGTGATACATCGCCAGTGGGTATTTTTTTGAAGGAAACAATTCGTGCTACATGGAATTTTTACATTCATCATCGACATCGTGACGGGTTTTTTCGCCGGTTTCTTGTTATTGCGCTTCTGGATGCAGGTACAGCGGGTTCGTCCTCCTTCTTTTCTGGCACAGGCTATTTTTCAGATTACAGACTGGATCGTACATCCGATACGCCGCATTATTCCCGGGTTCCGGGGGTATGACTGGGCTACGTTAACGGCCGTGTTCCTGACGGCGCTGTTACCGGTGCTGCTGGATTTCTGGCTGTTGTCCCAGGTATCCCCGGTAATGATTCTGATTCTGACCATTTTCCGGGTGGCACAGTGGGCGCTGTATGGCTTGATGGCTCTGCTGTTGATTGAGGCGGTATTCAGCTGGATTAATCCGCATGCACCTCTGGCGCCGTTTGTGCGTGCATTGAACGAGCCTTTGCTGTCGCCGTTCCGGAGGCTATTGCCACCTTTGGGAGGGCTGGATTTCTCACCATTGCTGGTTCTCATCATTTTGCAGGTTCTGAGCAAGGTACTGAATGAAGCCTTGCCCCGCTTGCTGATGACGACTTACTGATCCGGGCGAGACGCAGGGAATATCAGGCCTGCTGTTCCGGTGCCGCTGTGGATTGGCGGATGACCAGGCGGGATTGCAGCATTTCACGCCGCAAGGGAGCATCCGGGTGCTGTATCCGGTCAACCAGCGTTTTGGCGGTCAGTTCACCAATCGCATGTTTAGGTTGGGCAATCGTCGTTAAGGGGGGCGTACTGAACGATGCCAACGCAATGTCGTCATAGCCGACCACGGACAATTGCTGCGGGATTCTGACCCCTGCCGCATTGGCTGCGCAAATACCACCGATGGCCATCAGGTCATTGCTGACAAAAATAGCGGTAGGGCGCTCTGGTAATGCGAGCAATTTCTGGAACGCATTAAAACCACCCTGACTAGTAAAGTCGCTGTGTAACAGATATTTGTTCCGGAATTCCAGTCCGGCTTCTTTCAGTGCACGCAGATAACCGGTCACGCGTCCTCCGCTGGGCAAGAGTGTATCTGGCCCTGCGACGCATGCGATCCTCCGGTGTCCGAGGCTGATCAGATAACTGGTGGCGTCGTAGCCGCCCTGTACATGGTCAGCTTCAATGAAATCAGCAGAAACGCCGGACACTTCCCGATCCACCAGCACTTTAGGAATGCCTTCATCAGCCAGTAACTGACTCAGCTCTTCGTCCGAACCTGACGAAACTAGGATCAGGCCATCGATTCTTTTCTCCATCAGAACCCGGATATAGGCAGCCTGTTTTTTCGGATTGTCATCAGAATTGCAGAGGATGATGTTATAGCCGAGTTTAAATGAAGCATCTTCAATTCCCTGAATCACTTCGGCAAAATAAGGGTTGGAATTATTCGGGATCATCATACCCAGTGTATGGGTCCGGTCATTTTTCAGACTGCGCGCAACTGCGCTGGGAATGTAGCGCAACTCCTGAATGACGGACAGCACACGTTCCCGCGCATCTTCGCTCACGACCCGGGTATTGTTGATGACGTGGGAAACGGTGGTGGTTGAGACGCGCGCTTTTTCCGCGACCTGCTTCATTGTTGCCATAAAAATTCCTACATTTCGATCCTGCGATTATGACGCAGGATAAAGGAAAAGGTTAAAATTTTTATCAACATACCGACAGGAGCCGCGATGCAGGATTTATTGATTCGTAATGCCAGTTTGCCTGATGGACGTCGCGGAATGGACATTCTGATCCGGTCAGGATTGATTGACGCCATCGATACCGGATTGTCTGGCGTCAGTTCAGGAATCAGAGAGCTGGATGCGGCGGGGGATCTGGTGTGTCCGCCGTTTGCCGATGCGCATTTTCATATGGATGCAGTGCTGTCCTACGGTTTGCCGAGGGTGAATCAAAGCGGCACCTTGTTAGAAGGAATCGCGCTTTGGGGGGAGCTGAAGCCGCAATTGACGCAGGAAGCGCTGATCGCGCGCGCAATGCAATATTGTGATTGGGCGGTTGCAAAGGGCTTGCTGGCTATCCGTTCTCATGTCGATATTTGCGATGGCCGTTTGCTGGCAGTTGAGGCATTACTGGAAGTGCGCCGCCGGGTGGCGCCGTATCTTGATTTGCAGCTGGTCGCATTTCCTCAGGACGGGTTGTTACGAAGCCCGGGAGCTTTTGACAACCTGAAACGTGCGGTTGCCATGGGTGTCGATGTCGTGGGTGGCATTCCGCATTTTGAGCGTACTATGGCAGACGGCGCAGAATCGATACGTCTTTTATGCGAGTTTGCCGCAACGCAGGGATTACGCGTTGATATGCATTGTGATGAGTCTGATGATCCTATGTCCCGTCATATCGAAACACTGGTATTTCATGCACAGAGGCTGGGCTTACAGGGCAGGGTGGCAGGGTCGCATCTGACTTCCATGCATTCCATGGATAATTACTATGTCAGCAAACTCCTGCCATTGATGCGCGAGGCCGGTGTGGCAGCGATCGCTAATCCTCTCATTAATATTACGCTTCAGGGGCGGCATGATACTTACCCGAAACGACGCGGCATGACGCGGGTGCCCGAAATGCTGGCGATGGATATTGATGTCGCATTCGGGCATGATTGTGTCATGGACCCCTGGTATGGCCTTGGTTCCGGCGATATGCTGGAAGTTGCGCACATGGGGCTGCATGTTGCTCAGATGACCGGGCAGCAGGCGATGCATCAGTGTTTTGAGGCAGTGACTACCATGCCTGCCCGGATCATGGGGTTGCCGGGCTACGGACTGGCAGTGGGAAGTTATGCCGATCTAGTGATACTGGATGCGCCGGACTGTATTGATGCATTGCGTTTGCGCCCAGTGCGCCGTTACGTTATCCGGCGCGGCAAAATTATCAGTGAAACTCCCAGGATGGAAGCGCGATTGGATCTGCCGGGCCGCGGCAATTCTGTGAATTTCAGGAGATGAAGCAGGTAATGCGGGCGATCCGGGTTTTCCTCTGATGCCGGATCGCCTGATTTGCGTAAATGATGTTAGAGATGCGCAAATGCTCGTTTTGCCGCTTCAATCGTGGCGTCAATGATTTGCGTATTGTGCTGAATGGAAACAAAGCCTGCTTCAAATGCAGATGGTGCGAGATACACGCCGGCGTCCAGCATCAGATGGAAGAAACGGTTGAACTTTTCTTTGTCGCTGGCCATGACTGACGCATAGGAATCTGGAATCTGCGCAGAAAAATAGAGACCGAACATGCCGCCGACGGCATCCGCACAGAACTGATGTCCGGCAGCCTGTCCTGCTGCGGTCAGGCGTTCTGCCAGCTCACGGGTCTGCGCGGTCAGCGTGCTGTAAAAACCTTCGCGCTGAATAATTTTCAGTGTCGTCAGTCCGGCAGCAACCGCCACCGGATTGCCTGACAGCGTTCCCGCCTGATACACGCCGCCCAATGGCGCCATATGTTTCATCAGATCCGCCCGACCGCCGAATGCAGCAACGGGCAGGCCGCCGCCGATGACTTTGCCCAGGCACACCAGATCGGCCTGAATCTCGTATAAAGCCTGTGCGCCATGCAGACCCACCCTGAAGCCACACATCACCTCATCGAAAATCAGGACACTGCCATGCTGTGAGCATAAACGGCGCATGGTTTGCAGAAATTCCGTTGTGGCGCGGACCAGATTCATGTTCCCGGCGACGGGTTCCACGATTACGCAGGCGATCTGGTCGCCGACAGTACGGAATACTTCTTCGAGCTGCTGGCTGTTGTTGTAGTCGAGAACCAGCGTGTGTTTGCTGAAATCTTCCGGCACACCGGCAGAAGTCGGGTTGCCGAAAGTCAGCAAACCGCTGCCTGCTTTGACCAGCAATGAATCCGCATGACCGTGGTAGCAGCCTTCAAATTTAATGATTTTGTCGCGCCGGGTGGCGCCACGGGCCAGACGCAGCGCGCTCATGGTCGCTTCCGTGCCGCTGGAAACCAGGCGTAGCTGTTCTACGCCGGGTACCAGCTTGCAGATTTCCTCGGCCATCAGAATTTCACCTTCTGTCGGTGCGCCAAAACTCAGGCCGCGTGCCGCAGCTTCCTGGACTGCGGTGACGACTTCCGGATGTGCGTGCCCCACAATGGCAGGGCCCCACGAACCGATATAGTCAATGTAGCGACGGTCGTCGGCATCCCAGAAATAGGGACCCTCCGCACGGGTGATGAAACGGGGCGTTCCTCCTACGGAACGAAATGCCCGTACCGGAGAATTGACCCCTCCGGGGGTGGATAACTGGGCGCGTGCAAATAAAGTTTCGTTATGATTCGTCATAATATGGATTCAGGTAAAAATCGAGGAGGGCGGCAGGCTTATTGCGCCGGTTCTCTGGCCCAGAAATAGCGGTCTGGTACGAGTTTCCCCATGCCGAACTGTTGCGCATGCTGAACGGCCGCCAATGTGAATTCCTGCGCCTCCAGCACGGCTTCGGGGACGGGGATCCCGGTGGCAAGCAGGGCAGTCAGCGCAGCAGACAAGGTGCTGCCGGCCCCCATATAAGAACCCGGCGCACGCTGCCAGACATCCCGCCTGACCATGCCCGATTCATTGAACAGCATGTTGGCAATTTCTCCGGCCTGGCACGGGGTTCCGGTCACAAGCACATATTCGCAACCGGAATCAATGAGCGTCATGGCATCGGCTGTCAGATCATCAGATTCGTTCTGCTCTTTCCAGGTTTCAGCCAGCCGTGATAATTCGATTGCGGAAATGACCAACAGCATTGCCTGCGGTATCAGCAATTCACGAATGGACAGAGATAGATCCTCGGCATCGGCAATGTGTTCCGCCACGGCAGCATTAAACGGATCGAGTATTAACGGCATATCAGGATAATCTGAGACAATTTCGGCAATGGCCGTAACGTTTTCGACGCTGCCTACCAGCCCGACTTTGATGGCAATCACAGGCATGTCTTCCAGTACGGTTCTTGCCTGTTCGTCGACCAGATCGGCATCCAGCGCATGAATGCTGTCAACCTGACCGGTATCGCCGGTGAGTATCGCTGTCGTGACCGGGAGTCCGTGACAGCCCATTGCGGCAAATGATGCGGTGTCTGCATATAAGCCTGTGGCAGCTACCGGATCGGCAGCCCCAAAACTGAGGATAAGTGGGGAAATTTGGTTTTGCACGGTGGGTAGATTAATATAGCCGGCTTTGCCGGACTTTTTTTCGTCCGAAGTATGGAAGTGACAATCTTTTTGTCATTTTTGTGCGGTATCTTTGTATTTTACTTGATTGAAGGGTTTTAGTCGTGAGTGATAATGTGGGAAATAAACCGCAGTATAAAACGTGGATGTGTCTGATTTGTGGCTGGGTTTATGACGAAGAGCAGGGTTTGCCTGGTGAGGGCATCGCGCCGGGCACTTTATGGGATGATGTTCCGATGAACTGGACCTGTCCGGAATGCGGCGCCCGCAAGGAAGACTTTGAAATGGTTGCGATTTAACCTCGGCTTGTGTATTTTTGGCTATATTGAATGTTTATTCAGGGAAAACAAGTAGCACTTTAAAGATTTTTTGTTAAAGTGCTAGCTTGCTATAATTCTGTCTGGAAGATGAACTTATGTCAACATTGGCTGGCAATGAAAACTTGAAAATCATGGTGATTGACGATAGCAGCACAATACGTCGTTCAGCGGAGATTTTTCTTGGGCAGGCTGGTTATAAAATTGTCCTGGCTGAAGATGGATTTGATGCCCTGGCAAAAATCAATGATTCTCACCCTGACCTGATTTTTTGTGACATTCTGATGCCGCGTCTGGATGGTTACCAGACTTGTGCTCTGATTAAAAAAAGTGCGAAATTCAGGGATACTCCAGTCATTATGCTGTCGTCAAAAGATGGTTTGTTTGACCGGGCGCGTGGTGCGATGGTGGGGTCGGACGAATATCTGACCAAGCCTTTTACAAAAGACAGTCTCCTGAAAACTGTCCGGAATTACACTTCCGGCGAGCGGGAATAATTCAGTTAATGTAAGGAATGAGCGAAATGGCAATTCAAAAAATTTTAGTAGTAGATGACTCTCCAACCGAACGCTACTTCCTCACGGATGTGCTGGCGAAAAACGGTTTTTCTGTTTCAACGGCAGAAAACGGCGAAGAGGCGCTGACCAAGATCAAGGCAGATAAGCCGCAGCTGATTCTGATGGATGTTGTTATGCCTGGCCAGAATGGCTTCCAGATTACCCGTGCCATTGCAAAAGATCCGGAAACGCAGGATATTCCTGTCATTATCTGCACCAGTAAAAATCAGGAAACGGATCGTATCTGGGGACTGCGCCAGGGCGCACGTGATTACTTGGTCAAGCCTATTGACCCGCAGGAACTGTTGGCCAAAATCGCCGCACTGGGCTGATGTCTGCAGATAACCGGTACATCGTTGACAGCAATAAAAGCCTTACCCATTTCAGAAATTCGCGGACAAGCTCATGACCCAGACGTTGAGTGACCCTAAAGCTGTAAATCTCGAAACCGCCTCTCCGGACAGCGGGGTGCGGCGCACCCGTTTGAGAGAGTTTCAGGCGCAGTTGGTTGAAAGAATGCAGGCTGCGCAACGTGGCGGTTTTTCACAACTCAATCAGTTGGGGATTTTGATCGGGCAGAACCGTTACCTGCTCGATTTGCGCGAGGCGGGTGAAATTGTCAGTGCCGGTCTTTTGACAGGGGTACCATTGACTAAAGACTGGTATGTCGGCTTATCGAATATCCGGGGTAATCTGACCAGTGTGGTTGATTTGTCGCGCTTTCAGGGAAATGAATCCACTGTACTGGATCCGACGTGCCGTATCGTTGCCTTTGCGCCCGAACTGGCATTTAACAGCGCATTGCTGGTGACGCAGGTGTTAGGTTTACGTAATATTGCCGAAATGGATGAGTTGGCGTCAGATACGCAGGAAGCCGGGCATCGCGCGTGGCTGCAACGGCAGTTCCGCGACCGTGATGGTCATATCTGGCGTGAGTTAAGCCTGGCTGCGCTGGTGCAGGATCAGGATTTTTTGCATATAGGTTTATAGTCGGCCTTTTTTTGAAGTACGGCTGACAGATTTTCAATCGTTGAGGAGACTTAGTAATGGCTTTGAAAGTACCGTTCTTGTCCAAGAAAAAAGATGATCCGGTTACGGAAATTGATGGAGCAGAGATGGCGGCAAGGTCATTTAGTCATGCTGATTCGGCTGAGATTGAAGAGGCCAGCAACGTCAGAATGCTCAATACGGAAACTGAAGCAGATACCGGAGTCAAGCAGGAGATTCCTACTCCTGTATCACACGCACAACGCGCCGATGCGACTTTTATCGGTGACGCACTAGAAAAAGGCGGCGACATTCGGTTGCCGCTGATCGGCAAAATGTCGCTGCAGAAGCAGATGCGCGTGCTGTCGGTCACGATGGCGGTTGCATTGCTGGCGGGTGGTTTTTTCGTCTGGCTTAATGCCAACCAGTCTGCGCTGGTATCGACGCAGGTGCAGATTTCAGGTGACGTGCTGATGCACTCGCAGCGTATCGGTAAAGCTGCGCCAAACTCGATTCAGGGTAACGTCGAAGCGTTTAAACAGCTGGAAGACAGCCGCAAGGAAATCAACAACGATCTGAAAATTCTGCTGGAGGGTGGTAATTATCAGGGGCGTGATGTTAAACCGGCGGACAGCACACTGGAGCCTGTTTTAAAAGAAACGATCAAAGCCTGGCAAAACTCCAATAAAGCATCGGAAACGATTCTGGCCAGACGTAAAGAGCTGACCGGTTTCGGTGAGACACTGCAGAAACTGAACTCGCTGTCGCCAGTATTGCTGGAATTGACAGAGCAGATTTCGACGCTGAAAGTACAGGGGGGCGGATCTGCGCGTGAAATTTCTGCATCCGGCCAGCTGGTGATGTTGACCCAGCGTCTGGGTCGTAGTGCGAATGAATTCCTGACTTCTGAAGGTGTTAATCCGGAAACGGCTTTCCTGTTGGGTAAAGATACCAATACTTTCCGCGATCTGGTGGATGGTTTCCTGAAGGGCAGCGAGGTGTTGCGCCTGACGATGACCAAGGATGCCGATACAAGGGAAAAACTGGAAGAACTGCAAAAAACTTTTACTGAGTATCAGGCATCGGTTTCGACCATTCTCGGTAACTTACAGAATTTTATTGCGGCCAAACAATCCGAACAGCTGATCTTTAATGAAAACGAAGATCTGAAATCGAAACTGACCAAGCTGCAAAAAACTTACACTGCGCAGCAGGATTCCACCAGTCTGTCGTTCTGGTTGCTGATGCTTTCGGCACTGATCGCGCTGACCTCTGCGGTGGGAATTGCGCTGGTTCTGTTGCAGGACAGTCGTAATCGCGCCAAAGAAGCGAATGAACGCCGTCAGGAAGCTGCGGCGCAGATGTTGCAGGCGCAGAAACAGGAAGAAGAAGCAAAAGCCGCCAACGATCAGAATCAGGCTGCGATTTTGCGACTGATGAATGAATTGCAGGAAGTCGCGGACGGTGACTTGACGGTGCAGGCAACGGTTTCCGAAGATATTACCGGTGCGATCGCCGACTCGGTTAACTATACGGTGGAAGAGTTGCGCGGTCTGGTCGGCCGTGTTACCTCGACCGCAGAACAGGTTACATCGGCGTCTGATCAGGCCCAGAATATTTCCAATGACTTGCTGGAAGCATCCGAACAGCAGTCACGCGAAATTACCGATGCCGGTCAGGTTGTTCTGACAATGGCGGCTGAAATTACGGACGTATCCCGTTCTGCGAATGAATCGGCAGAGGTTGCGCGTCAGTCGGTTGCGGCGGCGGAGCAGGGCGCGCATGCTGTGGAAGACGCGATCAAGGGTATGAATGAGATTCGCGAACAGATCCAGGAAACGTCAAAACGAATCAAGCGTCTGGGTGAGTCCTCTCAGGAGATTGGTGAGATCACGGAACTGATTTCTGACATTACCGAACAGACCAACGTGTTGGCGCTGAATGCGGCGATTCAGGCGGCCTCTGCGGGTGAAGCGGGACGCGGCTTCTCGGTGGTTGCGGAAGAGGTGCAGCGTCTGGCGGAACGTTCGGCTGAAGCGACCAAACAGATCGGTGCGCTGGTGCGTACGATTCAGACCGATACCCACGATGCGGTAGCCGCGATGGAAAAATCCACTCAGGGTGTGGTTGAGGGAGCCAAGCTGTCTGATGCGGCCGGTACGGCGCTGGCAGAAATTCGTAGCGTTTCGAACCGCCTGGCGGAACTGATTCAGGGTATCTCGCTGGCGACGGAGCAGCAAGCAACTTCTGCGAACGGTGTGGCACAAAATATCCAGCACATTCTGACGATGACTGAGCAGACACAGAGTGGTACACAACAAACGGCAGAGTCGATTAAGCAATTGTCTTTGCTGGCTGAGGAATTGAAAAATTCCGTGTCCCGTTTCCGCGTTGCAGCCTGATCTGTCCGTTCCTGGGCTGCACTGACAGCCCGCCATATTTGCAAGACGATGAGCCGTACGGCTGGTCGTCTCTTGAGTTCGCGGAGTATGCATGACATCCGATTTTTCAAATTCCTCTCATTTTCCGCAGGAACAGTTTGATACCGGACCATTGTCCTGGGTGATGCCGGAAGTGCGGGAGGCGATGACCAACGCCGGCAAGATGCTGACAGATGCGTTGGCACAGGATATTGACGTCCGGTCCACTACTTTGCTGCACGCCAAAAACTACCTGCACCAGGCGCATGGTGCCCTGCAGATTGTGGATATCGATGGTGTTTCGATCGTGACGGAAACCATCGAGGAGCTGATTGAGCGTTTGCAGAGCGCACAGCTGGAGATGACGCAGGCAAACATTGATGTCATTCTGGATGCGTTTCATGCTGTGTTGCGTTATCTGGAAGATTTATTGTCCGGTTCCGTCCATCAGCCAGTCAGATTATTTCCCTATTACCGCGCACTGCTGGAATTGAAAGGCGCTGAACGGATTCATCCGGCGGATTTGTTTTTCCCTGCATTGTCTGCGAAGGAAAAAATTCCCGAGCTGGCCGTGTCTCAGGCGGTTGTTCCCGCAAATTACACAGATCTGCGTCAGCGTTTCGAAAAATTATTGCTGACGGTACTGACCGGTAAAGATCCGCAAAAACAGCAGTTAGCACTGACATCCATGCATGAGCTGATCCGTGAGATTGATCACGCGCAGACTAATTCGCAGACCAAGGCATTCTGGGTCGTGATGCGGGCTTTTGTCGAAGCAGTCACAAACGGACAGATTGAAAATCAGCAATATGTCAAACAGATTTTCGGGCGCATTAATCTGCAGATACGCCGCTTGATGGATGGTGTGAATACGATTCCTGAGCGTCTATTGCGCGACGCCCTGTTCTTTCTGGCACAGGTTCAGCATCCGACCCCTTTTGTTGCCAACGTCCGTCAGGCATACGATCTCGACAATAAAGTCCCGGCGGATTACGTACAGAAAAATTATGGGCAAATTGCGGCGGGGGTGCTGACTACCGCTAAGGAACAGTTGACTGCGGTGAAAAATTTATGGGGCCGGATCGCCAACGGTGATCATAACCTTGCCGATAAATTTTCCCAGAAAATGAAAGATCTGGCAGAGACGGGTGATCAGCTGAATTCGCCATCGCTGTCGAAATTGCTGCGGGAACTGAGTGGGATTGCCCGTCATGTGGCGCATTCTGCCGATGGCTCAAAACTGGCGATCGAGCTGGCAACCAGCCTGTTGTTTGTTGAGAATACCTTGGATCATATTACGCGCTTGCCGGCACATTTTTCAGAGCGTGCTGAGGAAATTACGGCACGCCTGCTGTCGGTAGTTTCCGGCGAAGAGCCAGAATCCCAGGCTGCCTGGATGGGAGAAATTTCCAGGGAAGCGCAACAGCGTCAGACCATGGCAGTGTTGATGACGGAAATGCAGACCAGCCTGCGGCAGGTTGAAAAGACACTGGACGAATATTTCCGCGATCCGGCACAACATGACTCCCTGAGGTCGATTGATGGCGTCCTGCACCAGATTGGCGGGGCACTGGCGATTCTCGATCAGGACGCAGCGATGCAGGCTATCGAGCATACCCGGCAGGTTGTTGCACAGTTTGTGGATGCTACCGCGACGGCGGATTCAGCGCCTTCTGACGGCGTGCATATTGAAGCGCTACACCAGAAAGTAGCGCAGAATATTGGTGCCCTGAGTTTTTTCATCGAGACCTTGCAGTCTCAGCCTGATACGGCGAAAAAGAAATTCAGTTTCGACGAAGAGTCGGGGATTTTCCGTTCCAATTTGCTGGAGCAGACGGTTCAGAAAGAACTGCTGCCGGAGCGAGAAGAATTTGCACATATTGCTTTGCCAGACAGCCCGCAGTCGACAGAGACTGTCGTCCGTACCACCGAGCAGGAACTGGCGCACCAGCAGCAGGAATCTGCGCGGCTGGCAGTCTCGCTGGCGGAACATCCGGAAAACAAGGTGCTGCAGGCACAACTGAAACAGTCGCTGGAGTCTGAACGTTCCGTCGCAACCTTGCTGGATGATGCCGATGCCAGCGGGCGAGCTAATGCGGCGATTGGTTTGCTGGCATCTGCTGATACCGGGCGTACTTCCGAAAATCTGCAACACTTGGTAGCGGCGACCGCTCCGGTTGCAGCACCGGAAAAAATTCCTGCTGCTCCAGTTTCTCTGCCTCAGAGCGATGAAGCTATTGATGCTGAATTGCTCGACATCTTCCTGACTGAGGCCGACGAAGTGCTGGCGTTTGTCCAGCATACCTTGCCTTTGTCACGTGAAGATGCGGATAATCAGGAACATCTGACCAGCCTGCGTCGTTCCTTCCATACCCTCAAAGGCAGCAGCCGTATGGTGGGGCTGACCGTATTTGGCGAAGCCGGATGGAATATAGAACAGGTCATGAATCTGTGGTTGTCGGAATCCCGGCGTGGCGACCAGAACCTGTACGCTTTGCTGGAGTATACGGCAAAAGAAATGGTGATCTGGGTTGATGAACTGAAACAGTATGGCTATTCCGCCAGAACTGGTGCGGATATTATTGCTGCCGCTGAACGCGTGAAGGCAGGGCTGGATTTTGAGATGCCACAGGCAATCCTGATGCCGCCGGAAATGCCCGGAAACCTGTCTGCAGAGACTGCAACGGCTCCGGTATCTCAGCTTGAACTTGAAAGCGGGGGCGCCGCGACAGAAACTATTATTGCTACGACTCCGGAAGGCGTATCGTTTGAGACATTACTGCAGGAAGCCGAGCTGTTACCGGAGTTCGCCGAGCCAACACCTGCCGCATCCGTGACAATGGACGAAGTGCTGAATGCGCCCGACATGCCGGAGACAGCCAGTGCTGCGAATACGGAACATTTTGAACTCAGTGTTTTTGATGATTTGCCCAGCGCAGCCAGTCTGTTGGCTGAACCGGCCGCACCAACTGTTGCTGGTGTAGCCGACGTCGCGCCTGCAATGGTTGCAACATTGCCAATCGCGGCAGATGAGCTGCTACACATGCCGCTCGAAAATGCGACTATGCAGCCGGCAGAGATACCGCAAGAGATTGCACCGCCTGCAGAACTGGAAGCACAGGAAACAGCGGATAGCGTTGCCGCTGGCCTCGCGTCAGATACACATCAGCCGGATACTAGCGCGGCAGATACTGGAAACAGTATTGCAGAGGAAACGACATCTGTCAGTGGTGCAAAAATTATTGGTTTCCCTGACTTGAGCAAGACGGTCGCGCCCGTCGATGACAATATCAAGCGGATTGGCGACCTCGAAATCAGTGTGCCGCTGTATTCGATTTATATGGCGGAAACCGATGAAATCGTCCGTTTCCTGACGCAGGACTTTGCAGAATGGCGGCATGAGCCGCACCGGCATGTTTCCATTCATGCGATTCACGCCAGCCATTCGCTGGCGGGCAGTTCTGCAACGGTGGGGCTGAAGCCGCTGCATGAGCTGGCACATAGTCTGGAACTGGTTTTGCAAAGACTGGAACGCCATCCGGTCAGTCTGGAAAACGCAGAATTCGATGTGCTGGATCATGCGCTGGAAACCGCCAGACATATGCTGCAAAAATTTGCCTTATCCGAGATGGCGGAGACTGCACCGGATGAAGTGCGTCAGCTGGAGCAGTTGTTGCAAAATGTGATCGCACGCTCTACTGCAGGCGCGGATGAAGAGTTCGTCACGTCGACCAATGAGAAGCTCGATCTGTCCGATCTGTCTGGCCTGCCGGGACACGATGCGATTACGTCGGCCAATTTGGCTGCGGCTGATTTGTCTGCCACGGTATTGCCGGTATCGACCGAATCCTTGCCAGACCAGTCTGTGCAGATCAAAGACGAACTCGACTACGATTTGCTGCCGGTATTCCTGGAGGAAGGGCATGATCTGCTGCCGATGGTCGGACAATTGCTGCGCAGCTGGCAGGAGCAGCCGGCAGACACCGCCATTCCACAATCCATCGCCCGTCTGATGCATACCATCAAAGGAAGCGCCAGAATGGCGGGTGCCATGGGTCTGGGACAGCACATCCATGACATGGAAACCCGTATCGAAAGCCTCATGCATACTGGCCATCTGGTGCGGCAACCATTGATGGATGATTTGCTGGCCCGTCATGACCACAGCATGCAGCTGTTTGAATATTTACAGCATCCGGAAGCGGCATCGGTGCCAGTTGTTCCGCAAGTATTGACTGCTGCGCAAGAGCTGGATCAGTTCCAGGATGCGCAGGTGGCCAGTGAGGTGCAGGCGCAGCATGTCCCTGCAACGGAGGCTGCGGACAGTCAGATGGTCAGTCTGACGCCTTTGATGCCGGTGGCAGTCAATACTCCGGCAACAAGAACTTCGGCACCTGCTACCCAAGTCAGTCTGCCGGCTGCTCCCGGCGCACCCGTGCCGCTGGTTCGTGTTCGTGCCGACGTGCTGGACCGTCTGGTGAATCAGGCCGGTGAGGTATCGATTTCCCGTTCCCGTCTGGAAAACGAGGTCGGAACATTAAGGGCTTCGCTGGGCGAACTGACTGAAAACGTGAGCCGTTTGCGCGATCAGTTGCGTGAGGTGGAAATTCAGGCAGAAACACAGATTACCTCCCGCATGGCGCACTCGGCGGACCGTGAATTTGATCCGCTTGAATTCGATCGTTTCACACGTCTGCAGGAACTGACGCGGATGATGGCGGAAAGCGTCAGCGACGTTGCCACAGTGCAGACCAATCTGACGCGCACGATTGACGGCGCCTCTGGCAATCTGCACATCCAGGCTCGTCTGACCCGCGAATTGCAACAGGATCTGATGCGGGTCAGGATGATTCCTTTCGCCAGCGTCTCTGAACGTTTATACCGGGTCACACGCCAGACGGCGAAAGAACTGGATAAGCGAGTGAATCTGGATATTCGCGGTGCCGGTGTGGAAATGGATCGCGGCGTTCTGGAAAAAATGGTGGGCCCGTTTGAACATCTGCTGCGCAATGCGATTGTGCATGGTATCGAAGCTCGGGATGTCCGGCGTCAGCTTGGTAAGAACGAGACTGGCGAGCTGCTGATTGAAATCCGCCAGGAAGGTAATGAAGTGGTGATCCGCTTTAATGATGACGGACGAGGGCTGGATCTGGCGCATATCCGCCAGAAGGCACTGAGCCGGGGCATGATCAGTAATGAACAGGCGCCAAATGATGCAGAAACTGCCAGCCTGATTTTTGAACCGGGTTTTTCAACCGCTACCGAGATTACCGAACTGGCCGGGCGCGGCGTCGGGATGGATGTAGTGCGTTCCGAAGCCGCTTCGCTGGGCGGGCGTGTCGAAGTCTCGACTATTGCTGGTCAGGGTGCGGAATTTACAATTCACCTGCCATTAACACTGGCCGTCACCCAGGTGGTGCTGCTCAATGCCGGCGGCAGAACTTTAGCCGTACCGTCAGTGTTGGTAGAGCAGGTGCAGCATCTGAAAGCTAATGCGCTGGCTAATGCCTACAACGATAGTGCGGTCATGTGGCAGGGGCAACGGGTTTCCATGTACTACCTGTCCACGATTCTCGGACAGAATGATGCGGTGCCGCTGGCGCAACAATATACCCCATTGCTGGTCATGAAGAGCGGTACTGAGCGGGTGGCGATTCACGTCGATGAAATCATCGGTAACCGCGAGGTGGTTGTGAAAAATATCGGCCCGCAGCTCGCACGGATGGCGGGTATTGCCGGTGCGACAGTGCTGGGTTCCGGTGAAATTGTACTTATCCTTAATCCTGTGCCATTGGCGCAGCGTCTGGAACATGAGCGCGCACGCCTGCCGCAATCTGGCAGTGAGACGTTGCCGGAAATGGGTGCGGTAGCCGATTTACAGGCCGATGCAGCATCTACCCGGAACCGTTCTGAGCCGGTGCAGGGATTACGCACGCAGCATACCGTCATGGTGGTGGATGATTCGCTCACTGTGCGCCGTGTAACACAACGCCTGCTGACCCGTGAAGGTTATCAGGTCGTTCTGGCGAAGGACGGCATTGATGCGCTGGAGCAGCTGCAATCGGTAACACCGCACGTGATGCTGGTGGATATTGAAATGCCGCGCATGGATGGTTTCGATCTGACCCGTAACGTCCGCAACGATGCCCGTACCAGCCATATTCCTATCATCATGATTACTTCGCGGACCGCCGACAAGCACCGGAATTACGCGAAAGAATTAGGGGTGAACGAATACTTCGGCAAACCTTATCGCGAAGATGACTTGCTGGAAGCAATTACTGGTCTGATCGGCAAGGAGCATACGGTGCTGGTCTGATTAACGGCATCCTTTACCTGGTGTCGGTTCGTGTGCTGCAGAAAAATCCCTCGTTTTGCGAGGGATTTTTATTCGGTCTGTTTATTTTTCCTGAAATCGGGTTAATACCCGTGTATTAAATCAGGAGAATCAGCTATTTCTATTGCAAGGAAATAGTACGCATCAGCAAGCCTCACAGGCAGCCGTTGCACAGAATGAGCCGGCACAACTGGCGAGATATCAGCCATGATTTGCACTTCGTCGTCGTGTTTTCCGGCTACAGGTTATACTCAAAAAATGATGTATTTTGCAAAAATCCGGATAGACCTGATCAGCGAATCAAGTCTTTCATTGCCGATCATTTTCATGAGGGAAATATGCACACACTGAATATGCCTTTGGTTTTGTTTTATGCGCCGCAGAGCCGCTCACTGGCCGTACGGGTATTGCTGGAAGAATTGAAGGCGGATTATCAGGTCCATTATCTGGATTTGAAAAAATCTGATCAACTGCAGACTGCGTATCTGGCCGTGAATCCGTACGGTAAAGTGCCTGCCGTATTGCATGGTGATACGCTGGTCAGCGAACAGGTGGCTTTATTCATCTATCTGGCAGATTTGTTTCCGGCGGCAGGGCTGGCACCGGCAATGGATGATCCTCGCCGGGGAGCCTATCTGCGCTGGATTGCGCAATACGGTTCCTGTTTTGAGCCGGCCATCATGGATGCTTTCCTGAAACGGGAAACCGGACCGGCTTCGACGACACCCTGGCGCGACCTGGACACGCAGCTTAAGGTGTTGAGTGCGCAGCTGGAAAAAACACCGTATCTGCTTGGCGAAAAAATCAGTGCTGCCGATATTTTATGGGGCATCGCGCTGCACTGGCTGATGGCATTCAAGATCGTGCCCGAATTGCCGGTTCTGCGTGCCTATGTCGAATCGGTATGGCGCTTGCCAGGGGTGGTCAGGGTGGAACAGGCGGATGCTGTCTGGCAGGCATCGCAGGCTGCGAATTCCTGAGCAGGAACGGCTACCTTCCTGCTGCCACGCTATGGCTGCCCGAACGTTTCAATCGGTGTGCGTTCCCGGTTTTTTAACGACAGCATAACGGCTCAGGGTATGCTGCCGCGCCTGTTCATGCTCGATGATCGGGTAGGGATAATTGTCCCCGAGACGTATCCCGGCCTGTTGCAACAGGGCAGGGGACGCTTTCCACGGTGCATGCAGCGAACGGGGGGCGAGTTGTGCCAGCGGCGCCAGTTGTGGCAGATAGCGGCTGATAAATTTGCCGTCGGCATCGAATTTTTCTGATTGCGTGACCGGATTGAAGATGCGGAAATAGGGCTGTGCATCGCAGCCGGATGAGGCCGCCCATTGCCAGCCGCCATTGTTGGCAGCCAGATCAAAATCATTGAGCCTGAGTGCAAAATAAGCTTCGCCACGCCGCCAGTCGATACCCAGATCCTTGATCAGAAAACTGGCTGTCACCATACGCAGGCGGTTATGCATGTAGCCGGTCTGATTCAGCTGCCGCATCGCGGCATCGACCAGCGGATAGCCAGTATTTCCTTCGCACCACGCCTCAAACAATGCATCGGCCTGTGGCCCGGTTTCCCACTGGATGGCATCGTAATCCGGCTTGAATGCATGAGTCGTTACTGATGGATGATGATGCAGGATCATAAAATAGAAATCACGCCAGATCAGTTCCGATAACCAGACTTCCGCTCCGCGCTGGCTGGCGGTGCGGATTTCCTGCAATGCTGCCCTGACCAGGCTGCGTATTGAAATTGTGCCGAAACGTAAATGGACAGACAGATAGGATGGTCCTTTGATCGCCGGAAAATCACGGGCCACATCATAGTTTTGCATCCGACCAATGAATTCATGAAATAAGCTGCTGGCGCCGGACATGCCGGCCGGCACCGGCATTTTGTGTGCATCGTCGGCGGAAAATCCCATCTCGGCCAGACCCGGCAGCGGAGCAGATGGGTGAGAGGCAAAATGCGCTGCGTAATCGCTGACCGGATAGGCTTTGGCGTAAAAGTCGCCACCGTCCGCATGCAACTGACGCAGCCAGGCATTTTTGTAGGGGGTGAACACGGAGAACGGTTTGCCTGATTGCGACAACACTTCATCTTTTTCAAAAATGACCTGATCTTTACTGCTCAGGAACGCACGCCCGCTTTGCGACAACGTGTGCGCGACATCAGCATCCCGCGCCATAGCGGCCGGTTCGTAATCGTGATTCACGAAGACGGCATCAATCTCCAGCGCGGCAGCAATCCGGGGAATCGCTTCGAGCGGGTCGGCATACTCGACCAGCAGACAACCACCCTGTTGTTCAATGTTTGCCCGTAGTTCATGCACACTATCGTGGATGAAGCGTACCCGCCGGTCGTTTGCGGGCAAACCGTGCAACAGGCTACGGTCAAAAATAAAGACGCAGAATACGGACTGGCTTTGACGCAGCGCATGATACAGCGCGGCATGATCGTGACAGCGCAGGTCGCGCCGGAACCAGACCAGTGAGCGTTGAAATGAGGGGGAATTTTTTTTCTGATTTATCATGCTTTAATACGTCTTTCATTCAACAGTCCCGCGAAGATAAGCGACCTGTTTCTGACCGGAAAATACCCGCGCGGCAAGCGATTGCTGATGGGGCGTTCAGCCGTCATCCTGCCACAAAGCCAGCCTTCTTGCCGGTTGATGACCGCGTGATTCGTCTGTCCGATGCAAAAATTGTCAGCTTGCCTTCATGCCCCGGATGCCGGCGTTGCCAACGGATAAAGAAATTGTTCTGTACATCAATATTCCATTGTCTACCGGTATTTTATGCATCGCGCCCACGCGCGGTAATCCTGCTGGCAGACCCGTTGCTTCCTCGCACAGATCGAAAAACTTCGTCAGAAATGCTAAAATCCTGCCATGCCGAAGCAAAAAAAAACCTCCTACTCAGGGCTGCATACGCAGTCTCCTGTCCCTACTGACACATTTGCAGATCAGGAGTCCATGGCGGACGACGAAACAGTTTCCCCGCTGGATTTAAATTTAACGAATCATTTCCTGATCGCGATGCCGTCGATGCAGGATCCGGTATTTGGCGGCACAGTCGTGTACCTGTGTGAACACAGCCGGCGCGGCGCCATGGGCATGGTGATCAACCGCCCTACCGACATGACCGTTTCCGGCCTGTTTGACCGGATCGATCTCAAACTTGAAATCATTCCGGATTCGCACCCGATCGGCCGTCAGCCGGTGATGTTCGGCGGACCGGTGCAGGACGATCGCGGTTTTGTCTTGCACACCCCAGCTGGAAAATACAGTTCCTCCCTTAAAGTAACCGACGAGATCGCATTCACGACTTCCCGCGATGTGCTTGAAGCGATTGCTGCCGGCGAAGGGCCGGCGCATGTGCTGATGAGTATCGGTTACGCTGGCTGGGGCGCAGGCCAGCTGGAGCGCGAAATACTGGCCAATGGCTGGCTGACAGTTCCGGCCAGGGCCGATATTCTGTTTGACCTGCCGCTGGAAGAGCGCTTTCATGCCGCCATCAAACTGCTCGGAATTGATCCGCTCATGCTGGCGTCCGACGCGGGGCACGCCTGATGACAGGGGATGTTGCCACAGGTACAGTTCTCGCCTTTGATTTCGGTCTCAGGCGCATCGGTGTTGCAGTGGGCAATACGTTTCTGAAGCAGGCCGAGCCTTTGCAGATTATCGATGCGCCGACCAATGACGGGAAATTTGCCGCGCTCGCGGCAGTGATCGCACAGTGGCAGCCCGTGCTGTGCGTGGTGGGGCTGCCGCGTCATCCGGATGGCACCGCCCATGATATGACCGTGCGCTGCCAGCGCTTTGCCAATCAGCTGCAAGGCCGGTTTCAAGTCAGTACTGCACTGGTGGATGAGCGATATTCTTCTGCCGTGCTGCACGGCAAACGGGGGGAGCGCATTGATGATGCTGCCGCTGCCCTGATCCTGCAACAATATTTCGATGAGAATCCATGACGACTGTTTCCACTCCACTTGATGCGGAAGTCTTGTATAAGCAGCTTCTGCAACAAATCAAACCGCTGGCCGCCACCAATGATCAGCTTGCCATCATCGGTATTTATTCCGGTGGCGCATGGATTGCTGAACGCCTGGTGAATGATCTCGGTCTTAAAAATAAGCCGGGACTGATCGACGTCTCGTTTTACCGTGATGACTATGCCGCCAGGGGGCTGCATGCGGATGTGAAGTCAACCTATATCCCGTTTGCGGTTGATGATGCGCAGATCATCCTGGTGGATGATGTGCTGTATACCGGCCGCACCACCAGAGCGGCGATCAATGAGCTGTTTGATTATGGTCGTCCGGCCCGCGTGATGCTGGCTGCGCTGGTCGACCGCGGTGGGCGCCAGTTGCCGATTGCTGCTGATTTCGTGGCGCATGTCGCTGCCTTTGAACCCGCTGTTTCTGTGAATCTGCAACGCGCAGAAGACGGCACACTGAGTTTTTCTATTGATCATGTATAACCCTCAGCTCAATAAACATGGCGAACTTCAGCATCTGCTGACGATTGAAGGTTTGCCGAAATCGATCCTGAATCACATTCTCGATACCGCTTCTTCGTTTGTCAGTATCAGTGACCGTGAAGTGAAAAAGGTGCCGCTGCTGCGCGGTAAAAGCGTGTTCAATCTTTTTTTTGAAAATTCCACACGCACCCGGACCACGTTCGAAATTGCTTCCAAGCGCCTGTCAGCGGATGTGATCAACCTCAATATTGCTGCCTCCAGCACCAGCAAAGGTGAATCGCTGCTCGATACGATCGACAATCTGGCCGCCATGCATGCCGATATGTTCGTGGTGCGCCATGCGACTTCCGGTGCGCCTTTCCTGATCGCTAAACATCTGAACGATACCAAACAGCATCATGTCCATGTGGTGAATGCCGGTGACGGCCGCCATGCACATCCGACGCAGGGTCTGCTGGACATGTATACCATCCGTCACTACAAAAAGGATTTCACCAACCTGACAGTAGCGATCGTCGGCGACGTACTGCACAGCCGTGTTGCACGCTCAGACATCCATGCGCTGACCACGCTGGGCGTGCCGGAAGTGCGTGTGATCGGACCACATACGCTGTTGCCGGGCGGACTGGAGCAGATGGGTGTGCGCGTGTTCACCGATATGAATGAAGGTCTGAAGGGCGTGGACGTGATCATCATGTTGCGCCTGCAGAATGAACGTATGAGCGGTGCGCTGCTGCCGTCGGCGCAGGAATATTTCAAGAGCTATGGCCTGACACCGGAGCGGCTGGCGCTGGCGAAACCGGATGCCATTGTGATGCATCCGGGGCCGATGAATCGTGGCGTGGAAATTGATTCCGCCGTGGCAGACGGTCCGCAAGCCGTGATCCTGCCGCAGGTGACGTTCGGGATTGCAGTGCGCATGGCGGTGATGAGTATTGTTGCCGGTAACAGCGGCAGCGACGCCTGAGGAAAACAAGATGAAAATACAGATTAAAAATGGCCGCGTGATCGATCCGGCGAATGGCGTGGATGCGGTGCAGGACGTGTTTATTGCCGCAGGAAAAATTGTCGCACTTGGTACTGCACCGTTAGACTTCGTCGCCAACAAAGTCATTGATGCCGCCGGACTGGTGATCGCGCCGGGGCTGGTGGATCTGAGTGCCCGTTTGCGTGAGCCGGGCTTTGAATATAAGGCGACGCTGGAGTCTGAATTGCAGGCAGCCATGCGCGGTGGTGTGACCAGCCTGGTGTGTCCGCCAGATACCGATCCGGTGCTGGATGAATCCGGTCTGGTGGAAATGCTGAAGCAGCGTGCCCGCACCCAGAACAAGGCGCATGTGTATCCGCTGGGCGCACTGACCATTGGTCTGCGCGGTGAGTCGCTGACGGAAATGGCGGCGCTGACCGATGCCGGCTGCATCGGTTTTTCACAGGCAGAAGAGCCCGTCAGGGATACCGGTACATTGCAGCGCGCACTGCAATATGCCAGCACGTTCGGTTATACGGTCTGGCTGCGGCCGCAGGATGCCTATATCGGCAAGGGCGGTGTGGCGCACAGTGGGCCGCTGGCATCGCGGCTGGGCTTGTCCGGCGTGCCGGTGATGGCGGAAACCATTGCACTGCATACCTTGTTTGAACTGATGCGCGCCACCGGCGCCCGGGTGCATCTGTGCCGGATTTCTTCGGCAGCGGGGCTGGAGCTGGTACGGCAGGCAAAAAAAGAAGGTTTGCCGCTGACCTGTGATGTGGGCGCGCATCATGTGCATCTGACGGATGCCGATATCGGCTTTTTTGATTCCAATGCGCGCATGACGCCGCCGTTGCGCAGCCAGCGCGATCGCGATGCGATTAAAGCTGCATTGCAGGATGGTACGATTGATGCGATCTGCTCCGACCATACGCCGGTGGATGATGATGAGAAGTTGCTGCCGTTCGCGGAAGCCTCTCCCGGCGCTACCGGGTTGGAGTTGCTGTTGTCGCTGACCTTGAAATGGGCGGCAGACAGTCGGGGAGAAGTCAGCCTGTCGCAGGCACTGGCAAAAATCAGCCAGGATGCCGCCAGGGTGACCGGTATTTCTGCAGGCTGTCTGCGGGTCGGACAGGCGGCGGATCTGTGTGTGTTTGATCCTGCTGCCCATTGGGCCGTCACCGCTTCGGCACTGGTCAGCCAGGGCAAGCATACCCCTTTCCTCGGTTACGAGCTGCCAGGGGTGGTGAGGCTGACGATGGTTGACGGCCATGTCGCTTATGACGCCCTGCATTAAAACGAGCGGCAGCATCAGGCCCGGCGCGGCCTGCCTGATGCGATCCACCTGAAACGCATATGCATGACTATCCGGCTCCGGCGATTACTGCAACGGAGCCGGTTCCGATCAACAAGAAATATGATGAGCGATATCCGCTCTGGATATCTGACAGGTTTGGCATGATTGTCTGGCATTTTTTCCGTATCTTTGTTCACCTGATGGCAGGTATGCTGACCTGTGCCTGCCAGTTCCCTTTTTCCAGCCCTGAGCGGCGTGAGCGCCTGATTCGCCGCTGGTCGCAGCAATTGCTGGCGATCTGCACCGTCGATGTGGCATTCCGTGATGCCAGCGAAGGTGCCGTGGCGGAAACGGCACTGATCGTGTCGAACCATGTTTCCTGGCTCGATATTTTTGTGATTAACACGCTGCATCCCTGTCATTTTGTTGCCAAGGCGGATATCCGTAGCTGGCCGCTGGTGGGTTGGTTGTGCGAGCAGGCCGGGACGATTTTTCTGGCACGCGGCAAGCAGCGCGAGGTGCGCCGGATATATGAAGGATTGGTGCATCAGATTCAGGCAGGCAAGCGGATTGCTTTTTTCCCCGAAGGCACGACTGCCGCGCAGGGAACGGTGCTGCCATTTCACGCTAATCTATTTGAGGCAGCGATTGAGGCAAAGGTGATGGTGCAGCCTTTCGTGATTCGCTATACCGACGCCAGCGGACAGTTTCACGCGGCAGCCGATTTCATTGGCGAGATGACGTTTGTCGATAGCTTGCGCGCTATCCTGAAGGCGCCGCGCATGACCGCTGAACTGATTCGTCTGCCTGCCATTTCTACCGAAGGCGCACACCGCCGCGATGTCGCGCAACAGGCGCGCAGTGCGGTGATGCAGGCGCTGGGTGTGTTTGCCGAAACCTGAACGGTTTTTCTGAAAAACCAACCGTTATAATTGATTTTTAAGGGGAGTATTCCTTAAATATACCCTATCCTCTGGGTAAATAAACGACTTTCAAATATACTGGGAGAGAGTATATTTTGTGTTCCACAAGACCTGCACCGGACTGTCAGGGATTTATCTGCCGGGTTTGCGGTGTTGCGGACTGTCTATCTGGATCACTTGGCGGGTTTCCAGGCAGACTGCAGTCAGCTTGCCGCCCCAGACGCATCCGGTATCGAGGCTGATCAGGTTCGGACGTAACACCAGTCCCAGCGTGGACCAGTGGCCGAACACCACCGTGCAATCGGTGCTGCGGCGCGGCAGATCAAACCACGGCAGATAAGCGGGCGGTGCCGAGGCTGCACCATCCTTGATCGTAAAATCCATGCGGCCGCTCTGGTCGCAAAAGCGCATCCGGGTCAGCGCATTGATGATGCAGCGCAGGCGGTCGTCGCCCTGCAAGTCGTCATTCCAGACATCCGGCTGATTGCCATACATGTGGCGCAGGAAGTCCAGCCAGCCATCCCCGCGCAGCATGTTTTCGACTTCTCCTGCCAGTTGCAGGGTCTGGCTGGCACTCCATGCCGGGTAGAGTCCGGCATGGATCAGCAGATGTTGCTGTTCCATGATCGCCATCGGCCGCTGGCGCAGCCAGCTGAGCAGCGCTTCGCGGTCCGGCGCCTGCAGGATATCCTGCAGCGTGTCATCTTTGTGGGACGGCCGTATTCCATGCGCCACCGCCAGCAGATGCAGATCGTGATTGCCCAGCACACTGTCGGCGCGCCCCTGTTGTTGCAGACTGCGGATCAGGCGCAGGCTGTCGAGTGATTCCGGTCCCCGGTTCACCAGATCACCGGCAAACAGATAGCGGGCGTCCGGTGTTGTGGCCTCAATCAGCGTCAGCAACTGGCGCAGCTCGGTAGCGCAGCCCTGAATGTCGCCGATGAAATACGTGACTGGCATGATCAGTGATCGGCGCCAAGCCGCTTTGCTTCGGCGCGGCTCTGTAGCGCTTGTTTTTTCTGTTCTTCACGCATGCTGGCGGTGAGCATGGTCGGCCAGCCGATCAGATGCTGCTCGGCGATTTCGGCCAGAGCGCGCATCCACACTGGCGATTCGTTGAGGCAGGGGATGTAATGAAATTCCTTGCCGCCTGCCTGCAGGAATTCAGCGCGGACTTCAATCGCGATTTCCTCCAGCGTTTCCAGGCAGTCGGCAATAAAACCGGGGCAGATCACGTCGATCCGCCTGATGCCGTCTTTCACCAGTTGTCTGACCGTCGGGGCAGTGTACGGCTGCAGCCATTCCGCGCGGCCCAGCCGGGACTGGAAACTGACGATGTATTCCTCTTTGCCCAGCCCCAGTTTTTCTGCCAGCAGGCGGGCTGTTTTATAACATTCGCAATGATATGGGTCACCACGCAACAGAAATGTTTTGGGCAGACCATGAAAACTCATGACCAGCTTTTCAGGACGACCTTCCGTTTGCCAGTGCTGCAACACGGACTGACGCAGCGCCTCGATGTAAGCCTCATGGTCGTGATAATTTCTGACCAGACGCAATTCCGGAATATTTCGCACCTGCTGGTAGTGCCGGAATACCGCGTCAAAATTTGATGCCGTGGTGGTGGCGGAATATTGCGGATACGCCGACAGCATCAGCAGGCGGTCGTAACCGTCTGTTTTCAGTTTTTCCAGTACGGATGGAATCGATGGCGAGCCGTAGCGCATGGCATGGACAACATGCACTTCGTGGCCGCGTTCACCCAGATAGCCTTTGAGCAACGCGGCCTGTTTGGCGGTATGCACCAGCAGCGGCGAGCCGTCATTGGTCCAGATAGACGCATATTTTCTGGCCGACTGAGCAGATCGGAACGGCAGAATAATCAGGTGCAGGATCAGCCACCAGATGAATCGCGGCACTTCCACCACTCGTCTGTCCCACAGGAATTGTTTCAGGTAGCGACGCACTGCCGACGCGGTCGGTGCATCCGGCGTGCCGAGATTGATCAGCACGACTGCCGTTTTTCCGGTTTTACCGTGGGAGTAATCAGGTTCTTTCAAAAAGCGCATGTGTCAGTTCTGTTGTAATGGTTTGGATAAATGGGGCGGATCAATGCGTCGGTCAATCCATGGTGCCAGCCGTGGCATCAGGAAGCCAGTAATTCCCTGGCATGCTGACGGGTGGTTGCCGTGATTTCGATACCTCCCAGCATACGGGCAATTTCCTCAACCCGCTGCGGATTATCGAGTAGCTGAATCCGGGAAATGGTTTTGCCGCGCTGCTGGTCCTTGCTGACCTGGAAATGATGGTTGGCCTGGCTGGCGACCTGCGGCAGATGGGTTACACACAATACCTGACGATCCTGTCCCAGACGTTTCAACAGACGGCCGACGACTTCGGCAACACCGCCGCCGATGCCGCTGTCGACTTCATCAAAAATCAGGGTCGGGGTAGCCGTGGCACAGGAAGTGATGACGGAAATCGCCAGTGAAATCCGCGCCAGTTCGCCGCCAGACGCCACCCGCGCCAATGGCCGCGCCTGTACGCCGGTGTGTCCCGCCACCAGGAATTCGACCTGTTCCAGGCCATGTGCGGCTGGTTCGGCCGGATGCAGTGCGACGCTGAAACTGCCGCCGCTCATGCTCAGATCCTGCATTGCTGCTGTGACGGCGGCGCCCATTTCCCTGGCGATTTTCTGTCTGGCCTTGCTGAGTTTTTGCGCAGTCTGCAGATAGCTTTGCAGGGCTTTGTCTTCCTGAATCCGGAGGCTGTCCAGGTCGCTGGCATCGGCCAGCTGTTGCAGCTGTTCTGTCAGTGACGTGTGTTCATGATGCAGATGCTCCGGCGCCACATGAAAGCGGCGCGCCGTGCTGTGGATGGCTTCCACCCTTGCCTCTACCTCGCGCAGACGCGCCGGGTCCAGCTCGGTGCGGCCGAGGTAATCATGCAGCGCATACATGGTTTCCTGCAGATGGATGCAGGCAGATTCGAGCGATTCGGTGACCGGGTGCAGCGCCGCGTCATAATCCTGCAGCTTGCTGAGTTTTTGCTGCATCGCTGACAATTGCGACAGTACCGGATGTTCGGCATCCGCAATCAGGGAAGCGGCTTCCTGAGCACCATCCAGCAGGCTGGCGGCATGGGCCAGCCTGCTGTGCTCCTGGCTGATCTGTTCCCATTCACCTTCACGGATCTGCAGTTTGTCGAGTTCGCCGACCTGCCATTCAAGCCGTTCTCTTTCCTGCAGCACGTTTTTGGCATTGGTTTCAAATTCTTGCCGTTGCTGCTGTAATTTGCGCCAGACCTGATAACGGTTTGCCGTTTCCTGCACCTGCGTTTGCAGATTGCCCTGCATATCGAGCAATGCACGCTGCGCCTCGCTGCGCAGTAGCGACTGATGGGCATGCTGACCATGGATATCGACCAGCAGATCACCAAGTTCCCGTAACTGGGTGGCGGTGGCGGTGATGCCGTTAATCCAGGCTTTAGAGCGTCCGGCATTGTCGATCGTGCGGCGCAGGATCAGTTGCTGCTCCGGCGTGCTGAAATCGTGTTGTTCCAGCCAATCGTTGATATGCTGGCCGGTGGAAAATTCAGCGCTGATATCGGCCCTGGCTGCCGATTCGCGCACCATGCTGGCGTCACCGCGTCCACCCAGCGCGAGGCTCAGCGCATCAATCAGGATCGATTTACCGGCACCGGTTTCGCCGGTCAGTGCGCTGAAACCGGATGAAAATTCCAGCTCGACCACTTCAACAATCACAAAATCACGAATAGCAAGCGTGCGCAGCATAGTAGTGAGGTGCCAACAGAAAGAACACAATACAAAAAACGGAAGGAAAAAGCAGCTGCTATTGTAGCAACCGGAATCAGCTCAGTGCACCTTCCACCGAGGGATATTCATTCCAGTGCAGTTTTTCGCGCAGGGTGTCGTAATAATTCCAGTCTTTCGGGTGCAGAAAGGTGACGGTGTGCGCAGAGCGTTTGACGATGATCCGGTCCTGATGCAGCAGACTGGCAAAAGTCTGCATATCAAAATTCACGCTGATATCCTTGCCTGCCACGATCTCAATCACAATTTCGCTGCTGTCCGGCAGCACAATCGGACGATTGGAGAGCGCGTGCGGTGCGATCGGCACCATGGCGATACCATCCAGACTGGGGTGCAGCAATGGCCCACCGGCAGACAAGGCGTAGGCAGTCGAACCGGTCGGGGTTGAGACGATCAAGCCGTCAGAACGCTGGTTGTACATGAAGTGGCGGTCGACTTCGACCCGCAACTCCACCATACCGGAACCGGTGCCGCGTGATACCACGATGTCGTTGAAGGCCACGCCGCTGAAAATCTGATCCCCGCCCCGCACTACAATCGCCTGCAGCAGGCTGCGTCGCTCGGAGGTGTATTTACCTTCCAGCATTTCGGCAACAACCGGCATCATCCGATCGAGTGGAATGTCGGTGATAAAACCCAGCCGGCCCTGATTGATGCCGATCAGCGGCACATTGTACGGCGCCAGCTGGCGCGCAATCCCCAGCATGGTGCCGTCGCCGCCGACCACAATCGCCGCATCCGCCTGCTTGCCGATATCCGGCACCGACATGACGGCAAACGCATCGAGTTCGATATAACTGGCGGTCTCCGCTTCCAGCACGACGGTATGACCGGCTTGATCGAGAAAACTGGCCAGCGCACTGATCGAACCAGCAATACCTGCTGCATTGTATTTTCCGATAAGGGCGATTGTTTTGGCCTGGACAGTCATAAAGAAAGAGTAGTGACGTAACGTCTCAGATTAGACCATAATTAAGGAAGAAATGAACAGATTGAATGCCATTTATGATAATTAAAGCAGTCTTGCTGGATCTGGACGATACGTTGTGGCCGGTCGCACCGGTCATCCGGCATGCAGAAAGCCGCCTGCATGCCTGGATGCAGGAACACGTACCGGCGGTCACTGCCCTGCATACCATAGACAGCCTGCGCGAACGGCGGCAGGCGCTGGTAGCCAGCGACCCCCGCTTTTCCTATGATTTATGGGCTTTGCGTCATACATTGTTGCGCCAGATTCTGATTGAACATGACGAGGACCCGGCCAAAGCCGACCAGGCGATGGCGGTGTTTGCGGCAGCCCGCAATCAGGTCAGCCTGTATGAGGATGTCCGACCCGCATTACAAACACTGGCGCAGAAGGTGCGGTTGGGCACGGTATCGAATGGTTTTGCCGATTTGCAGGCCATTGGCCTCGCGCCGCATTTCGAAGTGTCGGTCGCCGCGCATCAGTTCGGTTGCGCTAAACCCGATCCGCGCATTTTCCTGGCAGCATGTGATGCGCTGGGCTTGGTGCCGCAGTCAGTCCTGTATGTCGGGGATGATCTGTTGCTGGATGTAGAGGGCGCGCAACAGGCCGGATTGCGTGCGGGCTGGATGAATCGCAGCGGTATGCCGTCTGCTGATCCGCGTCATCAGCATATATTGCCGGATGCAGAATTTAAAGATTTACATGATTTAACAGAGTGGTTGTGAAGTTTCCTGTGTTCATCGCCCCGTCACTCGCCTAGAATGAAGACATGCAACTCGATCATCGTGCCCAGACCTTATTAAAAGCCCTCGTTGAACATTACATTGCGGATGGTCAGCCAGTCGGTTCACGCGCTTTGTCCAGAATTTCCGGACTGGAGTTATCGCCGGCGACCATCAGAAATGTCATGGCAGACCTCGAAGAGATGGGATTTGTTGCCAGCCCGCATACCTCAGCCGGAAGGGTGCCGACACCGCGCGGCTACCGCTTGTTTGTGGATGAATTGCTGACGGTGCAGGAAATCGATGAAACGGCACTGGAATCGCGCATACAGCCGGGTATCCTGTCGCAGCCGCCGCAGAAAATTATCGCCAATGCGGCGCAGACATTATCTTCCCTGTCCCAGTTTGCCGGGGTGGTGATGACGCCGCGTACCGAATCGGTATTCCAGCAGGTGGAGTTTTTGCGCCTGTCTGAAAAGCGGATCCTGCTGGTCGTCGTAGAGCCCAGCGGCGAAGTGCATAACCGCCTGCTGCTGACTGATGTGGATTACACCCCGGCACAATTGACACAGGCTGCCAACTATCTGAATCAGCATTTCAGCGGTCACGGTTTTGAGGAGGCGCGTTTGCGGCTCAACCATGAATTGCAGCAACTCCAGAGTGATATGAGCCGGCTGATGCAGGCTGCCGTTGCCGCTGGCAGCGACGCGCTGGCAGATCAGGCCGACGAAGTCGTGATTTCCGGCGAGCGCAATCTGTTGCATGTGCAGGACTGGTCATCCAACATGGCGTCGCTGCGCAAATTGTTTGATATGTTTGAACAAAAAAGCGGGCTGATGCAATTACTGGACGTTTCCAGCAAGGCCGGCGGCGTGCAGATTTTTATCGGCGGCGAATCGCAACTGGTGCCGATGGAGGAAATGAGCATTGTGACGGCGCCCTATGGTGTCAATGGCAAGATTGTCGGTACGCTGGGCGTGATCGGCCCTACTCGGATGGCGTACGAGAGAGTCATTCCGATTGTGGATATCACGGCAAAATTGCTGTCCAGTGCCCTGAGTCACTGAGAGGGCGAGCGGTATGAATAAAAAAGATATTGAGATTCTGCTCATTGACGATAATAAAATCACGCGCGAGATCTTACGCGTGATATTGCGTGACGAGGGTTATCATGTTGTCGGCGAAGCGACAGATGGCGGAACCGGACTGGATATGGCATTGAAGCTCAGGCCGGACATGATTCTGCTCGATGTGGTGATGCCGAAAGTCAGCGGACTCGATATCCTGCCCAAACTCAAGGATATGCTGCCGGATTCGCTGGTGCTGCTGGTGACGGCCAGTAAGGATCAGGAAACTGTGAGTGCGGCAGTCAGAACAGGCATACACGGCTTCATCCTGAAACCCTTCAATGCGCAGAAAATTATTGACACGGTTCATTCTGTGGCAGCCAAGCTGAATAACAACAGCACGGAACGATGATTCGCGGGATCTCCGTCGAAAACCGTCTGACAGTCATGGTAGAACGGACACATTCCAGAGGTTTCCGCTGGCTGACGAGGATCAATCAATGACTTTGCCCGGTGACGATCACCTGTTTTTGTGTTCGCAATTTTCCTTCGTGCAGTTACCGTAGATCGCCAGTGCGTGGTCTGCGATCTTAAAGCCGCGTTCGGCGGCAATGGCGGTCTGGCGTTGCTCAATACCAGCATCAAAAAATTCTTCCACGCGTCCGCAATCCAGACAGACCAGATGGTCGTGGTGCGAGCCTTCATTGAGCTCGAAAATGGCTTTACCAGTCTCAAAGTGATTACGGTGCAATAAGCCTGCCTGTTCAAACTGGGTCAGCACCCGATATACTGTTGCCAGTCCGACATCCATATTGTCGTTTAGTAAAATCTTGTAGACATCTTCCGCAGTCAGGTGCCGTACCTTGCTGTTCTGGAAAATTTCCAGAATTTTCAGGCGTGGCAAGGTCGCTTTGAGACCGCTGGCTTTCAGGTTTGGAGTGCTGTTTGTCATGTTTTCAGTCAAAAGAATGCTATCTGCTTTATGATATCGGGTTTTAGGGCATGTTGCTCAATTACTGAGGTTCCTATGCGATTGTTGTTTTCCGAATTTCTTCAGGGCAAGACAGGTTATCTGACGCTCATCGCTGCCCTGGCAAGTCTGACTGCCTGCGCATCCCAGACGCCGCTGTCGGTGGATCAGGCGGCTAAAGCGCAGACCAGTAACGCTGCTGCGGGCACCCAGGTGTATACCCCGACCGGAGTCAAAAAATTCCTGGGCTATATTTCGCCGTATCGCATTACTGTGCAGCAGGGCAATTTCGTGTCGCAGGAAATGATGTCCCAGATCAAGGAAGGCATGACCCGTGAACAGGTGCGTTTCGTACTCGGCACGGCATTGCTGACCGATATGTTCCACGAAGACCGCTGGGATTACCCTTTCCGTCTGACCAAGCCGAATGGTGAGCAGATTGCTAGTCGCGTCACTATTTTCTTCAAAAATAACACGGTTGCCAGATTCGAAGGCGGTGACTTGCCGACGGAACAGGAATATCTGGCACGGATTACCGAGTCGGCACTGGTGGGCAGCAAAGTGGAATCGCTGGCCGATTTCGATGGCGCCACCAAGAAAAAAGATAAAAAGTAAAGAAAGCTTGTATGACAGTATTGAGAGTAGCTGTTGCCGGTGCATCCGGCCGTATGGGTAAGATGTTGATTGAAGCGATTGCCAACGCGGATGATATGGTGCTGGCAGGTGCGCTGGATGTGGCCGGCTCGCCGGCGATCGGCACCGATGCTGCGGCTGCGCTGGGCAAGCCATGCGGCGTGCTGATTACATCGGATTTAGCAGTGGCGCTGACAGATGCTGAATTCCTGATTGATTTTACCCGTCCCGAGGGAACGCTGAAACATCTGGAATATTGCGCTGCGCATGGCGTCAAGATGATTATCGGCACCACCGGTTTTGATGAGGCCGGTAAGGCAGCGATTGCAGAGGCTGCTAAAAAAACGGCGATTGTGTTTGCCCCGAACATGAGTGTCGGCGTCAATGTGACGCTGAAACTGCTGGAGATGGCCGCCAAAAGTTTTGCAAGCGGCTACGATATTGAGATTATCGAAGCGCATCACCGTCACAAAGTGGACGCGCCTTCCGGTACTGCGCTCAAAATGGGTGAAGTAATCGCCAGTGCACTGGGGCGCGATCTGAATGAAGTCGGCGTGTTCGCGCGCGAAGGGGTGACTGGCGAGCGCGATCCGTCTTCGATCGGGTTTGCCACCATCCGCGGTGGCGACATTGTCGGCGATCATACGGTGCTGTTTGCCGGCATCGGCGAACGGGTCGAGATTTCCCATAAATCGTCCAGCCGGGTCACCTATGCCCACGGCAGTCTGCGTGCGGCACGTTTTCTGAGCGACAAGGCCAACGGGTTGTTTGACATGTACGATGTGCTGGGACTGAATTAAACCGGCTGACTGAATCAATACGGACTCCACACTGACCACAGACGATGCATTCTGCTATCGCACAATATTGGGAACAGGCCGATCAGTTCGGTCATACCATCGCGTATTTGCTGTTTGGCATGTCTTTGCTGAGCTGGACGCTGATCCTTGCCAAAACGTGGTCGTTTTGGCGTGTCCGGCAGGCTGCGTCTTTCCTGCAGCAATTCTGGCTGGCACCGACACTGGACGATGCACTGTCCCTGTTGCGCCTGCATGACAGAGAACAGATTTTCTTGTCATTGGCGGATGGTGCTGCAGAAGCCGCTCGCGCTGAGCGTGGCGCCACGCTCAGCGCGGCAAGTGACTTGCGCGAAGTCCTGACCCGTCATCTGCGGCAACGATTACAAAAACTCACACGCAAACTGGAAAACGGGCTGACTGTGCTGGCATCCATCGGCGCAACGGCTCCTTTCGTGGGTTTGCTGGGAACTGTCTGGGGTATCTATCATGCACTGACCTCGATTTCCGCTGCCGGGATGGTACAGATTGACCAACTGGCAGGACCGGTTGGCGAGGCGCTGATCATGACAGCCTTTGGACTGATCGTTGCCATTCCTTCTGTTCTTGCTTACAACGCCTTGCAGCGTGTGCACAGAATCACAATGGCGGAACTGGATGGTTTTGCGCACGACTTGTTGCTACATTTTTGTCCTCCCTCTGCATCCCGGGAAATTACATGAGTTTCGGCAGCTTTTCAGCCCAGGCCGACAGCGGCGTCAGGATGTCTGGCCCGATGGCAGATATCAACGTCACACCGATGGTGGATGTGATGCTGGTGTTGCTGGTGATTTTCATGCTGGCAGCCCCGATGCTGGTGCCCAGCATCCGACTTGAATTACCGCAAACCGGCGCCCAGCCTGTGCCGCAGCCAGCTGCCAGCCTGCATATTGCGATTGACGCACAGGGAAAGATTTTTTTTGAGCAGCAGCTGACTGACCCGGTAATGCTGGAACGTCAGCTCGCAACTGCTGCGCGCCAGCCGGTCGCACCGGAAATCCAGTTACGTGCAGACAAGGCGACACGTTACGAAACGATTGCCCAGGTCATGGCCGTAGCCCAGAAACTGGGACTGGGAAAAATTGCCTTTGTCACCGATCCCGCCGACGCGCAGGCAGCTCACCCCTGATCTGCCACGCCTGCTTTACTCAAACTTGCCCCTGAACCAGTTATAATCAAAGGTTCTGAGTCATTTCCGCATCTACTTCTGGTCACGCCATGCAAGAAAAATACACGCCCTCCGACGTCGAGCAATCGGCGCAATCCCATTGGAAAAAGATCGATGCCTATAAGGCCGTAGAAAACAATCCACGTTTCCCTAAAGGTAAATATTACGCCTGCTCTATGCTGCCCTATCCTTCCGGCAAGCTGCACATGGGCCATGTGCGCAATTACACCATCAACGATATGCTGGCGCGCCAGTTACGTATGAAGGGTTATAACGTGCTGATGCCTATGGGCTGGGATGCGTTTGGTCTGCCAGCTGAAAATGCCGCGATTGCGTATAAAAAATCTCCGGCAGAATGGACTTACGCGAATATCGAAGACATGAAGTCGCAGATGGAACCGCTGGGTCTGGCGTTCGACTGGTCGCGTGAAGTGGCGACCTGTGATCCTGATTACTACCGCTGGAATCAATGGCTGTTCCTGAAGATGCTGGAAAAAGGCATCGCCTACAAAAAGACGCAGGTCGTGAACTGGGACCCGATTGATCAGACCGTGCTGGCGAATGAGCAGGTGATTGATGGTCGCGGCTGGCGCTCCGGTGCGCTGGTGGAAAAGCGTGAAATTCCCGGCTACTACTTCGGCATCACCCAATACGCCGAGGAATTGCTGAGCAGCATTGATACGCTGGATGGCTGGCCAGAACAAGTGCGTACCATGCAGCGTAACTGGATAGGTAAGAGCGAAGGTGTGCGTTTTGCGTTCAGTCACGAAATCAAAGACGACACTGGCGCGTTGGTACAAGACGGCAAAATGTATGTGTTCACGACTCGTCCTGACACCATCATGGGTGTGACGTTTTGCGCCGTGGCAGCGGAACATCCGCTGGCGACTGTCGCTGCAAAAAATAATGCAACACTGGCAGCGTTCATCGAAGAATGCAAAGCCGGTGGTACCACCGAAGCCGAAATGGCAACCAAGGAAAAAGAAGGTCTGCCAACAGGTTTATTCGTCATGCATCCGCTGACTGGTGAACAGGTCGAAGTCTGGGTCGGCAATTATGTGCTGATGACATACGGCGACGGCGCTGTGATGGGTGTACCTGCGCATGACGAACGCGATTTTGCTTTTGCCAAAAAATACGGTATTGCGATCAAACAAGTTGTGGCTATTGAAGGTGAGTGGTTTACCACTGAAGCATGGGCTGACTGGTATGGCGACAAACAGAAATGCGTGACCGTCAATTCCGGCAAATACGATGGTCTGAGCTATAAGGCAGCAGTGGATGCTGTTGCTGCTGATCTTGCCGCCAAAGGCGTCGGTGAGAAAAAAACTACCTGGCGTTTGCGTGACTGGGGTATTTCGCGTCAACGTTATTGGGGTACACCGATTCCTATCATTCACTGCGAATGCTGCGGTGATGTGCCTGTGCCCTACGAAGATTTGCCGGTGGTATTGCCAACTGAATGTATTCCTGACGGTTCCGGTAATCCATTAAAAACACATGCAGAATTTTTGAATGTGCCTTGCCCTCAATGCGGCAAACCGGCGCAGCGCGAAACTGACACGATGGACACCTTCGTCGATTCCAGCTGGTATTTTATGCGCTATACCTGCCCGGATGCGACAACGATGGTCGATGAACGCAATGACTACTGGATGGCGATGGATCAGTACATCGGTGGCGTTGAACATGCGGTGTTGCATTTGCTGTACGCCCGTTTCTGGACCAAAGCGATGCGCGATCTTGGTCTGGTGAAGATCGATGAACCATTCAAAAATCTGTTCACGCAAGGCATGTTGCTGAACGAATCGTTCTACCGCGAAGACGAGAGCGGCAAGAAGACCTGGTTCTATCCGAATGAAATCGAAGTCCGGCACGATGATAAAGGCCGTCCGGTATCGGCGAGTCTGAAGTCTGACGGTCAGCCAGTGCAGATGGGCGGCATAGAAAAAATGTCGAAATCCAAAAACAACGTGGTTGAACCGAAAGACATCATCACCCAGTTCGGTGCTGATACGGCGCGCCTGTTCACGATGTTTGCCGGTCCACCGGATCAAAGTGCCGCCTGGAGCAGCAGTGGTGTTGAAGGTGCCTCGCGTTATCTGCGTCGTTTGTGGGCATCGGCCTTGAAATTGTCTGAGACGATTGTCACCGGCGCTGCAACGCCAGCGAATTACGCCGCGGATGTGAAAGTATTGCGCCGAGAAGTGCATCTGACATTAAAGCAGATCGACGCCGATTACGATCGTCTGCAATACAACACCGTGGTGTCCGGTGCGATGAAGTTGCTCAATACGATAGAGTCATTCAAATCAGACGCTGAAGGCTCGGCAGCCGCATTGCGTGAAGCGTTCAGTATTTTGCTACGAGGTTTGTATCCAGTCTGCCCGCATATCACGCATGCGATGTGGCAGGAACTCGGCTTTGCCGCAGAGATGGGAGAAATCATTGATGCGCCTTGGCCGCTGGTTGATGAAACCGCGCTGGTGCAGGATGAAATCGAACTGATGGTGCAGGTGAACGGTAAACTGCGCGGCAGCATCAAGGTTGGCAAAGATGCTGATAAAGCGATGATCGAAGCGACCGCGCTGGCCAATGAAAGCGTGCAGCGTTTTATCGAAGGCACGCCGAAGAAGATCATCGTGGTGCCGGGTAAGTTGGTCAATATCGTGGCCTGAGCAAGAGTAAAAGGAGAAACCGCATGCGTTCACGGCTCATTCACCAAAAGACATGGTTGCTGGCATTGCTGGCGATGATGACGTTGTCTGCGTGCGGTTTTGCTTTGCGCGGACCGGTCAGTTTTCCGTTTCACAGCATCTACATCGGCCTGTCGGACGCGTCACCGTTAGGCGGTGAGCTCAAGCGTCAGATCCGCGCCAACGGCCAGACGCAGATTACGAGCGAAGCCAAGGACGCAGAAGTGATTCTGGACGTGCTCGGCGAAACACGTGAAAAGCAGATTCTGTCGCTCAACAGTCAGGGGCGTGTGCGTGAATATAATTTGCTGTACCGGTTTAACTTTCGCCTGCGCAATGCTGAAGGTAAGGAATTTCTGGAGCCGGTATTGATACAATTGAGGCGCACTATTACCTTCAATGAATCGCAGGTGCTGGCGAAAGAGTCGGAAGAAGCATTGCTGTACCGCGATATGCAAAGCGATCTGGTGCAGCAGATTATGCGCCGTTTGTCTGTCGTGAAACTGGATCAGTAAATGCAGCTGCGTTTTGATGCCCTTGACGGCCATCTGGCGAAAACACTGGCACCGCTGTATGTGATCACCAGCGATGAACATTTGCTCGCGCTGGAAGCAGCAGACAAAGTCCGTCGTGCGGCGAAGGCGCAAGGGTTTTTTGAACGTGAGATTCTGACGGTAGAGCGCAGTTTCAAATGGGGTGCGTTGCTGGCAGCAAATCAGTCTCAATCGCTGTTTGGCGATAAAAAGCTGATTGATCTGCGTATTCCGACCGGCAAACCCGGCAAGGATGGCGGACAAGCATTACAGGATTATGTCAGCCATTTATCGCCAGATAACCTGACGCTGATTACCTTACCCAAGCTCGACTGGGCAACGCAAAAAGCCGCCTGGGTTGGCAGTCTGCAGCAGGCGGCGGTGTATATCGATATTCCGCTGGTGGAACGTGCCCATTTGCCAAACTGGATCAGCCAGCGTCTGGCCTTGCAGCAACAGAGTGCAGATCGTCAAGGTCTCGAATTTATCGCTGAACGGGTCGAAGGTAATCTGCTGGCCGCGCATCAGGAAATCCAGAAACTGGCTTTACTGCATCCGGCTGGCCGGCTCAGTTTTGAACAGATTCATGACGCCGTATTGAATGTGGCGCGCTATGACGTGTTCAAACTCAATGAAGCGATGCTGGCGGGCGACGTGAAGCGCTTGTCGCGTATGCTGAACGGGCTCAAAGGCGAGGGCGAAGCCCTGCCGCTGGTATTGTGGGCGATGGCGGAAGAAATCCGTACGTTGCTCAAGCTGAAAGCGGGCATGAGTCAGGGAAGACCACTGCCGGCTTTGCTGAAGGAATACCGGATCTGGGGGCCCAGAGAAAAGCTCATGGACCCGGTACTGCGCAGAGTCAGTTTGCAAACCTTGCAGACTGCGCTGCAGCAAGCCTCACAAATCGATAAGATGGTGAAGGGTTTGCGTGCTAAAACACTGGCCGGCGATGCCTGGGATGCGCTGTTGCAGCTTGGTCTGCAGGTCGCCAGCGCCGCCTGATTGCCGGATGCTGCCGGAAAATCTCCGGTAACCCTGAAAATAGGGGAGTATGATTAAAATCATGCCTGATGCCCTTGAAAATAAAGGGTATTTAAAAATACACAGGGGAGTATATTTTGCTCCTGAAATGACATCATGGATATCAAACACTACATGAACGACCTTGGTCTGCGCGCCCGCATTGCATCGCGCGCGATGGCCAAAGCCGATACCGCAGCCAAGAACCAAGCCCTGAGCCTCATCGCTGCAGCTATTCGCCGCGAGGCTGCGGCTTTACGCGCAGCCAATGAGCTTGATCTGGAGGCTGCCAAAGCCGCCGGTATGGAAGCCGCGATGCTGGATCGCCTGAATCTGTCCGATAAAGCAATTGCGACGATGGCAGAAGGGCTGGAGCAGATCGTCAGCCTGGCCGATCCGATCGGTGAAATCTCCAACATGAAATATCGTCCGACCGGCATTCAGGTCGGGCAGATGCGTGTGCCGCTGGGCGTGATCGGCATCATTTACGAAGCGCGTCCGAATGTTACCGTCGATGCGGCAGGTCTGTGCATCAAGAGCGGCAACGCGACGATACTGCGCGGCGGCTCGGAAGCCATTCACTGTAATCGGGCATTGGCAAAATTGGTCAAAGAAGGGCTGGCTGGCGCTGGCTTACCAGCCGATGCAGTGCAGATCGTCGAAACCACCGACCGCGCTGCCGTCGGTGAGCTGATCACCATGCCGCAGTATGTGGATGTGATCGTACCGCGTGGCGGCAAAGGCTTGATTGCGCGTCTGATGCAGGAAGCGACCGTACCGATGATCAAACATCTGGATGGCATCTGCCATGTGTATATCGACGATAAGGCCGATCTGCAAAAAGCCTCCGATATCGCGTTTAATGCGAAATGTCACCGTTACGGCACTTGCAATACCATGGAAACCCTGCTGGTCGCGAAAGCGATCGCGCCCCGCATTCTGCCGCTGCTGGCAGCGCGCTATGCGACGCAGAAAGTCGAACTGCGCTGCGACCCGGTTGCAGCTTCATTGCTGCACGATTACGCCTGGATTGCCAGTGCGACCGAAGAAGACTGGAGTACGGAATATCTGGCACCGGTGCTGGCGGTTAAGGTGGTGGCAGACATGGACGAAGCTATCCATCACATTAATCAATATTCTTCCAAACACACGGAATCGATCGTGACGGAAGATTACAGCCGCGCTATGCGCTTTTTGCGCGAAGTCGATTCTGCATCCGTGATGGTGAATGCCTCCACCCGTTTTGCCGATGGTTTTGAATACGGACTGGGGGCGGAAATCGGTATTTCCAACGATAAGTTGCATGCGCGCGGCCCGGTCGGGCTGGAAGGATTGACGTCTCTGAAGTACATCGTGTTTGGGCATGGCGAGGTTCGCCAGTAAATAGCGTTTAATGGCTACACCCGGTGCGACGGATGGGCGTGCCATGTCGATGAAGGAAAAAATTATGCTGTGGATCAAAGCGTTGCACGTCTTGTTTGTGATTTCCTGGTTTGCCGGCCTGTTTTATCTGCCGCGTATTCTGGTTAATCTGGCGATGGAAAATGATGCGATGACGACAGCGCGTCTGCTGCTGATGGCGCGCAAGCTGTACCGTTTTTCAACCATACTGATGGTGCCCGCAGTGTTGCTGGGTACTTATCTGTGGTTGGGATACGGGATCGGTAAAGGGCCGGGTAATGGCTGGATGCACGTCAAACTACTGTGTGTCATCCTGTTAATTGGCTACCACCATGCCTGCAGCCGGTTGCTGAAGAAATTTGAGCAGAGGCGCAACCAGCGCAGCCATGTCTGGTTTCGCTGGTTTAATGAGGTGCCGGTAGTTTTACTGCTGATCGTCCTGATTCTGGTGATCGTCAAGCCATTTTGATCCATGCCTGATGGTTGCAGGCAGTAAAAGCGGGACAGGGATCTGATCTGGATTCCGGTTTCCGCGCAACGGCGAAAATACACCACGTTTTCGCCGGTATTTTTTTGACACAGACACACAACGGATAAAAGGTTCCCCATGACACGTTACTCTTATTTTTGCCCATGCCCGCGCGGTATGGAAGCTGCACTGGCCGAGGAGCTTGGTGAAATCGCGGCACTGGATAAAACCATGACCGTCCACAATCAGGTTCCGGGCGGCGTGCACTGCTCCGGCAGCCTGCAGGATGGCTGGCGCATCAATCTGCATTCGCGCATTGCTTCGCGTGTGCTGATGCGCATGGGGCACACCAGTTACAGCAATGAAAACGATATTTATGATCTGGTGCTCGATACGCACTGGGAAGACTGGTTTGGCTATCACCATACCATCCGGGTCGATGTGACGGCGGTAAAGTCGCCGTTAAAGAGCCTGGAATTCATCACCCTGAAAATCAAGGATGCCATCTGCGATCGTTTTCGCGATCAGTTCACCCAGCGGCCATCCGTTAACACCCGCAATCCGGACATGCGCATCGTCGGTTTTCTGGATGCACGTACTTTCACGATTTATCTGGATTTGTCCGGTGAGCCTTTGTTCAAGCGTGGCTGGCGCATGGAAACGGGCGATGCGCCTTTGCGTGAAAATCTGGCAGCCGGTCTGTTGCGTACTTCCGGTTGGAAGCCCGGCGTTCCCCTGTTTGACCCGATGTGCGGTTCCGGCACGATCCTGATCGAAGCCGCACAGATTCTGGCGGGGATTCCACCGGGTATGCGGCGCGAATTCGCGTTTGAAAAATTTCATCAGTTTGATCCTGCGATCTGGGCAGATATCAAAGCCAGCGTCAAACCGCACCCACTGCCGGCGGAGCCGACAATTTTCGGCAGCGATATTTCCGGCGACATGGTGATCATGACGCGCAATAACCTGAATAAGGCCGGTATCCGTTTCGATGTGCCGCTAAAGCAGATTGAAGCGCAGGAAATTAAAGCGCCGACGATACAGCCCGGTGTTTTGCTGACTAATCCGCCATATGGAGAACGGATCGGTGTGCGCGGCGACAGCAGCCTGGAGTCTGATGAGCTGGCGAAAGAATTTTTCAGCGCATTCAGCGCCACGCTGAAACAGCGTTTTGCCGGCTGGAGCGTTTTCCTGTTCACTGCCGATCTGACAGTGCCGAAATTGCTGCGCCTCAAGGAATCGCGCAAGACGCCATTTTTTAACGGTGCGCTGGAGTGTCGTCTGTTCCGTTTCGACATGGTATCCGGCTTTAACCGGCGTGAAGAAGCGAAACCGAAACCGGATCAGAATCCGCAGTAAGCTGTGCCGATTAATTTGTTTCATGTGAAAAAAACAGCCAAGTCAGCGCAGACCTGGCTGTTTTGCTTTAGGCTTTCATTCTTGGTGGCATCTGTTCAGAGATGGATGCCTTTTCCTGTTCACATTGTTAGTTCAGATCAATACGGAGACTGAGTCATGTCCTTACAACAAACAGCCAGCAACCTGAAACTGAAAGATGCCAGCCTGCTGCGGGAGGCTGCGTACATCAACGGTAACTGGGTAGACTGTGCGGATCGTTTTGAAGTCAGTAACCCGTCCACGCAGACAGTGCTGGCGCAGGTTGCCAATCTGAGTGCAGAACATGCGCAACAAGCCATCGCTGCCGCCCAGACAGCATTTCCAGCCTGGGCCGCAAAGACTGGTAAAGAGCGCGCGGGGCTGATGCGCCGCTGGTTTGATCTGATGATCGCCCATGCTGACGATCTGGCTGCCATCATGACTGCCGAGCAAGGTAAGCCGCTGGCGGAGGCGCGGGGCGAAGTCGTGTATGGCGCCAGTTTTCTGGAGTGGTTTGCCGAAGAAGCCAAGCGCGTTTCCGGTGATGTGATGACTTCCACATGGACTGACAAGCGCATGGTGGTGCTGAAGCAGCCGATCGGTGTCTGCGCCTCGATCACACCGTGGAATTTCCCGATCGCGATGATTACCCGTAAAGTTGCTCCGGCAGTGGCAGCCGGATGTTCCATCGTGATCAAACCGGCAGAGCAGACCCCCTTGTCGGCACTGGCGATTGCCGAATTAGCACATCGTGCTGGCATCCCGCCCGGTGTGGTGAATGTGCTGACTGCCGATTCGGAACGTTCGATTGCGATCGGACAGGTCTTGTGCGACAGCCCAGTCGTACGTCACCTGTCGTTTACCGGATCAACACCGGTCGGACGCATCCTGATGCGCCAGTCCGCACCGACAGTCAAAAAGCTGGCACTGGAACTTGGCGGCCATGCGCCGTTCATCGTGTTTGAAGACGCCGACATCGATGCCGCGGTGGAAGGTGCGCTGCAGTCTAAATACCGGAATGCCGGACAAACCTGTGTTTGCACCAACCGCTTTTATGCGCACGTATCGGTGTATGACGAGTTCGTCCGCAAACTGGCTGCCGGAGCTCAGAAAATTCAGGTCGGCGATGGTTTTACCGCAGGGATTCAGCAAGGGCCGATGATTGACGATCAGGCCGTGGCCAAAGTCAGCGAACACGTCGCCGATGCGCTGGCGAACGGTGCGCGCCTGCTGGCGGGTGGTAAGCTGCATTCCGCCGGCGCGCTTTTCTATGAACCAACCGTGCTGGCAGATGTCACAGCCGACATGCTGGTGATGAATGAAGAAACATTCGGCCCGGTTGCTGCCGTGATGCCGTTCACATCCGAAGACGAAGTGATCGCTGCTGCCAATAACACGGATTTTGGTCTCGCTTCCTATTTTTATGCCCGTGATATCGGCCGGGTCTGGCGGGTTGCTGAAAAGCTTGAATACGGCATGGTCGGCATCAATACCGGGCTTATTTCCAATGAGGTGGCGCCGTTTGGCGGCGTGAAACAGTCCGGATTAGGCCGTGAAGGTTCCCGATATGGTATGGATGAGTATCTGGAAATGAAATATTTATGCATGGGCGGCATCTGATGCCGCCGGTTCCAGTCAATGCAGCCGGTGAGGGCATTGCCTGGGACATTCGCTGGAAATTGGAGAATCAATGAAATCAGACAGTTCCGGTCTCGGCCGCGCCGGACTTGCCATCATTCTGGCAGCACTGGCGATGCTGGGGCCGTTTTCAATTGACACGTATCTGCCAGCTTTTCCAAGTATTCAGGCCGGTTTGCAGGCGACCCCATTAGAAGTACAGCAGACACTGACTGCTTATATGTTGTCATTTGCAATCATGACCTTGTGGCATGGCGCCTTGTCCGACGCCTTTGGCCGGCGTAATGTCATTTTGGTGGCGCTGGCCGTCTTTGCGGTGGCCAGTTTTGGCTGTGCGTCGGCGCACAGTATTCATTACTTATGGGGATTCCGTATTTTGCAGGGTATCTCAGCAGGCGCCGGGATGGTCGTCGGACGTGCCATCATCCGCGACTTATATGCTGGTGCGCAGGCAGAACGTTTGCTGTCGCTGGTCACTATGATTTTTTCGATTGCTCCCGCCATTGCACCGATTCTGGGCGGCTGGATTGTGGTTTTCATGAGCTGGAGGGCAATTTTTCTGTTGTTATTTGGCTACACAATTGCCTTGTGGCTGGCCTGTTTCAAACTGTTACCCGAATCCTTGCCCAAAGAGAAACGTCAGGAGTTCAGTGCGGAGTTTTTGTGGGAAAGCTATGCCAAAGTATTTAAATCACCGTTGTTCCATCTGAAAGCCGGCACGATCGCATTTAATTTCGGCGGCTTGTTTTTATATATTTCCGCGGCTCCTGTCTTTATCACGCAACACCTTCATCTGGGAGCGGATCAGTTTGGCTGGCAATTTATTCCTTCGGTCGGCGGTATTTTTCTGGGAGCCTTAACGGCTAACCGGCTGGCTGGAAAGATATCAGTCTGGAAACAGGTGAGTATCGGTTTCTGCTTTTTAATTGGCGCATCCTTATTTAACGTCGCTTTTCACCTGTTTTCTGTACCCGTCCTGTTCTGGTCTGTAATGCCTTTGTTTTTTTACACTTTCGGTATGTCTTTAGTGGCGCCAGGTGCGACTTTGCTGGTGCTCGACCTGTTTCCTTCCATCCGCGGCATCGTTGCGTCCTGCCAGTCGGCATCAGTGACGCTGATCGGCGCAGTGATTGCAGGCGTTGTGGCTCCGCTACTTGATCATTCGGTACTGGCGCTGGCGGCCGGACAACTGGCCTGCGCGCTGACTGGCGCGACACTGTGGTACACCGGCAGAGCCTACTGGCGTTCGATGACTGCTCAGAAACAAAATGCCTGGGAAACGGTTGGTTAAATAAATTTTTTCGCTGCCCTTGAAAAGATGTGGATACCCCTTATATCTTTGATGCTGTGCAGCAAATGGAAAAAATGCCTATAATGTGGGTCTGGGCTATAACGTAGCAGCAAATATTTAAAGCCGGATTATGAAAAAATCTGTGTCTTTTAATTGCAACATTCTGTAAGTCCTTGTTTATTAAAAAGCCCGATTTCATCAAAGTGTCATTTTTCGCAGGTATCGTGACACTTGTCATTGGATCAATTTTTGGTTCAAGGCTGTAAATAGACCTGCAATTCAGCTTTTTGCCGCATGAGTATTGTGCTGCAGCAAAAATTAACATTCATTTTTTGGATACTAGACAATGAAAAAATCATTCCTCGCACTCGCTCTGATGGGTGCATTCTCTGGTGCGGCTTTCGCGCAATCTTCAGTAACAATTTATGGTGTCGCTGACGTCGGTTTCCAAAGTCTGGATAACGGCACTCCAGCAGGTCGTTTCTCCCGTATTCAAAGCGGTCAGGAAGCTGGCTCCCGTCTGGGCTTCAAAGGTGTTGAAGATCTGGGTGGCGGTCTGAAGGCAAGTTTCGTTCTGGAACAGGGCATTCTGCTGGATACAGGCGCTTCCGATCAGGGTGGCCGTACTTTCGGCCGTACTTCTGTCGTTGGCCTGTCCGGTGATTTCGGTTCCCTGAACCTGGGTCGTGACAAGACAACAACACTGAAGTTCTTCGACAACTTCGATCCGTTTGCATCCGCTCTGATCAACAACGGTACAGGCATCCGTGGTCTGTATTTCGTTGGTGGTACAGCAAATTCTGCAGATACAACAGGCCGTGCTGGCAATGCTGTGTTCTACGGCACACCTAACCTGAACGGCTTCACAGCACTGGCTTCTTATGGCTTCGGTGAAGTCGCAGGCGACACTTCTGCTGGCCGCTCTATGGGTTTGAATCTGGGCTACAAGATTGATGCACTGGAAGTTGGTTATAACTTTGCCAAAGACAACCAGCAACCTGCTGCAGGCGGCATCAATGCTGTCAAGGCAAACACACTGGCAGCTTCCTATGACTTCGGCGTGGCAAAACCAGTGGCTTTCTATCAGAAACAAACCAGCGATGCTGGCCTGGACAAGAAAGTATACTCTCTGGCAGTGACTGTACCTGTTGATGCAAACAGCAAAGTACTGGCTGGCTTCACAAAAGTGAAGAATGACACAGCATTGACAACAGGTGGCACAGTTGGCAGCTCCAAGCAATTCGCTCTGGGTTACAGCTATGCACTGTCCAAACGCACAGACCTGTACACAGCATATGCTCGTCTCACACAAGACGCAGCTGCGAAAGAGCAAGCAGTTGTTGCAGGTGCTAACGTTACTGAATTCACAGCAGGCGTTCGTCACCAGTTCTAATCATGCTCAGGCTTTAGCCTGATAATGGTTTGCTAAAAAGAGCGGCTTTTAGCCGCTCTTTTTTATTGTGCTTTCATGTCTGCTATTTTGTGCTTTTCCTTCTGTTAATTGGTATCGTTGATGATAGTCGTTTGTTACAATGGCAAAAACGCTTCGTTGCCTCAATTTCAGGGATGCCTTGATGAAAATACTGTCGAAAAATATTTGGGTCAGCGCGCTGGGTATGTTGCTGATATCGGGCGCAACCTTTGCGCAGACGTCAGCTAAAACCGATCCTGTGCCGCCGAAAGTGGAAAAGCTGGAAGAAATTTCAGCATCGGAAGCCGCCTTATCTGTCGGTAAGCCTGAGCCCAGGAATAAGGTGACGGAAAAACGTAATAACGCCGGTAAAGTCACTGAAGTTCAGGTCAAGTCAGGTAAGAGCAATTACACGCTGAAAGCTGATCCGGAAGTGGGGAATACGCCGAAAGGAACTGCGAGTACCAACCGGGCACCGCAATGGACTGTGATGGAATTTGGCGGTAAGAAAGAAACCAAGGAAGCACCAGAGCCTTTGCCGGTTCTGCCTCCTGCACCTAAAAAAGCGGCACCCGCCAGCGCGGCGTCTGCTAATAAATAATCTGATTTCTGGTAATTAACAATGGCAGTTTTTACCCCGGTTACACTGGATGATCTCAGCTCCTGGATGAAGCAGTTCCCGCTTGGGAAGGCATTAGCAATTAAAGGTATTGCTTCGGGGATTGAGAACAGTAATTTTTTTCTGACCACCGAGTCCGGTGAGTATGTGCTCACCATATTTGAAAATCTGAATTTTGAACAACTGCCGTTTTATCTGAAATTAATGCGTCACCTGGCTGATCGCGGCATATTGGTGCCGGCTCCGGTTGCCAATGATAATGGCGAGCTGGTGGTGTCTTTGCACGGGAAGCCGGCGGCGATCGTCAGTAAACTGGAAGGGCGCTCGCAAATGACACCGGTACCTTTGCACTGTGCTGAGGTTGGTGCCATGCTCGCTAAAATGCATCTGGCCGGACAGGATTTTCCGATGTATCAGGCCAATCTGCGTTCTCTTGACTGGTGGCATGAAACAACGCCCAAGGTCATGCCATTTTTGTCCGATGAGCTGAAACATCTGTTGTGTGCCGAAGTGCATTTCCAGGATGCTTTTGACAGTACCGCGATTTATCGTGCGTTGCCGAGAGGCCCGATCCATGCGGATCTGTTCCGGAATAACGTCATGTTTGAGGGTGACCGCCTGACTGGTTTTTTTGATTTTTATTTTGCGGGTTGCGACACCTGGATTTTTGATGTGGCGGTAACCGTGAATGACTGGTGCATTGAGGTTGCCACTGGTGAGCTGGATGTTGAGCGGGTTCGTGCGCTGCTGAAGGCCTATCACGAAATCAGGCCGTTTACCAATGACGAATCGGTGGCATGGAAACCAATGTTGCGGGCTGCCGCCCTGCGCTTCTGGCTGTCCCGTCTGTATGATTATTATCAGCCGCGGGATGCAGAAATGCTGACGCCGCATGATCCTGCTCATTTTGAGCGGATTTTGCGTTTGCGGGAATCATTCCCGGTGCCTCCTTTGACTTGCGACGTATGAGTCAGATTCATCCATCCGCCGGATGGTCCTGGGTAAAACAAGGGTTTCTGTTGTTTCGCCGCCAGCCCACGGAAATGCTGACGCTGTTTTTTGCCTACATGTTCCTCAACATGGGAATCAGCCTGCTGCCCGTGTTGGGGCATTTTATGCCGCTATTGCTGATCCCCGTATTTGCAATGAGCTTCATGCATGCCAGTTTTTTGATTGAGCAAGGCGGTAAGGTTCATCCTGGTGTGTTGCTGGCGGGATTCCGGTCACCTGCGCTACCGCGCTTATTGGGACTGGGATGCTTGTATTTACTGGCCATCTCTCTGGCAACCCTGATTTCCCAATTGGTTGATGATGGTGCTTTATATCAGCTCATATCAAATCAGAAGCCGCTTGACCCCAAAGATGTTCCGCAAGGACGTTTATTGCTGGGCATGCTGGTTGCTGCTCTCAGCTTTCTCCCGGCACTGATGGCGTTCTGGTTTGCGGGACCATTGATCATGTGGCACCGCATGTCTGTTGGAAAAGCATTGTTTTACAGTTTTTTTTCGGTTAGGCGTGCAGGGCGCGCATTCCTGGTCTACGCCGCTGCCTGGTTCGTCATTTCCGGTTTGCTGCCAGCCATGCTGGTGGAAATACTCATCGCGATGACTGGTAATACTGTTTTCGTTATCCTGCTTATGATGCCGGTGCTTGCACTATTGACCACGATCCGGTACTGCTCGTTTTATCCCAGTTTCAGAGACATTTTCGGTAAGCCAGACTCAGTATAAAAGCTTGCATAACCGCTTATGCCGGGGCAGTGATCTTTGGTGATCACTGCCCCGCTTCTGATTTGCCGTCGTGAATTGCTGCGCTTATTCTGCCGCTTCGTGTTCGGATGGCAGGCTTAGGTCATCAATAATCTCGTAGCTATGTGTGATCGTGGCAGTTTTTTCGAGCATGATGGATGCAGAGCAATATTTCTCATGCGATAGCTTGATTGCCCGTTCAACCAGATTTGGTTTCAGATTGCGCCCACGCACAGTGAAATGAAAATGAATCTGTGTAAATACCTTGGGTTCTGTTTCTGCTCTTTCTGCCTGCAGGCGAACATCGCAGCCGCGGACATCCTGTTTGCTCTTGCGCAGGATCAGTACCACATCATACGCAGTGCAGCCGCCCGTTCCCAGTAAGACCATTTCCATTGGCCGTGGCGCCAGATTGCGGCCACCTCCGTCGGGGGCGCCATCCATCAGTACAGCATGACCGGAACCGGTTTCGGCCAGAAATGACATGCCCGATAAACCTGTCCAGCGTACAGTTGCTTCCATGTGATCCTCATTTCGACGTTAATTGATATCAGTACTGGATTTTACTGTATCTGAAATTAGAGGGAGTCCTCCTGTGAATGTCGTCGAATTATCTTGCACTGCACAATTTCTTGTCCTATTATTGACTCATCGGTTAGTTAATAGAGATTACTGTTGACTGCCACGCAATTGTCTCCTCCACCTCCTCCTTTGGTGGATTCAGCCCGAAGCTTGGTCTTCGGGTATTTTTTTGTTTAAAACAAAAAAACTGCCTAAATTTTAAACATTTCTTGCCTTAAGTATTTGAAAGGCTTTATAATTTTTGATTCTCGATTTGCCCGAACGAGATATGAAAAGGGAGAGTCTGCTGAAATGCCGGCAGAACCACCGTAACCAAGGGCATATTTAACTTTTTAGGATTCAACATGAAAACCTTTTCCGCTAAGGGCCATGAGGTTCAGCGCGACTGGTTCGTGATTGACGCGACAGATAAAGTACTCGGACGTGTTGCCAGCGAAGTGGCACTCCGTTTACGCGGCAAGCATAAACCAGAATTCACACCACACGTAGACACTGGCGATTTCATCATCGTTGTCAACGCCGGCAAACTGCGCGTGACTGGCACCAAGTCACTGAACAAAACATACTACCGTCACACTGGTTACCCAGGCGGTATCTATGAAACCAATTTCCAGAAAATGCAAGAGCGTTTCCCAGGCCGTGCGCTGGAAAAAGCGGTAAAAGGTATGTTGCCAAAAGGCCCACTCGGCTACGCAATGATCAAGAAGCTGAAAGTATATGCTGATGCAACGCATCCGCATTCTGCACAGCAACCACAAGTACTCGACATCTAAGGATTAGCCATGATCGGTAATTACAACTACGGTACTGGCCGTCGCAAGAGCGCAGTTGCTCGTGTATTCCTGAAAGCTGGCAGCGGTAAGATCGTTGTCAACGGCAAACCGGCAAGCGAATATTTTTCTCGTGAAACTGGTCTGATGGTGATCCGTCAGCCTCTGGAACTGACTAATAATCTCGAAACATTCGATATTATGGTGAACGTTCACGGCGGCGGCGAATCCGGTCAATCCGGTGCAGTGCGTCACGGTATCACTCGCGCCCTGATCGACTACGATGCAACTTTGAAATCCGAATTGTCCAAAGCTGGCTTCGTTACTCGTGATGCCCGTGAAGTTGAACGTAAAAAAGTGGGTCTGCGCAAAGCACGTCGCGCAAAGCAATTCTCCAAGCGTTAATTTTTTATTGCTGGAGCAAAAAAGCCGCCTGTTCAGGCGGCTTTTTTTATTTCCTGCTACCGTGTAACGAGTTTTATCTGGATCATTCAGATCAGGAAGTCTGCTGTTAGAATAACGTAAAAATTTCTTGCAAGGAAAGTAAATGATTAAAGTTGGCATTGTTGGTGGCACAGGTTATACAGGCGTGGAGCTGCTGCGTATTCTGGCGACCCATCCTGATGCGCAATTAACGGCGATTACATCCCGTAAAGAAGATGGTTTGCCGGTTGCGGACATGTATCCATCTTTGCGCGGACGCGTGCAGATCGCGTTTTCTTCACCGGATAAAGCAAATCTGGCGCAGTGTGATGTCGTGTTTTTTGCGACGCCGCATGGTGTGGCGATGGCGCAGGCGCAGGAGTTGCTCGCTGCCGGAGTGAAGGTGATTGATCTGGCGGCAGATTTCCGGATGAAGGATGTTACGCAGTTTGAGAAGTGGTACGGTATTCCGCATACGTGCAAAGATGTACTGTCAGAAGCGGTGTATGGTTTACCTGAACTCAACCGCGACGCTATCCGGTCTGCCCGTGTGATTGGCAATCCGGGATGTTACCCGACGACCATGCAATTAGGATTTGCCCCTTTGCTTCGGGCGAAGGTGATTGATGCCGGTAGCCTGATTGCGGATTGCAAATCCGGTGTCTCCGGGGCTGGACGCAAGGCAGAAATCGGTATTTTGTTCTCGGAAACCAGCGATTCTTTTAAAGCTTATGGTGTTTCCGGGCATCGTCATACCCCGGAAACCATTGAGCAGTTGCAGCAGATGACCGATCAGCCTGTAGGCTTGTTGTTCACCCCGCATCTGGTTCCGATGATCCGTGGTATGCATTCCACGCTGTATGCCCGTCTGACGGCGGATGTCGGCAATGAGCAATTGCAGGCATTATTTGAGCAGGCCTACCGGAATGAACCATTCGTTGATGTCATGCCATTTGGCAGCCATCCTGAAACGCGCTCGACCCGTGGTTCAAATATGCTGCGTATTGCTCTGCACCGGCCAAACAACGGTCATACCGTAATTGTACTGGTGGTGCAGGATAATCTGGTGAAAGGTGCATCAGGACAGGCTGTGCAGTGTATGAATCTGATGTTTGGCCTGCCGGAAACGACCGGCTTGATGCACGTACCTGTACTACCCTGATCACGTATGTCAAAAAGAAAAATCTGGCAGCGGCGTCACCTGGCGTCAAAAATGACCATTACGCATCAGCAGCCCTGGCCGATGAAGCTTGCCATGTCTTTGCTACTGATTGCGCTGATCGGCGCTGTGGCATGGTGGACTTATGATCTGGGGCGGAATTTTGCATTTGGCCCTCAATTCAATCAGGACCAGGTGCAGTCCTTGCGCCAGAAACTTGAGTTGCTGACTGCCGAGCGCGATCAGCTCAGGCTGGAGGCAAACACGATTGACAGCAAGATAAATATCGACAGGTCCATGCAGAAAGAGTTAACCGAACAGGTGAAAACCCTGACTGCGGAAAACCAGAAGCTGAAAGATGATCTGGCTTTTTTTGAAGGGCTGATGCCTTCTGCAACCGGGACGGATGGCGTTGCCCTGCAAAATCTGAAGGTCGAAGTTGTGTCCTCAACCCAGATTCGTTACCGTGCGCTCGTCATGCAAGGGGTGAAAAACGGTAAGGATTTTTCTGGCGAACTGCAGTTTTCTCTGGGCTTGGTGCAAGCCGGTAAACCTGTTACGATGCTGTTCCCCGATCCGAAAACCGGGGATGCCGGAAAATTGAAATTATCATTCAGGCATTATCAAAGGGTGGAAGGCCTGATTACCCTTCCGGATGGCACGGCGGTGAAGTCTGTTCTGGCAAAAGTGCTGGATAAAGGCCAGATACGTGCCCAGCAAACGGTCAATTTATAACCTGCATCAGAATCTGTCCCAATTTTCCGGAGCGTCTGGATCTGATGTAGGCCCCGCACAGGAGATTCGCATGTTTAGCCGCAAAGTGAAAAATACGATAGACAGCCTGATTGGTTCTGCCACCAAGATTGAGGGTGACCTGCATTTCAAGGGCGGACTCCGGATTGACGGACATATCTGTGGCAATGTTATTGCCGATACCGAGTCATCCAGCATGCTTATCATTTCCGAGCAGGCAATTATTGATGGTGAAGTACGTGCTGCGCATGTGGTGGTCAACGGCGTCATCAACGGGCCGGTTATCTCTACAGAATTGCTTGAATTGCAACCAAAGGCCAGGATTTCAGGCGATGTTCATTACAAGACGCTGGAAATGCTGAGTGGCGCGCTGGTCTCAGGCAAGCTAACACATGATGCAGAACAAGAGCATGCAGTGTTGAAGCTCGCTGCATCCAATGCATAGTTCAGCGCACAGGACTATAATGTCAGGTATCACCGATTGAAGGAGCAAAAAATGAATGCCGTTGCAGAAATGCCCGCACCGATTAATTTTACTGACAGCGCTGCCGCAAAGGTTGCCCAGCTAATCGAGGAAGAAGGTAATCCTGAACTGAAACTGCGCGTTTTCGTGCAGGGTGGCGGATGTTCCGGCTTCCAGTATGGTTTCACTTTTGATGAAATCACGAACGAAGACGATACTACGATGACCAAGAACGGCGTGCAATTGCTGATTGACTCCATGAGCTATCAGTATCTGGTAGGCGCCGAGATCGATTACAAAGATGATCTAGAAGGCGCGCAGTTTGTGATTAAAAATCCGAATGCCAGCACGACTTGTGGCTGCGGTTCATCTTTCTCGGTTTAATCACTGGAATGAGAACAAAAGGACGCTGCGGCGTCCTTTTTTTTTTCCTGAAAACTATTCAGTGAATCATCTTCAAACTATTCATCCATAATTGCTGACAGCCGATTACACTGGTAAAAAAATAATGAGGTGAAGGTATGGAGCAAAGTAATTCTGTGCAGATTGACCGGAGCAGGCAAAGTACACTGGCTGAAGCATTGCGGCAAGTCATGCCGGCACATTGCGTGCTGGCGCAGGAGGAGGATACCCGGCCCTATGAATGCGATGGGTTGGCGGCATACCGGCAATTACCGATGGTGGTTTGCCTGCCGGAAAGTGAAACGCAGATAATCGCGGTCATGGAGATTTGCCGGCGTTTGCAGATACCGATCGTTCCGCGCGGCGCAGGTACAGGGTTGTCGGGCGGTGCCATGCCGATTGCTGACGGGCTGGTGTTATCCACGGCGAAGCTGAATAAAATTATCCGGGTCGATGCCTATGCGCGGACTGCAGTTGTACAGCCAGGCGTACGCAATCTCGCTATTTCGGATGCTGCTGCGGGATTAGGACTGTATTACGCACCGGATCCGTCATCCCAGATTGCCTGTACCATCGGCGGCAATGTCGCCGAAAACTCGGGCGGGGTACATTGCCTCAAATACGGTCTGACGGTGCACAATGTGTTGCGTGCACGGGTGGTCACCATGGAAGGTGAAGTGATCGAACTCGGTGGTGATGCGCTCGATGCACCGGGACTGGATTTGCTGGCAGTGCTGATCGGCTCGGAAGGAATGCTGGGTGTAGTGACCGAAGTGACAGTCAGACTGATTCCTAAACCGCAGTTAGCGCGTGTCATTATGGCGTCCTTTGATGATGTTGTGAAAGGTGGTAACGCAGTTGCGAATGTGATTGCTGCCGGCATCATTCCTGCTGGTCTGGAAATGATGGACAAGACATCTTCCCGTATGGTTGAACCCTTTGTTCATGCCGGGTACGACGTTGATGCCGAGGCGATTCTCCTCTGCGAGTCCGACGGTACGGCAGAAGAAGTGGCCGAAGAAATTGCGCGTATGAGTGCTGTGCTGGAGCAGGCTGGTGCAACCGCCATTGCCGTGTCGCAGACCGAGGCTGAGCGTCTGCGTTTCTGGTCCGGACGTAAAAATGCATTTCCAGCCGCCGGCCGGATTTCACCGGATTACTACTGTATGGACGGCACGATTCCACGCAAGCGGCTGGCAGAAGTCCTCATCGGTATCACTAAAATGGAAGAAAAGTACGGTTTGCGCTGCGCCAATGTGTTTCATGCGGGCGACGGCAACCTGCATCCGCTGATTTTATTTGATGCCAATCAGGAAGGTGAATTTCACCGGGCAGAAGCATTTGGCGCTGAAATCCTGGAGCTGTGCGTCGCTGTCGGCGGCACCATTACCGGAGAGCATGGTGTGGGTATTGAAAAGATTAATTCCATGTGTGTGCAGTTTTCCCGCGAGGAAATGAATGCATTCTGGGATGTCAAGAAAGCGTTTGACCCATTCATGTTGCTTAATCCCGATAAGGCGATTCCAACTCTGCATCGCTGTGCCGAATACGGGCGTATGCACGTGAGCAAAGGCCGGTTGGCATTTCCTGAGTTGCCACGTTTCTGAAAAATAAAAAATAGCGGGACAGATATCACCATGAAAAGCATACTCGATGATTTCCGTAGCCGGATTCAGCAGGCTACCGAGCGGAAAACGCCGTTACAGATACGGGGAAGCGGCAGCAAACAATGGTATGGGCAATCGTTGCAAGGCGAATTGCTGGATACCCGGGCTTACAGCGGAATCATTGCCTACGAACCGACTGAGCTGGTGTTGACCGCACGGTGCGGAACACCCCTGGCCGAAATTGAAGCGACGCTGGCAGAACATCAGCAGATGCTGGCATTTGATCCGCCGCATTTTGGGCCGGATGCCACGCTGGGTGGAATGCTGGCTGCCGGATTATCCGGACCACGCAGACCTTACCTTGGGGCGTTGCGGGATTTCGTGCTGGGTGTGACGCTGATGGATGGAAAGGGGCAGATACTGGAGTTTGGCGGGCAGGTCATGAAAAATGTCGCGGGTTACGATGTATCCCGACTACTTGCAGGTTCCATGGGCAGCCTGGGACTGGTGTTGAATGTGTCTGTTAAAGTATTGCCGCGTCCATTTGCAGAAACCACATTGCTGTTCGCCATGTCTGAGGCCGATGCCATCAGAAAAATGAATGAATGGGCCGGGCAGGCGCTGCCGATCACAGGCACCTGCTGGCATGTTGGTCGCTTGATGTTGCGCCTGTCGGGGGCTGAAGCTGCGGTCCGCGCCGCCAGACAAAAGCTGGGTGGCGAAGTAATGCAGGATGCTGCTGTCAGCTGGCAGACATTGCAGGATCAGACCCATGATTTTTTCAGTCAGGACGATGCACACGGACTCTGGCGTCTGTCGGTGGCGTCGACCGCGCCGGCAATGAAGTTGAGCGGAAAAGCCCTCACAGAATGGGGTGGCGCGCAACGCTGGTTGTTCACGGATGAGAGCCCTGCCGCGATCCGTGCTGCGGCACAGGCTGCCGGCGGCCATGCCACGCTGTTTCGCGGCGGGGATAAAAGTGTTGGCGTTTTTACGCCGCTGGCGCCCGCGATTGCCGGCATTCACCAACGGCTGAAAGCAGCATTTGATCCGTCCGGGATTTTTAATCCAGGTCGCTTGTATAAGGATTTCTGATTCATCATGCAAACCAATCTCGCCGATTTTATAAAAGACAGCCGCGAAGGCAAAGAAGCTGATGACATTTTGCGCAAGTGTGTCCATTGCGGCTTTTGTACTGCAACCTGCCCGACATATCAGTTGCTGGGTGACGAGCTGGACGGACCGCGTGGCCGTATCTATCTGATCAAGCAGGTACTGGAAGGCAAACCGGCGACCCAGAAAACACAGCAGCATCTGGATCGCTGCCTGACTTGCCGTAATTGTGAATCCACCTGTCCGTCCGGTGTGCAATATGGCCGGTTGCTCGATATCGGCCGGCAGGTGGTTGAGCAGCAAGTAGGGCGGTCACCGGTGCAGCAGATGTTAAGAACTGGTTTGAAAGAACTCCTGCCGAGACCTTGGATATTCAAACCCGCCATGCGTCTGGGACAGGCGATGCGTCCTGTGCTGCCAGCGGCATTACGCGCAAAAGTGCCGGAGAAAAAAACTACGATCGCATGGCCGCAGACAAACCATGTACGCAAAATGCTGCTCCTGGATGGCTGCGTACAGCCTGCCATGTCACCAAACATCAATAGCGCAACGGCACGGGTGCTGGATGTGCTGGGCGTGCAGCTGATCGTGGCTCCCAAAGCAGGGTGCTGCGGTGCGATCCGGTTTCACCTGAATGAGCAGGACGCTGCTCTGGACGACATGCGGCGTAATATCGACGCCTGGTGGCCGTTCATTGAAGCCGGTGCCGAAGCGATTGTTATGACAGCATCCGGTTGCGGAGTAACCGTCAAGGACTACGGACATTTGCTGGCGCACGATACTGTCTATGCAGAAAAAGCCCGTCAGGTTTCCGCATTGACTAAAGATCTGAGCGAAATCCTACCGGAATTTGAGTCACAGATTGCTGTCAGAATGCAGGGGAAAATCACTCAACGCATTACCTGGCACCCGCCCTGCACGCTGCAGCACGGGCAGCAGATTCGTGGCAAAGTCGAAGCTATCTTGCGTGCTGCCGGGGTGGATGTGCAATTGTGTGCCGACAGCCATTTGTGCTGCGGTTCCGCCGGTACTTATTCGGTATTGCAACCGGACTTATCTTACCGTTTGCGGGACAATAAACTGGAAAAACTGCTGGCAACCACACCAGATGCGATCGTTTCAGCCAATATCGGTTGCATCACGCATTTGCAGTCAGGTACCGGCAAACCCGTTCTGCACTGGATAGAATTGCTGGAACAGGCCCTGCATTAAGCGATTAGTGCTGATTCTGAAAAGAGGCGGACATGCTGCGGACGTTTTCGATACTACTGATTTTCCAGTCGTTCGGTGAAGGGATCGTGCATTTGTTCGATTGGCCGGTTCCGGGGCCGGTCATCGGTATGCTGATGCTGTTTTTGTACCTGCTGGCACGGAAAGGCATGGCAGAAAAATTGTTGCCGGATGTTCAGGTCTTGCTCAGGCATCTATCCTTGCTGTTTATCCCTGCCGGTGTCGGAATCATGGTGCATGGGCAACGTGTGCTGAATGAATGGCTGCCGTTACTGTTGGCTTTGCTGGTCAGCACGGCGTTATCGATTGTCGTCACTGCCTTGTGTGCAAAGTATATGCAAAAATGAGTAACCGCTTCAGTGAAATCTGGGTTTATCTGGCGACTTCACCCTTACTAGGACTGACGGCTACCTTGCTGGTATATCAGCTTGCGTATGCGATGTATGTCCGATGCCGGTTCAGTCCACTGGCAAATCCTGTTGCGATTGCTGTGGCATTGCTGGTCCTGATTCTGACACTGACGAATACTTCTTACAGTACGTATTTTTCGGGTGCCCAGTTCGTGCACTTCCTGCTGGGACCAGCGACGGTGGCGCTGGCTGTTCCGCTCTATCAGCAAATCAATCAGCTGCGCCGGCACTGGCTGGCATTCTTAACGGCATCGGTTCTCGGCAGTGCGGTTGCCATCGTGACGGCAATGGGGATTGCGCATATCACTGGCGCATCCCGGATTACCGTGCTGTCGCTGGCATCAAAGTCAGTCACGATGGCGATCGCCATGGGCATCACGGAAAAGGTCGGTGGCCTGCCCTCCCTGACGGCTGCTTTGGTAATGTTGACGGGAATCACCGCGGCGATGATGGCTTCCGCCATTCTGAACTTGCTGCGGATCAGGGATGACAGCATCCGTGGCTTTGCACTGGGTGTCAGTGGACACGGTATTGGTACTGCGCGGGCATTTCAGATGAGTGAGCAGGCTGGTGCGTTTGCCGGTCTGGCAATGGGATTATCCGGGTTACTGACGGCAATCCTGCTGCCGCTGGCATTACGCGTTCTGGGAATGATCTGATCCCTTCAGGTCGATGCCAGCAAGGCTCGGATATCATCAGTGATTTCTGCCGGCGTGGTTTGCGGAGCATAACGCTTAAAGACCTGACCATTTTTCCCGATCAGGAATTTGGTGAAATTCCATTTGATTGCCTGTGTTCCCAAAATGCCTGGTGCCGCCGATTTTAAATGTTGAAATAAGGGGTGGGCATTTTTCCCGTTGACGTCGATTTTTTCAAACAAAGGAAAAGTGACGCCGTAATTCTTTTCGCAGAAGTGGCCGATCTGATCCGCATCGCCTGGTTCCTGATGACCGAACTGATTGCAAGGAAAGCCCAGCACTACGACACCCTGATCTCTGAACTGCTGGTACACCGCCTCCAGCCCTTTGTATTGCGGGGTAAAGCCGCACTGGCTGGCCGTGTTTACGATCAGCACGACCTGCCCCAGATACTGGCGCAGATCGGTTTCTTTTCCCTGCAGGTTGTTTGCCGTGTAATCCAGTGCGCTCATCATACGATCCCCAGGTGGTGTGTGCCTGCACTCAGGTCACGTTCTTTGGCTTCTTTTCCCTTGAGCATGATTGCCAGACGTAATTCATTGACGGAATCGGCATTGCGTAATGCGTCCTCGTATGAAATCTGGTCGGCCTCATGTAAGTCAAACAAAGCCTGATCAAAAGTCTGCATCCCGAGTTCGCGCGATTTTTTCATGATTTCTTTGATCTCATGCACCTGCCCCTTAAAAATCAGATCAGAAACCAAAGGCGAGTTCAGCATGATTTCGACTGCGGCAACCCGTCCCTTGCGGCCTTTGAGAGGAATCAGACGTTGAGAAATCACGGATTTCAGATTCAGCGACAGATCCATCAGAAGCTGGGCGCGGCGTTCTTCCGGGAAGAAGTTGATGATGCGGTCAAGTGCCTGGTTGGCGCTGTTGGCGTGCAGGGTGGCGAGGCAGAGATGTCCCGTTTCTGCAAACGCAACTGCAAAATCCATCGTTTCCCTGTCCCGGATTTCGCCGATCTGGATGACGTCCGGCGCTTGCCGTAAAGAGTTTTTCAGTGCGGCCCCCCAGTCTTCTGTGTCAATGCCCACCTCACGTTGAGTGACGATGCAGTTTGCGTGAGGATGTACGTATTCGATCGGATCTTCAATGGTGATGATGTGACCGTAACTGTGCTGGTTGCGGTATCCGACCATTGCCGCAAGCGTGGTGGACTTACCGGAACCGGTTGCACCCACCATGATGACCAACCCCCGTTTGGTCATGGCAATTTCTTTCAGATTTTCCGGAAGGCCAAGCTCATCAAATTTGGGAATAGCGGTCGTGATCGTCCGCAGCACCATCCCGACCCGGCCCTGCTGCATAAACGCGGAAACACGGAAACGCCCCATGCCTGCCGGATTGATCGCGAAATTACATTCTTTGGATGATTCAAATTCGGCGGCCTGCTTATCGTTCATGATAGCGCGCGCAAGGTCGACAGTATGCGCCGGCGTCAGCGGCTGGTTGGAAACCGGAGTTACCCTGCCGTCAATTTTGAACGCAGGAGGAAAGTCTGCGGTAATGAATAAATCGGATCCATTTTTGCTGAGCATTAACCTCAGCAGGTCATGCATGAATTTCGTGGCCTGATCGCGTTCCATGTCGGGATGCTCCTATCGTTTCAGATTAGCCTGGGAAGTTTTCAGGGATTTTGGCGGCAGCCCGTGCTGTTCCCACCGAAATGACATTGCGCCTGACCAGATCGGTCAGATTCTGATCCAGTGTTTGCATGCCGAGATTGTTGCCGGTCTGGATGGCTGAGTACATCTGGGCGACTTTGGCTTCACGAATCAGGTTTCTGATCGCGGGCGAGCCAATCATGATTTCATGTGCTGCAACTCGTCCGGAGCCGTCCTTGGTTTTCAGCAGGGTTTGTGAAATCACCGCCTGTAAGGATTCCGACAGCATGGAGCGCACCATTTCCTTTTCTTCCGCCGGAAATACGTCGACGATACGGTCAATAGTTTTTGCGGCTGACGAGGTATGCAGGGTGCCGAACACCAGATGGCCGGTTTCTGCAGCAGTCAGCGCCAGACGGATGGTTTCCAGATCGCGTAATTCACCGACCAGAATCGCATCCGGATCTTCACGTAGCGCAGAGCGCAGCGCATTGTTGAAGGACATGGTATGCGGTCCGACTTCACGCTGATTGATCAGACATTTTTTGGATTCATGCACGAATTCAATCGGGTCCTCAACGGTCAGGATGTGGCCGTATTCGTTTTCATTGAGATGATTCACCATTCCCGCCAGGGTGGTGGATTTACCGGAGCCTGTCGGGCCCGTTACCAGTACCAGACCGCGCGGCTTTAACGCGAGATCGGCAAAAATCCGCGGTGCGTTTAGCTGTTCCAGCGTCAGGATTTTAGAGGGAATGGTACGCATGACTGCCGCTGGTCCCCGTTCCTGGTTGAAAGCGTTGACACGGAAACGCGCCAGGCCGGGAATCGAAAAGGAAAAATCACACTCCAGCGTTTCTTCGTAAATCTTGCGCTGGGAATCGTTCATGATGTCGTAAATCAGTTCATGCACGTCTTTGTGTTCCAGCGGCGGCAGATTGATGCGCCGTACATCGCCATGTACACGTATCATGGGCGGCAGGCCGGAAGAAAGATGTAAGTCGGAAGCGTTATTCTTGACCGAGAACGCAAGCAGCTCAGAGATGTCCATTTATAATTCCACTATTATTGCGCCATCCTTGGATGGCAGGCATGACACAGGGGGCTGCGGATTGGTACAGCCCGGATTGAGTGAAGTTTCATAAAAAATTGTTCGATTATGTCCTTAATTTCTGACAACTTGCAAGCCGTATTGTCTGATATCAGGCGCACCGAGTTGCAATATGGGCGACCTGCTTCCAGTGTCCGTTTGCTGGCGGTTTCCAAGACTTTCGGAACCGATGCCATTATCGAGGCGGCGCGCTGTGGGCAGCGTGCATTTGGCGAAAATTATCTGCAGGAGGCGCTCGACAAGATTGCATTCCTGAAACAAAGTGTGCCTGAATTTACACTGGAATGGCATTTCATCGGACCGATACAAAGTAACAAAACGAAACCGATTGCGGAGCATTTTGACTGGGTGCATTCCGTCGACCGGGAGAAGATTGCGCATCGCTTGTCTGAGCAGCGTCCCCCGGATTATCCGGATCTGAATATCTGTCTGCAGGTGAATATCAGCGGCGAAGACAGCAAAAGCGGCGTCTCGCCTGATGATGTACTGGTATTGGCAGAACGGATCAGCGGATTACCGAAAATCCGGTTGCGTGGCCTGATGGCCGTGCCTGCGCCAGTAACGGATTTTGTGGCGCAACGTGAGGCCTTTCAGCGGCTGCATGCCTTGCAGAATCAGTTGATTGCGCGAGGTATTTCTCTTGATACATTGTCGATGGGGATGAGCAGTGACATACATGCCGCAATCGCGGAAGGCAGTACGATGGTCAGAATCGGAACAGGAATTTTTGGGAGCAGGAATTATGCAAAATAAATTAAAAATTGCCTTTGTTGGCGGCGGCAATATGGCTGGTGCATTGATTGGCGGTTTATTGCCCGATTTCACACTGCCTGGCTGCATTCATGTCGTGGATGTTAATCAGACCTCCTTGAATCGCCTGGAAACAGAATTTGGCGTGACCACGGCTTTGGCGATTGATGCGCGCCTGCAGGATGCCGATGTGATTATTCTTGCCGTCAAGCCGCAGCAGTTAAGAGATGTGGTCGGGGAACTGGCGCCGTATGTGCGGCAACAGCTGTTGATAACGATTGCTGCAGGTATTCGTGCCAGCGATATTTCCCGCTGGCTGAATGCTTACGGCAAGATTGTGCGGGCGATGCCGAATACACCTGCCCTGGTTGGTAAAGGCATCACCGGGATGTTTGCCTTACCTGGCGTCAGCGTACACGAACAGCAGATTGCTGACGATATCCTGCGTTCAGTCGGGCTGACATCCTGGATGGAACGGGAACAGCAGATCGATGCCGTTACCGCTATTTCCGGCAGCGGTCCCGCCTATGTATTTTATTTTATCGAAGCTCTGCAACAGGCAGCGCAGCAGCTGGGATTGAGTGCTGAACAAGGCAATCAGTTTGCTATCGCCACCTTTGAGGGGGCTGCTCAGCTGGCGATGCACTCCAGTGAGTCAGTCAGCATTCTGCGTGAGCGGGTGACCTCAAAAGGCGGAACCACATATGCTGCCTTGTCCAGCATGGAGGCTGCCGGGGTCGGACAGTCCATCGTGACGGCCGTCAAGGTTGCTGCTGCAAGAGCAGCAGAACTGGGTGATGAGTTTGGTCAGCAAGCATAGTCATAAAAGTGTATGACATTGACTAAAAATTGCTCAATTGCAATTTAGAAGATGAAAAATCAGAATGTTGTGCATTTTTATGATGATTTATTCTGAAAATGTTTTTTCGCAAATGCAAAATTGCGTGTCATATAGCTTTTCGAATAGAAATTTTACAAAAAAAACTCGTACTTGAGATACAATATGTTACCTTCCGGTGTTAGTTTTTTTTGTTTTTCTGCTAACTTCAGCAGTCCGGATTTATGTGCTTTGTATCGTTTATCGCGAAAATTTTCGCGTCTCCTGATAGTTCGATGAATCATTGCACATCTCTTTAATGTATTTCCCTTGATGTGCTTACATGATTTTCCTTGACTGGTTTCGTACCTTCTTTTCTGTTCGTCTTCGCCTCATCGGTGATGGAACGACCTCTGTTACCTTGTGTGAAGCAGGTAATGAGTCTGTTGTTTCCTGCCTTATTGAATGGGTATCACAACGCCTGAATGCGGCATTGTTTGCATTGCTGATCTTGATTTCCATTTACCTGCTTCCTGGTCTGATCGGACATGATCCCTGGAAGCAGGATGAAACCTATATCTTCGGTATTATCCATCACATGCTGGAAAGTGGTGACTGGATTGTGCCAATGATGGCTGGTGAGCCATTTATGGAAAAACCGCCTTTGTATTACTGGCTGGCTACAGTTCTTGCAAATACGCTTTCTCCCTGGTTGGCGTTGCATGACGGTGCGCGGCTGGCAACCGGCGTTTTTATGATCATTACCTGTATCGCTACCGGTTGGGCTGCCCGCACTTGGTGGGGGAAGGGTTATGGACGTTTTGCGATTATGTCTCTGCTGGCCTGCCTGGGACTGCTTTTACATTCTCATATGATGTTGACCGATGTCCCTTTGCTGACCGGTTTTGCGGTTGCTACCGCCGGGTTTGCAGAGGTCAAAAATAATCCGCTGAGATCGGGAATATTGCTAGGTACAGGTGTCGGCATCGGGTTTATGGCAAAGGGAATACTGGCGCTGGGTGTGTTTGGTCTGACGGCTGCTTTGTTGCCGTTGCTGTTTCAATCGTGGCGTAAGAAAACGTATCTGCATGTCTTACTGCTTGCCCTGTGCTTTTCTTTGCCGTGGCTGCTGATCTGGCCGCTGGCTTTGCTGGGACGCTCCCCGGCTTTGTTCATGGACTGGTTCTGGCTGAATAACATTGGCAGATTTTTTGGTTTTTCTGTGGCGCAGCTGGGTGCGCCACATACAGATGGATTCTGGATTACCACTTTGCCCTGGTTTACTTTCCCGGCCTTGCCGCTGGCGGCGTTGACGCTCTGGCGAGAGCGTGCCACGTGGCGGAGTTCTGCTGTGTTGCAGGTCTGTGTGCTGGTATTTTCGATTATGTTGCTGGTGTTATGGCGTGCCGCTTCCGCAAGAGACAATTACGCATTGCCGCTGTTATTGCCGCTGGCCATTCTGGCTGCGCCTGCGGCTCGTCATTTATCGTTCAGGGTGGATCGCTTTTTCGACTGGACTTCCCGTCTGATTTTTGGTACGACAGCTCTGTTCATCTGGACGCTCTGGGCAGCCATGATCTGGGAAGGAGGGCCGCCACGCTGGATGTTTATCCTCAAATACTTGCCGGATACATTCACACCGGATTTCAGGTGGGTGGAGGTGATGTTTGCTTCCGGAATCACTGTCGTCGCGATGATGTATATCGGCAGGCTTAAGGACGTGCGTGGCCGTGGTCTGATCAGCTGGGTGTCGGGCGTCAGCCTGAGCTGGATGCTGATGAGCAGCCTGTTGTTGCCATGGGTGGATTATGCAAAAAGCTACCGCAGCGTTTTTTATTCGATGGAAACAGCGTTGCCGCATCATTTTGACTGCATGGCGAGTAAAGATCTGGGCGAATCAGAACGTGCCATGTTGCGCTATTTTGCCGGCATCACTACCTATCGTCAGGAGAAGCAGCCAGATATGCAATGCGATCTGTTGCTGGTGAATGGCTTTCAAAATCATTTGCCGGAACATCTGAACAGTCATCAGTGGCATCTGGTCTGGGAAGGTGCGCGTCCGGGAGATCAGCGTGAGCGTTTATGGCTGTTTGCCGCCAAAAAAACGGGTGGGCAACTGGCTTTGGGGCAACAGCCTCGGCACATGCGTTAACTACTGTTAATGATCTGTTGATTGTCTAGTAATGCGCCGTCGTCCTTGTGTAATTTCAGGACTGCGACTGATCCTGCTTCAGCAAAGGCGCCATCTGCCGCCAGATTTTCCAAAGCCGGAAAGATGTGCCGAACCAGTTCAGCAAGCGTGCCGGCTTAACGGCTACGACGCCGGCTGCGACTGCAATACCGGCAAGCGGTTTGTGTCTTACCAGCCGGATTAATTGCTGTCCGGCCTGGAAACTCCATTCGGCAAATGCAATCTGTTCCCCGACATGTTGAGTCTGCAGAGACAGCAACTGGCGTTGTGCCTGAATTTTCAGTAACAGGGTTTTGCGGCGCAAGGCCAGCCGGTTTGCGTAATCAGAAGCCATATTCATTGTGCTGACGATGTTTCCGGTGCGCCGGAAGCTACGGCTGCGCTGTCATGCCTGCGCAGCGCCAGGCTGTCTTTTTCGAGTTCCTGCAGGCTGTGTGACAGCAAACCGGGTTTTTGGCTGAACTGTTTGCGCACCCACCAGGCGATGCTGGCAGCGAAGATGCCAAACAAAGCGATCAGAACCGAGATCAGCGTTAAACGATAGCTGTCCCAGAAGACTGCGATCAGGAACACCACCAGCAACACAACGGCGCAGCAGGCGCAAAACAGTGCGGTCAACGACCAGAGCAATAATGAGGAAAAACGGTGCAATTCTTCCTCAATTTCAACCGCAGCCAGCTCCAGACGGGTATGCACAATACCCGCAACTGTCGCACTGAGATGCCTGATTGAGTCCAGTATGGCCATGAATTATTTGCTGCGGCCGATCAACAAACCGAGCAGCAGACCAACACCGGCAGCGATACCGGCGGATTGCCAAGGGTTTTCTTTGACATAGACATCCGTCGCTTTGGCAGCTTCCTTGGTTCTGGTCACAACCACGTCTTCGATGCGTTCTACTTCTGCTTTGGCATTTTTCAATGTGTGCTCAAAGCGTGCCTTGGCGGATTTGAAGCCTTCGCCCGACTGCTGCTCAGTGTTTTTAAGCAACTCTTCGGCATCACGGATAACCTGATTCAAATCGTGCATCAACTGATCTTTATGCTGTTCTACGGAGCTCATGGCAGATCCTTTATGAAAAGTAATTGGAGAATTCTTATCTGTAGTCTAGGTAAGCCAAAACCAGGCCTCTTGTTGCAGATCAAATAAATGCAGTGTTGATATTGTTGTATGAATCAATGTAATACATAGTCCAGTGCAACGCCAGCAAAGATTGCGGCTCCCAGCCAGTTATTGTGACGGAAGGCAGCAAAACAGCGCATGCGGTCCCGCTCCCGGATCAGGCGATAGTGATACAGCGCGCAAAGTACGGCAACGCCCATGCCAGCGAGGAACCAGAAGCGCAATCCTTGTTGCCAGCCGATCAGCGTGATCAGCGCAAAGCTGGTGGCATAACAGATCATGATGGCGGCAACGTCAAAGCGGCCAAAAGTAATGGCAGACGTCTTGATGCCGATTTTCAGGTCATCGTCGCGGTCAACCATCGCATATTCGGTATCGTAAGCGACCGTCCAGAAGATGTTGGCCAGCAGCAGACCCCATGCAATCAGCGGCACATGGTTTTGTACGGCGGCAAAAGCCATCGGGATGCCGAAGCCATAGGCGATTCCGAGATAAGCCTGCGGAATGGGGAAGAAGCGTTTGAAATACGGATAACTGGCAGCGATCATGACGGCCAGCACCGATAGTTGTTTAGTCAGGGTATTCAGCGGCCAGATCAACAGGAAAGAAATCGCCGACAGCAGCAATGCAATCAGCAGCGCTTCTTTGCCGGAAATTTTGCCGCTGGTCAGCGGACGTTCTGCCGTGCGTTTCACATGACGGTCAAATTCCCGGTCGGCATAATCATTCACGGCACAACCGGCAGAACGCATCAACGTGGTGCCGAGGCAAAAAATCACTCCCAGTTTCCAGTCGGGAACGCCATGGCTGGCAATCCATAGTGCCGATAAGGTCGGCCACAACAGCAAGACGATACCGATGGGTTTATCCAGTCGGACCAGTTTCAGATACCAGTGCAGGCGGGTCAGGATGGCGTTCATGAGTGCGTGAAAAAGTCGTGATGATCCGCATTATAAAGGCGAATCTCCCGGTCACGGACGCCGGCACCAGTCTTACAGCAGCAGGGGTGAATGCGGGTGGTTCTCCGGAACAAAGCTGGTATCTGCGTTGGCGGGACTGTCTGTCGTGTCGTTGGCAAAGCTGCCGGCAGCCGGTGGTTGACAGGCGGATGTCGTGACAGTGGCTGATTGTCCGGCCAGATAGCCGGACAGGAATACGGCTGCAGTGACGCCCAGGCACAGGCTGTAGCGGAACAGGGATTTCATCGCGGATTTCCTATGATGGTTGATCAGATAATGCGGACCGGCATGGAGGAGGCATGACGGCCCGCATCGCACACAACACAGATGACTTGCGCATCAGTCATCGGGATAAGTTTCATCTGATCGGGAACTTGGTACTATAAAAATGTTCAAAGTGTCATATTTCAGAATTATTGGTATTGAAATTTACGACTATTTGCTATTTTAATATTGAGTCAGGAAGTCAAAATGAGTTCTCCCGAATTACTGATCAGTGTGCTGCGCAGCGAATTACGCGCCGCCGGTGTGACCTACAAAATGCTGGCGGAACAGATAGGCATGAGTGAATCCAGCGTCAAACGCATGTTTGGCCAGAAAGATATGAGCCTGTCCCGGCTGGCGCAGATCTGTAAAGCATCCGGCGTGGCGATGGAAGACGTGCTACGACAGGCTGCCGATGTGACGCCGCATTCGGATACGCTGACGCTGGCGCAGGAAAAATCCCTGATGGCTGAGCCGAAATTACTGCTGGTGGCAATTTGCTGTCTGGGACACTGGACGCTGGAGCAGATCGTGGAAACCTATTCGCTGAGCCAGGCAGAATGCATCTTGCATCTGATTGCACTCGATAAGCTGGAGCTGATTGAATTACGTCCGAATAACCGTTACCGCCTGAATGTATCGGCGGCGTTTCACTGGCGGCCGGATGGCCCGGTTCAGCAATATTTCCGCGAGCACGTGGTCAGCGATTATTTCAATGGCCGTTTTGATCAGGTTGGAGAAACCTTGCTGTGCGTGCCTGCGCGCGTTTCCATCCACAGCGCGCAGGAGGTCGTGCAGAAAATCCAGCAGCTGGTTGCCGAGCTGGCGCGCCTGCATCAGGACGATCGCAAATTACAACCGGAAGATCGTGACGGTTTCACTCTGCTGGTCGGGTTCCGTTCCTGGGAGTTTTCCACATTTACCGCATTGCGCAGGCCGGAAGCGAAACCGGAATTACCTGTGTTGACGCATCAGATAAGCACGAAAAAGCGCTAACTGGAATGCAGCTCCCTGCATGCGAGTTGTTTTGCAGGTCGGGATTTATTGTGCGCCAGGCGCTTCGTCCAGCATGGTGACTCCCGGCAGGTGGCAGGCCAGCACCGCTTTCCGGATCGCTTCAATCGCCGCCTGGCGGGTGAAGCTCTTGCGCCATGCAATGACGACGCGCCGTTCCGGTGCCGGCGATTCAAACGGCACGTAACGCAGCATGCCATCCTGCGCATGCATATCCGGTATGGAGGCGACCGGCAGCACAGTCAGACCAATACCGGAGGCGACCATATGACGTATGGTTTCCAGTGAAGATCCTTCAAATGTACGGGCAATGCCATCGCCGGATGTTGAAAAGCGTGCCATTTCCGGACAGACTTCCAGCACCTGATCGCGGAAGCAGTGTCCGTTACCAAGTAAGAGCATGGTTTCCGATTTCAACTCAGCGGCGGGGATGCTGTCACGATCAGCCCACGGATGTTGCCGCGGCATGGCGACGACAAAGGGTTCGTCATAAAGCGGTTGCACCATCATCCCCTGATCAGGCAGGGGCAGCGCCATGATTGCAGCATCCAATTCACCCTGGCGCAACAGCTCAATCAGCTTGACCGTGAAATTTTCCTGCAACACCAATGGCATTTGCGGCACCTGCTGAATCATGGTCTTGACCAGTACCGGCAGCAGATAAGGGCCGATCGTATAGATCACACCGAGGCGGAAAGAGCCGGCCAGCGGATCTTTATTCTGCTTGGCAATTTCCTTGATGGCAGCGGTCTGTTCCAGCACACGTTCAGCCTGAGCGACAATCTGCGCACCCAGCGGGGTGGTGGATACTTCACTGCCGCCCCGTTCAAAAATGGTGACGCCTAACTCATCTTCGAGTTTTTTAATGGCAACCGACAGCGTCGGCTGCGCGACAAAACAGGCCTCTGCGGCATGGCCGAAGTGCTTTTCGCGCGCGACGGCGACGATATATTTTAATTCGGTGAGGGTCATGCGCTTAGTGTGGCACAGACTGGCGCTGACGTCAGCAGTCTGTTTTAAAACATCCTGTCAGGATGCAGGAAAAGAGGGGAGTATATTTTCTTGACCTTGATTTTCAATAATATCAGGCTGATTTTTGCACATACTGAGAGGGAGTATAAAATTCTCCAGCTTGTCTTTTTGGCAAGCTGGAGAGTATCGGGTCAAACTCAGTTTTTCTGTAGCTGGGACATCGCTTTTGTCAGTTCCAGATGTCCCTGTGCTGCGCCGCTATCCGGCACGTTTTCGCCATCGCGCTGTCTGACTTCAGCCAGCCGTGCCGCCAGCTGTTCCGGGGTATCGTTGCCGCGTCCGACCCAGATGCCTTGCGTCAGGGTGATATGGGCGGCCTCAAAGCTGCCTGCGCCGGCACACAGGATAGCGCGGCTTGGCGCATTTTCTGCTGCCAGGACCAGCATGGCAGGCACGACGTCTGCCGGTTTCAGTGCCTGCAGGAATTCTGCCGGGAACAGGCTTTCAGTCATGCGGGTGGCTGCGGTTGGTGCCAGGCTGTTGACGCGGATGTCGTATTTTGCGCCTTCCAGCGCCAGCGTTTGCATCAGGCCGACCAGCGCCAGTTTGGCAGCGCCGTAATTCGACTGACCGAAGTTACCGTATAGCCCAGAGGAGGAGGTCGTCATCACGATACGACCGTATTTTTGTTCCATCATCACCGGCCAGACCGCTTTGCAGCAATGCACCGCGCCCATCAGATGCACATCAATCACGAGGCGGAAATCATCGATTTCCATTTTGGCGAAACTCTTGTCGCGCAGAATGCCGGCATTGTTGACCAGGATATCGACTCTGCCCCAGGTTGCCATGGCATCTGTCACCATTGTCTGCACGGCTGCAAAATCTGTCACGGAAGCACCATTGGCGATCGCTTCGCCACCGGCTGCCCGGATTTCCTCGACCACAGCCAATGCGGCGGCGGAGGAGCCGCCAGAGCCATCGGTCGCGCTGCCGAGATCATTCACCACTACTCTGGCGCCGCGCGCAGCCAGCGCCAGTGCGTGTTCGCGCCCCAGACCGCCACCGGCGCCAGTTACAATCGCTACGCGGCCTTTGAAATCTAAGCTCATGTTGTCATCCTTATCGAAGTTAATGCAGCAGGTAAAGTGCTGCTGATTCTAACCTGTGATGACTGGAGGGTGTATTCAGATTCGGGCGATCTGGTTCAGAATTTTTTCTGCATCACGATGGCGCCCCCCATTGCCGGATTCAGTTCGTAGCCGGCAAAGCCCTGAGAACGGTACAGTGCCTGTGCCGGATGATTGCCCTCCAACACTTCCAGCGTCAGTTTGCAGAAGCCATGCTGTTCTGCGTATTGGCTGATCTGGCTCATCAGATGTTTGCCGAGCTGCTGTCCTCGGAAATCAGGATGGACTGCAAAATCATGAATATTCAGCAGTGGTTTGCAGGCAAAGGTGGAAAAACCTTCGATGCAGATTGAGAATGCCGCCGCTACCTGATCCTGATACAGCAGGAAAGCGTGCACGGTGTGTTCCCGCTGCTGTAATTCGGAAATCAGATGCTGGCGGCAATAAGGTGAGAGCGTCTCGCCGCCACCCATCGGGTCGAGCGCATAGCTGTTAAGCTGATTCAGCAGGTCACTGGCATGCCGGTCATTGTGGAGGTCGGCTTTGAGAAAGGTCAGCATCGAAAAATCCTGTTAAAAAATGAGATGACTGGCACCGCAGGGCGGATGCGGGGTACGAGCGGGATAATATGCTCAGACCCGGAGAAATTCTTCTTTGTTCCCCATCCAGCGATGCAGATGGGCGGCAACAGTGACAGGATCATCCCGCAACAGTTCTTCCGCCAGATTGCGGGCTTTTTCCACCAGCGGCTGGTCGGTTTCCAGATCGGCAAAGCGGAGCAGCGCCTCACCGGACTGGCGCGCCCCCAGAAATTCGCCGGGGCCGCGCAGCTCCAGGTCTTTGCGGGCGATGTCAAAACCATCGTTACTCTCGCGCATGATTGCCAGTCGTTGTCTGGCAGTACCACCCAAGGGGCTCTGGTACAGCAGCAGGCAGATGCTGGCCGCGGCGCCACGGCCGACCCGGCCGCGCAACTGGTGCAGCTGCGACAGGCCGAAACGTTCCGCATGTTCAATCACCATCAGGCTGGCGTTTGGAACGTCCACCCCGACTTCGATGACCGTGGTGGCGACCAGCACCTGAGTCTGTTGCCTGCTGAAATCTTCCATCACAGCCTGCTTCTGGGCGGGTTTCAGACGACCGTGCACCAGTGCTATCCGGACGTCGGGCAGGGCTGCAGATAACATCGCGTGGGTATCGGTGGCGGTTTGTAATTGCAGAGCTTCGGATTCCTCAATCAGCGGGCAGACCCAGTAAACCTGCCGTCCCTCCAGTGCTGCCGCGTGTACCCGGACGATGACTTCATCGCGCCGCTGCTGGTCAATCACCCTGGTCAGCACTGGTGTGCGTCCCGGTGGCAGCTCGTCAATCACTGATACTTCCAGATCGGCAAAATAAGTCATCGCCAGCGTGCGGGGTATCGGTGTGGCGGACATCATCAGCTGATGCGGTATTTTTCCCGCTTCGGCCTTGTTGGCCAGATTCAGACGCTGACCAACGCCGAAGCGATGCTGCTCGTCGACAATCACCAAGCCTAGTTTTTTAAACTGAACGCTGTCCTGAATCAATGCGTGGGTGCCGATGATCAGCTGCGCTTCGCCGTTGGCAATCTGGGCGCTGGCCTGCTCTTTGTCTTTTTTCTTCAGGCTGCCGGTGAGCCAGACGGTGCGTATGCCCAGTGGTTCGAGCCAGGCGGCAATTTTCCGGAAATGCTGTTCCGCCAGAATTTCGGTCGGTGCCATCAGTGCCGCCTGAAAGCCATTATCGATTGCCTGCGCCGCCGCCAATGCCGCCACGATGGTTTTTCCGCTGCCGACGTCACCCTGCAACAATCTTTGCATAGGAAAGGTCTGTCGCAGGTCGTGACGAATCTCGGCCAATACTTTTTCCTGTGCTCTGGTGAGTGAGAATGGCAATGTCAGCAAAAAAGCATTGCTGAGTTCACCCACCAGCGGCAATGCGCTGGCGCCCTGACGACGGCGTGTTTGCTGGGCCCGTTTCAGTGACAGCTGCTGTGCCAGCAGTTCATCGAATTTCATCCTTTGCCAGGCGGGATGATGTCTTTCCAATAAACTGTACTGGTCGGCTTCCGGCGGTGGATTGTGCAACAGCCGGACGCTGGCTTCAAAGCCCTGCAGTCCGAGTGCTGCGAGGCGCGCAGGAGATAGCGTATCGCGCCATTCGCTGCGCATTATTGCGCTGGCAATCGCTTTGCGCAGCAAGGGTTGCGAAATACCTTCAGCGGTGTGGTAGACCGGTGTCAGTGCGGTTGGCAGGGGAGCGCCCTGGGTCACCATTTTATAAGACGGATGAACGATTTCCGGTCCGGCAAAACCATGCCGCAGCTCGCCACGGGCACGGACCCTCGCACCGGCAGAGAATTGTTTGAGCTGGCTGCCGTAAAAATTCAGGAACCGCAGTGTCGCCTGGCCGCTGTCATCGGCGATGGTGACGATCAACTGGCGGCGCGGCCTGTATTGCACATCCGCGCTGAGCACTTTGCCTTCGATCTGTACCTGGCTGCCGCCGCGCAACGCTGCTTCGCGGATACCAAGCACCTGGGTTTCATCTTCATAACGCATCGGCAGATGCAACAAAAAATCCATATCCGTACGCAATCCGAGCCGTGCCAGCTTGTCGCTGATTTTGCTGGTCTGGCTCGCGCTTGATGCGGTGGAAGTCTTTCTGGCGGACGGTGTCTGCGGTTTTTTACGCTGGCGTTGACCAGCCGCGTTTGCCTGAGCGGGAGGAGTGGCGGAATGCACGCTTGGGTCTTCAGCTGCCATGAGTGTAAAATGGTGGGTTTTGCTGTTAGTCTGGCCGTCAGGTAACACTGGGTTGAGATGTATTTTACTGATTTTTTATACAGTGCGCAGCATTTTGTTCTGTTTTTCCCCACTTTCCGTGTATGAATTATTCTCTGAGTGACTTTGATTTTGAATTGCCTGATGCGCTGATTGCTCAGACGCCTTTGCCTGACCGCACTGCGTCGCGCCTGTTGCATGTGGATGGCGACCAGCTGATTGACCGGCATTTTACCGATGTGCTGGATCAGTTGTCGGCGGGGGATGTGCTGGTTTTTAATGATACGCGGGTTTTGAAAGCACGTTTTCACGGGGTGAAGGAAACCGGCGGCAAAGTGCAGATGCTGGTGGAGCGGATTGTCTCGAATACGGAACAGGACCGTCGCGTGCTGGTGCAGATGCGTGCTTCCAAATCGCCTTTGCCCGGCAGCCGGATCCGGTTGGCTGACGCATTTGATGTGATTGTCGGGGAGCGCGAGGGCGAGTTTTTTACGCTGTTTTTTCCGGAGGATGTATTTTCTCTGCTGGAACGTTATGGCCGCCTGCCGTTGCCGCCTTACATCGAACATGATGCCGATGATTTTGATGAACAGCGTTATCAGACGGTTTACAGCCGGGTGCCGGGCGCAGTGGCGGCGCCGACTGCGGGGTTGCATTTTGATGAGGCGCTGTTACAGCGTTGTCGTGATAAAGGAATTCAACTGGCTTATGTGACGTTGCATGTCGGTGCCGGTACTTTCCAGCCGGTGCGGGTGGAAAACCTGAGCGAGCATGTAATGCACAGCGAATGGTATACCGTGCCGGAAGAGACCGTGGCGCTGATCCGGCAGGTCAAGGTCAGCGGCGGTAGCGTGATTGCGGTCGGCACCACCAGTATGCGCGCGCTGGAATCGGCATCGCAGAGCGGACAGCTGGAAGCTGGCAGTGCAGATACCCGATTATTCATCACTCCGGGTTATGTATTTAAAACCGTGGACCGGCTCATTACCAATTTCCACCTGCCGAAATCCACGCTGATGATGCTGGTGTCGGCATTTGCCGGCTATGCGCCGATCCGCCTCGCTTATGCGCATGCCGTTGCACAACGTTACCGTTTCTTTAGTTACGGTGACGCCATGCTGCTGACAAATCAGTCAGGAAAAAAATAAGGCGATATCCGCTATCCGGCGTGAACCGGATGCTGTTACAGTCAGAAAATTAATACGTTAAGGACTGATGCAACATCCCCCTGGCATGGTTGCCCCGCTTCACGGTAATGAGGTGCGGTTGGCGGCGCTTCACCGGTCAGGACAATTTCGCGTCAGCCCTGAAGATGAATGTGCATCCATGAGATGCATGAGGAAAAGTGATGCTTGAATTTACCTTAATCAAAAAAGACAAAACCACAGCAGCCCGGCGCGGTCGGGTGAAAGTCAACCACGGCGAGATTGAAACCCCCATTTTCATGCCGGTTGGCACGTATGGTTCGGTGAAGGCGATGTCGCCGCTGGAATTAAAGGAAATTGATGCCCAGATCATTCTGGGTAATACTTTCCACTTGTGGTTGCGCCCTGGCCTGGATGTATTGAACAAATTTGGTGGTCTGCACGATTTTATGGGCTGGGACAAGCCTATCCTGACCGATTCCGGCGGCTTCCAGGTATTTTCGCTTGGCGCCATGCGCAAGATTACCGAGGAAGGCGTGAAGTTTTCTTCACCGATCAGCGGCGAGCGCCTGTTCCTGTCGCCGGAAATTTCCATGCAGATTCAGCGTTCGCTGAATTCCGACATCGTGATGCAGTTCGACGAGTGTACGCCGTATGAAATCGACGGTCGCCCCGCCACGACGGAAGAAGCCGGCAAGTCGATGCGTATGTCCCTGCGCTGGGCGCAGCGTTCGATCGATGAATTCAAGCGCACTGAAAATCCTAACGCCTTGTTCGGTATTGTGCAGGGCGGCATGTTCGAACACCTGCGCGACGAATCGCTGGCGGACCTGAATGAACTGGGTTTTCACGGCATCGCCATCGGCGGTTTGTCGGTCGGTGAGCCGAAGGAAGACATGATGCGCATTCTGGCGCATACCGGCCCGAAACTGCCGGAAAACAAGCCGCATTATCTGATGGGCGTCGGTACGCCTGAAGACCTGGTGGCCGGTGTGGCCAACGGCATCGACATGTTCGACTGCGTGATGCCGACCCGTAACGCCCGCAACGGCTGGATTTTCACGCGCTACGGTGATGTGAAGATCAAGAATGCGCGTTACAAGGAAGATAAGGAGCCGCTGGATGCTACCTGTTCTTGCTACACATGCAAAAACTTTTCCCGCGCTTATCTGCATCACCTGCACCGGACAGGTGAAATTCTGGGCGCGCGCTTGAATACCATCCACAACCTGCATTACTACCTCGACCTGATGCGTAATATCCGCAAGGCGCTGGATGAAGAGCGCTTCCCGGAATTCGTTCAGGAGTTTCACGCCGGCCGGGCACGCGGAGTCTGAACGCAGAATCGCCAATTGCCCTGGCGTCAATGCTAGAATGTGACGCTTTGCCAGTTGAAATGTGATTTTGAATCACCATTTGCTGAAGTCAGTGTTGCAGGTTTGACAGTTCTACCTGATGCCAATCTGCGCACTGGTCAAATTAATATTACAACGGAGTCTGTAACGTGTTTATTTCCAACGCTTATGCGCAATCGGCCGGAATCGGCGCTGACGGTGGTCTGATGAGCTTTCTGCCATTGGTACTGATGTTTGTGGTGTTGTACTTCCTGATGATCCGTCCTCAGATGAAGCGTCAGAAAGAACAGAAATCCATGATGGATGCGCTGGCGAAAAACGATGAAGTCGTGACTGCCGGTGGTGTGCTGGGTAAGGTCACGAAAGTCAGCGAAAGCTACGTGACGCTGGAAGTGGCTGAGGGCACCGAACTCGTGGTGCAGAAAGTGGCCATTACCGCACTGCTGCCGAAAGGCACCATTAAAGCGATTTAATCGGCATATACCGGCAACGCAGTCCACAGATGAACTGGACTGCGTTGTTCTTTTGAGCTTCCAATTTCTTTTTTTATTATGAATCGCTATCCACTCTGGAAGTATTTGCTGATTTTGATTGCACTGATATTCGGCGGACTCTACACCGCGCCGAATTTCTTCGGCGAGTCGCCGGCAGTGCAGATCAGCAGCGCCAAATCGACAGTCAAAATTGATGAAAGCATGAAAACCCGCGTCGAACAGACCTTGCAGCAGGCAGGTTTGAAAGACAGCGGTATTTTTTATGATTTCAATGGGATGCAAGGTTCCGTGCGGGCACGTTTCGTGGATACGGATACCCAGTTCAAGGCGAAAGATGTGCTGGAAAAAGCACTGAATACCGACCCTGCTGATCCAACCTACACCGTCGCTTTTAATCTGTTGTCGAATACACCGAAGTGGCTGCAGAGCATGAATGCGCTGCCGATGTATCTGGGGCTGGATCTGCGCGGCGGCGTGCATTTTCTGATGCAGGTGGATACCAAGGCAGTGATGCAAAAGCGGGTGCAGGGATTACAATCTTCGATTCGTTCTGCTTTGCGCGAAAAAGATGTGCGTCATGCCGGCATCAGCCGCGATGGTGACGCGATCACCGTCCGTTTCCGTGAAGCGGAAACACGCAATGTCGCAAGAAACGTGCTGTCGTCACAAATGAGTGATGTCAACCTGACGGATGTGGCAAGCACGGATAACACTGAATTCAACCTGCAGGTCAGCCTGAAACCGGAATCGCTGAAAGCGGTTATTACCGAAGGCGTGAAGCAGAATATTACCGCGCTGTCGAAGCGTGTCAACGAGCTGGGTGTGGCTGAACCGATCATCCAGCAACAGGGGCCTGATCGTATCGTGGTGCAGCTGCCGGGTGTGCAGGATGTGGCGCGCGCCAAGGAAATCATTGGTCGCACCGCGACACTGGAAGTGCGCCTGTCGGACGAGTCTGTGATCGGCCAGGTGGATGAAAGCACTCCGGTTCCTTTTGGTTCCGAACTGTTCAAGGTCGGTCGTGGCGCTCCTGCGATTTTGTATAAAGAGCCTGTGATTACCGGCGATTATATTGCCGGCGCATCGGCCAGTTTTGATGAGCATCAGCAACCTGCGGTCAGTATTGATCTGAACGGCGATGGTGGACGCAAGATGCGTGAGGCGACCCGTAATAAGATCGGTAAGAAGATGGCGATTGTCTTGTTTGAAAAAGGCAAGGGCGAAGTTTTGACCGTGGCAACCATTCAGGATGAGTTAGGCTCCCGCTTCCGCATTACCGGCATGGGGTCCACGACGGCTGCCTCCGATCTGGCCTTGCTGCTGCGTGCCGGCTCGCTGGCCGCACCAATGGAAATCATTGAAGAGCGCACCATTGGTCCGCAGCTGGGGGTTGAAAACATCAAGCAGGGACGTAATTCCACACTATACGGTTTTGCCGCGATTTCGATTTTCATGGTGATTTATTACCTGATGTTCGGTTTCTTCAGTGTGCTGGCTTTGTCTGTGAATCTGTTGCTGTTGGTGGCGATCCTGTCGCTGTTGCAGGCGACGCTGACTTTGCCGGGAATTGCCGCGATTGCGCTGGCACTCGGCATGGCGATTGATGCCAACGTACTCATTAACGAGCGTATCCGTGAAGAACTGCGCAGCGGGAAGTCTCCGCAAAAAGCGATTGAAGAAGGCTTTACCCATGCCTGGGCAACGATTCTCGATTCCAACGTGACCACGCTGATTGTCGGCCTGGCGTTGCTGATTTTCGGCTCCGGTGCGATCCGCGGTTTCGCGGTGGTGCATTGCCTCGGGATTCTGACTTCGATTTTTTCATCGGTGTTTGTTTCGCGCGGTGTGGTGAATTTCTGGTACGGCCGTCAGAAAAAGCTGGCCTCGATTTCCATCGGACAGATCTGGAAGCCTGCAGCAGATGCACAGACTGATGTAAAGCAGTGACCGCGTTGTCAAGATAAGGATTCAGGAATCTATTATGGAATTATTCCGCATTAAAAAAGACATTCCTTTCATGCGCCATGCGCTGATTTTCAATGTCATTTCGGCGCTGACTTTTGTGGCGGCAGTGTTTTTCCTGCTGCACAAGGGGCTGCATTTTTCAGTTGAGTTTACCGGTGGTACCGTGATGGAAGTCACCTATCCGAAAGCTGCCGACGTAGATGCAATCCGCCGCACCGTGGAAGGACTGGGGTACACCGATGCACCGGTGCAGACTTTTGGTAAGGCGCAGGATGTGGTGATCCGCTTGCCGCTGTCAAAGACCATGACCGCAGCAGATCAGGCAACCCAGGTGATGCAGGCGTTGCAGGCCAAAGACCCGGAAGTCCGTCAGCAGCGTGTTGAGCAGGTTGGCGCCCAGGTGGGTGACGAACTGGCGCATGACGGCCTGATGGCTTTGCTGTTTGTGGTATTAGGCGTAGTGATTTATCTGGCGATCCGGTTTGAATGGAAGTTTGCAATTGCAGCGATTGTCGCGAACTTGCATGACGTGGTGATTATTCTCGGTTTCTTCGCTTTCTTTCAATGGGAATTCAATCTCTCGGTACTGGCGGCGGTGCTGGCTGTACTGGGGTATTCGGTGAATGAGTCGGTGGTTATTTTTGACCGTATCCGTGAAAACTTCCGTAAGCAGCGCAAGATGAGCGTGAAAGAAGTAATTGATAACGCGATTACCAGCACGATTTCCCGCACGATCATTACCCACGGTTGCACCCAGATGATGGTGCTGTCGATGTTGCTGATCGGTGGGCCGACATTGCACTATTTTGCAGTAGCGCTGACGATTGGTATCTGTTTCGGTATTTACTCGTCGGTATTCGTGGCTGCCGCGATTGCGATGTGGCTCGGTGTGACGCGCGAAGACCTGATCAAACCGGTCAAGGAAAAGGACGATACCGATGGTGCCGTCGTCTGAACCTGGCACCAGCATCAGACATTCCGCTACCTGACTTTGGTGTAACGTAAGGTATCGGCAGAGAAAGCCAGCATGAATGCTGGCTTTCTCTTTGGTAGCATAGGCGCTTGCCGCTGACCGGGTAAAATTTTCATCTTTGGTGTTGCTACCTTGTTTTACTATATGACAGCAGATAAAGCCTGTCCGGCCTGAGCAGCAGGCTGTTTCAATTTCGTACTTTATGCATTGATTTGATACGTTTTCTCCGCATTTATCAACAAATTCCTCCGAACTTTCTCGTCCTGCGCCAGTCTGAAAGCATCTGCAAAGGATAAAAACAACATGAGCCAATTCAAAACACTGACTATCGTCGCCGTGATTGCCGCGCTTGCCGGCGGCGCCTGGTATTTTGCCGCCTCTTCAACTCAGAACAAGGCTGACGCTGGCGCATCTGCCAGTGCTGCTGCCGGAAAAAACGGGGATCCTTCGGCGCATCCCGTCAGCGTGTCAACGGTATTGGCGCAACAGCGCGATTATCCGGTCAGAATTTCTGCCAATGGTACGGTGTCGGCTTTGAATACCGTGGATATCCGGCCGCAGGTGACCAGCACTGTCAGCAAAGTGCATATCCGTGAGGGTCAGTTTGTGAAGGCCGGTGAATTATTGTTCACGCTGGATAGTCGCGCTGACGAGGTGAATCTGGCAAAAGCTCAGGCTCAATTGGATAAGGACCTCGCCACATTGGCTGATTACCAGCGCCAGTTGGTGCGTAGCAAAGAACTGGTGGCTAAAAAATTCGTGGCGCAGAGTGCGCTCGACACCAGCCAGGCGGCGGTGGATGCCCAGGCGGCAGTGGTGGCTTCGGATAGGGCAGCGGTGGTCGCCGCCAAAGTTGCACTGAGTTATGACCGGATTGTAGCGCCGTCTGCCGGCCGTACCGGCATCATCAGTGTTTATCCGGGTTCGCTGGTGCAGCCAAGCGCCACTACGCCGGCACTGGTGACGATCACTCAGATTGATCCGATTGCGATCATGTTCCCCTTGCCGCAGCGGAATTTGCCGGATGCGCTGGAAAGTATGCGTCGCACGGACAGCTACGTCACGGCCAGATTGCCGGATGGCGTCACGCAGTTCAAAGGGAAATTGCAGTTTGTCGATAATGCGGTGGATGCCGCTTCCGGAACGGTCAAGGTCAAAGCGATTTTCGATAATAAGGAAATGAAATTATGGCCGGGGGCTTATGTCACTGTCGAACTCAGTGTGCAGACACTCAAGGATGCCGTGGTGGTACCGCAGGATGCGATCATTGTCGGCGCACGTGGTAAATCGGTCTATGCCGTCACTGCAGAAGGAAAGGCCGAACTCAGACCGGTTGTGGTGACCCAGAGTTTTGGAACGGATGCCGTGGTGACAGGTATCGCGGCAGGTACCAGAATTGTCCTTGATGGTAAACAGAATCTGCGTCCGGGCGCCGTGGTGAAACAGCGCGACAATGAGGCGAAGGACAGCAGCGCAAAAGCCGCTGCAAATCGCCAGGATGGTGCGGGCAGTCAGGAAAAACCGGCAGAAAAATCCGCTTCGGCAGCGAGTGCATCATGAATTTATCCGAGCTGTTTATCCGCCGTCCGGTGATGACGGTATTGCTGAATCTGTCGGTGGTGCTGGCCGGCGTACTGGCTTACCGCTTTATTCCGGTCGCCGCTTTGCCGAGCTACAACACGCCCGTCATCAGTGTGAATGCCAATCTGCCAGGTGCGAGTCCCGAAACAATGGCAACATCGGTGGCGCTGCCGCTGGAAAAGCAGTTCGCCACCATTCCCGGTCTGTCGGTCATCAGTTCCAGCAATACGATAGGCAATACCTCGCTGACGCTGGAATTTGACCAGAACCGGAATATTGACGTTGCTGCAGTGGATGTGCAGGCGGCTTTGCTGCGTGCGCAGCGTTCCTTGCCGGTGGATATGACTTCGCCGCCGTCGTACCGGAAAGTGAATCCGGCTGATGCGCCGGTGCTGGTGCTGTCGCTGAGGTCGCCGTCGATGACCCTGTCTGAACTGACCAGCTATGCGGAACATCTGATTTCTCCCAGTTTATCCACTCTTGATGGTGTGGCGCAGGTCAATATTTACGGTATCAAGCGTTATGCTGTCCGCATCCGGGTCAAGCCGCAGGAGCTGGCGCTGCGTAATATGACGCTCGATGAGCTGGCTGCCAGCATCCGCAATGCCAATGCCAATACCCCGGTCGGCACGCTCGATGGCGACAAGCAGACTCTGACGATTCTGGCGAACCGGCAGTTGCTCAATGCCAGCCAGTTTGCCGATCTGGTGGTTGGGAATAAAGGTGGACTGGTGGTCCGGTTACGCGATGTGGCGGTCGTGGAAGACAGTTATGAACAGGTCAAGTCAGCCTCGAATTACAACGGCGAAAGCTCAATCACCTTAGGTATCCAGCGTCAGACGGATGCCAATACCGTGAAGGTAGTGGACTCGATCAAAGCAGCCTTGCCGGGCTTTCAGGCGCAATTGCCCGCTTCGGTCAAAATCGGGCTGGTAAATGACCGTTCTGTGTCGGTGCGTGATGCTTTGCATGACGTGAACCTGACCCTGTTGCTGACGATATTTTTGGTGGTGGTAGTGATTTTCCTGTTCCTGCGGCGCGTGACTGCGACGGTGATCCCGACCTTGTCCTTGCCGGTTTCGCTGGTCGGTGCAATCAGTCTCCTGTGGGGCTTCGGCTATACGCTGGACAATATTTCCCTGCTCGGACTGACGCTGGCGGTGGGGCTGGTGGTGGATGATGCGATCGTGATGCTGGAAAATATCATGCGGCACGTTGAAAACGGCGAGCCGCCGTTTAAAGCGGCGCTGCAGGGGTCGCGCGAGGTGGGTTTTACCATCATCTCGATTTCCACTTCGCTGGTGGCGGTCTTTATTCCGATTTTTTTCATGCCGGGGGTGATTGGCCAGCTGTTCCATGAATTTGCGGTGATCGTCAGCCTGGCAATTCTGGCGTCGGCATTCGTGTCGCTGACGCTGGTCCCGATGCTGGCGAGCCGCTTTCTGAAAAGCGAGCATGAGCTTTCCGAGCCGCCCAAATGGGCCGCATGGATATTGCATGGTTTTGAAAACGCCTTTACTGCTTCGTTGCGCGCTTATACCCGCAGCCTGGATCTGGCGCTGCGCCATCGCCGGATGGTGCTGCTGATTGCTTTACTGACTTTTATCGCAACGGCCTATCTGTTCAGAACGATTCCTAAAGGATTTTTCCCGCAAGAAGATATCGGACAGATCAACGTCACGACGGAAGCGGCGGAAGATGTGTCTTTCCCCGCCATGCTGATATTGCAGGACAAAGCGGCCAAAATTATCCGTGACGACCCTAACGTGCTGACCGTTGCTTCTTTCAATGGCGGCAGCGGTTCGCAGAATACGGGCCGGATGTTTGTGAATCTGAAGCCGCGTAATGAACGCAAACCGATGAAGGATGTCGTGGATGGCTTGCGCAAGAAACTGGCGCAGATTCCCGGCATCAATGTGTTCCTGCGTCCGACGCAGAACCTGCAGCTGGGTGGTCGTCAGAGCAAAAGCCAGTATCAGTATATTTTGCAGAGTGTCGAAGCCAGTGAACTGAGTGACTGGGCCGGCAAATTGCAGGAAAAGCTGCGCAATGACAATGGCTTTAAAGACGTGACCACAGATTCTCAGCTCAAAGGCTTGCAGGCTTCGGTAGAGATTGACCGTGATCGCGCCAATACGCTCGGTGTCGGCATGGACGCCATCCGTTCGGCTTTGTACAGCGCGTTCGGCGAGCGTCAGATATCGACCATGTACACCAATGTCGACAGCTATCAGGTCATCATGGAAGTCGGTCCCGAGGCAAAAGCAGACGAAAGTGCGATTAACGGTATTTACCTGCGTAGTAATACCGGCACCCTGGTGCCGTTGTCGAGTGTTGCCACGGTCAGGCGCACCGTCGGCCCGACGTCGATTAATCATGTTGGCCAGTTGCAGGCAGTAACAGTGTCATTCAATCTGTCGCAAGGCACGGCGTTGGGCGACGCGACCAGACGCATTGAACAGTATCGCGACGAATTGAAAATGCCGGCATCGATTATCACCTCTTACGGCGGCGATGCTGCGGTGTTCAAGGACACCCAGTCCGGACAGGTGGTACTGATTGTGGCCGCATTACTGGTGATCTATGTGCTGCTGGGTGTTTTGTATGAAAGTTATATTCATCCGATTACCATTCTGGCAGGCTTGCCGTCGGCGGCAGTGGGTGCGTTGCTGACGCTGAAGTGGTTTGGCGAAGACCTGACCCTGATTGCCACCATTGGTATTTTGCTGCTGATCGGTATCGTGAAAAAGAACGCGATCATGATGATTGACTTCGCGCTGGACGCGCAGCGCCATCACAACATGACACCGGCAGAGGCGATCCGGGAAGCATGTATTCAGCGCTTCCGGCCGATTATGATGACTACGCTGGCAGCGCTGGTCGGTGCTTTGCCGATTGCACTGGGACTGGGTGCCGGTGCTGAATTGCGTCAGCCGCTGGGTCTGGCGGTGGTGGGCGGGCTGATTTTCTCGCAGGCGATCACGCTGTTCATTACACCGGTGATTTACCTGGCGCTGGATCGTTTCAGCGGCAGCGGTCCGATAGTCGGAGATGCGTTGTAAACAGATACTCCCCTGCGTTTTTAATCAAAATGCCCTGAAATTAAGAAAAAATCAGGGCATTTTTATATACTGAAGGGGAGTATATTGTAGTCATTCAGCTGGTTATTGGCAGTCGACCGATGATCCCCTGTCAGCGCTGATCCTGCTCCAGATGTTGCTTCAGCTTGAGCAGCGCGTCCTCCAGCGTCTGATAGTCATCCGCAGTATAGCTGGTGAAGCGCTGTTTTCCGTTTTCCACCACTTGTGGGAAAACTTCGGCAAAAGTCTGCTCGCCGCTGTTGCTGAGGCGCACAAACAGCTGGCGCCGGTCATCGGCACCGCGCTCGCGTTGTATCAGCCCCTTTTCTTCCAGCCGGTCCAGTACGCCTGTCAGCGTGCCTTTGGTCATCAGAGTTCTTTCGCCCAGTTTTTTGCAGGTCATGCCGGACGTGTTGCCGAGTGTGGCGATAATATCGAATTGGGAATGGGTCAGGCCAAACTGGCGAACTTTGCGTGCCGATGCCTGTTCGAATAATTGCATGCATTCCGACAGCAGGCGGATGCTGCGTAAATAACGTTTATCCATCATACGTCCATGAAAAAGCCGGTGCTAAACCATGACGGCTGCACCGGCCAGGCAAGGCAGTGATCTGTCGCAATGCGCTGCCATCAAGCATCGCTGCGGCAAATCATTGACCTGAAGTTTCTCAGTCAGCCTTGATCGCTTCTACTTCAATCGCCAGTTTGACTTCCGGTGCGAAGCCGTAAGCGATGCCATAGTTCAGGCCGAAATCGGTACGCTTGAATTCAGCTGAAGCGTCTGCACCGCAGACTTCTTTTTTCAGCATCGGATGCTGGATGCACTTGAACTTGTTGATGGTCAGTGTCAATGGACGTGTCACGCCCAGCAATGTGAATTCACCCTGAACAGCCACCGGTGTATCGCCATTGAATTTGATCGATGTGCCTTTGTAAGTGGCGGTCGGGAATTGCGCGACATTGAACATTTCTTTGGAGCGTGCATGTTCGTTCAGTTTTTCGTGACCGAAATCGATGGAGTTGGCATCAATCGTGATATCGACGGTACCGGTTTTTGCTGCGCGGTCCAGTGTGATCTTGCCGCTGTTCTTGGTGAATTTGCCGCGCCATACGGACAGGCCGCCAAAGTGGTCTGCCTCAAAGCTTGGATAGGTATGGCTAGGATCGACATTGTAAGTGTCTGCAAATGCCGGTGCTGCGCTGGCGAACAAAGCGGCGATGATCATTGGATGCAATTTCATGGGATATTCCTTTTCAAATAGAGTAAGTGATTTATTGCGTGACTACGTGAAATTTGATGGTGACTTCATCGGCAACCATGCCCGTATCTTTCCATTCGCCTTCGCCAATGTTGAAAGTCAGGCGTTTAATCGGAAGGTTGCCGTCAAAAATCTGGCTATTCCCTTCCTTTTTGACCGTCATCGGAAAGCTCACATCAGTAGTTTTGCCTTTGATGGTGAGTTTGCCGTGGACGTCCAGTTTTCCTGCCGCGCCTTGTTTCATGCTGCTGGAAACAAAGCTGGCTTTGGGAAATTGTGCAGTGTTAAACCATTCTTTTTTCAACACTTCCTTGTTGTACTCCGGATCGCCCAGATCAAAACTGGCGAGTTCAATCTCGACACTGGCTTTCGAGGTTTCCGGTTTGGCTGCATCGTAATCGATCGCGGCGGTGAATTTCTTGAATTTCGCATCGACCGGAACATTCATTTGCTTGAATACGATTACAATTGTGCTCTTGGCGTTATCGAGCTTCGTCATGGCAGCCAGCGCAGGCACGGCAATAACGGCTGCCAGCAGTGCTGTAGCTAATGATTTGGAGACAGTAGGGAATTTCATCATTCAGTGTCCTTGTTAAGTTGTCTTACCTGGCAGCATGCGTTGCAGCAAGCCGTCTTTATCAATGATCTGATGTTTTAGCGCAGCAAGAATATGCAGTGAGACCAGCGCCAGCATGGTATAGGTCAGGATTTCATGCAGCTCTTTCAGCTGGGATTTGAGTTCAGGGTCAGGGGCTATCGGGCCCGGTAATTCAAACAGACCCAGATACACCACCGGATAGCCAGCAGCGTAAGTATAAAAATACCCTGACAAAGGCACGGCAAACATGAGCACATAGAGCATGCCATGCGTGCCATTCGCAGTGATGACCTGCCACGAACTCATGTGTGCAGGATAGGCTGGCGTTGTACTCAGCAGGCGATTGATAAGACGCACAGCAACCAGTCCCAGCACGGTAATGCCTATCCATTTATGGTATGCATAATATTGCAATTTCGTTGGACTGATTTTCATGTCCGTCATCACCGTGCCGAGAACGAAGGCGGCGATAATCAGGCCGGCAATCAGCCAGTGCAACAAAATCATCGATCCCGGAAAACGTTGTTGGGTGCGCATGCTCAATCCTGTTTAAATTGGAAATTAGTTCTAATGCGAACTAATATAACAAAAAAAATGAAAGTCTGCAGAAAGTTTTCAGAAATTGACAATCTTGTCTTTCTGTTCAGCAGAACCGTTTTTCGGGAATGCTTTGCCGACCAAATGCAAAGAGCATCCGTCCATCAGACCGGATGCTCTTTCAGAAGTTCAGATGCCAGTGTCAAGGCATCATGGATATTGTGGCAGACCGCCTATGTGTACAGCGATCAGGGTAGCGCTCAGATTGCCTTCGCCAGTTTGACGGCGATGCCTGTGTAATTCGCTGGTGACATGGACAGCAGCAGGTCTTTTGCATCCTGCGGAATAGCCAGCCCCTGCACAAAGTCACGCAGCGCTTCTCTCGAAATTCCTTTACCACGAGTCAGTTCCTTGAGCTGCTCATAAGGACTTTCAATGCCGTAACGGCGCATGACGGTCTGGACTGGCTCTGCCAGCACTTCCCAGGTCGCATCCAGATCGGCTGCGAGGCGCTCGGGATTAGTTTCCAGTTTATTCAGACCACGCAGGCAGCTGTCATAAGCGAGCAGGGTATAACCGAACGCAACGCCGATGTTGCGCAACACGGTCGAATCGGTCAGGTCGCGCTGCCAGCGTGATACCGGCAATTTTTCAGACAGATGGCGCAGCAGAGAATTGGCCAGCCCCAGATTGCCTTCCGAGTTTTCAAAGTCGATCGGATTGACTTTGTGCGGCATGGTGGAGGAACCGATTTCGCCCGCCTTGGTTTTTTGTTTGAAATAGCCAACTGAGATGTAACCCCAGATGTCACGGTTCAGATCAAGCAGGATAGTGTTGACGCGGGCAAATGCATCAAACATTTCCGCCATGTAGTCGTGAGGTTCGATCTGGATGGTGTACGGGTTGTAAGTCAGCCCCAGGCGCTGCTCAATGACATTTTTGGAAAAATTTTCCCAGTCATAAGATGGATATGCAGACAAATGCGCGTTGTAATTACCGACAGCGCCATTCATCTTGCCGAGAATTTCAACTTGCTCAATACGTTTGACCGCACGTTGCAGACGCGCGACCACGTTGGCGATTTCCTTGCCCAGCGTTGTCGGGCTGGCTGGCTGACCGTGGGTGCGTGACAGCATCGGCACTTCGGCATTCAGATGCGCGAGTTCGGTCAGTTTGCTGATGACTTTCTGCAATACCGGCACCATGACCTGGTCGCGTGCTGTTTTCAGCATCATGCCGTGCGAGGTATTGTTGATGTCTTCTGAGGTACAGGCAAAGTGGATGAATTCACTGGCGGCAGTCAGTTCTGCAGAACTCGCTACTTTTTCCTTGAGCCAGTATTCGACGGCCTTGACGTCATGATTGGTGACGGCTTCGATTTCCTTAATGCGCGCGGCATCGGCTTCCGAGAACTCCGCCACCAGTTTGTCTAACAAGGCATTGGCCTGGGCGGAGAATGGCTTGATCTCATCGAAGCCAGCCTGGGATAAGGCTTGCAGCCATGAGACTTCAACTTTGACGCGATGGTGCATGAAACCTGCTTCGGACAAGGTGGCGCGCAACGCGTCAACTTTGGCGGCATAACGGCCATCAATCGGAGAAAGGGCGGACAGGGAGGAAAAAGCCATGATGATGAGTTCGTGAGGTAAAATAGAAAAATTATTGCGCAAAAAACAACAATTTTGTAAATTATGTCAAATCTGTGCTCAGCCTTCGGAAGCTGTTATACATTGTTGAGCAGACTTGTTTTGCGCGGGATGCGTGATTTTACCATTTGAACGAACTCAGAATCGTGTTTCTGGCTACGTGTGTAAAGCTTGTTCACATCTGACCAGTCTCGTCTGTTCATGACCCGATGTTATAATTCGCAGCAAATTATTTTATTAAAATTTATGAAACTCATTGGCTCTACCACCAGTCCTTACGTAAGAAAAGTCCGCGTCGTCATGGCGGAAAAAAAGCTCGACTATGCATTTCTGCAGGAAAATGTGTGGGCGGCTGACACGACGATTCAGCATTCCAATCCTCTGGGTAAAGTACCATGTCTGTTAATGGAAGATGGTGGCGCGATGTTCGATTCCCGCGTCATCGTTGAATACCTCGACACGCTGACTCCGGTTGGCAAGCTGATTCCTGGTCTGGGGCGCGAACGTGCTGAAGTGAAATGCTGGGAAGCGCTGGCCGATGGCTTACTCGACGCGGCCATTCTGGTGCGTCTTGAAAAGACCTTACGACCTGAGCAACAGCAAAGCGAAGAATGGATTACACGCCAGATGGGCAAGGTTAGCGCCAGTCTGAAAGCCATGTCGGAAGGGTTGGGGGAGTCGGCCGTCTGCTGCGGTAATCACCTGACGCTGGCGGATATCAGTGTCGGCTGTGCCCTGGGCTGGCTGAGTTTCCGTTTTCCCGACATTGCCTGGCGGGATGATTACCCGAATCTGGTGAAACTGTTTGATAAATTATCGGAGCGTCCTTCGTTCAAGGAAACGATTCCGCAATAAGCCTATTTTCGCTGATGGCAAACGTGTTCAATAAAAAAGGATGGCAATGCGCCATCCTTTTTTATCGTTGAGCATCAGGTATGACGGTTCCCGTTTTCCGGAGACCTACTCGCTGGAGGACATCTGGGACTGCAGATAATTCTGGATGCCGACTTTTTCTATCAGTTCAATTTGGGTTTCCAGCCAGTCGATATGCTCTTCGGTATCTTCCAGAATCAATTGAAACAGGTCGCGTGATACATAGTCTGCGCAGGCTTCCGCAGTCGCGATCCCTTCTTTGACGGTTTGTTGTGCTGCGGTTTCGAGTCTGAGGTCGCACTCCAGCATTTCCAGCGTATCCTCGCCGATCATGAGCTTATGCAGAGCCTGAAGATTGGGTAGTCCGTCCAGCATCAGAATGCGGTCAATCAGTTTATCGGCGTGCTTCATTTCACCGATGGATTCTTCGTATTCCTTTTTTGCAATCTTGTCGAGTCCCCAGTGTTTATACATCCGGGCATGCAGAAAATACTGGTTGATCGCACTGAGTTCATTCGTCAGTTGCGCATTGAGTAATTTGATGACTGTCGCATCGCCTTTCATTTGGCATCCTTTCATGAATGATATGGATGCATTCATCATAGCAAGTTAGGCCGATAAAAGGTATAAAAATCCTGACGGTCGATATGTGTCAGGTATCGAGTGAAAAGCTGATTGTGGCAGAAGCCATCACCGGCAATGGTTTGCCATCTTCGACGTAAGGCTTGAATACCGCCCGCATCAATGCTTGCCGGGCTGCTTCATCCAGCCGCTGCGAGCCGGATGTTTTTTGGATATCGACACGTTCCGCATAGCCTTTTTCATTGACCAGAACAGTCAGCGTGACTTTTCCCTGTTCACCCATGCGCTTTGCCATCGGCGGGTATTCGGCCTGCGGTGCGCGGATGTACTGCACTTCGCTGATTTGCCTGATCGCAGGAGGAGCCGGATGGGCGGCAATGCCATGTGTTGTTTCTGTTATGGCGGGCGCTGTCGCTGGTGCAATCACGGTAATCGCAGGTGGCACGAACGCGGTTTCAGGCGCAGGCGTGATGTTGACTGGAGAAGACTCTGCGAGGACTGTATCCGGAACCGCTGGAGTAAGCGGTTGGCTGGCGCGTTGCGTGGCAACAGTCGCCGCCGGAGGCGGTGGCGGTGTCAGCACCGCCATGACGATTTCTTTTGGCGCTGCAGGTGCCGTGGCCGGTAACAGGATGTTTTGCAAGGCGATAATCAACATCAGGTGTCCCATGATAATGATGCTCAAAGGCAATAGGCGTGATGTCCTTAGAACCGGCAGTGAACCAAATGCAAAGGGCATGGCAAACCGATTCATATGACGACAGGATCAGGCTGAAAGTGAATTTTTTGGAGCAGACCGCGCATGCCACTGGACTCGCGGGAGGTGGTCTGCAGACATTCCTGCAGCACTTCCCGGGCACAGCCGGCACATTTGCCGCAGCAGGTCGCAACCTGCAGATGCATGCGTAGTTCCGACATCGTACTCATGCCCTGTTCAACAGCGCGCTGGATTTTTTTATCGGAGACGTTATTGCAGACGCAGACAATCATGAAAATACCTCTGAGTTTAAGCGTTTTTGGGATGTAGCCAGCCAAAGCGTTTAGCAGGCGTCTGGCGCGACAAATTATGGTGAATCAGGATTTCCCACTGCTCGGAGAGCTGCTGGCAGGTTGCACGCAGAACAGGCGCCAGCTCCGGCAGATCCGACAGCACTTTCAGGTGCCTTTCAATCACGGAGGCCAGTTTGATGCAGGCGCCTTCTTCATTAGCCAGGCCGGATTGCACGGTGTAATGCGACATCAGATGCAATACGGCGGAGACCAGTAATTCCGGCTGGGAAGAAGTTACTGTCGCGGTAGCAGTATTTGAATCCAGTGATTGGTCAGTGCGCATCATATGTGTCCAAAAGTGAGAAAGGTGGGCGTTAATCCAGAATGCCGGATGAAATTGCATTCATTTCATGCGGTCAGAATCAGCTTATTGAGCTGCGTGATCCGTAAACGATAAATACGTCCACCATGATCGATTTCCAGCTCCCTGTGGTGCGGCATCAGATCGCTGCTTTTGATACGGGGAATAGTGGTTGGTTGGCAATTGCCCTGCATCCGGTCAGCGAAGGCATCGGCAGGGTGTGTTTGAATTGCAGGGAAAATGGTTGCCATAATTTTCAAATCTAAACGAGAATAATTCTTATTTAAATTATTGTTTAATTTGAGATGTATTGCAAGTTCTTTTTATCGCTGATGTGATCGAAAGCAAAAATGAAGCTAAAGCCATGCGGTTTGAGTCTTATTCTTGATTACAGCAGAAATCAGCAGCAGGACTGGCCTCATTGGCAGAAATAAAAAAAAGCCCATGTATGACATGGGCTTTTTGGCGACTTCGGTAAGGCAGGTCAGGGCACGGCGTAATCTGCCATGCATTCCCCCAGACGAACCGGCTTTGTTGCTTGCCATACCGGGTTAAATTGCATCGTATTCTCGGGAAACAGAAGCACGACGGTGGAGCCGAGCATGAAGCGTCCCATTTCATCGCCTTTTTCCAGCCTGATATTTTGTCCGGTGTAATTCCATTCGCGGATATCACCGTCACGTGGCGGGTTGACGGTACCATGCCATACCGTCGCCATGCTGCCGACAATCGTGGCTCCGACCAGCACCATCACAAACGGACCGCGGGCTGAATCGAAGAAACAAATCACCCTCTCATTGCGGGCGAACAGACCGGGCACACCGCGTGCTGTCGTCGGGTTGACAGAAAATAAGTCACCCGGCACATACACCATGCGCGTGAGCATTCCGTCACAAGGCATATGAATCCGATGATAATCCCGCGGGCTCAGATAAATCGTGGCAAAGCAGCCGTTCTGAAAGGGCGATGCCAGTTGTTGATTACCGCCCAGCAGCGCTGTGGCTGAATAGTCATGTCCTTTCGCCTGGAAAATCTGGCCTTTGGCAATCGGCCCGAACTGACTGATAGCGCCATCCACAGGGCACACCAGATCGGCATCCGCCAGCGGACGGATGCCTGTGCGCAGCGGGCGAGTAAAAAATTCGTTGAAACTCCGGTAACTGCCGGGATCAGGATTGGCAGCTTCATTCATATTCACCTGATAGCGTTGCACGAACCAGCGGATCAGGCTAGTCGTCAGCTGACCTGCTCTGGCATGCGCCAGCTTCCCGGCCAGCATGGTCAATGCTTTTTTGGGGAGCAGGTATTGAGGAATTACGGCAAGTCGGTCAGACACGATAGATTTCCTGAAGATCAAGTGGTCGGGAATTATAACGTTGACGCGAATGAAAGCGGGTATTTTGTCCTCCCTGCGACGCAGGGATTTATCCTTGCCATCAAAGACAGATGTTGTTCAGCTAAAAACCGGAATATGAACTATGTTGTCCCAGTCAGCCTGAAAGACGTGCGCATCGGGCGTATTAATGGGATGACATCTCAGTTTCATCAGAATACGGTATACTAGGATTAATAGTTAAAATTAATTGTTTTTATAAAATTAATTTACTATTTAAATGTATTAAAACGCTTTATTATTTGAACCCGTTACTTCGAACGTGTTTTAACCACAAAGGAAATCACCATGTCACTGATCAATACAACTATCAAACCATTCAAATCCACTGCTTACCACAACGGCAAATTCGTTCCGGTTACGAATGAAGATCTGGCTGGCAAATGGTCGGTATTCGTGTTCTACCCGGCTGACTTCACATTCGTCTGCCCGACAGAACTGGGCGACCTGGCTGATCACTACGAAGAATTCAAAAAAATGGGCGTAGAAATTTACTCTGTTTCTACCGATACCCATTTCACACACAAAGCATGGCACGACACGTCTGACACCATCGCTAAAATCCAGTATCCGATGCTGGCAGATCCGACATTGCAAATTTCCCGTAACTTCGAAGTACTGATCGAAGAAGAAGGTCTGGCATTGCGTGGTACTTTCGTCGTCAATCCGGCCGGTGAAATCAAAGTCATGGAAGTGCACGACAACGGTATCGGCCGTGACGCCAAAGAATTGTTGCGTAAAGTACAGGCAGCACAATACGTAGCCAGCCACCCAGGTGAAGTATGCCCGGCAAAATGGACACCAGGTGCAGAAACACTGACACCATCTCTGGATCTGGTCGGCAAGATCTGAGTCCTGCCGCGCTACCGTTCCTCAGTGCCGCCATATTCCCGGCAGACAGCCTGATAAGAAAGCTGTTTGTCGGCAGCAGCGGTTCTGAGGAGCTTTTCATCACGAATCAGAAAGACGCATCATGTTAGACAGCACACTCAAAACGCAATTAAAAGCTTACCTGGAACGCCTGACCCGCCCGCTGCAATTAGTGGCATCGCTGGATGACAGTGATAAGTCCAGGGAAATGCAGGAATTGCTGCGTGAGATTGCTGAGTTGTCTGACAAAATTTCCGTGGTCGAACAATATGATGATGCAGAACGCAAACCTTCATTTGCGATCACATCTCCGGGACAGGTTATTTCCCTGCGCTTTGCAGGCATCCCCATGGGACATGAATTCACTTCGCTGGTACTGGCTTTGCTGCAGACCGGCGGTCATCCGCCAAAGGTTGATGCGGAGGTGATTCAGCAGATACAGCAACTCGACGGTAATTTTCATTTTGAGACTTATATTTCCCTGAGCTGTCAGAACTGCCCGGAAGTGGTTCAGTCGCTCAATCTGATGGCGGTGCTTAATCCGCGCATCAAATCCGTGACCATAGACGGTGCACTGTTTCAGAGTGAAGTAGAGCAGCGTCAGATCATGGCAGTGCCGACGGTGTATCTGAATGGTCAGGTGTTCGGTCAGGGACGTATGTCGGTAGAGGAAATTCTGGCGAAACTCGATAACAGCGTAACTGAACGTGCTGCAGAAAAACTGAATGCCAAAGAAACTTACGATATGTTGATCGTCGGCGGTGGCCCTGCCGGTGCAGCCGCAGCGATTTATGCTGCCCGCAAAGGAATACGCACAGGCGTCGTCGCAGAGCGCTTTGGCGGGCAGGTACTTGACACGATGTCGATTGAAAATTTTGTATCCGTGACGGAGACCGAAGGACCGAAATTCGCTGCGGCACTTGAGCAGCATGTCAAAACCTATGATGTCGATATCAATAATCTGCAACGCGCAGAAAAGCTGCTGCAAAAAGACGGATTGACCGAAGTACAGTTAGCCAGCGGTGCAACGCTCAGAGCGAAAACCGTGATTCTGGCAACAGGCGCCCGCTGGCGTGAAGTGAATGTGCCGGGTGAAAAAGAATACCGTAACCACGGCGTGGCTTACTGTCCGCACTGCGATGGTCCCTTGTTCAAAGGCAAACGGGTTGCCGTCATTGGCGGCGGTAATTCCGGCGTGGAAGCAGCGATTGATCTGGCTGGTATCGTCAACCATGTCACCTTGCTGGAATTTGCTGCGGAATTGCGTGCCGATGCGGTATTGCAGCGCAAATTGCATAGTCTGCCGAATGTGACCGTCATCACGCAGGCGCAGACGACAGAAATTCATGGTGACGGCCAGAAAGTGAATGGCATCAGTTATCAGGATCGCAGCAATAACAGTGTGCACCGTGTTGAACTCGAAGGTGTGTTTGTGCAGATTGGTCTGGTGCCGAATACAGAATGGCTGAAAGATACGCTGAACCTGTCACGTCATGGTGAAATCGAAGTCAATGCGCGTGGGCAAACTTCTCTGCCGGGCGTGTTTGCTGCCGGTGACGTTACGACCGTGCCGTATAAGCAGATCGTGATTGCTGTTGGTGAAGGGGCAAAAGCAGCGCTGAGTGCATTTGATTACCTGATCAGATCGTAATTATCTATTTAATGGAATGCATGGCCTGGTAATCGTGGGCTGGCAGAGCGGCCTGATCCGTCTATGCGAAAGAGAGATGAAGAAAGCCTTCAGGAAATTACTTTTCTGAAGGCTTTCTTCATACAAATGTCTGGCCACGGTGATGCCACAGAAATCGCATCAGGCTGGTCGGTTATCGTCGATGGATTTGATTTCCGATGCCAGACTCTTCCGCGTGGTGGCATTCGGTTCCTGATAAAGCCACGGCAGAACAAACTTGGTCATTTCCGATGCTGCATGAACCGGCGCCTTTGCCTGATGCGCGACTGCGCTGCAGATCGCTTCGATCAGACACAGTGCCGCACCTTCTGAATTCGGTGAAAAATGGCGGCGGGTCTGCGCGTACAGCGTAATGTCTGCCAGCGCCGCCAGTGGCGAACTGGGAGCATCCGTCAGTGCCAGTATCTGAACATTTTTCTCTCTAACCTGGCGCAGGATCGTCACTACATCTTCCGCATAGCGGGGAAAGGAAATGCCGATCACCAGATCACGTTCGGTATATTTGAACAACTGGCGGGCGACGGCAGAAGGGCCGCCGGTGCCGATGGTGGATTGCACCGTATTACAAAACGGATCGAGGCTGTGCGCCATTAAACCGCCCAGATAAGCGCTTGCACCGTATCCGACGATGTAGATCCGTTCTGCATTCAGAATCATTTTGACTGCCTGATTGCACAATTCCGGATCGAGTCCGCGGCGCGTAGCTTCCAGATTGGCGAGGTCTTCGTTCAGGGAACCGGCAATGATTTCCGTGCTGGTGGCGGGACGCTGCACCTCACTGCGTAAATTATCAATCGGCGCCAGCATTGCCTCGAATCCGCAAACCAGTTCAGCGCGGAATTGCGGATAACCTTCAAATCCCAGCGCCCGCGCGAACCGGTTGGCGGTGGCGACAGAAATGCCGACCGCATTGGCTAATTCATCAATAGACATCGTAGCCGATCGGAATACATTGGAGAGCACATAGTCAGCCGCTTTTTTGTGGGCTTTGGACAGACTCATATATACCTTGCCAATACGTGCATTGACTGTGCCGCCGAGGGCTTGCATATCAGGATGATTCATGATGGACTGGCAATTCCGGTGAAATGGGAATGTAAATATAATTTCATAAATTTCAAATGTAAAGCAATAAAACGTATCAAATAGCAGCAGAGGAAAGGATTTTCGCAATGTATGGTTACACCAAGAAAGCTGAAGATTGCTTTGAATGTTTGAAAATAGATAAATAATATTCGGCAATCACATTTTCCGGTGCGGTTTGTGCCGGCAGATGCGTTGGATGACTGCCGTGAAGGAGAATTCTGCCCCGCGCATGAATGGAGCGGAGCAGACGGGCTTATGGATGTGCGGAATGGATGATGCCGCCACCAAGGCAGATATCGCCATCATATAAAACAGCGGATTGTCCGGGTGTGACTGCCCATTGCGGGTCTGGGAATTGCAGTGAGAAATGCTCGTTGTTGCCAACGAAGTTGCAGGCGACATCAGGCTGACGATAACGTGTCTTGGCAGATAATACCGCTTGCTCCGGAGCGTGTCCGGCGATCCAGCTGACTTGCGTGGCGTCCAGTGCCGCCGACAGCAACCAAGGGTGGTCATGGCCCTGCACTACATACAAAGTGTTATTGACCACATCTTTGCGCGCCACATACCAGGCATCGCTGCTGCCATCCTGATTCTGGTGGGATTTGATCCCGCCGATACCGATGCCCTTGCGCTGCCCCAGCGTATAAAAACTCAGACCGACGTGCTGACCGATGATTTCACCTTCTGCAGTTTTAATGTCGCCAGGTTGGTAGGACAGGTAGCGATTTAAAAATTCCCGGAACGGACGCTCACCAATAAAACAGATACCGGTCGAATCTTTTTTCTTGGCATTCGGTAATTGCAGTTGTTCAGCAATTTTCCGGACTTCGGTCTTATGAATTTCACCGAGTGGGAACAAGGTATTCGCCAGTTGTTTCTGATTCAGCCGGTGCAGGAAATAACTCTGATCCTTGCTCGCGTCCAGCGCTTTCAATAATTGAAATTCACCATGCATTTCACGTACACGTGCATAGTGGCCGGTCGCGATATAGTCCGCTCCCAGTTTCATCGCATGATCCAAAAATGCTTTGAATTTGATTTCAGCATTGCACAGGACATCCGGATTCGGTGTGCGTCCGGCCTGATATTCACGCAAAAACTCAGCGAATACGCGGTCTTTGTATTCGCTGGCGAAATTGACGGCTTCAATATCCACGCCGACCACATCTGCGACGCTGACCGCGTCAATCCAGTCTTCGCGGGTCGAGCAATATTCGGAATTGTCGTCGTCCTCCCAGTTTTTCATGAAAAGACCAATGACTTCGTAGCCCTGTTCTTTGAGTAGCCAGGCAGAGACAGAGGAGTCCACGCCGCCAGACATACCAATAACAACTTTTTTCTTGCTCATAAGGCGCTCGGATGGGTAAACAACAGGGAAAGCGGTGCACGCTTGCCGCGCAGATAATCGTCAATACATTGCAGCACCAGCGGGCTGCGATGGAGGTGCTCGCTGTGCAGAATATCGTTATAGCTCATCCAGATTGTGCCCAGTATGCCGGTATCGAGTGGGCGGTTATATTCCTGACCCAGTTCACCGGTAAAGGCAAAGCGCAGATAAGTTACCTGTTCACCGGTGGGGGATACATAGCGTGACAGATACGTCCCGATCAGCGCGGTGGGCGTGAAATCGTGCGCGGTTTCTTCCAGCGTTTCCCGGATAACCGCCTGTTCCAGTGACTCGCCCGGGTCCAGATGACCGGCCGGCTGGTTGATGCGGATGCCTTCCGGCGTTTCTTCTTCCACCATCAGAAAACGTTTATTGGATTCAATGATAGCGGCGACAGTGACAGATGGTTTCCAGATAGCAGACATAACTTTTCTCAATGAGGGTGACATTTTACTTTGCCGTCAGAATTTATGTGGCAATCCAGCAAATCTGAAAGCGAATTAGCTAATGCAGAATTGATCTAATGGCGGCTTCGCCACCCGAATTTTTGGTCGGAATTTTCAAATTCCCGATTCAAATCGATAATAAGAATTTTTAAGTAATTGTTTTTAAATATAAAAATAAATATTTATGGAAATATCCGGTAATTGGCAATTCTATATTTTTATCAAAATAATACAGAAAATAATAAAAAACGAACGGTTGTGCTAAAAAACATTTTCCGTGTAATATCGTTGTCGAATATTAAATGTAAGCTTCAGGTAAGCATTTCGCCTCTGTGACTGAAATTTGTGAGCATAAAGCTCTGTGAGGCAGGACAGGCAGGTAGCAGATAAGCACGTCATTCGACATAAACATCCTGTGCAGCCGTACTGCATGCGCTGTGAAACCGGGTGCGTGTGATGAACGATTTTATTCACTTAATCAGGGAGCAAATCTATGAAAATCGGCATTCCCGCCGAGACTCGGCCCGGAGAGACGCGCGTTGCGGCAACTCCGGAAACCATCAAGAAGTACGTTGCTGCAAAACATCAGGTGATTGTGCAGTCTGGTGCTGGTGTGGCCTCGAGTATCACGGATGAAGCTTATCTGGCAGCCGGCGCACAGCTGGGTTCGGCTGCCGACGCATTCGGTGCCGAACTGGTGCTGAAGGTGCGGGCTCCTGATGCAGGCGAGCGGGCTTTGATCAAGTCTGGCACCGTTCTGATCGGTATGTTGAATCCCTTTGATGCAGAAAATATTGCCACCATGGCGGCACATGGTCTGAGCGCCTTTGCACTGGAAGCTGCACCGCGGATCACCCGTGCGCAGTCTATGGATGTCTTGTCTTCTCAGGCAAATATCGCCGGATATAAAGCGGTGATGCTGGCCGCGAATACCTATCAGCGTTTCATGCCTATGTTGATGACCGCCGCCGGAACCGTGAAGGCGGCCCGGGTATTGATTATGGGCGTCGGGGTTGCAGGCTTGCAGGCGATCGCGACGGCAAAGCGTCTCGGTGCCGTGATTGAGGCTTCCGATGTCCGTCCACCTGTCAAAGAACAGGTGGAATCTCTGGGTGCAAAGTTCATTGACGTTCCTTATGAAACCGATGAGGAGCGTGAGATTGCGCAAGGAACCGGCGGTTATGCGCGTCCTATGCCTGCAGCATGGATGCAGCGTCAGGCTGCGCTGGTGCATGAGCGTGCGAAACAGGCCGACATCATCATCACCACAGCGCTGATTCCAGGTCGTCAAGCACCGGTGCTGATCTCGGAAGAAACTGTCAAGGCAATGAAACCGGGCTCTGTGATTGTCGATATGGCGGTAGAGCAGGGCGGTAACTGTCCTTTATCCGAACTCGGAAAGACAGTCACGAAACATGGTGTGCATATCATCGGCGAGCCGAACCTGGCGACACTGGTGGCGGCAGATGCTTCTGCACTGTACGCCCGCAACGTGCTGGATTTTCTGAAGCTGATTATCGACAAGGATGCGCAGCTTGCGATCAACCGCGAGGATGAGATTGTCGCCGCCACTTTGCTGTGCGCCGGTGGCGAAGTGTTGAAAAAATAACTTCAGAAATAAACTGTATTTGAGTAAAAGGTATCAGAAAGCAGAAACATCATGCAAAGAAATATGCTCCGCGCCAAAATTCATCGCGCCACTGTGACCCAGTGCGATCTCCACTATGAAGGTTCCTGTGGTATCGATGAAGATCTGCTCGACGCTGCGAATATCATCGAGAACGAACAGATCGAGCTGTACAACGTCAACAACGGCGAGCGTTTTTCCACCTATGCCATTAAAGGCAAACGTGGCAGCGGTGAAATTTCATTAAATGGCGCCGCAGCCCGCCGTGTACAGCTGGGCGACCTGATGATCATTTGTACCTACGCCCCGATGACGGAACAGGAAACCAGCGGGTACAAGCCGAAAGTGGTTTTTGTTAACGCAAAAAACCAGATCACTGGTCTGAAGGAGTAATTGAAGCGCATATGCAGCCGCTTTCCGCTGAATATCATTCCGTCATCTGATCCAAAACTGCGATGGGAGTGATTCATCATGCCGGGCGCGCTGCATCTGAACTGATTTGTATGTCTTAATCCAAAAAACAGAGAGGACACCATGGAAGTTAGTCATACCCTTACCAATCTCATCATCTTTGTGCTGGCCATTTATGTCGGCTATCACGTGGTGTGGACGGTCACTCCGGCGTTGCATACGCCTTTAATGGCTGTCACCAACGCCATTTCCGCCATCATCATTGTCGGTGCCATGCTGGCTGCCGGCTTAACGGAAGGTTTGCTGGCGCAGATCATGGGAACCGTTGCCGTGGCATTGGCCGCAGTTAACGTTTTCGGCGGATTTCTGGTAACTCAGAGGATGCTGGAAATGTTCAAGAAAAAAGAGAGCAAAACAAACGCGAGGGAGAGCAAATAATGAGCATGAATCTCGTTACGATGCTGTATCTGATTGCATCCGTCTGCTTTATTCAGGCATTAAAAGGTCTGTCTCATCCCTCGACTGCGCGTCGCGGCAATGCATTTGGCATGGCCGGTATGGCGGTGGCAGTATTCACCACAGTGGCACTGATCGTCAAACTTAAAAACGAAGCGGCGGGCAGCGGTCTGGGTTACGGTTTGCTGGCGCTGGGAGTGATTGTTGGCGGCGGTATTGGTGCAACGCTGGCGAAACGGGTCGAAATGACCAAAATGCCTGAACTGGTTGCTGCGATGCACTCATTGATCGGTCTGGCTGCCGTCTGTATTGCCGTTTCGGTTGTGGCTGAGCCGTGGATTTTTAATATCACTGCACGTGATGCTGCTATTCCGTTCGGCAATCGGCTGGAATTATTTATCGGTACATTTGTCGGTGCGATTACTTTTTCCGGTTCCGTGATCGCCTTCGGTAAGTTGTCCGGCAAATATAAATTCCGTTTATTTCAGGGCGCGCCGGTCAGCTTTGCCGGTCAGCATATGCTGAACCTGTTGCTGGCAGTGGCGATGATCGGTTTCGGCCTGATCTTCTGCTTTGCACCCAGCGCTCAGCCAGCATGGATACCTTACTTGCTGATGACGGCCATCGCTTTTGTATTGGGTGTGCTGATCATCATTCCTATCGGCGGTGCTGATATGCCGGTCGTGGTTTCGATGCTGAACAGCTATTCTGGCTGGGCTGCTGCCGGGATTGGCTTTTCGCTCAATAATTCGATGCTGATTATTGCTGGCTCACTGGTAGGGTCTTCCGGCGCCATCCTGTCCTACATCATGTGTAAGGCAATGAATCGCTCCTTCTTTAACGTCATTCTCGGCGGTTTCGGTGGCGAGGCAGCGGCAGCATCTGCTGGCACGCAGGTACAGCGGAACGTGAAATCCGGTTCTCCGGACGATGTGGCCTTTTTACTTGGCAATGCTGAAACCGTGATTATCGTCCCGGGCTATGGACTGGCGGTCGCTCGTGCCCAGCATGCGCTGAAAGAACTGACTGAAAAGCTGACGCACAAAGGTATTACCGTCAAATATGCGATTCATCCGGTTGCCGGTCGTATGCCGGGGCACATGAATGTGTTGCTGGCCGAAGCTGAAGTTCCGTACGACCAGGTGTTCGAGATGGAAGACATCAACAGTGAATTCGGACAGGCTGACGTGGTGCTGGTATTGGGGGCGAATGATGTGGTCAATCCTGCTGCCAAAGATCCGAAATCACCGATTGCGGGTATGCCGATTCTGGAAGCTTATAAGGCAAAAACGGTGATCGTGAACAAACGCTCCATGGCTTCCGGCTATGCCGGTCTGGACAATGAACTCTTTTACATGGACAAAACCATGATGGTCTTTGGCGATGCCAAAAAAGTCATTGAGGATATGGTGAAAGCGGTCGAGTAATCTGCGTATCCGCTCTTTTTCCTTCAGAAACCTCCTGTATTCGCAGGAGGTTTTTTTTATGAATGAAAATTTGTATGCAATCAATGGACTGGCAGTACGTCTTAACGGAAGTCAGTTGCCAATTTTTAGTGCATTAAAGGCATTCAATTTTTCCAATCAATGGAATATTGTACTAATATATTAATACATCCATGTTGATTCAACGTAACTGAGAAATGCAGAAAACTCATTGTCAGTTGACAGCATAGTTATCCGGGTATTCTGAAAAATTTTCTTGAATCTCATTTATGACGCTGTTTGAATTCGTGGATTATAAAAATCACAGTACTTCATTTCAATCGGGGGAAGTTGTATGAAACGATGGATCAGTATTACCTTCTTATCGAGTATTGCAGGCTTGGCTTTTGCGAATGATTTGACAGAAGCCGCCAGACTGGCGGAGAAAAAGGATTTTGGACATGCGATTCCGATTTACAACAAGCTGGCACAGAATGGGAATGCGGACGCTCAGGAAGCGCTGGGAGAGCTTTACTGGTATGGCGATGGTGTGAAAAGAGATGAACAGATTGCAGAAAAGTATTTCCGGCAGTCTGCCATGGGAGGAAATGTCAAAGGTAAAGAATTTCTGAAGTTAATCGCTGACCGTACCGCCAACCGGGAGAAAATTTTGTACTACACCAGTCAGTTTGATGGCAAAGAGGTGCAATTGAGTGCATTTCAGTGTGGTACACCAGTTATTCCTGAAGTGTCTAAAACCAATGAGGAAATTAAAAAAGTACAAAATGAATTTTCAGCCTGGACAAATTGTTATAACCGGTTCGCTGAAAATCTGACGAATTCTTTGCCGGCTGGAAAAATTATTCCTAAAGATATTGAACGTCTTATGAATGAGGATGAAATGGATGCGGCAACACAGCGCATGGATAAAGTATATGCAGTTGCTGCAAGTGATGCAAAGAAAACACTGAATGAATTGATGCAGCGTCAGGAGCAATGGAAAAAGGCCACTGAAGATTTTATCGTTGCAAACAATAAGGCAGTAGAGAAACAGATTGCTTTTCAACAGGAGCAGGACAAGCAAAACCAGCAAAATCTGATGAGTGCTAAAACAACCGGCATGGGCCCTCCGAATATGGGGGGGCAGACCAATGGTACGCCATCCGGAGGGAAGAAATAAGCAAAATGCTACAAAAAAGCCGCTGTATCAGCGGCTTTTTTGTACAACTCACATTCTGACCAGTGTGGATTTCCCAAACAGGCTTTCAATCAGGTCGACTGCCAGAATAGCAGTCTGATTACGGACATCCAGCGCTGGATTCAGTTCCACCACATCGAGCGACGCCAGCAATCCGGTATCGGCGATCATTTCCATGCAGAGCTGTGCTTCGCGGTAGGTTGGGCCGCCTAACACTGCCGTACCGACACCCGGAGCAATTCCGGGGTCCAGGCAATCCATATCGAAACTGACATGGAGGTGGGTGTCAGAGTCTAACCCTGCGAGCACCGAACTCATGACATTGCGCATGCCGTATTCGTCGATGTAGCGCATGTCGAAAACCTGCATGCCCATATCATGGATGAATTTTTTCTCTCCGGCATCCACACTGCGGATACCGATCAGCCGTATGTCTGCGGGCTGAATAGCGGGGGTGACACCCGAATAAGCGATCAGTTCTTTGGGGCCGTGCCCCATCAGGCAAGCGACTGGCATACCGTGAATGTTACCGGTCGGGCTGATGGTAGACAGATTGCTGTCGGCATGCGCGTCAAACCATAAAACGCGTAATTTTTTCCCGACCCGCCGACAGTGGGCCGCTACTGCGCTGATTGAACCGATAGCCAGGCAATGATCACCGCCCAGCATCATCGGCAAATGCCCATTCAGCAAAGCTTCATTGACAGCATCATAAACTGCCTGATTCCAGTCGATGGCCTGTGTCAGGTGGCGCAAACCATTCACCGGCTGTTCCCAGGGATTGGCGGGGCCATGCAGGTTGCCGTGGTCAATGACGCTGAGCTGGCGCGCTTCCAGCGCTTCATTCAGTCCTGCTACCCGCAGAGCATCAGGCCCCATGCCTGCACCCCTGACGCTGGCGCCGACATCTGTTGGCGCCCCGATGATGGAAATAGTTTTCATTCTTATGATGATGGATCGTGATAGTAAAAATTAAGCGTGTACTGCGTGTATCGGTACTGCAGGGGCTGCGAAACTGACCGGTGACTGTGTAGAGGCAATCGTGCCGTTCATTCCCATGCCAAACAGATCTTTGGGATTCAGCATTTCCGGAATCAGATCAAGTACCGGGGAATTTTTCTGCACAACGTATTTTTCCAGATAACGCATGGCAGAAAAATCTTCCAGTGCAAAGCCGACTGAATCGAATACCGTGACTTGATGTGCATTCTCGCGTCCCATTGCATCGCCGTTGAGCACTTGCCATAACTCAGTGACCTGAAAATCAGCCGGCATCTGCTGTAATTCACCTTCTATTCTGGATTGCGGTTCGTATTCAACCACAACCCGTGCGTTTTGCAAAATCCCGGCATCCAGCTCGGTTTTTCCCGGGCAATCGCCACCAACGCCATTGATATGCATGCCCGATTCAATCATTTCTGCGGTCAGGATGACGGCATTGGTTTTATCTGCCGTCACAGTCGTGACAATATCCGCGCCTTTAACGGCTTCTGCCACCGAGCGGGCACGAATTACGCGCAGTGCTGGATAGGCGCTTAGGTTTCGTACCAGTTTATCCATCGCTGCCGGATCAACGTCAAAGACGCGCAATTCCTGAATCCCCAGCATGGTATGAAAAGCGATAGCCTGAAATTCGCTTTGCGCACCGTTGCCGATCAGTGCCATGCTGCGGCTGTCTGGTCGTGCCATGTAGCGTGCGGCAAGGGCAGACGTCGCTGCCGTACGGATGGCGGTCGTGAGCGTGAGTTCTGACAGCAAGCGGGGATAGCCGGTGGCGACATCCGCCAGTACACCGAAAGCGGTTACCGTCAGCAAACCGGCCTGAGTATTTTTCGGGTGGCCATTCACATACTTGAATGAATAATTTTTTCCATCCGAAATTGGCATCAATTCAATCACGCCAATCTCGGAATGATTGGCAACACGGGCTGATTTATCAAAGCTGCTCCAGCGCAGATAGTCTTCCCTGATCATTTCCGCCATTCGCGTAATCGCGGTTTCAAGCCGTACCTGGCGTAAATGGGTTTGCATTTCCTTTGTGCCGATGAAGGTCACCATGATGTTCTCCGTGATGTTGATTGATCTGTCTGGAACATCGTCATTGAACTTAGCCAGAGATAAAGCATCTGAGGCATGTCCGGAAGCTGTTGCGAAATTTTTCCACATTTCGCAAAAGCCTCAAGCAAAACCTGCTTTCCAAAACAACGAGTCCTGATATTCATTGTAGCCAGACCCGGTGATAATAAGATTGCTAAATGTGTTGTTGATTCGATTTAATTGGAAATAAAATTTCTCTTTTGATTTAAAAAAAGTATTTTTATTTCAAAAATAAAGTTTTATATAAAATAAATGAGAAAATAACTGAAAAAATGTCTGCGAAAAGAGGTCAAGTTGGATAATTATGATTTAAGTATTTTGCGGCACTTGCAGGATGATGGTCGTATCAGCAATCTGCATCTGGCTGAAAAAATACATTTGTCTGCACCGCAAACCCTGCGCAGGGTCAGGACGCTGGAAGAAAAAAAGGTGATACGCGGTTATGTGGCGCAGGTGGCACCTCAGGCTGTAGGGCTGGGAGTGATGGCTTTCGTCAATCTTTCACTGGACCGTGAACAATTCCGCAACGTCAGGGAAGTTGAACGGCAACTGATGGCGTTCCCCAACATTATTGAATGCCACACGATTTCCGGAGATTTTGATTACATCCTGAAAGTGGTGGCGGCTGATCTGAAGAGTTTGTCTTTGTTTCTGACGGATACTCTGATGCAGGTGCCGGGAGTGGCATCGCTGCGGTCGATGATTTGTATGGAGGAAATCAAGCCGGTCAGTGGTTTGCCGATCGGCTGATTGCTTGTCTGATATGCCGTCGCGGGATGCTCGGCATGCACCCTGATCGGCGACCGGCAGATCCGGTGCAGTGTAGAGACAGCAGGGCGGCGATGTGCTGCGCCGCCTTGCTATCATGCTATTTCAGCGTGTAATGACAAAACGCAGGCTGAATTTTTTAAAGTAACGATAGCTGTTGCCCAGTTTTTTTAAGGCTTCCTGTGAGTCAGAGACGGATTCCCCTTCCTGAATGAAATCGGCTTTGAATTCCTCAAAAGCGGCATTCAGTACGGTGGCCAGTTGGTAGTTATATAGCCGGCCATAATTCAGCAAACGTCGTTTGGTACGTAATTTCATTGATTTTCCTGTTTGTCAGAGGTTAAAGGGGATCAAGGGGATTAAGGGGATCAGTTTAGCGCCAGCCATACATCATGTGTCCGGCAAGAACTTTTTTAAGCGGAGGAACCATGTCCAGCATACCGAGCCCGAGACCGAGCATTGACTGCGTCAGCGACGCGTACTCATCCTGTGCAAAAATGCGTGCTAGCGTGTCGGTCAGCCGAATGGTGAGCTGGCGATCAGTGCGTCTTTGCTGCAGGAATTGCTGCAACACGTTCTGAGCATTATTGCCTTGCCTGCTCAGACATTGCGCCAGCGTATAAGCGTCGCGCAGCCCCAGATTCAGCCCTTGTCCGGCAACCGGATGCAGGGTCTGGGCGGCGTTGCCGATACAGACCGTGCGTGCCGTTGCCTGGGCTTGCGCATTCAGGCCCAGAGGATAAGCCGAGCGGGCGGATATCTTGCCCAGGTTACCCATACGTTGGCCGAATTCCTGCTGCAACGCCTGGATGAAATTCGTATCGCTGAGACTCATCAGCTGCTCCGCCCGTGCCGGGCGGACACACCAGACCAGCGCATAGCCCTGATCCTGAGGAAGCAGCGCCAGCGGACCTTGTTCTGTGAAACGCTCGAATGCGCGACCAGGACGGGGTTGCTCAAATTCTACATGGGCGATGAGGGCGGTTTGCCGGTAATCGTGCCGTTGCAATCGCTGCGACTGGTCTGAAAATGTGCCACCTTCCGCTTGCACTACAATATTGGCGCTTTTGCAGAAACGGGTGTTCGTTGCGGGCTGATACAGATTGAGTCGCACGTGATCGTCAGCTTCCTCCAGGTTTTCCACCAGACATGGCCGGAATTGCTGCACCTCGGTGGCAACCAGTGCAGCCTGCATCGGGCGGATGATGTCGCCGTAACAGGCAACCTGACCGAGTGCCGGTACCTGGTGTTCTTCAGCCCGGATCAGCGTGCGGCCAAAATAGCCGCGGCGGGAGACATGGATTTCACGGATAGCAGTTGCCCGTACCGGCCAGCATTCCGCCATCTGCAGGATTTGCTGACTGCCGTAGGACAGCGCAATCGTGCGCGCATCCTGTTCCACCTGGGCACTGGTTTTGGCATCGAATAAGGCGATGCGTTGTGCTGCAATGCCATGTTTCTGCAATAACAAGGCGAGCACTTGTCCGACCGGACCTGCGCCGCAGATGGCTATATCAAAATCATTCATCGTTGCTGGCATGATTTCCTCATGAACACATGGTGTGCTGACGCATTTCCGACTCAATCTCGGCCACTGTTTTTGGCGTATCCCGGGTCAGGTTCAGATACCCTTCCGGCGTGATCAGAATATCGTCTTCAATACGGATACCGGTATTCCAGTAAATTTCGGGAACACCCTCTGCCGGACGGACGTAAAGTCCGGGCTCAATCGTCATAACCATGCCGGGTTCCAGGTGACGGTAAGGACGCTCGTCACCCTGCTGATCCGGCTCGCGGTACTGGCCGACATCGTGCACGTCCAGTCCTAGCCAGTGCCCGGTGCCATGCATATAAAACTGGCGGTAAGCCTGACTGGCAATGGCGTCATCGACGTCACCGACCTGATTTTTGTTTAACAATCCGGTATCGAGCATGCCCTGCGTCAGCACGCGCACGGCGGCATGATGACCATCCATGTAGCGGACACCGGGGCGGACGCAGTCGAGTGCTGCCTGTTGTGCTGCGAGCACCAGTTCATACAGGGTTTGTTGCGCTTTGCTGAAGCGGCCATTGGCGGGAAAGGTCCGGGTGATATCGGCAGCATAACTGTCGAATTCGCAACCTGCATCAATCAGGAGTAGTTCGCCGTCACGGATCTGAGACTGATTGTTCTGGTAATGGAGTACGCAGGCATTGGCGCCGCTGGCCACAATGGCGCCATAGGCTGGCGATTGTGCACCATGACGGCGAAAGGTATGCAATAACTCTGCCTCAAGTTCGTATTCAAATTGTCCGGGGCGCGCATGCTGCATCGCACGCAGATGCGCCTGGCCAGAAATCGTTGCTGCGCGCTGCATCAGCGCAACTTCATGCGTGTCTTTGAATAAGCGCATTTCATTGAGTAGCGGACGGATATCGATCACCGTGTGCGGCGCCAGAACACCGGAACGGCTGCGTTCGCGCACGGCTTGCAGCCATTGCTGTAAAGACGGATCAAGATGCGGCGTATTGCCCGAGCTGTAAAACAAATACGGTGTGTCCGACAGAATATCCGGCATACAGGCATCGAGATCGGCAATGGGGTATGCATGGTCGAAGCCGAACAGCTCTTGTGCGGCGTGCGGGCCATAGCGGTAGCCATCCCAGATTTCATGGTCAGGATTTTTTTCGCGACAGAATAACAGGGATTGCTGCCGGCCATGACGGACTGTCAGCACGATGACTGCTTCCGGTTCACAAAAGCCGGACAGGTAATAAAAGTAGCTGTCATGCCGGAACGGGAAATGATTGTCGTTGTTCCGTATCCACTCACGTGCCGTCGGGATAATCGCAACGCCGCCGCCCCGTTGTTCCATTTGCGTCATCAACGCTTGGCGGCGCTGCTGGTAGCCATGCAGATTTGCCGGTACCGTGCTCATGACTGCTGATGCGGGAATAGCGGTGCATTGAGTGCGCTCAGTTGTTCCGGAGTGCCCAGATTATGCCACTCGCCGCGGTACAATTCGCCACCGACCCGTCCGGCATCAATGAATTCACGCAGCAGGGGCCCCAGTTTTGCATGATCGCCCGGGCGGATACTGGCAAACATCTCAGGCCGGTAGACGCCGATATTGGCAAACGTATGACGCGGCGTCCCTTCATTGGATAAACCCATGAGCGTCATGGCAAAGTCCCCGGTCGGGTGGAAGGACGGATTTTTGACCATATACAGCCAGGCGATGTCGCGCTGATCCGGAGCATGCGGGTTGCCCCAGGGATCGTTATCTTCCAGCGTATTCAGGCACTCTTTGAAATCGAAATGGGGAATGTAGATATCTGCGGATACGGCGACAAATGGTGCATCACCCAGCAGCGGTAATGCCTGGGCGATGCCGCCTGCCGTCTCCAGCGCCTGTTGCTCTGCAGAGTAAAGCAGTCGCGCACCGTACTGCGAACCATCACCCAGCGCATCCTCAAGCATGTGGCCCAGATGGGCATGGTTGATGACGATGTCAGTAATACCTGCTTTGACCAGATTCAGAATGTGCCAGACAATCAGCGGCCGTCCGCGCACCTTGAGCAGCGGTTTCGGGCAGGTATCGGTCAGGGGGCGCATCCGTTCACCGCGTCCCGCGGCAAGTAACATGGCTTTCATGGTTTCCACCTCAGAACGTGTAGCCGACTTGTGGCGCAGTATTTTCCAGCTCATCGAGCAAGCGGAGCAATGGCACCAGCTCTTTGTAACGATGGGCAGTCTTGCGAACATAGTCCATCACGGTCGGGATATCATTCAGATAAGTATCCTTGCCGTCACGATGGGACAAGCGGGCGAAAATGCCCAGAATCTTGAGATGACGCTGCAAGCCCATCCATTCGAAATCACGGTAAAAATGGTCGATATCCTGTGGCACAGGTAACCCGGCACGACGCGCCTTTTCCCAATAGCGGATCGCCCAGTCGAGCACCATTTCCTCATCCCACTGCACATACGCATCACGCAACAGCGACACCAGATCATAGGTAAGCGGACCATAGACCGCATCCTGAAAGTCAACGATACCGGGATTACCCTTTGCCATCCAGATCAGATTGCGGGAGTGGAAGTCACGGTGCACATATACCTGGGGTTGCGCCAGCGCGCTCGCCAGCAGATGGTCGAATACGGTATTTAAAGTTTTATTCTGTGCGTCAGTGAGCGTCACTCCGAGGTGTTTGCCGATATACCATTCAGTAAAAATATGCAGCTCGCGCTGTAAAAATGCGCGGTCATATTCAGGCAGCACATCAGGCTGGCTCTGTGTCTGCAGCAGAATCAGCGCCTCAATCGCATCCATATACAACTGATGTGCCGTATCGTGATTGAGAACGTGGGCATAGGTGTGGGCTCCCAGATCGGTCACCAGCAGAAAACCCTGCTCCAGGTCGTATTCCAGCACCTCCGGCACGGATAAATGTGCCGCTTTCAGAAGTTTTGCCATGTTGAGATAAGCGGTGGAATTTTCTGTTGCTGGTGGTGCGTCCACAGCAATCACGCTTTCCCCGGAGCTCGTATCTATCCGGTAAAACTGACGGAAGCTGGCATCTGCCGATGCTGGCCGCATACTGGTCAGCTGTAAATTCTGTGCGCTTTTCTGCGCCAGCCAGATACTTAAAGCCAGGCGGCGCTGTTCTTTTTGTTCCGAAGCCGGTTGCATAATTGAGGACGTGTTGAGTGACATGAGAAAAATGAGCGAGTTTGTTTGTGCGTAATGTTCAGGCGGTTTTAACAGCATTTCACCTATAATAGACGATTGATTTCTGGCGGATGATCTGATGACACTGTCCGGAATGCTTGCCAAAACGCTTACTGACTTCTGAATTCATGCGCAGGAAACCCGTATTATCTCACTCACCGCTATTGTTTCCTACTATCCCGGCGATTGTTGCATCGGTACTTGTGCCCGCTTTTTTTGCCCAGGCCCAGGCGCAGAGCGTTACCCCTCAGAGTTTTGAAGAGGACAGGCTGCTGCGTCAGCAAAGTTACAAGATGCTGCAGCAGGAAAAACAACCCGACGATAAAAATGCGCCGACTCTGATTGAATCCGGGAAATTCTGGGGCAGACCGGAGCGTTTCATCCATTTCGAACATGAAGTTGAAATTCTCAAAGGTGGTACGCAGGTCAATGCTGACCGGGCCAGCTACAGCTTTCTGGAAGACGAAGTGACAGCGGAAGGCCGCGTCCGTATGCTGCGTAATGGAGATTGCTATAAAGGTGACAGTGTCCGTATGCAGCTCGATTCAGGTGCCGGTAATGTCGTTAATCCCGTCTATAAATTATTGCGTAACAATGCGCAGGGTAACGCAGAGCGTATTGATTTTCTCGATGAAGAACGTTCTATCGTCAACAATGGTACTTACAGTACCTGCGAAGGGTTGAATCCTGACTGGTACCTGCGTTCGGATACACTGAATCTCGATACCGGGCTTGATACTGGCATTGCCGGGAAGTCGGTGCTGTATTTTATGGGAACGCCAATCCTGGCGACGCCATCGCTGACTTTCCCGTTGTCCGGTGCGCGTCACTCCGGGTTTTTGCCGCCCGTGGTCGGTGCCTCGTCGAAAGGCGGCGTTGAATTCGCATTGCCGTATTATTTCAATATTGCGCCAAACCGCGACCTGACTTTATATCCAAAGCTGATTTCCCGTCGTGGCCTGCAGTTGGGGGCTGAGGGGCGTTATCTCGGTGAAACATATCGGGGTGAAACGAGTATTGAAGGGATGGCCAACGATCGTCTGACCAATTCCAATCGCTACGCGCTGACTTCCGTCCATCAGCAGCAGCTGACGCCGCAGTTGCGGCTCGAATGGAATCTGAATTCTGCATCGGATGATAATTACCCATCCGATTTTTCGAACTCGATCACCAAAACCGCGCAACGTCTGCTGCTGCGTGATATCAGCCTGACTTATTATGGCGCATTCTGGAATACGTCTTTGCGTACAACCGGCTATCAGGTTTTGCAGGATGTGACGGCGACAACGCCGATTGCTCTCCCGTATAGCCGTTCCCCTGAATTGCAGTTTCATGCTGAAAAATATGACTTAATGGGGTTTGACTGGACGCTTGACAGTACATGGACACGTTTTCAGCATCCGACGCTGGTTCAGGGGGATCGCCTGGTCGTGACTCCTCAGCTTTCTTTGCCGCTGATTCGGCCGGGGTATTTTGTGATTCCCAAAATTTCCCTGCATGCAAGCAAATATGAACTGGTCAATCCGAGGAAAAAGCAGAATCCCTCTTACCAGCTGGAAATCCCAACTTTCTCCCTTGACAGTGGTTTGATTTTTGAACGCCCCAGTCAGTTGTTCGAGAAAACGGCGACGCAAACTTTGGAGCCAAGAATATTTTATGTAAATACCCCGTATCATCGTCAGGGTAGATTGCCGAATTTTGACAGCGCCATTGCGGATTTTAATTTTACGCAGATTTTTAGCGCGAACCGATTTACAGGACAAGACCGGATTGGTGATGCTAATCAGGTAACCTTAGCTTTGATTTCCCGTTTTCTCGAAGAAGATGGGGCAGAACGGTTAAAACTGGCGATTGGGCAGAGATTCAATTTCAGTAAGCAGAGAGTGACCTTGGATGGCGTAAAAAATCCTGGCCGCTCAGATTTGCTTCTGACTGCAGATGGCAGAATTTTTGATACGCTGAGCGCTGAAACCGCCTTGCAGATCAGTCAGAGTACGCATCAATCGGTTCGTGCAACCTATGGCGTCAGCTGGCATCCGGAACCTAAAAAAGTGCTGAATCTGGCGTACCGTTTTCAGCGCGATACACTGGAGCAGGTTGACTTTTCCGGGCAATGGCCGCTAGCCAATCGTTGGTATGCAGTTGGTCGGACGAACTACTCATTGATGGATAAACGGATTGTGGATGGTCTGGCTGGATTTGAATACAAGGCAGATTGCTGGTCGTTGCGTTTTGTGGCGCAGCGGTTTGCGATCGATAGTATCAACAGTAATACCGGATTTTCGATTCAGCTGGAACTGAACGGACTGGCGCGGCTGGGTGTCGGAAATAACCCGATTGAAGCATTGAAGCGGAATATTTCCGGTTATCAGCCGATTTCCGAGCGCTGAACTGAACGAGTGTGACCGAAACGGTGCCGGAACGAAGACACAGATTCAGGACAGCCGTAGGGACGTTGATTGCCTCTTGGTAATATCAGGAAACTTTGTTTGTGAAATACGTACCAACGTGTATATTGCAGCTTTTGCGCCGGAAGGATGCGCTGTTCCGGCAGCATTGCTTAACCAGTTTTAGAACATTATGCGACATTTACTGCACATGAAACAACGCACACTTTTTTCCGCCATCGCTGTTTCAGCAAGTCTGCTGGCCAGTCAGGCTGTTTTTGCCCAGCAATCGGTTGTTCCATCGAAATCACCCAAAGCACAACTGGTGAACAATATTGTTGCGGTTGTCAATGACGAGATCATTACCCGGCAGGAACTGAACGAGCGAATGGCTTCCGTCGAGCGTCGTCTGAAAGCGCAGGGAACGGCGTTGCCGGATCGTGCCGACCTGCAGAAGCAATTGCTGGAGCGCATGATTATTGACCGGGCGCAGCTGCAGCTAGCGAAAGAAAACGGCATGCGCGTCGATGATGTGATGCTGGATCGCACATTGCAGCGCATGGCCGAACAAAACAAGATGAGCCTGCAGGAATTCAGAAATCAGATTGAACGTGAGGGTACATCCTATGCCCGTTTCCGCGAAGAGATCCGTGACGACATCATGATGCAGCGTATCCGCGATCGTGAGGTGGATAGCAAGATCATCATCACCGAATCAGAAGTCGATAGTTATCTGGCCGCGGAAGCCAGCGCCAAAGCAGGCAAACAGGAAGTCAACCTGTCCCATATCCTCGTGCGCATTCCTGAAAATGCAACTGCAGAACAAATTGCCCTGCGCCGCAACCGTGCGGAAGAAGTTGTGCAAAAACTGCGTTCCGGCGGTGATTTCGCCAAGCTGGCAGTGACATACTCCGACAGTGGCGAGGCGCTGAAAGGTGGGGAGATCGGCTGGCGCGAACAGGACAGAATTCCGCAATTATTTGTCGATGCCATCAATAAACTGAAGGTCGGCGAATTCTCCGAAATTATCCGCAGTCCGAATGGCTTTCATATTTTGAAGCTCGCTGGCAAACGCGCCGCCAGCGATGCCCAGAATGGCGCTGCGACTGTGCAGCAGACCCGTGTACGTCACATCCTGATCAAGGCAAACCAGATTGTGACCGAGGCGGAAGTGCGCCAGAAACTGGTCGAACTGAAACAGAAAATCGAAAGCAAGGCCGCAACATTTGAAGACATGGCGAAATCCTTTTCTGCAGATGGCAGCGCTGCTAAAGGCGGTGAGCTGGGCTGGATTTATCCTGGCGACACGGTGCCTGAATTTGAACAGGCGATGAATAAGCTGAAAGTCAACGAAATCAGTGATCCTGTGCAGTCACCATTTGGTTTTCACCTGATTCAGGTGCTGGAACGCAAGACGGAAGATCAGTCGAAAGACCGCCAGCGCATGGCTGCCCGGCAGGTGTTGCGCGAGCGCAAAGCAGATGAAGCGCAACAGGACTGGTTGCGTGAGTTGCGTGACCGCACTTATGTCGAATACCGTGCGGAAGATCAATAATGCCTGATTCCAAAATGCCGGTGATCGCGGTCACAGTAGGAGAACCGGCAGGGATCGGTCCTGAAATTTCTATCCGTGCTGCCTGGGCTTTGCGGCAGCAAATGCGGCCGGTGCTGATTGGTGATGCGGCTTATCTGGCGATGCTGGCAAATGAAATTGATCCGTCGATACGGTTGATGGGCATTTCCCTGCAGGCCATGCGTAACGCCGGCTTGCCCGCTACAGATCAGCAGCGTGTAACGGTGATTGACTGTCCGCTGAATGCCCATGTAATTGCCGGTCAGCTTGATCCGCGCAATGGCCGTGCTGTGCTGCAGACGCTGGATGTGGCGGTGGAGAGCGTGCAACAGGGATGGTGCGATGCCATCGTGACCGCGCCGCTGCAGAAAAGTACCATTAATGAAGCCGGAGTCCGGTTCAGCGGTCATACCGAATACTTGGCAGAAAAAACGCAGACACCGCAGGTGGTGATGATGCTGGCCTGCGATGCCAATCCTCAACTTTCACAGCCGTTACGGGTGGCGCTGGCAACCACGCATTTGCCACTCAGAGATGTGCCGGATGCGATCCGATCCGATGAGCTGCTGCGTACTATGCAAATTATTGACGCAGACTTGCAGCAGAAAATGGGAATTGCGCATCCGCGTATTCTGGTGACCGGATTAAATCCGCATGCCGGAGAAAATGGCTATCTGGGACGGGAAGAAATCGAAATCATCGCCCCCGTCATCGCTCAGGCGCAGGCACTCGGACTGCAGGTTTCCGGCCCTTATCCGGCAGATACGCTGTTTCAGCAAAAATATCTGGCGCAGGCAGATTGTGTGCTGGCAATGTATCACGACCAGGGGCTGACTGTACTCAAGCACGCCAGTTTTGGACTGGGTGTCAATATCACGCTGGGCTTACCCTTGATCCGGACTTCGGTCGATCATGGAACAGCGCTCGATCTGGTAGCACAAGGTGTCGGACACGCTGATACCGGCAGTATGCAGGTGGCACTGCGCACTGCAGCTGCCATGGCAATGACGAATATTAAAAAATGAAACACATTCCACGAAAACGTTTCGGGCAGAATTTCCTGACCGATCAGCTCGTATTGAGCCAGATTATCCGCGCAATCCATCCGCAAAGCGGCGAAGTGATGGTGGAAATCGGCCCCGGACTGGCGGCGATGACCACGTTGTTACTGGACGCATTGCCACAGATGCATGTGGTTGAGCTGGATCGGGATCTGGTCACCCGCCTTAAAAAAAATTTCCCTCCTGAAAAGTTGATTATTCATGAAGGAGATGCGCTGAAATTTGATTTCAGTTCCATACCGTTAACACCGGGGAGGAAATTGCGGGTAGTCGGTAACTTGCCCTATAACATTTCCAGTCCTTTGCTGTTTCATCTGGCCGACATCGCGGGCATCGTCGAAGATCAGCATTTCATGCTGCAGAAAGAAGTGGTCGAGCGCATGGTGGCGGAGCCGGGCAGCAAGGCTTACGGGCGCCTGTCCGTGATGCTGCAATGGCGTTACCACATGGAGCTGCTGTTTATCGTTCCCCCCGAAGCATTTGATCCGCCGCCGAAAGTGGATTCTGCGATTGTCCGTATGATCCCCAAGGCGGAAGTGCTGGATTGTGCGCAGGCGGATCTGGCAGCTGTCGTAACCAAAGCTTTTTCGCAGCGGCGTAAGGTGATCCGTAACTGTGTCGCCGGAATGTTTACCGAGCAGCAACTGACCGGGGCAGGAATTGATCCGCAGTCACGGCCGGAAACGGTTGCATTGGAACAATATGTGAATCTGGCGCGGATGTTGACGCATTCAACGTCGTAACCCCTTTTGCCGGAAGCGTTGTACAGTAATTTTTGTTTGCTCACCTGAGACGGATTGCACCCATGAATATTACGCTGACGCCTGAATGGCGATCTTTGTTACAGCATCAGAAACGCCTTGAACGCAAGCATTTGCGGGATTTGTTTGCAGAAGACGCGCAACGGTTCGAACATTTTTCCGCAGAGCTTGATGGTTTGCTGGTGGATTATTCCAAGCAACGCATTGATCAGCCCGCCTTGCAAAGCCTGCTGGCGCTGGCTCGTTTGTCCGATGTGGAAAGCTGGCGTGACCGGATGTTTTCTGGCGAGAAAATCAATATCAGCGAAGACCGTGCCGTATTGCATACTGCTTTGCGTTATTCCGATTTCAAGCCATTTCCTGATGCTGAAAACGACGTGATGCCGCAAGTGAGAGCGGTACGCAAACAGATGCGGGACATTGTTGAGCGGGTTCGCAGCGGCTTATGGCGAGGTTTCAAAGGCGATGCGATACAGAATGTGGTCAATATCGGCATCGGCGGCTCTGATCTGGGACCTAAACTGGCAACCCGCGCGCTGTCAGCGTATCAGCACCCGAATCTGCACTTTTATTACGTCTCGAATCTGGACAGCGCACATCTGGCCCCTCTGCTTGAAAAACTCGATCCGCGCACCACACTGTTTATCGTCGCATCCAAGACATTCATCACTCAGGAAACCAGCATCAATGCACAGACTGCACGCACCTGGCTGATGGCGGCCGCCATGGAGGAGTGGGCGATTGGCAAACACTTTATTGCCGTCACCTCAAGTCCTGGCAAGGCGCATGAATTCGGTATTCCGGATGACAATATCCTGCAAATCTGGGATTGGGTCGGCGGGCGTTATTCTCTTTGGTCAGCGGTCGGCTTATCTGTGGCGCTGGCGATCGGGATGAATGGATTTGAGCGCTTGCTGTCCGGTGCAGAAACTATGGATCTGCATTTCCGGAAAACGCCGCTGGAGAAAAATCTGCCGGTGTTGCTGGCGCTGATTTCCATCTGGAATACCAATTTTCTCGGTGCGGAAACCAGCGCCATCCTGCCATACAATGAATCGATACGTCATTTGCCGGCATTTTTGCAGCAACTGGAAATGGAATCGAACGGCAAGACAGTCAGCCGCGACGGCGAAGCGCTGACCTGCCGTGCGAACCCGATTGTCTGGGGACAGATCGGAGTCAACGGGCAGCATGCTTTCTTTCAGCTGCTGCATCAGGGCGGCTGGCTGATTCCTTGTGACTTCGTGGTGGCGGCATCCAGCGATCATCCATTACCAGGCCATCAGGCGCCTCTACTGGCAAATTGCCTGGCGCAAAGCGCGGCGCTTGCTTTTGGCAAAACCGAAGCGCAGGCACGTGAAGAGCTGACGCAGGCAGGACTGACGGAAGCCCAGATTGCCCGTTTATTGCCGCACAAGGTATTCGCCGGGAACCAGCCTTCCACTACGATTCTGATGCCTAGTCTTGACCCGTTTCAGCTTGGCATGCTGTTGGCGTTGTACGAGCATAAAGTGTTTGTGCAGGGGGTGATCTGGAGCATCAACTCCTTTGATCAGTGGGGTGTGGAACTGGGTAAGCAACTGGCAAACCGCCTGTTACCGGCGATCATGGGCGATCAGGCTTACGATGCGCAGCTCGATACATCTACCTGCGGCCTGATTTCTTACTTCAGAAGACATGGTCACGTCTGAGAACAGGGCGATTAGCCGGTGAATCGTTAAAGAATGCAAAAAATGGCTGCCAAACAGCTTTGGCAGGAGAGAGTCTGATTGACCGGTGAACACCGGGGGTTATATAAATAGATATCTCAACTCACCGGAGTTTGCATCATGTGGGCCAGCATTTTCACCGGGTTAGCTTTGCTGTTTATCCTGAGTCTGATTGTTGTTATGAAAGCCATGAACCATGAGGCGAAACAAGCAGAAGAAGGGAAAGAACTTAAAGTCGTGCGTCTGCGTGATCACCGGAAAACAGAGACCTGATCTGTGTTTCCCGGTGCTCTGAGACCAGCCGCTTACAGCCGGACTTCTGACGTGCGTTGGATCAGTTCGATCTTATAGCCATCCGGATCCTGCACGAAAGCGATGATTGTTTTTCCGCCCTTCACCGGACCTGCTTCACGGGTCACCAGACCACCGCGTGTTTTCACGCTTTCGCAGGCGGCATGCACATCCGGCACGGCAATGGCGATGTGACCGTAAGCGGTACCCAGCTCGTATTTTTCCACGCCGTAGTTGTACGTCAGTTCCAGCTCGGCATGTTCCGGATTACTGCCATAACCCAGAAAGGTCAACGTGTACTGGTACTCGGGATTATCGGACTGGCGCAGTAAATGCATACCTAACACCTTGGTGTAAAAATCGATTGAACGTTGCAGATCGCCGACGCGCAGCATGGTATGTAAAATTCTCATTGGATGTCCTTTCGTTGCGGGTGATTCGTGAATAATGAAACTGGATCAAACTGCTTGCATTACCTGTCCCGCAGCAGAATGTGCTTCGGGGGATATTTCTGATACTTAAAAGACCGGGAGATCGGCCGTTGCATGCTGACGCAGCTGATGGCGGGCGACCTCAAAATCGGGGAACACGGATTGTACCGTTGCCCAGAAACGCGGGCTGTGATTCATTTCCCGCAAGTGTGCGAGTTCATGAGCGACCACGTAGTCGATGATCAGCGGCGAAAAATGAATCAGGCGCCAGTTCAGCCGGATTTTTCCTTGCGTGGTGCACGAGCCCCAGCGGGTCGTTGCGGCAGACAGTGCCATGCTGTGATAGCGGACATTCAGTTTTTCGGCAAACACCGGTAACCGTTGCATGAATTCATGCCGCGCCTGTTGCTGCAACCATGCCTGCACCCGGTCTTTCAATTGCTGTTCCGTGGCCCCGTTAGGAATGTTAATGATGAGTTCGCCGGTAGCCTGACTGAAATGGGTTCCTGTTGTCGATGCCGGAGCAATTTTCAGGATAATGTCTTGCCCCAGAAACGGCAGTCTGGCGCCATCGCGCCATTGCATGGGGGGCTCGATGCGGCGCTCAGCCCGTTGCCGCCGTTCGCTCAGCTTGCGTGAAATCCATGTCTGCTTGTCGTGGATCGCCAGTTCAATATCTGCAATGCTGACCCAGCGCGGCGCAGTCACGCGTAAGCCGTGATCATTGATCAGAAATCCGATACTGCGCCGTTTGGAGCGTTGCAACTCATATTCAACAACCATGTCTTTCAGCATAATCTGACGCTGGCGCGCAGATTGTGGCGTGGTTGGCGTGAGCGTCAATTCCGGTCCGGCATTGCTGCGGGGGATGATATCGGAAGGAGGTTGAAGTTTGGTGCGCAGTTTTTCTGGAGTCAGCAGGTCACTGAATAAATCCAGTTGCAATGCGGAGTGAATTGCTTTGCCCAAAGTCTGAATGCGTGACGCCATATCAATGTGCCGGAGAAAAAAATCAAATACGCCGGTCAATGTATACCAAGTCAGGATTTTGTGCAGGCTTCGGGTCAAAAAAAGCCTGCATCATTAGCGGATGCAGGCTGTATGGCAGATGTCAGGAATGTTCTTGTCGGTAGACATCCGGGGAGATCACCCGCATTTCCGCTTCGATCCAGTTTTCTACCTGCTGCATCAGTTCGACCGGATTGTACCCTTCAGGTGAAATCGGTTTTCCTACCGAGACGGTCACTGTTCCTGGTTTTTTGATAAAGGAATTTTTGGGCCAGCACTCGCCGGAATTCAGCGCAATCGGCACAACCGGCGTATTGGTTTCCACCGCCAGCCGTGCGCCGCCGCCTTTGTAGTTTCCTTTTTTGCCGACCGCAATCCGGGTGCCTTCCGGGAACATGATGATCCACTGACCATCAGCCAGCCGCTTTTTGCCATGTACGACCACCTGCGCAAACGCGTCCTTGCCTTTGCTGCGGTCGATCGGAATCATGCGCAGCAATGAAATCGCCCAGCCAAAGAAAGGGATGTACGTAATTTCTTTTTTAAACACAAATACCAGCGGACGCGGTGTGGCCATCAGTAAAAAAATGGTTTCCCAGGCAGACTGGTGCTTGGCCAGCAGGATCACCGGCGCATCCGGGAAATTCTCAAACCCTTTGGTCTGGTAATGAATGCCGCAGATGACTTTGGCGGCCCAGATGATAAACACATTCCAGCGCGAGGTGATGTAGTAACGCTGGTTATACGGCAGGAATGCAAACAGCATACTGATTGGCGCCCAGATCACGGTGGCGGCAATCATGATCAGTAAGAAAATCAGGGAGCGGATAAACTGAATAATACGAAGCATGAATACTCCAGAATGTGCGGTCAGGCCGCTGTCTGTGTGTCAGAAGGCGGGGATGCCAATAATTTGTCAACCATTGTGGCCAGATCCAGATAAAGTTCGGTACCCGGAGGTAAGCCGCCTTTTTCCAAACTCTTTTGGCCTTTTCCGGTCAAGACCAGATGCGGGATACAGCCCATCACAAAACCTGCCTGCAGGTCGCGCAGAGAGTCGCCAACCGTATGCACGCCTTTGAGCGGCTGGTCATAGCGGCGGGCAATTTCGTGCAGCATACCGGGTTTGGGTTTACGGCAATCGCAATTATCATCCGCCATGTGCGGGCAAAAGAAAATCGCATCAATCGTCGCTCCGACCTGTTGCGCCATATGATGCATTTTCTGGTGAATCGCATTCAGGGTGGCCATATCAAATAATTTACGACCGATACCGGACTGGTTGGTCGCGACCACCACCCGGTAACCTGCCTGGTTCAGTCGTGCAATGGCTTGCAGCGAGCCGGGAATCGGAATCCATTCATCCGGTGATTTGATGAAGGCGTCCGAGTCCTGATTAATGACACCATCGCGGTCGAGAATGATGAGTTTCATTCCGGCGTCCTTGTAGCTAAATTCATAAACAATCTCAGGCTGCGAGTTTGGAAATATCAGCAACCTGATTCAGCAGGCGGTGCAGGCTGACGAGCAATGCCAGACGGTTATTGCGTAATGCCGGGTCTTCGGCATTCACCATCACGTCATTGAAGAAACTGTCCACACCGGAACGCAATGCTGCCAGGGTTTTCAAGGCACCCGTGTAATCACCGCTGGCGAATGCTGCATCCACTTGCGGACGGACATCGGCCATCGCCTGCGCCAGTGCCTGCTCTGCCGGTTCCTGCAAGAGCGCCGGACTGATTTCGCCCGGAGTGCCTTCTGCTTTTTTGAGAATATTCGTAATCCGCTTATTGGCCGCAGCCAGCGAAACCGATTCCGGCAAAGCAGCAAATGCCTGGACTGCCTGCAGGCGCTCGACGATGGTATCGAGCGTGTCCGGTTGCTGCGCTACCACGGCTTCCACTTCGGTTTGAGAGAATCCGCGTTCACGCAACTGACCACGCAGGCGGTCGGACAGGAAATTCAGGACGTCAGCGGTCGGGTCTTTAAAGTGACTGTTGGCCGCAAATAAACTGACTGCGTTATTCAACAGGGTGCTGATAGATAAAGGCAGGCGTTTTTCCACCAGCATGCGCAAGATGCCAAGTGCATGGCGGCGCAGTGCAAACGGATCGCGGTCGCCTGTCGGTTGCAGACCGATACCCCAGATACCGACCAGTGTTTCCAGTTTGTCGGCCAGTGCCACGGCAGTTCCGGTATCGGTAGCGGGCAAGGTATCTCCGGCAAAGCGCGGCTGATAGTGCTCGGATGCGGCGGCAGCCACCTCTTCATGCTCGCCATCGTGACGGGCATAGTAAGTGCCCATGATGCCCTGCAGTTCAGGGAATTCGCCGACCATATCGGTCAGCAAATCGGTTTTCGCCAGCAAGGCTGCACGTTCAGCCAGTGCAACGTCGCTGTGCAGCGTTGCGGCGATTTTTCCAGCCAGGGTTTTGACGCGCTGAGTGCGTTCTGCCTGGGTCCCGAGCTTGTTGTGATATACCACGTTGGCCAGCAGCGGCAGACGGGATGCCAGTGTTTTTTTCTTGTCTTGCTCAAAGAAAAATTTAGCATCCGACAAACGCGGACGCACTACGCGCTCATTACCCTGAATGATGTGTTCCGGTGTTGCCGTTTCCAGATTCGAGACGATCAGAAAACGTGAACGCAGTTTGCCGTTGCTGTCTGTCAGGGCAAAGTATTTCTGGTTGGTCTGCATCGTCAGGATCAGGCATTCCTGTGGCACGGCGAGGAATTCTGCTTCGAAATGGCATTCGTATACCACCGGCCATTCGACCAGTGCAGTCACTTCCTCCAGCAGCGCTTCCGGCATCAATACCTGATCGGTACCGGCTTTTGCCAGCAGGGTTTGACGGATCTGTTCTTTGCGTTCGCTGAAGCAGGCAATGACTTTACCATCCAGCTGTAAAGTCTTTGCATAGTCATCGGCATGCGCGACAGTGACCAGACCTTGCGACAGGAAGCGATGGCCGCCTGTCAGACGATCGCTTTGCAGACCGAGCAGACTGAGCGGAATCACGGCGTTGCCATGCAAAGCGATCAGCTTGTGCACCGGACGCACAAAGTTCACGGTATTGCCATCCGGGCGCTGATAGCTCATGACTTTCGGAATCGGTAATTTACTGACGGCTTCTTCCAGTGCGCTCTGCAGCGCGGGCGCCAGCGCAGAGCCGGCACTGGTATAACTGTAGAAAAAACTCTCAGCCTTGCCATCGGATGCACGTTCGAGCTGACTGATCTGCACATCGGGAAAACCCATCGCAGCCAGTTTTTTGGTCAGTGGTGCGGCAGGATTACCATTGGCGTCCAGCGCTACGGAAACAGGCAGCACTTTTTCGCGCATCTGCTTGTCCGGCGATGTAGCGCGAACATGAGTGATGCTGACTGCCAGCCGGCGCGGCGAAGCATAGGATGTGGCGGCTGCATCTGCTTCTAAAAAATCACGGGATTTCAGTCCGGCAACGATCCCGGCGGCAAATGCCTCGCCCAGTCTGGCCAGCGCTTTCGGTGGCAGTTCTTCAGTAAATAATTCGACTAATAATGTTTGATTCATATTGGAATTCCTGTCCATTCTGTCCGGATGCCGATCAGGCGGCGTCTGTGTTCTTGACCGCTGGGGCTGGCTTGTGCATGTCATTCGCCGCGCACATCGGGAAGCCCAGTGCTTCACGTGCCGCGTAGTAAGCTGCTGCGACTGCGCGTGACAGATTGCGGATGCGGCCGATGTAGGCTGCGCGCTCGGTGACGGAAATCGCACCACGCGCATCCAGCAGATTGAAGGTGTGTGCGGCTTTCAGGATCATTTCGTAAGCAGGCAGGGCGAGTGATTTTTCTGTCACTTCCAGCAGGCGCTTAGCCTCTGCTTCGTAATTGTTGAACAGGGAAAACAGAAAATCAGTATTGGAATATTCAAAATTGAACGTCGATTGTTCGACCTCGTTTTGGTGNAATGGCTGGGATATCAAAACATTGATGGAATACGTTGGCTGGAAAAGTGTACAAAGTGCGATGCGCTACGTGGATGCCATTGATCCATTTGCTCAGCACAAAATTGAGGCCAGTTTGTCGGCCTCACCTGCAACTGGTGCATTGAAAATTGAAAACAAAGACGACCTCGCATAACCTGCAATATTTAGTTTGTTTAAGGTGTATTTCCACTTAGCTTTGCATGGCATAACACTGGGTCAGCGTTAGCGGTCATCAATAACTAAAAAGTCGTGACTTATAATTTACCCTTAATCTTGCTGACAATCTAATTCGTTCTCATGAAAAATCCATTAAATATCAGGCCAATGACTGAAAACGATGCCGAATCCGTTTCAGGTCTAATGCCAGCCCTCGGATACGTAGCGAGTGCCGCGACGATCAGAGAGCGATTTTTCTCGATTCCAGTAGGGGTAAGTGATTACCTATTCGTCGCTGAAATGGCCAATGAGATCGTTGGATTTTGCCACGTCAAAGGTATTCGTCGAGTTGACAGTGATGGTTATGGAGAAATATTAACGCTCGTTGTAAAAGTCAGCCATCAACGATCCGGTATTGGTCGCGCTCTTGTGCAACATGCCGTAGCATGGATATTTGCTATCGGATTTTCACGTGCGCGACTTGGCTCAGGTGTACATCGTGCTGAAGCACATTTGTTTTATGAATCATTGGGTTTTACAAAATCGAGACCAAGTTGCGCGTTTGAACTTTACAATAAGGTCGAGAGCGCTATCGCTCAGTCTGCGATCGCTTAGTTCACATGAAAACTTCTACGACTAAATCCCTCGCCATTTTGGTTCGCCCTCGCATTTATATTGGCGATGGTATTGCTATTGGCCCTGGCAAAATCGATCTATTGAGACAGATAGGCGAAACGCGCTCCATTGCCGCCGCCGCACGCGTGCTAGGAGTTCCTTACAAACGGGCGTGGTTGCTGATTGTCTCTCTCAATGAAGGCTTTGGCCGACCCGTGATTGAAACAGCCAGCGGAGGTAAAGGCGGTGGCGGAGCTTTGCTGACCCCGTTGGGGCGGGAACTCATTACTTGTTATGACGCGCTTGAGCAGCGCCTCAATGCCGAGGCAACGGCAGAACTTGAAGCGATGCGCGCGTTAGCAGATTAGATTTCCTTGATTTTTATTATGTTCTCGATGAATAAAATGCTTTATGCTCTTCGTTATGTCATTTTTGACCAAACGAAATAAGAGACGCAACGGAAGTTTGATGTAGTGCTTTCCTGTTGATTATCTATTTAAAAAGAGAGTCCTTTTTATGAATCTGTCTAAGCCCGTGCTGTTTATTTGCGCTCTTCTTCTTTCTCTGTCGGCTCATGCCGAGAAAATCACCATTGCGGCAGCGGCCGATCTGAAGTTTGCGATGGACGAAATCGTCACCACCTTCAAGAAAACGAATCCGGCTGATGAGTTAGATGTGGTCTACGGCTCATCCGGTAATTTCAATACACAAATCCAACAAGGCGCCCCTTACGATCTGTTCTTTTCGGCGGATATCGGGTTTGCCCGTGAATTGTTCAAGAATGGTTTGGCGGCTTCCGATGTGATGCCTTACGCGGTCGGCCGCATCGTTCTATGGAGCGCCAGTCACGATGCAACCAAGATGAACCTGGACAGCCTCAGCGATCCGAAGATCACCCGTATCGCCATTGCGAACCCGAAACATGCCCCTTACGGCAGGCGTGCCGAAGAGGCCTTGCGTGCGGCCGGTCTGTGGGACAAGCTTGCGCCCAAGCTGGTGTATGGCGAGAACATCGCTCAGACCGCCCAGTTTGTACAAACCGGCAATGCTCAGGTCGGTATCGTTGCACTCTCGCTGGCGGTCAATCCCGAATTGGCGAACAAGGGTGGCTATTGGTTGATTCCCGACAAACTGCATGCGCCACTGGAACAAGGCTTTGTCGTCACGAAGCGAGCGGCAGGCAATGGGCTAGCTAAGAAGTTTGCCGACTATATGGGTAGTAAGCCAGCTCGCGCCGTCATGACGAAATACGGTTTCGTACTGCCGGGTGATGTCGCCAGCAAGTAAGGAGGTGCCATGACTACGCATCGCCGCAGCAGTCAGGGCTTTGTTGCCGGCTCCCTGATTGGCGCCCTTGGCGGATTGATCGGTTTGGGTGGTGCTGAATTCCGTTTGCCGGTTCTGGTGAGCTTGTTCAAGCTGGGCACTTTGGATGCGATCATCCTTAACAAAGCCATGAGTTTGCTTGTCGTGGTCGCTGCATTGGGGTCTCGGATCAACGTAATTCCGCTGGAGCAATTGGTCTCTCATCGGGATGTGGCTTTGAATTTGCTAGCTGGCAGTCTTGCCGGTGCGTGGTGGGCGGCTGGACACGCTATCACCATGCCGCGTAGATGGCTCGACCGCATCATCATGCTCATGCTAACGGGCTTAGCGCTGGTAATGCTGTCGGAAGCCTGGTTTGGCCTTGAAGGTGCTGCGCCACTTATTGATTCTGGTGCCATGCGATGGGTCGTTGGGCTGATTGCCGGTTTCTGCATCGGCATGGTAGCTGCGCTGCTAGGAGTCGCCGGCGGCGAGCTGCTGATTCCCACCATCGTGCTACTTTACGGCGTCGACATTAAGCTGGCGGGTAGCCTTTCATTGGTAGTGAGTTTGCCCACCATGATCGTCGGCTTTGTACGCTATTCCAGTTCAGATGCCTTTGTCGTACTGCGGCAAGAGCGCCAGTTGTTATGCTGGATGGCCGCAGGTTCAATCCTGGGAGCGACATTGGGTGGCATGTTGTTGGATCTGGTCTCCACACATTGGATGATGGGTATTCTTGGCGTGATTCTGCTGATTTCAGCCATTAAGACATTTCAGCACGCGCAACGACAAAAGGAACATTCATGCTCCTGACGGACAGTGACTTGCAAGCCATGTGGCTAACCGTTCGGCTTGCCGGCATCGTGACGCTGATTCTGCTGCTGTTGGGGACGCCGATCGCCTGGTGGTTGGCTCGCAGCAAAGCTTGCTGGAAAGGGCCAATCGGCGCAATAGTAGCGCTTCCGTTGGTTCTGCCGCCTTCGGTACTGGGCTTTTATCTGCTGCTGACGATGGGGCCGAATGGCCCAGTCGGACATCTGACGCAATGGCTAGGGATCGGATCCTTGCCATTCACGTTCTGGGGGTTGGTCTTCGCCTCAGTGTTTTATTCTTTACCTTTTATGGTGCAGCCACTGCAAACGGCGTTTGAGGCCGTGGGCGAGCGTCCGCTGGAGGTCGCAGCAACATTACGGGCCTCACCGTTGGATGCTTTTTTCACAGTGGCGGTGCCACTCGCTTTACCGGGCTTTTTGAGCGCCTCGATTTTGACTTTTACCCACACGATTGGCGAGTTTGGAGTGGTGTTGATGATTGGCGGCAATCTCCCTGGCGTTACGCGAGTAGTCTCAGTGCAAATCTACGATCATGTAGAAGCCATGGAGTACATGCAAGCGCACCGCCTGGCGGCTGTGATGTTAATTTTTTCTTTCGTTGTTCTGTTGTGCCTGTATTCCTGGCGATCCAATCCCATGAAGAAAGGAGCATGACGTGAGCGAAATTCAAGCGCGTTTTCGCCTCGACTGGCCGGGATTTAAGCTTGATGTCGACCTGAATTTGCCGCACCGTGGCGTAACCGCCTTGTACGGCCCATCGGGTTCCGGCAAGACGACCCTGCTGCGGTGTATTGCCGGGCTGGAAAAGGCTCTGGCAGGATATCTGGTTGTTGACGGTGAGGTCTGGCAAGACGAACGCCACTGGCTACCTACTTACAAGCGTCCGCTCGGCTATGTGTTTCAAGAGGCGAGTTTGTTTGCGCACCTTACCGTGATGGGTAATCTGCGCTATGGCAGACGGCGCATGTCAGATGTACAAAGGGTCAGTCTGGAGCAGGCAATCGAATTGTTGGGTATCGCTCATCTGCTTGATCGCAAACCTGATCGATTGTCCGGAGGCGAGCGAAGTCGTGTGGGCATTGCACGTGCATTGGCCGTCAGTCCACGCATACTGCTGATGGACGAACCCTTGGCCGCACTCGATTTGAAACGCAAACAAGAAATATTGCCTTATCTTGAGCGCCTGCGTGATGAGCTGAACATTCCTATACTCTATGTCAGCCACTCACCTGAAGAAGTGGCGAGACTGGCTGATTATCTGGTTGCGATGGAAAGTGGACATGTTTTGGTTTGCGGCTCGTTAGCCGACACACTGCCGCGCCTCGATCAACCTGTTCGCTTGGGGGAGGAAGCGGGAACGGTTCTTGATGCCAAAATTGTCCAGGTGGATACGGAATGGTGTTTGGCAAGAGTCGAGTTTGCCGGCAGCAGCCTCTGGGTCAGAGATCAGGGACTATCGATCGGTCGCCGGGTGCGAGTGCGGGTGTTGGCACGAGACGTGAGTCTTGCCGTTGAACCACCGGGGAAAAGCAGTATCCAAAATATCCTGCAAGGACATGTTGATGCGATCGCCGATGACGATCATCCTGGTATCGCGCTGGTGCGCGTACGGGTAGGAAACGTCGTATTACTGTCGCGCCTGACCAGGCGAGCAGCGGCATTGCTCGGTATAGTTTCCGGTCAACCGGTGTGGGTGCAGGTGAAATCTGTTGCGCTTATAGAATAGCGACTGCGGGAGCCGCACAGGTCAACGGTATCTACGCCAAGGAAACTGAAGTCGGATTTATGATCGGACTGATTGAATCCGATGAGCAAGTCAACGAAATTATTACTGGTATCAAACGCGGAATACAAGAAGATGCAACCATTCAATTGTTGAGGATGCTCACTAATAAGAATGGTAAAACGATTATTTCTCCTAGCCCTATATTTCCGGCGTGCGAATTTGATTCCCGACACGCCCGCGATCATGTGCCGAACACGAATGACGTTTTGATCGGTTACATCTTCCTATCACATCGAAAATAAGTTTTGCTTATCTGTCGCCGGTTATCGGCTACGAGCATCACGTTAAAACGGTCCCACATAAACCGGCGCGAAACCTCCGCCTGGCGTGCGGAAATTGGTCGTTTGCCCTTGATATAAACGTGCGGCTATCCATTGCACTTTGCCGTCGTAGGCGTACGCCCGCAAATCGAATTTCAGGGTTTGCGCTGGATCCTCTTCCGAAATGATCCGCTCGCCCGGCATGACCAGCGCTTGCGCGACGTATTGTCCCGATAAAATCTCTTGCCAAACGCGCAGTGTCAGCTTGTCGCCGCGATAGGCTGCACGGCTTCCAAAACCAGCCGCCGGCTTAAAGAACAGACGTTTCCTCTCGCTCCACAAGCGATCCGCATTCTCTGGCGTTACCAATTCAGTGTGCGGAATGCTGGCAAGCAGTATCTTCTGCACGTCTTCAGGGACGCCCAACGCGGCTAACATTTGCTTGTCGCTGAATATGGCCAGATTACGCTTATCGGCATACAAGGCATGGGCTTGCGGGTGTGGTGTGATTACTGCGGCGTCTTGCAGGCAGGCCTCGCGTAAAACGCGACTTTCCGGTAGTTCCAAGTAAAAATCGGTCAGCCGGTTGTAGACCAGATCAATCGCCATCCCGCTGCACGATAATTTTCCATCGTTGAGTTGCAGGGCCGAGGGGTCGGCAATGATCGCCCGTATCCCGTAACGCTTGAACAAGCGCTCGAATAACAGAAATTCCGGATACAGGTATTGTTGTGCCGGATATTGATCCACAATCGCGATACTTGCCAAAGGTCGCGTATGACCGCAGTTCGCCCATTCTTGCCTGAACATTTCAACGATGCGCTCCTCGAAAGCCTGCGCAAATGACGGCGGCGGCACCAGATCTTGTACAGCCGCACAGCATGCGCGCTGCGCGCGCGCCAGTACGGCATTGAGCATCGCGCCGCCGGCATTGGTATTCACCTCAATCAAACCGAAACCACTCTGATTCACATGAAAGTCGTAACCGAAGAAAACACTTTGTTGACCGGGCGGCGGATGCCGTGCCGTCTCCGGTGCGTCCGCCAATACGAATTCGCGGTACGCCGGTAGCGCAACGACGCTCTCTATGGCGCGTATGAGATTGTGCATGCGTAGTGCATGGACCTGCGAGAGAAACACCGGGCGAGCAGAAAACAGATGCGGACAACGTTGCTGTATCAGCTCCACTAAATCGTGCTCAGCAATTTCAGATTCCAGTGCATGCGATAAAGCGTTCTGATCAAGACTGACGCAAAAACATTCTGCGTTTAACCGTTGAACGGACTCTGCTCCTTCATTGAGATGAGTTTCCGTGGACGTTGCTGTACTCACTACGCCGGTTTGATTTGCCGGTACACTATCTGTCATTACAGCCTCGCTGAATTGAGTCCATGTCGATATCTATTTTCTCGCGTTGATTGGTGCTGTCCGCATTCCCATCTGGTCAATATTCGGTGCACGTCAGCACAGGTATGACTCAAAAACTGGAATTTTTGCGTTGAAATATCTCGACGTTACGTCGTCGCAGTTTCAGCGACGACGTAACGTCCCCTTTAAATCGGTGCCGGGTGCCACAGTATTAAAAACTGTCCCATATTTTTTGACATTCTCATGCAGCAAGTCGAGCCGATGATCGGATTCATCCGTGTCGACGATAATTTCGTATCGAACGGATTCCAATTTCGGCGGAACATCTTGTCGCACACCGTCGATAATGACGTCAACCCCACGCAAGTTAAATTTTAGGATTGGAACTACTCGCTCTATGCCTTTAATCATGCAAGCGGACAGTGCCGCCAGAAGTAATTCAGCGGGATTAAAGGCATTTGGATTGCCTGCAAGATTCGTATCAAGCGGAATTTCAGCATTTTTGCAACGTGCTAAGCTACCATTTTCGTCAATGCGAACAGACTCGATATGAAAGGTCATTTTTACTTTATTTTGAGACATGATTTTGGTCTCTCTTCAGAGAATTACCTTTGATATTTTATTTGGCGTTATGCAACAATTTCTTTAATCGCTCAAGACCGACAGGTTCCTCTGCTTGCAAGGGAATTACCGCCCAACGTGGTGCATATTTGGTTGCGACATCATTAATCTGAGCCAGTTCATTACGTGCCCGTTGGCGTAATAAATTTGATTGAGGGTTTGCCATGGCAAGACTGTTATTGATGATCCACGCCCATGGCTCAATACCTGCGCGACGGAGGTCTTCTTGCAAACCAGCCGCTTCCAGCACGGGAGTTGTTTCTGCCAGAGTAATGATGACGACCTTGGTTTGGCTTGGATCCTGCAGTTGCATCATAGGCGTTGTGAAGTGAACGCTAGTATTGGCCATCTGCCGTTCAATTTCCCTGTGGTAGGCTCCCGTGGCATCAAGTAGGAGCAAGGTGTGGCCGGTAGGTGCCGTATCCATGACTACAAATTTCTTACCGGCTTCACGAATAATGCGTGAGAAAGCTTGGAATACGGCGATCTCTTCTGTACAAGGTGAACGTAAGTCTTCTTCCAGTAAGGCCCGGCCTTGTTCATCCAGATTTTTATCTTTGCTTTTCATGACTTCGTCACGATAGCGTTCTGTCTCGACAAGTGGGTCAATGCGACTGACCGTCAAATTCTCCAGGGTGCCGTCCAGTGTCTCAATCAAATGGGCAGCTGGGTCTGAAGTCGTCAAATGTACGAGGTGACCAAGATTAGCCAGCTCTACCGCAATGGCTGCAGCAACGGTAGTTTTACCTACGCCGCCTTTGCCCATAGTCATAATCAGGCCGTGACCACTTCCAACCAGACTACCGACCAGATTGGATAAACTGGGCACTGCTGGAATTTCTACTGAAGGTGTTTCAATACTCTTATCGCCCAAATTTTCTGGTGTGAGTAAGGCACGTAAGGCAGGCAAGCCTACAAGGTTAAATGCTTGCAAAGGCACATAATCAGTCGGGGCACCACTTAGTATCGTCGGCATAGCAGATAATGCTGCTTGCTCTCGCTTCCAGACAGCTGCGGCAAGAATATCTTCTTTAACTTCGCTGTCAGGTAAGACACCATTGATAACCAGATACTGATGTTTGAATCCTATATCTGCCAACTCTTCATGGGTACGCGCAGCCTCTCGTAAGGTCGCGCTTTGTGCACGGGCAACCAACACCATACGTGTGCGTAGTGGGTCAGACAATGCATCAACTGCAGCGTGATATTGCTCGCGCTGTTTCTCTAATCCAGCCAGTGGGCCGAGACAGGATGCGTCACCTTTACCTTCTTCAAGAAAGCCCGACCAGGCGCCGGGGAGTTGCAGCATACGTATCGTATGGCCAGTGGGAGCCGTATCAAAAATGATATGGTCAAAGTCTTTTAATATAGAAGGATTAGTCAGCAAATCAGTGAATTCATCAAAAGCAGCGATCTCTGTCGTACATGCACCAGATAGTTGTTCTTCTATGCTTTTGACAACAGCGTCAGGCAGTACCCCTCGTACTGGTTCGACAATGCGATTTCGATACACCTGCGCAGCGGCTTGCGGGTCGATCTCCATGGCAGACAGATATGCGACATCAGGCACAGGTGTGATGGTATTTCCAATCTGGATGCCAAATACCTGACCTACATTGGAAGCCGGGTCGGTACTAACGATCAACACTCTTTGCTTTTGATCGGCCAAATTAATCGCCGTCGCACATGCCAGCGAAGTTTTGCCAACTCCACCTTTGCCGGTGAAAAATAAGAATTTTGGAGGTTTTGTCAGAAAAAGCACGGAATTCCTTTGATCTAAATTAATTACAAATTTACAAATCACAGACTTACGTTGACCTGTGCGCCAACACATTCATCCAACCGATTTACACTTAACAGCTCTTACCACCACCGCAGCACGAAGAATTAGTGGGTGACGCACCGACGACGGGAAGAATGCTGACACCGGCCCAGCGCGCCAGCTCCGCACGCTTAGGATAGCGTCCTGTCAATGCGATTTCACCGTTGACCAGTATTAACGGCAACCCCTCCTGTCCAGATCGCTCTAAAAATCCTTTTACAGTGACGTTCTCAGCAAACGCCATCGGCTGCTGCGCTAAGTTAAATCGCTCAATAACACCACCTTGCGATTTCAACCAATCGGCATCAGCAGAAAAATTGACTAGTTGCTGATCAATCTCGACACCACAAACACCGGTACTACAACAAAGTGCGGGGTCAAATACTTGTATTGTCGTCATAAAAAACTCCTGTCAAAGAAAAAACTGCATCTTTTTTAAAATACCATACTTCCATATTAGTTGAATTATAAAATTAAATTGACAGCATGAATATGAGCTTGATCGTGATCAAACTTGGAGGCGTTATTAAATTCATGATTGCCGATGTACATTTTTGCAATGTCCTAATCGGATACGCAGAATAGTTGGTAATATCAAATTTTGATTCAACGTATTAACGAAAAACTATCAACATGGGATCATATTCTGGACTTAATCTTGGACCATTTTCGATCACGGAAAGTAAGAACGAATTTATTTCTTATCATAGTGAATTATTTCAGGCACAAGATTTAGTTGTTTCCCCACTCCATGAGGAAACAACACCCGAAGAGCATTACGAACGTCCATTAAGATTGGTCTTGGAGCGATTGGAACTTTTAGGGCATACGCTTGAACGAGCACGCCGCGAATTTGAACGACCTAATCCCTACTCGTTTGCGGACCCATTGCCTTTCACCTTCGACCAGGTATTGGAAATTCTTCAGGGAATCGACGTCAGTAAATTGAGCAGTAGGTATTCCGAAGAATTTAATGATGACATAGTTAGCCCTTTAGAAATTCTACAGACCGTACGAACGGTGCAAGTCCCGCATGATGTTGAAACCAACCATTGGGATTTATATGCACTGATTAGGAATTTTGACCCATACACATTACTGAGGATTTTTGCAGAAAATCCTGTGAATTTGGATTTGCCAGTCATTTGGTTCTTTAATGATGTCGTAAAAGGCGGGTGGGTAGAGCGCGACCATATTCAAGCGGGGATAAGCGAGCATGCAGCATACCTGCTTGTCACTGAGGGTAGTTCCGATGCAAAAATACTAAGGCATGCTTTTGATGTTTTACGCCCGAACATCAGCGAATTTTTTCGTTTCGTCGATATGGCGGACGGTTATCCATTTTCGGGCACAGGTAATCTGGTGAACTTTGTGAAGGGCCTGGTCAGCATCCGCATTCAAAACAATGTTGTATTCATCTTTGACAACGATGCAGAAGGCGTTGCCAGCATGAAGAAGTGTAATGCTCTGGCGCTTCCCGGTAATATGAAAATGATGAAATTGCCCGATCTGGAGGCATTCAACCGTTTTCTCACTATTGGGCCACAGGGGCCACATTTTGATGATATCAATGGGTGTGGTGCCGCAATCGAGTGTTACCTTGATTTGCCAGAAAATGCTTGCGTACGCTGGAGTAATTACAATGAAGCACTGGGTGTCTATCAAGGTGCGCTGGAACATAAAGACAAGTATAAAAAAGACTTCCTGAGTCAGAATGGTCATGTCGAGTCCTATGACTATCAGAAACTTCAGTGCGTTCTGGATGCCATCATTGCGGTAAGTGTTTCGATAACCACTTCTTAGCAAGAAAAAATATGGGCCTGTGGGTGATGCATTGCGGTGTATCACCACATAGTTTTGTCTGTAATGAAGATGTCACGCTAAATCCTTACAATCAATTCCATAGTTATTGAATTGCAGTAATGTAAAAGCATATCTTTTTAACGATATAAATTGATTGAGCGTAACCATGCCCCCCATTCTTAACATTAAATTTGTCGCAGTCATTTCTTTGATGTTGTGTATCGATTCGCGCGCGGCTTTTTCTAAGCCCCCTATAGCGAATACAGGTGGCAGTCTGCTTACAGCGGGTATCTGTCGGATCGAATCTGAGCGCAGCTATAAGCTTAGTTTGCAGATTGCCTTAGGAATTTTGGGTGATCAAGCACGAAGAGAGCTTGATCGATCAATTGCCTCTATTAGTCGCATGCGCCAAGAATTGAATGGGCTCAACGACAAGTCCGCCAAAACAGCGAAAGCATTGACGAGAGCCAATTCTGCGCTAACAGATCAAGTAGATAGCCTGCCCAAACTAACAGCGGCTAATGCCAGTGTGATGTATGACGTGAACGAGGATTTACTAAATAAGTTGAATTTTTTATCGTTTTCGCTCGAAGCAGAATCTAGCGAAGGCAGTTCTCGCCTGGCTGCCCTGGCACTCAGGCAGGCTTCACTGGCTCAACGTATGGCAAAAATCATACTGCTCAGATCGCTAGACAAGTCGATGGTGTCCAAGCAAGGCTTGCAGGTGGATCTTAATCAATCTCGAATTGAATTCAAAAATGGCCTGGATTTACTAACCGCAGAAGCTGAATCTGATAAGCAACTCAAAGCCCGCGTCGAAGTCGCCCGAGGTCAATGGTTGTTCTATGAAACAGCGTTGGTCTCGATGACAAATAGCACCAACGACTTGCGCAACATCTCAACGACAAGTGACCGTATTGCCGAGCAAATGATTGAACTGGTCTATCTGAGCAACTCAATGCCTATAGACAAGATGAATACCGCACGCTGGCAATACTGAAGCAACGATTGAAGAAAGTGTATTTATTTCAGTTTTAGCCCCGCCAACCAAGGAAAATCCATGAAAAACCTCCGTTTTGATTACCTGCCTTCCGTTGTTCTGTTAACGCTGACTGCAGGCTTGTCCATTCCAGTAAATGCCCAAACCTTTATTAAAATTGATGGCTCAAGCACAGTTTTCCCCATTACCGAAGCCGTTGCCGACGATTATCAAGCTAGTAAGAAAGGTGCAGTCAAAGTCACCATCGGCATTGCTGGAACTGGTGGTGGCTTTAAGAAGTTCTGTAAAGGTGAAACCGATATCTCTGACGCATCTCGCCCCATTCTCAAAAAAGAGATGGAAGAATGTGCCAAGAACGGCATTAAGTACATGGAGTTGCCTATTGCATTTGACGCCTTGACCGTAGTGGTGAATCCGAAAAACAAATTCCTTAGCAAAATTACGGTAGAAGAACTCAAAAAAATGTGGCAAACACGTCGCCGTAGGAAAGACGTACGGTTTTTCCGTTTTCTTCGCGTTCGGTCCAAACCAGATCGTACACATTTTCGACGCCTTGCAGATACATCGCCAGACGTTCGATACCGTAAGTGATTTCGCCCAGAATTGGTTTGCAGTCGAGGCCGCCGACTTGCTGGAAATACGTAAACTGCGTGACTTCCATCCCATTGAGCCAGACTTCCCAGCCCAGGCCCCAGGCACCCAGCGTCGGGTTTTCCCAGTCATCCTCGACAAAGCGGATATCGTTCTGCTGCAAATCGAGCCCCAGCGCCTTCAGCGAGCCGAGATAGAGGTCGAGAATATTTTCTGGTGCCGGTTTTAACACCACCTGATATTGGTAGTAGTGTTGCAGGCGGTTAGGGTTTTCGCCGTAACGGCCGTCTTTTGGACGGCGCGAAGGTTGCACATAAGCGGCACGCCAGGGTTCCGGGCCGATGGCGCGCAGAAAGGTACCGGTGTGCGATGTCCCTGCGCCCACTTCCATATCGTAAGGCTGCAACAGGGCGCAACCCTGTTTGTCCCAGTAATCTTGTAATGTCAGGATGATTTGTTGAAATGTGAGCATCGTGCTGTCTGCCTTGTGCGCCCCGGAAGGAGCGGGAGAAAAATGTTTGCCAAACCTTCGATTTTAACCTAGAAATGCTGGTAAATCTGACATAAACCAGGACTTTGCTGCAATGCGAAACAAGTTTGCTTGCCGTTTAGATACGGATTGATAATGTTTCTATTGCGCCAATTTTTTATACAAGGTATAAAAATCCTTTGACCAATTTCATGACCAGACGAGGAGTGGCACCACAGATGGGCACAATCGGGCAGGTGGATTCTCTGGATGCAGAGTCGCAACGGCTGGAACATTGGTATTTATTACTGGGGGAGTTGACGCACTGTCTGTGGTCGCCTCATGCGCTGCCTGCCATGTTGCAGGATTTTTGCCGGATTCTGGTGCAGCGGGCGGGGTATTTACAGGCGGATATTCTGCTGGAGCAGCAAGGGCAGACTGAGACTTATACTTTCACCGCCGGAATGCCGGAGCAGGCTGAACCGTACACAGGGGCTGCCGACAGTATGCACGACCTGATGGTCAGCGAACTGATAGCACCGCAGAGGCGTTTGACATTGCATGCGCGTGCACCCGAACACTTTACCGATGTTCATCCCTTGCATCAGGTATTGGGCCGTTTTTTTCGGGAACTCGCTGACGCTATTCTGGCGCAGTTGGGGATGCCGGGTCATCGGGATTTGCAGAATGATCTGGAACTGCTGGCACTGTCGGTGCAGCAAAGCCCGTTTTCTATCCTGATTACCAATGCACTGGGCGAACTGGAGTATTGTAATCAGGCGTATACCCGCCAGTCCGGATTCACGCTGGCTGAGTTGGAAAGCAAATGCGTGTTATGGGATAACGGCTTTCCGGACGATTTGCAGCACCGTGCGGCATTTACCGCTCTGCAACCCGGCGAACACTGGCATGGCGATATCCAGACCCGCCATAAAGCGGGACATTGTTATTGGGAGCGGCAGGTAGTCAGTCCGTTGTGCGATGAGCATGGACGGGTCACGCATCTGATTGCGGTGCGCCAGATTATCAACGACGACCAGTTTCAGATCAGGGAAGTGGAGCAGGCTTTGCTGCTGCGGGAGCAGGCGCTGGTATCGAGCAGCAATGGCATCATGATCACGCGCAGCGATGATCACGATCATTCTATCGTCTACGTCAATCCTGCGTTTGAGCGCATTACCGGTTACCGTGCCGAAGAAGTGATCGGACGCGAAGGCCGCTTTCTGGTGCGGGAAGACATGGCGCAGCCGGATCTGGAAGAAATTCGTTCTGCATTGCGGGAAAAGCGCGAGGGGCGTGCCCTGCTGCGCAATTACCGCAAAGATGGTTCGCAATTCTGGAATGAACTGCACATTTCGCCGGTCAAGGATGCCGCCGGCGCCATCACCACGCATTTTGTCAGCGTCATCAACGATGTCAGTGAGCGGGTCAATTACCAGAAAGAACTGGAATATCACGCTACCCATGACAGCCTGACCGGTCTGGCCAACCGCAGTCTGCTGAACGATCGTATTACGCAAGCCATTGCATGGGCCAAGCGGCAGGAGCTGCATGTCGGCCTGATGCTGCTTGATCTGGATCACTTCAAACTGATCAATGATGCTTCCGGTCATGGTGCCGGTGACGAGATGCTGAAACAGGTCGCGCAACGCCTGAATCTGTGTGTGCGTGATACAGACACCGTAGCACGCCTGGGTGGTGACGAGTTCGTGATTGTGCTGACGGATCTGCCTGAGAGCGGAGATGTGGATGCGATTGCTGAAAAAGTGCGGGATTCCCTGGCGCGGCCAATGCTGATCAATGGCGCGGAAGTGTTTGTGACCGCCAGTATCGGCATTTCGGTCTATCCGCGCGATGGCGATCATGGCGAAATTCTGCTGCGTTATGCCGACATTGCGATGTACCGGGTCAAGGAACACGGGCGTAACAGCGCACGTCAGTTTGTGCCAGAGATGGGCGTGACCGCCATCAGCCGCCTGAACATGGAAGGTGCGATGCGGCGCGGGCTGGAGCGGGGTGAATTCAGTCTGCATTACCAGCCGAAGATTGATCTGGTGACGCATACCGTGATTGGCGCCGAGGCACTGGTTCGCTGGCATCATCCGCAGATTGGCCTGATACAGCCTGTTGAATTTATTCCGCTGGCAGAAGAGACCGGACTGATCCTGCCGTTGGGAGAGTGGGTGTTGAATGAAGCCTGTCGCCAGCAGGTGATCTGGCGCAATCACGGCTTACCGCTGCTGAAGATTGCCGTCAATATGTCTTCGCGCCAGTTCAGGCAGGACGATTTATCGGAACGTATTGCCAGGATCATTCAGGATTCTGGCGCTGATCCGCACCAGCTGACGCTGGAGTTGACCGAAAGCATGGTGATGCAGGATGTCAGCAGCACGTTGTCCGCATTACGTTCTCTGAAAAAACTGGGTTTATCGATTTCGCTGGATGATTTTGGAACAGGTTATTCCAGTTTGTCTTATTTGCGCCGTTTTCCGATTGATGAATTGAAAATCGATAAATCCTTCATCAATGATATTCATGTGAATCCGGACGATGCCGCGATTGCGAGCGCCATCGTCGCGATGGGACTGAGTCTGGGGTTGAACGTCGTGGCAGAAGGGGTGGAGAAAATTGAGCAAATACAGTTACTGAAAGAGATGCATTGCCATCAGGTGCAAGGTTATTATTTTGCCAAACCGATGGATGCGGCGGCTTTTGAAAATTATCTCATTCGATATCCGGTGAAAATATCATGACCAGACTGCTGTGGCAGATTGCCGGTATTCAGGAATTATCGCAGCAGTTGGTAGATGCCAGCCTGCAGCAGTCCTGTGCCGTCAGCGATGCGACCGTTTATCATTTCCGGCATGATGGACTGGATAAACTGGCTATTTCGCTGAAAGACGGTCAGGTCGTGATGATCTCGCCGGATGTTCCGCAGGCGCAGCGTCGGCGGCGTCAGGATCTGCACGGGGAAACTGTACCGCCGGAACCGGTTGTCACCGATGACGGAAAGATAAAATGAGTGATCCGGCAGGCCGCACATCAGACCAGAAAGAATGAATCAGGAAATTAATCACGAGCCGGCTCCTTCGTTGCCGGCATATCCCGGAATCGCCATTCAGAATGTCACGCTGGTGCTGCATGACACAATGGCGGAACAGGTGTGCGAGCAACTGATGTCCGTGCCGGTGCTGGGCTTTGATACCGAGACCCGGCCTGTATTTCAGAAAGGGCAGCGCCACAACGGACCGCATCTGATCCAGCTGGCGACCGAACAACAGGTTTTTTTATTTCCGGTGCAAGGTCCTGCGCTCAGTGAGCGGCAACATACTGTGCTGAAGCAGATTTTGGAAGCCAGCCACGTTCTGAAGGCAGGGTTCGGATTGAGTGATGATCTGAAAAGCCTGAAAGACAAGCTGGGCATTCTCACTGCGCCGGTACTGGACCTGGCAAAAGCATTACGCGAAAACAAGCATGCCGATATGGGCGCCAAAACGGCAGTGGCCAAATTTTTCGGGATGCAGTTGTCCAAATCAAAAAAAATCTCCACGTCGAACTGGGCGCAGCATCCACTGACGGAAAAGCAGATTTTGTATGCAGCCAATGATGCCCATGTGGCCCTGCTGGTCTATCAGCACTGGCAGCAGCGACTGGACGTGCAACATATGGTCAATGCCGGAAAACACACTCAGGGAAGGATATTGTCCGGAATGCCGGACAATATGGATATACGATGACGGTCGATGCGCTGAGCGAGCAGGAACAGCAGAGTTTTTTGCAGGCGATTACGCTGGTGCGCAACACTCAGGGACGCAGGCTGACGGTCGCGTCGGTGACGCCGCAGCAGATGATGCAACAGCTGCATCAAAATATTGACCAGATCAGCCAGCAGAAATTCGACGGCAGGCAGGTGGCGTGCGCTGCCGGATGCAGCCATTGCTGCCGCCGGCAGAGGGTGGAAATCACCCAGGCAGAAGCGGCTTTCATTGCCGGACAGATGACTCTGCATGAACCGGATCTGGCCCGGCAGACCTATGCACGTTTGCAGCAGGCTGCTGCCGCGGAGCAGAAGGAGACGGCATGCCCGTTGCTGCATGACGAAAAGTGCAGTATTTATGCCTGGCGTCCGGCGGTATGTCGGAAAGCACATTCGTATGATGCCAGCGCATGTGCGACAGCAAGCGAGACGTTGCCGCAAAATCTGGAGCGGCTGCTGCGCTCCGAAGCCTTGATGACCGGGACCCGGCTGGCACTGGACGACCACGGATGGCCCCAGACACCGCTATTGTTGGGCGAAGGCTTGCTGATGGCGTTCAGTCAGGTATGGCAGATACCGGATCAGGCAGAGGATTGAGATGAACAACGCTTCCCAGTCTCTATCCTCTCAGCAGAACTGTCTGCGGTGCAGACATTACTACATCACGCATGATGCCGGTTTTATGCATGGCTGCCGGATGTTTCAGATGAAAAGCCAGCGTTTGCCCATGCTGGAAGTCATCGCGGCATCCGGAAAGGCGTGCGAGGGATTTGCAGAAAAAAACCGGAACAAAACGGAGTACGCCGGAGCCGGCTCAGAAAAATCGCGCCGGTAAGTTGCTGCCGTGATCAGGTCCAGAGATTGATGGTATTGCCCTCACTATCCGTGAAGCTGCCGGCTACGATCATGATGAAATCAATCAGCGCCCAGATACCGAGTCCGCCGAAAGTCAATAGTTGCAAGATGCCGGTGCCGATTTTACCGACGTAAAAGCGGTGAATGCCGAGAAAGCCCACGAAGAAACAGAGTAGTGCGGCAGGCAGGATGCGTTTATTGCTGCTTGTCTGCTGCTTCGGTCCTGTTTGCTGTGCGCCGCAATGCGGGCAATTCAACGCTGTTTCGTGAATTTCTTTTCCACAACCACGACAAAATACCATACCCATCACGGATCCTTTACAGAGTGCCTGCTGATACTGGCTGAAGCGAATATCATAACAAGTTGAATAAAAAATACTACTGAATTCTGGATGCCGAATACCATCGGGCAACAGCCATGCTGTGAAATTGCTGGCAATGGAAATAAAAAAGGCCGCCCGGATACCGGACGGCCTGAGCAGGACCACAGAAGGCGGGGATTATTTTTTGAACCGCGCTTCGGCAATGCGGTCGGCCACTACGCTGGTTGGCAACCGGTCGGCATCCGCTTGTACGAATACTTCAGATAAGGTCTCGCCGATGCGGCGTACATGGGCGTCCAGACCAGTTTCCGGCGTATTCAGGTATTCGTAACATACCTTGATGATGCCGCCGGCGTTAATCACAAAATCCGGTGCGTAGAGGATGCCTTTTTCACGGCAGGCGATGCCCATTTCCGGTGTGGCGAGCTGATTATTGGCAGCACCGGCAATGATTTTTGCTTTCAGGCGCGACAGCGTTTCAGGGTTTACAGTAGCACCCAGCGCGCAGGGCGCATAGATGTCTGCCTGCACATCGTAAATGGCGTCGGTGGCGACGACTTCGGCGCCCAGCTCCGCCTGCGCGCGTGCCAGTGCCGCCTGATCGATGTCTGACACAATCAGTCTGGCGCCAGCTTCTTGCAGACGACGCGCATAATCGTAGCCGACATGTCCCAGACCTTGCAGCGCAACAGTCAGGCCGTCGAAGCTGTCACGTCCGAATTGATGCCGTACTGCCGCCTGCGCACCGACAAAACAGCCTAGTGCGGTGAATGGAGACGGGTCGCCGCGATCTCCCAGTCCTGCCACATAGTTTGTTTTCAGCGCAACGTTTGCCATATCGGCGGGACTGGTGCCGACATCTTCGGCGGTGACGTAGCGGCCGCCCAGACGTTCCAGCGCTTCGCCCAGTGCTTCGAACAGCGCAGGTGTTTTATCCGTTTTCGGGTTTCCGATAATCACGCTCTTGCCGCCACCGATGGGCAGTCCGGCAACTGCGTTTTTATATGTCATACCGCGTGACAGGCGCAATACGTCGCGCACTGCTTCGGCTTCGCTGGAGTAATTCCACATACGGCAGCCGCCCATGGCCGGGCCGAGTTGGGTATTGTGTACGGCGATGATGGCTTTTAAGCCGGATTTGGCTTCTGAGGCGAAGACAACCTGTTCATGGTTGTCAAAATTAATTTCATTGAATACGAAAGCGGTCATGCTTATGGCTCCGCGCAGCAACAGTGATTCACAACGCCGGATAAGGCTGAATCATCGGTCTGCAAAAAATGTTAATAAGAAAAGTCAAAACGGGTCGTGCAATTACAAATTGCCTGCGCTGGCCGGTTTGGCCGCCGCAGACATGGGGCGGTGATTGTGTCACGCGGAGCAGAGTATAAGTGAGGGTGGTCTGTTTACTCAAATCCGGCGCCTTTATTGTGATGGTGCTGTGCAACGCTGCGGGTCAGGCCGTATGGTACATGGATGGATGCAACATGGCGGACAACTCACCCAGATAACGGGTATAGGATTGAACGCAGTATCCGCGGGAATACGCATTCATGAAGCCGTGCTTGCTATCGGAGTGAATTTCTGCAGCGTGTCCGCGTTGACGTAAATCCTGTACCAGTCCCGCCGGTTCAAATGCGGCCTCCTGTTCGGCAAAAATCAGGCGCACCGGACAGGTCGGTCGCAACATGCGGTATTCGCGGATGCGGGAGCCATAAAACAACACGGCATTGCGTATGCAGGAAATGTTTGGATTGACGTTGTTTTCCGGGCTTTCTGCGACGGACAGCCACAATGCACTGGCGCCTGCGCTGAAACCCAGCGCTAACTGAAACGGTATCGCAGCCTGTTCCAGGACATGGGCGATTTTTTCTGTATAGCGGGCGATCCCTCCACCAGCGATAAATGCCTCATAAGCCTCCTGCTCGGAACGGAATGGCCGGGCAGGATCGGCAAACGGCGAAATAATTGTCGCGTCCACAGCCAGCTGTCTGGCCAGGCTGTCGATTGCAGGAGTATGGCCGAAGACGTCGGTCGCGATCAGTGCCGTTGGACGTGAGGGAGAGTGCTCGCTTGCGCGGGAGCTTACTTGAATGGATGCTGACACAACAGAATACGGAAAAGCAAAGGAGGGCGGAGACTAACGGACTTGCATCGGAATTGCAAGGGTGGCGCCACACACGAAAAATAAAATGTCTGATTGACAATTGCTTTCGACGTCATGGATACTGACCGGCTATGGTCTGCTCCCATTAACAAACTGACCTGAAAGCAGGCAAATAAAAGCCATCTGCAACTTTTGTCAGTTTTTAATGTCGGAGCGACCTTCCCAGAATCGAGCTATCCGGAGATTGTCTATGTTGCGACTCAGTTTAATCATAGTATGCATGGCACTTGCCATGAGTGGCTGCAATAAAAAAACGGCTGATCAGGCCAAAACTTCGGCGGCAGCAGAAAAACCGCTCATGATCACCAAGGAAGATTTGTCGATGGTCAGCAGCAATGCACTGGCTTCCGGCCCGGTCATCAATGGCTCGATTCAGCCGGAACGCAAGGCAGACCTGCGTTCCGAAATTTCATCGGTCGTGCTGCAGGTATTGAAGGAAAACGGGGAAGCCGTCAGGCGCGGTGATTTACTGGTCCGGCTGGATGACACCTCGATCAAGGATAGTCTGAATTCTGCACTGGAAGCCGAACGTGCCGCGTTGCAGACCTACGATCAGGCGGAACGTCAGATGCAGCGCCTGAAAACTCTGCGTGCTTCCGGTATGGCTTCGACGCAGCAGCTGGAAGATGCTGAAATCCGCCGGAATAACACGCAAAGCGATCTGGTCGCAGCAAAGGCTCGCACCGTTCAGGCGCGTCAGCAATTGCAGCGCACCGAAGTGCGGGCGCCATTTGATGGCGTCGTCAGTGAACGCAAGGTTTCTGCTGGAGACACGGCCCAGATCGGGAAGGAACTGGTGAAAGTCATTGATCCTGCCAGCATGCGTTTTGAGGGGCTGGTCTCTGCCGATAAAGTGACCAGCGTCAAAATCGGACAGACAGTACGGTTCAGGATCAACGGTTACGCTAACCAGGAATTCAGCGGAAAGGTGAAACGGGTTGATCTGGCAGCGAATGCCACTACCCGGCAGGTGGAGGTATTGGTGAACTTTGCGGAAGGCAGCGTCCAGCCAAGGGTTTCCGGTTTGTTTGCAGAAGGAATGATTGAGGCCGCTTCTGCCGAAACCCTGATGATTCCCGGTTCCGCGCTGATCCGTGATGGCGATAAAGCCTATGCCTGGCGGATCAAGGACGGCGTGCTGCATAAGGTTTCTGTCGTCATCGGTCAGCGTGATGCCCGTCGCGGCGACTATGCCGTGCGTAGCGGCTTGAACAATGGCGATCAGGTGATCAGTAATCCGTTGTCCACACTAAAAGACGGCCAGAAAGTGCAGATGGTGGCATCGGCCGGAGCGATCGCAGCGACGTCCACCGCAGCCAGCGCTGCTTCCGTGTCTGCCGCACCGGCACCAGCAGGAAAATAAACTATGTTCCTTTCCGATTTCAGTATCAAGCGTCCGATTGCGATGATCGTGATTATCATAGCGCTCATGGCTCTGGGTTTGCTGGCGCTTAAAAAACTCAAGGTGAATCAGATTCCCGATGTCGATCAGCCTTTGCTGGTCGTCAGCGTGCCATATCCGGGAGCGTCGCCGGAAACCGTGGAACGGGAAATTATCAACCGCATCGAGAAATCCCTGCAAAGCATTTCCGGTGTGGATAAACTCAGTTCCACGGCTTATGAGGGCAGTGCCAGTATCGTCATTTTTTTTAATTTCAACAAAAATATGGTTGAGGCCTCGGATGAGGTCAGGAATGCGATTGCTGCTGTCCGCTATAAATTACCGGTGGAAATGCGCGAACCGGTGCTGCAGCGGGTAGACCCGTCGGCACAACCGATCATGCAGATTGCGCTATCTTCCAGCACGCTGACGCATGCTGAAATTTCGCGCAAAGCTGAAGATGAATTTTCGGATAAATTCCGTAACATCGATGGGGTGGCGACCGTGAGTGTGAACGGTTCACTGAAACGGGAACTCAGTGTGCTGCTGAGTGCGCAGAAGCTGCGTGAATACAATGTTTCTGTGGCAGAGGTGGTGACTGCGCTGAAAAACCAGAACACCACGGCGCCGGTTGGCAAGGTCAAAGGCCCGCTGAATGAACAAAGCATTCGTCTGATCGGACGGATTGAGTCGCCGGAAGAATTCAAGGCCATCGTCATCAAGCGGCGCGGCAATGAAGTGATCCGCCTTGCACAGGTCGCGGATACGGCAGATGGTTTTGCTGAAATCAGCGGTTTCAGTATGCGCAACGGCCATCCGAACGTCGGGATTTCCATTACCCGTTCACGCGATGCCAGCACGGTTTCGGTGGCAAACCGGGTGCGCACGATGGTGGCGGAAATTAATAAAACGCTGCCGGCCGGCACGACCATGGAAATCACCCAGGATGGCGGAAAAGATGCGGAGAGCAGCCTGGATAACGTCATCGAATCTTTGATTTTCGGTGCGGTGCTGACGATTTTTGTGGTGTATGTGTTCCTGAACTCGTGGCGCTCGACCCTGATTACGGCGCTGAGCCTGCCGACTTCGGTGGTGGCTGCTTTTATCGCAATCTGGTTATCCGGTTTTACACTGAATTTCATGACGCTGCTCGGCCTGTCGCTGGCCATCGGTGTGCTGATTGATGATGCGATCGTGGTACGTGAGAATATTGTCCGTCACATGGAAATGGGCGTTGACCGTAAAACGGCTGCGAGCAATGGCACCAGGGAAATCGGTCTGGCAGTGGCGGCTACCACGTTTTCGATTATTGCTGTGTTTATTCCGGTGGCATTCATGCCTGGTATTTCGGGGGAATGGTTCCGTCCGTTTGCATTGACAGTCGCCAGCTCGGTGCTGGTGAGTTTGTTCATCTCCTTCACACTGGACCCGATGTTGTCGGCCTATTGGGGCGATCCGCCGGGTCATCATGAGCAGCCGAAAAAAGGTATCAGCCGTTGGCTGGCAAAATTCAATACCTGGTTTGATCATCAATCCGACCGCTATGGTCACGTGATTGCGTGGGCGCTGCATCACCGGGTCTGGATGGCAGTGATTGCCGGTGCGTCTTTTGTCGGTGCGCTCGTTTTACACGCAACGCTGGGCGGTTCGAGTTTTTTACCGGCGGCGGATAACGGCTCTCTGTTGGTGAATGTCCGTACGCCATCGAGTTCCAGTCTCGAATATTCGCGGCTGAAAGTCGAGAAAGCGGCAGAACTGGCGCGTACCATATCCGAAACCAAGGCAACCAACAGCACCGTTAACCTGAGTGGTGGTAGGGTGTACGTGGATATCGGCAAGAGTACCGAGCGCAAGCGTTCTGCGGCAGAAATTGCGGTCGAACTACGACAACTGGTGGCGCAAATCATCGGTGCCGAATATGTGGTGCAGGACGATCTGAATAATGGTGGCGGCAAGCCGGTGCAGATTCAGTTCTCCGGGCCGGATGCCCGCAAGCTGCTGGAGATCGCCAATGATTTCATGGAAAAACTCAGGAAAGTCCCGGGTGCAGTCGATGTCGGCTTGTCGGAACAGGAGCCGAAAGATGAACTCCAGATCGAGATGGACCGGGGTTTGGCGAATTCACTCGGCATTTCCGTCAATGATGCGGCGCAGGCGTTGCGGGTGGCATTCGCCGGTGTTGAAGTGGGTGACTGGGTAGATCCGACCGGCGAAGCCCGTGATGTAGCGGTTCGCTTGCAGCCGGAAGATCGGGTCAATCTGGAAAACATCGAACGTCTGCCGATTTCGGTGACCGGCAGCGATAAAATGGTGCCGTTGGAACAGATCGCCAGAATCACGATGGGCAAAGGGCCGTCACAGATTCAGCACTTTGATGGCAAGCGCATGATTGCGGTGTCTGCCAATGCGCAGGGACGATCTTCCGGTGAAGTCACTTCCGATGCGTTGGCGCTGGCGAAGTCGATCAATTTCCCGACCGGTTATGCACTGGAACTCGGTGGTGCTGCACGTTCGCAGAAAGAGCTGTTTTCGGAAATGGCGATTGCATTGGTGATGGGAATCGGGCTGATGTATCTGATTCTGGTCATGCAGTTCGGCTCATTCACGGCACCGGTGGCCGTCATGTTGTCGTTGCCGCTGAGTCTGATCGGTGTGGTGCTGGCGCTGTTACTGACACATGGCACGCTGAATCTGATGAGTTTTATCGGCATCATTATGCTCATGGGGCTGGTCGCCAAGAATGCGATCCTGCTGCTTGACTGCGCCCGTGAACGCGAACGCGAAGGCTTTGACCGGGAGGATGCGCTGATGTATGCAGGTCGCAAGCGCCTGCGTCCTATCTTGATGACTACGTTTGCACTGATCGCCGGTATGTTGCCGGTGGCGATCGGCTTGGGTGAGGGCGGTGAGTTTTATCGCCCGCTGGCTATTGCCATCATTGGCGGAACGGTGACGTCAACTTTGCTGACGCTGCTGGTGGTACCGACTTTCTACGACAGCATAGAAATCAACTATGACAGGATGAAGGCCAAATTCCACCGGCGTGACGCCCGCTGGAATACGGTGATTGCATTTGTGTTGACGTTCGCAGAGGCGATACTTACTTTATTGTTGATTCGCTTCCTGTTCCGCCTGCCCTTCCGTTTCGCTGGTTGGCTGCGCTCAAAACGCCGCTGATGCCTGCGCCAGCGTTCTCCGGCAGATGCCAGAAACCGGCCGGAGAGTCGCTGCAACAAACGGTGGACGGGGTATGCTTGACTTGCCGGTTTCAAATCAGGATACTGCGATGAGCGTTCTGTGACAAACCGTTACAAACGATGATTTCCATTCATAACGGCCTTTATCCGGGCCGTTTATTCATTTTAATCACAACAACAATTGAACTGGAGAGACTCATGACTCAAGAAGCCGGACAGCCAGCACAGGCGAAGATGCCACGGCAGATTCCGTACATCATTGCCAACGAAGGCTGCGAACGTTTCAGCTTTTACGGGATGCGCAATATCCTGACACCGTTCCTGATTACCAGTCTGTTGCTGTCTATGCCTGAGCAACTGCGTGCAGGCATGGCGAAAGAGATTTTCCATACTTTTGTGATTGGCGTGTATTTCTTTCCTTTGCTGGGCGGCTGGATCGCCGACCGTTTTTTCGGTAAATACAATACCGTGTTCTGGCTGAGTCTGGTCTACTGCGCGGGTCATGCCTGTCTCGCGATTTTTGAGAATAGCCGTAATGGTTTTTTTACCGGTTTATTTTTGATTGCATTGGGTTCCGGCGGCATCAAGCCGCTGGTAGCATCTTTTGTCGGCGACCAGTTTGACCAGAGTAACCGCAGTCTGGCGCAGAAAGTGTTTGACGGTTTTTACTGGATCATCAATTTCGGTTCCTTTTTCGCGTCCTTGCTGATGCCGGTTTTCCTGAAGCAGTTTGGCGCCAGTGTCGCTTTCGGTATTCCGGGTCTGCTGATGCTGATCGCAACGATTGTGTTCTGGTCTGGCCGCGTCAGATATGTTTATGTGCCGCTGGCACCGAAAGATCCGCATTCTTTCCTGAATGTCGTTCGTACGGCGCTCAGCAGCGCGACGCCGGGGCAGGACAGAAACGGCTTTTATGTAGCCGTGCTGGGTCTGGTGTTAGCAGGTGGAAGCCTGTTCCTGATTCCGCAAATCGGTATCGTGGCGGCACTGTGTCTGGCGCTGGTGATGGTGCTGGGTTGCGGCGGCATGGGATCGTGGATGCAGCTGGAGCGCGCCCGCAGCGCACATCCGGATGAGGCGGTGGACGGCGTGCGTGCCGTGTTGCGGGTACTGGTGGTGTTTGCGCTGGTGACGCCTTTCTGGTCGCTGTTTGATCAGAAAGCATCGACCTGGGTATTGCAGGCGGATTTGATGACGAAACCTTCCTGGTTTCAGTCAGCTCAGATGCAGGCGCTGAATCCGATGCTGGTGATGCTGTTGATTCCGTTTAATAATCTGGTGTTGTTTCCCTTGCTGAAACGGATCGGGATTGAGCTGACCGCGTTGCGCCGGATGGGACTGGGAATCGCCTTTTCCGGACTGGCATGGATTGTCGTCGGCTTCATGCAGCTGGCGATTGATCATGGTGATGCGCTGACGATTACCTGGCAGATTCTGCCTTATGCCTTGCTGACTTTTGGTGAAGTGCTGGTATCGGCAACCGGGCTGGAATTTGCATACAGCCAGGCGCCGCTGGCGATGAAGGGCGTGATCATGAGCTTCTGGAATCTGTCGGTGACGATCGGTAATCTGTGGGTGTTGCTGGCGAATTCCAGCGTCAAGAGCGACGCCGTCACGGCACAGATTAAAACAACCGGTATCAGTGTGACGGCATTCCAGATGTTCTTTTTTGCCGGATTTGCGCTGCTGGCAGCCTTGCTGTTTGCGCTGTATGCCAGAAGTTACAAGATGCAGAATAACTATCGCACATCCTGAGCGGTTTTGCCGATATCGTCGGTATGGGCTGGAAAAACAAAAAAGCCGCATGACAACAGCATGCGGTTTTTTCTCATTCAGGCTTATTTCAGATTTCTGTCATAACTTGTCATGGCGAGCTCGGCCGCCTGTTTTACCTCAGTATGATTAACCCGTAAAACAGGATTTGAATTTAAAAATAGCATCGGGATATACTGATGCACAATCGGTAGGCAGCTGTCCTGTACAGTTTTTTTCTGAATCAACCATCCAGCAGCGAGATTGCGGTGAATCAAAGTTCATCCGGGTTGGCGGAGTAATCTGGATCTGTGATCTTCATTTTAAGGAGCCGATATGAGTCTCAGCAATGCACAGCAGGAAAATCTGAAAAAACGGCTGGAGCAGATGAAGCAGCAGATTGAGGAGGACTTGCGCCACCATAATCCGGGCAAGCTGGACGCCGGTGCCGGCGAAGGTGACTCCGTGACCAATGATGTCATCAGCCATGACACGATGGCGCAATATCTGCATCAGCATGAGGAATGGCAGGCGCTGCAGAGAGCACAGGCGCGTCTGGCGGAAAACATTGCCGATATTTGCCAGGAATGCGGAGTGCTGATTCCCTTTGCCCGCCTCGAGGCCGAGCCGACCGCAGAACGCTGCATCGCTTGTCAGGAAAAAATGGAGGCAGAGCAGCAGCGCCTGCATATCCATACGCACAACAGCATGTGAGACTGCGCCGGAATTCAGCAGGAACAAATAAAAGGAGCCGCACGGCTCCTTTTTAGTTTGACTGTGCTGTCTCAGCAATCATCTGTCCATGGTATCTAAATTCTTTTCTGGTGAATGACGCACTAATGAGATAACGATGGATTTATTGCGTACCTTTGGAAACGCTTTCACCGTCTTTCGATTTCAGGCTCCAGAAACTGAGAGAAGAAATCAGCGTCATGACGCCGAGCGTCAGAAACGCATGATGCAGTGCCGAGGTCACTGCCAGTTGATCCGATTGCGGCAGACCGCTCAAAAACCAGGCGGTGACCAGTGAGCCGCAGGCCAGGCCAAAGCTCATCGACATCTGTTGCAGGGTGCTGGCGATGGTGCTGGCCATGCTGGAATCCGCTGGCGGGATATCGGCATAGGCCATTGAATTCATACTGGTGAACTGCAGAGAATTGAATAAACCCTGGGCAAGTCCGAGCGCCACGATCAGATATACCGGCGTAGCCGGTGTAATCAGGGAAAAAGTGAAAATCGTCAGGCCGATCATCAGGGTATTAATAATCAACACCTGCTTGTAGCCGAAGCGCTGCAACACTCTGGCTGCAATCAGCTTCATGCCCATGGCCGCTGCTGCCGAGGGCATCATCAGCATGCCGGACTGCCATGCGGGCAGGCCGAGTCCCAGCTGATACAACAGCGGCAGCAGGAAGGGCATACCGCCCATACCAAGCCGGGTGACGAAGCCGCCGACCACGCTGACACGGAAAGTGCGCACCCGAAACAGGTTCAGATTCAGTAGCGGAAAACTGGTGCGCTGTGAATGCAGTACGTAGCCGCCGAGTAGCAGAAAAGCCAGCAGAAACAGTATCGCCGTCAGCTGCAGCGAAATCGTGTGTTCGTCAAAAATTTCCAGCAGCCAGGACAGCAACGCGGCACCGCTGCCGAACAGCACCAGACCGCGCAGATCGAGTGGCCGCGGCTGGTCGCCATGGTAGTCCGGCATATGCCGGTGAATCAGGTATTGGGCAATCAGGCCGACCGGCACATTGATGAAAAAAATCGCCCGCCATGACACCCAGTGGACGATCAGCCCACCCACCGTCGGCCCTAACAAGGGGCCGATCAGCGCAGGAATAATCACGAAATTCATGGCAGCCAGCAATTCGGACTTCGGAAATGTCCTGACAATGGTCAGGCGTCCGACCGGCATCATCATCGCAGCCCCCAGCCCTTGCAGGATGCGTGCGACCACCAGCATCGATAAGTTGATGGATAGTCCACACATGACGGATGACAGCGTAAAGACAGCCACCGCGATGCTGAACACGCGCCGGGTGCCGAAGCGGTCGGCAATCCAGCCGCTGACCGGAATGCCGACTGCCAGACTCAGGATATAACTGGTGACCACTGCTTTGAGACTCAGCGGATTGACGGCCAGACTGGCTGCCATCGAAGGCACTGCGGTGTTGATAATGGTGGAGTCGAGCTGCTCCATGAATAGCGCCGTAGCGACCACCCATGGCAGATATTGTTTCACACGGGATGCTTCAATGGTTGTGCTGGCAGACATGAGGAATACCGGTGCCGACGAAAGCGAAAATCATAACACCGAGTCCGCTGCATCGTTGTATGGCAATGTTACGGGAGGCGATCAATGCAATGCCATCGGCCCTGCAGAAATTATGCTATCGTCGCCTCACCATTTTTTCTATGAGGTGTTGCATGAGCATTCTCTCCGCTTTTCCAGTCACAAACAAATGGCCTGCCCGCCATCCGGAGCGCATCCAGCTGTATTCTCTGCCTACCCCGAATGGTGTGAAAGTCTCGGTCATGCTGGAGGAAACCGGTCTGCCCTATGAAGCGCATCTGATTGATTTCAATACGGATGACCAGTTGTCTGCCGAGTTTTTATCGCTGAATCCGAATAATAAAATCCCTGCCATCATTGACCCGGACGGCCCCGGACACCAACCACTGTCATTGTTTGAATCGGGCGCGATCCTGATTTATCTGGCAGAGAAATCCGGCCAGTTTTTACCGGTCGATCCGGCATTGCGTTATCAGGCGCTGCAGTGGCTGATGTTTCAGATGGGCGGCATCGGCCCCATGTTTGGTCAGGTCGGTTTCTTTCACAAATTCGCCGGCAGGATGTATGAAGACAAACGTCCGCTGGAGCGTTATGTGAATGAGTCAAAGCGTCTGCTGAATGTGCTCAACCAGCATCTGCGCGACCGCCAGTGGCTGTGCGGCAGCGAATACAGTATTGCCGACATCGCGACTTTTCCGTGGGTCAGAAACCTGACGGGTTTTTACGAGGCGGGTGATCTGGTCGGGTTTTCGGATTTTCCCGAAGTACAGCGTGTGCTGGAGCAATTTCTGCAAAGACCGGCAGTACAGCGCGGCTTAGTGATCCCGTCGTGCGACTGATAGCGTTTGTCAGATTTTGCTGCGCTTGACCCTGATCCGATAACGACAGGATAAGCGCAGCAGAAAGATGCAGAATATTAGCGGGCCTCTTTAGTTTGCTTCCTCTGCAATACAAAAATCGGTTGCGCCCATTCGGTGTCTTTTTTCTTTTTACTGGTGATCAGCGTCAGTTCCGACGGGTCATAGACATCAGTATTGTGCGTCAGCGGTGTGGTCATCAGGTACTGGGCATCGGTGTTTTTCAGAAATTCACCGACCAGCTGAATATTGCGGATATCCAGATGGGCGAACGGTTCGTCGATGAATACAAAGCCGCCTGAGCCGTCTTCCGATTTCAATAAACCGATCAGCAGGATCAGCGATTTCATCACCTGCTGTCCGCCGGAGGCTTCGCCGTCGTTCATGCCGATCGGACCTTTGCCGTCGAATTTGAAGCGCACATGCAGGCCGGCCTGGGACAGTTGTATATCGTCGTTTTCCAGCTTGACCGGATCGGTATGCACCTCGATGCCCGCCAGCTCGCCGAGCTGTTTAATATTTTTACTGTAGGCCTTGATGGTGTAGCGCAGTCTGTCCATGTAGGCAGCGCGGGCATTGATGGTGGCTTCGATGGCGCGGTTATTCTGATAGCGACGTTCATCGGTTTCTGCTTGCCGACCCTGCAGCAGCGTATTGAGTCGCATGTATTGATCGACCACGGTGGCATCGGTTTCCCAGTCGTCGCGGGCCAGATTATTGGCGAGGCTGCGGATGCGTAATTCGACCTGATGCACATTTTCATGTTCAGCCACCAGTTCCTGACGATGTGAAGTCCGTTTCCATTGCGGCGGCAGGTTATGCCAGGTATCGCGCATGGTGCGCAGGGTTTCAAACTGCACCTTGCGTTCTTCTGCATGGCGTTTTTCCAGGCTGCGCGATTGTGATTCTGCATCGGCAATCGCGGCTTTTGCCTGTTCCCATTTGAGGTGCGTGACGGAGCGTTGCTCAGTCGCTGCTTTCAGTAATGGCGCCAGCTCTCCCAGCCGGCTGCCGGTTTCGATGCGCTGTTGTTTCAGCGGTTGGATATTGCGGCTGGCTTCTTCAAATTCGGCATGACGGGCGCTCAGTTCCTTGGCGGCATCAACGCCGGCCAGACGCGCTTTGTAACTGCTGATTTCACCTGCCAGTTTGCTGATATTCATGGTCAGCACGTCTTCTTGTGATTGCAGGCGCGGCAGCGATTTCAGCAAGGCTTCCAGGCGCTGGGTACGTCCGGCGTTGCCGAAGCGGTAGCGCGATACCTCGACGAATAAAGAGCGGCCGCCGCGACGTTCAAAATGGTAGGCATCGGGAGTAATCCATTCCTGCGATCTGGGTAATTTCATACCGGCTTCAACAGAAGGTACGGTGTCGATGCGCTGCAATTGTTCAATCAGCCAGCCCGGTGCCTGTGCTGTGAAATTCACCACCGACAGCAGACTCTTGTCCCGGACCAACGGTGCACTGACGCGCTCCGGTACGATGAAGTGGCTATATTTCTGCTTTTCACCGATGCGGTAGGCGGCGCTGGCGTCGCTGGCTTTATCGAGCAGAATCACCGAGGTATAGCCGCGCAGAACGCCTTCGACCGCTCCCTGCCATTGCGAATCGGTGACTTCGACGATATCGGTCAGCATGCAGTGGGCAATGCCGGCATCGTTCAGTGCACGCCGCATCAGGCGGACGTTTTCCGGGTCGGGCAGTGAAGATTTGCCCTGCAATGCGGCGATGGTATCCATCTCTGCGGCAATACGCTGGCTCAGGCTGTCGCGATCAAGTTTCAACCGTGAGAGTTCGGCTTCTTTTTTCTCCAGATCGTCGGCAATGTTGGCGACATCGGCATCGACTTCCGCGGCCAGCTTTTGCAGTCGCGCTTTTTGTTCGAGCAGGCTTTCCTGCGGCTTTAATTTGGCATTGATTTGCTGCAGTTTTTCACGCAGGGTGAATTCTTCCGCTTCCAGTGCGGTTTCGGCTTCCCGGGCTTCTGTCACCAGTTGCGCCTGCTGCGCAAGTTGCTGCCTGCGTTCCGAAAGAGCCTGGTCCTGGGTTTTCAGAAAGCGGCGTGAGGCGCGCAGTGCCTGACTGGTGGCAGCGGCTTTTTCCAGTGCTTCATGGTATTGCAGCGTCGGCAGGATTTCTTCCTGCAGGTCGCGTTTTTCCCTGCCCAGACTTTCGTACTGGTGGTAGTTTGCCACCTTCAGACGCAGACCTTCCAGATTGGTTTTGGCTGCTTCGAGTTCGGTTTCAAAACGCTGCAGTTCTATTTCGGTATCGTGCTGATGGCGTTTGGCATCGTCATACGCGTCCAGCACTTCCTTGTCGCCGAATACCTGAAATACCAGATCGAGCAGCTGACGCGGCGCGTATTCGCACAGCTTGTCGGTTTCACCCTGTTCCAGTGCCAGCACTTTGCCCATGGCGTTCGACAGACCGGCATGAGATAAGCGTTTGCGGTAACTTTCCACACCCAGCCAGTCGCTGGCTTCCAGCACTTCTTCAATCTCGGTTTTACCGCCGCGCATCAGGTATTGGCGTTTCCAGTCGCCGCCGTTCTTTTCAATTTTGCAGAACAGCGTGACTTCATCTTCGTACAGACCGGACATGCGGAATGGGCGATTAGAAATCTGCGGGCCGACCGCGCTGTTATCGACCACTGCCCTGATCCAGGCGGTCTGCTGTCCGGAATGGCGGGCATAGTGTTTGTAAGAACGCCCCATCGAGCATTCAAGTCCGAACAAGGTACGCAGCGCATCGAGCAACGTGGTTTTACCGGAGCCGTTTTGTCCGGCAATGGTGATGATCTTGGCGTCAAGCGGAATATTTTTAATCCGCTGCCAGTAATCCCAATGGACGAGTTCGAGAGATTTGATATGAAACATGGGGCTTATTGATCTTCCGTAGAGTCTGTCGTATCCGGCGCAACCGATTCATCTGCAACGGGCATGCCGAGTACCGCCGGCGTGCGGGTTGCCGGAATCTGGAAAATATCGGACAGTGCGCCGTTGATGATGCGGTCTTTCAGGGTGTCGGTATCCATCAGCAGATCGAGCAGCGGACCTTCGCAGATCAGGTCGCCCTTGCGTTCGATAAAGCCGATACGGGCGAGCTGGCCGAGATTCATGTCCATGCGGGTTTTTTTGCCGAGCTTGTCGCCGAAATCGGCCAGCAGCGCACGGTATGAAATGCCGATCGAGGTATCTTCCGCGCGCGGCAGAGGTTTTTCTTTGCCGAACATATCGTTCTGGTCTTCTTCGGCCAGCTGATGCGCTTCCTGGCGTTCGCGTTTAGGCAGGATGATCAGCGACCACAACACCACCAGCAGCGCAACGCCATCGCGAGCGAGGCCGACATTATTGTTCTGCCAGGTTTCGCGGGTGCCGAATACTTTGGCTTCGCTGTCGCGGGTGAGCGCCAGCGTCACGTAATCGGCATACACATTGTCGATAAATTTCATACCGCAGGCTTTCAGACGCCCGTCGAGATCGGCACGGAATAATTCATCCGACAAGGCGCGTTTAACCAGTTTGTCATCACGGCGCAGGGTTTGATGCGCGAGCAGGCGCGCAATCAGGATTTGTGCATCTTCAGTCATGGTGTGTCTCTGATGGGTTCCCGGTGTGCCGTTGCATCGTCGGCATTGTGGTCCGCGGTGTCGGGGGCAACGGCTGCTGCAGTCAGGCTGGCGACGGAAATCGCCGCGACATGCGGATCATTGAGTTTTTGCATTTTGTCTTTGGAATGAAATTCCAACGGCAGCCGTGCCAGTGTCGCGGTGGCGCCTTGCAAGGCAGATTCATTGGCGTCCCCCAGCAGCGGCAGCATTGATGCACGATAAGAGGCGATCGCAAAACTGGCTGGCAGCAGGATATCCTGCAGGGCCAGCGGTTTGGTGCGGGCGTCAGAGCGGCTCAGCAATCCCAGCCAGTGATCCAGCTCATGCAGGGCGTCGCTGTCGTCATTGGCGACGGCGACCGCATTTTCACCCGCCGGCAGCGCGCCAGCGACGGCGGAGATGCGATGGCTCAGCAATTCGCTTTCTGCAACGTCGATCATTTCAGACGGGGTGATGAACAGCGGAGTCACCGGTTGCGCCAGCGCACCGTCAGCCAGCGCGGCCAGATCGTCTTTTTGCAGCAGCCAGGTTTTGATGTCGGTAGTGGACAGGCCGGATTGCCCCAGATGCACGCGTTGCCGCTCAATCTGGTTCAGCGCCCGCGAGAACATCCCCTGCATATTCAACAGGGCGCTCTGAGCGCGGCCAATCGCCTGCGCGGCGCGATGCGTGGCGGCATCGGCGCGCTCGTCGTGGGTGATGGCGTGGATAATCTGCGAACCTTTCTCCACCCAGTCGCAGGCGGTGTGCCATTTTTTCTGGGCTGTCCGCAATTGGAATTCGGAGCCGGAGGCAATCGCATCGGAAAATTCTTCGGTCAGTTCAATCAGGCGGCCCAGCAGGTGATGCAGTTGTTCGACTGAAACGCCGCCGACTGCCTGCGCACCGGCGACCTGCGTCAGCATATAGCTCATTTCGGCCTGATCCTGATTCTGTTCGGTATGAATCAGTGATTCGAGTGCCGCCAGTACATTGCGGGCAGTCGGCGTAATGCGGTAGACCGACTGGCTTGCGTCCCATACCAGCAGGCCGGTGGAGCGCAGGCGCGACAGCACAGTTTCCAGCGCATCCGGCTCCAGATAACCCAGCTTGGCGTTGATATCGGCGCGGCTGACCGCCGGCGATTCGACATCGGACGCCAGTTCGCGCAGCACCAGGAGACGCAGCAACACGCCGTTAAATCCGCCGTGAAACAGCGCAGTGAATGCCTGCACGACAGGCTGGGCGCGCTTTAAGGGAGAAACGGCGGCAACGTCATCGGGGGAAATACCAGTTTTGAAATACGTCTGCAGAGCCAGGTCTTCGCCGCTCTGGACGTGAACGTCGTCACTAAAATTTTGCATACGGCATTTTACCTGCTTGTACCGGGCTTGAATATTGTCGTTTATTTAATGTGTGGCCGATGGTTTGTCGCCCTCACTTTTCTGGCAGACGGTCATTAAAATCTGGTATAGGATGTTTTTATCTGGTGAAACATCCATGCTATATAAAATAAGCAATCAGGAGAAAAAAATGACAGAAATGGCTACGGTAGGTGGGGGATGTTTTTGGTGCCTGGAAGCGGTTTATCAGCAGATACGTGGTGTGCTGGCGGTGGAATCGGGTTATGCGGGCGGGATGGTGTTGCAGCCGACTTATGAGCAGGTGTGCAGCGGCACGACCGGGCATGCGGAGGTCGTGCGCCTGAGCTTTGATCCGGTGCTCATCAGTTACCGCGAGTTGTTGGAAATTTTTTTCACGATTCACGATCCGACCACGCTGAATCGGCAGGGGAATGATGTTGGAACGCAATATCGTTCCGTGATTTACTTCCACGACGAGGCGCAGCGAGAGACCGCACAGCAGGTGATTGCTGCAATGGCGGCGGTGTGGGATGCGCCGCTGGTCACGGAGCTTAGTCCGGTGCCTGTGTTTTACCGGGCGGAGGCTTATCATCAGAATTACTACCGGCAGCATCCGCAACAAGGGTATTGCACGTTTGTCGTAGCACCCAAAGTTGCCAAGGCGCGTCAGGTATTTGCAAATAAAATCATTTAATGATCTGTTTTGAAATTATTTATTTGCTATGATCTTCCGGTTTGCCTGATGCTCCATTTGTCTGAGCGTTCAGGAATATTTCGACGGGAGAACGGCAGATGGCATTGCGCGATGTGAATGCGGCGACCATTGATCTGGTCAGACAGTATGAGGGTATCCCGGACGGCGATCCGGCAACCAGTGCGATCGAACCGTATCTTGATCCGGTTGGTATCTGGACGATAGGCTGGGGGCACGCGATTACGTATCAGGGGCGCTTTCTGCGTGGTGATGCCAGTCAGCAGCAGGTCAGAGCTTTGTATCCGGGCGGGATTTCGCTGGATCAGGCATTAACGCTGCTGCACGCCGATCTGATGAATGCGGGGCGCGATGTGCTGTCGGTCGTCGCGGTCTCTCTGAATGACAATGAATTCGGTGCGCTGACCAGCTTTGTCTTTAATCTCGGCATCGGCAATTTGCGTAACTCTACCTTGCTCAAAAAACTGAATATGAATGATCGCCAGGGGGCAGCCGATGAATTCGGCCGCTGGATCATGGCGGGTGGCCAGCCTTTTTCCGGCCTGATCAAACGCCGTGCTGCTGAACGCACTCTGTTTTTATTACCGGTTTGAGGAGATCTCGATGTTCGCTATGATGTTGAGCAGGATATGGAGCCGTCTGCGTGGTCTGGGTCCCGGTTTGTTGTTGTGCGGGATTGTCGGTGCCCTGCCGGTTCAGGCCGCCATGTCAGATAATCTGCAGTTGCCGCTGACGGAGCTGCAATTCAATCAGCCTTTCACTATTTCCGCACCGGGCTTGTGTCAGCGGATTGCCGCAGTACAGGCGGGCGTGGTGGAGTTGCGGATACAGGGTGTGCTGACTCCGTATAAGCCGTTTGATTGTCATCCGGGGACGCCGCAGGATGCGCTTGGATACAGGTTACCGGCACTCGATAGCGATAGCCAGGCGGATTTGCGTGAAGTATTGCTCGGCTCGCCGTGGCGTGATGCAAAAACGGGCTTTCAGCGCACCGTCAGCTATCACCTCAGCCTGAATCTGAATGGCAGTCCGCAAGAACTGGAGAGCGGCATGTTTCGCCTGCAGGTATTGCATCCTTTGCAAATGTTGCTGGGCTGTGGCTGTATTGGTCTGGTTGGTTTTGTGCTGCTGCGACTGGGACGTGATTCCGGGTTGTTGCGCGACCTGACGCACCTGAGTGTACAGCGACGCACTTTCAGTCTGGCCCGGGTGCAGATGGCGTGGTGGTTTTTCATCGTGTTTGCTGCTTATCTGTGGCTGTGGATTGTCGGAGAGGGCACTCCGGCATTGTCTGCCCAGGCGCTGGGTTTGATGGGAATAGGCAGCGCGACTTATCTGACGGCAACCGGTGTCGATGCCAGCAAGCCTTTGCTGGAAACGGAAAGCGCAGGTTTTTGGCGCGATATTCTGAGTGATGCGCAGGGGCTGGCGCTGTACCGTTTTCAGATGCTGGTCCTGAACATCTTATTCGGACTGCTGTTTGTGATTTACGTGGTGCAGCATGTCCGTATGCCGGAACTCGATAGCAATATTCTGGCCTTGCTCGGCATGAGCGCAGGTACGTATGCCGGATTCAAGATTCCGGAAAAACAAAACATGACGACGACCCCGGCAACGTCGGGCGCGGTGGCGACCGACGATCCGAAAGCCGGGTACGCTGCGGCACCGCTCAGTACCCAATAAGCTGCCCAGGCCGATGGGAAGGGATCAGTTGTTTTCCCTGCTGCCAGCCGGTGGCAGGGAGTAGCGCAGCAGCCACAAGGCGGCGATGCTGCCCAGCCAGTAATCGACCGGCACGCCAGCCAGCCAGTGGTGATGCCAGGGTACCAGCGCCGGTTGCAGCCGGCTGATGCCGTAGGCCGGGTTCATCACAAACCACATGCTATCTTCGACGATCCAGAACACGATCAGGCAGGCGATGATCCTGGCTTGCAGGCGCAGACTCCAGGTTTGCAGCAGCACCAGCGGAAAATGAAAAAACAAGGCAATAAACGGAAACACCCAGGCATGGTAACCGGTCATCGCGCGGCCTCCCCAGAAGATGTCGAGCAGCCAGTGTTTTTCAATGCGCCAGGTCGGCAGATTACTGCCCCAGCCCGCAGGGCCCTCAATCTGGATTTCGACCTGCGCAAACAGAATGGCCAGCAGGCAGACCCAGGCCAGCGTCATGTAAACGGATTTGACGTTATTGGACATGACAGTCAGTGAAAAGCCCGGACAGGCGCGGGTGGTGGTGTTTGCAGCACCCGCTGGATTGCTTGTGCCGCTGCATGCGGCTTGCCCAGTGCGCGGGCGCGGGCGCGCATCTGCTGCAGTTGCTGAGGATGCTGCAACAGGTAACGCACCCGGTACAGCAGACTCATATCATCATAGGCCTTCAGCGCGACACCTTGCTCCATGAGGAATTCGGCATTTCTTTCTTCCTGCCCGCGGATGGGGGAATTCACGATCATTGGCAGCCCCATCGCGAGGCATTCTGCGGTGGTCAGTCCACCGGGCTTGGTAATGACCAGATCAGCACAGGCCATCAGGCGTTGCACCTGATCGGTATAGCCCAGCGGCAGCAGTCGTCCGGGGATACGTTCGGCCAGTTCACGCAAGGCGTCCAGCGCACGGGTATTGCTGCCGGTCAGGACGATCAACTGAAACGCCTCATCGAGCTGTAGCAGGCGTTCTGCCAGCTGCTCCAGCCCGCCGATGCCGGAGCCGCCGCCCATCAGCAGTACCGTCGCCTGCTCCGGGCGCAACCCGTATCCTCTGGCGCAGGCAAAGCGATTAGCAGGTTCGCCAAAGGCCGGCATGACCGGAATACCGGTGATGTGGATATTCAAAGGGAGGATGCCTTGCTGCCGCATACGATCAGCAATTTCTTCGTTTGGTGCAAAATAACCGGCCATACGTTCATGCACCCACATGCGGTGCAGGTCAAAATCGGTTACCTGCACCCAGACCGGGCAATGTAGTTTTTTCTTCAGCAGCAATCTGGACAGAATTTCTGCCGGTAAAAAATGTGTGCAGATAATCACATCAGGCGCAAAGGCCGCGATTTCTTTCAATAAAGGACGCGCATTCAGATGCTCAATGCTGCGGCGCAGCCGTTCCATTTTCCCATCGGCCTGCGCTTCATTGCTGATCTGATATAGATAAGCCCACAAGGACGGCGCCTTGTTCACCAGCCGGATATACCAGTCAGTATAGATTTTACGAAAACCTGCCGTCACGAATTGCATCACATCCAGATGGCAGACATCAAGTGCGGCGTCATGCAGCAGCGCGGCCGCATGCAGCGCTTCGGCTGCACGCTTATGTCCGGCACCGGCTGAGACGCTCAGCAACAGGATTTTTTTTCTGACCATGGCGAGGAAAGTACGGGAAATAAGATGAATTTCCCAGACTAACACGCAAGTATGATGCTTTGATGACGCCGTATTCCGGCGTGAGCGCCGCGCCACAGGTTGTACCGCCGTGGTCAGGCGCAGTGACTGCGTCTGCAGGATATTGGACGACTGACCGGCTTGCAGCCAGCAGGAAAATCAGGGTTGCAGACGCTGAATCTGCCAGCCTGCGGCTGTCTTCAGATACACAATACGGTCATGCAGACGAGAGCTGCGGCCCTGCCAGAATTCCAGCCGTTCAGGGACCAGCCGATAGCCGCCCCAGTGCGCCGGACGTGGTGGCTGATCGCCGAATTGTGCCACTGCCTGTGCCAGTTGCTGCTCCAGGATGGCGCGGCTGGCGATGGGCTGACTTTGATGCGAAGCATGTGCTCCCTGACGGCTGCCCAGTGGACGGCTGTGGAAATACTGATCGCTTTCTCCGGCGCTGATTTTTTCGATGCGTCCCTCAATCCTCACCTGGCGCTCCAGCGCAGTCCAGAAAAACAGCAAGGCGCCAAATGGGTTCTGCGCCAGATCATGACCTTTGGCACTGTCGTAATTGGTGAACCAGCAAAAACCGCGCTGATCGAAATCCTTGATCAGGACAATCCGGGAAGATGGCCGCCCGGCAGCATTGACGGTAGACAGGCTCATGGCATTGGCTTCGGCAACATCGGCCTGCAGTGCCTGTTGAAACCATTTGCCAAACTGCTCGACAGGGTCGGCGGCGACCTCGGTTTCATCCAGACTGGCTTGCTGATAATCTTTGCGGAGATCGGCGATAGACATGAATATCCTTCTTAATAATACTAGGAGTTGATACCCCGGCGTGCCTGCATGGCAGCGCCGAGTTTCTGTATCTGTGTGGCGTTAAACAGGCGTTGTGCCATCGGGGCGATCTGGCCTTCCTCAATCTGCATGTGTTCTGCATAAAGCGCAGAAAAATCTTCCACATCTGATGCAGAGAGATCGGTGCCGCTGCCATCTTCGATCGCGAGCAACTGCTTTTCCAGTGTTTTCCACTGCGTTGCCATCTGCTGGTGCTGCGCCAGAATTTTATCCACCAATGTCGCCAGCAGACTGGCATCTTCACCCTGCGCGGTTACCTGTAATTCGGGCAGCAGATCAATTTCCTCATCCTCATGGTGCAAGGGGGCTGCCTTGTTAAAGTAACGCAGTACGGCTTTAGCGGCCTGCTGGGCGTTTTCGTCAATGCCGACGTCACTGAGGTGGCTGACCAATTTGTCCAGCGTGGCTAATTGCTTACGAATACGGTCATGGCAGTGCTTCAGTACCGCGAGCGGCTGGTCAAAACCAGGGGCGCTGTCAAATAAACTGTTCATACTGGCTCCTTTTGGAGTGAGTGTTCCATATTATGCATGACGCAGGACGGCGATGCTTGCGACACATCAATCAGGGTCTTGTAAAATGGCGCCTGCCTTTCCATTTTCTATCATTATGCAACAAGATACGGATATTGATTTTGACCGCCGTTTTGGCGGCATCGCGCGGTTGTATGGCGCACAGGCGCTGCAACGTTTTCAGGATGCGCATGTCTGCGTCATTGGCGTCGGCGGCGTCGGCTCCTGGGTGGTCGAAGCGCTGGCGCGCAGCGCCATCGGGCAGCTCACCATGATTGATCTGGATAATGTGGCTGAATCGAATATTAACCGTCAGATTCAGGCAACCAGCGACACGCTGGGTAAAGCCAAGATCACCGCGCTGGCGGAACGGATCGCACTGATTAACCCTGGTTGCATAGTGCATCAGGTGGAAGATTTTATCGGACCGGAAAACGTCGCCCAGATGTTAGGCGAAGACCGGTTCGATTACGTGATTGATGCGATTGACAATGTGAAAGCGAAAACGGCGCTGATTGCTTATTGCCGCGAAAAAGGTATTCACCTGATCACCATCGGTGCCGCGGGTGGGCAGACCGATCCATCCAAAATCATGATCCGCGATTTGTCGCGTACCGAGCAGGAGCCTCTGCTGGCGCTGGTGCGCAAACGCTTGCGCCAGAATCACGGATTCCCGCGCGGCACCAAGACTAAATTCGGGATTGACGCGGTGTTTTCAATGGAAGTACTGACTATGCCGGAAACAGCTGAGAGCTGCGCCGTGAATACAGCAGAACTCGCGTCGGATGACGGCGTCAGCCAGGTCGATGTATCGCGCAACGGCGGTGTGACCGGGCTCAATTGCGCCGGGTTTGGTTCATCCGTCGTGGTGACGGCATCATTTGGTCTGATGGCCGTGGCGCAGGTATTGCGCCAGCTGGCTGGTATGAAGAGTGTCGGCCAGTAATAACAAAGAGCTAAAAATTTCTTTAAAAAAAGTTTCTTTTAGACAATATTTAACAAATTCCGTCTATTTGCCGTAACCCCGGGCTTGAGTTTCAGGCAAGCGGGAAGTACAGTGAAAAGGCATACATCGCCCATGCTTTTTTACCGCCGTCAGCGGTATATGAGAGGATATTCAATGAGCACATCAGACTTTGCCAGCCCAGTCGCTGATCATGAACAGAATGTAGTCAGCCAGATTGAGCAGGAGTTTCTGGCATTTCGTCTGGGAAAGGAAGAATATGGTATCCATATTTTACAGACGCAGGAAATCCGGAATTTCGAGACGCTGACCCGGATTGCAAATGCACCGGAATATCTGAAAGGTGTGATGAACCTGCGCGGTGTGATCGTGCCGGTGATTGATATGCGCCTGCGTTTTGCAACAGGAAACGCTAATTTTGACGAATCGACAGTCGTTATCGTGCTCAACATCAAAGGGCATGTGATCGGCATGATTGTTGACAGCGTTTCTGACGTGGTGACATTACCGGCTTCTGCCATCAAGCCGCCGCCAGAACTGGGCACGGTTTTCTCCAGCGATTATCTGATTGGCCTCGGTGATATTGATCAGCGCATGATTATTTTGCTGGATATCGAAAAACTGATGTCCGGTCCCGAGCTGGGACTGATTACGGACGAGAAAAAATAAGTCTTGACTCTGCATCAGCACCACCATGCCGCAACAAACACGGCAGGATCAAAAAAACACCGGCACGAAAGCAGCCGGTGTTTTTTTGACCTGTATGCAAAGCCAGACAGCCGCGCGACAGATGCGTTGCGACCGGCTGGCAGGATCGGACGCGATCAGTCAACCTTGAAATTAAATTCCACCACCGTGGTTTGCGGCCGTGAAATCGGTGCATAGCGCCACTGCATGACGGTCGAGATGACTTCTTTATCAAAATGCTTGGCCGGGCGTGCTTTGATAATATCGACTTTGGACACCTTGCCGTCCGTTTCTACATGAATCAGCGCGCTGACCGAGCCTTCTGTCACCCCGGCACGTACAGCCGTCGCAGGATATTTGGGCTGGATGTTATTGATCAGTTTTAAGACGATGCGTTCTGGTTCTGCCGGTTTGTTTTGTGCTGTTGTGGGTGGCGTTGCAGGTGCAGCCGTAGTTGCCGCAGGCGGTGCGGTTTCTACAGGTTTGGGTGCGATGGTGGGTGTGGTGACTGGCGCCGGAACAGACGCTGCTGGAAGGGATTCTTTTGCCGTTGCGGTATTTTTAGCCTGGACAGTTTTGTTTTCCTGAGCGTGTTTTGCTTCCTGCACCTGTTTCTCTCTGGTCTCCTTCAGTAGTTTTTCTTCCTGTGCAATTTGTGCTGCGGTCTTGGTCGAAGCCTGATCCATCCATTTGGTGACATCTGCGACATGGTCGTGGCTGACCGGATTTTTCACCAGACCGGTCGGTTGTGCGCTGGACTGGGAAGGCGGAGCAGAGGACGGCGGGGTGCTGCTGTTTTCTTCCGGTGCCGGGGTTTTGGAACATGCCGTCAGTATCAGGCTGGCGGCCAGCAGGCTGCATGCCGGCAATAAATGTATTTTGCTGCTGTTCTGAACTACCTTATTCATATCTCTCCACATATAAATTGGTTACAACATGCATATCCCCGGTACGGTACAGAGAGCGGTCATGCCGCGTTATTTTCACAGACTGGACATGTCTGATATTCTTTTTGTACGCACCCGGCATTCCGGATTTTTTTACCAAAAATGGTATAAAAAATAAGCGGCTATGCTGCCATGGAATGAATACTATAGCAATGCTGTGCCGCAACACCGGAAATCCCTGCAGTCAGGGAGTTTTCGTGTGCCGTCGAAAAATAAAGAGCAGGAAATGTGCCAGTGTCTGACAGGAAGACCGGGTAATGGGAATATCAGACAATGAGGGCGGACGGTGACAGTTGATGTGGCTGCCACCGCTTCAGTCGGGTACAGACAGCAGGTAGGCAGCAAGTTCAGGATTTGCCGAATACCTCGTTAAGCTGCTGCGTGACGCGGATGAATGTAGTGCGTTTGGTCAGTTCCTTGAGCTTGTGCGCGCCCACATAAGTGCAGGCGGAACGCACGCCACCCAGAATGTCCTGCAGGCTGTCGGCCACCGGACCGCGATAGGGAATCAGCACTTCCTTGCCTTCCGAGGCGCGGTAGTTGGCGACGCCGCCGGCGTATTTATCCATGGCCGCTTTGCTGCTCATGCCATAGAAACGCTTGAATTGCCGACCATCGCGCTCGATCAGATCACCGGCGCATTCGTCATGTCCTGCCAGCATGCCGCCCAGCATGATGAAATCAGCACCGCCGCCAAACGCTTTGGCCAGGTCGCCCGGCACCACACAACCGCCATCGGCGCAGATCTGACCGCCCAGTCCGTGCGCGGCATCGGCGCATTCGATGATGGCGGACAGTTGCGGATAACCGACACCGGTCATTTTGCGGGTTGTGCAGACCGAGCCGGGGCCGATGCCGACTTTCACTATATCGGCGCCAGCCAGAATCAGCTCTTCCGTCATGTCACCGGTCACCACATTGCCTGCCATGATGGTCAGGTGCGGGTAGGTAGTACGTACTTTTTTGACGAAATGGATGAATCCTTCGGTGTAGCCATTGGCCACATCAATGCAGACATATTCGATGGCATTTTGCGCCCGCGCCATCACTGCACAGAATTTGTCAAAATCGGCCTGCGTGATGCCCATCGAGTAAAACGCCGAAGATTTTCTGTTCAGCCCGGAGAAATAACTCACCAGCGTTTCTTCGTCATAATGTTTGTGCAGCGCCACGGACAGCTGATGCGTTCCCAGTACCGCTGCCATTTCCAGGGTGCCGGTGCTGTCCATATTGGCTGCAATGATGGGAATGCCGCGATAGGTTTTGCGCGAGTGATGAAAGACGAATTCGCGCTCCAGATCAACCTGGGAACGGGAAGTCAGCGTGGAACGTTTCGGGCGGATCAGAACATCCTTAAAATCCAGCCGCAGGGTTTCTTCGATATGCATAACGACTCCGGAATGCGTCTGGCGGACGCGGGAAAGGGCAGCCTGATCCGCCGGGGCAGACAAGACCGTTGAGCCGTAATTCAGTATAGTGCAAAAAAATTTTTACGTACCGATGCGTTCAGGAATACTGTTTATCACTTCAGTGATATACCTGGTTTGGGTGCGTGAGGCAGCATCAGCGTAGACAATGTCAGCGCGGCTGGCGCGGATCAGTGGCAGTTGCCGCTGCCTTTATCGGTGAAGCGCTGGCCGGGAACGGGCAGAAACTCCCATTCGTAGGATTGTTCGTGCAGGCGCAGCTTCAGGACACCGTGGGTCGAGTTATCCCTGATTTCTGTTGACAGGCGCGGCAGGAACATCGGAGTCAGTTGCGCGCCGCCGGTGCCGACGACGAAACTGCGCATGCCATTTTTATCATCGCGTTCGCCGTTGCCATCCAGCGGTACAAAGCGTTCATAATCATGATCGTGCGCAGCCAGCACCAGATCGGCCTGCGCGTTAGCCAGTATTTTCCAGGCTGGCTGCATGCGTTCATTGCGACCATGACCGCCGGAGCTGAATACAGGGTGATGCCAGAAAGCCAGTGTGCAACGGGATTTCTTTTGCGTCAGTTCCTGCTGCAGCCATTCCAGCTGCTTTTGCATGGCTTGCGGATCCAGGTTGCTGTTGAGCGAAATGATTTTCCAGTGCCCCGCCTGCACCGCGTAATAGCCGCGTCGTTCCGGTCCGGCGAGGTCGCCAAAATAATTAAAGTAACCCAATGCTTTCGGCATGCCGTATTCGTGGTTGCCGGGTGCTGGCAGAGTTCTGTTTTTAAAGCGACCCCAGGTCGGCTCATAGCAGCGGCTGAATTCTTCCGGCCGGCCGACCGGATAAGTATTGTCCCCCAGAGTGAGCACCAGCGCATCGGGGTCGTTGTTCAGATGGCTCAGGATCAGATCGGAGGTGCGGGCGGCCATACTGTCGACAGCAGTTTTTTTATGGCAGTCGGCAATATCTCCCGCAGCGTAGAGTGTGATGGTTGCAGGGTCAGTGTTTTTCTGGTGGTTCTTTTTTCCAGTCGGCGCCGGGTCTGCAGCCTGGGTGAGCAGGGTGAACAGTGCAAGCGGCAGTGACAGGTAAAAAGGAAGACGCATAAGATATTTCAGATGGCGGAGCAGCCGCAGTGCGGCGCAAAGTGCGTATTTTACCTGTTCATGCAGTGGGGTTGTGGCAACGACGAATGTTGGGTAAATAAAAAAACACCTCTTATCCGACGAATCAGATAAGAGGTGTTTTGCTCAACTCTCCGTATCTTGCGGCGCGGAGAAGTCAGGCTGATAAAGTCATCAGATTTTACCGCTGAATGTCACGAAGAACTGGCGTGGTGCACCGGTCAGCAGAGTCTGTGCCGTCCCAGTCGGATCAGAGGTCTGGAAACCGTTGGAACCGATTGTGCTGAAATACTGTTTGTTGAACAGATTTTCTACGTTGAACTGCACAGAGAAATCTTTAATGCCCGCCAGATTTTTCTGCTTGTATCCAGTCGACAGATTCATGACCCAGTAAGCCGGAACACTGGCGTCATTGGTGTAAGTGTAGAAACGCTTGTCTGTGTATTTGGCACCGACGCGGCCAAACCATTGTGGTGTTTCATACGACAACTCTGTCTTGAACATCAGCTTTGGCGAATCCACGACCTGCTTGCCAGAGATGGCGACCAGCGTCGTACCGTCCATGTAATTTGACTTGTACTTGGAGTCGTTATACGTCAGAGAATTGAACAGAGACCAGTCTTTTGCCAGTGTCCACATTGCTGCTGTCTCGATACCCTTGGTTTCCACCTGGCCGACGTTGACGAATGTGCTTGGGCAGCCAACGATACCAGCACAAGTGGCAACTGCCATCAGGCGGTCATCAAAGCGTGTGAAATAAGCGGCAACAGAGCCAACCAGATTATCGGTCTTGAAGCGATAACCGGCATCTACCGTTTTGGAAGTTTCCGGCTTGATGGAAGCAGAGCTCAGGCTAAACGCAGTTTGTGTCTGAGAGAACGGACCATTCACACCCGGCTGATAGGCACGCATATTCTGCGAGAAGCTCAGGAACAATTCGTCCGATTTGCTCAGTGCATAATTCAGGCCGAGTTGTGGCAGGAAGTTTTTAGATGCAGTCAGATCACCGGCAGCACGGGTACCGACGATCGTGACGGCATTGATTTTGACATTCGGGGATTTAAAGCCAACATTCAGTTTCAGCTTGTCAGCCAGCAGGGAAATCGTATTCTGTGCGTAGAACTGAGTCGTGGTTGTCGTGAAATTCTGCTTGAAGCCAGTCTTGTTTGGATTGCTCAGGAAATAATTTGTATCCAGCGGCGTGGCATCATAAAAATTCCGGGTCAGTGTGTGCAGGCTGCTTTCTGCCCAGAAACCGGCATTGAATGTGTGCTGACCGAGTTCCGCTGTCAGGTCGGCAATCACGCCGTTACGGCTGATCGAATATTCTGTAGTACGAATCGCGATTGGCAAGCCATTGGAAGAGCTGCTGTATGGTGTGTACCAGTGACCCTGACCTTGATTGCTGTGGTGGTAGGCTGTCGTTTTCAGAGAAACGTCTTCGCCAAAACGGTTGTCCAGTGTCGCGCCGAGCAGACTGTCTTTACGCAGGCCGCTACCCTGATAGTAAGCATCATCCAGGCTGTTGACTTTGCCAGTGTAAATGCCTTTGGCGGCATTCACTGCACGCTGCCAGTCCGGTGCGTAGTTATCCCAGTCGTAACCGAGACGATTTGCCATTTCAATCGACAAATCCTGATAGTCGATTTCAGTACGGTCAGAGTAGTTAAAAAATGCAGTCAGTTTGCTGTTGCCCAGTTTCTGAACTACTTTCGAGTTGAACATGTCCTGATTCTGGGAACCTGTGCCTTTCCATTTTTCTGCACGCTGACGGGTCGCGCTCAGATAAGCTTTGGTGCCGGAAGATAGCAAACCGGTATCCACACGCGCGAATGTGCGATAGGTCTTGTTGCTGCCGAAAGTCTGCGCGCCGGTCACGCCGAATTCGTCGGTCGGAGCGGAAGAGAAAAACTGTACTGTGCCGCCCAGATTGCTGGTTGATGCTGTGCCGACGGCACCTGCGCCCTGAGACAAGGTAACGCGACCAATATTTTCAGAGGAAATCGCACGACTGATATGCAGGCCGTTGTTGTTACCGTAGCTCATGTCGCCCAGCGGTACGTTATCCAGTGTGAAGCCCATCTGGCTCTGGTTGAAGCCGCGCGCGCTGAAGCGGGTAGACCACTCATAAGCACCGAACGGATCAGCAGACTGGAAGCTCACGCCTGGCAGTTTGTCGAGTGTTTTCAGTGGGCTGGTGCCTGGCAATGCCAGTGCCAGATCTTTTTTGGATACGTCTTGTACCTGACGTGTATTACCCTGGCCGAAGATAACGACGCTGACAACTTCTGCTGGCGCGTCTTCTGCAAAAGCAGGTGCGGCAAATGCCTGCAGCAAAATCAGGTAAAGTGGAGAACGACGGAATTGGAGTGCCATGAGTAAGTTCCTGAGTGTGGTTTATAAATAATTGTTGGAATATGTTGTGTGTCTATGAACGAATCAGAAGCACCAGCAAATCTGACCGTTCATCTGAAGCGAGGAAATCATTTGCTTTTGAGTGCAATAAAAAGCAGCAATGTCCGGACATCAACGACGCGAAGTTTAATCAGACAATGTGACAGGAAAGTGAATCCAGAGCGGATGAAATTTTCGCTACATTTCTGCAACAAAAATACTGATGCTGTCATCACGGCGAAATATTTTTTTGCGTTAAACGCAGTGGATGAATCCCTGTTTTTTAAAACTGGGAAGAATGCTGGAGGCGCATAAAAAAACAGACGCACAGCAAGCGCTGTGCGTCTGTCTCATGGAAGGGGCGGATGCCTGAGTTGCCGGTTGAAGTTTTGTAATGTTCCAGAAATCAGGGTTTTTGTTTGAAATCAAACATACCCATCAGGTCGCCCAGTGCAGGGCGGTTCAGTGGTACATACGGATTCTTCTTATCGGTCACCGGATTTGGCAAATTATCCCGGCTGCGCTTGGATAATGGCGCCAGTTTCCAGTTGCGCTGGATGAATTTCAGTATCGATGCGTGATCGTAATAAGTATGATCGACATGCCCTTTTTTCGCATACGGTGATACTGCAACCAGCGGGATGCGCGTGCCGTCACCGAAGAAATCGATGAACTGCACATAACCGGAATCGTAATAACCACCGCCTTCATCGAAGGTGATCAGGATCGCTGTTTTTTTCCACAGTTCCGGATTCGCTTTGACGCGGGCAATCACGTCGGCTGCCAGCTCGTCAAAACTGGATTCCGATGCATAACCGGGATGACCGGACAGGCTGTCGTAAGGCGCGATGTAGGAAACTGCAGGGAAGGATTTCTCGTCTTTTTTGACATCGACATAGAATTGGTGCAGGTCCTGTAATTTGGCTTTATCCGGACCGGTCATGGTTGAAGTGAAGAACGACGGCGTGTCGCACATGGCGCAATACTCTTTGTCCACATTTTTACCGTCATTGCGGCCACCGCTATACCACTTCCATGAAACACCGGCAGCAGTCAACGCATCGCCGATATGAGGAATGGTTTGTGGCGGCAGCAAAAATTTATCCGCACCCAATGCCAGCGGTTCGCCCAATGGCGAGTAGGCCGGGTCCATATTATTGACCATGTAGTAGGTATCCGGCGCGCAATTGCCTTGATTGAAGGCGTGATACGGCAATTTTTTCAGGAATGCATGGATACCGGCAGCACCCGGTTGTGACAGATCGGCGCACTGAATATATGTGCCGCCACGGTAGCCGTCTTCGGTGTACCAGTTATTGGTATTCGGCTGTGGATCAGGGTTTTCGATCATCTTGGCTGGAGGAATCCCAGACTTACCCTGATCGGTATAAAAAGTCACGTCACCCGTTGCCAGTGCCAGATAGTTGACGGTGGTGCCGCCCATGATAGGCTGGTGATAGTTGTCGGCAATCGCGTAGTTGTCGGCCAGTTTTTTGAAGGTCGGTGCATCACCGGTCGACATATTGTAAAAGCCCATCGCAATGCCACCCTGATAGGTGCGACCGGGGGCGAAAGGAATCGGGGCGTTGCTTGGGCCAACTCCCGTCATTTCAGCAACCCAGACAAACAGGTCATTATTGCCGCCGTTGATCTGTTGCCACATCTGGAAAAAACGGTGTACCGGATCGCCGGTGTGCGCACCGTAGCTGACATGCTTGGTAATCTGAAAGGGTCCATTGGCCATGTCAGCCGGAAAACGTGCATCCGGTACATCATGACGCTGCCCGAAGGCCCCGGCAGCATACGGTTGGGGCAAGTTGGCATAAGGGGCTTTGATCATTGGCGTCGGAGTATAGGCAGTGATGTTTTCTGCTGTTTTCTGCGCTGCCAGATGATAGTTCGGTCCCGGCGAACCATCGGCCTTGACGATGCCTTTCGACCACAGGTTAGAGATGGTCTGCTTCTTTTTTGGTTGATACACGCCGTACAGATTGTCAAATGTCCGGTTCTCACCCACCAATACAATCACATGTTCAATCGGTGTGGTGGTGGCAGTCTGGGCATAGCTGCCGTGGACGTACAAAGCGCTGAGTAAAAGCGCTGACAGGGGAATTTTTTTCATCATGGAGTCAGCAAATCAGTATGAGGTGGAGAAAGTGGGTTGGCCGCCCGACCTGTGGCAGATATTGTTCCCAAGCTTGTCTGTCGTGTTCATGACACGTTAACAACGCAGGCAGCCACCCAGAGTAGGCGAATGTTGTGCAGTGATGCTAGCAGCGTCAGATGACATTCATGTGACATGCCCGGATATTCTGAAGAAGACTACTGGACGTATGACAATGATATATATCTTTTATTCCGCCATTCCGCCACTTTCGGTGAGCAGAAAGCGCGTTGCACGCTTTCTGCCTTGTTCTCTGTTCTCCGTTCCCGCTCCGATTTTCCGGGATGATGAATTTACAGTCTGGTATGACGCAGCCGCAGTGCATTGCTGATGACGGACACCGAGCTGAAACTCATCGCGGCACTGGCGATCATCGGACTCAGCAAAATGCCGAACCAGGGGAACAGAATACCAGCGGCGATGGGTACGCCGATGAAGTTATAAACAAATGCAAAAAACAGATTCTGGCGGATATTTTTCATCGTGTTCTGGCTCAGGCTGCGGGCTTTGGCGATGCCGCGTAAATCGCCCTTGACCAGAACCACGTGAGCACTGTTCATGGCGACATCGGTGCCGGTTCCCATTGCGATACCGACACTCGCCTGTGCCAGCGCCGGTGCATCGTTGATGCCGTCGCCAGCCATTGCCACCTGATGACCCTGTTCCTGTAATTGCTGCACAAAGCGGAATTTATCTTCCGGCATGACGTCGGCATGCACCTCGTCCACACCCAGCTGGCTGGCGACCGCCTGGGCGGTCTGCGCATTGTCGCCGGTCATGACGATAACCCGTATGCCTTGCTGCTGCAATTGCTGTATGGCTTGCTGAGTACCGGTCTTGATGCTGTCGGCAACGCTGAACAAGGCAACTGCCTTGCGTCCGGCCGCTATCAGCATGACAGTATGACCGCGCTGTTGCAGGGTTTTAATCTGAGACTGGAATTCGGCCAGCGCAATGCCTTGTTCACTGAGGAAGCCGGGTTTGCCGAGCAGCAGGATTTCTCCCTGCTGGCTCAGTGCCGAGACACCCTTACCGGTGACGGCGATGAAGTTGCTGATGCTGGCCGCCACGACCTGCTGCTGGCGTGCATAACTCACGATTGCCTGAGCCAGAGGATGTTCACTGTGTTGTTCCAGCGCCAGTGCCAGCCCGAGTAATGCCCTGCGGTCTTCACCGCTGGCCGGTATCATTTCCTGCAGCGATGGCTTGCCTTCGGTCAGAGTGCCGGTTTTATCGATGACCAGCGTGTCGATTTTTTCCAGACGTTCCAATGCTTCTGCATCCTTGAACAGCACACCTTCATGGGCGCCGCGGCCAATTCCGACGGTGACAGAAATCGGGGTTGCCAGTCCGAGCGCGCAGGGACAGGCGATGATGAGTACGGATACTGCTGCCATCAGGCCGTTTGCCAGTCCCGGTGCGGGTCCCCACAGCGCCCATACCGCAAAGGCGAGCACAGCGATGCCGATCACGGCAGGTACAAACCAGCCCGAGACTTTATCGGCCAGTTTCTGAATTGGTGCCCGTGAACGGCTGGCCTGATTCACCAGCGTGATGATTCTGGCCAACAGCGTGTCGCTACCGATCCGCTCAGCACGCATGGTAAAGCTGCCCTGCTGGTTCATGGTGCCGGCACTGAGCTGGTTGCCCTGTTGTTTGGCAACCGGTACCGGTTCGCCGGTAATCATCGATTCATCGACATACGAGCTACCATCCTGCAACACCCCATCGACCGGGATATGCGCACCCGGTTTCACCCGCAGGATGTCGCCTGTGTGTATACTTGCCAGCGCGACTTCCTGCTCGGTGCCATCTGCCGCTACACGTATCGTTGTTGCAGGCGTCAGCGACAATAGCGCCTTGACCGCTGCATTGGTTTGAGAGCGGGCGCGTAATTCCAGCACTTGTCCCAGCAGCACCAGGCTGATGATAACTGCCGCCGCTTCAAAATACAGCGGCGCCATGCCGTGCATCTTGAACGCATCGGGCAGGCTGTCCGGTATCAGCAATGCGATCAGGCTGAACAGATACGCGGCAGCCGTGCCGACCCCGATCAGACTGAACATATTCAGATTACCGCTTTTAAAGGATGCCAGCGCGCGGTCGAAAAACGGTCGCCCCAGCCACAACACCACCGGCGTCGCCAGCACAAACTGTAACCAGTTAAACGTTGTCATACCCAGCATGTTGTGAAACGACACACCGGGCAGCATATCGCCCATCGTCATCAACAGCAGCGGCAGACTCAGCACGATACTGATTTTGAAGCGTCGCAGCATGTCGTCGAATTCGCTGCTGTCTTCATGCATCGATGCTTCTTTCGGTTCCAGCGCCATGCCGCAGATTGGACAGATGCCGGGGCCGATTTGTTCGATTTCCGGATCCATCGGACAGGTGTAGATGGCATCCTTGGCTGTTGGCGGCGGAGCAGGGCGCTTGCCAGGTTCCAGATAAGCCGCCGGATCGGCGCTGAATTTTTTGATGCAATGGGCGGAGCAGAAGTAATAACGGGTGCCGTTGTGTTCAAATTGGTGAGGCGTGATCTCGTTGACGGTCATGCCGCAGACCGGATCCAGATGCTGACCTGCCGGATCGTGCAACATCGCACTGCCTTCGGCATGTCCGCCACAGCAAGAGGCCGCCGCAGGCGGGACCGAGGCCGGGCGGCTGACTTCTTTGGTCTTCATGGAGGCCGGGGCTGCCGGATTTGCAGCAGCGGTGGCAATGCTTCCAGCACCGATCACCGGTTTGGCGCGGACATAATTTTCCGGCGCAAGATTGAATTTGGTCACGCAGGACTGGCTGCAGAAATAATAGGGAACTCCCTGAAAGCGTGCGGTTTTGTCAGCACTCTTGGTAACCTGCATGCCGCAGACCGGATCGGTATAGATTTTTTCGCTATTGCCGGACGGCGCAGCGGGTTGTGCAGGAGAGCAGCAATTGTCCGTGTGTTCATGTGTCATGGAAATCTCCCGGAATGAAGGATGGCAGGAATTTTTTTTGTATCATAGACCCTGTACTCAGGAACGGAGTCAAGGATTTTTTATGATGGCTGAAAACAGGCAATATACGATCGGGCAGCTGGCGAAAGCGGCTGGTGTCGGCATTGAAACTATACGCTACTACCAGCGTCGCGCGTTATTGCCGGTGCCGCAGGTCAGCAGCGGTTTCCGCACTTATCCTGTGGCATTGATCGAACGGATACGCTTTATCAAGCGGGCGCAGGAACTGGGATTTTCGCTGGAAGAGATTGGTAATCTGCTGTTGCTGGAGGACAGCGATGACCGCAAGGCGATACGGCATGTGGCGCAGGAGCGATTAACGCAGGTGCGCTCCAAGCTGGCAGATTTGCATCATATGGAGAGCATGTTGTCGCATCTGATTCATGCCTGCGAATCGGCGTCGGCGCAGATGCAGTGCCCGATCATTCAGGCATTGGGGCAGGAGGAGCCGGCACCGCTGCCAGCATGCCATACGACCCACCGGCTGGCTGGTCAGCCGTGAATCAGAGCGCCGGAAAGCCGGTCGTGAATGCGGTGCAGGACGCAGACGTTTCAGACCAGCATTTCCGGCAACTGCGTATTACATGAACGGATAGTCGGTGTAGCCTTTTTCTTCCCCGCCGTAGAAGGTGCTGCGGTCCGGGGTGTTCAATGCGGCACCGGCGGCGAAGCGTTCCACCAGATCCGGATTGGCGATGTAAGGGCGGCCAAATGCCACCGCGTCTGCCAGTCCGCTGGCGATCAGGGATTCTGCCTCGGTTGCCGTGTAGCCGCCGCAGCAGATCAGTGTGCCGGGAAAGGCTGCGCGTAATTCGGTACGGAAGGCTGATGTCAGTTCGGCGCCGCCAGCCCAGTCAGGTTCTGCAATATGCAGATAAGCAATTCCGCGCTGGGTAAAAGCTTTTGCCAGATATAAAGCCATCGCTTCCGCTTCGGTATCGGCAATGCCATGCGCCACGAAGTTAGGTGAAATCCTGACACCGACGCGTGCTGCACCGAGGACGGAAATCGCGGCATCCACGGCTTCCAGTGTCAGACGGGCACGGTTTTCCAGACTGCCGCCATAGGCATCGGCACGCAGGTTGCTGTTGGTGGACATGAATTGCTGCAGCAGGTAGCCGTTTGCGGCATGGACTTCGACCAGATCAAAACCTGCGTCCTTGGCACGAACGCTGGCCTGACGGTATTGCTCCACGATGCCAGGCATTTCTTCTAATGTCAGCGCACGCGGTTCGGCGGTCTGGACATTGGCTGGTGTACCGTCCGGCTGCACCACGAAGCACTGGCTGTTGGCCGCCTGAATCGCAGATGCTGAAACCGGTGCCTGACCATTTTCCTGCAACAGATTGTGAGAAATCCGGCCTACGTGCCAGAGTTGCAGTGCGATTTTTCCGCCTTTCGCATGCACCGCATCGACCACATTTTTCCATCCGGCCTGCTGAGCATCGGTATAGATACCGGGAGTCCAGGCATAGCCCTGGCCCTGACGGGAAATCTGGCTGGCTTCAGTCACGATCAGGCCGGCGCTGGCGCGCTGCGCATAATATTCGGCATTCAGTGCGCGTGGCACATCGCCTGGCTGACCGGCTCTGGAGCGCGTCAGCGGCGCCATCACAACGCGGTTATTCAGAGCAATACTGCCTGCTTTGACGGGGGAGAGTAAATGATTCAGCATCGGTTTTCCTTTGGTTTTTCCAATAACAGGGTGGGTAAGAAGAATAATAAATTAGACCGGTCGTCTAGTTTGTGTTTCAAAAAAATGGGCATGACGTTCAGCCCACATTGCACTTCATAACTGGTTTACATATTGCCGCCTGACACTCTGGACACTGTGCTGCATATGCTGTTTTTGTTCTACCCGACAGCACGGGTGACTTCATGCGTCGTTTATGCCCCTGCTGGCCGGTGGACCTGCAGCAGTGTTTCTGTCTGCCGGTAAGCCAGCGCCAGAGGACGCAAATCCAGCTTCACCTTCGTCAGCAGGGAAGCGCCAACCCAGAGGCCATACAAAGATTCGGCCAGATCCTGGGCATCGGCCTGATTGCTCAGGCTACCGTCTGCCTGTCCGGTACGAATCGCATCTGCAATCTGCGACATGATATTGCGCATTCCGACAGACAAGGCTTCACGCATCGGCTCTGACAGATCAGACACTTCAGCGGCTAGTTTGACTGCCAGGCATAATTTATGACAACCGCTGTTTTCTGCCTGCAACTGCCACTGCCGGAAGTAGCTTAAGAGCCGCTCCCTGACGGTCAGTTGCGGGTCGGAAAACAACACATGCGTGCGCTGCAGATAGTCGGCAAAATAACGCTCCAGCATCGCCACGCCAAAACCTTCCTTCGACTGGAAGTAGTGGTAGAACGATCCTTTGGGAACCGCTGCCGCAGCCAGTATTTCACTGAGCCCCAGTGCGCTGAAACCGCTGCCCAGAATCAGTCCTTCACCTGTTGCGAGAATCCGTTCGCGGGTGTCCTGATGTGTGGGGCGGTGACCATATTTATCCATGATCCGAATCATATTAGACCGGTCGTCTAATGTCAAGATGGAGATGTAACAACAAAGCTTGTATCAAGATGTGTAATTCATGTACGCGCATAGAAAAAAATGTAACAATTGCTACGATAATATTTCAGCCTGTATGAAAATTTACTTTCATTCTGCAAAAATTTCATTTTATTTAACCGGGTCCTATTGCTTATCACTATGTTTCGCTGGCTTTTTCTGAATGAGAACACGCTGACGCCGGTTGAACATACTTCCTGGAAATTAAGTGCGCTGCGTATTTTTCTGCTGTCCGGTTTTCTTCTGGAAGGCGGAATTGCGATTCACAGTTCATTGCATGCCTATGCACAAGGCACTTACCCTGTACTGTGGGCGATTCTGGCGGTGTATTGCATCAAATCGCTGGCGATTTATTATTCCTCGCGTTCCGTCCGGCTTGGTGCTGCGCTGCTGGTGGCAAATATTTATGCAACGGCACTGATTATTATCACGATGGTGTCTAACCCGGAGCTGGCGCGGCTGGGCTATATCCTGATGTATGCCGTGCCGATGATTGCCCGCCTGTTTTTCAGCACCCGGCTGGCACTGAGCCTGATGTTTCTGAATGTGATTCCGTTTTTGTTTTTGCTGTTTGGCGAACCCTATCATTTTTTTAATACCCATCTGGCTGAGTCGCCCGGGCCGGTTCCGGTAACCCGGATTTATCTGCATCTGCTGCTGTTCTTATTTTTCAATTTCAGTCTGCCGCTGACTGTGTTCCGGGTGCTGCATGCGCTTGATGCCATGCTGTTGCGATTTCGTAGTGCCAGTAATGCCTTGCAGATCAGCTATACCCAGTATCAGGAGGTTTTCGAAAATGCCGGAACCGCATTACTGCTGACCGATGCGGCAGGCATGATCCTGCAGGCGAATAATCAGGCCAATGCGCTGCTTGGCCGGGATCCTGAGACAGACCAGGAACAGGCGCTATTTAACTGGCTGTCGATAGAAAATAGCGTGCGCCTGAAAGTCACGCAAAGCGAAGATTCTGGCAATCTGCGGATGTCTGCCTACCGGACGCGTGACGGCAAAATGGTGGCGCTGGACAATATCTCGCAGACTTCCAGCGAGCATTACATCGTTGCCTTGCGCGATGTGTCGCATCTGCATCACATGCAGAATGAATTGCAGCTCAGCCTGGAGCGCGAAGATTACCTCAGCAGCCACGACGCGCTGACCAATCTGCCGAACCGCGAAATGCTGCGCCAGTATTTGTTCACCCTGCTGACCAGCAAAGATACGAGCCAGGTGACGGCATTGGTGTCGTTCCGGCTCAACAGTATCCGGCATGCCAATCAGCAGTTTGGCGCCCACACCGGTGACGTGTTGCTGCGCCGCTTTGCTGACGAACTGTCGCAGGTATTGCCGAAAAATTGTTTTTGCGCCCGCTTGCGCAGCATCGTCTTTTCGTTTGTGATTGAACAATTGCGCACGCCCGGCGATGTGATTCAGCTGGTGGATCAGATCCGCCAGGCTTTACCTAAAGAACTGGAAATCAATGGCGAAGTATTACTGGTGCAGTTTTCGGCCGGAATCGCGCTGGTGCGGCCGGAAGATGCCGAGCCGGATGACCTGATCCGGCGCAGCGAAGTCGCCCTTGATACGGCGCGCCGGTCGAGCGACCAGAGCGTGACCTTGTTCGATGAAGAAGATGCATTACAGATCCGGCGCAATGTCGAAATTGAAGTTGGTGTGATCAACGGTCTGCGACAGAACGAATTTCACCTGCTGTACCAGCCGAAGGTGGCGCATGATGGTTCGCTGGCCGGGGTGGAGGCGCTGTTGCGCTGGAATTCCGCTACGCTGGGAAAAGTGGCGCCGTCAGAATTTATTCCGATTGCAGAGCGCTCCGGCCTGATCCGCTACATCAGCGATTTTGTGCTGGACCAGGTCTGCGCCCAGATCCGCAGTTGGCTCGATCTGTTCGGTCAGAGTCCGGTCGTGGCGCTGAACCTGTCGGTATCTGATATTGCGCGGGCCGATCTGATCCAGCTGATTGAGGAGCGTTGCCAGCACTATGCGGTGGAAACCCGTTATCTCGAACTGGAAATCACCGAAACCGGCCTGATCGCAAATGAATCCCTGTCGATCCACCATCTGAATGCACTGAAAAATCGCGGCTTCAGCATTGCGATTGATGACTTCGGCACGGGCTACTCATCCTTGTCCAAGCTCAGCCATTTCCCTGCGCATACCGTCAAGATCGACCGTTCGTTTGTGTCTCAGATCGGCTATAACCGCAAGAGTGAAATGATCATCAAGGCGATTGTGTCGCTGGCAGAAATCCTTTCCTGTGATACGGTGGCCGAAGGCGTCGAAAATCAGCAGCAGGAAAATTTCCTGAAAGAAGTCGGTTGCCGCTATTTCCAGGGATACTATTATTACCGTCCGCTGGACGTGCCAACCATCAACCAGTTGCTGCAACGCGCTTACCGCGTATTCTGAGTCGCGGGTGCGGTGCGTTCAGCATCGGATAAACGTAGCCGCGCCGGGCTGCTTGGGCTAAAATCAGTGCGGCTAGACGACCTCATTCACGACGGAGACTGCATCATGTATCTGGATCACCCGAAAATTTCTGCCACCAACAGCGAAACCGAACCAGACCGGATTGAACGTCTGAGCCGTGTGTATGGCTATGCGATCGGACTGGCAGATGTCGCCGGCAACCGGGAATGCATCACCAAGCTGGCAAAAATTCACGATCACAAAGGCACGTTGATGGTGATCTGGTTTTCTGCGCCGACAGCGGAAGAAAAAAGCTATTTTGCGCGCGCCTGGCAAAGCCGTATCGGCGACGAATCCAGCCAGGTTGAACATGCCCTGATGCTCAATGAACCAGCGTCCGGCGATCAGCCGCGCGAGCCGGAGTAACGCAGCAGACGCAAGCCGTTCAGCACCACCAGCAAGCTGGTACCGGTGTCGGCAAATACGGCCATCCACAGGCTGGCATGACCCGTCAGCGCCAGCAGCAGAAATAATAGTTTGATGGCAAGCGCAAAGCCGATGTTCTGCCACAGCACCGCATTGGTTTTGCGGGAAATACGGATGAATTCAGGCAGCTTGCGCAGATCGTTCTGCATCAGCGCCACATCGGCGGTTTCCATTGCAATATCACTGCCTGCTGCCATCGCGAAACCAATCTGAGCGCGTGCCAGCGCCGGCGCATCATTGATACCATCGCCGGCCATGCCGGTCATACCTTGCTGCGCCAGCGTGCTGATGACTTGCAGTTTATCTTCCGGCAGCAGTTCGCTGCGCACTTCCTGAATTCCGGTCTGTCTTGCAATCGCCTGCGCTGCGGATGCATTGTCTCCGGTCAGCATCAGCGTGCGGATACCAAGAGCATGCAGCTCCTGCACGGCTTCCTTGCTGCTGGCGCGTACCTGATCTGCCACGCCGAGTACACCGAGCAGTTGTCCCGGCTGGCACAGAAAAATCAGGGTGCTGCCATCCTGTTCCAGAGACTGTGCCGCAGATGGATTTGTCGATTTGGCTGACTTTCCGTTATCCGGCATCTGTTCCAGTCCCAGTGCTGCGAGCATCGCGCGGTTGCCCAGCAGATATGGCTGATCGCCGATGCGCCCGCGAATGCCGCGCCCCCGCCCCTCGGCAAACAGACTGACTTCCGTCACAGGCAATAAGGGTTCCTGACATGCTTGCAGCAATGCCTGTGCCAGCGGATGGCTGGAGTGCGCATCCAGACTGGCGGCGATGCGCAGAATTTCAGCAGGCGTCAGTGCGCTGAAGCTTTGTGTGTGCTGCAACGCGGGCTTGCCTTCGGTCAGCGTGCCGGTTTTATCGAACGCCAGCTGTTGCAGGAATTTCCCCTGTTCCAGAAACAATCCGCCCTTGACTACGATGCCGCGCCGGGCCGCCAGTGCCAGGCCGCTGACGACCGTGACCGGCGTTGAAATGACCAGTGCACAAGGGCAGGCGATGACCAGCAGCACCAGCGCCCGGTACAGACTGTCGTGCCAGCCATGCTGCCATAATAGCGGTGGCAGTATCGCGGCCAGTACAGCAATCACAAATACGATAGGCGTATACAGCGCGGCGAAGCGGTCGACAAAGCGCTGGGTCGGGGCGCGCTGGCTTTGCGCGTCCTGCACGGAATGGGCTATGCGTGCCAGCATGCTGGCGCCAGCCAGCGCTGACACGCGAATCTGCAACGCTCCGGTCTGATTCAGTGTGCCCGCATACACCGGATCACCAGGGATTTTTTCCTGTGGCATGCTTTCGCCGGTGATGGCAGCCTGATTAACTTCAGACCGGCCCGATTCAATCACGCCATCCATGGCAATGCGGTCGCCAGGGCGGCATAGGATCAGCGCGCCGACGGCAATCTCAGCCGTATTCTGTGCCTGCCAGCCGCCGTCGGGCTGCTGGCACTGCACCGTTTCGGGAGCCTGATCGAGCAGGCTGCCAATCGCGTCCCGCGCCCGGATCAGGCTGGCGGCCTCCAGCATTTCCGCCAGTGCAAACAGGCAGATCACCATCGCCGCTTCCGGCCATTGGCCAATCAGCAATGCGCCGCTGACGGCAGCCGTCATCAACAGATGGATATTGAGGGTCAGGTGACGCAAGGCGATCCAGCCTTTTTTCAGTGTCGGCAGGCCGCAGATCAGAACGGCAATCATGGACAATATCAGAACCGGCAGCGCCTTTTCTGGCGAGCCCGCCCAGACCAGTGCTTCTGCCGCCAGTGCTGCGCCGCCGCCTACCAGCAGGCGCCACCATCCCTGTTGTCTGACCGGTGCAGTTGCTGTTGTTGCGGCCATTAACTGACCCTGCATGCCGAGTGCAGTCAGCCGCTGCTGGATTTCTGCTACTTCCTGTTCCTGGTGATGCACCGTCAGTATCCGGTTCAGCAAGTCGAAATCGAGTCCCAGCACCTGCGGCAACGGTGTCAGCACGCGCCGGATCAGTGCTTCTTCGGTCGGGCAGTCCATCGCGGCAATGTGCAGCCGGAATTGCTGCGTGCCGGGCGGCATGCTGCCGGACTGTTTGGGGGCAGACTGTCCGTCATGATGTGCATGCACATGGCTGGCATCGTGAGCATGATCCTGCTTGCAGGCATGTCCGTGACGATGATGGCTGTCGTGATCATGATGCGCATGGTGATCATGGCTGTGTTTACCGTCCTGATGATGAGGGTGGTTGCAGGTGCTGACAGGCGGTTGTGGATCTCCGCAGCAGGTGATTTTCTCGCTCATGGTCTATCCTGTGAAATCATTGATTGCCAGAACGTCTTATCGTCCTGTTGGTGAAATGAATTCTACTGTAGACTCTGGAGTGACTACAGGGTCAAGCTTCTTTTTGTGCCAGGCTTAAATAAAGGCTGACTGGATGATGACTACCTGTACGGCCTTATCATTCATGATACTCCCCCTCTTTAATATATAAAACGGCCTGATATCAAAGTAAATAAAGGGTATTTTTATATACTGGGGGGAGTATATGTAAAAGGAAAACAACATGCGCATCAGTGAACTCTCTAGCGCCACCGGCGTTGAACTGGAAACCATCCGCTTTTACGAAAAGCAGGGATTGCTGCCGGCACCCGCGCGGCAGGACAATGGCTACCGTAGTTATAACGCAGAACATCTGGAACGCCTGTCTTTCATCCGGCATTGCCGGGCGCTGGATATCCCGCTGGCAGATATTCGTCGTCTGACCACTTTCATCAACGATCCGGCGGATGATTGCGGCGATATCAATCTGCTCATCGACCAGCAGATTGCCCGCGTCAAAGCCAGACTGAAAAGTATGAAAGCACTGGAAAAACAACTGAGCCAGCTGCGCGCGCGCTGTGACGAGCGGCATCACGGCCGCGAGTGCGGGATCTTGCAGGAACTGGTGGCTGCCGCGCATGGCGAAGCCTGCGCCTGTCACCCGCCGGACACCAAAAAGGCTTAATGCTGGCTCAGTTCTGCCAGCAAATCCGAAACACCGGCCCAGCCGATTTCTATCCCGATGCATAGCAGGATAAATGCTGACAGCCGCAGCAGTACAGTGGCACCGACATCGCCGAGAAAACGCTCCATATTGCGAGCAAAGCGATAACACAGATAAATTACCAGCGTGGTGAGCAGCACGCCGAGTGCGGAAGCGAAGCTGGTCAGCAGCCAGTCAATCGGCTTATGCGGCATCTGCGTGCCGATCGTGACCGACGCGGCAATCGTGCCGGGGCCGACCGTCAGCGGAAAACTGAACGGATAAAAGCTGCGGCGGCGTAATTCTTCATGATTCCATTGGCCGCCATGAGTGGCCGCGACCGAGTTCAGCAGCTTGTCCTGGCTCTGGTCATTCAGCAGTTTCCAGCCAGCCATACTGACCACAATCCCGCCGGCAACCCGGACGATCGGCAGGGAAATACCGAAAAAATCCAACACATAAGAACCGATGAAAATAGCGCCCATCAGCAGCAGAAAACAATTGATGGCAATTCGTTTTGCGAGCCGGTTGGCAATCGCAGGCTCGATCGGGCCGGTCATGGATAAAAAAATCGGAGCGATCGCGATCGGATTTAAAATAGGCAATAAGGTTACCGGTACCAGAACCAGTGCCTTAAAGAAAACGATCATCGCAAGACTCATGGCAAAAAACTCCTCATAAAAACATCCGCCTGATTATGCAACAAAAATACGTACAACAAAAATGCGTACAACAAAAATACGCCCAACAGAAATGCATTCAATAAAACCGCATTCAAAAAGCCGCATCCACCAGCAATGCGTGCAACAGCAGCGCCAGAAAAGATTGTTTGCTGCAGCATTTCCCATCTTCCTTTATCCATGTATGCTGCGCTTTGATGACGGCACCTGTCCTGAAAACCCCTGAGACCACCGATATCATTTCCCTGCTGATCCTGTATGTCATCTCCTGCCGATTTCCCTGTTTTGCACACACCGCGCCTGATCTTGCGCTGCATGACTACTGACGATTTACCTTTGCTGTTTCGCGGCATGTCCGATCCGCGTGTCACCGATTACTACGGTATCAGCTATGAAACGCAGACGTTGACCCAGGCTCAGCTCGATTGGTTTGAACTGATCCGGGCAACCGGCACCGGCATCTGGTGGGGAATCTGTTTCAGTCATGCGCCGCATGCGCTGATCGGCACTTGCGGCATCAATGAATGGGAGCAGGAACATCATTGCGCGGAAGCCGGGTTCTGGATTTTTCCTGAGCACTGGGGGCGCGGCATCATGCGCGAAAGCCTGCAGGCAATGCTCACCTATTGTTTTCAGACATTGCAGATACACCGGATGCAAATGCTGATTGATCCGGACAATCTGCGCAGCTGGAAACTGGCGGAGCGCCTCGGTTTCCGGCTCGAAGGTATTTTGCGCGAATGCGAATGGAAACAGGATCATTATGCGGATTTGAAATGCTATTCGCTGCTGGCACCGGAATGGCCGTCTTCTGCTGGATTTTTGTAAATTCCAGCGGAACTTCGGTTACCATCCGCAGTCAGGACTGTAGCAGCGAAACATGGCCTGAATTCACCTGCTGATCTGATTAGGAGATTGCGTATGACCATCACACCGGCACTTCCCCGCTGGTCACTTATCCTGCCAGCTCTCGTCTTTCTGGTGCTGGGAGGCAGCCTGCTGCTGACGGCTGGCTGGTATGCCATTCTGCTGACCGCCGCATTATTTGCCGGGGTGCTGACAGCCGTGTTTCATGCTGAAGTGGTGGCACATAAAATCGGCGAGCCTTTCGGCACCTTGTTGCTGGCGCTGGCGGTGACGCTGATTGAAGTCGCGCTGATTGTCTCGCTGATGCTGGCTGGCGGCGAAGTGACTGCCGGGCTGGCGCGCGACACAGTGTTTGCGGCAGTCATGGTGATCCTGACCGGCATGATCGGCCTGTGTCTGCTGGTAGGCGGCATCCGGCACAAAGAACAGCGTTTCGGCCTGCAAGGGGCAAGCACTTCGCTGGCAACACTGGCTGCCTTGTCGGTGCTGACGCTGGTATTGCCGAATTTTACCTCCACCATTGCCGGTCCTTATTACAGCCCTGGTCAGCTGGCATTTATTGCCGTGGTGTCGCTGGTGCTGTACGGCACGTTTGTGCTGGTGCAGACCGTGCGGCATCGTGATTATTTTCTGCCCGCCGTGGCAGCCAGCGATGAAGAAGTGCATGCACCGCAGCCATCGGCAAACATGGCCCGGATCAGTACCGGCTTGTTGCTGGTCTGTCTGGTGGCGGTGGTGCTGCTGGCAAAATCACTGGCACCTGCGCTGGAGTCGGCCGTGGCAGCCGCGGGTGCGCCGAAAGCGCTGGTCGGCATCATTATCGCGATAATCGTGTTGCTGCCGGAAGGGCTGGCGGCGCTCAGTGCGGCGCGTGCCAACCGGCTGCAGACCAGCATTAATCTGGCGCTCGGTTCGGCACTTGCCAGCATCGGCCTGACCATTCCGGTGGTGGCTGTGATTTCTTTACTGACCGGATGGCAACTGACGCTGGGGATCGACGCTAAATCCACCGTGCTGTTACTGCTGTCGCTGATGATTACCACGCTCTCGCTGGGGACAGGTCGTACCACTGTGATGCAGGGAACGATTCATCTGGTATTGTTTGCCGTTTATTTACTCACCACAATAGTGCCCTGAGCGGGCAGAACAGCGAAAGGATAATACATGCGTGTCGGAACGATGAGTCTGAAATGGTTTTTATATGCTGCAGCGGCTTTATTTGCTGGTGAAGCGCTGGCAGCGGGCCCGCAATCGGCGCCGATTGTATCTGAGCCTTCATTGCGGGCGCATCTTGCTTTTTTGGCCGATGATTTACTGGAGGGACGCGGCACCGGTCAGCGCGGCGGCGAGCTGGCGGTGCGCTATCTGGAAACCCAGGCATTGCGCATAGGCTTGCAGCCCCTGCCATCCCCGCAGGTACATGGATTTTTGCAAAGCGTTAAAATCATTGGCAGCCAGACCCTCCCCGACAGCTACGCCGAATTCATTAGCGGCAATCAGATCATGAAACCTGTATCCGGTTCGGAAATCGTATTCGGCTCATCGGGCGGAAGGACAGAAAGTAATCTCGATGCGCAGGTGGTTTTTGTCGGCTACGGAATCCGTGCGCCAGAAGAACGCTGGGACGATTTCAAAGGCACCGATCTGAAGGGCAAACTGCTGATCATGATGGTCAACGATCCGCAAGCGACAGCGGATGAACCGCAGCGTTTCGGAGGTGCAGCACTGACCTATTATGGCCGCTGGACGTATAAATACGAAGAGGCTGCCAGACAAGGTGCTGCCGGCGTTTTACTGATACACACCACGCCTTCCGCAACCTATGCCTGGAACGTGCCGCAAACCAGCTTTACGCATGAACGTTTCAGCTTGCCCGACGTAGGCAACGCAATGGAAGGTTGGCTGCAGGAAAGTACGGCCAGACAATTATTTGCTGCAGCCGGGCAAAATCTCGATCAGTTGAGAGCCGCCGCTGAAAGGCGCGATTTCCGCCCGGTCAGCCTGAACCTGCGTCTGCATGCGAAGGTTCACAGCCGCGTGCGTCAGGTCGAGCAATTCAACGTCATCGGCATGGTGCCGGGGACCGATCCGGTGTTGAAAAAACAGGCAGTGGTTTACTCCGCACACTGGGATCATCTCGGCATAGAAACCGACGCCAGCGGAAAGACGCATATTTTCAATGGCGCGATCGATAACGCTTCCGGTAGTGCAGCTCTGCTGGCGATGGCCGAGACCGCTGTCACTCATCCGACCCGGCGTACGCAGATTTTTCTTTGGCCTTGTGCGGAAGAACAATACCTGCTTGGCAGTGCGGCTTATATCACTAATCCACCGTGGCCACTGGCGGCTACCGCTGCGGATTTAAACCTGGACAGCATGAACTTTGTCGCCCGCACCAGGGATATCGGCGTGGAAGGCAGTGAGCGCAGTAACCTGTATCAGAGTGCGCAAAAAGTGGCCGGAAAAATGAAACTGAAAATCGCTCCGCCTGCGCCTGACCTGGGCGGCGCTTTTTTTCGGGCCGACCATTTCAATTTTGCGCGTGCCGGAGTACCTGCGTTTAACGTAGGTTCTGCCGTTTTTTCGGGCGACGGACATTTTGATTTCGACAAACAGCCTAAGCAGGTTTATCAGCAGCAGATGAAAGATTTCAAGGGGCACTACCACACCGAGCAGGACAGGTATCGCCCCGATTGGGATTTATCTGGCATGGCGCAGCAGGCGCAATTTACCCTGAATCTGGGCTACGAAGTCGCCAATACCACCCTGATGCCTGTCTGGCATCAGGGTGAAGCCTTCGCTAACATTAAACGCTGATACTATGTCCTGCAACGGCTGGAAGTCAGGTTGCCGGATCACTGAAAAATAATGAAATGGGCGGCGCACATTTCTGTGCGAACCGCCCGGTTTGCTTCATTCGGCAGCGTATCAATAATCGAACCTGATTTCTGCACTGACGCTGCGCTGGGTGTAGGGATGAAACGCCCAGTATTTTTTATTGTTCAGATTATCGATACCGATAGCGGCACTCCATTGTCTGGCGAGCTGGTAATGCACGCGCACATCGGCAACCAGGAAACTGGAGAAACCGAAGTATGTGAAGGCATGGATGTCGCTGTTATCCAGCGCCCCATACTGGCGGCCGCTGTAGCGGATGCCGAGCGAAGTGCTGAGCTTGTCATTCGGGCGATAACTGAGTACCAGATTGGCGCGCCAGTCCGGGATGCGCGGCTGCGCTTTACCGACGCTGACCGGATTGGCCGCATTCTTGAGAATCACCGAATCGGTATAGGTCACACTCGACATCACATCCAGCCCGCGCCAGAACACATCGCTGGCCTGATACACCAGTTCCAGTCCGGTTGTCCTGATGATGCCGATGTTCTGGATGTTGGTGATATTTGGCGTGACCAGCGTATTCACCTGAGAGTACAGGGCATCGCTGGTCCGCTCATGAAACAGTGTGGCACGCAGTATGCTTTTTCCTTCGTCGAGACTGCGTTCTGCAGTCCATTCCGTGGTCCAGGATTTTTCTGGTTTCAGGTTCGGGTCATTGTTCACAATCACGTTATTGGAAATACTGCCCTGATACAGTTCGGATACGGTCGGCATACGAACTGCACGTCCGACCGATGCCTTGTAAGTCCAGTTGTCAGCGGCACTGAACGCCAGTGCGGCTTTCGGCGAGAAAGCCTGTTCACTGCGACTGCCGAAATGCAGGACGGTGCCGGCATTTGATAACGCGCCGTGATCAGCCTGCCATTGTTCCAGCCTGCCGCCGATAATGCTTTTCCATTGCGGCGCCAGACGCCAGGCATCCTGTAAATACAGACTCTGCAAACGGGTGTCGCCCTGAAAGGCGGAAAACAGTTTTTGTCCTTCGCCGTGCAGCCAGTCGGTGGTATCTGAGACCTGGGTTCGCATCCGGTAATCCTCGCGCTGATAGCCGAATTCCGTGGTGTGCGCGGTATTGGGCCGCCAGATGCCTTTCATGGCAAACGTATTCCAGCCGGTGCCGCTCTGATCAGTGATCCGACCCGGGCCGCCATTGTCTGCTGCCGGGACTACCGCCAGCGGGTTGCGCCCGGTATCTTTGCGGTAGTCATACAGGCTGGCGGCGATTTCCCATTCAAACACGCCTTTGGTGCGGCTTTTCAGATTCAGGCCGTGCGCCAGATGTTCCAGCCGGTTCTGCGTGTTCGACATATCGGTTGGCGACAGGGAATATTTTTTACCGTTCAGATTGATGTCGCCGCTGTAGACGGGATTGCCGGCGGTATCGCGCAAGTAGCTTTGTAATCCGCTGTCCATGTGATTGCGCCAGTAGCCGAAGGTATAGCTGGCACGCAAAGCCGGGCTCAGATCATAAGCCAGTTTGATTTTTGCATGGTCTTGCACGGTGTGATACTGGCCCGTAGCCCCAAGAATCCACCAGTCCTGATTCTGCGGATTTTTCCCTGCAATGGCACCAGTTACGACCTGGCCCGTATTGCTGCTGATGCCGGATGCCATCAGTTTGGTGGTGAAGGCAATCGGATGGCCATCGCTGTCGAGCTGATTCAGATTCAGCCACCAGGAAAAATCTCCCTGGCGGTTGCCCAGACTGGTACTCAGTTGCTTGCCGGTATAGGTCTGGCTGGTGCCATAGAGCTGAAAGTTTTCGCTGAGGCCGGTGATTTTGGCATGTGCTTCAAACTGTCTGGGCATGCGAGTGATGTAATCCACCACGGCACCAGCGGAGTTACCTGCATAGGCGGCGGAAAACGGACCGTACAGCACGTCGACCCGTTCGATTTCTTCCGGTGTCACCAGACCCCAGCGCGGGGTGAATGTTGCACCGTTACCGAGTAAATTGGAAAGCAGGATGCCGTCGGCATACACCAGCGAGCGTGCGCTGTTGCCTGTGCCGGAAGCACGCGTTGCCAGCACGGCATGGTTGTAGTCGCCGGTGTAGCGCTTGCGGACCAGCAGGCTGGGCAGGTATTTGAGCGCATCTTCTGCATCCACCGCATTGATGGTGCGTTCGATTTCTCGTGCTCGTATGCCTTCGATGGTGGTTGGAATTTCCGTCGGCAGGGAAGACGGGCGCTCACCGTTAATGATGACCGATTGCAGCGATGCACTGGCATCGGCCACAACGATATCGGCCATTGCCATGGCAGGGAAGCAGGAAAATGCAAAGGCGAGAGCTGCGACTAGAATGGTTTTCCGGACGCGCAGACCCGCTGGGACTGAGGTAGTCAGCATAGTGTGGAATCAATCAATAATGTGCACAGAAAGAGGTGCGGGCGAACGGCTGTCTGCCGTATTCAGGCAATGACAGCAAGTTGTCTGACCAGTGTGGAGATTTACTGAATGGTTATGGGAGGTCCGCGGGCCGGCAACGGTGCCGACACGATAGAGGCGAGGCGGGCAGCCGGAATGGAACGCGTCGCGTACGACAGGGTGTGAGGCGGTTCGCAGACCGGCGCACAGGAAAATGCAGGAGGGATACCGGCGGCTGTGCACAGCGGGCAATCCAGCAGATGCTGGCCTGGCTGGATTTTTCCCGGGGTGGAATCACCGCTTGCCTGGCCGATCAGCTTGTAACCTGTGCTGGTACAGATCAGGTTCATGGCATCGGAGCGGATCATGGGGGATGCCATGGCAACGCCCAGCGTCAGTACATACATCAGCAGTACTGCGCGCACCAGACGGTGCACGATGCGGCGGGACGGTGTGAACAGAATCATGTAGCGAATTGTAACACCGGCAATCCTGATGAACATGATATACAACAAACTTCTAAATTCCTGCAGGCAGCGTGAATCTGCCCGCCGTTTACCGCTATGATGGCGGTTTTCATGTCACCGGAATGACATATTCCTCTGGCGACCGGCTTCGCAGAGTCCGGTACGGCTGGTGCATTGTGCGATGGCGCAATGGTGACATGAGCCGATTAAACAGGGAGGCGCGATCCACAAGATAGCGTTTCCGAGCAGAAGGAATGATCTTGAGCCAGACTTCATTACTGCAGCAATTGCTGCGTACCAAACCGGCTAGTTCGCAGGACATCATTGCGGAGGATGAGCAACACCAAGGCCTGCATCGCTCACTGGGTTTATTTGCGCTGACCATGATCGGCGTCGGTGCCACCATCGGCACCGGGATTTTTTTCACCATGGTCGAAGCCGTGCCCAAGGCCGGGCCTTCCGTGATCCTGTCTTTCTTAATTGCCGCCCTGACGGCAGGGCTGACGGCGCTGTGCTATTCCGAGCTGTCTGCCAGAATTCCGGCATCCGGTTCATCTTATTCCTTTGCCTATGCAACAGTCGGCGAGTTTGCTGCTTTCGTGGTGGCAGCCTGCCTGTTGCTGGAATACGGGTTGGCCGCCAGTGCAACTGCCATTGGCTGGTCGGCTTATCTGAATAATTTCCTGGAAAATGCGATTGGCTGGCAGATTCCGGAAATGCTGCGTTCACCGATGATCGTTTCGGGGCCGAAAGGCATGGAAATTCATTTGTCCCAGTTCAATCTGCCGCCAGTGATTCTGGTGATGATCTGCTGTGTGCTGTTGCTGCGTGGCGCCAAGGAATCCGCCACGGTCAATGCCATCATGGTCATGATCAAATTGGTGATTCTGACGTTCTTTGCGGTGATTGCATTCACCGGCTTTCATGCCGAACACTTCACGCCTTTTTTTAATACTGACAACAGCAAGGGACTGGCGGGTATGGCAGGCGTGACAGCGGCAGCAGGCACAGTTTTTTTCTCCTTCATCGGACTCGACACGGTTGCAACGGCCGGCGCGGAAGTCAAGGATCCACGCAAAAATGTTCCTTTGGGCATCATGGCGGCACTACTGGTTGTGACGGTGTTTTACATGCTGGTTGCCGTTGCTGCCATCGGTGCACAGCCTGCTGCCATGTTTGACGGACAGGAAGCTGGTTTGGCGGTGATTTTGCAAAATGTCACCGGCAAAGCCTGGCCGGCGCTGATTTTATCTGCCGGTGCGGTGATTTCTGTTTTCAGCGTGACTTTGGTGACCATTTACGGGCAGAGTCGGATTTTATATGCCATCAGCAAAGACGGACTGATTCCTTATGCATTTCAGAAGGTGCATAGCCGCACCCGTGCACCGGTCATCAACACGGTGCTGGTGTGTCTGGTGGTCGGTATTGTTGCCGGTCTGGTAGATGCCACGTTCCTGTGGGATATGGTCAGCATGGGGACGCTGGTGGCGTTCATCGTGGTGTCGAGTGCGGTGCCGGTGATCCGCCGTCAGGGAACCGGTCATGGCAATCATGGGTTCAGGGTACCGTTTGGTCCTTATCTGATCCCGGGCCTGAGCATACTGGCCTGTCTGTATATTTTGAAAGATTTATCAGCGACGACATATAGGGTATTCTTTATCTGGATGTTTATTGCGGTCGGCATTTATTTTTTATACAGCAAACGTCATTCCCGCTTGAATTAACTCCCGGTTGCACCATATCTGCTTCGGACTTCCGGGTTTCTGGCAGCCAGGTCGTGCCAAGGAACGCATGCTGATTCATATACCGACAAAGGATGAACATGAAACGGGCAAAACAGGTAAAACAGGTAAAACAGACCATATTCGCTGCACTGGTTTGGGGTTTATGTACAACGGCGGCGCAGGCCGAACATATCGGCAGCGTGGATACGGCATTTAAATTGATCGGGCCTGACCATAAAGTCGTGGTGGAGGCTTACGATGACCCTAAAGTCAATGGCGTGACCTGCTATGTCTCGCGCGCCAAAACGGGCGGCATCTCCGGCGGGCTTGGTCTGGCAGAGGATAAATCGGAAGCATCGATTGCCTGCCGTCAGGTCGGGGCGATCACTTTTCCGGGACCGTTGAAGCAACAGGAAGAAGTGTTTAATCAGAGTTTGTCTATCCTGTTTAAAAAATTGCGCATTGTCCGCATGGTCGATCAGAAGCGGAATGCGCTGGTGTACCTGACTTATTCGGACAAACTGATCGATGGTTCACCGAAAAACAGCGTCACCGCTGTCGCCGTCGATCACAGTACGCCGATTCCGCTCAAATAAACACTTGCAGCTGAGGATCTGCTTGCCGTTCCGGTGCAGCAGGAAGTGAAAAACTGCGTCGGGACAGGGGTTCTTCGCTGTAATTTACGTTAAAATACTCAGCTGCAAGATATCCCTTATCGCTTTGATATGACACCTGCAAGCAAGACATCTGTGGCGAATGATCAGTCGGTTGATGCGTTGATCAAGACCATCCGGATTCCCCCGCGCCCCAGTATGTTGGCTGATGTCCAGGCAGAACTAAGCAGCCGCGAACCTGATCCGCGTCGTCTGGCAGCCACGATTTCCCACGATGTTTCTTTATCGGCTTCTTTGCTGAAGCTCACTAATTCGTCTTTTTTTGGTCTGAGACTGAAAGCATCTTCAGTCGATCATGCGGTACAGTTGCTCGGTATGCAGCAATGCGGCCTGCTGATGACAGGCATCATTGCCCGGCAATCCATACAGATAGAAAATGTATCCCTGATCAAATTCTGGGATTTTTCCTCCAAGCGCGCGCAAGCCATGTCATATCTGGCCGGCTGCATGCGTGTTTGTCCGGTTGATCTGGCGCATACGTTTGGCCTGTTCTGCGATATCGGCATTCCGATTCTGATGGAGCGTTTTCCTGATTACCAGCAGACGCTGGAACTGGCGTATCAGCAACTCGAGCATAAATTCACCTTCATCGAGCAGGAAAAACACCACACCAGCCACACTTCGATCGGGGCGCTGATGGCCCGCACCTGGGGTTTGCCTGAAGAGGTCTGTAGTGCGATTTTGCTGCACCATGATTATGCCGTGTTGCAGGATACCGCTACCAGCGAACGGGTGCGCGCACTGGTGGCGCTGTCACTGGTGGCTGAGTACGCCATTCACAAATATCATGGGCAGGAAACGCTCGCCGAATGGGAGAAGGGCGGCCAGCAGGCGCTTGATTTCCTCGGTCTGGCAAGCGATGAGCTGGAAGACCGTCTGGAAGAGCTGCACGAATTATTCAACCACGTGCACTGAGAGCCGGGTTGCGGATATGCTTTAACACCTTGCTGAAGCCATTTTCACAGTCATAAGGGATGATTGAGCGCGTTTCCGTCAACCATCCGCTGCTATTGCTCAATCCGGAGGAGTGCATTCAGATAAATTCAGCCAGCTGAGTCAGCTGCCGGCACGTAACAGCCGGACCGGCAGCATGATGATTGTCCGCAATAACTCCAGAACGCCATCCACGGCAATGCCGATGATCCGGAATGGGAGCAACAACAGCCAGACCAGCGGATACAGCATCAGTACCAGCAAGGCCAGCGGCCAGCAGAATACCAGCAGAATCAGCCACAGCATCAGTGTCAGCATCATCACCTCAGATAAATAACGGTCGCAGCAGATTGCTCAGCATCACCAGCCCGATTGCCGCCAGCAGTATGCCTTCCATATTCGCAGCAAGTTTCATGATACAGCCCCTTTCCTGTCGTGTTCCGGTCAGTGCACTGTAATCATTCCGCAGTCAGAATGACAGGTGCTGGCGACCAAATGCAGTTTGTGCGGAACAGAATGCTTGCAGACGGGATGAAGCGCCGGTCAGTCAGGCAATGTCTGAATCCTCAGGATGGGAACTCTTGCGTCAGGATTTGTATTTCGGTGATATTGGTTATTCAGACCTGGCGTCGGTGTTTGCTGCAGTCAATGCACTTTATTGGTATTGGTGACCAGCACATCGAGTATGGCTGCGGTCTCTGCATCCGGAATGCCGTCAAACTTTGCAGGCCGGTATTTGGTCTGAAAGGCAATCAGCACATTTTTGGTCGCTTCATCCAGTACGCCGGTCTGCGGTACCGCATAGCCGTGCCGTGCCAGTTTTTGCTGGAACCAGAAAACGTCCGGCAATTGCGCTTCATATAACGGTGTGCGCTGCGCCACTTCGGCGGCATCCGGCCAGGGAATCAGACCGGCATCGGCCAGCTGCTTCCACGGGAACATTGGGCCGGGATCCGATTTGCGCTGTGGGGCGATGTCCGAATGACCGAGAATGTATTCCGGGCGAATCTGATGCCTGGCCGCAATCTCCCTGACCAGGGCAATCACCCGGTCAATCTGTTCCTGGGGAAATGGGAAATAGACGCGCCCTTCCGGTGTATCTTTAAAGCCGAGATTCACGATTTCAATACCAATGGAGCTGGCATTTAAGCGGCTGTAGCCTTTCCAGTCGCTGAGCCCGGCGTGATAGGACATGCGGTTTTCGTCCACCAGTTGCCATACTTTAACGGGCGACTCATTTCCCACCAGATAATGGCTGCTGACGCCCTGCTGACTGAGTACACGCAGCGAGGTCGGCTGGTCAATCGCGGTGTAATGCAGAACCAGAAATTGCACGCGGTCTTCCTGACTTTTGGCCGAAATGCTGGCATCAATATCGCGCCGGGGAACGGTAGAACAAGCGCTCAGCAGGATGGCGAGAATGCCGATCAGTAACCAGTTTTTCATCATAAAGTCCTGAGTTGTCTGGCAGCCAGCCTGGCTGCCGAAAAGTGCGCCTGACAGACGCTGCGCCGCAGGCTGATATGTGGCGGCAAATGCTGGCGTAGCGAATCTGCGATCAGCGGGTGCAGTTCCTGTACCCGTCCGCTCAACACCATCGGTTTGTCACCGAAACGGCGGCACATTGCCAAACCCAGCCGTGCCAGTTCCGCACCCGCCTGTTTCAGAATCCGCGTTGCGGTTTCGTCGTGATCGGCTGCTGCGGCGACTGCCAGCGCCAGCGTCCCGATTTCACCACGACTGCGATGATAAATGAAATTTTTAGAAACGTCCCAACTGCCGCCGCCCAGCGCCTTAAACATTTCCTGTGCCAGCCGTGAATGCTCGCTCCATCCCGGATCTTCATCCTCGCTGCGCCAGATATGGCGCAACGCCTCGCGCGCAATCCAGAAGCCACTGCCGCCGTCATCCAGCAGATAGCCGCGCCCGCCGGCACGGTGAAACTGACCTGTCTCATCGATGAATGCGGCAATCGAACCGGTGCCGGCATAAATCAGATAGCCTGTGCCAGGCTGGAAATTATCCAGATAGGCAATTTCAATATCATTACTCAGATGAATTGCCTGTGATGGAAGATGCAGGATATCGGTCAGCATCCTTTGCAGCAGGACATGATGCGCCTGATCGCCGAAACCGGTGATGCCTGCCCGGACGCTTTGCAGGCTGCCATGCGCATGTGCGGTGGCGGCCAGACCGGCGAATACCTGGCCAAATTCGGCCTGTCCTTGCAGGGTATTGAGTTGCAGTGCGGTCAGTCCGGCGGTGGTGCCGCTGGCGACGATTTTTCCATCGATGGTGGCAATGGCCCAGCGTGTCTGCGTTCCACCGGTATCAATGCCCAGACCCAGTCGGGACAGGACGGCGGAATGAGGCGGAGACGGTATCGGATTCATCATACGGCTAATTCGTCCGGCAGCGCAGACCGGCAACAGCAGGCGCGACTGCGAACGGTATCATCACTTCAGGTGAAAGAGGTGTCCGCCTGTTTCCGGCGGTATCGCACAGGGTATTGATCGTTTATCATAGGTTGCTTTGCTCCGCTTGCAGAAATGAAAAGATCGGCACAGCGTATAACTTTTCTCTATAAGCAGAAGGCAAAAATTCAATCGTTTTCCGTGCGCTCAATGGGGAAAATCCCGACGTACAGAAAGCAGTATAAGGTAATACCGATTAAGAAAACATCATAATGACCAGAGACACTGCCATTCACGATACCGATGCCCATTCTGAGAGCGATGCCGGTCATAGCTGGCGCTGGATTCCGACGCTGTATTTCGGCCAGGGGATACCGTATGTCGCGGTCATGACGCTGTCAGTGATCATGTACAAAAATATGGGGATATCCAATGCGGATATCGCTTTGTATACCAGCTGGCTGTACCTGCCTTTCGTGATCAAGCCTTTGTGGTCGCCGTTTGTCGATATGTTCCGCACCAAACGGTTCTGGATCATTACGCTGGAACTGCTGATCGGTGGATTGTTCGGTCTGGTGGCGCTGACAATTCCGGTGGCTGCTTATTTTCAGGCGACGCTGGCAGTATTCTGGCTGCTGGGGTTTGCCGCTGCGACGCACGACATCAGCACGGACGGTTTTTATATGCTGGCGCTGGAACAGCATCAGCAAGCGGCATTAGTCGGGGTGCGCAGCATGTTTTTCCGGATTTCCATGCTGACCGGACAGGGCGCACTGGTGTATCTGGCCGGTACCCTGCGCGATGTCACGGGCAATATTGCACTGGGCTGGATTGTGGTTTTTGGCGTGCTGGCTTTGATGTTCATCAGCTTGTCGCTCTATCACCGCTGGGCTTTGCCGGTACCGGAGAGTGACTCTGCGCATGGAGATCCGGATCAGGTGATGACAACTTTCTTCACGATTTTTGGCCAGTTCATCCGCAAGAAAAATATCCTGATCACGCTGGCGTTTTTGCTGCTGTACCGCTTTGGCGAAGCGCAGCTGGTCAAAATGGCGCCGCCGTTTTTGCTCGACGGGCTGGACAAAGGCGGGCTGGGTCTGTCAACCCAGGCTGTCGGTATTGTCTACGGCACCATGGGAATGATCGCACTGACGGCCGGCGGGTTGGCAGGTGGTGCGCTGATTGCCCGCTATGGATTGAAAAAGTGTCTGTGGCCGATGGCGCTGGCAATTAATGTGCCGCATCTGGTGTATGTGTATCTGGCACTGGTGCAACCGCAGAATCTGTATCTGGTCGGCGCGGCGGTTGCGCTGGAACAGATGGGTTATGGCTTCGGCTTCACTGCCTACGTACTGTACATGATCATGGTCGCAGATGGCGAACACAAGACTGCGCATTATGCGATCTGTACCGGATTCATGGCGGCCAGCATGATGCTGCCCGGTATGTTCAGCGGCTGGCTGCAGTCCTGGCTGGGATACAGTCATTTTTTCATCTGGATTTGCGTCGCCGCTGTACCGACGCTGATTGTAACGGCGCTGATTGAGGTTGATCCCTCATTTGGTAAAAAGACCGATGAAAAAATCAAGTAATCAACCCAGATGAAAAAACGCTCTGAAAATAAATAGGAATACCGATGAATGCCACACCCCTTTTTTTTGAATCGCATCGCTACACATCATTGCAGGCCGGGCCACGCCTGATCGTGACTGGCGCCGTACACGGCAATGAAACCTGCGGTACGGTGGCAATCCGGCGACTGATGGCGGAGATGGCTGCTGGCCGAATTGTGTTACGCAGCGGCTTTCTGACGCTGGTGCCGGTTGCCAATCCGCTGGCGTATCAGCGCGGACAGCGGCAGGGTGATCGCAACCTGAACCGGCGTCTGATTCCGACAGTGACTCCGGCCGAATTCGAAGATCATGTCGCAAACTGGCTTTGCCCCTTGCTGGCAGAACATGAGGTATTGCTTGACCTGCATTCATTCCGTGGCGAAGGCGAGGCATTCGTACTGGTCGGGCCGGAAAATAATCAGGGCGCGATCGAACCATTTACCCATGCCGCTGCCGAGCTCGCGATGGCGATGCGGCTTGGCGTGCGCCGCATGGTGGATGGTTGGCTCAGCACCTACGCGTGCGGCGTTGCCCGTCGCCAGCAAAGGCTGGGGCCGGACGCAGATCCGGTGGCTATGGCGAATGCCGCCCGGTTTGGTGTCGGAACCACGGAATATATGCGCTCCACCGGTGGTTATGCCGTGACTTTGGAATGCGGCCAGCATCAGGCGCCGGAGGCGCCGGAAGTTGCGTACCGTGCGATTATCAATACACTGATCCATCTCGGCATGATAGAAGGTAGTAGCCCGGTAGTCATGCATGAGATGGAGGGCTTGCGCATTTACGACGTGATCGACAAGTTCCATGCCGATGATCGTTTTGTGCGCGCGTGGCGCAGTTTCGATAAGTTGCAAGCCGGCGATCTCATCGGTATTCGCTATGACGGCAGCGAAGTGCGTGCCGAATTCGGTGGGCGCATGATCTTTCCCGACAGTGCCGCCCAGGCTGGTGAGGAATGGTTTTATGTGACCCGCCACAGTGATCGGATTGAGCGCGCAATGGAGTCGCAGTCATGAAATTATTTTCCTTGCCTGCCGGATACTGGTTGTTCAGCGCCCTATTGAGCGTGACGGTCTGGCTGCCGACGTTCCCGGCTCAAGCGGCAGGCAAGACGCTGAGCGTGTTGCTGACGACGCCGGAAAGTGCGCTGGACCCGGCAGTGGCATCGGATATTGCCACGCTCAGTATCAATGAAAACATTTTCGAACCCATGCTGCGTTATGACTATCTGGCGCGACCATTGCAGCTGCGGCCCAATACCCTGAAGTCGATGCCGGAAGTACGGGATGGCGGCAAGACCTATATCCTTCATCTGCAGCCGGGGATTTTTTTCTCTCCCGATCCGGTTTTCAAGGGACGTGCGCGTGAGCTGACAGCGGCAGATTATGCTTACAGCATTCGCCGCCTGTACGATCCGGTTCTGAAGTCGCCATGGCTGTTTATGTTTGAAGGAAAACTGCTGGGCGATGAACAATTGCGCCAGCCGCCGCAAGGACTGGGGGCCACAGACCCCCGGCTTACCATTGAGGGTTTGCAGGTGCTCGATACTTACACCTTGCAGATCCGGCTGACTGCGCCCGACAAGAATTTTCCTTTTATTCTGGCGACCGGCGCAACGGCGGCGGTGGCGCGGGAAGTGATGGAAGCATATGGTAATCAGGCGGGTAATCATCCGACTGGTACAGGACCATTTGTATTGAGTGAGTGGCAACGCAGTTTTCGACTGGTGTTGAAGGCCAATCCCCAATACCGTCAGGTGATTTTTCAGGATCAGCCGGGGAGTGATCCTGCTGCCCAGGCAATGGCAGCGGCGTTGCGGGGACAGCGCTTGCCACTGGTCAGCCAGGTGGTGATTCATATCATTGAAGAACAGCAGGCGCGTGTACTGGCTTTTCTGAACCGTGAACTCGATGTGCTGGAGCAGGTGCCGCCGCCGCTGGCAGAAATGGTGCTGCGCGACGGTCAATTGAAACCGGAATTGCAGCAGCAGGGCGTGCGCTTATCGTTGTTTTCACCTTTGCAGACTTACTATGTCTGGATGAATATGGAAGATCCGGTAATCGGGGGTTACACGCCGGACAAGATTGCCTTGCGGCGGGCGATTGCCATGAGTTATGACAGTGCGGAAGATATCCGTCTGATGGAAAAAGGGCTGGCGATTCCGGCGCACTCACCGCTGCCGCCGAATGTGCTGGGCTATGACCCGAACCTGAAAAATCCGGTTCCGCATGACCTGCCGCTGGCCAATGCCTTGCTGGATCGATTCGGATACCGGCGCGCAGCAGATGGTTACCGTACGCTGCCCGGCGGCCAGCCACTGCGGCTGGAAATGTATTCTCAGGCGAATACCACAGGGCGCCTGCGGGATGAGCTTTGGCGTAAAAGTCTGGATGCGCTGGGAATCCGTATCAGTTTTAAAACCGATAAACATTCAGAGATCATCCGCGCATCCCGTCTCGGCAAGGTGCAGATGACGGAAGCAAACTGGATTGCGGATTTTCCTGACGGTGAAAATTTTTATCAGCTGCTGTATGGACCCAATACCGGACGGGCAAACTATGCCCGCTTTAATCTGCCGGCATTCAATCAGCTCTATGAGCAGTCCAGGCTTATGACCGATTCACCGGAACGCAGGCGGCTGTATCAGCAGATGGCGTTACTGATGCATGCGTATAACCCATGGATTCCGCGAATTCATCCATTGTCTGCCGATGTGGTGCAGCCCTGGGTGCGCAATTACCAGCACCATCCGGTGGAACTTACAAACTGGCGTTATCTCGATATTGCGCCGGATGCACAGCAGAATCTGCATTGACGGCATGCGGCGCCGGACGCTGTAAAAAAATAGTCCGGCGCACCGGGAAATGAGTTGCGGTTATATGCACCGGGTAAAGTTTCATTGGTATACCTTGCCGTCTGATTTTATTCTGTGCGATGAAAAATTCTGATATTTTCCGCGGATGGTTGCTGTCCGTTTTATCTGGAGAAGCTGTACATGCGTTGTGAATTGATTGCCGGTCATCCCGATTTTCGTCGCCTGAATACGATAGATGGTGTGACTGTTGATTTGCGTTATATCGGCGCAGACAATTTTGTCGGGCGCGACCTGTATGGCGAGCTCGATTGCGCCTGGCTGCATCATGAAGCGGCTGATGCCTTGCAGCGGGCAGTGCGCTATCTGGCGCAGCATGCGCCGGGAATGCGTATTCTGGTGCTGGATGCGTTGCGTCCGCACCGCGTTCAGGAAATGCTTTGGCAGCATCTGGATGGCACCCGTCTGCAAATGTATGTGGCAGATCCGGCCCGCGGGTCTATTCATTCTTTCGGCATGGCGGTTGATGCGACTCTGCTGGATGCAGCAGGGCAGGAACTGGATATGGGTAGCGCTTTCGATGAGCTGGTAGAAAAGTCGCATCCTGCACTGGAAGAAAGGATGCTGGCTGAAGGTCAGATCAGTCATGCACAGCAGGCCAACCGCAATATATTGAGGGCTGCCATGTTTCACGGCGGGTTTCGCGGCATCAACAGCGAGTGGTGGCATTTCAATTGCGGCGACCCGACGCTGGTTCGCCAGACATACCTGCGCATTGATTGATGATGCGGACAACATTCTCTGTACTTGTCACGTTGATGATGATTTCATCGGCTCAGTCGGCGGACGACGAGGCGCTCCGCACATTCTTTCCGACTGTGACTGAAAAACTGCGCGCCATCCAGCGTGATCCGCAACGGCCGTTGGCAAGTCTGTCGGTGCTGACGATACGCAATGGACAGATTGTGTATGAACAACAATTCGGCGAGCGTTATATCGATCCGACACAGTCTGCCCACCATCTGCCTGCGAATGCAGCAACCCTGTACCGCGTTGCCTCGGTCTCTAAAATGGTAACGGCAATAGGTGTGATGCGCCTGGTGGAGCAGCACAGTCTCGATCTGGATGAAGATATCAGCCGCTATCTGGGATATCGAGTGCGTAATCCGCATTATCCTGATTCAGCGATCACGCTGCGCATGCTGCTGAGTCACACTTCTTCGTTGAGAGATGATGCCGGTTATAACTTCCCGCCAGACATGAGCTTGCGGCGCGTCTTGCAGGGCGCGGCTGGCAGCGATGCTTCGCCGTGGGCAGCACCGGATGCCAGCGGACGCGATTTCCGGCCCGGCAGCTTCTTCAGCTATGTGAATCTGAACTGGGGCGTCATCGGTTCTGTCATGGAGGCGGTTTCCGGTCAGCGTTTTGATCTGCTGATGCAGCAACTGGTGCTGGAACCGCTGCAGATCTGCGGCAGTTTTCATCCGGCGAATCTGGCTCCGGCGCAGCTCGCACAGTTAGCGACGCTGTACCGCAAACAGGTGCAGGAGCGCTGGGATAGCGCTGGTCCCTGGGTTGCACAAGTCGATGACTACCATCAGCAGGCACCCGCGGCCAGGCCCTATCTGCTGGATTATCAGCCGGGCAGCAATGCGACTCTGTTCAGTCCGCAGGGCGGGCTGCGCATCAGCGCACGCGGATTGAGCCGCATCATGCTGATGTTGATGCAGCAGGGGGAGCTGGATGGCGTCCGTCTGCTGCAGCCTGCTTCGGTCCGGACGATGATCGCACCGCAATGGCGTTATCAGGCAGATGCCCAGACGAATGGTGACAGTTATCATGGTTTGTTTCAGTCATGGGCGCTGGGCATGCAGGTATTCACCGGCACCCGCGACGGTGCGCACGGCGACCGTATGACGCCGCCATTGCCGGGTCAACCGCAAGGGATGACCGGCGTCGGTCATCTGGGTTTTGCTTATGGTTTGCAGTCCGGTTTTATCTTTGATCCGGTGCAGCGCAATGGCATCATTTATATGACTGGCGGTACCGGTGCCGATCCGGAACAGAATCCCGGCCTGTATTCCAGCATGAACCGCTGGGAAGAGCAGATTCTGGGTGTCCTGGCAGAGACTTTGTACTGAAGACGAGCAGGTTTGCTACGGTACCGGCGGTACGTGCCGGATAAATTATTCTCCGCTTGTTCTGGCGATGCAGGTGCTGCCTGCCATCTGCACGCAGTCGACAAATGCGCGGGCTGAACGGGATAGGGGAGTCGATTTTTTCGTTAGCAAAAATAAATCGACAGGAACCTGTGGTGACATCGGGCGGCATTGTACTTTATCGTGATTGGCGGTGGCGGCAGTAAACGGATCGATGACTGCTGCGCCGGCACCCAGCTCGACCAGTGTGCGCGCCAGTACATAAGTCTGCACCTCGGTATAGGAATTAAAACGGATACCTTGTTCTTCACAGGTATCCATGACGCGGCTGACCAGATGATCGTCGAGATCAAGCGTAATCAGGTTTTTCGGCAAGTCGGCGACTGGCAGCGGCTGATTGTCCAGCTTGCGCGACCAGCTGCCCATCGGTGCAATCGCTGTCATGCTGCCGCGTACCAGCGGCTCGGAAGCCAGATTCGGATGGCACGGGTCGTAGAGCGAAAACGCAAAATCCACATCGCCAAGCAGCAAGGCATTGACCATATCGCTGGTGTGATGGGTTGCGAGCGTGCAGTGAATTTGTGGAAATCTGGCGCGCCATGCGGCCAGGGCAGCCGGAATCACCGTGACCGACAAGGTGGGTGTCGATGCCAGCCGTACCGCTTCATCCGGATGGTTCTTGAGATTATTGGCAAGGCGGCGCACTGATTGCAGATCGCGGTTGAGCTTATCGACTTCGATAAACAGCTGATGTGCTTCCGGTGTCGGATGCAGTTTGCCTTTGATGCGCTCAAACAGTTTCAGACCGAGTTGCAGTTCGCAATGCTGTAATACCTTGGTGGCGGCAGGCTGGGAAATATTCAGTAACTGTGCGGCTCCGCTGATGGTGCCCGCCTGCATAATTGCATGAAAAACTTCAATGTGGCGTAATCGCATGGTGGCGTGAATGGCTGAAATGAGATGTGTCCGTTCCGCGATTGTACCTGCAGCGCGGATTGTTGCCGTGACCGTTACGGTGAAAGCTTTTCATCCGCACGATGGTACATGTGCGGCGCATCTGGAATGGCTGATTCCAGCGCACTGCGCACGTCACCCCGATGCTGTTCCAGTAATTGCCCGGCAGCGCTGACGCTGATACGGCGCTGCAGCGCTACGATGGCCGTCTTGACGTGGAAATCGCATTCTTCCAGAATCCGGCGGCAGGTTTTCTCATCATGCCCTGTCGCATGCATGGTGAGGCTGACGGTACGGCGCAGCAGCTTCACATTGGTCGGTTTCACATCCACCATCAGGTTGCCGTAAACCTTGTGCAGCTTCACCATCAGTGCGGTGGAAAACGTGTTCAATGCTATTTTCTGAGCGGTGCCAGCCTTTAATCGGGTACTGCCGGAAATCAGTTCATTGCCGGTATCTAATCCGATGCCGATTTCCGCCGTCAGCAGCAGCGGTGTGGCTGGATTATTCGCCAGCCCGATGGTCAACGCACCGGCGGCGCGTGCAGCATGCAGTGCACCGAGAACGTATGGCGTCGTGCCGGATGCGGCAATCAGCAGCACCACATCGTCCGCTTGCGGCTGCAGATGAGCGATATCTGCGGCACCCTGTTCCGTATTGTCTTCGGCACCCTCGATAGCGATGAACATTGCCTGCTGCCCGCCGGCTAACAGGCCGATGGCGCGTTCATTGGGCCAGGAAAAGGTTGGCAGCAGTTCCACACCATCCAATACGCCGAGCCTGCCTGATGTGCCGGCACCGGCATAAATCAGCCGTCCACCGGCCTGTATCCGTGGCAATGCCGCATCGACGGCCTGTGCAATCCGGGCAGCGACTGCACGGACTGCCCGTACCGCATGATACTGATCGTCGATCAGCACCGCCGTCAGCGTTGCGGTCGGGTAGGTGTCCAGTGCCGTATGCAGGCTGCTGGGGGTTTCCGTATTCAGCATGGTGTCTTTCTCCGTCAAACCCTTTTACCTTAACGTTGCGATCGGTAGTCAACCAATGAAAGCTGATCACGCAGTCATAACCGCAGGTAATGCAACACCGGGAAATCAACATTAGCCATCGCAATCACGCTTCGTTATGCTGTATCGTCACCATCTTCTGATCCGGAGAATATTCCATGCGGTGTCCCCGTTGCTTTCCGTTGCTGCTGATGGCGGTTTTCCTGTCTGCATGCCAGTTGCCGACTGGTGAGATGTTGCGCGACCAGCGCCACCGGTTACTGATTTCCGTGCCGGAACAGCAGATGGCATTACTGGAAGACGGGAAGATTGTCGCACTTTATCCTGTTTCGACGGCACAGCGCGGGATCGGTGATATGCCGGATAGTTATATGACACCCGGCGGCAGGATGGAGGTGGCGGAAAAAATCGGTGGTGATACGCCCGCCGGAACCGTATTCAAAGACCGTATCCCGACCGGTGAAATTGTGGGGATTGATGCGCCGGGCCGCGATCCGGTGGTGACCCGGATTTTGTGGTTGCGCGGTACCGAAGAGCGTAACCAGAATGCGTATGCACGCTTCATCTATATCCACGGCACACCGCAGGAAAGCCTGCTTGGCACTCCGGCCAGCTACGGTTGTATCCGTATGCGTTCGGCAGACATTATTACCCTGTTCGACCGGATCGGTCCCGGAACAGCTGTCTTGATCGGTGAAGCCGGGCTGGAACAGATGCTCGCTGAAAACGCGCATTAAAAACCGGTCGCAGCGGCTGCGATCACCATCGCTGTAGCGAATCTCTGTGCTGCTTCACGCAATCATTACGTGACAAGTACGTAAATTATTTCTAATATCAGAAACAGTCAGCCTTATCATGTTGGGCAGAATCTGATTCTGCAAAGACCGTTTGCTCCTGATGCGCAAAAACCGGATGCTGATCAGAGTAAAAAATCAATCAAAAAAAGAGAACGCAATGAGCGACAAAGTCTATAACGTATTGTTTTTGTGCACCGGCAATTCAGCGCGCAGTATTATGGCAGAGGCGCTGCTGAATACCATGGGGCATGGCCGGTTCCGCGGATTTTCTGCAGGCAGTTTTCCGACTGGCGTGGTGCATCCGCTGGCGCTTGAGCAGATTCGGGAGACATCTTATCCCTTGCAGAATCTGCGTAGCAAAAGCTGGAATGAATTTGCAGCAACGGATGTGCCGGAGATGGATTTTATTATCACGGTCTGCGACGATGCTGCGGGAGAAATTTGCCCGGTCTGGCCAGGCCATCCATTGACGGCGCACTGGGGATTTGCTGATCCGGCGTTGGCAGAGGGTAGTGATGAAGTAAAGCGTGCCGCTTTTCATCACGTGTTCCGGCAAATCATGGGCTGTGTCAGCAATTTTGTGGCATTACCTTTGCCAATGCTGGAGAAAAATGCCATTCACCATGCGATCACGGCATTGAATCCGGAAGCGCAGTCTGTGTCTGTGCAATGAGTATTTTCATGCGCCATTTTGCGCATTGAAAATGGGCTGGTGGCCGGTTGGCCGGTGATGGAGTAGTAACCTTGCCCATCGCGGCGACGCGCGCCGCGATGGGGTTTCCAAAATTACTTGGCGACGTAGACGATATCTGCACGGCGGTTTTCTGCCCATGCCGCTTCATCATGACCAGCTGCTTTTGGCTTTTCTTTACCGTAAGAGACGGATTCCAGCTGGGCATCTGCCGCACCGGAGATTACCATTGCTTTACGCACTGCTTCAGCGCGCTTCTGACCGAGCGCCAGATTGTATTCGCTGCCGCCGCGTTCATCCGTATTACCCTGGATCATAACTTTTTTGGTTTTGCTGCTGCTGACGTATTTGCCGTGTGCTTCGACCAGCGCATTGAATTCAGGCTTCACATTGTATTTATCGAAGTCGAAATAAACGCTGCGCTTGGACAGGATGTTTTTCGGATCATCCAGCGGATCGACAACTGGTGCGGTGACGGGAGCAACGGCACGTGTGTCCGGTGCTGGTTTTGCCACGGTGGCAACTGGAGCTGCGGGCTGTTCAGCGACTTTCACTGGCGAGCTGCAGGCTGCCATGAATAATGCTGCGAGGCTGATGGTGGATACCTGATAAATAGAGCGCATGGAAATTTCCTCTTTTGGGATCTGGTTTTGGGGAATAACAATTTCTGACCGTTATCAGAACAGGTCACGGCTGAATTCCCTCAAATCAGTCGTGACTTTTTACTGCAAACCTTGACACCTTGCTGCTGCCCTACATCGTGAAGGGTAGTGGCAACAGGGCGAATCCTTCATCCAGCGCATCCATGCTGTCGAGTATTTCCTGCAATCCCGCATGCAGGCTGACGATGCTGTCGTCACTCATTTTCCGCATGGCTTCCGGCAGCAGTCCTCTGGCTGGTTGCGGCGCACGTTTCAGCAGAGATTTTCCCTGACTGGTCAGATGCACTTTCACTACCCGCTGATCTTCCGGATCGCGCTCTTTATTTACATACCCTTTTTTCACCAGTCCATCGAGCAGATTGCTGGTGGTCGTCTGGTGGATGGACAAACGTTTCGCAATTTCACCCACCCGCAAACCGGCTGCTTCCTGCAATTCCTGGATAATCCACAGCTGGGCACCATTGATGCCGCACTGCTTTTCTATCCAGAGCGAATGCTGTTGTGCTGCTCGAATCATAATCCGGATTTTTTTGAGCGTTTCCAGACGCAAATCCGGCGCTGCACTCTGTGCATTTTCCTGCTCTGACAACAGATTGGCCGACGGTTTTTTTTGCGCGACAGCTTTTCTTGGCATGCAAATCCTCCTATCCTGCTAGTGTAGCATATCTATTTGGACAAATATAATTGGTGCAAATAGACGACATCGTGAGTTTAGCAAGCGATCATGACGGGATCGTGTCTTTTCGCTATGTTGACAGCGGACTTCCACGTTGCCTGTGCGGTGATGATGCGATGTGGAGGAAAAAATTATAAAAAAACGGCAAGGATTTCTCCTTGCCGCGCTGTTTTCAATACATCCTGGATGGCGTTGAAAGAGTTACATGAACTTGTAATTCGCCATCAGCGTGAATGAGCGGCCACGCGGGTCGGCGACCCGTGGTTCCCACGAGCTGCCGGCTCCGGTATTGCTGTCGTAAGTGATGGCAAATGGCGGATCGGTGTTCAGCAGGTTTTTAATACCGCCGATCAGCGTCATGTTTTTAATGCCGCTGTAAGATACGCTCAGATTGAAGACCGAATATGGTTTGACATCCGGATTGTAATTGGATGGTGTGACCAGGCCGTTTGCCACACCCGGCAGTACCTGATCCTTGTAGCCGGATCGGTAAATCTGCGAGAACATCGTCGTCCAGCTGCCTTCTGAGTACGTGACATAGGCAGTGTGTTTCCAGCGCAGGCCGAGATCGCCGGTGAAAATGAAACGGCCGACTTCGCTGGCGCCATAAGGGGTATTGGCGTTCGGGCGTGATTTTTTCTCCAGCAGATAAGAGCCGTCTATCGCTGCGGTCCATTTTCCGTTCCAGATAGCGCCATTGGCGTTGGCACCCACTTCAATGCCCCGTGTGATGCTGGAGCCTGCATTCACCCAGCGCTGGTCAATCTGCACGATGGCGCCGCTGGCATCACGGATGAACTGTGCCTGGAACAAGTTGTAGTTTTGCAGCAGGGTCGTCAGGTCAAGCGAGGTGATGGTGTTTTCCTTATGGATTTCCCACAAGTCCATATTGGCGCTGAAGCTGCGGTTGGGCGCCCAGACCACACCGATGCTGCCCTGCTTGGCCGTTTCCGGTCCCAGATTCGGTTTGCCGCCGGTCAGGGTATTTGGTGTGATGACACCGCAGCCGGGTTTGGTGCTGTCTGCTTTCAGGCTCGGGCAGGTCGCGGGATCAACCAGATCCTTGCCGGAATAAGGTGATTCGGTGACGCCGTTAAACAGCTGGTTGAACGATGGCGCACGAAAGCCGGTATTGTAAGAACCGCGGAACAGCAGCTGTTCTACCGGTGTGAAACGGAAAGCCACTTTCGGATTGAAGGTGTTGCCAAAGCCGCTGTAATGATCCTGTCTGCCCGCAAGCGTGACTTCCAGTGATTTGGTGAGCGGAACCAGGAACTCGGCGTACAGGGCGCGAATATCGCGGCTGACGGATGGCAGCGCATTGGCATCATCGAACGGTGCATTCAGGATGGCCGGACGCGCACTGGCGGCACGGGCATCGCCGTTAAAGGAATATTCTTCCTTACGCAGATCGGTACCGATCGCAGCCATCACGGCACCTGCCGGCAATTTGAAAATCTCACCGGATACTGCGGCATCAGCCTGCGTCAGCGTGGTTTTTCCGCCGTATAGCACAACGCCTTTGGCAGAGGTGCTGGCGATCAGGTCCATTGCTGCCTGACTTTGTTTTTGTCCTGGCATCAGGAAAGGATTGATGATGCCGCTGCCGAGTGCGTTCGCCAGTGCCACGGTGTAGTGATAGCCATTGCCCAGCGTGGATTGCGATTCGCTGTAAGCACGTGACAGGCCGACGCGGTAATCCCATTTGTCGATCTGACCATCTGCGCCGAGTTGCAGGCGTGCCGCATCAGTTTTGGTGGAGATTTCCCGGTTGCCGCATTCCATGCAGCGCCAGCGGTAGGCAATCGGTAATCCATAATTAGATTTGATGTTGGGGAATACGGCGGCAATGGCATTGAATACTGAGTCATAGGCGGCACCGGTTTTGGGATAGAAGGACGAAGCCGGGAAGTTCAAGCCGGGGGAAACCTGATTTGGTGAGAAGCTCTTGGCGACTTCCACACGGGAGCCGACCAGTTCGGCAAACAGCTGGTGTTCGCCAATTTTGAAGGTCGCCCGTGAAACAAAATTATCGTTTGTGACAGGTTGCTGCAAAACGGCAGCCCGGCCGGTGTCCCAGGCGCAGGCATATTTAGAAGAGGCGACATCCCAGATTTTATAGTCATAAGCGGCCATGCCGTCCACTGATCCGCAGCCCGCGCCGCCCGGCAGGTTCAGCACGTTGACGGCATTCATGGCCTGCGTGGTGCCGGGATAAACCGGGCCGGTATTGCTCTTGTTGCTCATGATGGTATTGGCCAGCGAAGTGGCAAATACCGTGGCAAACGGTGTGCCGCGCGTGTCGACCGACAGGCCGCGGTCTGGCTGGAAGGTGTTCACAAACGAGCGCTGATTGCCGCGCAGCGCCTGGTTTTCGCTGTGGGTGCCGGTCAGCAGCACATTATAGCCATCGCTGTCCAGATTACCGAAGCCGCCAACCACGGACACGCGGTGAATATCACCGCCGCTTTGCTGGGTCAGATCGGTGAATGCCTGGGCTTCCAGCCCGGTGTAATTTTTGCGCAGGATGAAATTGATCACACCACCGATCGCATCCGTACCGTAGATTGCGGAGGCGCCGTCCTTCAGCACTTCCACGCGCTCGACTGCTGCCATCGGGACCGAGTTCAAATCGACTGCTGAGCCTTTCATGCCGTGGGTGGCGATGCGGCGGCCATTCAGCAACACCAGTGTGCTGTCCGAGCCCTGACCACGCAGATTGGCCGAGGTGGCACCATTATTACCACGCTGCGCACCGGATGTAACGTCGGCATTACTGGCGAGATTGTCCGAACCGTTGCCGTTGATATTGAGAGTAGAGATCAACTGTTCCGCGGTCACGATGCCGGCAGCTTCGAGCTGCTTGCGGGTAATCACCTCGACCGGCAGTGCGCCTTCGGCAGCGATGCGTTTGATGCTGCTGCCGGTAATTTCTACCCGCTGCGCGGCGGCGCCGTCACTGGCTTTTTCCTGAGCCCAGGCTGCGGCCCCGTTGGCCAGACCGATGATGGCAATGCAATGGGCAATCGTTTTCAATTTCACTGTGTTCTCCTCATGTCATACGTTATCTCCCGCGGGAGCGGCTGTGCTGGCGGGATTTGTTATAGGATTTTTTTACACCAGTCCGGACAGGCTGCAATCGCATTAAATAGTTATAACAATATGCACTTCCAGATTGAGACTAGGGTTTCCAGTTGTCAGGTGACAAATGAAAATTTTTACTCAGATAATAACTTAAAGATATGGTTTGTTACACGTTGTCGTCAGCTGCTGTGGTGACGGTGTTGTCCGCGGCGGGAGCAGAAGAGATGCCTGCGTTTTGATTGCCGGAACAGGCGTCCGGACAATCAAAAAAACCACACAGTGCGGCGCATCATGCCGCATCGGATCAGGGAAAGGAAAGTCTTGCTGTCTGACTTTCCATGCCATTGCGGCCGATGGCGATGACGGCAATTTCACGAATCGCACCGGTCTGGGGCGTGCCGGTCAGGGAGATACCTGTTTTTGATGCGGACTGTACGGAGAATAGCCACTGCTGGTCAGTACGTTTCCAGATCGCCAGCAGACGCACTGCTGCGACATCGCTGCCGGGTTTGACGGTGACTGATTGCTGATCGCCATCCAGTTCGAGTTGCGGCATGGTGGGCAGGGTGCTGCCATCCAGCCAGGGCGTCGCCGGAATGACTGCGGGCATGGTATATTTTTCGGCGGCCAGCCGCTGGCGGATGTCTTTGCGGTTTTGCTGCAGGCTGATCATGCTGAAATGCAGATGCCCGCTGCCGTTTTGTTCGCGCACTGCATCAACCTGATTCAGGATTTCCTCGGCGGGCCAGGATTTGTCGCTGTGGTCGATACGGCTGGTGTACAGGCCGGGCCAGATATAGCGCTGCTGCGTGTTTTGCGCAATCCAGTAACTGTGCAGTACTTTGAATGCCTGCGCGCTTTGCTGGATCGGCCAGTACAGTTGCGGCGCCAGATAGTCGAGCCAGCCCTGACTCAGCCACAGCTCTACATCTGCATACAGTTTGTCATACTGGCTGAAGCCGCTGATGCCGGCGGGCAGGCGATCCGGGCGGCCGATGCCAAACGGACTGATACCGAATTTGATCCAGCTTTTTTCCTGGTGCACTTGCTGATTGATGGCGCTGACCAGCCGGTTCACGTTCTCGCGACGCCAGTCGGCCCGGTTCAGATTGCCACCGCTTTGCAGGTAGCGCAGCCATGCCGCATCGTCAGGAAAATCCAGATCCGCACCGTTCGCTGCCTTGATGGGATAAGGATAAAAGTAGTCGTCGATATGCACGCCGTCGATGTCGTAACGTTTCACCACATCACGGATCACGTCCAGCGTTTGCTGCATCGCAGCCGGTTCACCGGGGTCCATCCATTGCAGGTCACCATATTGTTTCACGGCTTCCGGCCAGGTTCGGCTGATATGATTTTTAGCGGCCGCTGTTTTAGCCTGCGGTGTGCGGGCCCGGTAAGGGTTGAACCAGGCGTGAAGCTCCAGGCCGCGCTCATGGGCCTGCTCGACCCAGAATTGCAGCGGATCATAATAAGGCGACGGCGGCTTTCCCTGTTCACCGGTCAGAAATTCCGACCACGGTTCAATGGCGGATGGATAGATTGCATCGGCAGCAGGTCGGACTTGCAGCACGATGGCATTCAGATTCATCTGCGCGGCATGATTGAGGATGCTGATGATCTCGGCCTTTTGCTGTTCGCTGCTGAGGTCGCGCCGGCTTGGCCAGTCGATATTGGCGACCGTGGATACCCAGACCGCACGGAATTCGCGTGGCACCGGCGGTAGCTGCTGGCCGGGGCGGGGCGGTGTTTGCGACGTATGACTGGTAACCGTTACCGTCTGGCGCTGTGCGGGTTCAGGCGTTACCGTACAGGCTGCAAGCAGTACGGCACAGAGTAAGGCGAGTTTGCCGCCAGCACGGATGTTGTGTCGGAAACGGTGGAACAGAGCAGTCAGGCGGAAAAACGGAAACATGCGGCTGGCGTCATCTTTAAAACAAAAGAGTCCAGATGCTACTGTATTCGGGCGAGACGAGCCAGTATTTCCGCTGTCAGGGTTTTTCGCCATAAACGCGGTGACACTGAGTGGCGAAAAAAAAAGGGCGCTTGCGCGCCCTGTCAAAAATCCCATTCATCTTGAGGGATGTCTGAGGATGACCTGATGACACCAACAAGTCAGGTTTATCTTAAGGAAAAATACCAGTGCAGGGCGATTGATTTTTTATCACAGGGATATAAGCCAAGGTTATTGCTGATGAACATCATCGTGAATGATATCCGGCAGACAAACCGGTGCAGGCGGGAATTACATGGCATACTTTCCATTTATGCACCCCGGATGCACCGTAGTTGTGTGCATGCCGGTTACCCCTGACAATGACCGGAGTCTGTATGCTGACCGACCAACAGCTGCAGCAGTTTCAGGAAGTGGGTTACCTGATTCTGCCTAATTTTAAAACCGCCGCAGAAATCACCGCACTGCGCATACGTGCGGCGCAGATTGTCGATGCATTTGATCTCGAGGCATCCCGCACTATTTTCACTACCAGGGAACAGGAAAAACAGGTCGACCATTATTTTCTCGACTCTGCTAATAGAGTCAGCTGTTTTTTCGAGGAAGAAGCATTTGGTGCCGACGGAGTGCTGCGACAGGAAAAAGCGCTTTCCATCAACAAGATCGGCCATGCAATGCATGATCTGGACCCGGTATTCAGTGAATTTTCCCGCGGCCCCGCACTGGCGCAGGTTGCGACGGATATCGGTCTGAAACAGCCGCAGATCTGGCAGTCGATGTATATCTTCAAGCAGCCCGGCATCGGTGGCGAAGTACGCTGGCATCAGGACGCCACCTATTTCGATACGAATCCGGTCAGCGTTACTACCTTCTGGTTTGCGCTGGAGGATGCGACGCTCGACAATGGCTGTCTGTGGGCGGAACCCGGCGGGCACCACACGCCGATGCGGGAGCGCTTTGTCCGAGATGGGGATCAGATCAGAGTAGAAAAATTATCTGATCTGCCCTGGCCGGATGATCGCAGCGCCGTTCCGCTGGAAGTGCGGGCGGGCAGTCTGGTGTGCTTCCACGGTTTGTTGCCGCATTACAGCGCACCTAACCGTTCACCGGTGTCGCGCCATGCTTATACGCTGCATGTGACGGATGGCAGTACCGCCTATTCGCCGCTGAACTGGATACAGCGCACGCCGGATTTTCCGGTGCGCGGATTTCTCTGAATCCGCAGCGGAGAGATTTTTTCAGAGAGTTGAGCAATCGCAATGCCGGTATGGTATCGGCATGCGTCAATTTGAAAGGTGTATCGATATGGAAAACAAAACAGGCATCAAATGGTTGGCCGACGTCGAAGAGCATGACTATCCGGCTGCTGCTTCCTACCTGAACCTGATTTACGATGATGCGACTACCGCCAGACTGGTCAGTCAGTTGCGGGCAACGGGTCTCAGCCAGTTCAAGGCAAAAGATATTTTCCGCGCCTCGCAATTATCTTTGCTCGGCGTCAGTAATTCGCATGTAGAAAAAGACCGCAAAAAAATCAAGAACCAGACACCTTTGTCACCACTGCTATTGTGCCGTGATACGGCCAATGGCAAAGTGGTCATCGCTGATGGCTATCATCGTCTGTGCGCCATTTACAGTGTGGACGAGGACGCGCTGATTCATTGCAAAATAGCCTGAGCCAGTCCATTCGCCCATTCCTGCGGTTCTTGCATGCTGAATGTATCCCGCTCCATATCCCGCTATGACGTTCGCGGGATATGGAGCGGCTTTCTGCAAAAATTGGCTGATGCAGATACACTCAGCCTGTTTGCTGCAGCTTGCTGAAACAGCCAGTAGTAGCCAGCAATACACGGACATACTGAGCCGACACTTAATCGATACACATGGTCGATACACTGAACTGACAACCTGATTCTGAACTATGACAGCGATGAATTCATCGGAAGCCCTCTTGCCTGCAGCGGCACACCCGTTTGACGAAGCGATACAGCTGCGCCGCGACGACATACAACCCGATCTGTTTTATGGCGGCACTTCGGCAGCTTACGGCAATATGGTCGGACCATTTGGCGGCATTACTGCAGCGGTGTTGTTGCAGGCTGTGATGCAGCATCCACAGCGGATCGGCGAGCCTTTGTCGCTGACCGTGAACTTTGCTGCGCCGGTCGCGGATGGTGAATTTCAGATTATTGCCAGGGCCGTCCGAACCAACCGTTCCACACAGCACTGGTCGATAGAAATGCAACAGCAGGGTGAGACCGTGACGCTGGCAACAGCTCTGTTTGCTACCCGGCGTGAAACATGGTCTGCCACGGAAGCCAGTTTTCCTTTGCTGCAGGATCAGCCCGCGAACCAGACAGCAGCCATGCCGGTGCACCGGCTACCGGCGTGGGTACAGCGTTACGACATTCAGGTGATACGCGGCATGCCAGGATTCATGGCGCCCGAACAGCCGCCGTCCGGTGATTCTGTCAGTATGCAATGGATACGCGATGAACCGCGCCGTGCGCTGGATTTTTGTTCACTGACGGCGATCTGCGATGCATTTTTCCCGCGCGTGTTTGTCCGCCGTCGGGAGCATGTGCCGGCCGGAACGGTGTCGATGACGATTTATTTTCATGCCGATAGCGTAATGCTGGCAGCACACGGTGTGCAGGAATTGCTGGGGTACGCCCGCGCCAGCCGGTTTTACAATAATTATTTTGATCAATCGGCAGAAATCTGGACACCATCCGGAAATCTGCTGGCGACGACCACGCAGGTGGTCTATTTCAAGCAGTAATCCGTTTGACTTTTACCGGTATCCGCGTTTGACGGTGAATTGCCGCAGACAGGCAGAAGTACGGTCAGGGGCGGCCCGCGGCAATCCAGTTCAGGATTTCGTCCAGCGCCGGTCTGGCTTTGGAGGCAAACTCGCTGTTGATCATGGCGACGATCACCCAGGATTGATCCTGATTGTCCCTGACATAACCGGCGATGGCTGCAGTGTCGCGCAGCGAACCTGTTTTGATGCGCGCGCGTTGCTCTGCGGCGCTTCCTTTCAGGCGCTTGCGCATGGTGCCATCAAGTGCGGCAATCGGCAGGCTGCTCAGAAATTCGGCATTCCAGTTACTGCGCATTCCAGCCTGTAACACGGCGGCCATCTGGCTCGCGCTGATTTTTTCTGTACGGGACAGGCCGGACCCGTTCTCCAGCACCAGTCCGCTGTCATTGATCTGATGCTGCTGCAGCCAGCGGCGTATCCGCAAACTTGCAGCCTGCAGATGATCTTCTGTTTTTTGAGGCGATTCCGCCCCCAGTGTCAGATACAGCATACGTGCCATACCGTTGTCTGATTGCTTATTGACGGTGCGCAGGGTTTCCGCCAGCGTGGCAGACTGGTGCTCATATAGGACAATCGCATCTTCCGGTGCTGTACCGTCCTGCACCTGTCCTTGCCAGCTGCCGCCCATTTCCTGCCACAGACGGCGAAACAGATGGGCAATGTATTGATTGCGATCGAGCAGATTCAGGTGTGCGGTGATTTTACAGTAACGGGGAAAACCGCCGCGCAGCAGGATGTCAATCTGATTCCGCCGCTGGATACTGATTTGCGGGATTTTCCACTCGCTTTCCCATTCTGCGCAAGACTTGTCATTAAAATGCAGATGATTGGAGAAAGAAATTTTATCGAGTGGTGTCAGCAGGTGAGCCTCGATTTTCTGGCCGGTGGATTCGATACCGATACTGCTGAGATTGCTGTTGATCAGCAGCGGATCCGGAACCACGTTGTAATAGGCATCGGGAAATTCATCGAATGCCGGTGCGCCGAGGTCGGGGCGGGAAGGCTGGAAATAGCTGCGGTCCAGGATCAGATTGCCGCGGATTTTTCGTATTCCCTGATTACGCAATGCCCGCAGCATGACGCTGAATTTTTCCCAGTTCAGATCAGGGTCGCCGCCGCCACGCAGATAGAGGTCGCCATTCAGCACATCTTTTCTGACCGGGCTGTCAGTGAGTAGTTGCGTTTTCCAGCGGAAGGCTGGCCCCAGTTCTTCCAGCGCTACCAGACTGGTCAGCAGTTTCATGGTGGAGGCAGGACTGAAGCCGGCTTCCGGATTAACTGACAGCACGGCTTTATTCGTATTGGCAGACAATGCGACGATGCTGACCGCGCTTGCGGGGATGCCTGCCTGATCGAGTATACGCTGGGCTGACGCTGGCAAAGAGGTGTCCGGGGTCTGTGCCAACGCAGCAGAGGATACAACCAGGCAGAAGAGACGTAAGGCAATTTTTAACATGGACATATCATTTTCAGCACAATGCCAGAGACGGATTGAAATGGATGAAAGCAGCACATCATCAGAGCAGCCGCTGGCCGGGCGTGTCACAGTGATGCCTGACAGTATGCTCGTAACAGTATTTCATACAATACAGAATTTACAGCGATCTGACTGCCATGTATACCGATGGTGATATGGCGTACTGTATTCACTTTAGGTAAGGTCTTTAGGATGCTATCCGGGTATGATTCTTTAGGCTAAAACGAGATATTTTTTCACAGGGAAACCTCTTTTGAAAAAAGCTTTTTTATGACATAAGCCTTTGATTTCGTTATAATTTCGTCCTTTCTCGCTTTTCACGGTCGTTGCCATGAGCCTGTTGCCTCGCCAAATTGAATTACTCTCTCCCGCCAAGAATATCGCCATTGGTAAGGAAGCGATCCTACATGGCGCAGATGCCGTCTACATCGGTGGGCCCTCATTTGGCGCGCGGCATAACGCGAGCAATGAAATCAGCGAGATTGCGGAGCTGGTGCAGTTTGCGCACCGGTATCACGCCAGGATTTTTGTGACGATGAACACGATTCTGCATGAATCCGAACTGGAGCCGGCGCGGCGCCAGATTAGCCAGCTGTACGAGGCCGGGGTGGATGCGCTGATTGTGCAGGACATGGGAATTCTGGAGCTGGATATTCCACCGATTCAGCTACATGCCAGCACGCAATGCGATATCCGCACTATCGAAAAAGCACGCTTTCTGGATGGCGTCGGATTTTCTCAACTGGTGCTGGCGCGTGAGCTGACCATCGAGCAGATCCGTGCGATCAAGGCGGAAGTCCGCACTCCACTGGAGTATTTTGTACACGGTGCTCTGTGCGTGGCCTTCTCCGGTCAGTGCTACATTTCTCATGCCGACAACGGGCGCAGTGCCAATCGCGGTGATTGTTCCCAGGCTTGCCGCTTGCCTTATACGCTGACTGATGACGAAGGCCGGGTGGTCGCTTACGAAAAGCATTTGCTGTCAATGAAAGATAATGATCAGAGTCGTAATCTGGAGGCTTTGCTGGATGCCGGTGTGCAGTCCTTGAAAATTGAGGGACGTTATAAAGACATGGGCTATGTCAAAAATATCACGGCCCATTACCGCCTGTTGCTGGATGAGATTCTGGAAAAGCGCCCTGAATTCACCCGAGCTTCCAGCGGGCAAAGTCAGATTGCCTTCAACCCGGACGTGGATAAAAATTTTCATCGCGGTCATACCGATTATTTTGCCAATGGGCGGCTCGACAATATCGGTGCGTTTGATTCGCCGAAGTATGTAGGACTGCATCTCGGCTATATCAGCCGGATCGGCACCAACTGGCTGGAGCTGGAAACCACGGAAGCAATGGCAAACGGCGATGGTCTGAATTACATGCACAAACGGGAAGTCATCGGGATTCAGGCGAACACGGCTGAGCGTACCGGCAGCAACGAGCATGGCGAAATCTGGCGGATCGTGCCGAATGAAAAAATCACGGATTTGCCCGGCCTGAAACCCGGTATGCCGCTTAATCGTAACCGTGATCAGCGTTGGGAGCAGGCGCTGACCAAAAAATCCGCCGAGCGCAGAATTCCGCTCTGGATGACGCTGACGGATACCGAACAAGGTTTGCGCTTGTCGCTGATGGATGAAGACGGCGTGCAGTCTCAGGTCAGCATGGATCTTCCGCTGGAAGCGGCGCAGCAGGCAGAGAAAGCCGGGGCTGCTCTACATGACAGTCTGGCGAAACTGGGCGGCACCATGTTCCGCGCTGAACAGATCACATTGCAACTGAAACAGGCATGGTTTGTTCCGGCATCGGTGATCAATGCATTGCGTCGGGATGCCGTAACAGCGCACGAGGCGGCTCGCATTGCTGCCTGGCAGCGTCCGGCCCGCACACCAGCCGTCGAACCGCCGGTTCCTTATCCGGAAACCACGCTGAGTTATCTGGCAAATGTGTACAACAGCAAGGCGCGGGCGTTTTATCACAAACATGGTGTGCAGCTGATCGCAGCGGCTTACGAGGCGCATGAGGAAGCCGGTGAAGTGCCCCTGATGATCACCAAGCATTGCCTGCGTTTTTCATTCAACCTGTGCCCGAAACAGGCAAAAGGAGTGAAAGGTGTGCAGGGGCAGGTCAGGGCTGATCCGATGACACTGGTCAGTGGCAGCGAGACCTATACGCTGAAATTTGATTGCAAGCCGTGTGAGATGCACATCATCGGCGCGATGAAAAAGCATATCCTGCAATCACCGCCGCCTTCTTCTGTGCCGTATAGCCCGCTGGTATTTCACAAAACCAGGCCGACAATGCAGTAAGTCGTCAGCCTGGCTACCGACAGCAGACGTCGGGCTGCCAGTGTGAGCGGAAATTATTTTTTCCAGGGCAGCATGCGCAGCAGTGTGCCGTCCTTCTGTATGAACTGGTGATATAGCACTCCCAGAATATGGATGCCGACTACGACATAGACGGCATTGCCCATCAATTCATGAAATTCTCTGATGTTTTGTTTCAGATCCGGATTAGGGGCAATCAAGGTGGGTAACACCATTCCGAAGAAACTGACCTCCCGTCCTCCGGCCTGATAAAACAGCACCCCGGTTACAGGAATGGCCAGCATCAGCAGATACAGCACGCCGTGCACCAGATGGGCACTGCCTGTCTGCCAGCGTGGCGCAGGCAAGGCCGGTGGAGCCGGATAACGGATTCTGGCAGCAATCCTGACCAACAAACATAAAACACCAGCTGTCCTGCCAGCATATGCCAGTTTCTCAGCGTGTCGCGCAGCAGATCACCTTTCGGGATATCGCTACGAATTTCAATGGTGGCCAGTCCGACGGCAATGAGCACAAACATCACCCAGTGCACGATGGCGGAAAGCGGATGGAAACCTTGGGTTGTCATGATTTCAGTCTCTGATGCTGTTCGATGATCGTCGTCATAAAGAAAATTTTCTGTGCGGGCAGATTAACTGATGTGCCAAAGAAAAACGAATATCTGATGACTACCGAAAGATGAAAATTTTAATATTCCCGCAAGATGAATCCGCTGATAAAGGCAAAATATTCTCTTAATCGGGCATTGTAACGGACTAGCAGCGGTGTTTCTGCGCCAGCCAGCCGGGTATTCGGGAAACCTGCCCGATGGGCAATGTAGCTGGCGCGTAATACGTGAAAATCACTGCTGACAATGAGCATGACAGACTCAGGGGAAATTCTGTGCTGAGATAAAACCGGCAGGCTGAATTTGAAATTTTCATAGGTGCTGGTACTGCGGTCTTCCGTCAGAATCCGTGATGGCGCCACACCTTTTGTGCGCAGATAGTCGCTCATAATCTGTGCTTCTGTGCAGTTATGATGCCGCAGCTTGCCACCACTGACCACGATTGCGGCTGCCGGAAAGATATGCGCTGCCTGCAATCCTTTGTTCAGCCTTTCTGTTAATACCGCGGACGGTGTGCAGTCCTTGGGACCGGCACCGAGAATGATGATTGCCACAGGCGCCGGTTGTGATGCGACCGCCAGAGTTTCTTCACGGTATGGTATGACACAGGAAAATACCGCCAGACTCAGTAACCAGAGCATGAACAGCGTCCAGCCCCATAACCATAGCCGGGCATGGGTGACGCTGCGCCGGCGCCATTGTTGCAAGGTATGCCAGCGCCAGCCGCAATAGCCGAGCGCAATTCCCAGCGCCGCTGGAAAAAGAACGCCGAAACTGACAGGCTCCGATATGCTCACCAGGATGGCATCACCCGTTAGCAGAAAACCGCTCAGCAACAGGATGAAGGGTTGAATCTTCCTGAGCGCACGTTGATGGCTGTCTGCGAGAGGCATGAGGCGTCTTGATCTGATTGAAATGGGCATGATTGTAAATGAGGTTTCTTCCTGAGCACAGATTGCAAAGACTTATGCACGGTTGATGCTGTCCGCTTAATTTTGTGAACGGTTGCCGAATTAGCTAGGCTTCATTTGAGGGATGTCAAGGTCACAGATGTACTGAGCGGCGACAATGTGCTGGCATCAGGAAGGGGATTCCCATGTAATTGCCGGAGTGTAATTCTGACGGATACCTGCCGTTGAACGATCGTCAGCAGTCTCATTGGCATCATGCCACCCATGCCATCTCAGGCCGATTTATGAATGTAACCTTCCGACAATTACGCTTATTCCTTGAACTGGCAAATCAGCGCAGTATCAGCGGTGTTGCGCGTCATTTTCAGGTGACACAGCCAACGGTATCCATGCAAATGCGCGAACTCAGCGACGAAGTGGGTTTGCCGTTGTATGAAGTGATCGGAAAGCGTTTGTACCTGACTTCTGCCGGGGATGAGTTGGCCAGAACAGCAAAGGTGATGGAAGATGAATGGCGTGCCTATGAGCAGTGTATTGCCGGAATGAAGGGACTGACCTGCGGGCATCTGAGCATCGCCGTTGTCGGTACCGCCAAATATTTCATGCCTTGTCTGCTGGCTGCTTTCAGTAAGACGTATCCTGAAGTGGATATCGCACTGGAGGTACAGAATCGTGAAGTAATTTTGCAACGCCTGAGAGAAAATCGTGATGATTTCTGCATTATGTCGATACCGCCGGACGACATGGATATCGTGAGGCACACTTTGATGCCCAATCCGCTGGTCATGATCGCATCGCAGACACATCCCTTTGCCGGGCAACAGGGATTGCGACTGGAAAAACTCTGCGGGGAGCGATTTATCCTGCGCGAAACAGGCTCCGGCACCCGGCTTGCCTGTGACTGGTATTTTGCCAGCCGTGATTTTTTACCTCAGGTCCGGATGGAGCTGGGTAGTAACGAAGCTATCAAACAAGCAGTGGCCGGTGATATGGGATTGAGCGTGTTATCCCGTCATGCGCTCAATACAAACCTGAAAAATCATGCACTGGCGATACTGGATGTACTGGATTTTCCATTGCAGGAAAACTGGTTTGCGGTGCATTTGCAGGGAAAACGGCTGTCGCCGGTTGCCAAAGGATTTCTGGATTATCTGCAGGCAAATGCCGGTCAACCTTTGGCTGCAGCATAAAGCCTTTTCGATCAGTGAGACTGGCACATCACCTTACTGATACTGAATAACGCCTCCGATATTGATGAACTGTTCCGGGATTTTTCCGGACAGTTTATTCGCGCACCACCTCTCCTTCTTGTAGCTGTTCGTTTATAGCGAGCCGGCACCGTATCAACTTCAAGGCAAGGTGGCTGAGAGCAAATAGAATGCGGGTTGTCCGTCTTTTCTCAGATAAGTTTTGATTTCCGTATTCAATGCGCCTAGTGTAGTCAATTGCACCCGGTATTTTTCAGTATCTTTCTGATTCCAATAGAGGACGTTAACGCGTTTAAAGTTTGTCCTGTCAGGATTTTTTGTGAACGCATTAAAATCAACTGCATATGCAAACTGATTTCCGGTGAGGAATGCAAAAAGGCATCATAAATCCCCATTCAGGGAAAATATAAAATTCATTTATATGCTGCGTCAGCGCTTCGCTTGCCATCTCATTCATCGCAACAGGCATTTTTCCGGTTCCACCGGTTTCTTCCAGTTTCACAAAAAAATGGTTTTGCTGATAGATGTTATCCGTTGATAACGCATATACCTGGCAGCAGAATCACGGCGTTCGCAAGTTTCGCCCATTTCACCACAAAACGGGTAGCTTCAAAGTTGAAACAAAGCTGGGCGATAAGTTGTGCGCCAAGTAGATATATAGCAAAGGCGTAATGACGGAAAAGCGGTGAGCCCACACCGGCGAACGCATTCGCGACAAGATCGCCGCCAGCAAGCGTAAGGGTATGTGGATGGGTGGTGTCCCTCAAGGAGATCGCCGCCGAAGGAGTCGACAACAGCTACATCAGCCGAATGGTCAACCTGACCACGCTGGCGCCATCCTCGACGACGCGATGCCGAACCACGTCACGCTGTTCGATTTGGTGGTCGATCCGCCCGCACTTTGGGATGAGCAGCACGCCAGACTCAAGTAGTTACTGGCGGTCTCCTGTCGTTTTCAGAGGGCGAATGCATGAAATGTCAGGACTCGTCTGCACTACACGTGAGGCCGTCATTTGCCCTCGATCAGTTCCCCAAAAAGCTCACGCACCTTAGTCTTTGCGGCGGCCAAGGCGACCCGCCCTTGGACAGTGATTTCATATATCCGTCGGTCTCGCCGACCTGTGCGCTCATGACGAGAGGTGAGATAGCCCTTCTTTTCCATGCCGTGCAACATGGGGTATAGCGTTCCGGCGCTCAATTCATAGCCGTGGTGGCGCAGTTCTTCGATGATGCCCAGTCCGAACACTGGGCCTTCGCCTGCGTGATGCAGGATGTGTAGGCGGATCAGCCCACCATAGAGATCTTTGTCGGTCATCGCTCGACGATCAAACGAGGCTTACCAGCCAACCTGCCACACCGCAGCCAACCACGACGAGCCAAGGCGGCAGCTTCCAGAACATCAGGGCGACGAAAGCGATGACCGCGATGCAGAAGTCTCGCGGCGCATGGATGGCGCTTGTCCATACCGGGTGATAGAGCGCGGCCAACAACAGACCGACCACTGCTGCGTTGACGCCCATCAGTGCTGCTTGCGTGCGCACGTTGCGGCGCAGCCGCTCCCAGAATGGCAAGGCCCCCGTTACCAACAGGAAGGACGGCGCGAAGATCGCCAACAGGCAAACCATGCCGCCGATCCACCCCGAAGGGGCGACGTTCATCGAAGCTCCCAAGAAGGCCGCGAAGGTGAACAGCGGACCGGGCACGGCCTGCGCTACGCCGTAGCCCGCGAGGAAGGCGTCATTGCTGACCCAGCCCGGAGGCACGACAGCAGCTTGCAGCAGGGGCAGCACGACGTGGCCGCCACCAAAGACCAGCGCCCCCGAACGGAAGAACGCGCTTACGTCTGCGATGACTTGGTAAGGCAGCAGCGCGGTCAGCATGGGCAGGCCGACTAGCAGGCCGAAGAACAACGTCAGCCATAGCACACCGGCACGGTGCCTGACGGTGACGGGCAGCGGCTCATGGTCTTTGGCCGGTTCCGGCTTGAACAGGAGAAGTCCCGCGACGCCAGCAGCAGCGATGACGCCGACCTGCCCAAAAGCAGACGGCACAAGCAGGGCGATGCAGGCTGCAACCGCCATGATCGTGACCCGAGCTGTGTCCGTGCATAGGTTTTTTGCCATCCCCCACACCGCCTGCGCAACCACGGCGACCGCCACCACCTTGAGGCCATGCAACGCGCCCACAGGGATCGTGGTGGCATGGCTTGAAAGACCGAGAGCGAAGAGGATCAGGGCAATCGCCGAAGGCAGGGTGAACCCGGCCCATGCGGCGAAAGCTCCGCTGTAACCGTGACGCGAGAGGCCCAAGGCCATGCCGACCTGGCTGCTGGCTGGCCCCGGCAGAAATTGGCAAAGGGCGACCAGGTCGGCATAGCTACGTTCGCTCAGCCAGCGGCGCCGATTGACGAACTCATCGCGGAAGTAGCTGAGGTGTGCAATCGGTCCGCCAAAGGAGGTCAGGCCCAGTCGCAGGAACACCAGAAACACGCCCCATACGCTTTCCTTCTGATCGCGGCTCTCGGCGGCTAGCGGAGTTGCTTGGCGTATCGTCGTCATGGCTTGCGACCAAGGTTGTATCGCTGATTGGTCAGTGGAGGGATCGGTGCGTGAATGAGCGGTTTCATGACGGCTCCGTTGGGTGTGGATTGTCATATTATCGCATTTCGATATCGAAGAACGATAACAATGCCTAGCCATTCCCTTTGGCCCGACCAATGACGCAATCAAACCGCTTGAATCGTCCGCGCGTAACCCATTGATTCATAACGGCGTATGCGCCGGTCTTTGCGGACTTCGGCCCTTTGGCGGGATGTGGGGGCGGAGAGAAGAATGGCCAGGAGAGAGCCGAATGTGGCCCTGAATGGGCCGGATGGCCAGTTGGTGCAGTCCGCAGGAATCCGCACGAACCCCCGCGACCACGCGGGAACCCGCAAGAAAAAAGGCCAACCGAGAGTGGTTGGCCTTCAAATATTGGTGGAGTCGGCGGGAATCGAACCCGCGTCCAGAAGCACTCTACAGACAGTTCTACATACTTAGTGCTGCCATTTGATTTAATCCTGACGACGCGGACGCACACGCTGCGGCAGGACGAGTTACCTTAAGTTTAATCCTGCGCCAAGTAACCCGGTTCAGGACGATTCCCTATGAATGTCCTTACTGCTGTTGCCAGCCCACCCTAGGGAAGAGGTGGTGTAAGGTTAACCGGTATTAAGCGGCTAATGCGTACGAGTTATCGTTTGCAGTTATATAGTTCAGATTGTATTTACGAGGTAGTCTGGCCTCGGTATGCCCTGCGCTGCTTTGCAACCCCTGTCGAAACCAGGTCGACCCCAAGGTTTCGTTAGTATATCCTATGTGTGGATCGGAGCGAAAGTTTCAAGAGCCTACTGCCTGTAAATGTTTGGCTCGGACCAGTTCCAGCAATTCCAGTGGGCTGTCGATGATGGCATCGGCTTTCCAGTGTTTGGGTTCGGTTGCTCCACAATAGCCCCAGGCCGCCGCAACGCTGGTCATACCGGCCGCTTCTGCTGCCTGTATGTCGCGCAAGTCATCGCCGATGTACCAGCAGTATTCTGACCGTACCCCTAATCTTCTTGCTGCTTCCAGCAGCGGTGCCGGATGTGGTTTCGCATGCGGCGTGGTGTCGCCGGATACGACGCAGCGCGCTTCTTGTAAATCGAGCAATGGGATCAGCGGATTGGTGAAGCGCATGGCTTTGTTGGTCACAATGCCCCAGCTGATGCCCAGATCGTCCAGCCCTCTGAGCAGCGTCCGGACATGATCGAACAGACGACTATGGATTGCGAGCGCAGATTCGTACTGATTTAAAAATTCAATCCGCATTGGCTCGTAAGTTTCATCTTCCTGGCTGATATTAAAACCGGCGCCGAGCAATCCTCTTGCTCCGGCAGAGGCAAATGGCCGCAGGCTGTGATAGTTGACCGCAGGAAGATTTCTTTTGCTGCGCATAGCATTGATTGCTGCAGCCAGATCTGGTGCGGTATCTGCCAGTGTGCCGTCCAGATCGAATAAGATTGCTTGTGGGATATACATAAAAACAGAAAGTAATGTGGACAATAATCAGCCGGGGCGCTGGCAGGCAATCATATAGTTCACACTGGTGTCGTTGTTCAGTGAGTAAATTTTGGTGAGCGGGTTATAGCTCAATCCTTTCATCGTCTGCAATTCCAGGCCGGCATTACGCACGTCCTGAGATAGTTCGGCCGGAGTGATGAATTTGGCGTAGTCATGTGTTCCTTTTGGTAATAACTGCAGCAAGTATTCTGCTCCGATAACCGCGAACAGGTAAGACTTCAGATTTCTGTTGAGTGTTGAGAAAAAGACGCTTCCGCCAGGTTTGACCATCTGCGCGCAGGCACGGATCACGGAGGCCGGATCGGGAACGTGCTCCAGCATTTCCATGCAAGTGACGACATCAAACTGGGCAGGTTCCGCTTGCGCCATTTCTTCCGCGGAAATTTTTTGATAGCGGATATTCACGCCTGATTCGAGGCTGTGCAGATCAGCGACTTTTAATGCTTTCTCCGATAAATCAATACCGGTTACCGTAGCGCCTTTTTTTGCCATAGACTCAGCCAGAATACCACCGCCACAGCCGACATCGATCACCCTTTTGCCATGCAACGGGATGCGCTGATTGATCCACTCAAGTCGTAGGGGATTAATTTCGTGCAAGGGACGGAATTCTGAGCTGGGATCCCACCAGCGGTGAGCCAGTTCGCTGAATTTCTGGATTTCTGCCGGATCTGCATTCAATGTGGACATGATGTATTTAATCGGAGAGTGCGTAGAACGCAAAAGAGTAAAACCGTATTGTAGGCGAAGGACTGGCCGGAGGCATTAGCCGGTGTCAAAGCATGACCTAAAAACAAGAAACCCCGCCGCAGCGGGGTTTGTGTAAGCAATCAGATCTGATTACTTAGCAACGTTGCGTGTACCAACCACTTCGATTTCAACGCGGCGGTTTTTAGCACGGCCTTCGGAAGTTTTGTTATCAGCAACTGGTTGTTTTTTGCCCTTGCCTTCAGTGTAAACACGGTTAGCATCGATGCCTTTGCTGACCAGATATGCTTTAACTGCTTCTGCACGGCGTACAGACAGTTTTTGGTTGTAAGTATCTGTACCGACAGAGTCAGTATGACCAACAGCAATAACAACTTCCAGATTGATTGCTTTGAGCTTGGATGCCATGTCATCCAGTTGTGCTTTGCCTTCTGGCTTCAGAACAGACTTGTCGAAGTCGAACAGTGCGCTGGCAGCGAAAGTCACTTTTTCGGAAGTCGGTGCTACAGGAGCTGCTGGCTTAACTGGGGCCGGAGCTGCAACTGGTGCAGGAGCTGGCGCAGGAGCTGGTGCAGCTTCTTTGACCAGGGGAGCATCGCAACCGGCCACTGCGTCAGCAGGTGTCCAGTAACCTGTACGCCAGCACAGACCGAATGGATCACGTGCAATCACGCCACGGCCGTCTTGTACGTAACCGCTGGTAGGTGTGCTTGCCTTGATGTCTTGTTGTGCAGAAGCGGAAAAGGATGCCACTGCGGACGCTGCGATAACGAGTTTAACTAAATTTTTCATATTATCCTCTCGACTGAGATTGAATTACCGCAGATAAACTGCGCAAATGACTGCATAAAACCAGATGATACCACGTGGTTGATGACATTACTATTTCGTCAAACAGTGAACTGCTATAAATCAACATTGTGCCATAAATCACAATTGTGCCAGATGCATTGCCAATTTACTCAATACTCTGTTCTCCAATAATGTCGTGTGGCGGCAACGGAATTGTAGATTTTTCTTAAAAGAAAAGCATTTAAAGCAGCTTAATCATATCTCATACCAGTTTGAGTCTTTTGTGTAGCTGTTATTTTTGCAGCCCTTTAACTTCAATGACAACGCGCCGGTTCGGTGCCAGGCATGCTTGTAATTGTTTTGTCGGAAGATGTTCGTCACACGCTTTAATCTGTTGTGTTTTTCCCATGCCCATGGTGTCGATCATGGCCTTGACTCCCCGGCTGGTGAGATAGCTGGCAACAGCATCAGCTCTTTTTTCAGATAGTTTCTGGTTGTATTGCTGATTTCCGATCAGATCCGTATGGCCGGTCACGATGATGATATCGAGCTTTGCGCACTGAGCGATCTTGCCGATGAGATCTTTGTCAATGCGCTGTTTTGCGGCTGTTTTCAGTGCGTACTGGTTGAAATCAAAGCTCTCGTCATTTTGCAGGGTAATACTGAAATCGCAACGCTTTGGGGCTGATGCGCTGGCCGCGACCACCGGTGCAGTGACTGGGGCTGGTATGACAACCGCAGGTTTTTCGGGGGAATTGACAGGTGGCGTCAGCGGGCCGTCGCAGCCGGCCACGGCAGCCTGTGTTGTCCAGCTGCCTGTGTGCCAGCACAGACCGCTGCTGCTCCGGACTGCGGTTGTTCTGCTGTCCTGTGCATAGGCACCATCTTGCCGGCTGAGGGAAATGTCGCTCTGTGCCCACGCACTGCCTGCCAGAAAGACGGCTGAAATGGATAAGATCAGTTTTTTCATGATGAATCTCCCTTTGTTGTTGTCGTGAAGTTGTTGTGTCTGTTGATTAAATCACGGGCATTGCCTGCCGGTTGTCATCTTGACGACAGTCAGGCAGATATTTAGCAATGCTGTCCGAAGGTTGCATTCTGTACAGTGTTTTGCCAGGAATGGCGCTGAAGCACATCGCGGCATGTTAGAATCAAACGTTAAACGCCCGAAACATTCCGGGGCTCAGGATGAAAACAGAGGGACTCTGCCAGCCGCTTCCGGTAGCGCCCGCTTATCCAGGATTGGAAGAGTTTCTCCCTGAGTCCGGTTATGGTCGCGTCATCATTCAACCAAGCTTTAATTTGCCAGCCTGCCAATGGATCAATTCGCCAAAGAAACACTCCCGATTTCCCTTGAAGAAGAAATGCGCAAGAGCTACCTCGATTACGCGATGAGCGTCATCGTCGGGCGTGCCTTGCCGGACGTGCGTGATGGACTGAAGCCTGTGCATCGTCGTGTTTTGTTTGCCATGCACGAAATGAACAACGTGTATAACCGGCCATTCGTCAAATGCGCGCGCGTGGTCGGTGAAGTCATGGGTAAATATCACCCGCATGGTGATGCCTCGATTTACGATACGCTGGTGCGCATGGCGCAGGATTTCTCGCTGCGTTATACGCTGGTCGATGGGCAGGGTAACTTTGGTTCGATTGATGGTGATAACGCGGCGGCGATGCGTTACACCGAGTGCCGTCTCGACAAAATTGCAAATGAAATTCTGGCCGATATCGAAAAAGAAACTGTTGATTTTGTTCCCAACTATGATGGTAAGGAAAAAGAACCTTCCGTCCTGCCCACCCGGATTCCGAATCTGCTGATCAACGGTGCGTCTGGTATCGCGGTGGGAATGGCGACCAATATTCCACCGCATAATATTACTGAAATCATTAACGGCGCGCTGCATTTGCTGCGCAATCAGGATTGCTCGGTCGATGAGCTGATTGAACTGATTCCCGCACCGGATTTCCCGACCGGCGGCATCATTTACGGCGTATCCGGCGTGCGCGACGGCTATCGCACTGGTCGTGGTCGTGTCGTGATGCGTGCGAAAACGCACTTTGAAGAATTTGGTAAAGACAACCGTACCGCGCTGATCATTGATGAGCTGCCGTACCAGGTTAATAAGAAATCCTTGCTGGAACGGATTGCGGAGCTGGTGCGGGACAAAAAGCTTGACGGTATTTCCGACATCCGCGATGAGTCCGACAAATCCGGCATGCGGGTCGTGATTGAACTCAAGCGCGGCGAAGTACCGGATGTCGTGCTGAACAATCTGTACAAGCAAACACAATTGCAAGATACCTTCGGTATGAACATGGTGGCATTGGTCAATGGTCAGCCAAAACTGCTGAACCTGAAGGAAATGCTGTCCTGCTTCCTGTCGCATCGCCGGGAAGTGGTCACACGCCGCACCGTGTTCGAATTGCGCAAGGCGCGTGAGCGTGGTCACGTGCTCGAAGGTCTGGCGGTTGCACTGGCGAATATCGATGATTTCATCGCGATCATCAAGGCCGCACCAACACCGCCGATTGCGAAACAGGAGTTGATGACCCGTGCGTGGGACAGTTCGATGGTGCGTGAAATGCTGACGCGTACTGCGGCTGATAATCCCGGCGGTATCGAAGCCTTCCGTCCTGAAAATCTGCCTAAGCATTACGGCATTCAGGCCGACGGCATGTATAAATTGTCCGATGATCAGGCGCAGGAAATTCTGCAAATGCGTTTGCAGCGCCTGACTGGTCTGGAGCAGGACAAGATTGTCAATGAGTATAAAGACGTGATGGCGGAAATCGCTGATCTGCTTGATATTCTGGCTAAACCTGAACGTGTTACCGTGATCATCACGGATGAGTTGACGCTGGCACGTAATGAATACGGTGAAGGCAACAAAGACGTGCGTCGTTCCGAGATTTCGCATAATGCGACCGACCTGGAAACCGAAGACCTGATCACGCCGCAGGATATGGTGGTGACCTTGTCGCACACCGGCTATATGAAATCTCAGCCTTTGTCCGAATACCGGGCGCAAAAGCGCGGTGGTCGCGGCAAGCAGGCCACGGCAACCAAAGATGATGACTGGATTGAGCAATTATTCGTCGCCAATACACATGATTACATCCTCTGTTTCAGCAATCGTGGACGCCTGTATTGGCTGAAAGTCTGGGAAGTACCGCAAGGTTCCCGTACCTCGCGCGGCAAACCGATTGTCAATATGTTCCCGCTGCAGGACGGCGAAAAAATCACCGTGATCCTGCCTTTATCAGGCGACAATCGCAGCTTCCCTGAAGACCATTACGTGTTCATGGCAACCAGCCTCGGTACCGTCAAGAAAACACCGTTGACCGATTTCAGTAATCCACGCAAAGCCGGCATCATTGCGGTCGATCTGGATGAGGGCGATTTCCTGATCGGCGCTGCGCTGACCGATGGGCAGCACGACGTGATGCTGTTCTCTGACGCCGGTAAAGCCGTGCGTTTTGACGAAAACGATGTGCGTCCTATGGGGCGTACTGCCCGTGGTGTGCGCGGCATGAACCTGGATGAAGGTCAGCAGGTCATCGCCTTGCTGGTGGCAGAAAATGAACAACAGTCTGTCTTGACCGCTACTGAAAACGGCTTCGGCAAACGAACGCCGATCACTGAATATACCCGCCATGGTCGTGGTACCAAGGGCATGATTGCAATCCAGACTTCCGAGCGCAATGGCAAGGTTGTCGCTGCGACACTGGTGGAAACCAGCGACGAAATCATGCTGATTACTACCGGCGGCGTACTGATCCGCACCCGTGTTTCTGAGATTCGCGAAATGGGTCGCGCAACGCAAGGCGTGACGCTGATCGCTGTGGAAGATGGCACCAAGCTGTCCGGCTTGCAGCGCATTGTCGAAACCGATGCCGATCCCGATAACACTGAAACTGCTGAAGATGCCGATACCAGTACACCGGAAGCCGGTGTTACGGAGTGAAGTCATGACGACGATTTATAATTTTTCCGCAGGTCCGGCGGTGTTGCCAAAAGAGGTATTGCAACAGGCCGCTGCTGAAATGCTGGATTGGCATGGCAGCGGCATGTCCGTGATGGAAATGAGCCATCGCGGTGCCGAATTCATGTCCATCATGGACGCTGCGCAAAAAGATTTGCGTGATTTGCTGGCAGTGCCGGCTAATTATCAAATCCTGTTTTTGCAAGGCGGCGGTCTGGGTGAAAATGCCATTGTACCGATGAATCTGATGGGCAAACGCCCTGAAGCGACCATTGATTTCATTCACACCGGCTCGTGGAGTGGGAAGTCGATCAAGGAAGCGCAGAAATATGGCAAAGTGCATGTCGCTGCGTCTGCTGCTGCCAGCGGATTTACCACGATTCCACCGCGTGCTGAGTGGAATCTCACGCCGGATGCGGCGTATGTGCATATCTGTACCAATGAAACCATTGATGGCGTTGAATTTCAGTTTGCGCCCGAGATCGCGGCGGATACAAACGGTGCGCCGCTGGTGGTGGATATGTCTTCTCATATTCTGTCGCGTCAGATTGATGTGTCGAAATACGATGTCATCTTTGGTGGCGCACAGAAAAATATCGGACCTGCCGGCCTGACGATTGCGATTGTGCGAGAGGATTTGCTAGGCCACAGTTTGCCGGTCTGCCCGTCCGCCTTTGACTGGAAAATCATTGCCGATAACGGTTCTATGTACAACACGCCACCGACGTATGCGATTTATATCGCCGGTCTGGTGTTCCAATGGCTGAAGCGTCAGGGCGGTGTCGCCGCGATGGAGCAAAAAAACATTGCCAAGGCAAAGTTGCTTTACGATTATCTTGACTCTACGGATTTCTATGAAAATCGGGTAGAGAAAAATAGCCGTTCGCGGATGAATGTGCCGTTTTTCCTGAAAGACGAAAGTCTGAATACGGTTTTTCTGGCAGAAGCCAAAGCCAACGGCCTGTTGCAGTTAAAAGGACATAAATCGGTTGGCGGTATGCGTGCTTCGATTTATAACGCCATGCCAATGGAAGGCGTACAGGCGTTGGTCAGTTTTATGCAGGAATTTGCCCGCCAGCATTCCTGATTTCTGCTTGCTTTTCCGTCAGCCCTTTCTGAGCATGGCACAACACCATCACCTGGAAACCGTGGCGCTGACGGGCCGGATCACAAGCCTGGCAGTAAGCATACAGCAGTCTATGGCCCAGGCATTGCAATTTACAGCGACGCATATCGCTCTTTTTGCAAGGCCTTGCGCTATCCAAACAAACACGGTTTTTAGGTAAAGTATGAGCGACAATAAATTACTCCCCCTGCGCATTAAGATTGATGCGATCGATGCCCAGATTCTCGATTTGCTGAACCAGCGCGCTCGCGTCGCCGAAGAAGTCGGTCATGTGAAAGCAGAGACCAACGCGCCGGTATTTCGTCCTGAGCGCGAGGCGCAGGTATTGCGCGGCGTGGCTGAGCGCAATCCTGGCCCTTTACTGAATGAAGATATTCAGCTGATTTTCCGCGAAATTATGTCCGCCTGTCGCGCACTGGAACGGCGTGTGGTGGTGGCATTTTTAGGTCCGGTCGGTACCTTCAGCGAACAGGCGGTGTACAAGCAGTTCGGTCATGCGATTCAGGCTTTGCCTTGCGTTTCGATAGACGAAGTTTTCCGTGCAACTGAAGCGGGTACGGCAGATTTTGGCGTCGTGCCGATTGAAAATTCGTCCGAAGGCGCGATCAATCGTACACTCGATTTATTGCTGCAAACCAGTCTGGCGATCAGCGGCGAGCTGGCGATTCCGGTGCAGCATAGTCTGATGAGCAAGTCCGGCAATATGGAAGGCGTGAGCCGTATTTGCGCCCATTCACAGGCGCTGGCGCAATGTCAGGCGTGGCTGAACCAGCATTTCCCGCACATTGAACGTCAGGCGGTGGCATCCAATGCCGAAGCTGCACGCATGGCAAGTGGTGATTACACGGTTGCTGCGATTGCCAGTGAAATCGCCGGTACGCAATACAATCTCGGCATCGTCAGCGCGCACATTCAGGATGATCCGCATAACCGCACACGCTTTGCGGTGATTGGTCGTCTGCACACCACGCCGAGCGGCAAAGACCAGACGTCGATCGTGCTGGCGACGCCGAACAAGGCCGGTGCGGTGTACGATTTGCTGGCCCCCTTATCCAAACATGGCGTTTCGATGACTCGATTTGAATCACGCCCAGCACGAACAGGTAACTGGGAATACTATTTTTACGTCGATGTTGAAGGCCATGTGATGGATGCCAAGGTAGCGGCGGCGATGGCGGAACTCGATGCGAAGGCGGCTTTCTTCAAAGTCCTGGGTTCTTATCCCTGCACGTTGTGAGACTGTGATGCCGAACGTGTCGAATGTTGTTAAGCGTATTGCGATTTTTGGCGTTGGTCTGATCGGTGGTTCGTTTGCACTGGCATTGAAAAAGGCTGGTGCTGTCGGTCATATTGTCGGTGTGGGGCGTAGTTACGCGTCATTAGAGCGAGCCTTGCAGCTTGGTATTATCGATAGTATTGCAACGTCTGCAGAAATCGCAGTCAAAGATGTCGATCTGGTGCTGATTGCCGCGCCGGTCGCACAAACACAAGCGATTCTTAGTGCAATAGCGCCGCATTTGCAACCAGGAACCGTAGTGACAGATGCGGGTAGTACCAAGTCGGATGTAGTGCTGGCGGCACGCGCTGCACTCGGTGTCAAGCTTGCGCAGTTTGTCCCGGCACACCCGATTGCCGGACGCGAGCTGAATGGTCCTGATGCGGCGTTATCCGACTTGTACGTCGGTAAAAAAGCAGTGATTACCCGATTGCCGGAAAACAGTGATGCAGATGTCGCGCGCGTTGCCCAGGTGTGGGAGCAATGTGGCGCCATCATTCATTATCTGCAGCCTGAGCGGCACGATGCTGTCTTTGCGGCAGTCAGTCATTTGCCGCATTTACTGGCCTATGCATTAGTGGATGATATCGCTCGTAAACCGCATGCGGATTTGTTGTTTCAGTATGCAGCCAGTGGTTTTCGAGACTTTACGCGGATTGCCGGATCGTCGCCCGAAATGTGGCGCGATATCACGCTGGCGAACCGGCAAGCGATGCTGCAGGAGTTGGATTCTTACACGGCAAGATTGCAGGTGCTGCGCGAATGCCTGTTAACTGCCGATGCGGCGGGCATTGAAGGAATTTATGCGAACGCGCAAAAAGCCCGTCATAACTGGATCAGCGCGATTGAAGCCGCGGAAAAACAACAGCGCGAAGGAGGAGACTGAATATTATGCCGTGCCGTTGCGTCCCGTTCCATCTGGCGTTTTCGATCGGATGAATGCAGTATCAGACTTTACTTGTGATTCAGCGGCGCTCACGCTACCGGATTTAAATCAGACTCAATATCAAACTTAGCATCAGCCCTAATACGTAACAGCAGACTTAACACCAGTCTCCGCGTTCCATTCAAGATCAGATGACCATGACAAAACACAGCAAACATTATCCGCATTACCTTGATCTGCAACCGGTCATGCAGGTGCAGGGAACGGTGCGGTTGCCCGGTTCCAAAAGTATCTCAAACCGCACTCTGCTGTTGGCTGCCTTATCGGAAGGCGTGACTGAAATCAAGGATCTGCTGGCTTCTGACGATACGCTGGTGATGCTGAATGCCCTGCAAAAACTCGGCGTGCACTGGGAGCAGGAGGGCGATACGCAAAATTATCGGGTGCATGGAGTGAAAGGTCATTTTCCGCACCAGCATGCTGATTTGTTTATGGGTAATGCTGGTACGGCGATTCGTCCGCTGGTTGCCGCGCTGGCGGTGCTCGGCGGCGATTACACGGTGCATGGCGTATCTCGTATGCATGAGCGTCCGATTGGCGATCTGGTGGATGCGCTGAATGTGGCGGGTGCACAGATCGACTACACCGGCAATCCCGGATATCCGCCTTTACATATCCATCGCGGTCATTTGCATGCGCAGGAATTGCAGGTCAAGGGTAATGTGTCCAGCCAGTTCCTGACTGCCTTGCTGATGGCAGCACCATTGATGGCGACCGTACATGATGTTCGTATTCAAGTGATTGGTGAGCTGATTTCCAAGCCCTATATAGAAATCACGCTGAACCTGATGGCGCGCTTCGGTGTTGTCGTAGAGCGCGATGGCTGGCAGACATTTACCATCAAGGCTGGTCAGCATTATGTGTCACCGGGCGTGATGCATGTCGAAGGCGATGCTTCGTCGGCGTCGTATTTCCTGGCGGCCGGTGCGATTGCAGGCGGACCAGTGCGGGTGGAAGGTGTCGGTCGTGACAGCATTCAGGGTGACGTCCGTTTTGCCGAAGCGTTGGAAAAAATGGGTGCGATCATCACCCGTGGCGATAACTGGATCGAAGCCCGTTCCGGCGGTACGTTACAAGCCATTGATATGGATTTCAATCATATTCCGGATGCGGCCATGACAATTGCCGTTGCTGCCTTATATGCCAATGGCCCGACTACGTTACGCAATATTGCCAGCTGGCGTGTGAAGGAAACCGATCGTTTATCGGCGATGGCAACCGAATTGCGTAAAGTCGGGGCAACGGTAGAGGAGGGTGCGGATTACATGGTCGTCACACCACCGGCGCAGATGCTGCCTGCCAGCATTGCCACGTATGATGATCACCGTATGGCGATGTGCTTTTCGCTCGCCAGTCTGGATGGTAAAGCGCGGCGTGGTGCGGTGATGCGGATTAATGATCCGCAATGTGTTGCGAAAACCTTTCCGGATTATTTTGAGGTATTTGCTCAGATTAATCATCAGGAACTGTTTTAATACTCCCTCTGAGTATATTGAGAAGACCTTTGTTTATGTGGGCGAGAGCCACGATTTTAAGGATACTCCCTGAAATGAACTCAAATCCTGCAGTAATTACGATTGATGGACCCACCGCGTCAGGTAAGGGAACCGTGGCGCACCGTGTAGCAAAACAGTTAGGTTTTCAGTATCTGGATTCCGGGGCGCTGTACCGACTGACCGCCTTGTTGGCGATCTGGCGACAAGCCGATCTGGAGGACGAACCTGCCATTGTTGCCCTGGCAAGAACTTTGCCCTGCCGTTTTCAGCATGGTCATGTATTGTTGGATGGGCAAGATGTGACGGACGCCGTACGCGCGGAAGCGATCGGTGTGGCGGCCTCGCGCATCGCGGTGTTGCCCGCCGTGCGCCAGGCACTGACGGACCTGCAAGTCTCATTCCGCCAGCCGCCCGGACTGGTGGCGGACGGGCGCGATATGGGTACCGTAATCTTTCCTGATGCCAATTTAAAAATATTTCTGACTGCCAGCGCCGAGGCCAGGGCGCAGCGTCGATATAAGCAATTGATTGAAAAGGGAATTCCTGCTAATATGAAAGACTTGGTAAAAGATTTGATGGAACGCGATGCAAGGGACAGTGCCCGCGCAACCGCTCCCCTCAAACCTGCGCCAGATGCACAGATTCTGGATACTTCTGACATGGCCGCAGATCAGGCGGTGCAGCAAGTACTGGAATGGTATGCAAATGTACAGAAAGCCTGAAATTCCTTCGTGATTGCTTGTTTCAATCTTAAAGTGTGGTTTTTTGTGCAGGTAAGTCCCTTGAGTAAAGCAAGTTTATTCAGGGGGTTGTTCAACCTAACCCGGTAAATGGCGCCTTTGCACCGTTCCGGCTAACTCGTAAATATTATGTCTACTGTATTCATGTCCCAAGATTTCGCAACCGGTGCAGACAGCTTCGCAGCTTTGTTCGAAGAGTCCCTGTCACGTCAGGATATGCGTTCCGGTGAAGTGATTTCTGCTGAAGTCGTTCGTATCGACCACAACTTCGTGATCGTGAACGCAGGCTTGAAGTCTGAAGCCTTCATCCCTGTTGAAGAATTCAAAAACGACCAGGGCGACCTGGAAGTGAATATCGGCGATTTCGTTTCCGTAGCGATTGATTCGCTGGAAAACGGCTTTGGCGACACAATTTTGTCCCGTGACAAAGCGAAACGTCTGGCTTCCTGGCTTGCTTTGGAAAAAGCGCTGGAATCTGGCGAAATCGTTACCGGTACAGTTAATGGTAAAGTTAAAGGTGGTCTGACTGTTCTGACGAACGGCATCCGCGCTTTCCTGCCAGGTTCTTTGGTTGATACACGCCCAGTGAAGGATACCACTCCTTACGAAGGCAAAACCATGGAATTCAAAGTGATCAAGCTGGATCGCAAACGTAACAACGTTGTGCTGTCCCGCCGCGCTGTGGTTGAAGCGTCTATGGGCGAAGAGCGTCAAAAACTGATGGAAACCCTGAAAGAAGGCACAGTGGTTACTGGCGTTGTTAAAAACATCACTGACTACGGCGCGTTCGTTGATCTGGGCGGCATCGATGGCTTGTTGCACATCACCGACCTGGCATGGCGCCGTGTACGTCACCCTTCCGAGGTGTTGACAGTTGGTCAGGAAATCACTGCAAAAGTATTGAAGTTCGACCAAGAGAAAAACCGCGTGTCCCTGGGCGTAAAACAATTGGGCGACGATCCATGGACAGGCTTGTCCCGTCGTTACCCAGCGAACACACGTCTGTTCGGTAAAGTGACTAACCTGACCGACTACGGTGCGTTCGTTGAAGTAGAACAAGGTATCGAAGGTCTGGTTCACGTTTCCGAAATGGACTGGACAAACAAAAACGTTGCTCCAAACAAAGTTGTTCAATTGGGCGACGAAGTTGAAGTTATGGTTCTGGAAATCGACGAAGAACGTCGTCGTATCAGCCTGGGCATGAAACAATGTAAAGCTAATCCTTGGGATGATTTCGCGATCAATCACAAGAAAGGCGACAAAGTACGTGGCGCGATCAAATCGATCACTGACTTCGGCGTATTCATTGGCTTGTCCGGTAACATCGACGGTCTGGTTCATTTGTCTGACCTGTCCTGGAACGAAACAGGCGAAGAAGCAGTTCGCAAGTTCAAGAAAGGTGACGAACTGGAAGCCGTTGTTCTGGCAATCGACGTTGAGCGTGAGCGCGTTTCCCTGGGCGTTAAGCAACTGGAAGGCGACCCATTCAACAACTACTGCGCAATGAACGACAAAGGTGCAGTGGTTACAGGTACAGTGAAATCTGTTGAGCCAAAAGGCGCAGTGATCCAGCTGGCTGACGACGTTGAAGGCTATCTGCGCGCATCCGAAATCTCCCGCGATCGCGTGGAAGATGCCGGTACTCACCTGAAAGTCGGCGATAGCGTTGAAGCACTGGTATTGAATATTGACCGCAAGGCACGTTCTATCCAGTTGTCTGTCAAGGCAAAAGATTCTGCTGACACACAGGAAGCCATGCAAAAAATGTCTACCGACGCTAACGCTGCATCCGGCACAACCAGCCTGGGCGCATTGTTGAAGGCGAAGCTCGACAACAAAAACTAAGCTCAATCTTAGTCATCAGGTTTTATAAAATATGACGAAGTCGGAGCTGATAGCTCGTCTGGCGGAGCGCTATCCACAACTGGTTGCTAAAGATGTGGATATCGCTGTCAAAACCATTCTGGATGCGATGTCGGATGCCCTGGCAACAGGGCAGCGCATTGAAATTCGCGGTTTTGGCAGTTTTGCTCTCAACAGTCGTCCGCCACGTATTGGCCGCAATCCTAAATCCGGGGATAAAGTGATGGTGCCTGAAAAAAGGGTGCCGCATTTTAAGCCGGGCAAAGAATTGCGGGAACGGGTGGATGCGATGGTAGGGCAGCCTATACACGATGATTAGACGAGGCATTGCGCCTTGTGGTTGACGCACCATAAAACGGCATACCGGTTTTCCCGGTATGCCGTTTTTTTTCAGTACAATGTATCGTTTGCCGGAAGCGTGACTTAATGCTAAGTTAGCCGCGTATGCGCTGTTACACGATAAGGATGCCTCATGAAATACCTCTCCAGACTGATTGCCGCAATATTGTTCATTATCTTTTTTGGCTTTGCCCTGAAAAATGATCAGATCGTGACTTTGCAGTATTTCTTCGGTTACCAGCAATCTGCCCCGCTGGTGATTATGCTGCTGGCATTTTTTGTCGGTGGCGCAGTGTTGGGCGCATTGGCGATGGTGCCCATGATTTTCAGGCATCGCCGGGATTTATCCCGGCATAAGAAAACACTGGCAGAAATCCAGAAAGAAAGAGATGCAGTGCAGCAAGCGGGGACACAGGCGCCACAGCCTGATAACATTCAGCAATAATGCGCTATGTTGATGAACCGGACCGGTATCTGCCGGACCAGTTCGGGTGATAAGAATAAAACTCTGTTGTCAGTGCCATGCCCAGAGTTGGGTTGCGAAAGAATATAAGAAAAAATGGAATTTGAAATTTGGTGGCTGCTGGGGATTCCCCTGTTTTTTACACTGGGCTGGATGGCTGCGCGGATTGATATCCGGCAACTTCTCGCGGAATCCAGAAGTTTGCCGCGCGGTTACTTCAAAGGATTGAATTTTCTGCTGAATGAGCAACCTGACAAGGCGATTGATGCCTTCATTGATATTGTCAGGCTCGACCCGGAAGCTGTTGAATTGCATTTTGCACTGGGCAACCTGTTTCGCCGCCGAGGTGAAACCGAACGTGCGATCCGGGTGCATCAGAATCTGCTGTCGCGCCCTGATTTACCTGCTGACCAGAAAACCCAGGCGATGTTTGAACTGGGGCAGGACTATCTGAAAGCCGGATTACTGGATCGGGCAGAGGAAACTTTCCATCAATTGATTTCAGATCCGCATGAAGCGCAGGCAAGACGTGCTTTGCTAGAAATATATCAGCGAGAAAAAGAGTGGGCTCGTGCGATTGATGCCGCCTACGCGCTGCAAGAAGCAGGTGCCGGCGGGCGTCAAAAAGAAATTGCGCAGTTTTATTGCGAGATTGCGCAGGACGAACTGGTTCGCTCCAATACCGAACAGGCCTTGACGATGCTGGATAAAGCACTGGCGACAGACCGGCATAGTGTCCGAGCTGTGATTCTCACTGGCGATGTCTATCAGTCTGCCGGCGATACCGAAAAGGCGGTCACGACCTGGCGTCGCGTGGAGCAGCAAAGCGTGCCGCATGTGGCGCTGGTGGCACAACGCCTGATGGATGGTTACCGCAAGCTGGAACGGCCACAGGAAGGACTTAATCTGCTGAAGACTTATCTGGAAGAAGCGCCTTCGATTGATCTGCTGGAAGTCGTATTCAAGGCGATGGTCGAACTGGATGGGGTGGATGCCGCGAATCAGTTGGTCAGTGACGAATTACGCCGCACGCCGACATTGCTGGGTCTGGATAAATTGCTGGATGCACGCTTAATGACGGCACCACCGGAAGTCCGGCCAGAACTCGGCATGGTCAAAAATCTGGTACATGGCTATGCGCAGAAACTGGCGCGCTACCAGTGTTCGCATTGCGGCTTCAAGGCACGTCAGTTTTACTGGCATTGCCCCGGCTGCAGCCGCTGGGAAACTTATCCGCCGCGCCGTACTGAAGAATTGAATGTGATGAATTAACTGATGATGCCGGATGGCGTAAGGATATGTTTTCTACCGCTCCGGCATGATGGATTTTTTAAGATTGTGATCGCAAAATGAAAATTACTATTATTGGTACCGGTTATGTGGGACTCGTGACGGGGGCCTGTCTGGCTGAGCTGGGAAACGACGTATTTTGCCTGGATGTGGACAAGAGCAAGATTGATATTCTGAATAATGGCGGTATCCCGATTCATGAACCTGGTCTGGAAGAAATTGTTGCGCGGAATCGTGCCGCCGGCCGGATACGTTTTTCCACAGATATTGAGGCCAGTGTGGCGCATGGCGATGTTCAGTTTATTGCCGTCGGCACGCCACCGGATGAGGATGGTTCTGCCGATCTCAAATATGTGCTGGCAGCAGCGCGCAATATTGGCCAATACATGACAGGTTTTAAAGTCGTCGTCGATAAATCGACGGTTCCGGTCGGTACTGCAGACCGTGTCAGTGCGGCATTGCGCGAGGAACTGACAGCACGTCAGAGTCATGCGGATTTTTCGGTAGTTTCGAATCCGGAATTTCTGAAAGAAGGCGCCGCAGTAGAAGATTTCATGCGTCCGGATCGTATCGTAATCGGCTGCGATTCTTCTGCGCAGGGCGATAAAGCACGCAGCATGATGAAAAAACTCTATGCGCCTTTTAACCGGAATCATGAACGGACTTTCTGGATGGATGTGCGTTCAGCTGAATTCACCAAATATGCCGCCAATGCCATGCTGGCAACCCGTATTTCCTTCATGAATGAGCTGGCGAATCTGGCCGATCATGTCGGTGCCGATATCGAGGCTGTGCGCCATGGGATTGGCTCTGACCCACGCATCGGACACAGTTTTTTATATGCCGGCTGCGGTTACGGTGGCTCCTGTTTTCCCAAAGATGTACAGGCACTGGAGCGCACCGCACAGGATTACGGGCTGAATTTACTGATTCTGAATGCGGTTGAAGCCGTGAATGCGCGGCAAAAGCAGATTCTTGGAAATAAAATTCTGAAGCGTTTTGATAACAAACTGGTCGGTAAACATTTTGCTATCTGGGGACTCGCATTCAAGCCGAATACAGATGATATGCGCGCCGCCTCTTCCCGTGTGTTACTGGGTGAATTGCTGCGCAGCGGCGCAACCGTTGCTGTTTACGATCCGGTATCCATGGCCGAGGCAAGAAGGGTGTTTGAACTCGATTTTTACGATGCACCGGAATTGCTCGACGCAATCCGTTACGCTTCCAGTCCGATGGATGCGCTGGATCAGGCCGACGCACTCGCGATTGTGACGGAGTGGAAAGCATTCCGTAGTCCTGATTTTGATCAGCTTAAGGCACGCCTGAAGCAGCCTGTGATTTTTGATGGCCGCAATCTGTTTGATCCGACAGTGATGAATGAACTGGGAATCGAATATCACGGTATTGGCCGCTCGGTTCTGACACATCAATAACAAGAATCGGGGTCATGCAGTGAATCAACCGTTGAAAAAACGCATCCTGATTGCTGGTGATGTGATGCTGGATCGTTACTGGTTTGGCGAAGTTAACCGGATTTCGCCGGAAGCACCTGTCCCGATTGTGCGCGTTGAGCGTCGCGAAGAGCGCCTGGGAGGTGCCGCGAATGTGGCGTTGAATGCGGTCGCTCTTGGCGTCAGTGCAGGTCTGATGGGCGTGATCGGTGACGATGAAGCAGGTGAAACCATTGAGCAGTTGTTGAAAAAATCCGGCATCGACAGTTATCTGAGCCGGGACCGGCAGATTTCAACCATCATTAAACTCCGTGTCATCGGCCGACAACAGCAACTGATCCGTATCGACTTTGAAGAGCGGCCGACCGAGCATATCCTGCGCGATAAACTCAATCGTTTTAACGCATTGCTCAGCGCTTCTGATCTGGTGGTTTTGTCGGACTATGCCAAGGGGGGGCTCACAAATGTCTGCATGATGATACAAGCCGCGCTGGCTGCAGGAAAACCGGTGCTGGTGGATCCGAAAGGGAGTGATTTCAGCCGTTATGCTGGTGCCACGCTATTGACACCGAACAAGGCTGAATTGCGTCAGATCATCGGCGAATGGTCTGGGGAAGATATGTTGACAGAAAAAGCCCAGAATCTGCGTCGCGAACTGGGGTTGCAGGGCTTGCTGCTGACCCGTTCAGAAGAGGGCATGACGCTCTTCACCGAAGCGGATGTGACGCATGTGCCTGCGATGGCAAGAGAGGTTTTCGATGTGTCCGGCGCAGGGGACACGGTGATTGCGACTATGGCGGTCATGATGGCAAACGGCATGTCGATGCAGGATGCTGTGGCGATTGCTAATCGGGCTGGCGGCATCGTGGTAGGTAAGCTTGGTACGGCAACTGTTTCCAGAGTGGAATTATTTGGAGAACATGAAATTTCCTGAAAAGTAAAATTCGGTCAACCTTTTTTGTATGGTATCGTTAAAGATGACAGAACGGCACCAGCCTTCTTTCGGTAATACCAAGCTTAAACATCACCATGACTGATTACTTATTTAAGGAGTTTTCTATGTTGAAGAAATTATTGCTCGCCCTGATCGCCTTGATGGCAACAATGAATTTTGCATTTGCTGATGTGGATGTGAATAAGGCAGATCAGGCTGCCCTGGATGGCGTGAAAGGAATCGGCCCGGTTAAAGCGAAGGCGATTATCGAAGAGCGTACAAAAAATGGCAGTTTTAAAGACTGGGCTGATTTTCAGACCCGCGTTAAAGGCATTGGTGACAAAAACTCTGTGAAGTTATCGGAAGCCGGACTGACCGTGAACGGACAGGCTAAATCCGGTGCTCCGGCAGCAAAACCAGCGGCTGATGCCAAGCCAGCAAAAGCAGCGAAGGCTGACAAAGCCGCGAAAGCCGATGCGATGCCAGAAGCAGCTCCTGCTAAAGCAGAAAAAACTGCAGATAAAGCTGCTGAAAAAGCGGATAAAACCTCTAAAAAGGCAATGAAGGCTGATGCCGCCGCAACCAGTGCTTCCAAGGCAGCTGTCAGCGCGAAAGAAGGCAAAACGAAATAAGCAGGTTCAGGGGAATCGTTCCCCCGTCGAATAACTGGTTTGCCTTGACCAGTATCAAGAAAAGCCTCTGATGAACCTGTCAGAGGCTTTTTTTATTAGCTTATGCAAAATGTATATAAGAAAGGTTTTTCCTGATTTCCGGAGCAGATTGCTTGCTTTTCCCTCTGCGCGCCAGAGTTTTCCGGCATATACAGCATCCGGGTTCCGGATTCCGGGCTGCAGATGAGACGGCGAAACAGTGCGTCTGCGTTTAGAATGGTGCTCTGTTTCAGGAAACTATGAGTGATTATGAAAGATATGCCTTACCTGACCATTGAAGACACGATAGGAAACACGCCGCTGGTAAGATTGCAGCGTATCCCCGGTGCTGAAAATGTACGTCGCAATAACATCATTTTAGGAAAGCTGGAAGGAAATAATCCTGCCGGTTCCGTCAAAGACAGGCCAGCGCTGTCCATGATCAAGCGTGCCGAAGAACGCGGGCAGATCAAGCCGGGTGATACCCTGATCGAAGCGACCAGTGGCAATACCGGAATTGCCCTCGCGATGGCAGCGGCGATGCGGGGATACAAAATGCTGTTGCTGATGCCTGAAAACCTGACTATAGAGCGTCGTCAGAGTATGGCTGCTTATGGCGCTAAAATTATTCTGACACCGAAAACTGGTGGCATGGAATACGCCCGCGATCTGGCAGAACAGATGCAGAAAGAAGGCAAAGGTGTGATCCTCGATCAGTTTGCGAATCCGGATAATCCTTTGGCGCATTTTGAGGGAACTGGCCCCGAAATCTGGCGAGATACGAGCGGACGCGTAACGCATTTCGTGTCCGCAATGGGGACGACCGGTACGATTATGGGTGTTTCCGCTTATCTGAAGCAGCAAAATCCACAGATACAGATTGTTGGCGCGCAGCCGGAAGAGGGATCGCAGATTCCGGGTATTCGCAAATGGCCGGAAGCTTATATGCCGAAAATTTATGACAAGGCCAGAATTGACAGGACTGAATCGGTCAGTCAGTCCGATGCCGAACATATGGCGCGTCGCCTGGCTGCGGAAGAGGGAATTTTTTGCGGTATTTCAGCTGCAGGGGCGTGTGAGATTGCCCTGCGGGTCGCCGAGACCGTCGAGAATGCAACGATTGTTTTTATCGTCTGTGACCGGGGAGACCGTTACCTGTCAACGGGCGTCTTTCCAGCCTAAAAGTTTGTTGATCCGGATAAAAAAATACCGAAACTGTCTGGATAAACGGTTTCGGTATTTTGCCCGGAGCCATGTAGTTTCAACGGCTCCCGTGCATATGTTCATTTGTTCAAAACTTATGCAGCATCTTTGGGTTTGAATTGTTTGTCGCTGATGCGGAATTTCGCGCGACGGTCACCCATTAATTCACGTAATTCTTTGATGCTGACATCGCTGATTTCGTGCATACGAATCAGCAGAGAAGCGCCAACCGGCAAGCGGCGGTGCCTGATTTTACTGATAACGGGTGGAGCAACTTCCAACGCACGGGACAACGCTGCGTCATTTTTCAGGTGCAATTGTTTAATCAGAGTATCCAAAAGATTATTTGGATCGTAGTCGATTTCATCTGATTCAAGCTGGGTCAGATTGGCCATAATTACCTCGCTGTCTAGTCTATTGATGCTGAATTAATTGCTTCAATGAGAATTAATCAAACGGTAATATTGTATCTTTAAAATGAAATTTGCTTACGAGAAAAATAGCAAAACATTGTTAAATCTATTGACATATCAAATGCTGATAATGCTTTTATATCAATAAGATAACATCACTGTAGTTTAATTCATAATGAATCGCAATACTTGTTTTAAAAAAAGAATGTTGTGAGTTAATTCTTTTATTTGCATGTGTGCAATTGCTTGCATGAACAGTATTGAGCAAAAAGTTCCTGAAATCAATTAGTGAAAACGAAACATATTGTTAAAAAATTTTTGTTTTATATCTCGTTTTTATTTTTCCCGGGCAAGTTTGATGATGCGTCCCAGTTCAAAAACAGACATGGCGTAGAAATAACTGCGATTGTATTGGGTGATCGCGTAGAAATTATCGGTGCCCAGCCAGTATTCCGGCGCATCTTCGCCGTTTTGCAAATCAATCACCCCGTACAGGATATTTTCCGGCGCTTCGGCACTGGCGGTGCTGATGACGTCTTTCAGGTCCTGCCTGGAATACGTGGCGCGTAAGCCACGGCCGAGTGCTTCGACCAGCAGGGGATGGCTGCTTTCTGTCAGCAAAGTGGCGGGAAAGGCAACGGGTAATTGCTGTTTCCAGCCGTGTTGTGCCAAGTAGTTGGCGACGCTGCCAATGGCATCAACTGGAGAATCGGTGAGATTAATCCGGCCATCACTGTCAAAATCAACGGCATACTGACGAATACTGCCAGGCATGAATTGTGACCAGCCGATTGCACCGGCATAAGAACCTTTGAACAACAGAGGATCAACACCGGCGTCTCTGGCCAGCAGCAGCATATTCTCCAGCTCTTTCCTGAAAAACTGCATTCTGGCTTCCCGGTTGGGCGTGTTCGGGTAATCAAAGGCCAGCGTGGTCAGTGTATCCATGACGCGGAATTTTCCGGTATGCTTGCCGAAAATTGTTTCGACACCGATCAGACCGACAATGATTTCCGGGGGAACGCCATACTGCCGCTGCGCGCGCTCCAGTGTGTCGGCATATTGATTCCAGAACGCGACACCTGCTTCGATCCGGTAAGGTTCGATAAAGCGGGCGCGATAGGCTTTCCAGTTTTTGGGTTTGCCGGCCGGAGCCGGCTTCACCAGCTGTCGTGCTGTATCCACATAGCGCACCTGTTCAAACAGGGTTTCCAGTTGTCCGGTATCGAATTGATGCTGGACTTCCATTTGCCGGATAAACAGGGCGACTTCTTTCCATTGCGCAAAATGCACATTGTCCGTTTGCATGGTTTCCTGTGCAGGGGGTTTTTTAGCTTTTTTCTGACTGCTGGCGGCAATAGTCAGGCCGGGTAAGAGCAACAGTGTTAAAAGTAGCGAGCAGGTCAGTCTGGCAAGCTGTGAGGAAGCGGATTTCAAATGCTGGAATGGTGCAGTCATGCTGAATGACGAAGAAAAATGATAGTTATGGGCAGGCGGCTAATAATTTCTTCAGCCGGCTGATCAGATTGAATTCAGAAAAATCGTGTTTTCCGTATTTGGCAGCCATATACAGATTCAGGAATTGCTCGGTTGCCTGAAATTCTTTGGCAGGAAGTTTTTGGCGCAATCTTTGCAGATAGTGCAGGGGCCCTTCTTCCGGCATTTTTGGCAGCTGTTTTCTTGCCATTTTTTTACAAAATAAAAAGTATACTCTATCCAATGGCGGCTGAGGCGTGCTGTGCCACATTAAAGGTAGTGCAATCAGCGCCAGAATCAGGCTGCCGGCGATAAAAAAAATCAGACTGAGTTGCGCCCAGTCTACTTCTTTCAGACCAAATGATTTGAACAGGTTGAGCTGTGTCTGGTGGTTGTAGTTCAGTACCCACTGGTTCCAGGAGTTATTTACCGCATCCCATCGCATACGTAGATTCTGGCTCCAGGAATTACCGGACAAGGCGAAGTTCATCAATCCTGCGAAACCGCGTTTCGGAATCGCACGGTCCAGGTTTTGCATGACGCGTTCGGGCGCGACTGCGGCGGTAGGATCTACCCGTACCCAGCCCCGTTCTTTAAGCCAGACTTCGCTCCAGGCATGGGCATCGGACTGTCTGACTTCAAAATAGCCGTCCACAGTATTGATATTGCCACCCTGGTAGCCGGTGACGATGCGGGCCGGGATTCCGGCAAAGCGCATGATGTTGGTAAAGGTGCTGGCGTAGTGCTCGCAGAACCCGGCACGGCTTTCAAACAAAAAATCATCAATCGTCTGCCTGCCGAGTAATGGTGGTTCCAGCGTGTAACTGAATGCTTGCTGACGGAAAAATTGCAAGATCGCATTGATCAGATCGGCATCTTCCACGTAACGCTGACGCAGTGTGCTTGCAAAATTGGCGGTTCGCGGATTGAATCCTGAAGGCAGTTGCAGAGCCTGCTCCCGTTCTTCAGCGGTCAGGGCAGTCTGGTAACGATATTGCGGATAAGACGTGATTTCATAGCGCAAACGCTGGCTGATGCTCTCGCTGTTGCGTAATTCCATCTGCGGATTCAGACTGGCTGTCAGACCGGTCTGCGGTGGCGGCAGGCTGGCAGGCAGGTCCAGTGCAAACAGCCAGCGCTGGCGCTGTGGTTCGAGCAGAATCGTTTGTGCGATGGCCGGGCCGGAATAACTCGCCGGTGAATAGGTCAGCGGTTGCGAACCGGGACTATGCGTCCAGGTTTTGCCGTCAAACTGATCCATCACGATGCCACGCCAGTACAGCAGGGATTTGTTGGGAATTGTACCGCCGAATTGCACGCGGAAAACGATGTCTTCAGACAGTACCATCTCGCTGATGCCGCCCGGCGCCATGCTCTCCGACAAGCCTGAACGGCCGCTGTGCGCATCTCCCGGCAAACCCCACAACGGCCCCTGTACCCTTGGAAGCAGGAAGAACGCTGCCAGTGTCAGCGGAATCGCCAGCCCCAGAATGCTGAGACTGAGTTTGAATCGTTGCCAGAGGGACGGGTAAAGACCTGTATATTGAAATGACAGCTGTGCTGTCAATAAAAGGCTGAGACCAGTCAGACTTTGGAAGGCGCTGCCAATGTTTTGCTGATAAAAATAACTGGTCAGCATCAGGAAAAAACTCAGAAACAGAACCACAAATAAATCCCGTCTGGCATGCATTTCCAACAGCTTGCTGGTCAGCAGCAGCATCAGCATGGTGACGCCGACTTCGCGTCCGAAGAAAGAATGATATTGCAGATATACCCCGAGCATGGTCAGTGCCGACACCGGCAGCAGCACCCAGGACGGCGGCAGACGCAGACCTTGCAGGGTCAGCCAGGTGCGCCAACCCAGCAAGGCGGTGCAACTGGCGGTCACCCACCAGCTGACATGCTGGAAATGCGGTAGCAGGATGCTGATGCAGGCGGCGAGCAGCAGCAGGGTATCGGCTTTATCGCGGCTCAGGACAGGGAAGGAAAAGCGTGGCAGGCGCATACGGTTTTGTCTGTTCATGCGTCGGGAAGCTGATACAGGGCCAGTGCGCGCAGGCAGGCTTCCCGGTGTGCTGGCCCTTGCGACGGAGCGAGATGATCGGTACCCAGCTGAAACCCGTAAGCAATACCGCTCAGATCGGCATCGATGACCCAGCGCGTCATCCGCGATAATTTCAGCTCCGGATCCATGTGATGCGGCAGACGGCTGAAATCAAGCATGACTTCAGAACCCATCCCGCCGGAAAACTGTTTGCTGACCAGTTGCCCGCCGGCGGCCGGATCAACGCGGGCGATATGCTTCCATGCCAGATGTTTTAAGGGGTCGCCGGGCTGATAGGCCCGCACACCGGAGAAATCTTCCGTGCCTGACTGTTCGTTGACTTCATTACCTGCCTTGCTGATCATCGGCAATGGTGGCGCCAGCGCTTCCGGTTCAGGATAAACCAGTGCCCTGGCATCCGGCAGCCAGGTGCTCCAGGCACGCAATAAACCCAGCGGAAACCAGGTATGCAGCGCTATGCGCGGCACCTGTTGCCAGCCGCGCTGGCTGGTATGGAAATGCAGTTGCAATGCAGTCTGGCTGTGGGGCGCGATATCGGCTGCCCTGGCTGTCTCAGGCTGGTTTTGCCAGCCGGCCCAGATCGCAAAACGCTGGTGGGCGCGGCGATTGATAAGATAAATGGTCAATTGTGCTTCTTCCCCGGCGAATACCGATGTGACCGGCCCGCTGGCCAGATGCAGGTAAGCCAGATTGCGAAAACTCAGAAATACATTCACGATGGCGCTCGCCGCCAACACGAAAGTCAGGGCGAAACCCAGGTTCAGGTTGTAGTTGGTGGCGCTGATGAACAGGATCAGGAGCAGCAGTAAAAACATCCAGCCTGCTTTGCTCGGCAAGGTGAATACCCGCCTTTGCGTCAGCAGCACTTCACCGCTTTCCGGCATTTTTTCCAGAAAAACCATCTTGCGCCATTGTTGACGCCAGCGCGCCAGCAAGTGCGGGGACGGCGGCTGAAGCGGTGGCAAAGCGGAGGACATGATGTTGCTCTTATACCGGAATTTGTTTCATCAGCTGCAGCAACAAGTCACTGCTGGCGCTGGCTTTGCCGCTGACCGACTTTAACGGCCGCAGCCGGTGTGCCACGACCGGAATCAGCACTGCCTGCACATCTTCGGGTAAAACATGATTGCGGCCTTCCAGCGCCGCCCAGGCGCGGGCGGCCTGCAGCAGCGCGAGTGAAGCCCGCGGACTCATCCCTTCGGCGAATACATCGCCGTTGCGGGTCGCCTGCGCCAGTGCCTGCACATAATCCAGCAGTGAAGCAGAGACATGAATCTGCTTCAGTTCCTGCTGTGCTTCCAGTAATTCTGTTACCTGCATGACCGGATGCAGTCTGGCCAGCAATTGCCGACGGTCGTCGCCTGCGAGCAGGGCGCGTTCTGCCGCCGGATCCGGGTAGCCCAGCAACAGACACATCAGAAAACGGTCCAGCTGCGATTCCGGTAACGGAAATGTGCCCACCTGATGGGAAGGATTCTGAGTCGCAATCACGAAAAACGGTGTCGGCAGATTACGGGTCTGCCCCTCCACCGAAACCTGTTTTTCCTCCATCGCTTCCAACAGGGCGGACTGGGTTTTGGGGGTGGCGCGGTTAATTTCATCGGCCAGCAATACTTGTGCAAAGACCGGGCCGGGATGGAATACGAATTGATTTTTTTCCCGGTCAAAAATTGAAATGCCAGCCACATCGGCTGGCAGCAGATCGCTGGTGAACTGCAGGCGGTTAAACTTCAGCCCCAGCGAAATCGCCAGCGCATGCGCCAGTGTGGTCTTACCGACACCGGGCAGGTCTTCAATCAGCAGATGGCCGCCTGCCAGCAGGCAGACCAGGGCCTGCCGGACCTGCAATTGCTTACCGATGATGATTTCGTTGACCTGTGTCGCTACTTTGTGAATATTGACAAACATCTTTTCCTCGCGTCAGAAGCAGCGCACAGTGTAATCGGAATTGCCGCAGATTGTTGCAATCCCTGCACCAGTGAAAAAAGCGCATTTGCAAAAGCCTGCAAATAGAGTGACACTGGGAGGAAAATCAAAATCAATATGAGACATGACTACCGCGTATTACACCCATGCCGATTGCAAGCGTCATGAAATGGGCGCCTGGCATCCCGAGTCTCCCGAACGTCTGCAGGCGATTGAGGACCAGTTGATTGCCAGCCGCATCAGCACCTTGCTGGATCACCGCGATGCGCCGCTGGCGCAGGAAACGGATCTGGCGCGCGTGCATTCCGCCGACGCCATTTACCGCATCCGCGAAAACTGCCCGACCGAACGTTCCGAATACCAGCATTTCCCTCTGGATGCCGATACTTCACTTAATGCCCATACCTGGCAGGCATCCCTGCGGGCTGCCGGAGCGGCGATTGCGGCGACCGACGCGGTGATTGATGCCGAGATCGAAAATGCGTTTTGTGCTGTCCGCCCGCCGGGGCATCATGCTACCCGCAAAGAGTCGATGGGTTTTTGCATGTTCAATAATGTGGCGGTGGCGGCGAAGCATGCGCTGGAGGTGCGTGGTCTGCAGCGTGTGGCGATTATTGATTTTGACGTCCATCACGGCAACGGCACGGAAGATATTTTCCGTAACGATGAGCGTGTGCTGATGGTCAGCTTTTTCCAGCATCCGTATTATCCGTATTCAGGTACGGAACAAAAGGCCGGCAACATGGTGAATGTGCCGGTGCCTGCGCACAGCTATGGCGATGTGATCCGTGAGCTGGTGACGCAGCAGTGGCTGCCGGCGTTGCAGGCGTTCCGTCCGCAGATGCTGTTTGTTTCGGCCGGATTTGATGCGCACCGCGAAGACGATATGGGGCAGCTCGGGCTGGTGGAAGCGGATTATGCATGGCTGACCCGGCAGATCATGTCGGTGGCCAGAGACTATGCGCAGGGCCGTATCGTCAGCTGTCTCGAAGGCGGTTACAACCTGTCGGCACTGGCGCGCAGCGTCACGGCGCACCTTAAGGTGCTGGCGGATCTGGAGTAACCTGCGAGCGCAACAGGATACAGCCTGCCGCCACGGAGAGCGGGCGGATCACGCAGGCACCGGTTCCGGCCGCTCTCCACCTGTTTTCCGGCAGCGCTCAGGAAAAACGGACAAATGCATCTGGTGCGCCGGACGCAAAAAACGGTCTATCCCCCTGATTTCTGAAAAAACAGGTGCAAAGGATAAACTTCTGCCCCCGCTGCGCAGAGTTCCGTACAATATCACTTTGATTAAGTAAAAAGAAGAATAAGCATGTCCATACAATGGTTCCCCGGCCACATGAACGCCGCCCGCAAGAAAGCGGCGGAAACCATGGAAAACACCGATCTGGTGATTGAGGTGCTGGATGCCCGCATTCCGCAAGCCAGTTGCAATCCCATGGTTGAGCAGTTGCGCACTTTCCGTCAGCGTCCTTGCCTCAAAATCCTGAACAAAACCGATCTCGCCGATCCGAACGCGACCCGGCTCTGGCTCGATTACTACAACAGCCAGAAAAATGTCCACGCAGTGGCGCTGAGCTGCAAAAAGCCCGCCGATGTGGCGCGTATTCCGGCACTGGCGCTCAAAATCGCACCGCATCGCGGCGTACCGACCAAGCCCTTGCGTATGATGATCATGGGGATTCCGAACGTCGGTAAATCGACGTTGATGAATGCCCTGCTGAAAAAACGGGTTGCCAATGTAGGCGACGAACCTGCCGTGACCAAGACCCAGCAGCGGCTGTATCTGGGCAAGAATATGATCCTGACGGATACACCCGGCATGTTGTGGCCCAAGATCGAACATCCGACTGATGGCCTGATGCTGGCTGCCAGTCACGCCATCGGTATTAACGCCTTGATCGAAGAGGAAATCGCGGTCTTTCTGGCCGAGCGGCTGATCGCGCATTACCCGCAGTCGCTGGCGGCGCGTTACGGTTTTGATCTGACGGAGATGGATGCTGTCGCCGTAGTGGAAGGCATTGCGAAAAAGCGTGGTTTCCGGCTCAAGGGTGGCGACTGGGATTTTGAAAAAGCGGCGCATACTTTGCTGATTGATTACCGCAGCGGCGCATTGGGGCGCATCAGTCTGGAAACGCCGGCCAGCCGGGAACATCTGCTGGCAACCTATGTGCCGCCGGTGTTGCTGGGGCAGGGCAAGAGCGTGCAGTCCGGAATGGAAACCGACGAAGGGGAAGAATAAATCATGCGCAGCAGCGATACTGCATTGCCTTGCGTTTTGCGCAGTGACCAGGCCGGTGTGACCACACTGACGCTCAATCGCGGCGAGCGTTTCAATGTGTTGTCGGAACAGGTGCTGGAAGAACTCAGCGGACAGTTCAGGGCAATCGCTGCCGATCCCGCGGTACGGGTCGTGGTTCTGGCAGCCGCCGGAAAAGCGTTTTGCGCGGGACACGACCTGAAGGAAATGCAGGCCAGTCCTGACATGAAGTATTACCAGAATTTATTTACCCAGTGCAGCAAGCTGATGCTGGCGATCCAGAAATTGCCGCAGCCGGTGATCGCACGGGTGCACGGTCTGGCGACAGCGGCGGGTTGCCAGCTGGTTGCCATGTGCGATCTGGCGGTGGCTGCCGACCATGCCCGCTTTGCCGTTTCCGGAGTCAATGTCGGCCTGTTCTGCTCCACCCCGGCAGTTGCCCTGTCGCGCAATCTCTCGCGCAAGCAGGCGATGGAAATGCTGCTGACCGGTGAATTCATTGATGCACAGACCGCGTTGCAGCGCGGGTTGGTGAACCGCGTCGTACCGGAAGCGCAACTCGACGACACGATCTCTGCGCTATGCGAAACTATCCTGGCTAAACCAGCAGCGGCTATCCGGATCGGCAAGCAGCTGTTTTACAAACAGGCGGAAATGGGCATCGAAGCCGCCTATCAGCTAGCTGGACAGACCATGGCCTGTAACCTGATGGAGGCATCTGCACAGGAGGGCGTGCAGGCATTCATCGAAAAGCGCCCACCGGACTGGGCCTGAAAGTATGATATGTCTGCGCTGATCAGTTTCTTTGTACGATTGTTGTTCTGTGCGGCTGTGACATGGATGGCATGGCGTTATTTTTCCGCGCTCAATCCGCGCGCAGCGCCGATGAGCCTGCTGGTCAGCGCCTGGTTATGGGCGCACTTGTTCAGTCCAGAATTGATCAGCCTGATTCCTGCGATCCGGCGTCGTGCGGAGCGCGATGTGCTGGAGTCGTGGAACGGCTGTTATTACAGTTTCGATGGCCATCACCTGCGTTTTTATCTGGAACAGGAACAGATCTGGATTCCGGAACAGGATTTACAGGCATTGCTGGTACCGGAACTCGGTCAGCAGGAGCTGCGGGTGATCGGTGCGTCGTATGCTTATCTGCCGCATGGACAAATCTGGGCGGTCAGCGAGGCGGGAATGATGATCTTGCTGAAAAACCGCACTGCGCACCGGCGCGCCACGCATCAGATGGTGCGTTTCAGGCGCTGGCTGGAGAGCGAGGCATTGCCGAATGTCAGACGACTGCCACGCTCGGCGACGTCAGTTGCCTGATGCCGCAGAGGGGATCGCTTTGCGGGTGAATGATTCCAGGTAATCCATCAGACCATTCGACGACTTCAGCGCCTGCTCCACGTGACCGCGCGCGACCGCCTTGGCGACCAGCAGATGGCAGCGCGCACCCTCTTCAATATCACCTTCATGCTGATAGGCATACCAGAAACGGCGGCACTGAATCACCAGCGGCACCACCGCCGCCACCGCAGAAGCATTGCCGCAGGCTGTATGCAGGGTGTGGTCAAAGCTCTGATCGGCTTCCATGAACGCATGCAGGTCGTGCCGCTTTGCGGCCGCCAGCATTTTTTCTGCCGATTGCATGATCTCCTGTTTCTGGATTGCATCTGCCCGTTGCGCGGCGCTGGTGACGATCAGGTTTTCCAGTACCCGCCGGGTTTCGATCAACTGCAGGTGTTCGGCTGCCTCTATCTGGCTTACCACCAGTCCGCGGCGCGGCATCGGCCGGATCAGACCATTGGAGGACATGCGCATCAGCGCTTCGCGCATCGGTGTGCGGCCCAGCCCGGTTTTTTCCAGCAATTCCGCTTCGATAATCGGTGCTCCCGGTTTCAGCTGCAGGGTCACGATCATGTTTTCTATCGCATCATAAGCAATATTGGCGGCACGTTGTTTCGGTGCCTGCGGTGCTTGCTCATTCGGAATGGCGGACATGGGGTTCCTTTTAAAACGGATGCTGGTGATATTGATTTAATTTATATGAGACTAATCCCTATTTCTTCGAATTTTACCTTGTTAAAATCGATTGGAACAAACTTTAAATTCGCTACTCTCATATCTTAAAGCGACATCATTACCGGTTTTGCCGTTCAAGAAACACCGTTACTGTAAGAAAAAACCGCATTACAGGGTATTTTTAGGCGATTCAGGCGGATTCTGGTATTGATTTTCATATTAATATATTAGTGTGATAAATTTTGTGCCGGAATCCGGTTCCACCTGCTTTGCCATGACGCCCCGAGAGCAAATCGCCTTCAGTCTTGATGACCCGTTTTTTGCCGAAAACCTGTTTGACGTGATGCCGGATATCGTTTTTTTTGTCAAAGACAAAGATGGCCGTTACCTGGTGGTCAATCATACGCTGGTACGTCGTTGCGGACGGCGCAGCAAGGCCGAACTGCTTGGTTGCCGTGCTGCCGATGTGTTTCCGGCGGCGCTGGCTGCCAGTTATGCGGCGCAGGATGCGATCGTGTTGCAGGGCAGGCGCGAGCTGCGCGATCAGCTGGAACTGCATCTGTATCCCGATCGTTCCCGGGGCTGGTGTCTGACGCAGAAATTTCCTTTGCGGGACCGCAGCCAGCAGATCATCGGCATGACCGGTATTTCCCGCGATCTGGCAGCACCCGATCAGGAGCATCCGGTCTATGCCCGTATTGCCGTGGCAGTGCAGCATATCCGGCAACATTTTTCCCGCCCTGTCAGCATGACGGAACTGGTGACGCTGACCGGATTATCGGTCGCGCAGCTGGAGCGGAATTTTCATAAAATCTTTTCTCTAACGCCGCGACAGATGATGGTCAAAATCAGGCTCGATGCGGCTTCGGCTTTGCTGACTGACAGCCGCGACAGCATCACTGTTATCGCGCTGGCCTGCGGCTATCAGGATCACAGCGCTTTTTCCCGGGTATTTAAAGCGACGGTTGGCATGACGCCCAGCGATTACCGCGATCTGTGTCAGTCGGCCTGAAGTGATTCGCTACGGATGCCCCAGCGGAACGGATCATCAGCATGCAGCAGTAATTTGGCTTCCGCCGTCACGTGCGCTGTGCCGCGCAATGCAGGCAGAATGCGCCGGCCATCGGCATGCGCTTCGTAGGAAGCTTCAAATACGCTGCCGATGATACTTTCCTGACGCCAGATCTGACCTGGCGCCAGCTTGTTGTCTGCCGCCAGACAGGCGAGTTTGGCGCTGGTGCCGGTGCCGCAAGGGGAACGGTCGTATGCCTTGCCGGGGCACAGTACAAAATTCCGGTTGTGATTTTTCCCGGAAACCGGTGGCCCGAACAGTTCGATGTGATCGATCAGCGCGCCGTTTTCGCCGGTGATGCCTTGCAGTTCCAATGCCTGTCGCACCTGCCAGCAGTAATGCGTTAACGATTCGACTTGTGTCAGCGCCAGATTTTGTCCGTGGTCGCTGATCAGGAAAAACCAGTTTCCGCCCCAGGCAATATCGCCGCTGACGGTGCCGATACCGGGAACATCAACAGCGACCGCTGCCTGGTAACGATAAGCCGGGACGTTATGCACCGTGACCGAGCGATCGGCATGCAGTTCGGTCTCGACCACGCCGACCGGCGTTTCAATGCGATGCCTGCCGGGACTGATTTTCCCCTGATGCGCCAGTGTGGTGACCAGTCCGATCATACCGTGACCGCACATGCCCAGATAATCAACATTATTAAAAAAAATGACGCCGGCAACACAAGCAGGGTCCGATGGTTCGCAGATCAGCGCCCCGACCAGCACATCCGAGCCGCGCGGTTCGCAGACAATCGCACTGCGGTAGCGGTCAAATTTTTCACGGAACAAGGTCAGCCGTGCCGAAAGCGGGCCATCGCCCAGATCAGGGCCGCCAGAGATCACTATCCGGGTCGGTTCACCGCCGGTGTGAGAGTCAATAATCGACATCGTATCGTGCATCATGTTGTCCTTTTCAGAAATACGAGAAATACAGGAAAGACTGGAAAAGCTGAAAATACCGGAACTGCGCCATGATCACAGCATAATCGAAACCGGGTTGGATGGTCTTGTGGCATCCGCCGGGTTTTTGCGATGAAATCGGCATAATCCGGGCAGGGCTTGGCGCACTGAAGCAGTACTGAGCAAGTACAAAAATGCGCAGGAAATTTTGCTTCTCAATGGTAAAGTAACGCCGGTGACGACTGTGCCTGTTATTGAGCGCAGGATATTTCTCCCACAACCTTGCTCAACCTCAGCCAGTGGCATGAATTTGTTTCCAGTGACTACCGCCTCCCGATTACCGCCTGCGATTAAAAAACGTCTGACTGCCGGCCTGCTGATTTCGTTATTGGTACATGGGCTGATTTTGTCGTTGCAGTTTGGTCTGCCGGGGCTGGGATTGCCGGGCATCGAAAAACCCTGGAGCAAACGGCGCAGCACCGAAGCTGATCAGGCGCTGCAGATTACACTGGCACCTGCACCTGCACCTGCACCTGCACCTGCACCTGCACCTGCGGCGCAGCTGGCGGCGACATCCGCCGGGCCGTCGTCCGTGCCAATACCGGCATCAATGTCGACGCCGTTGCATGAGTCCGTTTCAGTACCAGCGCCGCTGTCCCCGCCAGTCAGACCGGTTGTGACGATATCCGCTCCTGCCAATGCGATCGAACTTATTGCTCCGGCAGCCCGCGCCCGTCCGGCACCTTCTGCGCCACTGCAGCACAAGAAAAAACAACCGGTTGCGAGCATCAGATCAAAGGCTGGCTCTGTAAAACCTCTCGTCCATCAGCGCAGGCATGAGGCAACGGCAGTGCCGGATATCATCGCGCAGGACAGTATTTTCAATGACAGCTTTGTGGTGGCCGTGCCGAATCCGGACGATGTTAAAAAAATTGCCGATGCGGCGCTGGCGCCCAGGCAGTTTGCCGATCCGGTCAGTGCTTCCATGGCGCAGCAGACTCCGGAGCCGGAAGCTGACGCCAAACCGGTATCGGAACCGATGGCAGATGCCATGGCGATTGCGGAACCCGTTATCCGGTTCGCACTAGACGCGGCCCAGCGGCAGCGCAGAGAAACTGAACGGCTGGTGCGACCCGAAGAGCTGACTCCACAGAAAGCCGGATTATCTGCAGAGGCGAAACAGACCTTGCAGGAAATCGATGACGATGCCCGCCGCCGCGTGGCAGATGCAGCGCGGGCGCAGGCCATGACGCAGCAACTGGAACAGGAAGCTGAACAACACCGGCTGATGCAGGAAGCATTGCGCGCCAATGCCACAGCACTGGCGGCGGCGCAGTCGGCAAATCCGGTCCGGTTGGACGACGCACGCTTGCAGCAACAATTGCAGGCGGAATCGGCAGAGCGGGAACAGCAGCGTCGCGAACGGGTGCAGACATTGCGTACCAACCGGCAACTCGCGCAGCAACGAGAGGAAGAAGCAGAACAGCAGCGTGTGGCCGAATCACGTCGTCGCGAACAAGAACAACTGCAACAGCAGGCAGAGCAGGCACAGCAACAGGCAGAAGTCGCCCGGCAGCGTGCCATCCGGCAGGCCATCCAGCAGCACGAACAGGAAGCCGCCGCTGTATTGACACAGCGCGGCAGCAGCGATGCTCAGCCTGGACAGGTTGTCCAGAATGTACCGGGCGGAGTTTCCGGTACGGCGCAGCAAGGCCGGGCTGTCTTTGTGAACCGCGATGCCGGTACTGCCGGTAGTGCTGGTAGCGCAAGTACCGCCGGGCAGGGGCAGGAAGGATCTGACGATCATAAATCGCTGGCTTTATTGCCACGCAATCTGTACAGCAGTGATCTGGCGAACCGCGCCAGAGAACAGGCGCGCGGGCTGGATTTACTGGGCGGCACTCCGCCGCTGCCGCGCAACAGCACCGAGGAAAAGCCGCGCCGTCACAGTGTTTTCGGCAGCTCTGAAAAAGATGTGCAGCTTCGCATGTATGTCGACAGCTGGAAACAGAAAGTAGAGCGCAATGGTAATCTGAATTACTCACAGACTTCCAAAGACAAGGCTCGTGGCGATCCGCTGGTGACGGTTGCGATCCGCAGCGATGGCAGCGTCGAGGAAATCACCATCCACCGTTCCAGCGGCAGGGCCGATCTGGATCAGGCGGTGCGGAATATCGTGCGGATTAATGCCAGATATGCGGCGTTTCCACCTGCTATTGCGGCGCAGTATGATGTGATTGAAATCCGGCGTATCTGGAATTTTGACGAAGGCTTAAAAATACTCGAAGAGCTGCGCTGAGTTCAGTCAGCTTGAACTTGTTTTTGTCGTAAAAGCGAAAGGAAAATGATGCGTATTCTGATCACTGGCGGGACGGGTCTGATTGGCCGCCGCTTATGCGCCTTCCTGACGGCGCAGGGACATACACTGACAGTGCTGAGCAGACAGCATTCCAGCGTGGTGAAGGTACTCTGCGGCGCGGACGTGATACCGATGTGTGGGCTCGACGAATACCGCGCCGATACCGTGTTTGATGCCGTGATCAATCTGGCGGGTGAGCCGATTGCCGACCGGCGCTGGACTGCTTCGCGTCAAAAAATATTGCGAAACAGCCGGATAGGGCTGACAACGGCACTGCTGCGCCGTATCGCGGATGCACATCACAAACCCGCTGTTTTGCTGAGCGGCTCGGCGATCGGATACTACGGCGACCATGGTGATGACTGGCAGGATGAGTCCTCCTCAGCCGGGCAGGACTTCGGCGCATTGCTGTGCGTTGAATGGGAGGGCGCTGCACTACCGGCAGCAGCAATGGGAATACGGCTTTGTCTGCTGCGGACAGGCTTAGTCCTGGATGCGGCAGGCGGCGTATTACAGAAAATGCGCCTTCCTTTCCAGTTGGGGTTGGGTATGCAAATCGGTGATGGCAGACAGTGGATGAGCTGGATTCATATCGACGATTATATTGCGCTGCTCTATAGCTTGCTGATGGATGCCAGTGCCGCTGGCCGGTTTAATATGGTCGCGCCCAATCCGGTTCAGAACGCCGGATGGACTGCGGCATTAGCGCACCAGTTGCACCGTACTGCATGGCTGAAGATGCCCGCGGCAGTGCTCCGCCTGATGCTGGGAGAACGGGCCTTATTGCTGACGGGCGGGCAACGCGTGCGTCCGGCGCAGGCGCTGGCGCGCGGCTTTGCCTTTCGCTATCCGGAACTGGCTGCCGCATTGGATCACTTATGGCAGGTGCCGGATTAATCAGGTGAAACAGACCGATATGCTATTTGTGCCGGATTTCGTATGAATCAGCACGATACTGCTCGTGCTTCTGATGCTGGTCCGGCATATCACCGGAGGCTTGTCTGTGAACGTTGTGACCGCGCTCAGGCAGCGTGTATCTGCGCCTGCATTCAGCGCGTTGCGAACCAGACTGATGTATTGATATTGCAGCATCCGCTGGAAGTGCATCATGCCAAGGGGAGTGTGCGCCTGCTGCATTTATGTCTCGATCATTCGCGGATCATCTGTGGCGAACAGTTTGCGCCGGATCTGCTGGAGCAGGCTTTGTATGGGGCGAACAGCAGTGATCACCCGCATCATCAGCAACATTGCCCCTCACAGCGTCAGCCGGTATTGCTGTATCCGGATACCAGCCAGAATCAGGCGCCAGACCTGATGCCGTGGGATGCAGCAGCCCGTCCGCTGCCTGCGGAACTCACCGGCATACGCCTGGTTGTGCTCGACGCTACCTGGCGAAAAAGTCGCAAGATGCTGTATCTGAACCCAGCTCTGCAGTGCTTGCCCCGTATCAGCCTGGAACACATGCCCGCTTCGCATTACCGGATACGTCGGGCGCATCAGCCTGATCAGCTCTCCAGTCTCGAAGCCTGCGCCTATGCACTGATGCGGATTGAACAGAACGAACAAAAATTCCGGCCCCTGTTGCAGGCGTTTGATGCTTTCATCAACCAGCAAATGCAGAGAATTCCTGATCTTTCAATGAATTCAGAACAACAAACCCCGCATGGTGACGGGGCTCAATAACGGTGCGGTGTTGTCGGGCTGCTGAATCAAATCAGCACATTGAGAATCGCATTGCCGATACCGATCAGGGCAGAACCGGCAATCAAACCGGCGGATATTGCTTCGCATCCGTCTACCCAGAAGCGGTTACCACTGCTGCCGGGAACCGGATGGCGTTTTTCCATGAGCCAGAATCCGAATGCACCGAGCCACATCATGATGCAGGCATCGGTCGGCAAAACCACGCCGAGGCCGATCGATACAGATGAGAGCGGGAAGCGGCCTTTGCTCTTTATTCCGGCGATTTCAAAAATAACGGCAAATACAGCCGCAATGATCATCGTCGTTACGGCGCTGGCAGGCAGACTGCTGACACCGTGCGCGATCAGGTCGGCGACCCCTTTCCATTGCATCGCAGCCGGCATGGAAAACTGTTCAGAGACCAGCGTGGAGGTGCTGCGCACACCGTGATTATCCGGTGGCAGAAACAGCAGGAAATACAGTGGAATGCACGCCAGTGCCCCAGAGATGATGCCGATCAGATGGCCGATCGCCTGCTGGCGCGGGCGGGCACCCAGCATATAACCCGGTTTAATGTCGGACAGCAGGCTCGAAGCGTTTTGCGACACTTCGGCTGTGATCGCTGCCGGCAGCAGATTGCTGGCCGGATTGCTGCGATCGATGGCGCCGATAGTGAACTGGGTGATTTTCGATAAGGCGCCAGTCGGCATCCAGGAAGTGAGCGCCATCGCGTTGGTACAGATCACGGTCAGCACAAAAATCATCGGTAACGAAATAAAGGCGAGCAGCCACGGAACACCGAAGAAGGCATGCGTGCTCCACGCTGCCAGTACGCTGAATATCGGTACGCCGACATAGGAAATCCACAGAGGTACTTCGATATCCGCCAGCAGATCGACTTTTTCTTCAGCGCTTTTTTTGCGACCGAAGTTTTTGAATACATTGGTAAAAATTTCCGGCTTGGCCAGTAATCCGACCAGAGAGCCTGCAACCATCATCGCAACGGCCCACCATAAACCCCACTGGTTCAGGATTTCAATGCGTGAGACGGGGACGGTTTTGCCGGCAGTTGATATCCGTTCGACGATATCGCCACGCTGTATCATCCACGGTGCCAGAATCGCGAAATTGAGCAGGTTGCCAAGCAGAACACTGCTGGCGACACGTATGCCCATCAGTCCGCCCACACCCAGCATGGCGGTGTCAATCGTAAAGCGCAGCCCCAGCGTGCGGAAATCGACGCCCAGGATTTTCGGTACCCAGAGATCGTACTGAACCATCGCTGCATAGTAGTAATCATCGAAGCGCTCGCGTATGGTCCAGGCTTCTTTCAGGCCGGCCCGTTTGTCCATGGCGAGCAGGCGGATCTGTATCAGCTTCATCCAGCCGTCGCTGATCAGCAATTGGTAGGCTGCGCTCAGCAAACCAGTGACCGCCAGTTGTTTGGCCTGGAACATGCCTTGTTTGCCGTCGGAAGAATACAGTGCATCGAGCACCACGCCGCAAGCGCCACCTTCCGGAAACGGCAATTGATCTTCATTGATAAAACGCCGCTTCATCGGGAACGCGACCAGCACGCCGAGTATCGATGTGATCACGATCCAGATCAGCATCTGCCACCAGGGAATAATGACGCCGGTGACCAGCATATAAGCCGGCAGACTGGCAATCAGCGGGGTGATCATATAGCCAGCCGAAGTGGCGATGGACTGTGTGCAGTTATTTTCAAGAATGGTAAAGTCTTTGGCAATACCGGCATTGTGCAGCGCTCTGAAGATGGCAAAAGCGAGAATAACGCTGATCAGATTCACACCAATGGCGACACCGGTTTTGCCGCCGATATATAAAGCCGTGGCAGCGAGTATGCCACCGAGCAGAAAGCCTGTCAGTGCAGAGCGCAAAGTGAGCTGCGCCATGTTACCGCGATAGATATTGTTAAACCACCACTCGTCCTTTTGGGAGCGGGTCCAGGTGCGGATCTGCTGTTCGGATAATTGTTGCAGCGCCATTGCGTCTCCAGAGAAAATATCGGATACATCTGTTGGCGGGGAGTCCGGGTCAGACGGGCCGCAAGCAGATTCATCAAGCCTGAAATTCTGTTCAGGTGCGGCAGTATCCAAGCCCTGCCAGACAGTGTCAAGGTGGCGGGCTTGAAATCCGCATTTTCGTTGGATTTGCTGTGTCAGTACAGAAAATAATCAATCGCTCTGCGCTGGTGAGAACGATATCAAGATGATGTGCTGGATCTCAAAGACGGGAGGCGGAAAATAAAAAAGCCTTGCAAATACATGCAAGGCTTTTTTTGTGCGACGCAGGAAAACTGCGCGTACAAGGGGGTATTACATCATGCCGCCCATACCACCCATGCCGCCCATACCACCCATATCGCCCATGCCACCCGCTGCTGGCTTGTCTTCTGCCAGTTCAGCAACCAGTGCATCAGTTGTCAGGATCAGACTTGCAACGGAAGCCGCGTTTTGCAGAGCGGAACGTGTGACCTTGGCTGGATCCAGAATACCCATTTCGATCATATCGCCATAGGTGTCGTTTGCTGCGTTGAAGCCGTAGTTGCCGGAACCGTTCACTACTGCGTTGACTACAACGCTTGGCTCGCCGCCGGCGTTCGCTACGATTTCGCGCAGTGGCGCTTCGATTGCTTTCAAGACCAGCTTGATGCCGGCGTCCTGATCATGGTTGTCGCCTTTGATTTCGCCAGCCGCAGAGCGTGCGCGCAACAGGGCAACGCCACCGCCAGGAACCACGCCTTCTTCAACGGCTGCACGGGTTGCGTGCAGAGCGTCTTCAACGCGGGCTTTTTTCTCTTTCATTTCAACTTCGGTGGCTGCACCAACCTTGATCACTGCAACGCCGCCTGCCAGTTTGGCAACGCGTTCTTGCAGTTTTTCGCGGTCGTAGTCAGAAGTCGCTTCTTCGATTTGCGCGCGGATTTGTTTAACGCGTGCTTCGATGTTGATAGCCTGACCAGCGCCGTCGATCACGGTGGTGTTTTCTTTACCGATTTCTACGCGTTTAGCCTGACCCAGATCTGTCAGCGTTGCTTTTTCCAGTGTCAGACCAACTTCTTCAGCGATCACGTTACCGCCAGTCAGAATAGCGATGTCTTCCAGCATCGCTTTACGACGATCACCGAAGCCAGGTGCTTTCACCGCCGCTGTTTTCAGGATACCGCGAATGTTGTTGACCACCAGAGTTGCCAGTGCTTCGCCATCGACGTCTTCAGCGATGATCAGCAGTGGACGGCCGGACTTAGCAACTTGCTCCAGTACTGGCAGCAGATCGCGGATGTTCGAGATTTTTTTGTCGAACAGCAGGATGAATGGATTTTCCAGAATAACAGCTTGTTTTTCCGGGTTGTTGATGAAGTATGGCGACAGGTAGCCGCGGTCGAACTGCATACCTTCAACGATGTCGAGTTCGTTGTTCAGAGATTTTCCATCTTCAACGGTGATCACGCCTTCTTTACCGACTTTGTCCATTGCGTTGGCAATGATGTCGCCGATATCTGCATCAGAGTTCGCAGAGATAGAACCAACCTGAGCGATTTCTTTGTTGGTTGTCGTTGGGCGGGACAGAGTTTTGACTTCTGCAACCAAAGCAGTCACTGCCTTGTCGATACCGCGCTTCAGGTCAGTTGGGTTGTAACCTGCTGCAACGTATTTGAAGCCTTCGCGGACGATCGCTTGTGCCAGTACAGTTGCTGTTGTCGTGCCGTCACCAGCGTTGTCAGACGTTTTGGAAGCCACTTCTTTCACGAGCTGCGCGCCCATGTTTTCCAGTTTGTCTTTCAGTTCGATTTCTTTCGCAACGGATACACCGTCTTTAGTGACTGTCGGCGCGCCGAAAGAGCGTTCCAGAACCACGTTACGGCCTTTAGGGCCCAGAGTGACTTTTACTGCATTTGCCAGAACGTTTACGCCATTGACGATCTTCGCGCGTGCGTCATCGCCAAATACCACTTGTTTAGCTGCCATGTTATTTTCTCCAGAATCTTGAGGATATCTAAGTGCTTAGGAATGTAAATTATTTCTGTACGATCGCGAAGATGTCTTCTTCACGCATGACCAGAACTTCCTGACCGTCAACTTTGACTGCCTGACCGGAATATTTTCCGAACAATACGCGGTCGCCGACTTTTACTTCCAGCGCACGTACTGTGCCGTTATCCAATTGTTTGCCAGCACCAACGGCCAATACTTCACCCTGGTCTGGTTTCTCAGCTGCAGCGTCAGGCAGAACGATACCGGAAGCGGTTTTAGTTTCCTGATCCAGACGTTTAACGATCAGACGATCGTGCAGAGGACGAAGGTTCATACAAGCTCCTTTAAATTTGCGAGTAATTGCTAAAATGTTTATTCAGAGGTGGGGAATGGCGTTGTTAGCACTCTATCCCAACGAGTGCTAATTATATGGGCGGGGTAGCTGCTTTTCAAGAAAGAAAAGTGAAGAATTTGAAAATAGTTTTAAAAATCAAAGAATTAGAGCGTTGCGTTGCCATTGTGAAGGTGATGTCGCTTTACTTTTTTGAATTTTCTTTTTTGAAATAGCTTTGTGCGTGAGTGAACAGGGCGCATTGTTCATGCGCCTGTGCCGGTGGCGGACGGGAATTTGGGGGTTATTGCCCCAGCAACTGGCGTGCCCATGCCAGCAGTTGCGAGGCTGGCATGGCGCCACTCTGGCGACCCAGTTCGCGGCCGTGGTGCATCAGCACCAGCGTCGGGATGCTGCGGATAGCAAACTGCTGGCTGGCGGCAGGGGCGGCGTCGCTATCGACTTTGACGAAACGGATTCCGGGCATCTGGCGTGCGGCTTCGGCAAATTGGGGGGCCATGGCGCGGCAGGGGCCGCACCATTCAGCCCAGAAGTCGATCAGCACCGGCAACTCGGTTTTTGCCAGGAATTTGGGCAGCGCCTGATCGCTGATGGCGACCGGTTTGGCGGCCATCAGTGCGTGCCCGCACTGACCGCAGACGGGCTGATCGGACAGACGTTCATCAGGAATCCGGTTGGTGGCTGTGCAATGCGGGCAGACGAGGTGCATGATCGCTCCTTCTTATGTGGGACTCAGAGACTCAGAATGAACATCAGCAGCCGGGACGGATGCCGAGTTTGCGCAGGATATTTTCCATCAGGCACCACTTGGTGAAGCCGCTCTGGAACAGATTGATGCCGACAAATGCGGTGAAACCCAGCCACCACTGATTGACAAAAACCGGGCTTTCCGGAATGCCGAGCGCCAGGCTCAGTAAGATAAAAAATCCTGCAACGATACGGACGACTTGCCAGCTGGTCATGATCAGACTCCTTCAGTGTCAAACAAACGGTTAAAAAAACATGTAAAACATACAAATAACAAACATCAAGCAGCGATAAAAACGTTTAAACCGGCGTGCTGTAACGGCGCTGATACGCGGCGTAATACAGCAGCGGAATCACCACCAGTGTCAGCAGGGTGGAAACAAAAATCCCGAAAATCAGCGAAATCGCGAGACCGTTGAAGATCGGATCATCGAGAATAAAAAAGGCCCCCATCATTGCGGCCAGACCGGTCAGGGCGATTGGCTGGGCGCGGGTGATCGCGGAATTCACCACCGCGTCTTTGAACGCCATGCCTTCGGCAAGCTGCACATGAATGAAGTCAACCAGCAGAATCGAATTGCGCACGATGATGCCGGCCAGCGCAATCATGCCGATCATGCTGGTGGCGGTGTATTGCGCGCCGAGCAGGGCGTGGCCGGGCATCACGCCGATGATGGTCAGCGGAATCGGCGCCATGATAATCAGCGGTGTCAGATAGGAGCCGAACTGCGCCACCACCAGCAGATAAATCAGGATCAGGCCGACGCCATAGGCGGCCCCCATGTCGCGGAATGTTTCATAGGTGACCTGCCATTCGCCATCCCATTTCAGACTGAATCCACGATATGGGTCGACTGGCTGATGGATGAAGTATTCTTCAATACGGCCACCGTCAGGGGCGGTCAGCTGACCGATTGCATGACGCATGCCAAACATGCCGTACAAGGGGCTGTCGATTTTTCCTGCCATGTCGGCAACCACAAAGTTCACGCCCAGTCCGTCTTTATGGTAACGGGGCTGCTCACGTAATTCGTCGCTGATGCTGACCAGTTCGCGGATAGGGACAATCCCGCCTTTGGCATTTCTGACGCCGAGCGCTAGCAGCGTGTCCAGACTGCCTTGTTGTGCGGGGGGCAGATGCAGATTCAGCGATGCCGGATACTTGGTTTCGTCATGCAGATAACTGGCGGCTTCACCTGCCAGTCCGGCACGCAGCGTGCTGACAATCGCTGCCTGGGAAATGCCGAGCTGCGCTGCTTTGCGACGATCGACCAGCAGTATCTTGCGCGGAGCATTGGCAATGCTGTTGTCGTCCACATCGACAATACCGGCAGTTTTTTCAAACACTCCCCGTACTGACTTGGCAAGCTGGCGGCGGCCTTCCGGCGTTGGACCGTAAATTTCTGCCACAATCGGCGACAGCACTGGCGGACCAGGCGGCACTTCGACGATTTTTACATTCGCGGCATAAGCGCGGGCAATTTTCTGCAAGGCCGGACGCACTCTGGTGGCAATCGCGTGGCTTTGCTCGCTGCGATGATGCTTGTCGACCAGATTCACCTGAATGTCACCGACTTCACCGCCGGCACGCAGATAGTACTGACGTACCAGTCCGTTGAAATTAATCGGACCGGAGGTGCCGGCATATGCCTGATAGTCACTGACTTCCGGCACGGTCTGCAGATAGACGCCGAGCTCATGCAGTACGGCAGCCGTTTGTTCAACCGGCGTTCCTGCTGGCATATCGACCATGACCTGAAATTCAGATTTATTGTCAAACGGCAGCATCTTTAACTGCACCAGTCCGATGACCGGTAGTGCGACAGACAGTGCAATCAGCACGGCGACGCCCAGTCCCAGCTTGCGGCGGTTACCGGTGCCGGTACGCTCATCCAGAAACGGCCGGAATACGCGGGTAAACAGCGGGCGCAGTTTGTCAGCCATGCCACCAGCTGCATGATGACCTTCTTTCATCCACAGGCTGGCAAGCCAGGGGGTGACGATGAAGGCAATCGCGAGCGACAGCAGCATACCCATGCTGGCATTGATCGGAATCGGGCTCATGTATGGGCCCATGAGGCCGCTGACAAATGCCATCGGCAGCAGGGCAGCGATGACGGTCAGCGTTGCCAGAATGGTCGGACCGCCGACTTCATCGACCGCACCGGGAATGATCTGCCGCAGCGTTTTTTCAGAAAACAGCGCCTGATGCCGATGGATATTTTCGACGACGACAATCGCGTCATCCACCAGAATACCGATCGAAAAAATCAGCGCAAACAGGGATACCCGGTTCAGGGTAAAGCCCCATGCCCAGGATGCAAACAGCGTCACAGTCAATGTCAGGATGACGGCTGTACCGACGATGGCTGCCTCGCGCCGGCCCAGCGCCAAAAACACCAGTGCAACTACCGAAGCGGTGGCAAACAGCAATTTCTGAATCAGCTTTTTGGCCTTGTCGTCAGCGGTCTGGCCGTAGTTGCGGGTGGTGCTGACTTCCACGCCGGCCGGAATCACGCTATTGCGCAGATTGTCGGCACGTGCGATGACGGCATTGGCGACATCAACGGCATTCTGGCCCGGCTTTTTGGTAACAGCGATAGTGACGGCCGGATACTCGGCGCCGGTTTTTCCGGCTGTGCCGTGCCAGACATAGCGTGCAGCCGGTAAGGCACCATCACTGACTGCGGCGACATCCTGCAGGAATACGGGCTTGCCTGCGCTGACGCCCACCACCAGTTCACCGACCTGCTGCGCGTTACTCAGGAAAGGGCCGGATTCAATGGAGACCGACTGATTCCCCGCCAGCAGCTCGCCGGCTGGCAAGCCCAGATTGGCGGCCTGCAGGCTGTTGCGCAGGTCGCTGACGGTCAGGCCGCTGGCAGCCAGTCGCTGCGGGTCGATTTCAATGTTGATGGCGCGCCCGGGGCCGCCGGTCGTCATGACTTCGCGTGTGCCGGGCACCCGTTTCAGATCGGCTTCGATACTGTGGGCGATCTGCTCCAGGTCAAACGCGCCGGTCTGCGGGTTTTTACTCCACAGCGTGAGTGAAACGATGGGTACATCGTCAATACCTTTGGGTTTGATCAGCGGTTCTTGCGTCCCCAGATTGGCGGGCAGCCAGTCACGGTTGCTGTGTACCGTGTTATACAGGCGCACCAGCGCCTCGGTGCGGGGAACGCCGACTTCAAACTGCACCGTGATGATCGCCAGTCCGGGGCGGGATACCGAGGTCACATGCTCGACATTGTTAATCTGACTTAATACCTGTTCGGCAGGAATGCTGACCATCTGCTCCACATCGGCAACCGAGGCACCGGGAAATGGAATCAGCACATTCGCCATCGTGACGTTGATCTGAGGCTCTTCTTCGCGTGGCGTGACGAGTATTGCAAACAGACCCAGTAAAAAGGCCACCAGCGCCAGCAGCGGTGTGATCTGCGCCGACTGGAAGAATGCAGCGATCCGACCGGAAATACCCAGAGTGGTTTTCATTGGCGGCTCCTTATTTTCCGGCAGAAACAGCGGCAGCAGCCAGCGGGTCGGTGGCGACCTGTTCGCCGGCAACCACTCCGCTCAGGATTTCCTGTTCACCGCCATTGACGGCACCGGGTCTTACTTGGCGCAGCAAGGGCTTGCCCTGCGCATTGACGACATATACGGCATACAGTTCAGCGCGCCGGAAAACGGCTTTGGCAGGAACGAACAGGCGGGCTGCTTCCCTGGTGTTGAGCGGCGCATTCACCGGCAGGCTGGCGCGGGCAAACATGCCGGGCGTCAGTCCGGGCAGACTGGCCGGTAAGTCCAGCCTGACCTGCACGGTATGGGTTGCTGCGTCGGCAGCGGGTAAAACAGTGACTTTGGTCGCGCTGATCCAGCGCTGCGCTTCAGGCAAACCAGTGACGGCAACCCGCACTGTCTGACCTGTCGCCAGCTGGGCAGCTTTTTCCTGTGGCACAGTGACGCTGACCCGCATCGCTGACGGATCGTAGACAGTCATCAATGGGCGCCCTGGCATTGCCATATCGCCCATTGTGATGGGGACGTCGCTCAGCAGGCCGCTGTAAGGTGCGGTGAGCGTGTAGAAGCCGGATTGAGTCTGTACGGCAGCTGCCTGTGCCAGTTGCGCATTGGCTTGGGCACTGGCGCTCTGGTACTGTGATTCGGCGCGGTCTAACTGCGCCTGACTGATGTAGTTTTTGGTAAACAGCTGTTTCTGGCGTTCAAAATCCTTGCTTGCCACCTGCAATGCAGCCCGTGCCGCATCTACCTGAGCGCGGCTGGCGCTGGCTTCCTGATTGGCGGCGCGGGCATCAATCCGCACCAGAACCTGCCCGGCTTTCACGGCATCGCCGGCTTTCACCGGCAATTGCACGATGGCGCCGGAAATTTGCGCCGAAATCACACTTTGCCGTACGGCCTCGACAACACCGTCTGCCTGATAGCGTTGCCCTTCCTGACTGGAACGCACTGGCTCTACGACAAGACCTGCCGCCTGGGCAAGCGGGAGGTGGCTCAGCAAAGTGCCTGCAAACGTCAATGCAGCAAGGCGAATGGCAGTGCGGGTCATGATCGGATCTCCTGAATGGCGGGTTGCAAGAATAAGATTGCACTTAAAGTAAAATCATTATATAGTTATTTGCATGAATGCGCAAATATATATTTTATGTTTTTTACGGTAATGCTGATCTTCATAAATTTTTAAAAAGTCCTGAGCGATGGCCGATCTGAAAATGTGTCGTTCTGTACAGGATGATTCCGACCTGGCTTATGTCGCCTTAGCAAAGCATTTCGCCATGCTGGCAGAGCCGACCCGCCTGCGTATTCTGTACCTGCTGCGTGACCAGGAGTTAAATGTCGGTGCGCTGGCACAACAGTGCCATTGTTCGCAGGCAAACATTTCGCGACACCTGCATGCGCTGACTCAGCACGGTATGCTGAGGCGTGAAGCGCGTGGCAACACTGTTTATTATCAAGCCATGGATAGTTCGGTGTATGTTTTATGCACACTGGCCTGCGATAAACTGTCGCAGCAATCACAGCAACAGGCTGCCCTGTTTGGTGCAGTGCGTCCTGGTGCCGACTGATTCCGCTGGCACATCGGCTGGCGAATATCTCTTTTCCTATTTTTTTGCATACCTTTTGGCATATTCGTGGCAGTGACGTTGCATGTTTTGCCGATCATGGTTCTGATGGCTGTAATAATATTTCCATCGTCGTATGAATAAAAAAATCATCCGTATCAATAGAAAAACTGTTTGATCTCGAGCACACAATGTGAGTTTTTGTGAAGCAAGGTTTTATTGCCGGAAAAACAGGGAAAATATCGGTATAAACTGAACGTCCTGCTTTTTGCACCGCTTCCGGAGTGGCTTGAGGAGGCTGGCTGACAGGAAATATTGAATCCAATCACGGTGTTGCGGAACAACGCACCTTACAGCGCTGTGCTTACACCGCCATTGTTTACCGGGAATGACCGGATCAGGAGGAGTGCCAGATGTTGTCCCGAATGCGTTTGTCAACGCTTGTTCTGATGCTGATTGCCATGCTGCTGCCGCTGCGGGTCATGGCGATGTCCGTGATTTTTCTGAATCCGGGAAAGCATGATGAAATCTACTGGCAGACCGCGGCCAATAGCATGTCGGCCGCAGCTAAAAATCTCGACATCGACCTGGAAATCATGTACATCGAACGCAATCATCTGCGGGCACTGGAATTTGCACGGCAAATCGCTGCCAGACCGGCGGCGCAGCGGCCTGACTATGTGATTTTCTCGAACGATTACTCGACCGGTCTGGAGGTGATCCGCACGCTGGACACGGCGAATATCAAGACTTTCCTCGCATTCAGCGGCCTGCATGATACTACCGGCAAGGTGCCGATGCCGCAACCCCGACAGCAATTCAAGGGCTGGCTCGGTTCGCTGGAACCACGTGCCACCGATGCCGGCTATCTGACTGCACGTGCCTTGTTTGAACGGGGGATGGCAGAACATCTGACAGCGCCTGACGGCAAACTGCATATGCTGGTGATTGCCGGAGACCGCTCCACGCCGACCTCATTACGTCGCAATGAAGGAATGCGGCAGGCTGTGGCTGAGGAAAAAAATGTCGTGATCGATCAGGAAGTCTACGGCGAATGGAATCGCGCCAAAGCCAGGGAGCAGAGCGAATGGTTGTATAAGCGCCATCCGCAGGCGCGGCTGATCTGGGCGGGAAATGACCTGATGGCGTTTGGTGCAATGGACAGCTGGCGTGCGCAGGGTGGAAAACCGGGAACCGATGCACTGTTCAGCGGTATCAACACGTCACAGGAAGCGATGACAGCGATAGAAGATGGCAGCATGACGGCACTGGCTGGCGGTCATTTTATTGCCGGCGCATTCGGTCTGGTGATGCTGTATGACTATCACTACGGACGCGACTTCATTGATGAAGGGCTGGAGCTGAACCGTCCGATGTTCATCTTGTTCAACAAAGAGGAAGCCCGGCATTTTCAGATGCTGTTCGGACAAATGAATTTCGATAAAGTCAATTTCAGGAAATTCAGCAAGGTACTCAATCCTTTGCTGAAAAAGTATGATTTCAGTTTCCGGCAATTGCTCATACAGACACCTCAGGCCGTTTCCCGAAAATGAAACCCCGACTTTTTCAGCCGATCGCCAGTCAGCTTGTCCGCAGTGTTTTCAAATGGGTGATTCTTTGTATTTTCGGTTTCAGCAGCTTGCAGGCCTGGTTGAATTACAGCGCAATCGAGCGTAATTTCAACATGACCATTCAGGATGTCGCGCATACGCATTTGCCTTTGCTGGCGCTGGCGATCTGGGATATTGAGCCGGAAACGATACGCAAGCAAATGGCTTTGCTGGTGCAGAATCCGCATATCGCCCATGTGCAGATCAGGGCCAGTACTGGCCAGCAGTTTGCCGCCGGTACGGTCATACCTGAAACGAGCAGCGAGCGCCTGTTGTTTTCGATTCCGTCCCCCGCTGGTGACGGGCGTCAAGTCGGCACCATGGAGTTGGTGATTAATCGCGCTGAGCTGCGCGGTGAGCTGATCCGGAGTTTTCTGATCGTCCTGATTGAGGTGGTATTGCTGGCAATTTTTATCCTGGTGGCGCTGATTTCGATATTGCGTCGGGAGCTCGAAAAACCGATGCGCCAGCTGGCTGATTTTGTGAAAAACCTACAGGCCAATCGCTTGTCAACCCGACTGGAATTAACCATGCCGCCGGGTCACCGGTATAACGAGATTGATCTGGTGGTCGACGGTTTTCGTATCATGCAGGACAGCATACAGAAGCATATCGACAATCAGGATGCCGTGGTGGCTGATCGCACACGGAGACTGGAGCGTGCTATGGCAAAGCTGCGCCAGCTGTCGATGACGGATGGCTTGACCGGTTGTTACAACCGGATGATGCTCAACGAAAGGATGCCGGGAGAAATGCAACGGGCTGTACGTTATGAACGGGCGCTGGCGCTGATTTTTTGCGATATCGATTTTTTTAAATCGGTCAATGATCTGTACGGGCACACCGCCGGAGATCAGGTGCTGGTGGCCTTTGCGGAATGCTTGCAGTCGGAACTGCGCGCCGATGTGGACTGGCTGGTACGCTACGGCGGCGAGGAATTCATCGTGGTGCTGCCGGAGACAAGTTTGACCGCCGCGATTGAAGCCGCGGAACGGATGCGTCTGCAGGTGGAGCAGCATTTGAAAATCCAGATCGCCGATGGTCGCGTGCTGAATATCACAGCCAGTTTTGGCGTTGCCGAAAAAGCACAGAATGATACGCCGGAGATGTTGATACAACGTGCGGATGAATGGCTGTATTTTGCCAAGCATCATGGCCGCAATCAGGTGCAGCCGGCGGCAGATCATTCAGCAGCAACGATCATTGCGAGCTGACAGTCTGACATGATGCAGGCGGTTATCGCTGCAATAATATTTCCCGCGCGTGGTTCACCAACGCCGCAGAAAGACGGGCGAGGCGAGGCGTCTGTATTTTCCAGTGATGCCAGTACAGCGCCACATCGACCGGGTGCGCCGGCATCAGTTGGACCAGCGTTGTTCCCGCAGGCAGCTGATCCAGCATCAGATCGGGGATCATCCCCCAGCCCAGACCCAGACAAACCGCACGAAGATAGGCGCTGGTCGCCGGAATGAAATGTGCCGTGCAGGCGGTTTCATGCAGGCCAAAGTGCTGCATCAGAAAATCGGCTTGCAGCCGGTCTTTGCGATTGAAATTCAGTACCGGCGCATCGCAGGCTGCACTGCGTGTCATGCCCTGCGGGAACCAGCGATCGCAGAATGTCCGCGTCGCTACTGCGTGATAACGCATCACACCCAGTGGCTCTGCGATGCAGCCACGCATGGCATCGTTTTTGGCGGAAATGCAGCCCAGCACCATGCCGCTGGAGAGCAATTCATCGGTATGCTCCTGGTCATCAATCGTCAGGTCGAGCAGAATCTGTTCCCCGGTTAATAAATCCGACAGGGCTGGAAGTGTCCAGCTGTCGAGACTGTCGGCATTCACGGCCAGCGCGATGCTGACCGGAGCATGGCTCGCACCGCGCAGCTCGAGCTGCAGATCGCGTTCCATTTCCGCAATGCGGCGCAGATGCTGCAGTAATTTCTGGCCTGCCGGTGTGGCGCGGCAGGGGCGGCTGCGCACCAGCAGTGTGGTACCCGACTGTATTTCCAATGCTTTCACCCGTTGCGAAACCGCAGAGGCAGTCAGATGCAGTGTCAGTGCGGCTTGCTCAAAGCTGCCGCAGTCAATGACAGTCAGAAAAGCTTCGCATTGTTTGCTGTCAAGCCGGGGAAGAGAGTTCATCGGTATTTATATTAAGAAAAATTAATGGGTCTGAAAATATTTTAAATTTACTTCAAATTTGACGATCGCGACACCACAATGTGCGCCTGACAAACATCTCCCCATGAGAGGGGAAAGGAATCCAGGGGTGTTAACTTTTTTCATGAAGGGCCTGAGCCTCAGCGCAGGCATGATCGTCTCCATCGGCTCCCAAAATGCCCATGTGCTGCGGATGGGGCTGCGCCGTGAGCATGTGGCGCTGACAGTGTTGATCTGTATTGCCTGTGAAGCATTGCTGATACTGACGGGCGTGGCCGGAATGGGACGACTGGTGGCAGCCAGCCCGGTATTGCTGACAGCAGCCCGCTGGGGTGGTGCGTTGTTTCTCAGCTGGTATGGGCTTCGCTCCTGGCAGGCGGCTTGGCGTGGGGAAAGCCTCCGGGCAGAGCGGGGCGGTATTGCGCTGACCGGGCGTCAGGCTGCCGGATCGGTGTTGGCGGTGACATTACTGAATCCCCATGTGTATCTGGATACGGTCATTTTGTTGGGCGCGATCGGCGGCCAGATGCCGGGTTCGGGTAAATACTGGTTTGCCGGCGGTGCGATCGCCAACGCGGTCATCTGGTTTACAGCACTGGGTTTCGGGGCGCGCCTGCTGGCTCCCGTATTTGCCAGACCCCGGGCCTGGCGCGTACTGGACAGCCTGATCGGCGGCATTATGTTGATGCTGGCCTGGGGATTAGTGGCTGCCTGAGGCTGCGCAGACCATGCGCTGCCGTTTGATCCGGTGCATGGAATGGGATGCCGATTTATGGTAAGTTTCGTCGCATGAAACGAGAACCATGGCGATTCCTGCTGATTGTGCTGATACTGCTGCTGCCCGCGCGTGGCTTTGCTGCAATCGGTATGTCGTTTCCTGTTGGCAGCTTGTCAGTCGCGGCGGAAGCGCATTGTGCAGAAGCATTCCAGACCGCCGGAGCATTTCATCCCGTCGCTGCATCTGACCGCCAGCCGGTTTTTGGTGATCTCCCGTCAGGCGGGTTAGGGCATCATCAGAAATCCGGTTTGTCAGATCATTGCAAAGATCTGTCTTCTGCCTGCTGTACCGGACTGGCAATGACGAGCGCTCCCCTTTTCATGTCGCAGCACTCGCTGACGGCAGCGATGAATGGTGCGGCATTCTCCGCATTTTCCCCGGCTCTGGTACGGCTGCCAGAGCGTCCGCCCAGACTGACAATCATTCTTCTCTGACCGCATTCCGCAGCGGCGGAATGCGGTGGCGTGTGGCAACGTGACACGTTACACAGTATCTCAATGATCTGCCCAGGGCAGATCGAATTTTTCTATGACGAGGATGTATGTTTTCATTAACCCGGCGTTCTGCCTTGTGGTTTCTTCCTGCTGCCTGGCTACTGACGGCCTGCAGCAGTTTCCAGCCTGAACAGGCGATCGGCCAGATCAATCAGGATCTGGCTGCGATGACGCAATCCCGGCTCCGGCTGGCGCAATATCCCGGCCAGATGGCGCAATTGCGTGCCAGCGCAGACGAATTGCTGCAACAGGAGCTGACGCAGCCGGCAGCGGTGTCGGTGGCGCTGGCAAACAGCCCTGCCATGCAGGCCATGCTGGCGCAATACTGGGCCGATGGTGCTGCCGCGGTTCAGAGCGGCAATCCGGTGAATCTCTGGTTTCGCTTTGAACGCAGCCGTTTGCCGGACGAGCTTGATATCGCCAGAGCGATCAGCGTTGGTCTTCTTGATCTGCTGACCCTGCCGCAGCGAAAATCGATAGCACAAAGCCGTTTGCAGCAAACCCGGCTGCAACTCAGCATGGATGTGGTGGACCGGCTGGCGCAGGTTCGCGCTGCCTGGGTGAAGGCCGTCGCCGCGCAGCAGGCTTTGCTGTACGCGCAGCAAGTCAGCGAACTGGCAGAGGCCGGTGCCGAGCTGGCGCAGCGTATGCGCAAGACAGGCAATTTCAGCACCTTGCAGGCAGCCAGACAGCAGGCATTTCACGCTGATGCCGCTACCCAGCTGGCTGCTGCCCGGCATCGGCAATTTGCTGCAAGGGAAGTGCTGGTGCGCTTGCTGGGACTGGACGAGAAGCAGCAACAACAATTGCGTTTACCATCGCATTTACCCGAATTGCCCGCCGCACCAGTGGCTGCCGGGCAATTAGCAGCAACGGCGTCGCAGACCCGGCTCGATGTGCGGCTGGCGCAGGCACAGTTTGAAAACGCCATGCGGCAGCAAGGCTTAAACAGCATCACCAGCCTGACCGACCTGGAGCTGACAGTCAAACGCGACACTGTATTTGCGGCTTCATCTGCTGGCAGTGAAGCCCGGCGCGGGGTGGAAGTAGCTGTGCGTCTGCCGGTTTTTGATACCGGACAATTGCAGCGCGAAGCGATGAATGCACAAACGCTGGCGGCCAGTTACCGGCTGGAGCAAATCACCCGCAATGCTGCATCCAGCCTGCGCGAAGCGTATTCCGCCTATCTGCGCAGCTACGATATTGCGCAGCACTATCACCGGGAAATCCTGCCGTTGCGACAGCGTATTGCTGACGAAAATCAGCTGCGTTACAACGGCATGCTGATTGGCGTGTTTGAGCTGCTGGGCGAAGCCCGGGAACAGATTGCCAGCGTCATTGCGGCTATCAATACCGAACAACAGTTCTGGCTGGACGACGCCACGCTGCAGGCAGAGCTGACCGGCACACCGGCCAATCTGACGGTGAGTGCCGCCGTTACGGCTGTAGCAACAAACAACACACATTGATGGTTCCGGCGCAGCAGATGCCGATACAGGAAAGATAATGATGAACTCAAGACGAGATTTTTTTAAGACCGCTGGCATTGCAGGCGGTGCACTGGCGGCCAGTGCAGTGAGCCGGGTGGCGCTGGCAGCATTACCGGAGGCTGTAACCCGGCAAAGCCCGGATACCATGCCGCCGCTGATGCCGCAGACCGGGCGGCCTTATCAGCCGGTCGTGACCTTGAATGGCTGGACGCTGCCGTGGCGCATGCGACAGGGGGTGAAGGAGTTTCATCTGATGGCCGAACCCGTCGCACGCGAGATGGCTCCCGGCATGATTGCCCACCTGTGGGGATATAACGGCCAGAGTCCGGGGCCGACGATCGAGGTGGTCGAGGGCGACCGGGTCAGAATTTTTCTGACCAACCGGCTGCCGGAACATACCAGCATGCATTGGCACGGTCAGCGCCTGCCGAATGGCATGGATGGTGTGTCCGGTCTGACCCAGCCGCCGGTAGCGCCGGGAAAAACCTATGTCTATGAATTCGTGGCGCGCCGTCCCGGCACCTTCATGTATCACCCGCACGCTGATGAAATGACGCAGATGGCGATGGGGATGATGGGCTTGTGGATCACCCATCCAAAAGGCCGGCACCCCCTGATTGCCGAGGTGGATCGTGATTTCGCCTTCCTGATCAATGCCTACGATATTGAACCGGGCGCTTCCCGGCCGAATATCGCCACCATGACCGAATTCAATCTGTGGTCGTGGAATAGCCGCGTTTTTCCAGGTATCGACAGTCTGAACGTGCGGCAAAACGACCGGGTCCGGATCCGGGTCGGCAATCTGACGATGACCAATCATCCGATTCACCTGCACGGTCATGAATTCATGGTCACCGGAACCGATGGCGGCGCCATACCGAAAGCGGCCCGCTGGCCGGAAGTGACGACCGATATCGGCGTCGGCCAGATGCGCCAGATCGAACTGATCGCCGACGAGGAGGGCGACTGGGCGCTGCACTGCCATAAGAGCCATCACACCATGAATGCGATGGGCCATAGTGTGCCAACCATGCTTGGTGTGCAGCAACAGAATCTGGCAGAAAAAATCAGTAAACTGATTCCTTCTTACATGGCGATGGGGCAAAACGGGATGGCAGAAATGGGCATGATGTCCATGCCGTTGCCGGAAAATACTCTGCCGATGATGACTGGCGAGGGACCGTTCGGCAGTCTTGAAATGGGAGGCATGTTCAGTGTGATGAAAGTTCGGAAAAATCAGAAGCCGGGCGATTACCGGGACCCGGGCTGGTATCGCCAGCCTGCAGGAACGGCGGCTTATGAGTACAGCGGTGATCCCGGCGAGCCGGTACGTGCAGACAGCGCCGCTGCTCCTGATGCGCAGTCACATCATGCCGGGCATGAAATGCATCAGCATCCGGCCGTGGAAGTGCAGGTCGTCAAACCACAGCATCACAACGGGCACTGAATTGACCCTATTAGCCAGACCCGTGCGACGTGAGCTGCGGGTCTGCCTGTTGTCCGGCCTGCGCCAGCTTGCGTTGCCAGGCGGAGATCGCAGCATGCCAGAACGCCGGAATGGTGGTGATGTTGTCGCCAATGATTAAGCCCAGAAAACGTGCTGCCGGTATCAGCGCTTCGTGCAGCAGATCGTTATCGCCGCGGTCAAAGGCCAGAGCACCGGTTTGTTTCGACAGCTTCTCACCGTCGGCATTGGTGACCACCGGTACATGCAAATAGCGGGGAACCGGCAACCCCAGCAGTTGCTGCAGATACATCTGGCGTGCCGTTGAATCCAGCAGGTCTGCACCGCGCACCACATGCGTCATGCCCTGCGCAGCATCGTCCACCACCACCGCAAGCTGATACGCCCAGAAGCCATCGGCGCGCTTCAGGACAAAATCACCGACCTCGGTGGCCAGATTCTGCACTTGCGGTCCGCATAGCCGGTCGGTAAAGCGAAATACGGCGGCATCGCCATCCGGTACGCGCAGACGCCAGGCACGCGGAGTTTTTCCGGCAGCCAGGCCGTGGCGGCACGTGCCCGGATAAATCTGGCTGGCGGCGGTTCCTGTCGTTGCACCGCTGCGCAGGAGGGAGTCGGCAATTTCCTTGCGTGAGCAGGCGCAGGGATAGACTTGCGTGCCGAGTTGCTGCAGTGCTGTGGCATACAATGCCTGACGCCGGCTTTGCCAGACCACCTCGCCATCCCACTGCATGCCGCAACGCTGCAGCGAATGCAATATCTGCTGATCGGCCCCGGGGACGTTGCGGTCAAAATCCAGATCCTCGATCCGCACCAGCCAGTGTCCGTGCTGCGCTTGTGCATCCAGATAACTGGCCATTGCCGCCACCAGCGAGCCCATGTGCAAAGGGCCGGTTGGCGAAGGGGCAAACCGGCCGGTGTAGTTTGCCGCTCGGGAAAAATGATTGGTTGCCTGCATCCGTATCAAACTGTTCAACGTTCGTGAAGCAGCCCGGCTCTTATGCGCCGAGCAGCATTTTCTGCACCATCGGGTCGCTGAGTTTCTGTACAAACCATTTCAGCGCTTTTCCCTTGTCGCCTGTACGCCAGACGATGCGGTTATTGCCGGCTGGCCGGCTGTTGGTGGTCTGCTTTTCGATCAGCGTTCCGGCCTCCAGATACGGCTGTGCAATGCGGCGCGGCAGATGTCCGCAACCAAGCCCCGCCAGCTGTGCCGACAGTTTGGCCTGTATCGATGGTACCGTCAGTGTATCCTGCCCGGTCAGCAGGCCGGCGGTCATGCTGGGCAGGGTTAGTCCGGTATCACCGACCGCGACAGCACGGTGCGCCTGCAGCAGGGTGGGCGTCAACGGCTCGGCTGCGCTGGCGAGCGGGTGCTGTGGTGCGACGGCAAATACCCAGTCGATATTGCCCAATACCCGTGACTGAAAATCGCCACGCATGCGGATAGCATCAGGGCCGTCATGGGCAGCGCCGATGGCGAGGTCGGCCCGGCCTGACACCATGCTTTCCCAGACGCCTGACAATACCTCTTGCGAGATCCGGATGCGGGTGCCGCAGCCATGTTGTTCAAATTCCTGGATCAGCGGAATGAGATCATCAAAACGGATCACGCCATCCAGTACGATCCTGAGTTCCGCTTCCCACCCGCTGGCAGCACGCTTGACGTGATTTTCCAGTTCCTGCGCAGCGCTCAGCAGATGCCTGCCCTGCATCAGCAGCTCTTCGCCGGCAATCGTCAGCTTGGCCTTGTGACCGCGACGGTCATACAGCAGCACATCCAGATCTTCTTCCAGCTTGCGGATGCTGTAAGTGATGGCTGATGGCACTTTATCCAGCGCCGCCGCCGCACCTGCAAAGCTGCCTTTGCGGTCAATCGCATCCAGAATTTGCAATGCTTCCAGTGTCAGGTTCATGTATTCAATAAATTTGAATGAGTTATTGTAAAAAATCACCTTATATTGCTTGATGTGATTGTATATATTGAGATCAATATGTCAAATTTTTTGAATGGATTTCATTATGATCAGTGTCAGACGTGCCCACGAACGCGGTTATGCCGAACATGGCTGGCTGAAGTCGTATCACAGTTTTTCATTTGCCGATTATTACGATCCGCAGCACATGGGTTTTGGCCCTCTGCGGGTGATTAACGATGACTGGATTGCGCCGGGCATGGGATTCGGCACTCATCCGCACCAGAATATGGAAATCATCACCTACGTGCTGGAAGGAGCGATTGCGCATCAGGACAGCATGGGCAACGGCAGCACCATCCGGCCCGGTAACGTGCAATACATGAGCGCAGGCACCGGAGTGCGCCATTCGGAGTTTAACCCTTCCCCATCAGAGCATACCCGTCTGCTGCAAATCTGGATTGAGCCGGATGTGCTGGGCAAGGCGCCGCGTTACAACGAAAAAACCTTCAGCGCCGCTGAGAAAAACGGACAGTTGCGGCTGGTGGCTTCGCCCGATGGTGAGCAGGATTCTGTAGCTATCCGCCAGAATGCACGGCTCTATATCGGTCTGTTCGATGGCGATCAGCAGGCAGACATCCGTTTGTCGCCGCAACGGCTGACCTATGTGCATCTGGCGCGCGGCGCACTGAGTGTCAACGGCGTGCCATTGCAGGAAGGCGACGCCGTTAAATTGCAGGATGAAAGCAGTTTGCACTTGTCTGCAGGCAAGCAGGCAGAAGTGCTGGTTTTTGATTTACCTTACTAATGGCGGCGAGTCCGCTTTTCAACTAGGAGCATGAAATGACAACAGTAGCAATTGTGTACCACTCTGGTTATGGTCATACCACCAAGGCGGCAGAAGCAGTGCAGGCCGGTGCAGCAGCAGCCGGCGCCGCAACAGAGTTGATCGCGATCAACGCAGAAGGCAATATCAGCGATGCGCAGTGGGCCAGCCTGGCTGCCGCCGATGCCATCGTATTCGGTTCACCGACCTACATGGGAACGGTTTCCTGGCAATTCAAAAAATTTGCCGATGCGTCTTCCAAACCCTGGTTCAGCCAGCAATGGAAAGACAAAATCGCGGCTGGTTTCACCAACTCGGCCACCATGAACGGCGACAAGCTGTCCACCCTGCATTACCTGTTCACCCTGTCCCAGCAGCATTCTATGATCTGGGTCGGCACTGGCCTGATGCCAGCCAACAGCAAGGCAGCTCAGCGCAACGACATCAACTACGTCGGCAGTTTCAGCGGCCTGATGACGCAGTCTCCTTCCGATTCCACACCGGAAGAAGGCCCGCTGCCCGGCGATCTGGAAACGGCCAAACTGTTTGGCAAACGTATTGCTGAAGTGGCGCAGAAATTCCGCTGATTCATTGTCATCGCTTTTGCCGGGTCATCCGTCTTTGGCAAAAGACTGTGCATTGAGTCAAAAAAATACCGCATTTTTTTTGCGGTATTTTTTTTGTAGAAAACCAGAAATAATTGCAATCGGATATAAAAAATACTGGAAGAGTGTGTATCCGTCTCAATGTCGATCTGGCTTGGTTTGCGTTGCAGATATTTATACATCCGCAATTCAGACAGATTCTGTATGCGCGGAATATTTTTTCTTACAATGCGGGCAGGATTCGCCGGGGATATACCACGGTGACAATTGTTCGCGTGGCGTCACGACGGCGCGGCAGGCAAAACACTGTTTGGTGTCGGTCGCTTCGAGTTGTGGATTGAGTGCGGTGCGGTAATCGAACACGAAGCAGTCGCCGTGATAGTGGTCGCCGCCTACTTCCTCAAAATATTTGAGGATGCCACCTTCGAGCTGATAGACGCTCTGGAAGCCGACGTTCTGCATGTGAATGGCTGCTTTTTCACAGCGGATGCCGCCGGTGCAGAAGGTCACTACGGTTTTGTCGTTGAGCTCGTCGCGGTGTTCTTCGATCACTTTGGGAAACTCGGTGAATTTCGCAATACGGTAGTCAATCGTGTTGTCGAAACTGCCGACGTCGACTTCAAAGTCGTTACGGGTATCGACCATGACGACGGGCTTGCCGTTATCGTCATGCCCCTGATCCAGCCAGCGTTTGAGTGTCTGCGCATTCACGGCTGGCGCGCGGCCTTCTTCCGGTTTGATCAGCGGCATACGCATGGTGATGATTTCTGCTTTCAGCTTGACCAGCAGCTTGGTAAACGGTTGGCGGTCTGAAAAGCTTTCTTTTGCCACCACATCGGCAAAGCGCGGATCCTGATGCAGCCAGTCCATGTAAGCGTCAATTTCATGGCGCAAACCGGCGAGGAACATATTGATGCCTTCCGGGGTCAGCAGAACTGTGCCTTTCAGATTTAATTCTTTGCATTTGTCGATGAAGGCCTGGCGTTTTTCTGCGGTATCGTCGAAGGTGACAAATTTGTAGGCCGAGATATTAACGAAAGGTGTTTCGGGGGAGAGTGTTGCAACCGGCATAGTAAAAATTCAGTAAGTCATTGATTTGTCAGCATTATAGTGGAAAAGTCCGGTGCACGCTCCAGGCGGTTTTACAGAACAGACGTCAGCAGCATTTCGATGTGCGGTATATCGTCTTCCAGATAGATACCGGACACCGTCTGAAAGCCGAAACCGGCATAGAATTTTTCCAGATAAGCCTGGGCGCCAATCCGTACCGGCGCTGCCGGATACAGTCTGTGCAAGGCGGCGATGCCATTGGCAATCAGGGCTTTGCCGACCCCTGTACCGCGCCATGCCTGTGTACTCAACACCCGTCCCAGGGAGGCTTCGGTAAAGCTGATGCCGGCGGGAACAATGCGTAGATAAGCGGCCAGCTGATGGTCTTTGCCCCACGCGATCAGGTGATGGGAATGCGGATCTTTGCCGTCGATATCCTGATAAGGGCAATTTTGCTCCACGATAAATACGGCGTTGCGCGCCTGGTAAATCTGATGCAGCTGGAAATTGCTGAGTTCATCGAAACTGGCGCATTGCCAGTGCAGGCTGGTGGTGTCTGACATAGAAATTCCTGGTTGAAAATCACATTTGTTTAAATAAGTGGGCATACACTCTACTGACGGCGAGCCGTTCATCGCTGTCGCGTAGTTTGAGGGTGATTTTGCCGGTATCGTCTTTGTGGGCAAGATGTACCTGCCGGATATTCACTACCGTGCTGCGGTGTATCTGCCAGAAAGTATCGTTGTCGAGCTGCGGCAGTAAATCGCGCAGGCTGCTGCGGATCAGGGAGGAATGCTCACGGGTCACGACGTTGACGTATTTATCGGTTGCCTCGAAATACAGGACATCGTCAATCTGAATCATGCGGATATGGTTGCCGACGGCTGCGCGGATTACACGCAGTTTTTCATGATTGATCGTCACGCCAGGCAACAAATGTCCGGGAACCAGCTGGCGCAGTTGTGCCAGCACCCGGTCGAGTTCACTGGCGCGCTGCGCCTGATTACCCAGATGCGTCTGCAAACGTTGTATGGTCTTGTGCAGGCGTTCTTCAGTGACCGGTTTCAGCACATAGTCCGATGCTGAATGCTCAAAAGCCTGTACCGCAAATTCATCATAAGCCGTGACATACACGATCAGTGGAAAGGCTTTGTCTTCGGGCCACTCTTCGGCCAGTTCATGAGCGACTTCCAGTCCGGATTTACCGGGCATTTTAATATCGAGAAACAGGATGTCCGGCGTGGTGTTGAGGGCTGCATCAATGGCCGCAACACCGTTTTCAACCACGACGCACAGTTCCAGTTCCGGCCAGAGCCTGCGCAGCATGTGCTGCAGGGTCAGCGATAATACCGGTTCGTCTTCGGCGATCAGGGCGCGTTTTCGGGTATTCATCATCAGCATCAGTGAAAGCTTGGGTCAGGATAACCGGAGTAAGGAATCGTCAGTTCAGCAATGACGCCTTGGGGATGGTTCGGGGTTAAGGCCAGCGAAGCGCTGGCGCCGAAAATGGCTTGCAGACGTTCCCGGATATTGGCATTGCCGACATGGTGGCCGTCGGCAGAGGGCGCTGGCTGTTCGTCATAACCGAATGGCAGGCCGAGTCCGGTATCGGCAATTTTCAGGTTCAGAAAACCGGCTGTTTTGCTGGCCTGCACCAGAATGTGGCCACCTTCAATTTTTGGTTCCAGTCCGTGCCGGATGGCATTTTCCACCAATGGCTGCAACAACATCGGCGGGAGGGGAAATGTCGTCAGGTCAGACGGCAGATCCAGTGTGTAACTGAGCCGGCTACCCATCCGTATCGCCAGTAAATCCAGATAAGCCCGGATCAGGGTGAATTCTTGTCCCAGCGTGGTGGTTTCTGCACGGGATGTGCACAGCGTGGCGCGCAGATACACGATCAGCTGTGTCAGCATATGCTGCGCCCGAGTGGCATCGATCGCAATCAGACCTTGCAGGTTGGCGAGGGTGTTAAACAGCATGTGCGGTTCAATCTGCGCTTGCAGCAACTGTAACTGGGTCTGCATCGCCTGTCGTTCGATCAAGGCATAGCGGGTTTTTTCTGCTTCGGCCTGAGCATGCAAGGCGTTGATCTTGGCGCGGTTCCAGAATAGCCAGGCGACGATGGTGCTGATGATGCAGGTCATCGATACGAAGGTGATAACATAGTTTTCCCGCAGCGAAAATATCTGTTTCAGCGGATAGGAAAAAATAGTGGCGGAAATAGCGACGCCAGCAATAAATCCAAACGGCGACACCACAATGCACATCAGATAAAAGGGCAGCGTACCGGGTTCTTTGTCCCGCCAGATCAGATACCGGGAAGTACGTATCAGTGCATAACAGCAAAAGCCGATCAGATTGGAAAACACCACATTCTCAAACACCGAACCGTCGGTGCGAACCAGCAGGGTGATGACGATGGCGCACAGCTGATTAATCAGCAATAGCCGGGGCATTTCGCCGAGTATGGTTCTCCAGGCACTGTTGGTATGCCGAAGATAAAATGCCTGCAGATGTTGAAAAAAAGGTGTATTTCCGTACATAAGACAACTTCCACAATTCAGTCATCTCCGGATAGTAGCGGGCTGCGACAGCCATACCAAGCCGGATGCGATAAAACACGCCATCCTGTCGCCAGCCCGCCGGGAAATGGCGCGAGCTGCCAGGGCTGAGCCGCACTGATGCGCCCTTGTGCACGCAATTGCAGGCGACTCAGATAATTTTTTTCGATCTGAGTTCGTCCAGTTTAGCGTCATCATAAGCCAGCAGCTGATGCAATACCTCGTCTGTATGTTGACCCAGCAACGGCGGGGCGTCGCGGTAGCTGACCGGTGTTGCGGATAATTTCATGGGGCTGGCAACCAGATTCACGGAGCTTGCCTCCGGATGTGGCAGCTTGATTTTCATGCCGCGCGCCTGCACCTGCGGATCTTCAAACACCTCGTTGATGCGGTTGATCGGGCCGCAGGGAACGCCTGCTGCTTCCAATAATGCAATCCATTCCGGTTTGCTTTTCTTTTTGACCATTTCTGCCAGCAAAGGTACCAGCGTGTCGCGATTCTGCACCCGTTGCGGATTGGTATTGAAACGGGGATCGTCGGCCAGTTCAGGTTGCCCGCCTGCCTGTACGAATTTTCTGTATTGGCCGTCATTTCCGGCAGCGACGATGATATGACCGTCGGATGTGGCGAAGGTTTGGTAGGGCACGATATTGGCATGTGCATTACCCCAGCGCACAGGCACTTTTTCATTACACAAGTAATTCATGTTCATGTTCGCCAGCATCGCAACCTGCACATCCAGCAGTGCCATGTCGATATACTGGCCTTCGCCGGTGCGGTCGCGGTGGGTCAGTGCAGTCAGAACTGCGATGGTGGCATACATGCCTGTCATCAGATCGGCAATGGCTACTCCGGCTTTCTGCGGACCGCCACCTGGCAGGTCGTCCCGTTCACCGGTCAGCGACATGAAGCCGCCCATGCCCTGCACGATGAAGTCGTAGCCGGCACGGTGGGCGTAGGGGCCGTCCTGACCAAAGCCGGTGATCGAACAATAAATCAGATCGGGTTTCAGCTGTTTCAGCGATGCGTAATCCAGTTCGTATTTTTTGAGCTGGCCGACTTTGTAATTTTCGAGCACGATATCGGATTGCATCGCCAGTTCGCGGATAATCTGCTGCCCTTCCGGGCTTGCGATGTCGACAGTGACCGAGCGCTTATTCCGGTTGGCGGCCAGATAGTATGCCGCTTCCGTGGTATCGTTACCGTCAGCATCGCGCAGGTAGGGTGGTCCCCAACTGCGGGTGTCATCGCCGCAGCCGGGGCGTTCGACTTTGATGACTTCCGCTCCCAGATCGGCCAGATTTTGCGCGCACCAGGGACCTGCCAGCACGCGCGTCAGATCGAGTATGCGCAGATGCCCTAAAGCAGTTTTCTGTGAAGTTGCTGTACTCATTTTCGGTAACCCTTTTTTGAATTATTGTGTATGACGAATTGCGATCAGAGAGAGCATGATGTGGCCTTATCCTAAAGTTCTTGCACACCGCGGCGGCGGCATCCTGGCGCCGGAAAATACCATCGCGGCGCTGCGTTGCGGTCTGGCGCAAGGGTTTCATGCTGTGGAATTTGATGTCATGTTATCAAAGGATGAGGTTCCTGTGCTGATGCATGATTGTGAATTTGGTCGCACGCTGGCCGGAACCGGTAGTGTTGCGGGCAGTACAGCAGAAGCGTTGACGGCCATGGATGCAGGCAGCTGGTTTGGTGCCGAATTTGCAGGAGAGCCGGTGCCGTTGTTTGAAGATGCCGTCGCATTTTGCCGGCATCACGATATCTGGATGAATGTGGAAATCAAACCGGTACCCGGCATGGAGGCGCTGACCGGAGGCGTGGTTGCCGGCTGCTGCGCATCCTTGTTTGCGGATGTCGCGGTCAGCGATGCCGGGCGCTTGCCGCTGTTGTCGTCCTTTTCCGTCACTGCGCTCAAGGCAGCAAAGGCCGCCGCTCCTGCATTGCCACGTGGCTGGCTGACGGAGCGCATCACTCCGGACTGGAAAAGCCAGTGTCAGGAACTGGGCGTCCGTGCCCTGCATACGAACCATGCATCGCTGACGCCGGATCTGGTGCGGCAGATCAAAGATGCCGGTTATGGATTGTTCTGTTACACCGTCAACGACCCGCAAAGAGCTTCGGAACTGTTGCGCTGGGGTGTGGACGCGTTCTGTACCGACCGGCTGGATCTGATTCCGGCAGATTTCTGATAAGCGACGACAGGGTATTTTGCTGTTTTTGCAATCAATATCGCCATTCACTGTACGTGCTCGATGCGGGCTGCTGTCGCGCAGGTTTTATACCGTATAATCAGAAGTTATCTTTTTAAGCTCTGATCTCTCTTCTATGAACTCGTCCGAAATCCGCGATAAATTCCTCAGCTTTTTCGAATCCAAAGGTCATACGCGCGTGCGTTCGTCCAGTCTGATTCCCGGTAATGACCCAACCTTGCTGTTCACCAACTCAGGCATGGTGCAGTTTAAAGATGTATTTCTCGGTCAGGATAAGCGTGCGTATAGCCGCGCTACTACGGCGCAGCGCAGTGTGCGTGCCGGCGGTAAACATAACGATCTGGAAAACGTCGGCTATACCGCGCGTCACCATACGTTCTTTGAAATGCTGGGTAATTTTTCGTTCGGTGATTATTTCAAAAAAGATGCGATCCATTACGCATGGGAATTGCTGACCACGGTTTATAAATTACCGGCGGATAAACTCACAGTTACCGTGTATCAGGAGGATGACGAAGCCTACGATATCTGGAAAAATGAAATCGGCGTGCCGGTTGAACGCATCATCCGTATTGGCGACAACAAGGGCGCACGCTACGCTTCCGATAATTTCTGGCAGATGGCCGATACCGGCCCTTGCGGTCCTTGTACCGAGATTTTCTACGATCACGGTCCGGAAATCTGGGGCGGCCCCCCGGGATCGGCAGAAGAAGATGGCGATCGTTTCATCGAAATCTGGAATCTGGTGTTCATGCAGTTCAATAAAGATGAAGCGGGCGTGCTGCATCCGTTGCCGAAGCCATGCGTCGATACCGGCATGGGGTTGGAGCGTTTGTCGGCTGTGCTGCAGCATGTACATTCGAACTATGAAATCGATACTTTCCAGAATCTGATCAAGGCGGCTGCGCGAGAAACCGGTTGCACCGATCTGGGCAACAACTCACTGAAAGTAATTGCAGATCATATCCGCTGCGCAGGTTTCCTGATCGTGGATGGTGTGATTCCCGGCAATGAGGGGCGTGGTTATGTGCTGCGCCGCATTACCCGCCGTGCATTGCGCCATGGCCATAAGCTGGGACAGAGCCAGCCGTTTTTCTACAGGCTGGTGGCTGATCTGGTGCGCGAAATGGGCGGCGCTTACCCTGAGCTGGCCGAAGCCGCAGAACGCGTTGCGCAGGTCATCCGTCAGGAAGAAGAGCGTTTTGGCGAGACGCTGGAAAACGGTATGAAAATCCTGGAAGCTGCGCTGGCAAAAGACGGAAAAAATCTGGATGGCGACACCGCTTTTACATTGTATGACACCTATGGTTTCCCGCTTGATCTGACAGCAGATATCTGCCGCGAACGCAATGTGTCGCTGGATGAGGCCGGCTTCAATGCTGCAATGGAATTGCAGCGTAAAAAGGCACGCGAAGGCGGAAAATTCAAGATGGCCGCGGCTATTGAATATATTGGTGACAAGACCCGGTTTGTCGGCTACGAGCAGTTGCAGCATGAGGCGAAAATCGTTGCCCTGTATGTTGAAGGCAGCCCGGTAAATGAAGTCCAGGCAGGCCAGTATGCGATTGTGGTGCTGGATACGACCCCGTTTTATGCCGAATCCGGTGGTCAGTGCGGCGACTCCGGTGTACTGACCGGTAATGGCGGCGCAGTTTTTGAGGTCAGCGATACCCAGAAAATCCAGGCCGATGTTTTCGGTCATCATGGTGTTCTGCAATCCGGCAAGCTGACCATTGTGCAAAGCGTGAAAGCAGAAGTCGCCGGCGAAGTGCGCGCGCAAACAATGCGCAATCACTCTGCTACACATCTGATGCATAAAGCCTTGCGCGAAGTGCTGGGTAGCCACGTAGCTCAAAAAGGCTCGCTGGTGGATGCGGATAAAACCCGTTTCGATTTTAGTCACACGGCACCGATGACCGCTGGTGAAATCCGTCAGGTAGAGCAGATCGTGAATCGCGAAATTCTGGCAAATGCCGCCACCTCTGCCCAACTGATGGCCTTTGATGATGCGGTCAAGCATGGAGCAATGGCATTGTTCGGCGAAAAATACGGCGACGAAGTCCGCGTGCTGGATATCGGCTCTTCGCGCGAGCTGTGCGGCGGCACCCATGTGGCCCGCACCGGCGATATCGGTCTTTTCAAAATTGTGGCTGAAAGCGGTGTTGCAGCAGGCATCCGCCGGGTAGAGGCAGTGACAGGTGAAGTGGCGCTGACGCTGGTTCAGACGCAGAGTAATCGCATCAATGAGGCTGCTGCAGCGCTGAAAGCGCAACCGGAAGAGTTAACCCAGCGTATTGTCCAGGTACAGGAACACGTGAAGTCGCTGGAGAAAGAACTGGCCGCACTGAAATCCCGGCTGGCATCGAATCAGGGTGACGAGTTGCTTGCTCAGGCTGTTGATGTCAAGGGCATCAAGGTACTGGCGGCAATGCTGGACGGTGCAGATGTGAATGCGTTGCGCGAGACGATGGATAAGCTCAAAGACAAACTGAAAACGGCAGCAATCGTTCTGGCGGCAGTCAATGATGGTAAGGTCAGTCTGATTGCCGGTGTTACCGCTGACAGCATTTCCCGTCTGAAAGCCGGCGATCTGGTGAATTTTGTGGCCCAGCAGGTTGGCGGTAAAGGTGGCGGGCGTCCAGACATGGCGCAGGCTGGCGGCACCGATCCATCCGGCCTCGCTGCGGCATTGGCCGGTGTGACTGACTGGGTTCACGGCAGGGTATGATCCATATCCGTCGCGCAGAAGTTTCTGATGCGGCCCAGATTCAGCGGGTCTATGCAAGTTCCGGCACGTATGGCGGAACCTTGCAAGTGCCGCATCCTTCCGTCGAGATGTGGCAGGAGCGGCTGAAAAATCTGGATGCAAAAGATATCATGCTGGTGGCATTGTGCGACGGCGTGATTGTTGGTAATGCGGTCTTGCACCTGGAGCAGAAACAGCGGCGGGCGCATGCGGCAACGCTGGGAATGGGCGTTGCCGATGCGTTTGCGGGGCGTGGCGTCGGAAGCGCCTTGTTGCAAGAGCTGATTCAGCTGGCTGACCTGTGGCTGAATATTCTCAGGATTGAGCTGATCGTTTTTTGTGACAACGCAGCAGCGATCCATCTGTATCAGAAATTCGGTTTCCAGATCGAGGGGACGCACCGCGCTCATGCTTTGCGGCACGGTGTTTTTGCCGATACATACTCCATGGCCAGACTGCATCCGGATCAGCCGACGATTAAGCAGGGCGGCTGCTGATGGAATTCCGCTTTTGTCCGGTCTGCGCTACGGAACTGATTAAGCGTCCGGATGACGCCGACATGGACCGGCTGCGACTGACATGCCCTGATGGACATTGGACGCATTGGGATAATCCTCTGCCTGTGCTTGCTGCGCTGGTGGAAATTGACGGCAGAATTCTGTTGGCACGCAATGCGGCCTGGCCAGAAAAAACGTTTGCACTCATTACCGGATTCATGGAGCGCGGTGAAACGCCGGAGCAGGGAATCGCACGCGAACTGAAAGAAGAAACCAATCTTGATGCACAGCACATCAACCTGATTGGCGTTTATGAGTTCATTGAAAAAAACGAAGTGATTATCGCCTATCATGTCAGAGCCGATGGTGAAATTCGTCTGTCTCAGGAGTTGGTGGAATATCGGCTGATTGAACCGGAGAAACTTCGCCCCTGGAATGCCGGAACCGGATATGCCATGGCAGACTGGATGCGTTCCCGCGGTCTGGAGCCTGAAATGATCAGTTGGGGTTTTGCGGAGTGATCTGTGGAGCGCGGGAAAACCAGGTGCTTTGCCCTATTGCTATGCAAAAAATTATCGGAAAAATAACGAAGTGTTGTTAGTGTGTTGCGTTGCACCATCCTAATGAAATTTCCGGTAGAATTGGTGCATTGATGTTTTTGCGGACGGTCTTATGCTCTCTGCTGCTACAGGAAAAATCATGCAATTCAATAAAGAACTGGATGCCCGTGGACTGAATTGTCCATTGCCTATTCTGAAAACCAAAAAAGCCCTGGCAGAAATGATTACTGGTGAAGTTTTGCATGTACTGGCCACCGATCCGGGTTCGGTCAGAGATTTCAAGGCGTTTTCCAAGCAGACGGGCAATGAGTTATTGTCCCACCTCGAAAGCAGTAACGAATTTGAGTACTTCATCAAGCGCAAATAAGGTTCCTGAATTGACCGGCGCTGATTTGGCTGGAAAATAAAAAACCCGCTCCGGCGGGTTTTTTATTGGTGTATCCGGCAGCAGACGGCGATTTACCCCGTAAAATCAAAGTACTGTGTGTCGCAAGCTGTGTCGATTAGGTATTCAGTTCTACACAGAATACCGACAAAAAAGGAACGATCGTGCTAAATTGTGTAAAAACCGCTTCATTTCGATTTATAATCACTTTGATTTACGTATACGTCAATTCACGCAACAATACCCACAAGGTCTGAATTTGCCTGATTGACGGGTTAGATAAAGCTGAATAGCGCAAACGGTTCGGTGCATCAGGTCGGGCGCACAATGACGGCGTGTCGCAACAGATTGAACAAACATTGAAGTATATTCCGCAACATTTACTGTATTCCCTCATTAGCTCATAAAGGCAGAACTATGAAAGTCCTGGTACCAGTCAAACGAGTAGTTGATTACAACGTCAAAGTACGTGTCAAATCCGATGGCACAGGCGTGGATATCGCTAACGTCAAAATGTCGATGAATCCTTTCGATGAAATCGCCGTGGAAGAAGCAACACGCCTGAAAGAAGCTGGTGTCGTGACGGAAGTCGTGGCTGTGTCTTGTGGTGTGGCGCAGTGCCAGGAAACATTGCGTACTGCAATGGCGATCGGCGCAGATCGCGGCATTCTGGTTGAAACCGATGCTGAACTGCAACCGCTGGCGGTGGCAAAATTGCTTAAGGCACTGGCTGATAAAGAGCAGCCGCAATTGATCATTCTGGGTAAGCAGGCGATTGATGACGACTGCAATCAGACCGGCCAGATGCTGGCAGCCTTGCTGGGCTGGCCACAAGCGACTTTCGCATCGAAAGTGACTGTCGCTGACGGTAAGGCAACCGTTACGCGTGAAGTGGACGGCGGTCTGGAAACCGTTGCGCTGACTTTGCCTGCGATCGTGACAACGGACTTGCGTCTGAATGAGCCGCGCTATGTGACTCTGCCTAACATCATGAAAGCGAAGAAGAAGCAGCTCGATAACGTCAAACCAGCTGATTTAGATGTGGACGTTGCTTCCCGCGTCAAAACATTGAAAGTGACTGAACCAGCAAAACGCAGCGCAGGTATTGTGGTTCCTGACGTGGCGACTTTGGTTTCCAAACTGAAAAACGAAGCAAAGGTCATTGGTTGATTAGCTGATTGCAGCTGATTCATTGACGGATTGCTTTATCACATCTTATTTACAAATTTCTTCACCAGATCGCAAGCTGGTGATTTATTAAGTGGAAAACATCATGACTACACTCGTCATCGCTGAACACGACAACGCTGGCCTCAAGGGCAGCACTTTGAATACCGTTACTGCCGCGACCCAATGCGGCGGCGATGTGCATGTACTGGTTGCTGGCTCGAATGCTGGCGCGGCAGCGGCGGCAGCGGCACAGATCGCTGGCGTCAGCAAGGTATTGCATGCCGACGCAGCGCATTTTGCTGATGGCCTGGCAGAAAACGTGGCTGAACAGGTATTGGCTGTGGCTGCTGGTTATAGCCACATTCTGGCACCGGCAACTGCTTACGGCAAAAATATTTTGCCGCGCGTCGCCGCTAAACTCGACGTATCGCAAATTTCTGAAATCACTAAAATCGACTCTCCAGACACGTTCGAGCGCCCGATTTATGCAGGCAATGCGATTGCTACTGTGCAATCTACCGATGCAGTCAAAGTAATCACTGTTCGTACTACAGGTTTTGATGCTGCTGCTGCAACGGGTGGTTCTGCCCCTGTTGACGTAATTGCCGCCGTTGCTGATTCCGGTAAATCAGCTTTCGTTTCCCGTGAAGTCGCCAAGTCTGACCGCCCTGAGCTGACTGCTGCGAAAATCATCGTTTCCGGTGGTCGCGGTATGGGTTCTGCCGATGCATTCAAAGTACTCGAGCCATTGGCAGACAAGCTCGGCGCAGCGATGGGTGCATCCCGCGCTGCGGTGGATGCAGGCTTTGTTCCTAACGACTGGCAAGTCGGTCAGACTGGTAAGATTGTTGCTCCGCAACTGTATATCGCGGTCGGTATTTCAGGCGCGATTCAGCATCTGGCAGGGATGAAAGATTCCAAAACGATCGTCGCCATTAACAAAGATCCGGAAGCACCGATTTTCTCTGTTGCTGATTACGGTATTGTTGGTGATCTGTTTGAAATCGTGCCACAGCTGATTGCTGAATTAGGCTGATTTCATTGAATTTTCGGGCCGTTACATGGCCCTGACTGGACAGAATGAGTGGTTTGTCGCGCCATTGACAGCAGTGTTTTTGTTGTTGTGACACATTGCTGATTCTGTCCTTTTTCTTTTCTATTTTTAGGAAATGCCATGACTTATGTCGCACCTGTGAAAGATATGCTGTTCGCGATCAATGAACTCGCTGGTTTGTCGGAAGTGAATGCTTTGCCCGGTTGTGAAGACGCTACGCCTGAAACGGTTGAGGCGGTGCTGGAAGAAAATGCCAAATTTGCGGGCGAAGTGGTCGCGCCGTTGAATTGGGAAGGCGATAAAGCACCGAGTTACTGGCAGGACGGGCAGGTATTTACCACCAAAGGCTTCAAGGAAGCATTCAAGATGTTCGGTGAGGCAGGCTGGCAGGGTGTGCAGCATCCGCAGGAGTTTGGCGGACAGGGTTTGCCGAAGCTGGTCGCAACACCGTGTATCGAAATGCTGAACTCGGCCAGTATTTCATTCGCACTCTGCCCATTGCTGACCGACGGCGCTATTGAGGCTTTGCTGACTGCTGGCAGCGATGAACAAAAAGCGATTTATCTGGAAAATCTGATTTCCGGTAAATGGACCGGCACCATGAATCTGACTGAGCCACAAGCTGGCTCCGATCTGGCGATGGTGCGCAGCCGCGCTGTTCCTCAGGGTGATGGCACATACAAAATTTTCGGTACCAAGATTTTCATCACTTATGGTGAGCACGATATGGCAGAAAATATCGTCCATCTGGTGCTGGCACGCACACCGGATGCGCCGGAAGGCGTGAAGGGCATTTCCCTGTTTATCGTACCGAAATTCCTTGTCAATGCTGATGGTAGTCTGGGGGCGCGTAATGATGCGCACTGCGTATCGATTGAGCATAAGCTGGGTATCAAAGCCAGCCCGACAGCGGTACTGCAATTTGGTGATAACGGCGGTGCGATAGGCACGCTGGTCGGTGAAGAAAACCGCGGCCTGGAATACATGTTCATCATGATGAATGCGGCACGTTTCGGCGTGGGTATGCAAGGTATCGGTGTGGCGGAACGTGCTTATCAAAAAGCGGTACAGTACGCCAAAGACCGTATCCAGTCGCGTGATCTGGCGGGCTCTGCCGGCCCTGTGGCGATCATCAATCATCCGGATGTGCGCCGCATGCTGATGTCTATGCGTGCGCAGACCGAAGGCGCGCGCGCATTGGCGTACGTGGCAGCCGGCTTGAGTGATATTGCTCATCACCATGCAGACGAAGCGACTCGCAAAGCAAATCAGGCTGTGTACGAATATCTGGTTCCTATCGTGAAAGGCTGGTCGACTGAAATGTCGCTGGATGTGACATCAACAGGTGTGCAGGTGCATGGCGGCATGGGTTTCATTGAGGAAACCGGTGCGGCACAGCATTACCGTGATGCCAAAATTCTGACGATTTACGAAGGGACGACAGCAATTCAGGCGAATGATCTGGTCGGGCGTAAAACGGCGCGTGATGGCGGCGCGACGGCAAGAGCATTGATTGCCCATATCCGTGAAACAGAAGTGGCACTGGCGGCGACAAATCAGCCTGAATTACTGGCGATCCAGAAGCAGTTGGCGGCGGGTTCTGCTGCACTGGAAGAGGTCGTTACTTATGTTGTTGCGAATTTCAAGCAGGACATCAAGGGCGTCTTCGCCGGCAGCGTGCCTTACCTGAAGCTGGCGGGGATTGTGCTGGGCGGCTGGCAGATGGCGCGTGCAGCATTGATTGCACAGCAAAAACTGCAATCGGGCGACGGTGATAAAGCTTTTTATCAGGCAAAAATTACGACAGCGCGTTTTTTTGCTGACCATATCTTGTCTGCTGCGCAAGGATTACGTTCTGCGATCGTTGATGGCAGTGCCGGTGTGCTGGCTTTGCCGGAAGATATGTTCTGAATCTGCAATACAGTGAAATGGCCCGGTAATTTGCCAGGCCATTTTTTTATTTAATATCACTCACAGGCAGGCGTTGCCTGTCGCGGTTCAGCCGTAAGCACCACCTGTGTAAAGCAAGTCGAAAGCGCGGGCTATTACCGCAATCAGTGCCGTGGCGCCCAAGCCGGTTGTCAGTACCAGTAGCAATGCCAGCGGCCACGAGGAATGATTGGTTCGACCGGATACCGGATTATGACGGTGGTCCCATTTTTCATCGGGCGTGAGACCGGCTACTAACGCTTCGAGAAGCGCTGCAAAGAAAGATAATAGCAGCGGACTGTAGGTCAGCAGGACGGGCCATCCGAAAAAATAATGGCTCCACAACAGTGATAGCGGCAAGCTGGCGAAGTGTAACCAGGCCCACGGATCGCGCTTGCCTTCAAGGTAAAAACGGTGAATGCCGAGGCTGCCCAGCATGACGGCTAAAAATGTTGCCAATGTTTTATTTTTATAAGTCATTTCAATTCAATCGTTGCTATCAGCAGTCTTGGGATTGTAGTTGAATCAGAGTGTTTGTGTTGAGATACACACGTTTTATGGACTGCTGCGGGATATTCCTTGCTTGTTTCTTCTGAAGCGGGCTATAATCTACAGCTTTTTCCGCGTTTAGAACATTTTTTGGAAATATTATGGTCGTTATTCGTTTAGCTCGTGGTGGTGCAAAAAAGCGCCCTTTCTACAATATCGTTGCAACTGATTCCCGCAATCGTCGCGATGGTCGTTTTATTGAGCGCATCGGTTTTTACAACCCGATCGCTTCCGGCAATGCTGAAGAAGTGCGTGTTGCAGCAGACCGTCTGGCTTACTGGCAAGGCGTTGGCGCACAGTTGTCGCCAGCAGTTGCCCGTCTGGTTGCTCAGGCTGGTAAAGCAGCAGCGTAATTGCGTCGTCGCTGATGTCGGCAGAACTGCCTGTTCCTGATGATTTAGTCCTTGTCGGACATATCTCAGGAGCGTTTGGTGTTCGTGGATGGGTGAAAATCCGTCCCTACTCGCGTGATGCAGATGCGATGTTGTCCGCTAAGAACTGGTGGGTCGACAAGCCGGAATTGCGGAGTATAGAGCGTCTCGAAGCAAAAAATCATGGCGAAGATGTTGTTGCCTGCCTGGTTGGTGTTGCTGACAGGAATGCCGCTGAGGCATTAAAGGGGGCGGTAGTCAGTATTTCCCGCAAACTCTTTCCTGCTCTGGGCAAAGATGAGTTTTACTGGGTTGATCTGCTGGGTTTGTCGGTGGAAAACCTGGAAGGCCAGTCTCTCGGCGTCGTCCGGGATCTGATGGATAACGGTGCGCACCCGATTCTGCGTGTTGCTGCTCACGATGTGCCTGAGGCCGAGTTGCATAAACATGAAATCCTGATTCCTTTTGTGGATCACTTTGTGAAGCGTGTGGATCAGGTTGCACGCACCATTCAGGTTGACTGGGGTGTTGATTATTAAGCCGGTGAAGTCAGAAGGCAGATATGCAGTTTGATGTTGTCACGCTGTTTCCCGAGATGTTCGTTGCCATTACCCAGTCGGGTGTGACGCGGCGTGCATTTGAACAGCAGAAATGCGGACTGCAATTGTGGAATCCGCGTGATTTCACAACGGATCGTCATCGTACCGTAGATGATCGTCCGTACGGTGGCGGTCCGGGTATGGTCATGCTGGCAAAACCCTTACAGGCTGCGATTCAGGCAGCAAAACAGCGTCACGCCAGTCCGTCCAGAGTTGTTTATCTGTCGCCGCAAGGACGTCCTCTGACGCATCAGCGGATCATGGAGTTTTCCGCCATGTCCGGCCTGATATTGTTGTGCGGGCGTTATGAGGCAGTTGATCAGCGCTTGCTGGATAGCTGTGTTGATGAGGAAGTCAGTCTGGGGGACTTTGTCCTCTCCGGAGGTGAGTTGCCGGCGATGGCGCTGATGGATGCTGTCATCAGGCAGATCCCTGGCGTGTTGCATGATGATGCTTCTGCAGTGGAAGACAGTTTTGTCAATGGCTTGCTGGATTGTCCGCACTATACCCGGCCCGATGTGTTTGAGGGGCAGCCGGTTCCGGCTGTTCTGATGGGTGGGAATCATGCGGAAATTCAGAAATGGCGTCGGCAGCGTTCACTGGAAGCCAGCTTGCGCAAACGTCCTGACCTGATTCAGGCGGCGCGGTCAGCAGGATTGCTTACCCGTGCCGATGAGAAGTTTTTAAGTGGTTTGTAGGTTTTCCTGTTGATTCAGGAATTAAAGCGCGTATCCGGCTGATCCGGAATACGCATGTTTAACCCCATCCTCTACCGGGCATCAGTCAGAGATTTCTGCAGCGTCGGCAAGATGGTTATCGGAGTATAAAAATGGATCTGATCCAAAAATTAGAGCAAGAAGAAATTGCTCGCCTCGGCAAAAATATCCCTGAATTCGCACCAGGTGACACAGTTGTTGTTAACGTCAACGTTGTTGAAGGTACACGCAAACGTGCACAGGCTTATGAAGGTGTTGTTATCTCCCGTCGTAACCGTGGTTTGAATTCCAACTTCATCGTCCGTAAGATTTCTTCCGGCGAAGGCGTTGAGCGTACATTCCAGTTGTACTCTCCACTGATCGCTTCGATCGAAGTCAAGCGCCGCGGTGATGTACGTCGCGCTAAGCTGTATTATCTGCGTGAGCGTTCCGGTAAATCTGCTCGTATTAAAGAGAAGTTGCCAGCACGCAAGGTTGTTGCTGCAAAAGCAGAGTAATATCTGTTATTGCCATCAAAAAAGGGATGCTCCGGCGTCCCTTTTTTTATATTGCTGATCCTCGATTATTTACCTGAGTACCCGATTCGTGAGCAAGCTGATTTTTGATCCTGAATCTTTGCCGGTTGATTCGATTGCCAATGAACCGGCCGTTGCTTCTGAGCGTCTGATGCCTGATTTTTTGCGGCAGCGGTTTTCTCATCCCCCGATATGGACGCCGGAATTCAATAACGAAGAACTGCTGGCGAAAAATAAGATATTTCGTCCGGCATCGGTACTGATTCCGATTGTGATGCGAAGTGATGAGCCGACTTTATTGCTGACGCAGCGGGCCGCACATTTGCAGCATCATGGCGGGCAGATCAGTTTTCCCGGTGGTCGGGTTGAGTTATCTGATTTGAACCCGGTAGAGACCGCATTGCGGGAAACTGAAGAGGAAGTGGGCTTGCAGCGCAAGCATGTGGAAGTGCTGGGGCGGCTGCCTGAGTATCGTACTGGCACGGGCTACGAGGTTAGTCCGGTCGTTTCTCTGGTTGCGCCGGGCTTTGATGTGATGACCGATCCGGGTGAGGTTGCATCTGTATTTGAGGTGCCGCTGTCTTTTCTGATGGATGGGCGCCACCACCAGCGCCGTGTATTTCAGATGCCGGATGGCAGCGGTCAGCGAATATTTTATGCGATGCCTTTTGATACGTATTTTATCTGGGGTGCGACAGCGGGCATGTTGCGTAATCTGTTCCATTTTCTGCGTGCCTGAGATGTCAGCACTTCTTCTGTCTGTTGATGAAATGGACTCTGCTTACCCTGTCGGTTGGAACAAAGCTTCATAATCTGTGGAAATCGGTTTACACTTGCCGCATTAGCAAATTCTTCCATGACCACTGTCAGAAACGAAGTGCGTCAGATTAATCATGACATTTATATCTATTCTGTTTGCCCTGTTGATAGAACAACTGAAGCCAATGCGTGCAGATAATCCTATCTATATGCAGATACAGGCATTGGCAAACAGAATTGAAGCATCGTTCAATGCCGGTAAAGTGAAACACGGCAGAATGGGATGGTGGCTGGTGGTTGGCTTGCTATCGGTTCCCGTTGCGCTGATTTACTGGCTTTGCCTGAGACTGAGTCCATTTGCCGCATTTGCCTGGAATGTGCTGATTGTTTACCTCACTCTGGGTTTCCGCCGTTACAGTCATTATTTCACGTCCATTCAACTGGCATTGAGTTCTGGCGATGAAGATGCTGCGCGGCGCTATCTATCGGAATGGATACACCGCGATACCAGTGACATGGATGTGTCGGAAATTTCCCGGCTGACAGTTGAACGCGCATTGATTGCCACGCACAGAAATGTGTTTGGCGTGTTTTTCTGGTTCCTGATGCCGGTCGGTCCTGCATGTGCCGTGATGTACCGTGTGGCCGAATATCTGGCCCGTGCCTGGACTGAGCCGGAGCATATGCAGAATGAGGAATTCGGCATGTATGCCGCCAGAGTCTTTTACTGGATCGACTGGATTCCTGCACGTCTGACCGCTGTCGCTTTCGCTGTGGTGGGTAATTTTGAAGATGCCGTATATTCATGGCGTAATTACGCGGATCGCTGGAGTGACGAAGCGGTCGGCATTATTTTGTCTGCCGGTGGTGGCGCACTGGGCGTACGCCTTGGCGAACCGGAAGAAAAAGCGATGGTTTTGCAGGCCGATGCCAGTGCGGTGGACGTAGACAGTCTCGACCTTGAAAGTCAGCCGGGCGGAGAAGCCTCGCCGCGTGCTTTGCAGAGTGCCGTCGGGCTGGTCTGGCGCGCTCTGTTGTTGTGGATGCTGCTGCTGTTATTACTATCCTTCGCTGTATGGATTTAAGCACTGTTTATGACAGGCAAATCCTGGCAATCCGTGTCTTTCTGTCCGGTATTTTTCCTTCGCTGCTTTTTCTGTTGCCGGTAAACAGCCAGCCGGGGCGATATGCACTCTGAGCGCTCTCTGGCGATTGATATTGCCAAAGGTCTTGGCATCATCTTCGTGGTGCTCGGCCATAACTGGCTGGTCGCCCACGAGCATGGTGAGCTGTACCGGGTGATCTTTTCCTTCCATATGCCGCTTTTTTTCTTTCTTTCAGGCGTGGTTCTGAAGAATCGCGGCACATGGCGGTCTTTTGCCATTTCCCGCAGTGAGGCTCTCCTGAAGCCGTATCTGTCCGTGCTGACCATCTGGGGGCTGACCCGTATTGTGCAGGGGAAGGCGGACTGGCTGAGCTATTTCAGCGGATTGATCTATGCGACAGGAAATACGATTGAATGGGTGCCCTTATGGTATCTGCCGCATCTGTTGCTGGCATTGTTGCTGGCAGGTGCGCTGTTGCGCCTGCCGTCGTTACGGCGTTTCGTCCGTCATGAAACTGCCGGCATCTGGCTGATGACTATTCTGTTGCTGCTGGCTGGCTGGCAAGTGCTGCAGTGGATGACGCTGCTAAATCAGCGCGACTGGTCGGCCATGAATGTGTACTTGAACGATGTACAGACCGGATTTCCGGGATTGCCCTGGAGTCTTGATGTGGTCGGCATCAGCACCGCCTTTATTCTGGCCGGTTATGCCTGTCAGGGAGCCATCTCAGGCAGCCGCTGGCAGACTGGCAGACTGATGGCTGCCCTCTGTCTGTTTATCATCCTGCATTATTTTTTTGATGAAACGATAGACCTGCATCTGCGCCATTATGGCAATCTGCTGATCTGTACGTTACAGGCTGCTTCCGGCATTTACATCGTTCTTTCTGTCTCTGCGTATTTGTCTGCATTTCCGGCGATTGCCAGGGGCGTTGGTTATATCGGCCAGGGCAGCCTGTTTATTTTGATTTTCCATTCCTGGATAGAGTGGAAAGTATTCACGCTACTGGAAAAATACGTGCACTGGAATGTCGGCAATGCCTTGGCAGGCCTGATTCTGGGAGTGGCGCTGCCGCTATTGCTATGGGCGGCGAGCAGGCGATCGGGCCTGTTGTCGGCCATGCTGCTGCCACGCAGGAAGTGATGTCTGTAATCTACGGTTTTGTTATTTCTCTTTTTATTGTTAATAACTTCTTTCAAATATCATTAAAAGTATATTTTTTTGAAATCTGAAGGCGCTTTACTATGCAGGTAAATGCGCTATATTGGATAAGTATTAACAATGTGAGTCTAATCGATGAGGCGACTGAGATTTATCTGCGCCGCAGGGTTCAGGTAAGTCTTCTATAAGATATAATACTAAGGTATTTAGAAAGCCGGGCGTCACATAATGGCATCCTGCTTTTTTCAATGTTGCTTCTAGCGAGCCGAGCACATGGCCGATTCCAAAAAAACGCATCCTCAGCAAGTCAAAGAGTTTTTCATTCAGGGGCTGACCAACGATGGAAAACAGTTTCGTCCCAGCGATTGGGCGGAGCGTCTTTGCGGCGCGATGTCCTGCTTCAGTCCGGATGGCGGACGGCATTCACATCTGCAATATTCGCCTTATGTGCGGCCGATTTTGCTGAACGGCGTTCGCTCTGTAGTGGTGAATGAGGCGATACGTGATATTGAGCCGCTGGCCTACCATTTCGTCCTGAATTTCGCCAAAGATAATAATCTGCAGATTATCGACGCCTGCCTGCTGCCGGACGCGCCTGACAAGAAAACCTCCTGACCGGCGGTACACCGCTTCCATTCACTTCTCATTGTATTGCCAGCCGTCCTCAGCTTAATGATTCTGCTGATCGTATTGCTGACGGTTCTGCGTCAAATGCCTGCATGATCTGTTCGCGCAACCAGAGATTGGCAGGATCATTATCCACATTCTGATGCCAGTACAGATAGACATCCCACGAAGGCATGTTGACTGGCAGCGGTAGAATCTGATTGTGAAACTGCTCATTGGCAATGCGGGCGTAGCCCTCTGGCATGGTCAGCAGCAGATCGGTCTGGCTGACCACCCGGCAGGCGGCAAAATAATGCTGGCAACGCAGTCGTACACGTCTTTGCAGCCCTAGTCTGCTCAGTTCAAAATCTTCCAGCCCCATTCCCTTGCGGCGTGAGCTGGCGAGAATATGCTCCGCCTGCAGATATGTTTTCAGATCAAGCTTACCTTGCACCACCGGATGATCTCGCCTGGCAAGCACGACCGTTGTGTAACGCGAAATCTGCTGACGCCGGATATCGACGGGTAAGGGGAGCAGCATATCAATCGCCACATCCAGCGTACCGGCGGCCAGTTCGCTGACCAGCTCCCGTCGTTCGACCTGGATTGCCGCCAGGTTGATCTGTGGCGCCTGCCTCGTGATACTCGTCAGCAGCGGCGGCAGGACGGTGGATTCCAGTACATCCCGCAATGCCAGGTTGAATTGCTTGCTGGCCAGCGACGGATCAAATTTACCGCTTTCGTTCAAGGTGATTTCCAGCCCGCGCAATGCCTGCCGTACCGGTTCGATCATGCTGCGCGCCAGCGGTGTTGAAACCATGTTTTGCCCTTGCCGGATAAACAGCGGATCATCAAACAACTGGCGCAGCCGGTTTAATGCATGGCTGATGGCGGGCTGCGTCAGATGCAGCTGCTGACTGGCACGGGTGACGCTGCCTTCGGTGTAGATGGCTTCGAATACCGTGAACAGATTCAGATCGACTCTTGATATATGCATGAAATTAATAATATCTGATAATAACTATTCATTTGATCAATTATAGCCACAGTCTTACACTTCAGACAAAGATGAAAGCGGAACAGGAAAAATATGGCACAGATTTATCTGGTACGGCATGGGCAGGCGTCATTTGGCAGTCAGAATTACGACCAGCTATCCGGTCTCGGGCAGACACAGGCACAACAACTGGGACGCTGGTGGGCGGAACGCGGGCTGCAGATGCAGCGCGTCGTTACAGGAGGGATGCAGCGTCATCGTCAGAGTGCGCTGGCATGCATGGCGCAGTGTGCCGGAGTGGACGAGGATCAGCTGATGACGGCAGACTGGCATACCGACACCGGATTCAATGAATACAACCACCATGAAGTGCTGGCGCGGCATGTGCCGGCCTTTGACGATCCGGCGGCAGTCAAACATTTTCTGATGCATACCCCGAACGGCAAGCAGGCATTTCAGGAGATCTTTTCAGAGGCAATCACGCGCTGGATGTCCGGCGTCTTTGATTCCGAATATACGGAAACCTGGCACCGCTTTCAGCAGCGTTGCATCCGTGCCCTGCAACACCAGATCGGGCTGGCGGACGGGGCGAAAAATATCGCCATCTTTACCTCCGGCGGCACGATTTCAGCGATTTGCCAGCATGTGCTGGGTTACCCCGATGCCAAATTTTCCGAGCTGAACTGGTCGCTGGTCAACAGTGCGGTGACGCGCCTGCATCTGCAGCCAGCCACGGCCGATAAACCGGCGCGACTGGCGCTGGCTTACCTGAATAATTTTGCACATCTCGAAGTATTGAATCATCCGCCATCGATTACCTACGTTTAACCGAAGTCTGAGCATGCCACAGCGGCAAGAGGAAAAATAATGAAAGATATGTTTGATTTAAGCGGAAAAATCGCCCTGGTGACCGGCGCCAGCCGTGGCATTGGCGAATCCATCGCCAAAACACTGGCGGCACGCGGGGCGCATGTGATCGTCTCAAGCCGCAAGGCCGATGCCTGCGAAGCCGTGGTGAGCGCGATTACCGCAGCAGGCGGCAAGGCGGAGGCGCGCGCCTGTCACATCGGTGAGATGGCGCAGATCGACGCACTGTTTGCCGATATCATCGCTACGCATGGCCGGCTGGATATCCTGGTGAATAATGCCGCTACCAATCCGCATTTCGGTCATATCACGGATACCGATGTCGGCGCATTCCAGAAAACGGTGGATGTGAATATCCGCGGTTATTTTTTCATGTGCGCTGCCGGTGCAAAGCTGATGGCGAAAAACGGCGGTGGCAGCATCATCAACGTGGCATCGGTGAATGGCGTGATTCCCGGCGCACTGCAAGGTATTTACTCGATCACCAAAGCGGCTGTCATTGCGATGACGAAATCCTTTGCTCAGGAGTGTGCTGCAATGGGCGTGCGGGTCAATGCGCTGCTGCCCGGCGCCACCGATACCAAGTTTGCTTCCGCACTGTTTCACAATCCGGTGATTCTGGAAAAAGCACTGACCCGGATTCCAATGAAACGCATTGCCGAACCGGATGAAATGGCAGGCACGGTGCTGTATCTGGCGTCGTCCGCATCCAGTTACACCACCGGTGCCTGTATCAATGTTGACGGCGGTTATCTGGTCAGCTGAAAGAGTTTGAACACGCAGACCGGCGCTGCTTTCACGTTCCGGATTTCACCAAGAAGGAAAGATCATGGATTTTCAATACAGCTCTAAAGTCCAGGCATTGCAGGCACGTTTGCTTGCTTTTATGGATGAACACATTTATCCGAACGAAAAGACATTTTTCGGAGAGATTACCGCTAATCGTCAGGCGGGAGACGCCTGGAAGCCGACCCGCATCGTCGAACAGCTGAAGGCGAAGGCACGCGAAGCCGGATTATGGAATCTGTTTCTGCCGGAATCGGATCAGGGGGCCGGGCTGACCAATCTGGAATACGCGCCATTGTGTGAAATCATGGGGCGTGCGCTGTGGTCTGCTGAAGTATTTAACTGTTCCGCGCCGGATACCGGCAATATGGAAGTGCTGGCGCGCTATGGCACGCCGGCGCAGCAGGCGCAGTGGCTGACCCCGTTGCTGAACGGCGAGATCCGCTCCTGCTTTGCGATGACCGAGCCCGCGGTGGCATCATCCGATGCGACCAACATCGAAGCCTCGATCGTGCGGGAGGGCGATGAGTATGTGATCAACGGCCGCAAATGGTGGTCGTCCGGCGCCAATGATCCGCGCTGCAAAGTGTTCATCTTCATGGGCAAAAGCGATCCGCAGAATGAAAACCGCCACAAACAGCAGTCCATGATCATTGTGCCGCGTGATACGCCGGGCGTGACCGTGCTGCGCGCGTTGCCGGTATTCGGTTATGACGATGCGCCGCATGGACATGGTGAGGTGCTGTTTGAGAATGTCCGGGTTCCGGCTGCGAACATGCTGCTCGGTGAAGGCCGTGGTTTTGAAATTGCACAGGGACGTCTGGGGCCTGGCCGGATTCATCACTGCATGCGGCTCATCGGTCTGGCCGAACGCTCGCTGGAAGACATGTGCAAACGTTCGTTGAGCCGTGTCGCATTTGGCAAGCGCGTTGCCGAGCAGGGGGTGACGCTGGAGCGGATCGCCAATGCCCGCATTCTGATCGATCAGGCGCGCTTCCTGGTGCTGAATGCGGCGCAGATGATGGATACGGTTGGCAATAAAGCTGCCGCGAAAGAAATCGCCATGATCAAGGTGGCTGCGCCGAATATGGCTTGCCAGGTCATCGACTGGGCGATTCAGGCGCACGGCGGCGGCGGGGTGTCCGATGATTTTGGCGTGGCGTATGCATATGCCCAGGCGCGCACCCTGCGTCTGGCGGACGGTCCGGATGAAGTGCATAGAAACCAGATCGGCAAGATGGAACTGAAAAAATACCTGCCGTCCAGATAAGTGTCCGGGTCTGACAGAAAACAATTCAGGACAGGAGAGCCGGCAGATCGCCGGCTTTTCGCCTTTACTGCGAAGGCTTCCGCAGGCAGGAGCGAATTGCATCAATTATTCAATAAACAGGGGGTATGCAGAAAAATTGGCTGATTGCCTAATTAAACAAAAGATTTTAAAAAATACTCCCCCTGAGTATATTTTAAGATATATAACAGCAGTATTGTTCCATTGCGCTTTATTTTCCAAATCCATAAAAATCAGGAGACAAAATGAGCAACACACCATGGACCTTATCCTATCCCGCCGGCGTGCGTTGGGATGCGCCGTTACCCATCACTTCTCTGCCGGAATTACTGCACAACGCGGTGCATCAGTGGCCGGATTTGCCAGCGCTGGAATTCATGGGAAAGCGCATCTGCTACCGCGAATTACAATCATTGGTAGACCGTGCAACGGCGGGTTTTCAGCAACTGGGGGTGAAACCCGGCGTGCATGTCGGTCTGTTTTTGCCGAATACACCGCATTACGTGATCAGTTTTTTTGCGATTTTGCAGGCAGGCGGCACCGTGGTGAATTACTCTCCGCTGGATGCGGAAAAAGTGCTGGAACATAAAATCGAAGACAGTCATACCGATTTTCTGGTCACACTCGACATGGTGATGCTGTATCCGCAAATGGCAAAGATGCTCGGCCATACCCGTTTGCAGAAACTGATTATCGGCAATATTGCAGAGATGTCTCCGTATCCGGAGGCCGTGCGTGCCAATCTGGACAAAGCGGGTCAGCTTTGTACGATTCCTGATGACGTGCAGCATCTGTCGTTCGCGCAATTAATCGCCAACTATGGCAGCTATACAGCGGTGAAGGTTGACGATCCGGCAGAGACGATCGCCGTGTTGCAATATACCGGCGGCACCACCGGTCTGCCTAAGGGCGCTATGCTGACGCACGCTAACCTGACAGCGGCCTGCAGCCAGATCATAGAAACCACCCATACCGTGCCGCCTTTGCTGGAGCAAGGGCAGGAGCGTCTGCTCGCTGTGCTGCCGCTGTTCCATATCTATGCGCTGACGGTGGATATGCTGTTCGGGATTCATATCGGCGCGGAAATCGTGCTGCATACCCGCTTCGATGTGGATGCGGTGGTCAAAGATCTGGCCGCGAAAAAGATCACGGTTTTCCCCGGCGTGCCGACCATGTATACGGCGATTATTCATCATCCCGACATCCGGCAATATGATCTGGGCGCGCTGAAATTCTGCAATTCCGGCGGCGCACCGTTACCGGCAGAAGTCCTGCAACAATTCCAGAGCCTGACAGGCTGCACCTTGCTGGAAGGATGGGGCATGACAGAAACCTCGCCAACCGGCACATTCACGCCGGTATCCGGCGTGCGCAAAGCCGGCTCCTGCGGCCTGCCCGCACCGGGTATCCGCTTCCGCTTTGCCAGCATCGATGAGCCAGGCAAATATGCAGGCATCGGTGAGCGCGGCGAAATCTGCGTGTCGGGGCCGAATATCATGAAAGGCTACTGGAACAAGCCGGAAGCCACGCGCGATGCCTTTACGGAGGAAGGCTTTTTCCGCACCGGTGACGTGGGCTATATGGATGCGGATGGATTCGTCTATATCGTTGACCGCACCAAAGACATGATCCTGTCCGGTGGCTATAACGTGTATCCGCGGAATATCGAAGAGGCGGTGTACCAGCATCCTGCAGTGGCAGAGGTCAGCGTTATCGGTATTCACGACAATTATCGCGGCCAGGCCGCCAAGGCGTTTATCAAACTCAAGGCCGGACATGCGCCTTTCAGCTTTGATGAACTGAAAGATTTTCTGCGCGATAAACTCGGTAAACATGAGATGCCGCAGGCGATGGAAATCCGGGCAGAATTACCTAAGACGCCGGTCGGGAAACTGTCCAAAAAAGAGCTGTACGATGAAGAAGTCAGAAAGCGTCAGGCGGTTTCTGCCTGAGCGTGATGGATGACGGGTAAATAAAAACAGGGAGCTGCGGCTCCCCATTTTTTATTTGATGCTGACCGGCGCGATGCACCGGATTCCTATGACTAAGGGTTAATGCGGCACAGACAATGCGTGACGGCTGCATAGCCCTTGCCCTGCGTATTCAACTCTGCCAGCCATCGCAGATCGGAAGCAATCTGTGTCGCCGCAGCAGGCGGGATGCCGGACGGTACCAGCGCAACCTGAAACTGTTCGCGCAGTACCTGCGCAACCTGCGTACCGAACAGATCAAACAGCCGGTCAAATTTTGATGGCTCCGGCTCGATGTAGCTGACCCGGTAATCGTTGCCCAGATGTGCCCGGGTTGCGGCGGACTTCAGTGCATCCTGATAGGTGCCGACGGTATCGACCAGATTTCGTTCTTTGGCCTGTGCTCCGGTCCAGACGCGGCCCTGCGCCACCTGATCGATTTTGTCTGCTGTTGTTTTGCGGGCAGCAGCAGCTTTGCCGGTGAATTCAGCATAAATATGATTGATGCTGCTTTGTACCAGCGCACCGAATTGCGGGTTCAGCGGACGCAGAGGATTGTAAGGATCGCTCAGCCAGGTGGTGGTGGTGCCGCCGGTATGGATGCCCAGTTTATCGATGGCTTTTTCCGCTGTCGGCAAAATCGCAAACACGCCGATGGAGCCGGTGACTGTCGCTTCGTCGGCAATCACTTCGTCTGCCGACATTGAAATCCAGTAGCCGCCGGAAGCAGCAACGTCGCCCATGGAAACCACCACAGGCTTGCCAGCCTGACGCGTCAGCTCCAGTTCACGTCGTATCAGTTCCGAGCCGAAAGCGCTGCCGCCGGGCGAATCGACCCGCAGCACGACGGCTTTGATATTGTCATCTTCGCGTGCTTTGCGGATCAGCTTGGCGGTGGATAAGCCGCCGATGGAGCCAGGTGGCGCAATGCCTTCGCTGATTTCACCGGCAGCCACCACCACGCCGACTGCATCGCCAAACAGGCGTGGTTTGACGCGTGCCAGATAGTCGTCAAACGCCACCTGACGGAAGGTTTTGTTCGGCTCATCCCTGCCGGCACGTTTCAGCATCAGCTCGCGCAGTTCATCGCGCGTCTTGAGGCCGTCGACCAGCTTCAGATTGAGTGCCAGTCTGGCGCTGTCATCACCGGCAGCCTTCATCAGTTCCGGCAACTGGTTAATGCCCTGCATGATGCTGCCGGCAGGCAGTTTACGGGCTTTTTCGACGTTGTCTGTGTAGGTTTTCCACATACCGTTGTACAGGAAACTCTCTGCTTCCAGCGCGGCGGCAGATGGTTCGTTTGCAACGTAAGGCTCTGCAAAGCTCTTGTAGGTGCCGACCTTCAGCAGATTTACCGTCACGCCGACTTTGTCGAGTGCATCACGGTAGTAATTCCGGTAGCGGCCAAATCCGGTCAGCAGCACATTGCCCATCGGATGCAGATAAACTTCATTGGCATGCGATGCCAGAAAATACTGTTTCTGATCAAAGCTGGAACCCCACGCCACCACTGTCTTTCCGCTTGCCTTGAAACGGTCTATCGCAGCGGCCACTTCGCGCAGCATCGGCAAACCGGCACCACCCATGTCATCCAGCAACAGCACGGCGCTGTTGATCTTGTTATCCTTGGCAGCGCTCTCCAGCACGCTCAGGATATCGCGCAATTGTGTGGTCTTCTTGGCGTTACCCTGCGCCTCTGCCAGCAGAGCTTCCCGGGCATTGCCAGAGTGCTGCTCGACCAGCGTGCCTTTCAGATCTAGAATCAGTGCAGTCTTGTCGTCCAGTTTTTTGGTGCCGCCCGTCAGCATACCCGCGATGAGACCAATCAGTACAAGCAGGATCAGCAGGTTGAAAAACACCCGCCGGCTGAAATCGAGGGCGTGCCAGAGAAATCTGAAACCTTGGCCTATCCAGCGAAATGGAGTGAAACGCATAGCTTTCCTTGATGAGTTAAACGGTTGCGGGCGGAATTATTCCGGCCAGATTGCCTGCAGAATCTGCGCCAGATGCGCGCCGGCGCGGGCCAGTGCGTCTTCTTTCATGGAGACCATGGTTTTTTCATATTCCAGCGGCAGAGCGATGGACCAGTTGCTGCCGCGTGAACTGGGCGTGCTCTTGCTGAATTGCGTGCCGGCAAACAGTTTTCTGGCATCACGGATGGCATCATCGGCCCAGGCTGCCGGTAACTGTTCCAGCGATCCCTGCGCCAGCGGAACCAGACGCGCTTTTTTGACCAGCGCTTCGTTCATCCGGCCCCGTTTGTATGGCAGCGGCAGGTCGTCCCACAATGAGTGCAGATTCCCGCATGGACATTGCAGCGCGTTGCCGCCAACGGTATTGTTGCTGTGGTCATAACCAGCATCATCCGGATTCACCAGATTGCCACTGGCGTCCAGAAACACGGAGCCGACGTGCAGCGGTTGATGAATGTCGCCGATGTAATGCGTCAGCAAAGCCAGTGCTTCCTGCTTGTCCTTGAAAGAGAACGGAGCTGGCGCTTCCTTACCCTGCAATACCAGCGCTGCAGCGCGGATCGCATGAACTATATCGTGGTCACTGGTGCCGACATAACCGGTTTTGTAATGCTCATGCTGCAAGGCGACGTCGGCATAGTGATATTGCTTGTGGCAGGTTTCTTCGTCAGCCGCCGGATTGCATGCGGTGTTATTGCGCCGGACGTAATCTGCCATGGCGGCAATGCCGTTTGCTGTTTCAAACGGTGCGCATTCGGGATAGCGGCCAGCCGAGGTGTAGGAAAAATCTTTTTCCGGCGCAATCCCCTTGACGCAATCCCCCCAGACCGACATTTTTTCCAGTGTCTGCTCACCCAGTAACGCCCTGATCTGGGCGCCTGCTCTGGTACCGGATAACAATGTGTCGGCAATCGCACCGACCGACTGGTGGCCGTCTGCCCCCCAGGCAAAACCGGTTTGAGGCACAGCTGTAACAGCTGTCATGACAAGGGAGATGAAAAGCTTTTTCATAATTGAGTAATGAGCTGAGAAAATGACCATGTTAGCCGTGCCACATGACAATACGATGGATGGACATTAACGATACCCGCCGTGCTAGAGTCAGGGACAGGCGATGTTCTGATCGACATTTCCCGGCTTGGTTCCAGTGAACATGTCATTATTATAATGGTAATTCGACTTCCCTTCCAATAAACGCTAAACTTGCACGTTTTTTCCTCATTTTTGCGGCATCAATGAACACCACTCACGAATCTCCTGATGATACTCCTGAATCTGCAGCGGAGACAGTTGCGCCTTCCGCGCCTTCCCATGCACCGTCGAAAGACCTGATCCGCCGCGAGGTCGCAAGACGCCGTACTTTCGGCATTATTTCCCACCCGGATGCGGGTAAAACCACCCTGACAGAAAAGCTTCTGATGTTTTCTGGCGCGATTCAACTGGCGGGAACCGTGAAAGCGCGTAAAAGCGGGCGTCATGCCACATCAGACTGGATGGAGATTGAAAAGCAGCGCGGTATTTCGGTTGCGTCGTCGGTCATGCAGTTTGAATACCGTGATCACGTGGTGAATCTGCTCGATACGCCGGGTCACCAGGACTTTTCGGAAGACACCTACCGCGTGCTGACTGCCGTGGACTCTGCGTTGATGGTGATTGATGCCGCCAAGGGCGTGGAAGAGCAGACCATCAAGCTGCTGAACGTCTGCCGCATGCGTAACACGCCGATCATCACTTTCGTCAACAAAATGGACCGGGAAACCCGCGATCCGCTGGAGTTGCTCGATGAGCTGGAGTCTGTACTGAAGATTCAGTGCGCACCGGTGACATGGCCGATCGGCATGGGTAAAAATTTCCGTGGTGTGTACCACATTCTGAAAGACGAAATCCTGCTGTTCACACCGGGCAGCGAACGCGCCGATCAGGAATTTGAAGTCATCAAAGGGATTGATCATCCGCGCTTGCAGGAAATGTTCCCGCTGGAAATGGATCAACTGAAAATGGAAGTGGAACTGGTGCATGGTGCGTCGCATCCGTTCAGTCTTGAAGATTTTTTGGCAGGTGTCCAGACGCCGGTATTTTTCGGATCGGCGATTAATAATTTCGGTGTGCGCGAAATTCTGAATGCGCTGCTGGACTGGGCGCCGCCGCCGCGCGACCGCGATGCGACAGTGCGGGCAGTCGAGCCGAATGAGCAGGCTTTCTCTGGTTTTGTGTTTAAAATCCAGGCCAATATGGATCCGGCGCACCGTGACCGCATTGCCTTTCTGCGCGTCTGTTCCGGTCGCTTTGAGCGTGGCATGAAGCTGAAACATCTGCGTCTGAACCGCGATATCAAGGTCTCATCCGTGGTGACGTTCATGGCGTCTTCCCGCGAACAGGTGGAAGAGGCGTATGCAGGCGACATTATCGGTTTGCCGAATCATGGCAACATGCAGATCGGCGACAGTTTTTCGGAAGGTGAGATGCTGCAATTTACCGGCATTCCTTACTTTGCCCCGGATTTTTTCCGGATTGCACGCATCCTCAATCCGCTGAAGATCAAACAATTGCAAAAAGGCTTGCAGCAGCTGGGGGAGGAAGGTGCGGTGCAGGTCTTCAAGCCGGTGGTCAGCAGTGATTTGATTCTGGGAGCGGTCGGCGTGCTGCAGTTTGAAGTGGTTGCCAGCCGCCTCAAAAATGAATACGGCGTCGACGCAGTGTTTGAAGGCACCAGCATTTCCAGTGCACGCTGGATCACCTGCGATGACAAGAAGATGCTGGCGGACTTCGAGAAATCCAGCGCAGGTGCCAATCTTGCTTACGATGCAGCAGGTAATATGGCATATCTGGCGACGTCCGGCGTCAATCTGAAACTGACTCAGGAACGCTGGCCCGGCGTAGTGTTCCATGCCACACGGGAACACGCGGCAAAACTGGCATAACCCTGACAATGTGCCGCAGCATCTGCGGCTTTCCATGCGGCCCGCAGAGGAGTTTTTCGCTGCGGGCCGCTTGCTGACTGGGCTTATAGAATGCGCTTCAAAATTTGTTTTTCTTTGCTACTATGCATTGAGTGCGGCACAGTTTTTTGCTGCCAGCATGTCATAGCCTGGTCATATTTTCACAGCAGGCTATTTCATGCCAATCCGCTTTGGGTACTTTTTCTGAAAACAGGCAAGGAGGTTCATCATGGCATTATTTTTTATTGAGGCAGTCCGGTTTGATGAGAGTGGTGAACGTGTTGCCAGAGTACGTTGGGGGCGCAGTAAAGGCGGACAGGTGATGCCGCCTGCGATGGTGGATGAGCCGCAGGAAGTGGATGTCGGAACAGTGCTCAATACCATTGCGAACGGTGATGAAGTCATCATCAAACTGAATGGAGATCAGGGCATTGTACTGGGACCTAAAGTCACAGGAGTAAGGTATGCCGACGGCATGCAGGGGCTGGATCTAGAACCGGCAGATGGTCGTCCGCGTCTGGCTGATTTACCTTCCTTCTGAAACGAAGGCGGGGCGACGCGCTTATCAGTCTGCCGCCACTAACTGAACGCCTGCCGGGATGCAGGCGTTTTTTTATGGGTGTTTTTCGTAGTACCAGAGGCTGCGCTGGATCACCTGTTTGTTGCGTCAGGTATAGAGCTGCTTCTTGATACTGGGTGCCAGCGACAGAATAATCAGTACGATGGCTAATGGCAGCGTGGAGATAAATCCCAGATGCTTGAACCCGGTCGCTCCCAGTACGCCGCCTGCAAAAAAGGCGATGACCAGGCGAAGATGCAAACGCAGCTTTTGCATATTGGCGCCGATTTCCTGCTCAGGATGAAATTCATCTTTGTTCTTGTTCCAGTAAATCAGTTTTCCAAGTTCGATCCCGATATCCGTTACCAGACCCGTCACATGTGTAGTGCGTATTTCAGCGCTGGAAATTTTAGTGATCAGCGCATTTTGCAAACCCATCAGATAGCTCAGTAAGACTGCGGTGAATGAAACGGTGACCACAGCATGCTCCTGCAGGCGCGTGCCGACCAGACCGAAAACCAGCAGCAGTGTCGCTTCCAGCAACAGTACCGGCGTGTACAGATAGCGCAGGTGGTTGCGTCTGGCGTAATTCACCATCAGGGCCGTGCAGGCAGCACCCCATGCAAAGGTCACCAGCAGAAACAGGGCGGCAAACGCCGGCATCAGCCTGCCCAGTGCCAGATCGTCCGCTGCACTGGAAAGCATGCCGGTCATGTGGGAAGTGTATTGTCCGACCGCCAGAAAACCACCGGCGTTTATGGCGCCGGCAACAAATGCGAGCGTAATGCCCAGATGCATATTGGATTGCGGGGTGCGTTTCGGAGAGGTCAGTTTCGCCAGATAGTGAATGGGCATGATGTTATCTCTGATAAAAGTCCTGTTTCAGTTTCAGTGTAACCGAGAGCGCATTCATGATGCAGATTCTGTCAGATTGATTTGCAGTGAATCTGCAAAAACACATTAATGCCACTTGAAATATAAATGCCATATAGGTGCTCTGAAGCTTTCCTGATGGGTCGTGGCGCAGTCCTCTTTCACTACAAAATTTTTCTCATGGCATGAGTCCGGACATTTGCCGGCACGGTGCGCAAATCGTTCTGCCGCCGACTTGCATACTACCTTTGGGCACACCGTTATTCGTGTGGCAGCCAAGGTTTTTGCTGTTCGCCGGACATGCAGCAGAAATGCCGCCAGGTGATATGCAGCGGATGTCTATGGATACCCATCTGTTGGAAAAACTAAACAGACCACTTGGAAAATGAAAATTAAAAATTTACAAAATAATTAAATTAAAACAAGGGGTTATTGATGTTATTTGAGGCATATAATTAATACCAATATTGGCATTGTTAATACCACGTAGATACCGCTTGACAACCACTTTTGGGCTACTTAAAGTGAGCCTCATCCGATGTTTTCTGAATATCACCGGTCAGTTTCACGATGATTCAGGGGGGCTTCAGAAAACAGGGGAAGGGTGGAGTGACAATAATTAAACAGCCTGCCTGATGCTGTGATGTTCTTTTCTCTGAAGGGGATTTTGCAGTACCTGTACCCGTTGTATCCGCTGGCTTTCAGTATGCTCAGGAAGTCAGTGACGGCAAAAGTAAGACCATGGATATTCAGCAAAAGTGGATTTGAAGTGGATTTTTTTTGTGGTAAAGCGTTGGTATTTTTTAATCGGTGAGAGATCAGTTCTGATGTTGGCTGCAATCGGTTATCAGCAGACTGAAATTGATTTAGAAAATCTTGGGGGAGTAAATGAAACATAATTCAAAACCTGGTTTGACGCCCATCGCGTCAGCAGTGGCGCTGTTGGTCCTGGGCGCATCCATGTCGGCGCAGGCGCAGCAGGCGGATCAGTCCACGCCGCAGGAAGTGGTTGTGACCGGTATTCGTGCTTCGCTTCAACAATCGATCAATCAGAAGCGGAATGCGGAGTCGCTGGTTGAGGTGATTACGGCAGAAGACGTGGGCAAGATGCCCGATAAAAATGTGGCAGATTCGCTGCAGCGCATTCCCGGCGTAAACGTTGCGACTGCTGGCGGTACCGAAGGCGGATTCGGTGAAAACGACCGTGTTTCCCTGCGCGGCACGCCATCTGCACTGACGCTGACTACCTTCAACGGCCACACAGTATCGAGTGGTGACTGGTATGCGGCCAATATCTCCGGCGGTGGCCGCAGCGTCAGCTACTCGTTGTTTCCTTCTGAACTGATTGGCCGCGTGACGGTGCATAAATCCTCTCAGGCCGATCTGATTGAAGGTGGTGCTGCCGGTAGCGTAGACATTGAATCCCGCAAGCCGCTGGACTTCAAGCAGCAACTGTCCGCAATGGGTTCCGTGGAAGGTGTGCGTTCCAGCCTGTCCGGTAAAAACAATGCGCAACTCAGCGGTCTGGTGAACTGGAAAAATGACGATAACAGCATGGGCATCATGGTGCAGGCATTCGACCAGAAGCGTTCGCTGCTGCGCGATGGCCAGGAATTCCTGTGGTGGGACAAAATGGTGCCTGGCTATGACGGCTCAGGCTGGGTGCAGGCGCATCCGGAAGTGCTTGGCAAGAATATCTCTCTGCTGACCGGTACTGCCCAGTTTTCGCAAGAGCGCGAAACCAAGGGTGGCATGATGGACCTGCAGTACAAGATCAATCCGGATCTGATGTTTGATCTGAGCGGTTTTTACTCCAAGCTGGAAGCATCGAATGTTAACCGCAACATGATGTTTGCGCCCTATTCGGCAATGACGAATGGCTGGTCCGGTAAAAACGGCGTAGCACCATCTGCCTGGACTATCGTTGGCAACACCATCACATCGCTGACGCTGCCGAACACCTGCCCGAGCGGACTGGATTGCTCCTCGATGTCCACAACGGTACAGGATATCGCTGTTCGTCCGGGTTCTTACAGTGATTCCCGTTTTGTCAATCTGGATGTCTCTTACAAGGCAAACAAAGATCTGTCTTTCACCGGTAAAGTGGGGCAGACAAAAGGCACCGGTTATACACGCGATATCGGTTATGAAGTCTGGAATGCCTATTCTGGCGGCAGCATTTCCGTGTATGGCCTGAGTCAGCCCGCACAGATCATCGTGCCGGGTTCTAATCAGCTGACCTTCCGTCCGAATAACCCTATCGGTGGCTGGGCTTCGGATGTGACGGCGACAGATAAAGAATCCTACGGCCAGTTTGATGGTTTGTTCAAGACCGGTAATGACGTGCTGCACAGTATCAAATTCGGTGCGCGCTTTGCCTCCCATGAACGTAATCTGACGAACCTGGCTGGTACTGTTGCCGCTGCCGGCACACTGACATCCAGCGCGCCAAACGGCGTGACAACACTCAATTCCAGCCTGCCGAATGTGTTGAACGGCACCTGGACGTTGACGGGCGACTCTGTGACAGCATGGGCAAATCAGTATGTGACTTTCAATACGCATGCTTATCAGTCTGAATTCCGTGTGAAGGAAGATGTGCAGGCTGCCTATGCAATGGCTAACTTCAATGCTGAGCGGGTATCCGGCAATTTCGGTGTACGGGTTGTCAGCACCAAAGAGCACGTCGAGAATGGTTCTCAGAATGCAGTCTGGGCACCGATCGTGACAGAAAATACCTACACAGATTTCCTGCCAAGCGCAAACTTCCGTGTGGATATCTCTGACAAAGTGGTCGGCCGTTTTGCAGTCAGCCGTACTATGGCGCGTCCTGACTTCGGTCAGCTGGCAGCGTTAAGCCTGCTCGATACGCAGATGACCGGTTCCGGTGGTAACCCTAACCTGAAGCCAATCCGTTCCAATAACTTTGATGCCGGTATTGAATGGTACTTTGCACCTAAGTCCATGTTGTCTCTCGGTGTATTCAATATGTCGATGGACTCCTACGTGACTTATGGTTCTTACGTACAGTCTTTCTATAACTACGCACAGAAAGCCAATACCGACTACAAGATGAGTGCAGCGCTGAACACGACTGCAGAAGTCAAGGGTCTTGAGCTTGCTTACACCCAGGATTTCGGTAACGGCTTTGGTGTGACTGCCAACTACACTTACGCAGATGGCAAAGAAACCGGTAAAGCACCGGGATCTGCCTGCGCGACAACCGGTGACTGCAGCATGGTCGGCACATCCAAAAACTCGTACAACCTCGGTGCGTATTTTGAAAACAGCAAGTTCAATGCACGTATTCAGTACAACTACCGCTCTGCTTTCCTGAATGGTCTCGATCGTAATTCTGCGATCTATCAGGACGCTATCGGTACTATCTCGGCATCGCTGGGATACAACCTGACTGATAACATCAGCCTGACTCTCGAAGGAAAAGATCTGAACAATCCTATGCTCAAGTCTTATGCCACAACACCAGATCAGCCTCGTGCGTTCTATAAAAACGGTCGCCAGATTTATTTTGGTATCCGCGCAAAAATCTGAGTTGTTGAAACCTGTGTCTTAACGGCTTCTTGTGAGTGAGCCTTGATATGGCGGAGCGCCCTCTGTTCCGCCATTTTTTTATTCAGAATTGATCTCATCCCTGCAATGCGAGGCTGCACAGGCAGCATGGATGACATCGGTTTTGTGATCCGCAATGCAACACAACGGCGTGACCGGCAGTGCCCGTCATACCGTGCTTTACCGTATTTAATGTAACAGGAGACAGCCGGAATGGATTTTTCAGATCG
>NZ_JABXYJ010000029.1 GCF_013377855.1 Cognatundibacterium oligocarboniphilum | reverse complement strand
ATTACTCGATAATCTTGGCAACCACACCCGCACCCACAGTACGGCCACCTTCACGAATCGCGAAGCGCAGACCTTCTTCCATCGCGATCGGGTTGATCAGCTTCACTGTGATCGAGACGTTGTCGCCTGGCATCACCATTTCTTTGTCCTTCGGCAACTCGATCGAGCCAGTCACGTCCGTGGTACGGAAGTAGAACTGTGGGCGATAGTTGTTGAAGAATGGTGTATGACGACCGCCTTCGTCTTTCGACAGGACGTAGATTTCGCCTGTGAAATGGGCGTGTGGCTTGATGGAACCTGGTTTTGCCAGTACCTGACCACGCTGGATGTCTTCGCGCTTGGTACCGCGCAGCAGAACGCCGACGTTGTCGCCTGCCTGACCCTGGTCCAGCAGTTTGCGGAACATTTCCACGCCGGTACAGGTGGTTTTGACTGTGTCTTTGATACCGACGATTTCGATTTCTTCACCGACTTTGATGATGCCGCGCTCGACACGACCAGTCACGACTGTGCCGCGACCGGAGATGGAGAAGACGTCTTCAACCGGCAGCAGGAAAGTGCCGTCAACGGCACGTTCTGGTGTCGGGATGTAGTTGTCGAGTGCATCAGCCAGTTTCATGATGGCTTCTTCGCCCAGCGGGCCTTTGTCGCCTTCCAGCGCCAGTTTGGCGGAACCCTGGATGATTGGCAGGTCGTCGCCTGGGAATTCGTACTTGGACAGTAATTCGCGCACTTCCATTTCGACCAGTTCCAGCAATTCTGCGTCGTCCACCATGTCGCATTTGTTCAGGAACACGATAATGTAGGGAACGCCAACCTGACGTGCCAGCAGGATGTGTTCGCGCGTTTGTGGCATTGGGCCGTCTGCTGCGGAGCAAACCAGGATGGCGCCGTCCATCTGCGCTGCACCGGTGATCATGTTTTTCACATAGTCAGCGTGGCCTGGGCAGTCTACGTGGGCGTAGTGGCGGCTTGCTGTTTCGTATTCGACGTGGGCTGTGTTGATGGTGATGCCACGTGCTTTTTCTTCTGGTGCTGCGTCGATTTCGTCGTATTTCTTCGCTTCGCCGCCGAATTTTGCGGACAAGACTGTTGCAATCGCTGCTGTCAGTGTCGTTTTGCCGTGATCAACGTGACCAATCGTGCCGACGTTGACGTGCGGCTTGGTGCGCTCGAACTTACCTTTTGCCATTTT
>NZ_JABXYJ010000028.1 GCF_013377855.1 Cognatundibacterium oligocarboniphilum | reverse complement strand
GTATGTAATTACATGGTATGTAATACATTATCATATTAGACGGAGTGAACATGGCCAGAGCGGGATTGTATAAGTCTGAAGTCGAAAAAGCACGTAACTCTCTCTTGGCACAAGGGCGTCATCCCTCAGTCGATGCGGTGAGAGTTGCACTGGGCAACACAGGCTCCAAGACCACTATTCACAAATATTTGAAGGAACTAGAGGAGGAAAACGGCGGCAACGTTGACCGTAAAATCTCTATTAGTGAAGCATTGCAGGATCTGGTGATGCGCCTCGCCAAACAGTTGGAGGCCGAGGCAAGCAACCGAATTGCTGAGCTGGAATCGCTCCACAGCGAGAAAGATCACCTACATGAGACTGAAATTGCAGCCCTAACAGCAAAAAACGTGACCACCCAAGAGAGACTTGATCTAGCGATAGCGTCGATCAAGGAAGAAATGCAATCCCACGAACAGACGAAGGAGGCTATGCAGAGCGAATCCATCGCCAGGCACACTTTGGCGCAGCAAGTGGCGGATCTCAAAGAACGTCTGACGGAGAATGAGGTACACAGAAAGTCACTGGAGGAAAAACACAATCACGCAAGGGATGCCCTGGAGCATTACAGATCATCAATCAAAGAGCAGCGTGATCAAGATCTCCGACGCCATGATCAGCAAGTTCAGCAATTCCAATCTGAACTTAGCCATTTGAAGCAAAGTCTGGTGCTCAAGCAACAAGAAGTGACGCAACTCAATCAGGATGGAGTAAGGCTGGTTGCAGAGTTGTCGCAAGCTCAGAAGTCGTTATACGAAGAGAAAAATCATCATCGTAGATTGGATGCGGAACTCGAAACGCAACGTGCCATAGCGCAGCGCGTATCACAACTGGAGGCCTTACTAGACGAGAAGAACGCCCAGATTACTGGTGTCGCAGATCAAAATAAGGAAATGTCCAGCCGGATTAGTAGCCTGCAGCTAGAGTTAGCCACTACCAGTGCCAAGCTCGAGGCTCAACAACTGATGATGGCTGAGTTGAAAACGTATTTGGGTGCGAGAGAAGTGCTAAATAACGATGCCATTACTAATAATTAAGACTGCCAGTGATATATCCTGCTGAATAGAGCGATACTGAAGTGCTTGCAGCTTCCCCAAAAATGTAAAAGAAGCTTTATATGAAGGCTTCAAAACTTAAAAAAATAGCGATCTTTGAATTGATCAATGGTGATTTTTAACGCTAACTTTACATTTTTGGGGGATGGGCAAACTTAACCA
>NZ_JABXYJ010000027.1 GCF_013377855.1 Cognatundibacterium oligocarboniphilum | reverse complement strand
GTTCTTTTTGCGAATCATCCGGCTGGACACACCTTTGAGGCTGTTTACCAGCACGGATACCGCCAGCTTGGGCGGATAGTTCACCAGGAGATGCACATGGTCATGCTCACCATCAAATTCCATCAGTTCTGCCTCAAGGTCGGTGCAGACACCAGCGAAGATGCCCCGCAGGTCATCAATCACTTCCTTGGTGAACACGCCACGGCGATATTTGGTCACAAAGACCAAGTGAACGTGCATCTTGAAAACGCAATGTCTGCCGTGTCTTATTTCGTTGTTTTTCTCCATAGACCGAGTATAATCTGAAACATGATGCGCTTGCAAGCCTACAAATTTCGGATTGAGCCAAACGGCGAACAGCAACGCGCCTGCGTCGCATCGCCGGTTCATGCCGGTACGTCTGGAACAAGGCTCTAGCGCTGCAAATCGCCAATCACGAAGCGGGCGAAAAGTTCATCAATCATTTTGCAATGTGCAAGTGGCTTCCTGTCTGGAAAAAAGAACCGGAAACCTTATGGCTCAAAGAAACACCCTCGCAGCTATATCAGGTCGTACTCAAAGACCTGGTGCGCGCTTACAAAAACTTCTTCGAGAAACGTGCCGACTTCCCGACCTTCAAAAAGAAGGGCGTCAGCAGCAGCTTCTGTTTCCCGCAAGGCTGCGAACTAGATGCAGGCAATAGCCGCATCCGGCTTCCCAAGCTGGGCTGGATACGCTACCGCAAGAGCCGCGCTGTCGAAGGCGTCATCAAAAACATTACCGTGTCCTGTGTCGCTGACAAGTGGTATGTGAGCATCCAGACAGTGCGCGAGGTTGTGCAGCCGGTGCATCCTTCCACGTCCATTGTTGGCCTCGATGCGGGCGTTACGCTGTTCGCTACGCTCTCGGATGGGACGATGTTTGAGCCGGTCAACGCCTTCCGCAAGAACGCGGCAAAACTGGCGAAATATCAGCGTTGCTTGAGCCGCAAAATAAAATTCAGCAGCAACTGGAAAAAACAGAAGCAAAAAATATCACGATTGCATCAGCGGGTAGCTCATGCCCGGAACGACTTTCTCCACAAGACTTCAACCATCATCAGCAAAAACCACGCGATGATAGTTATCGAAGATTTGAAAGTCACGAACATGAGCAAGTCGGCAGCAGGCACGGTTGAGGCTCCTGGACGAAGCGTAAAAGCCAAGTCCGGCCTCAATAAGTCGATTCTCGATCAGGGCTGGGGCGAGTTTCGCCGCCAGTTGGAATATAAGCAGGCATGGCTTGGTGGTGATGTACTTGCCATCAACCCGCGCAATACCAGCCGGACGTGTCCGGCTTGCGGCCATGTATCCGCCGAGAATCGAAAGTCACAATCCAAGTTTGAATGCGTCGAATGTGGGTATGCGGAAAATGCAGACCGCAATGCGGCCATCAATATTCTAAGGGCAGGACATGCCCGGCTCGCCTGCCAAGTGAACGATGCGGTAATGTCGTCAGCAACAGGAACTCACCGAAGCTATCTACCCCATTCCGGGGTAGAGGCAGTAGGAATCCCCTGCCT
>NZ_JABXYJ010000026.1 GCF_013377855.1 Cognatundibacterium oligocarboniphilum | reverse complement strand
GAGGGTCGGCCGGGATTCATGTAAAAATATTCAAATACTGATGTAACTATTTGATTTATTGGAAATGTTACTTCTATGATGACCTCAAAAATAGCCCTAGTATCTCTTGATTGGGCGATCAAAATATGTGGCTGGTAGCCTTAACTTCCACAACATCAAAAATGGGTTTAGTTTGTTTTTTGATCAGTATTATTCAGGCGATACTGAGTTATCAATTCTCGCGCAACGTTTAGTTCGGACTGGTAGATGTTGTTCGAAGTTCTTAAGTAATTCTGGACGACTTCTTGATGGGCTTCGTAGCTAACCTCATATAGAAGAGCACCAAAGCGACTGGCAATGTTGTCAATAGTTGCCAATCCCCACGCGTCCTCCCCCATGCCGTCCGGGTGCACAACGATACTATGTACGTAGCCATCGTCGGATCGGATAGTGCCCCGGTAAAATGGAGTAAATTTTTTTACCATGATAGCAGCTGTTTGTAAGCCAGTTAGTTCACGCAATGCTTCTGCATAGGCAACGCATTTTCCGAAAGTGTATCTTGCCGCATGATATGCCGGTATTTTTGACTGTGGTTTTGCTGGGATGGCATTTAAAAATTGTGGGCGCGCTTTAATAGCCTCAGTAGCGATGGCAATTTTCTCTTCAGTCGGAAAGTATTTGAGCGGCAGATTCAAAAGAGCGGCTTCATCATAATACCGGGTACGAATGCCACCTTGCTTGGGCTTAAAACTTTTTGCTATTTTGAAAACAGTGCCTTGAGAAAAGTCCTCTATCGACTTGACTCCGCGCACATCAAATACTCCCTCTCGATTGTCGCCAACATACACCCGCAATGGTTTTAATTCTGATTCGGGAATATCTTCTTCATCCGACGGAGTCAGCCAGTCTACGTGAAGAAGCCAGCCTGTTATGCGTGCCAATGCTACGGCAAAGTTCACACAGTCTTCCGCTTCCCATTCTTCGATCAGTTTTGGTGCAAAGCCCTCGCGCTGTCTAATTTTTGCTTGTCCCATATGCTGTTTAACTCCCTCTGGGAAATTGACAAAATGTCCTATCATCTCAATTTCCTCAACGCTGACATCAAAGGAGCTGAGGATGCCCGTATACTACTATCCCACTGGCGGAGCTTCTCCACTATTAACAACAACACTTGTGCTGAGTAATGATTTCAGATCTGCCATCATTTGTTCTTGAGCCTCTAGTTTGGCATTGGCGCTGGCCAGGTCGATCTCCATGTGGTGCAACTGATGTTTCAATTCATGCTGGTTAGCCTCTGATTGACTTTGCATTGCCTCCAAAGCTTTGATCTGGGTGTCTTTTTCAGTCAAAAGTGCTTGCAAAGTTTTAGCCTTCTGCTCTATGGCTTTGTGGGCTTCAATTTGATTATTAAGCTTGGTGAGGTTTGCCTTATCTTCATAGATTGTTTTTTGTGCTTGGGATATCTCTGCAACCCATCTTGCACCATCCTGATTGAGTCGGGTGATTTCATTTTGCTTGGCTACCAAGGTTTGTTGGAGTTGTCGCAATTCTGCCTGGAGTTGCTGCATTTGCTGTTCGTGACGACGTATATCTTGGTCGCGCTGTTCTTTGACTGATGCACGATAGTGATCAAGTGCATCCCGGGCATGTTGATGTTTCTCTTCGAGAGAATGGCGGTAGGCATCGTTTTCTGCAAGGCGCTCCTTGAGGTTCATCACTTGCTGAGCGAGGGTGTGACGGGTCATGGATTCACTTTGCAAAGCCTCTCTTGTTTGCTCATGTAAATCGATTTCCTGCTTGATAGCAGCAATTGTCAGATCAAGCTTTTCCTTTGTTTGCGTGTGTTTTGCATTGACCTCTTCAATCTCTGCGGCATGTAGGCGGTCTTTTTCAAGAACCTCAACAGACATGTCAGCGATGCGGTTGCTTGCCTCTACTTCTAGCTGGGTAGCGAGCTGAGCGACAAGGTTTTGTAAGGCCGCACTTATCGTGACTTGCCGGTCCACTGTTCCGCCATTTTCCTCTTCCAATTCCTTTAAATACTTATGGATCGTGGTTTTTGAACCGGTATTGCCGAGCGCAATTCTGACAGCATCAACAGAAGGATGACGTCCTTGAGCAATGAGCGAATTACGCGCTTTTTCGACTTCTGATTTATATAATCCGGTTCTGGCCATCGATTACTCCATTAAATATAATAATGTATTACATGCCATGTAATTACATACTAAATAACCTCTAATTTCAAGTTTAAAATGACTATGAATAAACACTGGATAAAGTAATCTTATCCAGTGTCAGTCCAAAAAACGCGTTA
>NZ_JABXYJ010000025.1 GCF_013377855.1 Cognatundibacterium oligocarboniphilum | reverse complement strand
ACTTCAAGAACTGCTCATTACCCACCATGCCGATCTTGGTCACCCCCAGCCGCTGCGCCGATGCCATCACCGCCGCCACCGACTTGTACGGCACCACCGCATTCGGCCGTAAATGCACTTCCGGCTGGTTCGGCTGCGCCGCAATCTCCGTCAGCTTCGCTTCGAGCTCATTGCGATTTGCCACCGCCGCGCCGTTCCACAATACCGTCCCGTCAAAGTCCACGTCGATGTTGATCACCACCGGCGGCTCTGTCGGCTTGCTCGGTGTGTTGGTCGGCATGTTCAGGTTCACCGCGTGGTTCTGGATCGGAATGGTGATGATCAGCATGATGATCAGCACCAGCATGACGTCAATCAACGGCGTCATGTTCATTTCTATCATCACTTCCGGTTCCGTCGCGGAACCGCCTCCTACTTGCATTCCCATAGTCTTTCCTTTTCCTCAGTTCCTGGGCGGGGGTTCGATCACGAAGCCCACTTTGGAGATCCCGGCACGCTGTGCGGTCAGGATGGTCTTGCCTACAAATTCGTAGCGGACGTTCTGGTCGCCACGGATGTGGACTTCCGGTTGCGGTAGCTTGACCGCTTCGACTTTGAGTTTGTCGAACAGGTCTTCGGTGCCGCCAGGCAGCGGTTTCATCATGCCGTTCCAGTAGACGTCGCCGTCTTTGCTGATGGAGATGGTGATGTTTTCCGGTTTGGTTTTGTAGATCTGGTTGCGTTCTGCCGGCAGTTTGAGTTTGACCACGTCGGTGATGACCGGGGCGGTTATCAGGAAGATGATCAATAAAACCAGCATGACGTCGACCAGCGGGGTGGTGTTGATGGTGCTGTTGACTTCGTCTTCGCCATCGCCATCGTTGCCGAGTGCCATTGCCATAGTGTGTGCTCTTTCAGATTTCAGGAAGAACCCGGTCGTCCGACCGGGTTTTTCGGGTCATCCTCGGATGACCGGGTCGGGTTACTTTTTGTTCGCAGTCTTGCTCATGTTGCCGGACAGGACGACGGAGTGCAGGTCGCCAGCGAAGGCGCGCACTTCTTCCATGGCGCTCTTGTTGCGGCGGACCAGGAAGTTGTAGCCCAGTACCGCAGGTACCGCAACGGCCAGACCGATCGCGGTCATGATCAGGGCTTCACCCACGGGACCGGCCACTTTGTCGATCGATGCCTGGCCGGACATGCCGATCGCGGTCAGCGCGTGGTAGATCCCCCAGACGGTACCGAACAGACCCACGAATGGGGCGGTGGAGCCGACGGTTGCCAGGAACGCCAGGCCGTCTTGCAGGCGGCTCTGGACTTTGTCCACCGCGCGCTGGATGGACATGGAGACCCAGGTGTTCAGGTCGATCTGTTCCAACAGGGCGCCTTCATGGTGTTCGGTGGCTTTGATGCCGGAATCGGCGATGAAGCGGAATGGGCTGCCTTCTTTGAGGCTGGCAGCGCCGGCCGTGACGGAGGCCGCTTTCCAGAATTTGCTGCGGGCGTCGGAGGCCTGGCCGGCCAGTTTGACCTGGTCGATGATTTTGGTGATGAGGATGTACCAGCTTCCCATGGACATGATGACCATGATGATCAGGGTGCCTTTGGCAACGAAGTCGCCGGTTTTCCAGAGCGCGTCTAAGCCGTACGGGTTTTCAATGACTTCTTTGGTCGGGGCGTCGGCTGCCGGGGCCGGGGCGGCAACGTCGGCTGCCGGGGTCGCCGGCGCGGTGGCGGAAGCAGCCGGGGCGGCAGTGGTGGCGGCGGAGGCGGCGTCTTCAGCGAAGGCAGGGGCGCTCAGGGCCAGGATGGCGGCAGCCAGGAATGCGGAGAAACGGGTTTTCATTGTGGTGCTTCCTTTTAACAAGTGTTACAAAGATAAGGTTGGTTGCTTACTGCTGTTTTTGTTGCCACCCCGCGGACCGGGGGTCGTTGCTGGTGGCGTTTTTAATCCTGTTGACGCGACTGCTTTGGCATCAGTCCAGTTTCCAGACGTACTGGACTTTGGTCCAGGTCTGTTGCGGTTTGCCATCTACGGTGCCTGGTTTGTTTTTGCAGGCGCCGGACATGAGCTGGGTGCGTACCGCATTATCGAGTCCGCGGAAGCCGCTGGATTTGTCGATCTTGACGTCGGCCACGCTGCCGTCGGCGCCGATCAGTACCGATAACACGACGGTGCCGGTTTCTTCATTCCGCAGCGAGGCCCGTGGGTATTCGGGTTTGCAGCCGGGGACGTTGAAGTCGATCACGCCGGGCACGATGGCCGGACCGGTGGCTTTCGGGGCTTCCACGGGGGCGGCGGCCTGGGTCTTGGCGAACACGGGGTTTTCCGGCTTGACGTTGGAGACGGCCGAGATGGTGTTCTGTGGCTGAACCTGGGGTTGCACCTGGACTTCCGGCGGCGGGATGA
>NZ_JABXYJ010000024.1 GCF_013377855.1 Cognatundibacterium oligocarboniphilum | reverse complement strand
GTTGTGCGACACGTGTCCCCCGTGCGCAGTTTTTTAATGTGTAAGCAAGGGGACAAAAGCTCTATTTATCATTGTTCGGTTCGATTTAAATCTTTTAGTCGAGTAGTGAACCTGTTATGCGACTAACAGTAGCCTACGAAGACATGCCTAACTGGTAACGGTTACGTGTGAAGCTCTTCTAACAATGTATCTCCCTGTGATTTAGGTATGCTTATATCGCGAGATGAAGCGTAGATACTCCGAGCAGTAACGGGGTTGAGAGGCTAGGCTGGCTGGTAGGGGTAATGTAAGTGAACTGTTGTTAAACTTCGTAAATATGGAAATGCCAAAACTGCTGTCAGGCATTAACCAAAAGGTGTATGGCCGGTTATTCTGCTAACGACTCGGAATACGTCGTCATCAGGCCATCGGAGAAAAGACAGGCCCTAACCCAGTCGTGTGATAAGTAGGGAACGTGGAAAACCCGACTCTCCGCCAATTTCCAGTGTATCGGAAATTGGCAGGTGCCCCGCAAGGGAAACTGTTGGAGGAGCGGGCATGGGAGGATAGAGAAAGCGAATGCCGGGCTGTAATGGTTCGGATAGGGATTCAAGATTTGTCCCGATCTGAAAGGGTGCAGACTTCTATCTGGTCTATCGTCGCAAGACGGCTGACCAACCCTTTACCTTGGATGAGGTGAAGGGTGAGTATCAGGACATGATACTTACCAGACGGATATTTTTACTTGTGGGAGCTATGGACGCTCCCACAAGGAGCGTTATGAGTTTCCACTTGGGAAATTGAAGTTATCTATCAATTTACAAGGAGGAAAGCAGCATGAAAGTGCATATCCAAATGGATGTGTCTGCGCTTTCTCACGCACCGCGAGACTGGCACGCTGTTAACTGGCGGCAGGTAGAGCGAAACGTGAAAGGGATGCAGATACGAATTGCGAAGGCTACACGGGAAGGCAAATGGCGCAAGGTGAAAGCCCTGCAACGTTTGCTAACCCGCACGCTCTCTGCAAAATTATTAGCAGTAAGACGTGTTACTGAGAATCAAGGTAAACGTACAGCAGGTGTTGACGGTGAGCTATGGGAGTCGCCTGAAACGAAATGGTCGGCAGTTAACAGGATGAAGCCGCGTGGATATAGTCCCTCTGCTCTGCGGAGAGTCTATATACCGAAAGCGAATGGGAAGAAACGCCCCTTAGGGATACCCACGATGCTAGATCGGGCTATGCAGGCTATGTTTTTGTTGGCATTGGAACCCGTATCCGAATCGACGAGTGATCTGAATTCCTATGGATTTCGGAACAATCGATCGACCGCAGATGCGATGTCCCAATTGTTTGTTTCCTTATCCAGTAAAGCTTCGGCTCAATGGATTTTGGAGGCAGATATAGCAGGCTGTTTTGACAACATCAATCATGACTGGCTGATTGAAAATGTTCCCATGGAGCGTTCAATCCTGCGGAAATGGTTGAAATCTGGCCTGATAGACCGAGGCCAGTTTCAGGAGACAGAAACCGGTACGCCGCAAGGGGGAATTATTTCCCCCACATTGGCAAATGTGACGCTGAATGGGCTGGAATCGGGTTTAACAGATTACCTAGGTAAGAAGTTAGGCGTGACTAAAGCTCACAGACTTAAAGTGAATGTAGTTCGGTATGCGGATGACTTTGTAATTACAGGCATCTCGAAAGAGATATTGGAAAACGAAGTCACCCCTTGGATAGTGGATTTCCTGGCAGTAAGAGGATTAACACTTTCCGATGAGAAAACGCATATTGTCTGCATTGACCAAGGTTTTGATTTTCTGGGGTGGAATTTCCGTAAGTATCAAGGAAAACTACTCATCAAACCTAGCAAGAAAAACGCGCAAGCGTTTTATCGCAAAGTGAAGGAAATCATCAGCAAACATAAGACGATAAAACAGGAAGAGTTAATTTACCTGTTAAATCCGATCCTTCGGGGCTGGGCGCAGTATCACAGTCCTGTTGTCGCCAAAGCGACGTACAGCCGAATGGAGCACCTGATATTCAAGGCGCTCTGGCGGTGGTCGAAACGGCGACATCCAAATAAGAGCACTGAATGGGTGAAGGAGAAATACTTTCACTCAGTTGATGATCGGAATTGGGTATTCGCGGTTCCTGTAGTGAACGAAGTTGGGGAAACAACGCTGACAGAGCTGTACCAGTTGTCCGGTACAGTAATTAAGCGGCACAAGAAAATCAAAGGGGCGTATAACCCGTTTGACCCCAAATGGGAAATGTATGGCGAACAATTGCGGCAAGAACGCATGTTGGAAAACATGCGACATCGTAAGCAATTTATTCGGATGTATATTGATCAGAAAGGGCTTTGTGCAGCATGCAATTGCAAGATGACCAAGGCAACAGGCTGGCATGACCATCACATTGAATATCGCGTGCATGGAGGTTCTGATGCTTTGGGAAATCGGGTACTATTGCACCCCAATTGTCACACCCAAGTGCATAGCAAAGGTTTGAAAGTAGTAAAGCCGGCTTCCTGATAGGAAGCTTAGAAAATACGATTTTTTTCTTTTTTAGAAAATAGCGTAATAGGCTTGAGCCGTGTGCGATGAAAGTCGCAAGCACGGTTCTTAGGGGGGAATGGGCTAGCAATAGCCTGTTCCTACCCACCT
>NZ_JABXYJ010000023.1 GCF_013377855.1 Cognatundibacterium oligocarboniphilum | reverse complement strand
GCTGGAAAAGTGTGCAAAGCGCGATGCGCTACGTGGATGCAATTGATCCATTTGCTCAGCATAAAATTGAGGCCAGCTTGTCAGCTTCCCCCACAATTGCCGCACTGAAAATTGAAAACAAAGATGATCTTACTTGAGCGCAATTTTTAGCTTGCTTAAGGAGTATCGAGCATTCAGATGCTGCACGGTTTCCTGTGCGAGCCTTCGTTCAGCCGCTGTCCGTAGAAACGATACCCGGCGGGTCGCAATTGCGGCCCGCCATTTAGAAAGTTATTTCGAGTTATTGAGCAGTTTGTGCGTCATCAGGTACAACTTCCTTTTCTTCCGGATCACCTCTATGCATCAAGCAGTAAAGTAGAGGTAGCACCAGTAAAGTCAGTGCTGTCGACGACAGAATGCCGCCTATGACTACTGTTGCCAACGGTCTCTGCACCTCTGCACCTGTCCCGGTTGCCAACGCCATAGGTACGAAGCCAAGCGAAGCGACCAGTGCGGTCATCAGTACGGGACGCAAACGTGTCAAAGCACCAGTAATAACTGCGGTGTCCAAGCTCATCCCGTCCTCACGCAAGGATCGGATGTAAGAGATCATTACCAGACCATTAAGGACTGCCACGCCTGACAGCGCGATGAAGCCCACCGCAGCAGAGATCGACATTGGAATACCGCGCATCGACAGCGCGATGATACCGCCAGTCAGTGCAAACGGAATGCCCGTGAACACCAGAAGACCATCCTTGACGCTGTTGAACATAACAAACAGCAGCGTAAACACAAGGAACAGAGCTAAAGGAACGACAATCTTCAGTCGAGTTGTTGCGGACTGAAGCTGCTCAAAGGTGCCACCCCAGGTTGTCCAATATCCGGAGGGAATCTTGACGTTCTTGGCGATTGCCTGCTCCGCCTCAGGAACAAAACTACCGATATCACGACCGGTGACGTTAGCACTGATCACAATGCGACGCTTACCGTTCTCGCGGCTGATCTGGTTCGGACCTGGAGCAAAATCAAGCAAGGCCACTTCGCTCAGCGGAATGAACGAGGTTGTGGCACCAGCTTGCGCCGGCAGCGAGATAGGCAAGCGGCGCAAGGCATCCAGGTCACTACGCAGCGTTTCCGGCAAGCGGACCAGTATATCGAAGCGGCGGTCGCCTTCGAACATGATGCCGGCCTCGCGGCCACCGGTGGCAATCGCCAACGCTTCTTGTACATCGCCGATATTCAAGCCATAACGCGCAGTCTTCTCACGATCGATTTTTACGGTCAGCATTGGCAATCCACCAGTTTGCTCCACCTTTACTTCGGTGGCGCCCGGTATGCGCTGCAGCACATCCGCAATCTTCTTACCTGTCTCAGCCAGAACATCCATATCGTCGCCATAGACTTTGACCGCGACGTCACTACGCACACCAGAAATCAGCTCATTGAAACGCAGTTGAATAGGCTGCGAGAACTCATAGGCATTGCCGACGTATTTCTCGGCTTCTTCCTTGATTTCGGCGACCAATTCGTCGCGGGTTTTCTTCGGCTTAGGCCATTCCGAGTCTGGCTTGAACATGATATAGCCGTCCGAGATATTCGGTGGCATCGGGTCCGATGCAATTTCTGCGGTACCGGTACGTGCAAAGACACGATCGATTTCCGGGAATTTGGCTTTCAGGCCAGCTTCCAGCTTCTTTTGCATCTCCAGTGACTGGCTCAGACTGGTGCCTGGGATGCGCAGCGCCTGAATAGAGATATCGCCTTCATTCAGGTTTGGCACAAATTCACTGCCCAAACGGGTCGCCAGCAAGCCGCACAGAATGATCAATACTACGGAGCCGGTGATCACGGTGGTGGCATTGTTCATGACCTTTGCAAGCAAAGGCTCGTAGCCGTTCTTCGCCATCACCATCAGGCGATTTTCCTTCTCAGCCACGCGCTTGCCGATGAACAGTGCTACTGCAGCCGGAATGAAGGTCATGGACAGAATCATGGCGCCCAGCAGTGCGACAACCACGGCAAAGGCCATCGGATGGAACATCTTGCCTTCGACACCAGCAAGTGCAAAGATCGGCAGGTATACAACCATGATGATCAACTGGCCGAACAGAAGCGGACGGCGAGCTTCCTTGGCTGCGGCAAACACTTCATGGAATCGTTCACGCAGAGTGAGTTCACGCTTGAAATGCTCTTGTGCATGCGACAGGCGGCGAATGCAGTTTTCGACTATCACAACGGCACCGTCGATGATGATACCGAAGTCTAGCGCCCCCAGACTCATCAGGTTGGCACTCACTTTGTACGTGACCATCCCGGTAAAGGTGAAGAGCATTGCCAGCGGGATCACCATCGCAGTTATGATTGCTGCACGCATGTTGCCCAGGAACAGAAACAAAATCACGATGACCAGAATTGCGCCTTCGAGCAAGTTTTTCTTAACTGTTGCGATAGCTTTGTCGACCAACACTGTACGGTCATAAACGGGTACGGCCTTGACCCCTGTCGGCAGGGAGCGGTTCACGGCTTCCATGCGCTTGGCGACAGCCTGGGAGACCACGCGGCTGTTTTCTCCGATGAGCATGAAGACGGTGCCCAGCACAACCTCACGACCATTCTCCGTGGCAGCACCGGTACGCAGCTCGCGACCAATAGCAACCTCTGCGACATCGCGCACACGAATTGGGACGCCTTGCACATTGTTCAGAATCGTGTTGCGAATATCATCCAGTGTGCGTACTTGTCCAGGCGCACGGATCAGGAATTGCTCCCCCTTGCGCTCAATGTAGCCGGCGCCAACGTTATTGTTGTTGCGGTCAATGGCGCCTACAACATCCTTGAGCGTTAAACCATAGGAACTCAGTTTCACAGGGTCAGGAGTAATGTGATATTCCTTGGCATAGCCACCGATCGAATTGATCTCAGTGACGCCTTCCACCTGGCGCAATTGTGGCTTGATGATCCAATCCTGGATCTCGCGCAGATCAGTTGGAGTGTAAGGCGTACCGTCAGGCTTTTTTGCATTTGGCTCGCTCTCAACCGTCCAAAGGTAGATCTCTCCCAAGCCGGTAGAGATTGGCCCCATCATAGGCACGACACCCTGAGGCAAATTTTCCTTCGCTTCCTGAATGCGCTGATTGACAAGCTGTCGCGCAAAGTAGATATCGGTGCCATCCTTGAAGATGACAGTCACCTGAGACAAACCGTAACGCGACAGCGATCGAGTCTGCTCCAGATTAGGAAGTCCCGCCATCACCGTCTCGATTGGGAAAGTCACGCGTTGCTCAACTTCCAGTGGCGAATAGCCACTGGCACTGGTGTTGATCTGCACCTGCACATTGGTAATGTCGGGAACAGCATCAATCGGTAGCTTCTGATAGCTGTAGACACCAATGGCGGCCATTGCAAGCACGGCCAGCATGACAAGCCATCGGTGCACGATGGCAGATTGAATTATTCGTTCAAACATGGTTGATTCCTTAGTTAGTCTTCGTGTCCAGCACTACCTTTGCCCTGCTCAGCTTTGACTACGAAGCTATTACTCGCGGCATACTGGCTTCCGGCGGGCAAGCCCTCTACGATCTCAACAAGCCTGCCATCGCTGCTGCCTATCTTGACGGGTTGGACTTTGAAACCTTTTTCGACTTTCACGAAGACTACGGATTTACCGTCGATGGTCTGGACCGCGTCAGCAGCGACGGCGACAGGAACATTCTTTTCACCGCGCTTCATAGCGGCATTGACGAAGAGGCCTGGGCGCCACGCCATATTCGGATTAGCGATGACAACGCGCG
>NZ_JABXYJ010000022.1 GCF_013377855.1 Cognatundibacterium oligocarboniphilum | reverse complement strand
AGAATGCGATCTTTAACAATTAACAGTCAATAAATGTGGGCACTTGATGAAAGCGCACCGGTCAGTTTAACTGGCCGGCATGCTTAAAAAATATCAAATGTTCGCAAGAAATAACAAACAAGACGTTTCGCAAGAAACGAACTGTCAGTATTTTGAGTGAGCGACACCTTCGCAAGAAGGAGTTCAGAAATGAACACAAACAGAGATTAAACTGAAGAGTTTGATCCTGGCTCAGATTGAACGCTGGCGGCATGCCTTACACATGCAAGTCGAACGGCAGCACGGACTTCGGTCTGGTGGCGAGTGGCGAACGGGTGAGTAATATATCGGAACATACCCAGTAGTGGGGGATAACTATCCGAAAGGATAGCTAATACCGCATACGATCTGTGGATGAAAGCAGGGGATCTTCGGACCTTGTGCTATTGGAATGGCCGATATCTGATTAGCTAGTTGGTAGGGTAAAAGCCTACCAAGGCGACGATCAGTAGCTGGTCTGAGAGGACGACCAGCCACACTGGAACTGAGACACGGTCCAGACTCCTACGGGAGGCAGCAGTGGGGAATTTTGGACAATGGGGGCAACCCTGATCCAGCAATGCCGCGTGAGTGAAGAAGGCCCTCGGGTTGTAAAGCTCTTTTGTCAGGGAAGAAACGGAGTTCTCTAATATAGGATTCTAATGACGGTACCTGAAGAATAAGCACCGGCTAACTACGTGCCAGCAGCCGCGGTAATACGTAGGGTGCAAGCGTTAATCGGAATTACTGGGCGTAAAGCGTGCGCAGGCGGTTTTGTAAGTCTGATGTGAAATCCCCGGGCTCAACCTGGGAACTGCATTGGAGACTGCAAGGCTAGAGTGTGTCAGAGGGGGGTAGAATTCCACGTGTAGCAGTGAAATGCGTAGAGATGTGGAGGAATACCGATGGCGAAGGCAGCCCCCTGGGATAACACTGACGCTCATGCACGAAAGCGTGGGGAGCAAACAGGATTAGATACCCTGGTAGTCCACGCCCTAAACGATGTCTACTAGTTGTCGGGACTTAATTGTCTTGGTAACGCAGCTAACGCGTGAAGTAGACCGCCTGGGGAGTACGGTCGCAAGATTAAAACTCAAAGGAATTGACGGGGACCCGCACAAGCGGTGGATGATGTGGATTAATTCGATGCAACGCGAAAAACCTTACCTACCCTTGACATGGCAGGAATCCCGAAGAGATTTGGGAGTGCTCGCAAGAGAACCTGCACACAGGTGCTGCATGGCTGTCGTCAGCTCGTGTCGTGAGATGTTGGGTTAAGTCCCGCAACGAGCGCAACCCTTGTCATTAGTTGCTACGAAAGGGCACTCTAATGAGACTGCCGGTGACAAACCGGAGGAAGGTGGGGATGACGTCAAGTCCTCATGGCCCTTATGGGTAGGGCTTCACACGTCATACAATGGTACATACAGAGGGCCGCCAACCCGCGAGGGGGAGCTAATCCCAGAAAGTGTATCGTAGTCCGGATTGTAGTCTGCAACTCGACTACATGAAGTTGGAATCGCTAGTAATCGCGGATCAGCATGTCGCGGTGAATACGTTCCCGGGTCTTGTACACACCGCCCGTCACACCATGGGAGCGGGTTCTGCCAGAAGTAGGTAGCTTAACCGCAAGGAGGGCGCTTACCACGGCAGGGTTCGTGACTGGGGTGAAGTCGTAACAAGGTAGCCGTATCGGAAGGTGCGGCTGGATCACCTCCTTTCTAGAGTAGCGCAGAAGTTAAGTGTCCACTTTTATTGACTGTTAAAAGAAAAGACGAGAAAAGTAGTAAACAGAAGTGAAGCTGCTTTGCGGTAGGAAGCAGTACCTGAATGGGGGTTTAGCTCAGCTGGGAGAGCACCTGCTTTGCAAGCAGGGGGTCGTCGGTTCGATCCCGTCAACCTCCACCACCTGGAAAAGACTGATTCAAACGAGATTGATCAAGGCGCAACGAAGCAGACAGTACGCAAGTACGGCCAGGCGTTGCAACGCAGAGCAAGCGCGTTTTAAACAGTCATGCGGGGCTGTAGCTCAGCTGGTTAGAGCACCGTGTTGATAACGCGGGGGTCGTTGGTTCGAGCCCAACCAGCCCTACCAAAAGTAAGGATGAGAAAACAAACGCAAATAGCGCGGGCGCTGTTTAGGTTTGTTCTTTCAAAGCGAAAGAGAGTCGCAAGACTCAGCAACAAGAAGTACTCGTTCTTTAACAATTCAGAAGAAGTAAAGTAGAAATAATCAAAATTTATTTCTGTAAAGGAAGTGTCCGGAAGGGTGCTTCGTTTAGTGTGACGACAGTCATGCTGAATAATTTATGGAAGGGTTATGATTGTATCGAACAAACAAAGTATTAAAAGAGTTTGATCAAAAGCAGCCGAAAGGCAGTTTTAGAAAAAATAAATTCTTGAGATACGGCAAACGCTAAAGTAATACTCATAAGTAGTAAAGAACTATAACGGTCTTGCGCACGACGAACAGAGCGAAAAGCTGGTTTTGCGTAGATGTTGTCGATTAAAAATGAGCTGGCCCTGCCAGGCATTTTTAAGAAACAAGATCACACAAAAGTAGGGTTTCACTTTTGTGTGCAGGNAGTAATACTCATAAGTAGTAAAGAACTATAACCGTTTTTTATGCTGGGTTTAGTGAGAATGAACTAAAAATCATCTGGCTTTGCCAGGGATTTTTACCTGACTAAACCAAACCAAAGTAGGTTTCTACTTTGGTTTGCATAGAAGCTAAAGTTATAGGGACAAGTGACTAAGTGCACATGGTGGATGCCTTGGCGATATCAGGCGATGAAGGACGTAGTAGCTTGCGATAAGCTGCGGGGAGTGAGCANAGCTAAAGTTATAGGGACAAGTGACTAAGTGCACATGGTGGATGCCTTGGCGATATCAGGCGATGAAGGACGTAGTAGCTTGCGATAAGCTGCGGGGAGTGAGCAAACACACATTGATCCGCAGATTTCCGAATGGGGAAACCCGGCCGAAAGGTCATCGTATTCTGAATACATAGGGATACGAAGCGAACGTGGCGAACTGAAACATCTAAGTAGCTACAGGAAAAGAAATCAACCGAGATTCCCAAAGTAGTGGCGAGCGAAATGGGAAGAGCCTGCATGATTTAGCATCTTTGATAATAGAACGGAATGGAAAGTCCGGCCATAGAGGGTGATAGCCCCGTATATAAAATCATCGGTGTGGAACTAAGTATGCGACAAGTAGGGCGGGACACGTGAAATCCTGTCTGAACATGGGGGGACCATCCTCCAAGGCTAAATACTCGATATCGACCGATAGTGAACCAGTACCGTGAGGGAAAGGCGAAAAGAACCCCGGAAGGGGAGTGAAATAGAACCTGAAACCGTGTGCATACAAACAGTAGGAGCAGACTTGTTCTGTGACTGCGTACCTTTTGTATAATGGGTCAGCGACTTACATTCAGTGGCAAGCTTAACCGCATAGGGAAGGCGCAGAGAAATCGAGTCCGAATAGGGCGAAATCAGTCGCTGGGTGTAGACCCGAAACCAAGTGATCTACCCATGGCCAGGTTGAAGGTGCGGTAACACGCACTGGAGGACCGAACCCACTAATGTTGAAAAATTAGGGGATGAGCTGTGGGTAGGGGTGAAAGGCTAAACAAACTTGGAAATAGCTGGTTCTCTCCGAAAACTATTTAGGTAGTGCCTCTTGTATCACCGTCGGGGGTAGAGCACTGTTATGGCTAGGGGGTCATCGCGACTTACCAACCCATTGCAAACTCCGAATACCGACGAGTGCGAGCAAGGGAGACAGACATCGGGTGCTAACGTCCGGTGTCAAGAGGGAAACAACCCAGACCGCCAGCTAAGGTCCCAAAGTACAGCTAAGTGGAAAACGAAGTGGGAAGGCTAAAACAGTCAGGAGGTTGGCTTAGAAGCAGCCACCCTTTAAAGAAAGCGTAATAGCTCACTGATCGAGTCGTCCTGCGCGGAAGATGTAACGGGGCTAAGCTGTACACCGAAGCTGCGGATATCCTTTTAGGATATGGTAGGAGAGCGTTCTGTAAGCCTGCGAAGGTGACTTGTAAAGGTTGCTGGAGGTATCAGAAGTGCGAATGCTGACATGAGTAGCGATAATGGGGGTGAAAAGCCCCCACGCCGTAAGCCCAAGGTTTCCTGTTCAACGTTCATCGGAGCAGGGTGAGTCGGCCCCTAAGGCGAGGCAGAGATGCGTAGCTGATGGGAAGCAGGTTAATATTCCTGCACCGTCGTATGATGCGATGGGGGGACGGATCGCGGAAGGTCGTCAGGCGGTTGGAAGAGCCTGTTCTTGACTTGGAGAAGGTGTCTAGGTAAATCCGGGCACGGAATTCAAGGGGTTGAGACGAGTGAGCATGCTCACGAAGCGATCGGAAGTGGTTCCAAGAAAAGCCTCTAAGCTTCAGTCATACGAGACCGTACCGCAAACCGACACAGGTGGGCGAGATGAGTATTCTAAGGCGCTTGAGAGAACTCGGGAGAAGGAACTCGGCAAATTGGTACCGTAACTTCGGGATAAGGTACGCCCTGGTAGTTTGACCTCCCTGCGGGGGAAGGACGAAGGGGTTGCAATAAACTGGTGGCTGCGACTGTTTAATAAAAACACAGCACTCTGCAAACACGAAAGTGGACGTATAGGGTGTGACGCCTGCCCGGTGCTGGAAGATTAAATGATGGGGTGCAAGCTCTTGATTGAAGTCCCAGTAAACGGCGGCCGTAACTATAACGGTCCTAAGGTAGCGAAATTCCTTGTCGGGTAAGTTCCGACCTGCACGAATGGCGTAACGATGGCCACACTGTCTCCTCCCGAGACTCAGCGAAGTTGAAGTGTTTGTGATGATGCAATCTACCCGCGGCTAGACGGAAAGACCCCATGAACCTTTACTGTAGCTTTGCATTGGACTTTGAATCGATCTGTGTAGGATAGGTGGGAGGCTTAGAAGCGTGGACGCCAGTTTGCGTGGAGCCATCCTTGAAATACCACCCTGGTTTATTTGAGGTTCTAACCTTGGCCCGTAATCCGGGTCGGGGACAGTGCATGGTAGGCAGTTTGACTGGGGCGGTCTCCTCCCAAAGTGTAACGGAGGAGTTCGAAGGTACGCTAGGTACGGTCGGACATCGTGCTAATAGTGCAATGGCATAAGCGTGCTTAACTGCGAGACTGACAAGTCGAGCAGGTACGAAAGTAGGACATAGTGATCCGGTGGTTCTGTATGGAAGGGCCATCGCTCAACGGATAAAAGGTACTCTGGGGATAACAGGCTGATTCCTCCCAAGAGTTCATATCGACGGGGGAGTTTGGCACCTCGATGTCGGCTCATCACATCCTGGGGCTGTAGCCGGTCCCAAGGGTATGGCTGTTCGCCATTTAAAGTGGTACGTGAGCTGGGTTTAAAACGTCGTGAGACAGTTTGGTCCCTATCTGCCGTGGGCGTTGGAAGTTTGAAGGGGGCTGCTCCTAGTACGAGAGGACCGGAGTGGACGAACCTCTGGTGTACCGGTTGTCACGCCAGTGGCATTGCCGGGTAGCTATGTTCGGAAGAGATAACCGCTGAAAGCATCTAAGCGGGAAACTCGCCTTAAGATGAGACTTCCCAGAGACTAGATCTCTTTAAAGGGTCGTTCGAGACCAGGACGTTGATAGGCTGGGTGTGGAAGTGCAGTAATGCATTAAGCTAACCAGTACTAATTGCCCGTAAGGCTTGTCCCTATAACCTTAGCAGGTATGGGCTACAAGTGAGCAATATGAAGTGTGCGCCAATGGATGTTGGTACAAATCATAACCAGTAAGAAACATAAATGAAGTACGAGTGTACGAAAGTAC
>NZ_JABXYJ010000021.1 GCF_013377855.1 Cognatundibacterium oligocarboniphilum | reverse complement strand
GTATGTAATTACATGGTATGTAATACATTATTATATTCAATGGAGTAAATGATGGCCAGAACCGGATTGTATAAGTCAGAAGTCGAAAAAGCACGCAATAGCCTGTTAGCTCAAGGGCGTCATCCGTCGGTCGATGCGGTGAGAATTGCCTTGGGCAATACCGGCTCCAAAACCACCATACACAAGTACCTGAAGGAGTTAGAAGAGGCGAATGGCGGTAACGTTGATCGCAAAACCTCCATCACCGAAGCGCTACAGGATCTGGTGGCGCGCCTGGCTGCCCAGCTAGAGACAGAGGCAAGTAATCGCATCGCCGAACTGGAATCGCGGCATAGCGAAAAAGATCTCCTGCATGAGGCAGAAGTTACAGATTTGACGGCAAAAAATGTTGCGATCCAAGAAAAACTCGACCTCACCATAGCCGCGATCAAACAAGAAATCCAATCCCACGAGCAAACCAGGGAAGCANACGGCAAAAAATGTTGCGATCCAAGAAAAACTCGACCTCACCATAGCCGCGATCAAACAAGAAATCCAATCCCACGAGCAAACCAGGGAAGCATTGCAGAGCGAATCCATCGCTAGGCATACTTTGGCGCAGCAGGTAATGGATCTTAAGGAGCGCTTGGTTGAGAATGAAACACACCGGCATTCATTGGAAGAAAAACACAATCATGCACGGGATGCCCTGGAGCATTACAGATCATCGGTCAAAGAGCAACGTGATCAGGATATCCGACGCCATGAACAACAAGTTCAGCAACTACAAGCTGAGCTGCGTCATTTGCAGCAGAGCCTAGTGCTTAAGCAGAACGAAGTGACGCAACTCAACCAGGATGGGGCTAAGCTGATTGCAGAATTGTCCCAAGCGCAGAAGTCGCTATATGAAGAGAAAAATCAAAGTCGTAAGACACAGACTGAATTAGATGCACAACGAGCCATCGCACAGCGTGCCGCGCAGATGGAGACTCAATTAATTGAAAAGACTGCCCGGATCACTGACTTACAGGAGCAGCATGTTGATGCATTTACTCAAAATAAGGCATTGGAGACGCAGATAAGCAGTTTGCAATTGGAGTTGGCCAAGAGCGATGCCAAGCTTGACGCTCAGCAGCTAATGATGGCTGAATTTAAGGCTTTCTTGAATGTGAAACCGCAGTAAATTATTCCTAAGCAACACGGCTGTGCAGACCATCTTATTGATTTTCAGCCGCGTGCAAGGGTTAATTAAAACGAACCCTCGATGTCACTTTAAAAACAAATATTGATGAATTCTGACGACAAAAATCTATTTAACCCAGCCTTCAGCTGGCATCAAGCATTTCGCTTGCATGCCGCACCAAGGCAGCAGGAACTGATAATCTACCTGCAAACAACGTTTGAGGAAAGGCTGCACGAAGTGGTAAGCGTGCCGCTGCAAACTCTACTGGATGATTTCGTACAATTTTCTGAGGCGGAGCAGGTTGGTTGCATGACCAAAGAGTTGCAGGCCGCATCATTTGCGCTACGACGCGCAGCAGAGCAGTTGGACAAGCAATTGGCCAACAATCACGCTACTGCGAAACTGGGTTGTTGTAATTGGTGTGATGGCCAGGTGCAATATGCGGATCGAAACGACGATTAAAATGTAAAGGGAAAGCCAGAAGGTGAACTTAAAGCGCTGTAGAAATAGTGCTCATCTAATTGCTCACCGATGGTTTTACTGTCTAATTCTACATTCTTAGGGAAGATAGGAAAATTTCAAAATTACCATTTTAAATCAATGAGTTAAGTATGTTTTGGCGAAAAAAACCGTAATCACGGCCGTCCCTCACATTCGCTTTCAGTCAGTGTCACGCCTACTATCCTTCGATCCTCGTCGCGAACTCCCCAAAATATCGAACCCTTTTGCGGTACGCCAGCGTTCAGAAAGGCGACTGCGTATTGGTCGACTAGCGCCTTAATCGAACTGAGCGGATTGGAGCCTTTCACCTCCTTTAGTTCACAACCACGGTTTTCATGATACGGAAATTTGGCGCCTTTTATCAATTTGAGCGGATCACTACGAGTTCTCACTATATTTCTAGGGGAAAACAGTTGATAGTTGTATCCCGCAAGCGATCTGATATGGTGATCAGGGCGAAATAGTTCGATACGGTTGATCTGTTGTGGGAGAAGATCTTTTTGATGCGAAAAGAGAATTACTTGCGACAACTTTGCAATCTCTGTCAGGATTTCCATCGTGAAATCTCTTACACCATCGTCGCGAGACAGTTCAAACTCGTCGATCAACAGCGGAAGCGCTAATCCTGATTTTTTTCGTACGACGAGTTCTCGCAACAGAGCGGCAATCATCTGCTCGCCGCCGGATCCCATGTTCGGATTCGCTAACACAATATTACGGAGGTTTGACCACAATTCGTGACTCTTAATATTGTCAGGCAAATGTTGTGTGTCGCTGCGAAGGTCAAACTTTGCTAAGCGGCGCGTATGCAAGTCTTTGGTGATCAGGAAAAGTGGGCTATTGAAGTCGTTGATAGCAGCTAAAACATTAATCGCAAGCGGGCTGGGAGTATGGGTTACTTCGATCCTTGAATCGTTTGACACACGAAGAATGGTCTCCTCTTCGGAAGTTCCCGAAACAAGCGTGGCCGAAGCAAGTGAGGGCCCAATCCCTTGTTCCGCAATGTGGATTGCTGAACGACCAACGATTGCTGCAATTATCGCGCCACAAAGTTGAGTTTTTCCACTGGCATTATTTCCAGTCACGATATTTATTTTATTTCCCGAAAACTGGAAGTTGGAATCGGCGAATGGGCCGAAATTTTGCAGCGAGACTTTAGTTATGTGCATGAAAATCCTGTCAATGAAGCGGCATGAGGTCAATTATCATATAGCCTTTGTGCAAAAGGCGACTTTTCATGGGATATGAAGTGAAGGATTTATTGGATAGCATTCAGTAAGGCATAAAAGATCAGCGTGCCCATGTTACGGGCCTAGCAATGCTGGATAATCACGCAGCACTGCCAATAACTACCGGTGTTCAATAATGTTATATGTCAATTTCGTTCTGGACATGTCCTACAAGGTTTAAAAATGGTTCTGCTTCCTCCTGCTGTAGCTCATCGCTTGTTGACGGCCGAAACCGCGGTGTCGTTGTGGCTGGATCATCAGCCCTTAGCAGCCGAGTTGGAGGCGCTGGTGCAAAATCCCGGCGTTTTGCCGCCTGAAGAGCTGCGCGGATACATTGCCGAAATCATCGGGCATCGTTTCGTTACCACCACGGCCGCCGAACGAGGCCCGTGGGACTCCTATTTTGGACCAATATCTTCAGGAACGGACAAGGATGGCAACGAGGTTCATATCCCCGATGCCAAGCAGATTGATGCTGAGGTTATCGAATACTGGAAGGCGCGTGCTGAGCAAACGCCGCATACCATCCTTCGCGCACGTTACGCCGATTTGGCGTGGGAGATCGGACGCATCTGGAACCGAGAGCACCCTGGGCAGGCTCCCGTTGCGCTGCCTCGGGAGTTGGCGCAACGCGCGGCGGTAGCCTATTTGGATTCGATTGGCCTGACGGACGCAGGCATTCCATTGCAGCTATTCAGGGCGTGGCGCTTCTTGGAGCGCGCATTGAGCTTGGCGCTGCACATCCAAGACACCTCGCTGATCGAGCGTGCCAAGAAGGCGGCCTTCGACTTCAATCGGGCGAATCGTGCAGCCGGGCATGTGGGCCAGTGGTGGCTTATCGACGATTTTGTCTTTGACCGCAAAGGTTTGGTACTAACCGACGCAGAACGCATGGAGGTCACCGGCTGGCTAACGGAGGCGCTGGACACCTGCTCGGATCTGGCGGACCGTCAGCGATTCGAGCCACATCTGGCCCTGCAAACCGCCGATCGTATAGCACGCTGGGCGACCAAGTCCAAACAGCCAGAACTCGGTGTGGCAGCACTCAAAAAGGCTGCAGGCACATTCGAGACGTTCGCTAAACAGGCCAACGCTATAACCGCTATCGCGTGGCTCGAAGATATCAGCATCCGTTATCGGCAGAACAATTTGGTCGAAGACGCCTCGCGCGTTGATGCGGAAATCATTGCACGCTCAGAGGAGGCCAAGCAGTCCATGCGCCTGTCGTCCGTACCAATTAGCGTCTCTGAGGAAGAAATGGAGCGCTGGCTCGCCGAACTAATGGCGGAATCGCCGAAGCAAGCGGTTGGCCGAATCGCCTTTCATCTGATGTCCGATCCTGAAGAATTGCACCGGTTAGTCGAGTCCAGTGCAGCTAACGCGCCGCTGCACGCGAGCATTTCCATCACGTTAATGGACGACAACGGTTTTACAACGGCAACCATCGGGTCGGTCGAGGATGACTTACAGGGGCGCATTCTCAACGCGGCCGCAACCTACATCGGCGGGTCTAGCCCTTGGCTGCATCAAGCCTTGGCGCGGATGATTAGTCATTGGAGTGTCGATGCAGAGGCGTTGATCGCGCTTCTGACGCAGAGCCCTTTATTTCCCGTGCCGACGCACGGGCTGCTGCGAGAGGGTATAGCCGCATGGTATGCAGGTGACTTCGTGAAGGCTGTTCATGTCCTTGTGCCGCAGGTGGAGGCCGGGTTGAGGGAGATGCTGCGCAGGTATGGCGAGTCACCCATGCGGCACAACCCGCGCGAGGGTGGATTCGAGACGATAGGCATGGGCGCGCTGCTCATAAATGGGACATTCAAGGAAAAAGCTCATCCCCGGTTCCGATTGCATATGCGCGCGCTATACACCAGCCCGAAGGGGATCAACCTGCGAAATCGAGTGGCCCATGGTCTAGCGAGTGCCGATGGTTTTGGTCTGGGGATGGCAAATTGGGTCATCCACTCGCTGATGGCAATTCGAATGTTCGGGCACTTCGAATCTAATGCGCGAGACGTGGTCGATCCTGATTCTGCGCAACTACCTTCGGCGCAGACGTAGGCGTTTTTTCGGGTTTTGTATGCGCTGAAAGTTGAACCAACGAAGTGCTTACACTGTATTAGGCGGTATGAAGGTTGCGTTGTCGTTGGTCGAAGTTGTCTTTCTCCTGCACCTGGTGAAGGAAAATTTCATCTGCATCTGTAGACGGATGTTCCAATTGGCTCGCATATAAGGTTTCCACGGTAGACGCCGGTAACGATCTAATTGTTTCAGGTGAATTCCGTTTCTTGATCCGAAATTGGCTGTAGAGGACAGAGAGTTGCTGAAGGCGGCTTTCAATGCGCTGCAGTTTTGCATCTGCGTTACTTTTTGCAATCCAGGAGACGACGGCCGTTACAAATCCAAATCCGTTTTGCCATCGAAGTTCGTCGCCGCCAGAGGTCTCTGGTTGGTTGCGGATCGAGATAAACCAGGACTCAAGAATTACAGCCAAATTTCGATCATTCAATGTGCCCAACGCGTTGTCCAGGGCTCCATGACCATGGAGCCCATCGGCGTGCTGGTACAAATTCTCAATGTGGCGCAGTTTCTTCTGATGGGTNGGTCGAAAAAAAACGCCTGAGACTTTCAGGCGTTCCGAAGGATGAGATTTTGGAGTTTTTAAGTTGTTGCCGTTTGAAGTGTGGAAGGGTTAAACAGTGCCAATTTTGCAAGGGTGAATTTCGTTCTATTTATGCAAGAATTCAGCACCATTTGCAGCCTTCTTAGATACCTTCTGAATTTCGCATAATTTATATTATGTAAAATCGCATCCTAAGTTTTATATGTTCATAATTGACGGAATTCGAGTGCTCTAACGTAAATCTATCGGTTAGTTAAACGTAATGCTCCCTGGGAAAAGAAAATTTCAACTTTGGCTATTTCTGCCCATCCCCCAAAAATGTAAAGTAAGGCAAATATTCATCAGTTTGAGTGCCGGATTTGCGTCCTTTCCGTGCAATTTAGTGCGGTTTAGGGGTTGAGCCGAGATAAGGATAAAATAACCCATACCGGCATCATCATTGCCTGGTTAGAGAACGGTACCCAACAACCATCCCATAGCACCACTGCTCAGCACCACCAGCCATGGAGGCAACTTCCAAAACATCAACCCTACGACGGCGAGCACAACCATGTCAAAGTCCGCAGGCTTGAAAACAGCACTGATCCACACCGGACTGTAGAGTGCGGCCAGCAGAAGTCCCACTACAGCAGCATTGACGCCCGCGAGGGCGGCTTGTGTGTGAATCTATAATGATATCCGTCTATAGTCTCTACATGAGGAATGTCATGATTACTGTTCCCGTCTTTCTGCCGTAGGCACGCCAGAGGCCCACAGGCCGAAGACTAAGCTATCGCTTTCGCCCTTGTTGCGTAGTCCCAAATCATCTCGCATTGCATGAATGAGACAAGACATAAGTTCGTCATGCCGTGTTTTTGAGGGGCTTGAATTGGTCATCTTGATTTCCTGTTGAAACGACTGAAGAGCGACGATGACAGCATGCGGAGCAACGAGGTTTAATTTGTTGCAGGCTCTTGCAAATTCCTGCTGCCCCTCCGGTGTGCCTTCGCCTGAAATGACTCCGCTCAGGCTCGCCATAAAATCTTTGTAGTGTTCCAGCTTCTCTTTGCGTATCTCTGCTTCCTGTTCTCGCCTCTTCGTCGTGGCGTATGTAGTCACGGCTGTGAGACCAGCAACGACAATGCCCACGAGAGACGCAATTACTGTCGCTACTGGTGCTGTGATGTCGACCATTTTCATAGTCCTTTCGATTGCTTGCATTTTTGATAAACTCAACCAACTCGATCCGTATCTACGGTAGTGCTTTGATGTAAAAATGTTCGCAATTCTTCAACTAGTGACTGCTGCATGGCAATCTTTCCATCGGCAGTCGCTAGCTCCAATTGTTGATGTTGTAAGCGATTTTGCAATTCCTCGATTCGCGAAACTGCTTTTGTGAGCTGGGTATGCAAACTGTCTGCCTGTTTGAGGGTCGGCCGGGATTCATGTAAAAATATT
>NZ_JABXYJ010000020.1 GCF_013377855.1 Cognatundibacterium oligocarboniphilum | reverse complement strand
GAGGGGTGGCCGGGATTCGTGTAAAAATACTCAAATCCATCCGTAACCTTCTGATTTACTGAAGAATTTTAGTTTTGTAATTCATTGGCGGCACAGTTCTTTCCAGATCCAACGTATAGTCGCCGTACCTGTTAATGTGCTCCGTCCGATACGGTGCCAAGCCAGCCAAAATTTCCTCATCGATCGGGTATCCTTCCCTTTGCATTTCCTTCAACGTACCCGTCATAGCCTCAACGTTGTGAAGGATAGCCAGATTGGCCACAAGCTGGTTATATTTCACGACTTTGCGCTGCTCGTGGCGTACATTCTCAGCGATGATGCCTTGGTTCCCAAAGAACAGCCATTTGATAAACTGGTTGAACTCTTCACTCTTATTCGTAGCAGCCTGGATCGTCTTTCGCAGTTCGACGTCACCGATATATTTGAGCAAAAATTCTGTGCGGACAACCCGTCCTAGTTCTCGAAACGCAAAGTACAGCTTGTTTTTGCGGCTTGCAGTGCCCAAGCGCCGTAGGATTGTCGACGGCGTGATTTTGCCTGCTTTAATCGACAGCGCGATGCGCAACATGTCCGGCAAGTGTGTTTCAATGAGTTCCCAGTTAATAGACTCACTGAAAAGACCATTGATGTTCTCGTAGCGCGTTCCCTTGTCAGCTTTATAAAACACCAGGCTTTTCAGGTTCCGGATGCGTGGCATAAGATTGATCCCAAGCAGATAGGCCAATCCGAATACCGGGGCGCTTTGTGCATGGGTGTCACCATGGAGTGTATCGGGCTGGATCTCAGACTCGTTCTTGATCAGACCGTCAAGGATATAGATTGCCTCATAGACGCCACATGGAATGAAATGGCTGAACAGCGCAATGTACATGTCGGATACGTGGTAGTAGCCGATGCCGCCGTAACCGCCGTATCGAATGTGATATTCAGATAGCAGGTTCTGCTCGTACATATTCCATTTGGTACCATCAGCCGACGCACTCTTGCCTGTGCCCCAATATTTCGGTAGCAAGAATTTGTTGTAGGCGTTGATGACTTGGACAATGGCCTTTTCCAGTCGTTCTTCGGTGATGTGGTGCAGGTTCAACCAAGCCACCTGCTTGCGGCTCAAATCCTTGACTGAGCGGGCGGTTTGCGTGGCGCCTAAATTGCAGCCATAACAGAATAATGTAGTGATAAAGCGCCGCCGAGGATCATCCACTTTAGAATCGAAGCCGGACAACGGGCCAAATAGCTTGTGCAGATCCAACCAGCCTTCCGACTCCACCAGAATATCTAGAATATTCTTCTCGGGCAGTCGCTCTGTGAGAATTTTGTCGATCTTGTCAAGTGCTTCAGGTTTGGCGTCTTTGGCGTGTTTGCGCAAGATCAGTTCGTTACCTACGATATCAACGTGCTCGTTTTCCGGCATGCCGTCGTCGACTGCAGCAGCTATCGTCGCAAGGGTCTTCTTGAGGGCTGCAGAAAATTCCTTGGGCTCGGTCTGCAAGCCCAGCATCGCACCATACTCTTTCACCTGAGCCTGGTAGACATCCCATTCAATGAGCTGTGTTCTGTAGTCACTGAACTGGTCACTGTTTGCAACGTACAAGTCGCCCGACTGCAGTTCCTGCATTGTTTCGGTAAGCACGCAGAGCTCGAAATATTTTCGGCTCACTTCCGAAACCTGCTCTAAAGAGCGTTGCCCAGTGATCAGCTTCCGCCATTTCTCTGGTATCCACTTCAGATTGATATTGGTTCCGGCTATGGACAACGATTCACGGTGACTATGGCGATGGGCCAGCACAAAGCGAATCGCGTCGATGAGCGACTGGTCGGCAGATGTTGATTCCAGATTGAGCAAGCTCAGGCAATTGAGCAGTAAGGGGCGCTGTACCTGATACGGCGTCAGCATAAATGGGAGGTAGTTGTTCCCGGCATAGGCAATGTGCTCGTCGCATTCGACAAGCAGGTTACCTGGTTCGTCATGAAATGCAGCGGCGATACGCACTCCCTTGTCCTCATCGGTGTCGCCCTCAAAGTAGGCTTCAAGGACATCGCGTAGCTGGATGATCAGCTTCTCTGCCCGTTTCTGGTGTTCGAGATAATATCGGCGCAGTTGCTCTTCCGCGCCAGAATGGATTTTTCGCAGTTTGCGAATAAACATCTCCACAGCATCGTCGAGTGACTTGCTTAACTGGGCATGAAACAGTAACACCATTAACGCGTAGCGCTTATTGTGCTTGAGCGCTTTCATGTCGGACACATCAAGCGCTCGAGCCTCATGGACAAATTGGTTGCGTTTTACAACCGGAATATGGGATATGACCGGCAACTGCGTAGCCCAGCCCTTGAGCCATTGAACGTGCTCCAGATACTGCCGTACTTCCGTGTTGGTCGGCTTTTTGGGGTCTTGTTTAAGCTGCTGCCACCCGCTTATGGCTGGCGGTGCGGCCAGAACTAGCATCGCATCAAATCGGGCGATAATGGGCACTGTAAGAGGCTCAACGAGGCTTTGGAAAAAGCGGTCGTTAACTTCGCTGCGTGCTTTCAATGCCCTTCGATGGAGGGTGCTAAAGGCTGGAAGCTCGAAGCGCTGGCGTACCAATTCTTCAATGACAATATTAATGATATCAGCCAGTTCATGCTTGGTTTGGGCGGCCTCCGTGGCCGCGTCCTGAATCGCAGAATAAGTGCCGTCGTTGATCGGTCTGATTTTCAGGTACGTCCTGATGGCTTCCATACACCGCTGACGTGAATTAGGCCGTTTCTCCTCCGCCTTAAGATCCTTTTCCGCCACTGATCGCGTGCCTAGCACTTTTCCGAGAAATGACACAATTGTAATCGGGACTTCCTCTATTAAGGGGAAGTAGCCCAACTTCTGCACTGTTTTCAGTAACAGTACGAAATAAAGCCGGGCGGGCTCCGTGCGGGCATGGCGACGGACAAATTTATAGTCGTCGTCACTCGGGGTATAAACGTCTTCCAGTTCGCGCTGCGTCAGCTCCGGTTTGAAACGCGGATACGCAGTTTCATGAATGCTGCTCAAGACTCAGGCTCCTATGTGGTTGAGCCGCGTACTTCATGTACGCCCGATAGCATGCTGGCGACAATTGTTGCGTGGCAGTAATGACATCACAATGCAGAACTTAAAACGTCGATAATTCTATATGCAGAACACGTTAAATTAGCAACCAGCAAACAATTATTTATGTGCTATCGCTTTAGTCGATGCGAACGCCGGAAAAGTTGATCCGAATTCAGATCAAATGATACTTGGCGCTTGCTGTTGCGCTTATAGAATAGCGAAATCAGGGGCGCGCGCAGGCACAATTTAGCTTAGATTGAGCGTAAATTAACTCGCTTTGAGAGCTCGGCAGCAGTTTCTTTGCGTTCACTATAACGATCCACTAGATAAGGTGAAACATCACGGGTCAGCAACGTGAATTTCATCAGCTCTTCCATCACATCAACAACCCGGTCGTAGTAGGCGGATGGTTTCATGCGGCCAGCGTCATCAAATTCCATAAATGCTTTAGCGACCGAGGACTGGTTAGGGATGGTGATCATGCGCATCCAGCGTCCCAGTATGCGCAACTGGTTCACGGCATTAAAGGATTGGGAGCCGCCAGAAACTTCCATTACGGCCAAAGTTTTGCCCTGAGTGGGGCGCACCGCACCGACTGAAAGAGGAATCCAGTCTATCTGTGCTTTCATAATGCCTGTCATTGCACCGTGCCGTTCAGGCGAAGTCCAGACCATGCCTTCGGCCCATTGCGCCAGTTCGCGCAACTCTATGACCTTGGGATGGGTATCTGGTGCTTCGTCCGGTAGTGGTAAGCCATGTGGATCAAATATCCGCACATCTCCCCCCATGGCTTCGAGCAGGCGCGCAGCTTCGAGAATTAATAGTTTGCTGTAGGAGCGTTCCCGCAAAGAACCGTACAGCAGCAGGAACCGTGGCGCATGGGTCGAAACTTCCGTTGTCCTGAGTTTTATTTTTTCAGGGATATTAAAAAGTTCAGTATTCAGATTGGGTAAATCAGGCTGCGTTGTCGACACGATGACCCTCTCTATCAATGACTTTCTCGCCATCTTCTTTGATAAATTCACCCAATTGCGGAAATGGTAGAACATCGAGCACAGCTTCTGACGGGCGGCAGAGTCGCGTTCCGATGGAAGTAACGACGATAGGACGGTTAATCAAAATGGGATGCGCCATCATGAAATCTAGCAATTCATCATCGGACCATTTCGGATTGTCTAGATTTAGTTCTTCATAAGGCGTACCTTTTGCACGCAACAGAGAGCGTACAGATATTCCCATTGCCGCGATTAGTTTCACCAATTCACCCTTACTAGGAGGGTTAGTCAGATATTCAATCACGTCTGGCTCTATACCCGTGTTTCGTATTAATGCCAGCGTATTGCGCGAGGTTCCACATTTTGGGTTGTGATAAATAGTAATAGACATATTAATCAAGTAGTTGGCTTCAGATAAATAATCGTTTGTTATGCGTGCTGATAATTAAAGCTGAGTGATAACTAACGATTTTGATTTAATTCGTACCAAGGCTTGGTCGTATTGACAATTTTCACAACGAGCAGCATGACTGGAACTTCAATGAGTACGCCAACAACGGTCGCCAATGCAGCGCCGGACTCAAAACCGAAGAGGCTTATTGCTGCCGCAACGGCTAATTCGAAGAAGTTGGACGCACCAATGAGCGCAGATGGGCATGCGATCGAGTGCTTCTCCCCTAACTGGCGATTGAGCCAATACGCTAAGGCAGAATTGAAAAAAACTTGGATCAGAATAGGTACGGCCAGCAGTGCAATTACTAAAGGTTGCTTGATAATTGCATTTCCTTGAAAAGCAAATAAAAGCACCAAGGTGACCAGTAATGCACCTATTGACCATGGCTGAATTTTGTTCATTGCCGAATCAAAATAAGGCTGCCCGCGCGAAAGGAGTATCCGTCTTATTATTTGTGCAAAGATCACCGGTATCACAATATACAGAACGACCGATGTAATCAAAGTATCCCAGGGAATAGTGATGTTTGAGACTCCCAGCAGCAATCCAACTAGTGGCGCAAATGCAAACACCATAATTACGTCATTAATAGCTACCTGAGATAACGTGAAATATGGGTCGCCATCAGTTAAACGACTCCATACAAAAACCATCGCTGTACAGGGAGCCGCAGCCAAAAGAATCAAGCCGGCAATATAGCTGTCGATCTGGCCAGTGGGAAGTAACGGAGCAAAGAGGTGGCGCACGAATACCCATCCAAGGAATGCCATTGAGAACGGCTTGACCATCCAATTGATGAATATCGTGACGCCAATCCCTTTTGCATGATTTTTTACCTGATTTAATGCGCTGAAATCAATTTTCAGTAGCATGGGAATAATCATAATCCAAATCAATAAACCGACAGGTAAATTGACTTTTGCGATTTCCATTCCACCGATCAGCTTAAATGCACTTGGGAAAAACTGCCCCGCTGCAATACCAACGATAATGCAAAGAGCTACCCACGCAGTAAGATAGCGCTCAAAAAAATTAAGGGGAGCCTTGGCGCTAACTTTGCCGACGACTTCACATTTGATAGACATAGAAACCTTTATTACTTATTTACTGAACTAAGCTGTGTCAACCAATCAAGAATGGTTCAACCCTATCTTGTCGAGTTCTCTTTGAAGAGCGAGTTTTTCTAACTTGTTGAGTGGCAAGCTTAAAAAAATATCCAATCTTGTTTTGATTTCACGACAAATGCGTGCAAAAGTTTGTCGTATTTCCACTTCAGATCCCTTTAACTCTGCTGGGTCTTGAAATCCCCAGTGTGCAGTCATTGGTTGACCTGGCCAAAAAGGACAAACTTCACCGGCAGCTTTGTCGCATACGGTAATGACAAAATCCATGTGAGGCGCATCACTAGACGCGAATTCATCCCAGCTCTTGCTGCGCAAGCCTGTTGTATCAAAGCCAAGATGTGCAATTTGTTCGATTGCCATAGGATTCACTTTGCCGTTAGGGTGGCTGCCGGCACTGTAGACTTTGAAACGGTCTTTCCCCATGGCATTGAGCATGGCTTCTGCCATGATGCTACGTGCAGAATTGCCAGTACATAAAAATAAGACATTGTAAATTTTGTCGCTCATGGAAATCTCCTGGTGGCTGAGGTATGACTCTAATGGGGAAGGACTAGTGCTGTTGTTCCGGAATTAAGCTGCCAAGACGGTCAAGCTCTTCCTTTAATTTTTGTTTATCCTGCGATAATGTGTCCAGAGGTAGTGCTAGAAATGCCTCTATTCGGGCTCGCAAAATACGGTAGGCAGTTACAAAGGCGGCATCAATTTCTTCGTCAGTTCCTGTTGCATGGGCTGGATCTTCTACGCCCCAGTGCGTACGCAAGACTGGACCAAGGTAGGCGGGACATGTTTCTCCTGCTGCGCTAGCACAAACGGTAACAACGATATCGGGTGTTGCTGGAAGATTGTCCCAGGATTTGCTGGCATAACCCTGTGTGGAAATACCTTCTCTTGCCAGCAATGCCAAGGAGCGAGGGTGAACCTGACCGGTAGGCTTACTGCCGGCGCTCATGGCTTTCCATCCAGCAGGTGCTAAATGGTTGAATGTGGCTTCAGCGAGGATAGAACGGCAAGAATTGCCTGTGCACAGAAATAAAACGTTCATAAGTCGTCTCAATAATTTATTAAGGATGTTTTGTCTATTCAACAGTGGCACATTGCTGCGCCTGTACTGGTGTGCAAGGATTGCCACCGCAGCAGTTCTCAGTCAAAAAACCCAGCATCTGGTTCATCGTCGTCATGTTTGCTGAGTAAATGACAAAGCGTCCTGCCTGTCGAGATTCCACCAAATCGGCATGTGATAGCTCTTTCAGATGGAACGACAACGAGGATGGTGGAACGCCCAGTTGTTCACTGATCTTGGTGGCTGCCATGCCTTCCGGACCGACCTGCACCAGCAAGCGGAAGATGGCCAGGCGCGATTCCTGCGCCAAGGCCGCCAATGCCAATAAGATTTCTTTAGTATCCATGATCTGCATATCAAAAAGTTGAGTCGCTTTGACTATATTTCTATATTAATGGAAATATAGAAATCAAGTAAAGCGAAATCAAGCTATCACTAAAAATCATCTGTATGGCAAATCTGAACTGAACACCAGAACGATCAATACTGCAGAAATTATCCAGATCCAACGGGCAATCTTGACGGCAGTGCGTTTTCTGAAATAAATGAGGTTCATGACGTGACTCTAGGCAATAAATTGAATCTGATCATTCCTTGGGATCACGGCGCAGCAAGTCAGCAATCTTGACACCGATCTCAGGCTCACCACCAAAAGCCGTGCCAGTTTTTTTGTTAGAAAAATTCAAGCTAGCATGCTTATAGTCTTTCTCAGTCAACGGAATGTACTTTGCTTCCTTCACCGCTTTCTGCGCATTGGCTAAATAGAAATCGACAAACCCTTTTACCTCCGGACGTTCGGCCGCTTTAGCATTCACATAAATAAAGATCGGACGTGACAGTGGTTGATAACTACCATCGATGACCGACTGTACAGATGGCGCCACTGCCGGTTTGCCTGCTTGGTGTACGATAGGAACAAGTTTCAGTTTCTTGCTGTTTTCGAGATAGTAGGCATAACCGAAATAGCCAATGGAATTTGGATCACGTGCCACACCTTGCACAACGACATTGTCGTCTTCCGAGGCAACATAGTCAGTGCGGCTGGATTTGGTTTTGCCGACAATTGCATCGGTAAAGTAATCAAAAGTTCCTGAGTCTGCACCGGCGCCAAAGAGTTTGATTGGTGTATCTGGCCAGGCAGGATTGATTTGTTTCCAGCGCATGATCGTGCCTTGTGCCGCTGGCTCCCACATTTTTTTGAGTTCTTCTACCGTAATT
>NZ_JABXYJ010000002.1 GCF_013377855.1 Cognatundibacterium oligocarboniphilum | reverse complement strand
TGGTGGGTAATGAGCAGTTCTTGAAGTGAAGCGGTCAGGCAATCAGCAACGGAAATGCGCGGCAATGGTTTCGTGCGGTGTCAGCCGCGCTGACAAATCGATGCTGACATAGGAAGCGCGGAAACGGCTCCGAGGAAAGAGGTATGTAAGCTGTGGATAAAATCAATTAATACCACTTAAATACCTATTGACAGCCACTATAAAAAAACTTTACAGTGGCATGGTGACAGTCTAACAGAATTCTGTTCAGCCAACGGAGTGCGCTCTGTTCGCCGGGCATGGCGTAGGAAATGAGTAAGAAACTGATGGCACAAGGAAATTCATCATTATCTGTTGATCCCGGAATTGCGGCCGCTGGTGCAGTCTGCACCTATCTGATCGGCGTTGACGGCGGTGGTACTGGCACCAGAGTGGTGTTGGCAAATGCGGATGGCGTATTGCTGTCGCGTGGAGCCGGTGGCCCATCTGGTCTGGTTCATGGGCGGCAACGCGCTTGGGAGGCAATCCTGGCGGCGACCCGGGAAGCATTTGAACAAGCCGGACTGGTTATGCCTGCCTTGTCGCAGATTGCCATGGGCTGTGGCCTGGCCGGGATCAATAATGCGCAGTGGGCAGCAGAATTTACGGTCTGCAATCCGGGCGTGGCGGCGCTGGCAGCTGAGACCGATGCTTATACTACGCTGCTGGGTGCGCACCGAGGTCAGCCGGGCGTTGTTATCGCGCTGGGAACGGGTAGTGTGGGCGAGGTGTTGCAGCCGGATGGTCAGCGGCGCGAAGTCGGCGGCTGGGGTTTCCCGGTCAGCGACGAGGCCAGCGGTGCCTGGCTGGGCATGCGCGCAGCGAATCATCTGCAGCGGGCGCTGGATGGCCGCACTGCACCGGACACCTTGTCAGCCGCTGTGTTGCAACATTGCGGCGGCGATAAAGATGCCGTGTTCGCCTGGCTCGGTCAGGCCAATCAGACGCGCTATGCCGAACTGGCGCCGCTGGTGCTGGCGGCGACAGGCAGTTCGGCAGCGGCGTCACGCATTTTGCAGGATGCGGGTCTGGAAGTGCAGGCAATGGCCGATGCGCTCGATCCGCAACACCAGTTACCGCTGGCATTATGCGGTGGACTGGCTGCGGCGCTGAAACCTTATCTGCCGGCAGACTTGCAGGCGAGGGCGCAAGCGCCGCTGGGCGATTCTGCAGAGGGCGCGCTGATCCTGATTCAGCGCAGAGTGCAGCTCGGCAGGCAGTAGCCGCGGTCACGCAGCACAATCAGTAAGACAGGCATCAGGACGTACAGAGTCATTACAAGCAGCAATCAGCAGTCATAACACCGAAGAGAGACAAATATGCTGGCACAACTGATCGATTTCAAACCGGATAGCGAAAGCGCCACGCCCTTGTATCTGCAACTGGCGAACAAGCTGGCGAATGGCATTCACAGCGGCCTGTGGCAGCCGGATGAGGCACTGCCGTCAGAACGTATGCTGTCCGAAACGCTGGAGATTTCACGGGTGACAGCGCGCAAAGCGATTGACATGCTGTGCGAGCGCGGGCTGCTGACGCGCAAACATGGTTCAGGTACGTACATCACGCCGAAGCTGGAGCAACCTTTATCGCGTCTGACCAACTTCAGTGAAGAATTGCGCCAGCGCGGTTTCGTACCGGGGTCGCGCTGGATTTCACGCGAAACAGGCATTGCGTCGCCGGAAGAAATTTTATCGCTGGGTCTGTCACCGAATACCGTGGTGTCCCGGCTCAAACGTTTACGGACTGCGGACAATGTCGTGATGGCGATTGAAAGCACCACGATTCCGGCAATGTATATGCCGAACCCGAAACTGGTCACCGACAGTCTGTACGGCTATCTGGAGTCGCATAATGTGATGCCGACCCGCGCCTTGCAACATATCCGTGCGGTGAATGCGACCGTCGAGCAGGCGCGGCTGGCCGATATCAAACAGGGTGCGGCGATGCTGTTCATCACCCGTGTCGGTTATCTGCCCAACGGCAGTGCGATTGAGTTATCGCATTCCTATTGCCGCAGTGATTATTATGATTTTGTGGCGGAGTTGTTCAGATGAGTTTGCAACAGCAATTGCACGGACAGGTACTGACGCCGGATGGCTGGGTGCATGGGCAGATTCGTTTTGATCAGACCAGCGGCCGCATTGATGCGATTGCTTCTGAGACCGGAGACGCAAGAGATACCGCAGGATCAGAATATTACATCCTGCCCGGATTTGTCGATCTGCACGTACACGGCGCGGGCGGTAAAGACACGATGGAAGCCGGTGATGCAGTGCAGGTGATCGCACGCGAACATGCACGGCACGGCACGACCAGTCTGCTGGCGACCACCATGACTGCACCGATGGCGGATATCGAGGTTGCTTTGCGTGCGATACAGCCGGTGATTGCGCAGCGCCCGTCCGGTACGGCGCGTGTGCTGGGCGTGCATCTGGAAGGGCCGTATATCAATCCTGGCAAGCTCGGCGCGCAGCCGGATTTTGCCGGTCTGGGCTCACTGCAACAGGTGCAGCATCTGCATGCGATTGCGCCGATCCGGCTGATCACGGTCGCGCCGGAAATGCCCGGACATCTGGATCTGGTGCGCGAACTGGCGGCAACCGGCATGCAGGTGCAGATTGGTCACACCCTCGGTACCTATGAAGAAGGCGTGGCGGCGTTGGAAAACGGCGCCAAAGGGTTCACGCATTTGTACAACGCCATGTCGCGCCTCGATCACCGTGCACCCGGCATGGTGGGCGCAGCGCTGGCGCATGCACAGTTTTCAGAAATTATTCCCGATCTGCTGCATGTACATCCCGGTGCCATCAGAGCGGCGATGCGGGCGATTCCGCACTTGTATTGCGTGACGGATTCGACCGCCGCGTCCGGCATGCCGGACGGACAATACATGCTGGGTCGTCAGGTGGTGCATAAGTGTCTGGGGGGCGTGCGTCTGGAAGACGGCACGCTGGCCGGCAGCACGCTGACGATGGATCAGGCTTTACGTAATCTGGTCAGTATCGGACTCAGTCTGGAAGAGGCTTCGAAACGGGTTTCTACTTACGCTGCAGATTATCTTGGATTAACCGAACGTGGCCGCCTGAGCGCGGGTGCGTTTGCCGATCTCGTTGTGCTCGACCGTCAGCTCAACCTCATTGCTGTGTATGTAGAAGGAGAAAAGATTGACCTCGCAAATGCTTAAAGAAGCCTGCGCTTCATCCGAATGCGTCGCCGAACAACTGACGCAGGAGCGTGACCGTTATGCCGGTCTGGGTGCGCACCTGCGCGACCATCCGCCATCTGCCGTGCTGACAGTCGCACGTGGCAGCTCGGATCACGCAGCCAACTATGCGGCGTATCTGATCATGGCGCGTCTGGGTCGTATCGTCGCTTCATTGCCGATGTCGCTGGTGACCTTGAACAAGGCACCCTTGCTGGCCAAGGATGCGCTGGCGGTGGCGATTTCGCAATCGGGTCAAAGCCCGGATGTGGTGGAGCCTATTTCGTATTTTCGCGCTGGTGGTGCCACCACGGTCGCGCTGGTCAACGATGCCACGTCGCCGTTAGCGCATGCTGCCGAATGGACCATGCCTTTGCATGCGGGGCCAGAACTGAGTGTGGCGGCCACCAAGAGTTTCATCACCTCGCTGGTGGCGGGTGCGCGTCTGGCAGGTCATTGGCAAAATGATGCTGCATTTCTGAATGCCATCGATCAATTGCCGGAAGACCTGCACGCAGCAACACAGCTCGACTGGTCGGCGGCACTCGACGTGCTGGTGCCGGCACAACGCATCATGATAGTCGGACGCGGCATCAGCTTTCCGGTGGCACTGGAATCAGCATTGAAATTCAAAGAGACTTCCGTGATTCAGGCTGAAGCGTTCAGTGGTGCCGAGATCAAGCACGGCCCGATGGCCTTGATTCATGATGGCTATCCGCTGTTGATTTTCGCGACCCGCGGGCCGGCGCAGGAATGCCTGATCAAATTGGCGGAAGAAATGCGCGGACGTGGCGCCAATGTGTTGCTGGCAGCACCGGACAATATCCGCGAACGCAATCTGACATTGCCAGTTGCTGGCACGCCGGATCTCGATCCGATTGCCGCGATACAGGCGTTTTATGTGATGGCGGCACAACTCTCGGTCGCACGCGGATTGAACCCAGATCAGCCGCGTCATCTGAGTAAAGTGACCAAAACAAATTGAGTCAATCAGAACAGTCGCAGATCGTCTCACCTATTTTTTAAAAACATTGTATTTATATACTCCCCTCCAGTATTTTAAAAGGTGCATTAAATATATGGACATCAAGGCGTTTTTTAAAAAAAATCGGGGGAGTATATTAAAAATACGATGTCGTGGCCGTTTTCCGGCACTGACAGCAGGGTGGCGATCAAACGTTTTGCAATTCGCTTTCACCGATCGGCTGCTTGGTCTGGGGTTCAGCCTTGCATTGAGTTTGACGCTCTCGCTGACCCTTGTTTCACCAGCGCATGCAGTCCAGAAAATCGAATTCTGGACCATGAGTTTAAAGCCCAAATTCATTCCGTATTTTCAGCAACTGGTGACGCGTTATGAAGCGATGCATCCGGACGTGAAACTGGTCTGGGTCGATTTTCCGTGGGACATTCTGCAACTCAAATTAATCACTGCCATCGCTGCCGGCAAGCCACCTGCATTGGTCAATCTCAGCGTTCCCTGGGCGGAAGAAATGGCGCGCGATGGTTTGCTGGAACCGGTTGATGCTTATCTGGCGGCACCCGGCAAGCCAGTGGATTACACCGATGCCGCGCTGGCTGATCTGCGCTTCAACGGAAAAATCTACGGTTTTCCACATTATAGTAACGTCAATGTGATCGCTTATAACCGCACGATGTTAGCGACAGCAGGTATCACTAAAGCACCGCTGAATATGGATCAGTTGCTAGGGCAGGCGGTGATGATTGCCACCCGCACCGGCAAGCCCGGCTATGCGCCGGCGCTCGGCAAGATCGACGGCTTTTTGATGCAGCAGGGGCTGCAGCTGATCCGTGATGGCAAGGCAGTGTTTAACTCTCCGGCGCATGTGGCATTGATCCGCAAGCTGGCCGCCACGTATAAAGCCAATGGATTTTTAAAGGACAAACTATTCGCAGAGGATAATTTTCCTGCCGTAGTCGATGCTTATCTGGGCGGCCGGTTGGGGATGATGGTCAGCGCGCCGACCGCGATCCGCCGCATACAAACTGATGCGCCGGATATTTATGCGCAGACCGGAATTTTTCCAATGCCTGCGGGGCCAACCGGCATCAATGATGGTGGCTGGATGTTTCATTTTGCGATTCCCAAAGGCGTGAAAGCGGCAGAGTTACCCGCTATTACCGAATTTGCGCGTTACCTGACGGGGGATGCGAATCAACTGGCATTCGCACAGATGGCTGGTGTGATGCCGACCACGCGGCAGGCATTGGCACATCCGTATTTCCGCCAGTTACCAGCAGTATCAGTCGGTGCTGGTGCCGCAGAGCAGGCGCTGATGGTGGCGGCACATTCCATGAATTCGGCACGCAGCCTGTATGTGTCGGGCATCGATGATTATGATGAATTACGCCGGTTTCTGGTGCAGGCGGTGGAAGCGGGTGTCACCGGGCGGCGCGATATCCAGCAGGCACTCGATGAAGCGGTGCAGATCTGGAACCGCAAACTGGCGAAAGGAAAAAGATCGTGATTTTCCCTTTCATTACCCGCTTGTCCCTGCCATTTTCCTTTGTATTTTGTCGCGTCCGTTCATTGCCATCCAGCTGGCTGGCGTATCTGTTTCTGATGCCGGCGCTGTTGCTGCTGGCCGCATTTTCTTTCTGGCCGGTGCTGTACGGCTCCTACCTCAGTTTCACCAACTTCAGTCTGATGCGTGCCACGCATTGGGTCGGGTTGGACAATTACCGCGCCCTGCTGGACAACGCGATGTTTCTGACTGGCCTGCGCAACTCGTTATTGTTTTTGCTGGTGGTGCCAATCACGCAGCTGGCCGCGATTGCGCTGGCGGTGCTGGTCAATCATCAGTTGCCAGCCATGCGCTGGTTTCGCGCCGCGTATTACGTGCCGGTGGTGACCACGGCGTCGGTGGTCGGCATCATGTGGGGTTTCATGTTTCATGAACAGGGCACGCTGAATTATGTGCTGCTGCAACTGCATCTGATCGCTGCGCCGCTGGGCTGGCTGTCGGATGACGCGCTGGCGTTGTTTGCGATCATGTTTGTATCGTTTTGGCGTGGGCTGGGCTGGTATATGGTGATGTATCTGGCTGCCTTGCAGGCGTTACCTGCGGAAATGCAGGAAGCCGCGATTCTCGACGGCGCCAGCCGCTGGCAGCGTTTCTGGCGCATCACCGTGCCGATGCTGTATCCGACCATCGTGGTGTGCAGCATCATGTCGGTACTGGCGGCGTTAAAGGCGTATCAGGAAGTCGATGTGCTGACGCAGGGTGGGCCGATGAATTCTACGTTCACTGCGCTGTACTATGCCTACGATCAGGGGCTGAAACATCTGAAACTACCGCGCGGTCTGGCTGCCAGTTTCGTGGTGTCTTTGAGCTGTATGCTGATCGCGGTGTTCTGCCTGCGTTACCTGAAACCGGGGAGGCGTTAATGAACAAGGTATCTATTCACCAATTTCGCCGCGTTGCTGCGCAATTATCGCGCTCTTTGTTACGCTGTCTGTCGCGCTATTTACCGCACTATCTGTTACTGTCAGTGATCGCCTTGCTGTGTATTTTTCCATTCTGGTGGACGCTGGTGACAGCGCTGTCAACGCGCGGCAATCTGTTTGAATTTCCGCCATCGTTCTGGCCGCATGGCGTGTCGCTGGAGAATTTTGCCGAAGTATTCCGCGTTATTCCTATCGTCGCATTTTATAAAAATTCGCTACTGATTACTGCTGCCACCGTCATCGGCAAATTGGTGATTTGCTCGCTGGCGGCATACCCGCTGTCGCGGATGCAATTTCGTGGCAGCAAGCTGGTGTTGGGGATGATTCTGGCGACCATGATCCTGCCGTCGGAAGTCAATTTTCTGGTGAACTTCATCAGTATCACGAAGCTCGGGTTGGTCGATACCTACACCGGTGTGGTGCTGCCGAATCTGGTGACGGCGGTGTCGATACTTTTATTGAAACAGGCGTTTGACGAAGTGCCGCAGGATCTGCTCGATGCTGCGCGGGTCGATGGTGCCGGCGAATGGATAATTTTTGTGCACATCGTTTTGCCACTGATCATGCCGTGGCTCGCCACCGTCGGTATCCTGACTGCTGTAGATGCCTGGAATGAATATATCTGGCCTTCTATTGTGATCGCCAAACCGGAAGATTTTCCTTTGTCGGCAGGTGTGCTTTATCTGCGAGGCACCTATGGCAGCAGCACCCGTGTGATTGCTGCCGGCACAATTCTGACAGTCGCGCCAATATTGGTCGCCTTTTTATTTACCCAGCGCTTTTTCATGCGCGGTATGGATGGAGCAGTGAAATGACACAACAAAGACAAGAGATACAAGAGGCAATCCCGGCAATATCGATTGAAGAGGCTCGCCGTCTGGCAGGGCAACTGGTGATGATACGCATGCCCATTACCCGCCTGGATGCAGAGTCGGCAGCGTATCTGAAGCAACATCATATCCGCGCTATTTGTCTGTTTCGCGGCAACATGAGCGATGAGCTGCAACTGAAAAAACTGACTGCCGATCTGCGTGCAGTCATGGGACCGGAAGCATTGATTGCGATTGACCAGGAAGGTGGCGCGGTGGTGCGTTCGACCTGGGTGCCGCAACCGCCAGCCGCCATGTCGCTTGGCGCCAGCAATGATCCCGAGCTGTGTTATCAGGTCGGCGCAGCGGTGGCGCGTGGCGTCAAAGCGCTGGGCTTTAACTGGAATTTTGCACCGGTGCTGGATTTGAATAATAACGTCGATAATCCGGTGATTTCTGAGCGCTCTTTCGGTTCCGATCCGCAGCGAGCCAGCGCACTGGCGCTGGCGTGGATGGATGGCAGTTTGTCGGAAGGTGTCGCCTGCTGCGTCAAGCATTTCCCGGGACATGGCGACACCAACGTCGATTCCCATCGCGACCTGCCGACCGTCGATAAAACAAGGGAACAATTGCAGGCGCTGGAGCTGGTACCGTTCCAGATCGCAGTCAGCCGCAATGCACCGGCGATAATGACGGCGCATATTGTGTATCCGGCGCTGGATGCTGACAATCCCGCCACCATGTCCAAAGCCATTCTTACCGATCTGCTGCGTGAGCAATGGCAATATCAGGGCGTGGTGATCACCGATGGCATGGACATGCATGCGATTGCCGGCCGTTATGGCGTCGGCAATGCAGCGGTCAAAGCGTTGCTGGCGGGTGCCGATATGGTCATGGCACTTGGCACGACCGAGACGCAGCTCGAAACGCTGGACGCACTGACGGCCGTGATCGCCAGCGGACAGATTTCCCGCACTGAAGTGGCGCAGCGTCTGGCGCGTGTACAACAACTGACGGCGACGTATCCCTGTCAGTCATCGGCGTATCAGACCGAGCTGGCAGACCGCATCCTGATGTCTTCCGCCTGGAAGCGCGGGCTGACAACCAGCGGCAATCCATTGCCGCCTGCCAGAGACAGTAAGGTCAGACTGGTGATCAGCGCCGATGTGGTCAGCGATGGTGTGTCGGAAGCCGGCATTCCGGCGGCAAAAGTCAGCGCCATGCTCGCCAGTTTGTACGACCTTGATACCGTGACGTTTGATAACGCGAATACCTTTGAATGGCATAGCCTGCCGCAGGATGGACGTTTTGTGATACTGGCATCGACGGTGCGCATCCGTTACAGCCAGCACATACGCGACAGCTGGAAACCCGATTTGCATCTGGTGCTGTGGAACCCGTTCCAGATGCTCGACATTCAGGCACCGGCGCTCATGACCTATGGCTTTGCACCACCGGCAATCGACGCTGCGCGTGCCTGGCTGGCGGGTGAAATCACGGCTGATGGCCAGATTCCGGTCTCCGGTTTTTCAGTATAAAAGGCAGTAGCGATGGCAGAAGTGCATTTGCAAAAGCTGAGCAAATCGTATGGTGGCAATACGGTGTTGCAGGACATCAACCTGCATATCCGCGATGGCGAATTCATGGTGTTTGTCGGACCTTCGGGCTGCGGTAAATCCACGCTGCTGCGCATGATTGCCGGACTCGAAGAGATCAGCAGCGGCGAGTTGCTGATCGGTGGCAAACGTGCGAACGATACCCCTCCTGCACAACGTGGTCTGGCGATGGTGTTCCAGTCGTATGCGCTGTATCCGCACATGACAGTCTTCGACAATATGGCGTTTGCACTGAGTTTGTCCAGATTACCCAAGCCCGCCATTCGCCGTGCCGTTGAACAGGCCGCTGCTTCATTACAGATCACGCATCTGCTGGATCGCAAACCGAAAGACTTATCCGGTGGTCAGCGTCAGCGGGTAGCGATCGGCCGTGCGATTGTGCGCCAGCCAGAATTGTTTTTGTTTGATGAGCCGCTGTCCAATCTGGATGCCAGCCTGCGGGTGCAGACCAGGATTGAACTGAGCCGCCTGCATAAGGAACTCGGTTCCACCATGATTTACGTGACTCATGACCAGGTGGAAGCAATGACGCTGGGACAGCGGATTGCGGTATTTCACGGCGGTCGTATTGAGCAGGTCGGTACGCCGATGGAACTGTATCACCAGCCGGCGAATCAGTTTGTTGCCGGTTTTCTCGGGTCTCCGGCGATGAATATGCTGGCAGTCACTGTGCTGTCATCGCAAGAGCAAAGCTTGCGCGTCAGCCTGCCGGGCGGCGCTGAATTGCGTTTTCCATTTAAGCTGCCTTCTGCGCAGCCGGGTCAGCAGCTGACGCTGGGTGTGCGTCCGGAACACTGGCAATCTGCACGGGCCGGCACAGGCGATCAGGGCAGTGCGCAATGCAGTCCGGAAATCACGGTGGAGCTGGCTTTTTCTGAGCAGCTCGGTGACTGCAATCTGCTGTATGTCAGTCTGCCGGGCCAAGGCCAGCTTTATGCAGTGAAAACTGCGGCAGATGTCCTGCCACCGGTGCGCGGCAGCTTGATAGCGCTGCGTTTTGATTTACGTCATTGTCATCTGTTTGATGCGCAGGGCAGGGCAGTGCCAAGCAATTTACCTGTCTGAAACGCCGGCAGCAAACCTGGAAAATACCGGCATGCAGAGCTGCTGTCTGTGCATGGCATGACCGGTCAGATGGTGTAATGCGGCAGTCTGGTGATGTTTCTGTCCGGGGATTGCCCCGGTGCGTGTAAGACGGGCATTCTGTGTCCTGCCATCACCGGCTAAGTGTTATGCCTGCGATACGTAGTCGGCTTCGGTCTTGATCTGCGCTTTTTCTTCCTGCATGGCCTCACCTGCCTGATCCGGAATCCGGACAAAGCGGGTCATCACCAGCACCGGAACGGCGCAGGCCAGCACCCAGATGAAAAAGTGCTGATAGCCCAGCGCCATCTGGATATCACCGCTGATCATTTTAAAAAAAACAAATCCCAGCTGCATGACGCCTGTTCCCAGCGCATAGTGAGCAGTCTGGTATTTGCCGACGGCCACGACCTGCATGATGAACAGAATCAGGCCGACAAAGCCGAAGCCGTAACCGAACATTTCAACACTCAGCGCTGTGGCAATCACCGCCATCTGCTCAGGGAGTTGTGCGCTGAGGAAAAAGAACACAAAATTCGGTACATTCATTGCCACAATCAGCCACGGCAGCGCACGGCGCAGACCGAGCCAGGAAGTGAAATAGCCTCCCAGCACACTGCCAGCCAGAAAGGCGACCGTACCTGCCGTGCCATACACGATACCGACCTGATCGGTACTCAGCCCGAGTCCGCCGAGTTCGCGTGCATCCCGCAGAAACAGCGGGCCGATGGTTTGAATCTGACCTTCACCGGCACGGAACAGGATGATGAAGGTGATGGCCAGCCAGATGCCGGGTTTGCGGAAAAAATCGATGATCACACTGAGCAGCGTACTGAATACGCTGCGCATGGATGCCTTAGTTGACGTATTCTTTGTCCCCGGCAACGCCCAGCTATGATAAATCCCGAGCAGGCTCAGCATGATGCCGAGCAGGCCGAAAATAATCATCCATGCATGATTGGCGCTCATCTGTTTTTCCAGATGACCCGCCAGAATCACCAGTCCACCCAGCGAAATAAATTTGGCGGCGTTGAAAAAAGCACCCTGCCAGCCAGCGTAAGCCGCTTGCTGCTTGTGACTCAGCGTCGCGATATACAGCCCGTCGGCAGCAATGTCATGTGTTGCCGACGCGATTGCCACAATCGCCAGCAAAGCAATGCTGACCGCAAAATACATCGGTAATTGTAATGACAACGCAACCAGGATCAGGCTGACGCCGCCGATACACTGAAACAGCACGACGATCAGCTTCTTGCTGCTGGCGGCTTCCAGAAACGGACTCCACAGGCTTTTAAAAACCCAGGCCAGCCCGATCAGGCCAGTCCAGCGGGCGATCTGATCGTTGGGTACACCCAGACTTTTATACATCAGCCCGGCAACCAGTGCGACCGCATAAAACGGCAGGCCTTCCGCCAGATACAGGGTAGGCACCCAGCGCATAGGGTGAGAGGAAGCAGTTTTGTTGGTCGTCATGTTGCGGTTCCGTCATGTTTGGATATGTCCTGCGGCCTTATGTCTGATGGTTGGCGCAGTGATTACAGCTATGACAGAACATACTAGGCTGAATTGGGATGGTCAACTGGTTTTATATTTACAATGCCACTTAAGTGCCAGTAATATGCGCTATTGATACTGCACAGAATGCGATAATGTCTGAGAAGCTTTATTGCGTCATGATTTTGCAGTATTTTTAACAAACTGAGATTGTTGTTGATCGGCTGTTGTATTCCCGAAAAATATTGTATTCATACCTGACTGGTATGGTTGTCTGCCGCGCGCCGGTGCCGGTCTGATTACCGGCTTTCAGATCTGGATATCCGTGACTTTCCTGCTATCGGCCGTAATGCGATCGCCGCTTATGCGGGATTATGGCATGTCTGCTGGTGCTGACAGGCTGGGGGGCGCAGCTGTACCAGCTGGTTTTTATTCCTTATCTGGTGCCGGTATTGGGCGATGCCTGGAGTTCTGCAGCGTTCGCGGCAAGTCTGACAGCGGTGTTCGGCGTGCTGACCTGGTGGATGGCGCGCAAAAACTGGCGCATCGTGATCCGACTCTGCCTGAGCAGCAGTAACTGCGGCCAGGGCAGGTTGCGGAACATTTATTCGTGATATCCGATGCGGTCACGCCGTACCGCATACGGCCTCGCCTGCGGCGGATGGTTCTCCTGAAACGGAGACGCCGGACCGCGGCTGATCAGCCCGGCAAAGACGCGGAATGCAAACAGGGCGATGAACAGAGTAATGATCAAAGGAATCAGACTCAGCATGATCATCAACGCCAGCAGGATCAGCGCAATCCGCGGCAATGGCGTCCGCAGCGAGGCGAGCGCCGCACGCGAAGCGAATTGCCGGAATTCCTGACTGAGCTGCCGCCATACGGAGTACATATATTGTCTAAACGGATGTTTCATCTCTGTTCCTTTCTCTGGGTTGGCGATCTGCCGTTGCAGAAGCAGGCCTCGTCACAGACCAGTCGCGATTATGGCAAGCCGGCAGTCAGATTGCCACGGTAAAAAATCAACAAAAATGCCGGAAAAAATAATCAACAGTCCCGCAGACAGTATTCATGCGGAGCTGTTTCAACAAGGAACGAATGCGTCAATTCATTGATTAATTTATCCATTGATCCATCACCTGACCGGTGAATCGATCGTCCTGTCAATACTTCACTGGCTCGCTGCAGGCAACGCCGTTCCGAGGTGCTGCAGGAAAAAACGTTCGTATTTTTTATGCCAGGCTTTCGCCTTGATGGCGCCACCTAACGCATGTTCGCCGTCCGGGTCGAGAAATAGATCGACCAGCTGTTCCTTGCCGTTTTCGAGCAGCGCGCGGTACACATTGACCGTGTCCTGATACAGCACGTTTGGATCCTGCATACCATGCACCAGCAGCAGAGGTTTTTTCAATCCGGCAGTCAGCGGCAGCAGGGAATACTGGCGCAGAGTTGGTTTGCTGCGCTCGGTTTTACCGATGGTGCGGCCACTGTACCAGCTATTGTAATTTTCCCATTCGGTCGGACCTGCTCCGGCAATCCCGGCAGCAAATGTGTCCGGACTGGTGTACATGGTGTATTGCGTCTGGAAGCCGCCAAAACTCCATCCGGTCAGGCCGATGCGCTTACCATCCACACCCAGATGTTGCTGCAGGTATTTCGTCAGGTCTTCCAGATCTTCGGTCTGTGGTTTGCCAGCCTGTTCCCAGTTGGCATCACTAAATTTGCGGCCATAGTTGGAATGCCCGCGCGGGTCCACTGCGACCGTCACATAGCCGTGTTTCGCCGCCATGTACATGCCGAACAGATAGGCAGTCGGCTGAAAACTGTCTGTCTCCACGATATGGCGGTCGTTCAGCGGACCGCCGTAGGTGTAGACAATCGCAGGGCGCTGATCGCTGATCTGCCAGTGGAACGGTTTGAATACATACGCCTGAATCTGATCGCCGTGACGGTTGGTGAAGCTGAAGCGTTCAGGGCGCAACAGGTCAATGCTGTTCCATTGCGGATCATGGCTGTTGGTCAGCGTCTGAGTTTTACCGGTGTTAACATCCATGATTTTCAATTCCGGACGGCTGGACCACTGACCTGCAACGCTGGCCACTTTTTCGCCATTGTCGGCGGCATCGCTCTGGCGGTGAAAATCGCCTGCGGCACCCAGCGCTTTCATATCGCCGCTGGCAAGGTCTGCTTTAAAGATATTCATTGCAGCAAAGTCCCCTTTGTTTGCCAACACAAACATGGCCTTGCTGTCCGGTGTGAAGCCCACGATATGATGGGCTTCAAAGTCGCCTTTCAGTATCGCCCTGGCGCTACTGTTTTCTGTATTGATGACATAGGGCTGGCGATAGCCCTGTTCATCGAGTACGGCGATCAGTTGTTTGCTGTCCGGCGTGAATTGCGGATCGACGACATTCACGACCTCATGGCCGACGTTGCCGCGGCGCTCGAAAACCATTTTAGGTTTCTCTCCTTCTGCTGCATGACCGACATAGATACGCAGCAGATTCTTTTCGCGCTCCCAGGTAGAAAATGTGTAGCGACTGCTGTCTTTTGCCCAGCTGATCTTGCTCATCTCAAACCAGATATCGCCGCCATCGTTTGTGAATACCGGTTGCGGCTGGCGGGTGTTAGCGTCAGAGATATGCCGGATATACAGTGCCGTTGCGGGAATCTTACGTTTATCATCTGAGACTTCACGCGGTACTTTTTTGGCGGTAGCAAAACGCTCGTTGTAATTCATGATTTCAACCTGGCGCTCGGAAGACGGATTCGGCTTGCCTGTATCCGGATTCACATCCGGCACGGCGGCAGAGATCGCCATCCACTGTTTATCCTCGCTCAGTACGGTGTCGGTAATACTGTATTTTTTATCGGCATCGTCAGGATGAATCAGTTCCGGATTGAGTTGACGAATGACGCTGGAATTAAAACTGACGCTGTACAGCCGTTTGTCATCCATGTACAGATAACCTTGATCGTTTGCCTGATAAGCGACGATGCGTTCCGGTGTGCCAGTGCGGGTCAGGCGTTCAATTTTGCCATTAGCTGCCTGCAGGCGGAACAGGTCGCCACGATACTGGAAGATCAGTTCATTCTTCTTGTTCGCCCAGACCAGTTGATCGACTCCCGGATACAGATCACCGGGTTTGAGTTTGTTTTTGGCGATTTTCTTTTTCAATTCATCGCGCAATTCCCATAAGGCTTTGGGCTTGTCACTATCGGCCTGATTGTCTTTTTTGCCTTCAGCCGGTTTGTCCGCGGCCTTGCCGGCAGCGGCTTGTTCCCTGGCTGCTTCGGCATCTGCTTCTGCTTTTTTGGCAGCGTCTTTCGCTTTTTTTTCTGCCAGTTCTTTTTTGACTTCTTCCAGGGCGGCAGTTTCCCATTGCATCAGATCGACCTGTTCACCGCGCAGATATGCCGCCTGCGCTTCGGCTTTGGCCTGACGCTCTGCATCTTCCTGTTCACGCTGTTGGAATTTTTTATCGAACCGGTCCCACGCTTCCGGCGCATCAAATGCCTTCATCACGGCAGGCGACGTAATACGTTTGGTTTCGCCAGTCAGTGTGTCATGGAGATATAAATCGGATCCGGTCTCACTAAACGGATTCCAGACATACGCCAGATAGCGCGCATCATGGCTGAAGTGAATCAGGCGGGCAGATTGCCCTGCATACGATTTTGCACGGAACACCTGCTCCAGAGTGAGATCGGCAGGACTGATTCTGGCCGGGGCAGCTGTAAGAGAAACCGGTAAAGTGGCATGGGCTGCTTGTGGTAGCAGCATATTACCCAGCGCGGAGCATGCGAATGTCACGCTGAGTGCGAGAATTTTAGGGGACATGGTAAGTACCTGTATTCTTCGTGGAGTCAATGAATGGATCATAAAATACGCTGCAGGCATCCGGTAACGGAATAGTGGATGAACAAGTCAGCACAAGCTGGGCAGCACAGGGTGGTGCGCTATAGTTTTCCATGAATGTCTGGAAAACAGCAGAAATAGACAGGATTGTGGACAGTGAAGTTCCTGACCGGGGTAATAATTTCAACAGGACTGTCGGTGCAATAAAAAACGCTGATCACTGACTGAGATCAGCGTTATGAGGCGATGGTTGAAACGAAAAGACGTTTCAGCGTGCAGGCCGCACCACCAGTGCCACGCCTGCCAGTGCGATCGCCATGCCTGCTGCTGCCGTTGCGGTGAATTTTTCACCGAACATCAGCCATGCCATCCCAGCGGTGACTGCCGGAACCAGGTACATGTAACTGGTGACTTTGGTTGCCTCGCCATGCCGGATCAGGATGTAGAGGACCGAGATGCCGACTCCGGACAAGACAAATATCGACCATGCCAGCGCAGCGAAAAACTGTGGAGTCCATTGCACGGTCTGGGTTTCCAGCAGCAGTGCAAACGGTAGCGTCACCAGTAGTGAGGCGCCAAACTGAATGACCTGGCCGGTACGGACATCGAAAGAGGGACAGGTTTTTTTCTGATACAGCGTGCCTGTGGTCATGGCCAGCAATGCCATGGTGGCGAGCCCCACGCTGACTGGCGATAAGCTGACGACGGAGATTTTATTCGCAACCACCAGCCCCACGCCCATGATGCCAAATGCCAGCCCCAGCCATTGCTTGCCGCGGATGCGCTCGCCGATCAGCGGCCCCATGACGGCAGTCAGAATCGGTTGGGTGTTGGCGATCAGTGCCGCCAGTCCGGCGGGCATACCGAGCTTGACGGCACACCAGATACCGCCCAGATACATCGCTTGCATCAGGATACCGGCAACCGCAATCTGCGGCCAGGCAGAACGTACCGGCCATGGGGCACGCATGATGACGGCAAGCGTCAGCATGAATAGGATGACGCCAAGATAGCGCATGCAGAGGAAGGTCAGTGGTTCTGCATAAGGCAGACCGTATTTGGCGACCACATAGCCGGAAGCCCAGATGAAAATGAAGATGCCCGGCAGCGAGCGCAGCAGCAGTGAAGATTGGGATTGCATGATTTTCTTGTCCCTTTGATGGCCTGAATTCATCATGCCGGAAGCAGATTCGCAAAGACGGGATATTGGCGAAAAAGTACCGGCAGACGTTCAGTGTTATACGATGAAGCCTGATTTTATCTTCGCATAAACCGGTGGGCCGATAGATGAAAAAAAAACCTGCGCAGTCAAAACATGCGCAGGTTTTTTTCATGTGTACCGGCCGGACGACCGGAACAACGATCAATTATGCCAGGTTGGCGGCAGCAAAATCCCAGTTCACCAATGCCCAGAATGCTTCCAGATATTTAGGACGTGCATTGCGATAGTCGATGTAGTAAGCGTGTTCCCACAGATCGCAGGTCAGTAGTGGCTTGTCGGTCGTGGTCAGCGGTGTAGCCGCATTGGATGTGTTGACGATGTCCAGTGTGCCGTCGGCTTTTTTCACCAGCCAGGTCCAGGAGGAACCGAAGTTGCCAACGCAGGACTTGGTGAAGGCTTCCTTGAATGCGTCGAATGAGCCCCATTTTGCATTGATTGCATTTGCCAGTGTGCCGGTCGGTGCGCCGCCGCCGTGAGGTTTCAGGCCATTCCAGTAGAAAGTATGGTTCCAGATTTGCGCTGCATTGTTAAAGACGCCGCCGGAAGATTTCTTAACGATTTCTTCCAGTGTGGCGTTTTCAAATTCAGTGCCTTTGATCAGGTTGTTCAGATTCGTGACGTAAGTCTGGTGATGCTTGCCGTAGTGGTATTCCAGGGTTTCCTGGGAAATATGCGGAGCCAGGGCGTCCAGTGCATAGGGCAATGCCGGTAAGGTATGTTCCATGTTGCGTCCTTTAATTGTCGTCAGTGGTTTCCGTCTGTACAACGGGGAAAACCTGCATTGTAAGCGTTTGTGCAAAAGCTTGCAGCGTCAGGGCAGGAATTTATTTTGTGTCTGGAAGGCTTTGCTGCACGCTGCCTATCGTAATGTCGGCAGTTCCTCTTGCGAGCCTGACCGTCAGTATTGCGGCTGGTTGCAGCTCGCTGGCCGAGCGCAGGGAATGCCCTTTGCGGTCGCTCAAAATGGCATAGCCGCGTTCCAGCGTACGTTGCGGGTTCAGTAATTCCAGTTGTGTCTGCAAAGCCGTTAAATGCTGTTGCCGGGAACCGGACATTTGTCGTTGTGCCTGTTGCAGACGGCGCTGCCATTCGTCCAGCCGCAGGTGTGCGGCGGCTGTCTGCGGACGATGGGTCGTGAACTGATTTTGCAGATAGTGCAGCCTTTGCATTGCCCGTTGCAGCGGCAGTGCTGCATTCAGACGCAGACGTTGTGCCAGATGTTGCAATTGCTGATGACGCAGCGCGAGTGTGGCTGATGGGCTCAGCAAGCGCCGACCCAGCCAATCCAGATTCTGCTGTTGTTCCTGCACATGGCGGCGCATGGCGCGCTGCATCAGTTGTTGTTGTGCAAGGAGTTGCGCCATCCAGTCACTGCGCGGCGTTGCCGCCAGTTCGGCGGCGGCGGTGGGGGTCGGCGCGCGCAGATCGGCGGCGAAATCGGCGATGGTGAAGTCGGTTTCGTGCCCGATGCCGGTAATTACCGGAACCGGGCAATGGGCGATCGTGCGGGCCAGGGTTTCGTCATTGAAAGCCCAGAGGTCTTCCATGCTGCCACCACCGCGGCATAGCAGCAGGACATCGCATTCGGCTCGCGCAGCGGCAGTCGCCACAGCCTGCGCGATTTTTGCCGCAGCACTTTCTCCCTGAACCGGTGTCGGGTACAGAATCACCTGCACATGCGGAGCCCGCCGCTGCAGCGTCGTCAGGATGTCGCGCAAAGCCGCTGCCTGCGGGCTGGTCACGATGCCGATTGTGCGCGGAAAGGGCGGCAGCGGACGTTTACGCGCCGGATCAAACAAACCCTCTTGCGCGAGCTGCGCCTTCAGGCGCAGGAAAGCTTCATACAGATTGCCGATACCTGCACGCCGGATGGCTTCGACACTTAACTGGTAATCGCCGCGGGGAGCGTATAAGGAAACCAGCGCCCGGACTTCCACCTTGTCGCCCTCGCGGGGCTGGAAGTCGGCATATTGTGCGCGTCCGCGAAACATCACGGCCCTGACCTGAGCGGCTTCATCTTTCAGTGTGAAATACCAATGCCCCGAAGCGGCGCGGGTAAAGTTGGATATTTCGCCAGAAACCCATGTCAGCGGTATATGACGTTCCAATAACTGAGCAACCGTCTTGTTCAGCGCCGAAACACTGATGACAGAAGGCGTGGTTATTGGGTCTGGTGCAGAAAATTCAGTATTCATCACGGCTGGCATCGGAAAAGCTGTCCACAGAAGCGCTGGTTCAGCATCAGGACGGTACTCTGCCATATTCTTGTCCGGGAAATGCAAATTTTTTCAGTAAGTTGTTGATTTTCATTATAAAAGCATTTGCAAGTTACTTGTGCAATATGAAAATTTCCTTACAAATCAAGGGCATTACTCAGTGATACAGTGTTTGTACACAAACTTATCCACAGAAAAGGTGCATAAGCTGTGAGTATCTTCTTTTACTGGGCTGGCAGGTATGCCCGATGTTTAGCATGTTCTTTCTGATGATTTTTTGAGCACGATCTGAATTGTGAATGAAATCAATTGCTTACCGGAATTTTTTTTGCTTTTGCACAATGTTGTCCACAAAAAATGTGCAGAAAACACCTGAAATCCACAAGAAAATTCCTTCAGATTACTGATCCGCCGGTTTTACTGCCTTTCGGATGGGGTGCCTAAAAAACAGGCGGCGATGATTTTTTATTTAAAATCAATGATTTAATATGGTTTTCATGTGCTTTTCACAAACTTGTCCACAAAAAATGTGCAAAAACATACCAGATCCACCTGCCGGATCGGAATTGGCGGCTTTCCGGAGTAGAGATAAGGTATTTTGTGAACGGATTGCAAGTATGCTTATTTTTTAAGCGGGAAATTTTTATCAATATAAATCAAATACTTGAGATTTTTTTGAGGAATTTTACACATACTTGTCCACACAAAATGTGCAGAATCAAGGACTTATTCAAACAGGAACCGGGGCTGCCCGGATTTTCAGCAAAAACACGGGAAAACGATTTGTTGCCTATTTTGTTTGCACAAGGATAATTATTTTTGAAATCAGTGACTTAATAAGTTTTTTCGCTTTTGTTCACACGCTTGTCCACAAAAAGTGTGCAAAAGAAGACGAGCTAATTCCGGTTTGGCATATGGTTTGTGCAATAAAAATTCCTGCCTAATTCTTGGGCGAATCATAAAAAATCTATAATTTCAAAGACTTGGGAGCTATTCACGGGCTTATCCACAAGCTTGCGCACAGATTTTGTGTAAAACGGGGGGTGAATGCTGAAAGAAACATATTTTCTGCGCCATGCTCTTGCCGGTATGCCTGCAAAGCGCTACATTGCGGGGTTGGATTTCTGAACCTATAAGGAGTGCGCTTTGTTCGCCATCATTCAGGCTGCCGGCTGGCCCATTTATCTGTTGCTGATTGCTTCTGTCATTGCCCTGACACTGATTATTGAGCGCAGTTTTTCTCTGCGCAGAAATAAAATTTTGCCTGCTACCTTACTGGATGAGGTGATCCGCGTTTATCAGGCCGGCAAGGTCAAGCCGGAAGTGATCGATCAGCTCGCTGGCAATTCCCCGCTGGGACAGGTACTGGCTGCTGGCTTGCGCAATGCTGCGGCACCGCGTGAAGTCATGAAGGAGTCGATTGAAGAGGCGGGTGCCGGTGTGGCGCATGAACTGGAGCGCTTTCTGACGACGCTCGGAACGATTGCTTCGCTCGCGCCTCTGATGGGGCTGTTTGGTACGGTGGTCGGCATGATTGAGATTTTTGGTTCTCAGACTGCCAGTGGCGCGAATCCGGCACAATTAGCACATGGCATCTCGGTGGCGCTGTACAACACCGGATTCGGCCTGCTGATTGCGATGCCGACGCTGGTGGCTTACCGCCATTTCCGGGCGCTGGTTGACAGTCTGGTGGTCGATATGGAGCAGAAGGCTGTTAAATTTGTGGATGTTGTACACAGTGCCAGAAAGTAATTTCCATGAATTTTCGTAAAGGCCAGAGCAGGGAAGAGCCGGAAATCAACCTGATTCCGTTCATTGACGTATTGCTGGTGATCCTGATTTTCCTGATGGTGACCACGACCTACAGCCGGTTCACTGAATTGCAGATCACGCTGCCGACGGCAGATGCTGAAAAAGCGCAGGAAAAACCGAATCAGATTGAGATCGGCATTGATGCACAGGGTCGTTACAAGATCAATAACCAGGCGGTCTCGTTCCTGGATACCGCAACCCTTGCAGATGACCTGCGGCGTACGGTCAGTGCCATGAATGGCGTTAACGGCGGCGGCCAGCCGGATCCTGTCATCATCATCAACGCAGATCGTGCTGCCACGCATCAATCGGTGATCGATGTACTGGAGGCTGCGCGTATTGCCGGGCTGGCGAAAGTCACTTTTGCGGCACAGGCGGCAAACCGTTCCAGATAAGCCAAATGACAGCCTTTGCCGGCGATGTGCGGGCTCGCCGTGGTCTGTTTCCAGGTGGATACGGGCATCGGCAAGCCTGGATGATAAACACCGGGGAGGATACGCTCCCCGGTTTTTTTAAGGATGGCTGACAATGCGCATCTGGCTGGAAAACAGCTTGCTAAGGGCGTGGCAGAAACGGGGCCTGCTGGCATATTTACTGCGCCCCTTGTCTTTATTGTTTCAATGGATCGTCGCATTCCGTTTCGGATTGTTTGTCATGGGCTACAAGGCCCAGACCCGCTTACCGGTACCGGTCATCGTGGTTGGAAATATTTACATCGGGGGAACCGGTAAAACACCTCTGGTAATCTGGCTGGTGCAGCAGTTACAGGCAGCCGGGCGGCACCCGGGCGTGATTTCCCGCGGCTATGGTGCAAAGGCCGATACAGTGCTGCTGCTTGATGCAGATTCGGATGCGGGAACTGCCGGTGACGAGCCGGTATTGATTGCGCAGCGTACTTCTGTGCCGGTTGCCGTCGGGCGGGACCGGGTAGCCGCAGCCCGGGCATTGCTGCAGGCTTTTCCGGATACGGATGTGTTGATTGCTGATGATGGTTTGCAGCATTATTTTCTGGCACGGGATATTGAAATCATGCTGTTTGACCAGCGTGGTGCGGGAAATGGCTGGATGTTGCCTGCTGGCCCTTTGCGCGAGCCTTTGACGCGACGGCGTGATTTCACGGTGGTGAATGCGCCGGAACAGATTGCGCTGACGCAGATTCCGGGCGTACCGGCAGCAGCCGTGCGGATGCAGCTGATTGCGCAGGATGCCTATCAGCTTATGCAGCCACAACGGCGCCAGGCTTTATCTGCGATGAAAAATTCCCGGATGATTGCCGCCGCCGGGATCGGTAATCCGCAGCGGTTTTTCATGATGTTGCAAGCAGCCGGCTTACAGTGTGAAGAAATGCCGCTGGCAGATCATCAGCATTTTCACAGCGATATTTTTGCCGGACGCAATGCTGATTGCATTCTGATCACTGAAAAGGATGCAGTAAAATGTCGCCAGATTCCAGCTTTGCAAACGGATACCCGGATCTGGGTGGTGCCTGTTGAGGCGCAGCTTGATCCCGGTTTTGCGGCTGATTTATTACCTATGATTGCGGAGAAAAAGCATGGACGCACGTCTGCTTGATATTTTGGTTTGCCCTTTGTGTAAAGGTCCACTGGTTTATAACAAAAATGCACAGGAGCTGATCTGTTATGGCGACAAGCTGGCATTCCCGGTACGGGATGATATTCCGATCATGTGGGCAGATCAGGCGCGCGCGCTGACCGCAGAAGAAATTGAAGCACGCTGAAAATACTTTCAACCCCCGATATACCGGATCACCGTATGAGTTTTATTGCGATTATTCCTGCCCGCCTTGCATCGAGTCGTTTGCCCGATAAACCGCTTGCTGATCTGGAAGGAAAACCCATGGTGGTGCGCACAGCGGAGCGTGCGCTGGCATCGGGCGCAAGGGAAGTCGTGGTTGCGACGGATCATGCCGACATTGTGGTGGCGTGTGAAGCCTTTGGTATCCCGGTTTGCCTGACCCGCGCGGATCATCCGTCCGGCACAGACCGGATTGCAGAAGTGGCTGCCCGTATGGAGTTGCCGGCAGATGCCGTGATTGTGAATGTGCAGGGCGATGAACCGCTGATTGATCCTGATCTGATCGCTGCCACGGCAGCACTGATCAATGCCGCCACGCCGATGGCAACTGCCGCGCATCCGTTGCATGAGGCGCCTGATGTGTTTAATCCGAACGTGGTGAAAGTGGTGCTGGACAAGATGCAACGTGCACTGTATTTTTCCCGTGCCACGATTCCCTGGCACCGTGATGCTTTCGCGCAGCAGCGGGATCAGTTGCCTGCCGGATATCGGCCTTTGCGCCATATCGGGTTGTATGCCTATCGCAACGATTTCCTGCAAATGTATCCACAGCTACCCGTGTCGCCCTTGGAGCAGATTGAAGCGCTGGAGCAACTTCGCGTGTTGTGGCATGGCTATCCGATTGCCGTGCATGTGACGGCAACAGCACCTGCGCCTGGCGTCGATACACCGGAAGATCTGCTGAGAGTACGCCGGATTTTTCAGCAAATGCGCTAAAAAATTAACGAACTTAGTCACGAATTGATGCCAAAGCGTCAGGAATAAAGAAATTTGTGGTAAGTTTCGTGAAAAGAAACTGTGTTATTACTACCAGAAGAAAAACAATTCCGCGTAGTCATGCACCCAAACAGGCTGGAAAGATTCTGCTTGCACCACGGTGCCGGCACACAAATAAATTCAAACTCGTCTTAGGAACTAAAATGCGTCTTATTTTGTTGGGAGCACCGGGGGCTGGCAAGGGCACTCAAGCGAATTACATTAAAGAAAAATTCAATATTCCTCAAATTTCCACCGGCGATATGCTGCGTGCCGCGGTCAAGGCAGGCACACCTCTGGGTCTGGAGGCGAAAAAAGTCATGGATGCCGGCGGACTGGTTTCCGATGACATCATTATCGGCTTGGTCAAGGACCGCCTGAAACAAGCTGATTGTGCAAACGGTTATTTGTTTGATGGTTTTCCACGAACCATTCCTCAGGCGGATGCCATGAAGGAAGCCGGCGTGGCGATTGACTATGTGCTGGAGATCGACGTGCCGGATGAGGCGATCATTGATCGTATGAGCGGGCGGCGTGTTCATCCTGCTTCTGGCCGTACTTATCATGTGAAATACAATCCGCCAAAAACAGCTGGTAAAGATGATGTTACCGGTGAGGAACTGATTCAGCGCGATGACGACCAGGAAGAAACCGTCAAAAAGCGCCTCGCTGTTTACCATGAGCAAACCGAGGTGCTGGTTGGCTACTACGGTAACTGGGCGAAATCAGGTCAGCCGGGAGCGCCGAAATATCGCAAGATTGCCGGTGTCGGTGCCGTGGAGGCAATACGCGACAATGCATTTGCTGCATTGAGCGAGTAAAAAAAAGCGGACTGATGTCCGCTTTTTTTTATTTCCTTATCTGGTAAAAATCAGAACTCCTGCATCTTCAGGATGATCAGATTGCGAATACGGTGTACAGGTTTCAGCAGTATCTGAATTGCATGCAAATGGTATGTATACGGAACTCATGTCATGGACAAGGTGGGCTGAGTTCTGGTGGTTATTGCAAACAATGTTCTTGCTGTGCTTTGTCGTTTGTCGTCATCAGACCGGACTTACTCATAAGGTGAGCCGGTAATAATCATGGAGGAGTCAATATGGTAGCGAGTCTCTGGTTTGTCATCGCCTGTGGCATCATTGCAGTCATCTACGGTCTGATATCGCGCAGTTGGATCTTGCGGCAGGATGCGGGTAATCCCCGCATGCAGGAAATTGCTGCGGGGATACAGCAGGGCGCGGCGGCTTATCTGGCGCGGCAGTATCGCACTATTGCGTTGGTCGGTGTGATTCTCTTTGTTGTGATTGCTGCGATGCCCGGACTTGGCATGATCACGGCGAGCGGGTTTCTGGTCGGCGCTGTGCTGTCCGGAGCCTGTGGTTTTATCGGTATGAATGTCTCGGTCCGGGCCAATGTCCGTACCGCACAGGCCGCCACCAAAGGTATGAATGAGGCGCTGGATGTGGCTTTTCGCGGCGGTGCTATTACCGGGATGCTGGTGGTCGGACTCGGATTACTGGGAGTGACCATTTTTTATGCGGTGCTGATCACTTCCGCACCGCATGGCATGGGACTGACAATCAGCCAGCATGATGTAATCAAACCGCTCATCGGGCTCGCGTTTGGCGCTTCCCTGATTTCAATTTTTGCCCGTCTCGGTGGCGGTATTTTTACCAAAGGTGCGGACGTCGGCGCAGATCTGGTCGGTAAAGTGGAAGCTGGAATTCCCGAAGATGATCCACGCAATCCGGCGGTGATTGCTGACAACGTGGGCGACAATGTCGGTGATTGCGCCGGAATGGCGGCCGATTTGTTTGAAACTTATGTGGTGACGCTGATTGCCACCATGCTGCTCGGCGCATTGGTTGTGACCGGAGCAGTGACAGAAGCGATTCTGTATCCGCTGCTGCTCGGCGCGGTGTCTATCCTTGCGTCGATTGTCGGTTGCTCGGCAGTTAAGGCAAAGCCCGGCAAGAAAATCATGTCTGCCTTGTACACCGGTTTGTGGTGGGCGGCTGGCTTATCCCTGATTGGTTTTGCCGTCGTAACCTGGATGGTGTGGCAGGACGATGCGATGCGCTGGAAAATGCTCGGTGCAACGGTAGTTGGTATCGTTCTCACCGGCCTGATGGTATATATCACAGAATATTACACCGGCACCGATTTCAAGCCAGTCCGTCATGTCGCGGAGGCGTCTACGACAGGCCACGGAACAAACATCATTGCAGGTCTTGGCGTGTCGATGAAATCAACAGCATGGCCGGTGCTGGCCGTCTGCGCAGCGATTCTGATTGCATTTTCTTTGGCGGGTCTGTACGGCATTGCGATTGCTGCCACCGCTATGTTGTCTATGGCCGGCATTGTGGTGGCGCTGGATGCTTATGGACCGATTACCGACAATGCGGGCGGCATCGCTGAGATGTCAGAGATGCCGGCTTCCGTGCGCGCAATTACTGATCCGCTGGATGCGGTCGGCAATACGACAAAAGCCGTCACCAAAGGCTATGCGATCGGCTCTGCCGGTCTTGCATCGCTGGTTTTATTTGCCGATTACACGCATGCTCTCGAATCCGTCGGGCAATCGACCGCGTTCAGCCTGTCGGATCCGAAGGTGATCGTCGGCTTGTTTATCGGTGGCCTGATTCCTTACCTGTTTGGTGCCATGGCAATGGAAGCGGTGGGACGGGCGGCCGGAGCGGTGGTGATTGAAGTGCGCCGGCAGTTTAAAGAAATCAAAGGCATCATGGATGGCAGCGGTAAGCCGGAATACGATAAAGCGGTCGATATGCTGACCAGTTCAGCGATCCGCGAAATGATTCTGCCGTCATTATTGCCAGTGATTGTTCCGGTGCTGGTCGGTTTGTTGCTTGGGTCGGCAGCATTGGGCGGCTTGCTGATGGGAACAATTGTGACGGGTTTGTTTGTTGCAATCTCAATGACCACCGGCGGCGGTGCCTGGGATAATGCCAAGAAATACATCGAGGATGGACATTATGGCGGCAAGGGATCAGACGCACATAAAGCGGCTGTCACGGGGGATACCGTGGGTGATCCATATAAAGACACGGCAGGTCCGGCGGTGAATCCTTTAATTAAAATTATTAATATCGTGGCGCTGCTACTGGTCCCCTTGCTGCCGACGGTAAATGTAGTTGCACATGGGGACAACGGCCCGGTCATGCAGGCTGCGCCTATCGTTCGCCCGGTGCCTGAGCCGGCAGCAGGGCCAGCAGTTAGCCAACCAGCTGCAGCAGCATCGGCAGCGAGTGCGCCAGCCGCTAAGTAGTTCGCTTTTTCCGGTAATCTTTGAAAAAATGACCATTCGCTGAATGGTCATTTTTTTTGTATCTAAAATTTCTGAGTTGGGCCGTGTTTTAAAGTGACGTTTACGTTAACGTTAATTTGAGTCAGAATGATGAAATTGGTTGAATTGGCTGAATTTGGTGCTTAGCAGACCAACATCTGATTGCGCTGTACAGCCAGGTGCTTTATCTGTGGTTTTTTTAAACTTTGTATTGCCATATAAACATTAACTAAAAACGGGAAGAAACAATATGCAAATCCAGAACGGCGTATTTATTATTACTGGCGGTGCCTCAGGCTTGGGAGCCGCGACCGCAAAAATGCTGGCAGCGAACGGCGGTAAAGTTGTGCTGGCAGATGTGCAGGTCGAAGCAGGTGAGGCGCTGGCAAAAGAGCTGGGCGGTCAGTTTGTGAAGTGTGATGTGACTTCTGAGGCCGATGGTAAAGCCGTGGTCGAGGCCGCAACGGCACTTGGTACCGTCCGTGGCCTGATCAATTGCGCAGGTGTGGCGCCTGCCGTCAAAACCGTCGGTAAAGATGGTCCGCATCCACTGGATGTATTTCAGCGTGTGGTTAACATCAATCTGGTCGGGACTTTCAATATGTGCCGTCTGGCTGCTGATGCCATGGCAAAAACGGAAGCAAACGTTCAGGGAGAGCGGGGCGTTATTATTAATACTGCTTCTGTCGCTGCTTATGACGGACAGATCGGGCAGGCTGCGTATGCATCTTCCAAGGCAGCAGTGGTTGGCCTCACTTTGCCGATGGCGCGCGACCTGTCCCGCAGCGGCATTCGCGTAATGACGATTGCGCCGGGTATTTTTGAAACACCGATGCTGCTCGGTATGCCACAGGAAGTACAAGATGCCCTGGGGAAAATGGTACCGTTCCCGCCACGCCTGGGCAAACCGGAAGAATACGCCCATTTGTCTAAAACCATCATCGAAAACGTCATGATGAACGGTGAAACAATCCGGCTGGATGGCGCTATCCGCATGCAGCCAAAATAAATACGGCAAATTGATGGCGGATTGTTGTTTTTGCAGTCCGCTGCCGCTATTGAGCTGTGCTGCAACATGACAAGCCGGTAGCAGGCTAATACACTAGGGCAAATTTCGATTTGCCCTATTTTTTCTTGGACTCCAATGCGTGATCATGCGGGAACAGGCCTGATACTGACTGGTGGTGGGGCGCGTGCCGCTTATCAGGTCGGTGTGATTGATGAGATTGCACGGATTCTCAGAGATAATGGCTGGCCGGCGCAAGACAATCCGTTTGGCATTATTTGCGGAACATCGGCTGGTGCCATTAATGCCACCGCACTGGCATGCCGGGCGGATAATTTTGCCGAAGCCATTTCTGCCGTACTGCATATCTGGGAAAATTTTCAGGCAGCGCAGGTTTACCGTGCCGATTCTCTTGGCGTCATCCGCAGTGGCGCCCGCTGGCTGACTTTATGGTCGTTTGGCTGGTTGTTGAATAAATGGCGTAAGGCACCGCCTAATTCTCTGCTGGACTGTTCGCCGCTGGAAGCCTTACTGAACGGAATGCTGGATTTTCAGCGGCTGGACACGGTATTACGGGCCGGGCACCTGCGTGCGCTGGCGGTGACAGCATCTTCCTATACAACCAGCCAGCATCTGACCTTCTATCAGACGCTGGCGCAGATTGAACCCTGGATCCGAAGCCAGAGACTGGCGCAGCGTGACTATATCACTGTGCCGCATCTGATGGCATCGGCAGCGATTCCGTTTGTGTTCCCAGCAGTGCCGCTGAATTGGGGAGGGCAGCTGGAGTATTGTGGCGATGGTTCTATGCGTCAGTTGGCACCGATCTCACCGGCTATTCACCTTGGTGCGCGCAAGGTGCTGATTATCGGCGCCGGACGCCTTACCGAGCCGCCAGTGATCAATCGTGACGTCGCCCGTTACCCGAGTCTGGCGCAGATTGCCGGACATGCCTTGTCCAGTATCTTTCTCGACAGTCTCGCCGTCGATATTGAACGGCTGACCCGCATCAATAAAACTTTATCGATGCTGCCACCGCCTTTATTGGAAAAAACACCGTTACGACCGGTGGAGCTATTGGTGATCGCTCCCTCGGAACGCTTAGATGAAATTGCCAGCCGCCACATACAGAGCCTGCCCTTACCAGTCCGGACCATGCTCGGAGGAATTGGCGCAACGGAGGCCAGAGGGTCTGCCCTGGCTTCTTATCTTTTATTTGAATCGAGCTATACCAGAGAGTTGATCGCTCTGGGACGCAGCGACACGCGACAGCGGGAGAAAGATGTGTTGCAATTTTTTAACTGTCAAGAGGTACATGTCTGAAAAACGGCATCGAGGTCAATTTGACATATTGCCCTGATACTGCCAAAAGGCTAATCTCTGTTCTTAAAATCTATTGAAATTCATTTAAATCAATGAAAAATACGCAATTTATACGGCAGTGGATAATGTTTCTGATGATTACATTGCTTGCTTCGATGGCATTTGCAAAAGATAATATCGGAATTGTCCCCGCGAACGAGCTTCCGCAGGAAGCGCAAACCACGTTAGTACTCATCAAGCACGGCGGTCCTTTTCCCTATGAAAAAGATGGTGTCGTTTTTGGCAATTATGAGTCCAGGCTTCCTAAGCAAAAGCGTGGGTATTATCACGAATATACCGTTAAGACACCGCGTGCCCGTAACCGCGGCCCTCGTCGCATCATTGCCGGCGGCGTGCCGGAGAGTTCGGGCGAATACTATTACACAGATGACCACTACGAAAGTTTTCGTCGTATCAAAGAATAATTATGATCTCATCGAGTGAGGAAGAGAAAGAGCCGGGTTTGCTGGAAACGGTTGCGCCGAATGTGGTGCAATCAATCCGGGCTTTCCGTGTTCTGGATTTGCAATCAGAAGCTGCGCATTTGGAGCAGCACTTTTTGTATGCGTATTGCCTGGAAGCGACTACTAAACAGCAGGTGCTGGGAAAAATAGCTGCTTCTTTCGGCTTCCCGAAATATTTTGGTAAAAATTTCGATGCATTATCCGATTGCCTGACCGATATGATCTACAAAGCAGGTCCGCAGCCCGGTTTCGTGATTGTTCTGGAACAATTGCCCAATACACCTAAATTTGACAAAGAAGCGCGAGAAACCTTGCTGGATGTATTCCGTGACGCAGCAGATTTCTGGGCAGAAAAGAAAGTTGCCTTCAGAGTTTTTTATTCATTTGAATAAATCCTGGCCCAGTACCGCTGCCTGTATGCCGGTGCTGATCACCGGCATTTTTATTTGGGGCTTCCTGCCTTACAGCGTTACAATGCCGCCATGAAAAAGATCGTTATCCTGATTTCTGGCCGCGGTAGTAACATGCAGGCCATCGTCGAGGCCTGCCAGGCTGAACAATGGCCAGCACAGATTGCCGCGATTATCAGCAATAAAGCCGACGCCAGCGGCCTTGTCTATGCGGCGAGCCGGGGCATACCAACTGCCGTGGTTCCCAGTAAGGCATATACGGAACGGAGCACATTTGATCGGGCATTACTTGAGCAGATCGACCAGTATTCCCCGGACTTGGTCGTACTGGCCGGTTTCATGCGGATTCTGACACCTGAATTCGTGGGACACTATGCAGGGCGAATGCTGAACATTCATCCCTCGTTGCTCCCCAGTTTTGTCGGCCTGGCAACGCACCGTCAGGCGCTGGAGGCAGGGGTTAAGGTGCACGGGGCGACAGTGCATTTTGTGACCGCTGAACTTGACCACGGCCCGATTGTCGCACAGGCCGTGGTTCCGGTTTTTTCGGGGGATACCGAAGACAGCCTGGCGCACAGGGTGCTGGAACAGGAACATCGCTTATATCCGCAAGCCGTACGCCAGTTTGTGGAAAATAAAATCAGCATTATTGGCAATACGGTCCACATCAGCGAGCCCGAATCCGCCAATATGCGCTAATCACCAGGGTCAGATTTGACCTGTCAGGAATTGAAGGAAACAGAATGAGATTACCTCCCGCCATCATTGGTCATGCAGAAGAAGTTTTGCGTGAAATTTTACGTTTTACCGCACCAGCAGATGGCACATTGTCCCGCTATTTCCGGGAACATCCCCGGCTTGGTTCCCGTGAGCGTGGTGTGATCGCAGAAGCGATCTATGGCTTATTGAGAAACAAGTCGGTCTACACCAGCTTTGCCGAATCAGGGTCTGGTTCTGCCATGCGCAGACTGACTTTGCTGGGACTGGCAGACGCCGTGGGTGTTGACTCACTCGGCGGATTAAGTGAAGACGAAACCGCATGGCTGACCAGGGTCATGCAGATTGACCGCTCTCATTTACCCTTGTTGATGAAAGCGAATCTTCCGGAGTGGCTGTGGACAAAACTCTGCACCCAGTTCGGCGAGGCAGGAGCGCTGACGCTGGCAGAATCCATGAATACGCCGGCAGCCCTTGATCTGCGGGTGAATTCGCTCAAGAGTGACCGCGAGACGGTCGCCCAGACATTGGCTGAAGCACCGATCATCACTGAACCGACACCTTATGCCAGCACTGGTTTGCGTGTCCGTAAAAAGCCGTCGATACAGAATTTGCCTTTGTTCAAGGATGGGACGATTGAAGTACAGGATGAGGGTAGTCAGTTACTCTCGCAACTGGTCGGTGCGCGTCGTGGTGAAATGGTGGCTGATTTTTGTGCCGGAGCAGGCGGTAAGACCCTTGCACTGGGCGCCATCATGCGTAACACCGGCAGATTGTATGCATTTGATGTGTCGGAAAAGCGTCTGGCAAAGCTGAAGCCGAGACTGGCGCGCAGCGGTTTATCCAATGTGCATCCGGTCGTCATTGCGCATGAAAAAGACGCCAAAATCAAGCGTCTGGTTGCCAAGCTGGACCGGGTCCTTGTGGATGCCCCTTGCAGTGGCCTGGGGACATTGCGTCGTAATCCTGATGTGAAATGGCGCCAGACTCCGGAAGGTGTTGCTCAGCTGAACCAGAAACAGAGTTCTATTCTCGACAGTGCCTCCCGCATGGTGAAGCCGGGCGGACGCCTGGTGTATGCCACCTGTAGTATTCTGGATGAGGAAAATGAAGGAATCGTTGATACGTTCTTGAAGACACATCCTGAATTCTCTCTGGTACCGGTTTCCCGTGTTCTGGAAGAGCAGAAAATCCAGCTGGAGATGGGAGACTACCTGAAGCTGTATCCGCATATTCATCAGACCGATGGTTTTTTTGCTGCGGTGCTGGAACGCCAGAAGTAATACCGTCATTCAGGATCAGCGTTCCGGATTACCGCAAGTGCTGATCTTTTCTGTTTCATGTAACGACTTTCCATGAATAGTTCATTACTCGCCAACTTGTTGTCCGATCTGGCCCTTGATTTTCGGGAGCCGCAATTTTTATGGCAGGTCGGCACAGTTGCAGTGTGCCTTTGTCTGGCATGGTTGTTTGCCAGATTTCTGCGTCAGATTTTTGCCCGGAGTGAGCCTGGTTCTTCGGTTGTCCGGCTCGGGGCGGAAAGTTTTGGCCGGGTGTTGCAGCCCGCGCTGAGTGTCCTGTTCCTGATGATCGGCAAGTGGATGCTGGGACGCTGGCAGCATACGCATTTGCTGACACTGCTGTTCCCCATCATCGGCTCACTTGCACTGATTCGTTTTGGATTTTATGTGGTGCGCCGTACTTTTGCGCGGGATGGTGACATCGGGAAATTTCTGGCGTTATTTGAAAAACTGTTTGCCGGACTAGTCTGGCTGGGTGTTGTTTTGCATTTCACGGGGCTGTGGCCGGATTTGCTGGACGCATTAGACAGTGTGGTGTTGCCGGTCGGTAAAAATAAAATTACGGTACTGAGTATTCTGCAGGCATGTATCTCCGTGGCACTGACCATGGTGATTGCATTGTGGGCCAGCGCTGCGCTCGAAACCCGCCTGATGCAATTGCCTACTGCACACATGTCGCTCAAAGTGGTGCTTTCGAGAGTAGGCCGTGCGTTGCTGATTCTGCTGGCCTTATTGATCAGCCTCACCATAGTGGGTATTGATCTTACTGTATTGTCTGTTTTTGGTGGCGCATTGGGCGTGGGACTTGGGTTTGGTTTGCAGAAAATTGCCAGCAGTTATGTGTCCGGCTTTATTATTCTGCTCGACAGAAGTATGTCTATCGGCGATTTGATTGCAGTCGACAAATTCAGCGGCAAAGTTACTCAGATTAATACCCGCTATACTGTTTTGCAGGGACTGGATGGCGCCGAGTCGGTGATCCCGAATGAGGTGCTGGTCTCTTCACCGGTACAGAATTACTCGCTCACCAATCGCAGCGTGGCAATGTCAACGGATGTGACGGTGTCTTACCGTACGGATCTGGAAGCATTGTTGCCTTTACTTGAATCGACTGTCGCCAATGTACCCAGGGTGGCGCAGGAGCCGGCACCTGCTGCTTATCTGATGAAATTCGGTGCTGACGGGCTGGAATTGCGGGTCGGATTCTGGATTGCTGACCCTGAAAATGGCCGTACCAATGTGTTGTCGGCCGTGAATCGCGCATTATGGAGCGCTTTACAGATGCATCACATTAATTTGCCTTTCCCGCAGAGAGTCGTCACGTTTGCCAGAGCGCCTGCCAGTGTACCGGGTCAGTCTGTACCTGATGACGGTGATGCAGGAAATTGCAGATAAATTGAGGAAGTAAGGTACAAAAACGCGTACAATGCGTCCCCATATCTTTATCTGTTCTGAGACAGTTAACTTTGCAATATAAGTTACAAAGCGAACATTAATAATGGAGTACATGTCATTTTGAGCACATTTGTTGAAACTGTAATTGATTTTCTGTCCAATGGCCTTACTCGTGCCAGTGGATGGCAGGTATTTATTTTTACAATGGTCGTGACACATATCACGATTGCCAGCGTGACGATTTTCCTGCATCGCTGTCAGGCGCACCGCGCGCTGGAGCTGCATGCAATCCCCAGCCATTTTTTCCGTTTATGGTTGTGGCTGACTACGGGCCAGGTAACCAAGGAATGGGCATCCATTCATCGCAAGCATCATGCAAAATGCGAAACTGAAGAAGACCCGCACAGCCCGCAGACACGCGGTATTAAAAAAGTGTTGCTGGAAGGTGCCGAACTCTATCGCGCGGAATCCAAAAACCTGGAAACCATGCAGAAATATGGACACGGAACACCGGACGACTGGATTGAGCGCAATGTGTATACCCGTTTTAGCTGGGCCGGCATTTTACTGATGTTTATCGTTGATTTTTTATTGTTCGGTGTTATCGGCATCACGGTCTGGGCAGTCCAGATGATCTGGATTCCGGTGACCGCAGCGGGCGTCATCAATGGCATCGGTCACTATTGGGGTTATCGTAACTATGACTGTGTTGACGCTTCTACCAACATTTTCCCGATTGGTATCCTGATCGGCGGTGAAGAATTGCATAATAATCACCATACATTTGGTACATCGGCCAAATTATCCTCCAAATGGTATGAGTTTGATATTGGCTGGATGTATATCCGCATTATGGAAATAGTCGGTTGGGCAAAAGTCAAAAAGCTGGCACCGGAGCCGAAATTTGCAGATAACAAAGCGGTGATTGATATGGATACTTTGCAGGCAGTGATCACGCATCGTTACGATGTCATGGCAAAATATACAAAATCTTTACGCCGTACCTGGCGTCATGAAGTCGCGATGTTGCGTGAAAAAGCCCAGTTTGGGGCAGCGCATTTAAAGCTCACCAAGAAACTCTTGCAGCGCGAACCGAACAAACTGGAAGCACCACAGCAGCAGCAGTTGTCTGAAGTGCTGGCGCACAGCACGGTCTTAAAGACTATGCACGACATGCGGGTGGAGCTGGGATTGATCTGGGAGCGCTCTACCGTCAGCCGTGAGCAGTTGGTGCATCAGCTGCAGGACTGGTGTTTGCGGGCAGAAGCATCGGGCATCCAGGCACTGCATGATTTTTCCCGCCGTCTACGGACGTATGCTTGATTGTGGTTTGATCGGTCAAANTGGTGTTTGCGGGCAGAAGCATCGGGCATCCAGGCACTGCATGATTTTTCCCGCCGTCTACGGACGTATGCTTGATTGTGGTTTGATCGGTCAAAATAAAAAAACGGTGCAATTGCACCGTTTTTTTATGAATAGTTCCTGCTGCGGAAATGATGCTTCGCACAAGATGTAAATAAGCGGCAATTCCCTTGGAAATTCTCGATCAATACAATTTGAATAAATAAAAAAAGCCTCGCAAAACGAGGCTTTTTTTATGTCCAAAGAAAAATCAGATTACTTGATTTTTGTTTCTTTGTAGATCACATGCTTACGTGCTTTAGGATCAAACTTCATGATCTCCATTTTTTCAGGCATCGTGCGCTTGTTTTTGGAGGTTGTGTAGAAGTGACCAGTGCCGGCAGTGGATTCCAGCTTGATTTTGTCGCGACCAGATTTAGCCATGATATTTTCCTAACAATAGTTTAGCTTAAACTTTTTCGCCGCGAGCGCGCAGGTCAGCCAAAACGGCATCGATGCCGACTTTGTCAATGACGCGCAGACCAGCGTTAGACAAACGCAGAGAAACCCAACGGTTTTCTGATTCTACGAAAAAGCGACGATTTTGCAGGTTAGGCAAAAAGCGACGTTTGGTTTTGTTGTTAGCGTGGGAAACGTTGTTGCCAACCATTGGCCCTTTCCCAGTCACTTGGCAGACACGTGCCATGATTAACTCCTTAATAGTTTCCGAAATTGGAAAAAATGAGATTGTATACAAAAAATCGTGAAATATCAACGACTTGTGAAAAACAATTGTGTCTTAATTTATTTTTATATTTAACAATTTGATTTTTATACCAAACCATGCTCTGCAAGTGAATAAACATGCGGGTTTGCAATGATGAAGTGATCCAGAACCCGTATCTCAATCAATGTCAGAGCCTGTTTCAGTATCCGGGTTAGTTCGATATCTGCCTGGCTGGGTTCCGGTGTGCCGGATGGGTGATTGTGCGCAAATATGATCGCAGCGGCATTATGTTTTAAAGCAGATTTCACCACTTCCCTGGGGTAGACGCTGGCATGATTCAAGCTGCCGCGAAATAATTCTTCCGATGCGATCAGTCTGTTTTTGACATCCAGAAACAAGGCGACGAAGATTTCATGTTCTTTATTTCCAATCAGTAATTGCAGGTAATGCCTGACTGCCTGCGGAGAAGATAAGGTGGTTCCATTCTGCAATTCTTCTGCAATTGCTCTTCTGGCCAGTTCGGAAACCGCCTGCAACTGGGCATATTTGGCACTTCCCAGACCATGTATTACGGAGAACTCTGTCAGACTGGCGGAGAACATGCGGGACAGCGAGCCAAAGTGCTGGAGCATGTCGCGTCCCAGCTCGACCGCACTTTTTCCGGTCACGCCGGTGCGCAGAAAAACAGCCAGTAATTCTGCGTCAGATAATGCTGATGCGCCTGATTTAATCAGTTTTTCCCGTGGCCGCTGATCTTCCGGCCAGTCCGTAATTGCCATATTGTTCCAGTCTGTCTCTGATGAGAATCACGTTGAAATATTAAAGCTGGCTTACAATACTTGCTGTTGACATGCTATTTTCCAGCCATCCATCATGACTATTCCAGCTATACCCGTCGTTACTCCGAATGCTTACCTGACATTGCATTATCGTCTCGCCACCTTGAATGGTGAGGATATTATCAGTACTTTTAATGATAGTCCTGCAACTTTGCAAATGGGGGGCGGGCAATTGGCTCCCGAACTCGAGGCCGCATTACTGGGCCTGGCAGAGGGAACGCATTCGACACAGGAACTCTCACCTGAAAAAGCGTTTGGTGAGCGTAATCCGGAACTGATCCAGAGAGTGTCTGCCGAAACGCTGAAAGAAAACTCTGCATTCGGCGAGCAATATGTGATCGGTGATCTGGTCGATTTCACCGCGCCTTCAGGTGGCCGTTTTGCCGGTATTTTGCGCGAAATGGATGCACACGGATATGTGTTTGATTTTAATCATCCGCTGGCAGGACAAACGTTGTTGTTTGAAACAAAAATTATAGGAGTTCTGTAAGTGATGGATAAGGAAATTGTATTGGCGCAGCCCAGAGGATTTTGCGCCGGAGTTGACCGGGCCATTGAGATTGTTGAGAAAGCGCTGAAAAAATTTGGTGCGCCAATCTACGTCCGGCACGAAATCGTGCATAACGCATATGTCGTGAACGATCTCAGAGAGAAAGGTGCCGTTTTCATTGAAAATCTGGAAGACGTACCTCCCGGCAACACCTTGATTTTTTCTGCGCATGGCGTGTCTCAGGCGGTGCGTAAGGAAGCCGAGCAACGTGGTGTCCGGATTTTTGATGCGACTTGTCCGTTGGTTTCCAAAGTACATGTCGAAGTCGTGAAAATGCGCCATGAAGGTCGTGAAATCATCATGATTGGTCACGCCGGACATCCTGAAGTCGAGGGAACCATGGGACAGACGGAAGAGGGTATGTATCTGGTCGAAACGATCGCCGATGTGGCAAAGCTGGAGGTGAAAAATCCCGATTTATTAGCCTACGTGTCCCAGACTACGTTGTCTGTGGATGATACGGCAGAAATTATCGCTGCTTTGAAACAGCGTTTCCCCCTGATCAGCGAGCCTAAAAAAGGCGATATCTGCTATGCCACCACCAATCGCCAGGAGGCCGTCAAATTCATGGCGCCTCAGGTCGATCTGGTGCTGGTTATCGGCAGTCCGAACAGTTCTAATTCAAATCGTTTGCATGAGCTGGCCAGAAAAATCGGCGTTCCCGCATTCATGATTGATAACGAGACCCAAATCGATCCGACCTGGCTGAAAGATGCAGCACGTATCGGCGTCACGGCGGGTGCTTCTGCGCCGGAAGTGCTGGTGGCAGAGGTTGTGGCGCGATTGCGTGAATATGGCGCAAAAAGCGTGCGTACGCTGGAAGGGGTGGAAGAACATGTGACTTTCCCCATGCCGAAAGGATTGAGCAGCGATTGATCTGATCGTTTCGTGCCGGATACACACAATCGGTCAGGAAAGTTAACAAGTATTAAAAAACTGCATTTTCCCGAGTTTTCGATATTTTATTTTGTGGATTCGTGATTAAGATTGCGCAACTCCTTTGCTCTGCGACATCGCAGGGTCAAGAGAGGCGCAATTGCTGCGGCTTTGTGGAAAATACGTAACATCGGGTGGTTTTTTTACCACGGACTCTGTCAGATGCATCGGTATAATCCCGCCCACTTCAATGGCGAACTAAAAGAAGTCACAATATTAGAAAAACTTTTACCAAAAGTTGCAGAGGAGAACTGAAGATGTGTATGACACGCAATATTGTCACTCTCGATATGATGACGCGCCTTTTCGGATAGCAGATGACGACAACGTGAGCGGCGCCCAGACATCAGGGGGCCGTTTTTGTTATCAGGAATGATTTTTGCTGACATGTTCCGATGTTTAACCGGTATATTGAGCCGGTCAGCATAAATTTCGATTCGTTTACATAGAGAGATGCAAATATGGATACCTTTATCCAACAAATTATCAATGGACTGGTGTTGGGCAGTATGTATGCACTGGTCGCATTGGGCTACACCATGGTTTATGGTGTGCTGAATCTGATTAACTTTGCCCATGGCGATGTGCTGATGGTCGGTGCCATGGTCGGGCTGAGTATCATTAAATTATTACAGGTCGTGGCACCGGGCTTGCCGGGAATCGCCATGCTGCTGATTGCTATTCTGGGTGCAATTCCAGTCTGTATTATCGTGAATATTCTGATTGAGCGGATTGCTTACCGCCGCTTAAGGAATGCCCCACGCCTGGCGCCATTGATCACGGCGATCGGTGTGTCTATTCTGGTGCAGACGTTTGCAATGATGATCTGGGGGCGGAGTCCGATTCCTTTCCCTTCCGTGATGCCAACTGTTCCCGTACAAATCGGCGGAGCGGTGATTTCCCAGATTCAGATCTTGCTGTTGGTATTGGCGACTGCCGCCATGATTGGTCTGGTTTTACTGGTCGAAAAAACCAAGATGGGAAGAGCGATGCGTGCGACGGCTGAAAATCCGCGTGTTGCAGGGTTGATGGGCGTTGATTCCAATAAAGTCATTGTGGCCACATTTGCAATCGGTGCCGCGCTGGCTGCGATTGCCGGTGTCATGTGGGCAGCTAATTATTCCTCCGCACAGTTTGCTATGGGCTTTGTTCCGGGTCTGAAGGCGTTTTCCGCCGCAGTGCTTGGGGGGATCGGTAACATCTATGGTGCGATGGTAGGCGGGATTCTGCTCGGACTGATTGAAAGTCTGGGTGCAGGCTATATCGGCGATCTGACTGGCGGCATTCTGGGAAGTCAGTATCAGGATATTTTCGCTTTCATCGTATTGATTATTGTGCTGACATTGCGTCCATCCGGCATCATGGGTGAGCGTGTGGCTGATCGTGCTTAAGGAGAAAAGCCATGTCAACGGTATTTGATGTAAAAGCCAATCCTCAAAAAGCCTATGCCAGTTTTGCAGTGCTCGGTGTTGTACTGGTGTTATTTCCATTTGTTGCTGCTAATTTCGGTAATTCCTGGGTCCGTATCATTGACTTCGCGCTGCTGTATATCATGCTGGCGCTGGGGCTCAATATCGTGGTCGGCTTTGCCGGCCTGCTGGATCTGGGGTATATCGCGTTTTATGCTGTCGGTGCTTATCTGGCGGGTATCTTCGGCTCCCCTCAGTTTGCGACGATTCTGGAGTCGTTTGTGGATAATTATCCGACCGTCGGGAATTTTCTGGTCAGTGCTTTCGGTCCTGAAATCACACAGAAAGGTATTCACCTGTCTGTCTGGATCATCATTCCGTTTGCGGCAGCCATTGCCGGAATGTTCGGGGCTTTGCTAGGCGCACCGACGCTGAAGCTGCGTGGGGATTACCTGGCAATCGTGACACTGGGTTTCGGTGAAATTATCCGCATTTTCATGAACAACATGAACTCTCCTGTGAATATCACGAACGGTCCTCAGGGAATTAATATGATCGACCCTGTTAGCGTAATGGGGGTTTCTCTGGCCGGTGAGTCGGGCGTGGTGCATATCGGCGGTTTCAGTATGCCATCGGTCAATGCCTACTATTTCCTGTTCCTGGCACTGTGCATCCTGATAATTTTTGTTTCTACCCGACTGCAGCATTCGCGTCTGGGACGGGCATGGGTTGCTATCCGTGAAGATGAAATCGCAGCCAAAGCAATGGGTATTAATACACGGAATATCAAGCTGCTGGCATTCTCCATGGGCGCTTCTTTCGGCGGTGTTTCCGGTGCCATGTTCGGCTCGTTTCAGGGTTTCGTTTCACCGGAGTCTTTCTCTCTGATGGAGTCCATCGTGATTCTGGCAATGGTCGTGCTGGGCGGTATCGGTCATATTCCCGGAGTTGTGCTCGGCGCTATTTTGTTGGCAGCCCTTCCGGAAGTTTTGCGTCATGTCGTGGAGCCGGTTCAGATGCTGATGTTTGGCAAAATCTGGATTGAGGCGGAAGTTCTGCGTCAGTTGCTGTATGGTCTGACCATGGTGGTCGTCATGTTGAATCGTCCGGCCGGTTTGTGGCCAGCGCCCAGGCATGAAGACCGAATTACCAAAACCAACGATGCCGCAGCCTGAGGAAAACAGACATGAGTGAACAGACAATGTTGAAAATCGAGGGTGCCAATAAGCGTTTTGGTGGCTTGCAGGCACTGTCGAATGTAGGAATTGATATTAAAAAAGGTCAGATTTATGGTCTGATTGGACCAAATGGCGCTGGAAAAACCACCTTCTTTAACGTCATCACCGGTTTATATCAGCCGGATACCGGATCTTTTGAACTCGATGGCAAGCCATATTCTCCTTCCGCGCCGCACGAGGTCGCCAAGGCAGGGATTGCACGTACTTTCCAGAACATTCGCTTGTTCGGCGAAATGACCGCGTTGGAAAATGTCATGGTTGGCCGGCATATCCGTACCCACCAGGGTGTCTGGGGTGCGGTGACCAGAAATGCAGCCGCACGCAAAGAAGAAGCGGAAATCCGTAGTCGTGCGCAGGAGCTGTTGAATTTTGTCGGTATTGGCCAGTTTGCTGACCGTACTTCCAAATATCTGTCATACGGCGATCAACGTCGTCTGGAAATTGCACGCGCACTGGCCACGGATCCGAAATTGCTGGCGCTGGATGAGCCGGCAGCAGGGATGAATGCGACTGAAAAACTGGCGCTGAGGGAGTTGCTTGTCAAAATCAAGGCCGAAGGAAAAACGGTGCTTCTGATTGAACACGATGTAAAGCTGATGATGGGCTTGTGTGACCGCCTCACCGTGCTTGATTACGGTAAGCCGATTGCAGAAGGCCTGCCGGCAGATATCCAGAAAAATCCGGCAGTCATTGAAGCATACTTGGGAGGGGGTCACTAATGGCTGAGAATGTATTGAAAATCAGCAACCTGAAGGTTGCGTATGGCGGTATCAAGGCAGTCAAAGGCATTGATCTGGAAGTCAACAAAGGTGAGCTGATTACTCTCATTGGTGCTAATGGCGCAGGTAAAACCACCACCTTGAAGGCCATTACAGGAACGCTGCCAAGTTGCAAGGTGGAAGGCGACATTCTGTACATGGGAAGCTCTATTCGCGGGAGCAATTCTTTTGAACTGGTGACGCGCCATCTGGCTATGGTGCCGGAAGGCCGTGGCGTATTTACCCGCATGACGATTCACGAGAATCTGATGATGGGCGCCTACACCCGTAATGATAAAGGCGGGGTCGATGCGGATATTGATAAGTGGTACTCGGTATTTCCCCGTCTGAAAGAACGTTCTGCGCAGCTGGCGGGTACCCTCTCCGGGGGGGAGCAGCAGATGCTGGCGATGGCGCGTGCTTTGATGAGTCATCCCAATCTGTTGTTGCTCGATGAACCATCCATGGGCTTGTCGCCAATCATGGTGGAAAAAATCTTTGAAGTGGTGCGAAATGTTTCTGCGCAAGGTGTCACGATTTTGCTGGTTGAGCAGAATGCGAAACTGGCATTGCAGGCAGCGCATCGGGGTTATGTCATGGATTCTGGTGCGATTACCATGAGTGGCCAAGCCAGCGATATGTTGAATGATCCCAAAGTCCAGGCCGCATATCTGGGCGAAGCCTGACGCTATATTTGTTTCGATATTTGTTTCAATAAGTGTTCAGCCAATAAAAAAGCCCCTCATAGGGGCTTTTTTTATGTTTCTGCTACCTGGCTTGGACACTTCATGAGTGATTTGCCAGGCATTACTCTGCCAGAATTACTTCTTGGCTGCTGCGCGTGGAGTAGCTTTGGCTGTCGCCTGCGTCAGTTGATTGACTGTGTTGTTCATGTTTGCTTCGATAGCTTCAACCGCCTGTTTGGTGGTCTTGCTTAATTGCTCGTAGCCGCTGTTGGCGTTGTTCATCGCTGTCTTGAAAAAAGAAACGATCTGTTCTGTGCCGGCAGGTGCATTTTTGGACACTTCGTCGAACAGGGACTGGATTTTACGGTTATTTTCCAGGATCTGCGCTTCTGCAGCATGGGTGATTTCAGCCTGTGCTTCGGAAGCAATGGCTCCCAGGTGACGGCTGTATGCGAGGAATTTTTCCGCATTCGGCTGTGTCTGGGCGCTGCTCAATGTGAAGAATTCCTGTGGGTCTTTGGCTGCCAGCAACTGTTTGGTGTGTGCCGCAGATTCTTCCAGCGAGCTTTTGACTGCATTCAGGTTCAGCTCGATTAATTTCTCAACACCCTCAAATGCTTTGCCGCTCAGAGATGAAAACAGGGCGAGTTGTGCATCAAAATTAGCTTTAGTAGCGGCCGAAAATTGTTCTGGTACGGAAAACATAGCAATCTCCTAAAAAGAGGAAGTAAGCAAAGATGAAGCTGGTTTGTCTAATAAATAAAAGTAAATTTTTTACATTAAATTGTGCGATGCGTCATTTGTATTATATTGATTTATAAGACTAAATCAATCATTGATTGTGCGTTGCAAATTATTTTGACGCATTTAGCTGTGTCATCAGTGAAATTTAATTTTTATGAATTTACTTGAAGAAATGTAAATTTCTCCGACATCCATTGTCGGTCAGATTTATGACCGCTAAATGAATTGAATCGCTTATGTTAGACTTTTAGTCTGATTTTTTCTCTGTGGTATCTGATCCACATTTTCCGATGAAAATACAGGCAAAAAAACGGTGTGAATTTGGCTATTTTCACGACATCACGACCCGCTGGATGGATAACGATGCATATGGACACGTGAATAACGTGGTCTATTACAGCTGGTTTGACACCATCGTGAATCAGTTTTTGATCAGCAACCAGGTGCTGGATGTGGAGAAAAGTGAAGTGATCGGGCTGGTGATCGAAACGCAGTGTCATTATTTTTCCTCAGTCGCATTCCCTGAAAAGGTAGTTGCCGGAGTTGCCGTGACCCGGCTGGGAAACTCCAGTGTCCGTTATGAGGTGGGAATCTTTAAGGAAAATGAAGATATCGCTTCAGCGCAGGGGCATTTCGTTCATGTGTATGTCGATCGTAGCAGCCGTCGTCCGGTCTCGATACCTTCTGCATTACGTCAAATATTGGAATCTATACAGAGAGAGGCAGCATGATAGAAACACCGACTCAGCAATGTGTTGATCAGGTCATTACCGGGCGTCGCTCAATCCGGGCGTTTTTAAAAACGGAAATCGATACTGACGATATCCGCTCCATCCTGACGGTCGCATCGCGCGCGCCTTCGGGCAGCAACACGCAGCCCTGGAAGGTGTATGTGTTGCAAGGCGAGCGCCTGAAAACATTGTCTGATAGCATTTTGCAGGCACACCATTTGCCCCTTGCTGAGAATGGCCACCGCGAGGAATATAACTACTATCCAGTGAAGTGGGTGACGCCTTATCTGGAACGGCGGCGCAAAGTCGGATGGGATCTATATTCTTTGCTCGGGCTGGGACGGGACAATAAGCAAGGCATGCATGTCCAGCATGGCCGTAACTATGCGTTTTTTGATGCGCCTGTCGGTCTGATTTTTACGATTGATCGTGTCATGGAGCAGGGTTCCTGGCTGGATTACGGGATGTTCCTGCAGAATATTATGCTGGCGGCAAAAGCCAGAGGGCTCGATACTTGCCCTCAGGCATCATTTACCCAATATCACCAGATTATCCGCGACGAACTGATGCTGCCAGCGAATGAAATGCTGGTTTGCGGGATGGCGCTGGGTTATGCAGATATGTCGAAAATTGAAAACAGTCTGGTGACGGAGCGCGATGACCTCGCGGCTTTCGTACAGTTTTTAAGGTAAGCCGGGACTTCAATACATTGCGCTAAGTCTTTAATTCGCTTGCGATATTTCATAAATTTGCTACACTGCACTGAATTTTTTGGCACATTTTATTTGAGGAGTTGTTGAAAGTGAAATTTGCCCATCAGGCTCGCCAGGCTCTCATTGTTTCTCTGATCGCACTATTGCCCGTATTGGCGCATGCAACGGATAGTCAGCCGGCACAACATAAAAAACATATCGTCCATAAACGCGTGACCCATGTGGCGGCGAAGCCCGCCAGGCATTATGTGACGGTGAATGGTAAACGCCGGCTGGTTGCAGGTGCTGCGATTGCTGCTGTCGCGCCGATCGTGGTCGAAAAAGCCAGTGTCGGGGATACCGCTGGCTTAAAGCATACGCATGATCCTCTCGCGCTGCAGTCCAACGTAGCGTATGTGGTGGATCAGGCCAGCTCAAAAGTTTTATTCGAAAAAAATCCGGATGTCTCGTTACCGATTGCATCGATTACCAAGCTGATGACCAGTCTGGTAGTAGTGGAAGCCAATCAGGACATGAATGAGCTGATTGAGATCACTACGGACGACATTGATAAAGAAAAAGGTACAGGTTCGCGATTGAAAATCGGTGCCAAACTGTCGCGTGCCGACATGTTGCATATTGCGCTGATGAGTTCCGAAAACCGGGCAGCCTCTGCGCTTGGTCGTAATTATCCGGGCGGCTTGCCAGCGTTTGTGAGCGCCATGAATGCCAAGGCCAAACAGCTCGGTATGACGGAGACGCATTACGTTGATTCCAGTGGATTGTCCAGCCAGAACCGCGCCAGCGCTAAAGACCTGGTGCGGCTGGTGAATGCGGCTTATCAGCATCCCGTGATTCGTGAGTATTCGACTGATTCGCGGTATACGGTCAATACGGGTGGCCATCAGCTCGAATATGGAACATCGAATAAACTGGTCTCGAATCCAGCCTGGGAAATCGGCTTGCAGAAAACGGGTTACATTACTGAGGCGGGTCGTTGCCTGGTGATGCAGGCGATGATCGAGGGGCGTGCGATTGTCATGGTGTTCCTGGATTCAAAAGGCAAATATTCGCGGCTGGCCGATGCAGGTCGCATTAAGAAATGGCTGGAAACAACGACGACAGCAACGGCGAAAACGCCACCGCAAATTTAAGCATAATTATCAGTCTGTTGTGGGGGACGTGATTTCCTCTTTGCAAAACAAAAGCCGGATGATGAAATCCGGCTTTTGTTTTGGTACGCCCTTGTGCTGTCATGACTCATGTTGAAAATCCCGGTAGCTGTTGACCGGTCTTGATTGTCGTTGTTGGGCCAGCATGTCATCCAGATGGAAACAGACTGGCCCATAATTGCCGGGTTGCTCCGACCTCGTGTGTCACCCGGGTGGCAACTACCCGCGCACGGTCTGCTCCCTGTAGCCGGATGCCGTGCTGTAACTTGCGAAACCAGCGGTAAGCACGGGCAGTTTTTTCTGCCAGTTCCGGATCAATCAATTGTAGTTCGCCACATCGTTTCAGCAGAGCTATATTGCCAATATTGGCTGTCAGTTGCGGGTATTGATACGCATATTTGAGCACCAGATATTGCACGATGAATTCAATATCAATCATGCCGCCGGCATCATGTTTCAGATCGAATAAATCACTGCGGTTCAGATGAGCATCGTGCATTTTCTTCCGCATGCTGATGACTTCCTGCGTCAGCGTCGCCGGATCGCGCTGCTGGCACAATACATCGGTGCGGATTGCTTCAAATGCGGCGCCGATTGTGCTGTCTCCTGCGCAGAAACGTGCCCGGGTCAGCGCCTGATGCTCCCATAACCAGGCGGATTTTTCCTGATAGCGGGAAAAAGACTGAACCGACGACACCAGCAAACCGCTTGCACCGTCAGGCCGCAGTGCGATGTCGATATCAAACAGGATGCCCGCCGGCGTGTGACTGGTCATCCAGGTAATGAAGCGTTGCGCCAGTTTTGCGTAATTGGCCGGCGCTTCCTGATCGTCGTCGTCGTAGAGGAAAATAACATCCAGATCGGAGGCATAACCCAGCTCTTTGCCACCCAGTTTTCCATAGGCGATGACCGCAAAACGGGGCACGTCGCGGTGACGGCTGGCGATGGTTTGCCAGACAGCCTGGATGGTGGCGGCAACGATCAGATCCGCCAGCTGAGACAGACCGTCGGCCAGGTGTTCCACGGTCAGCTCGCCTTCCAGATCCTGCGCCAGTAAGCGGAATTGCATGGCATGGTGCATTTCGCGCAGGGTCTCCATTTGTCTTTCGGTATCGCCCTGATGATGTTGCAACTGGCGTTGCAGCTCCTGCTCGAAGTGGCGCCAGTCGGGGTGCTGATGCAGGACGGATTCATCCAGCAGTTCATCGAGCAGGATAGGGTGACGGGTCAGAAACTTGGCGGCCCAGTCGCTGGCTTCCATCATCCGGATCACCCGGGCCAGGGTATGCGGGTATTCCGTCAGCAGTGACAGGTAGGCGGAACGGCGTGCGATGGTTTCCATAAAGTCGAGCAGGCGATTCCAGCAGGTCAGCTGATTTTCCTGCAGTTTTCCGACCAGTCCGGATGCCTGATTCAGCAAGGCGACCAGCTTGTTGCGGTTACTTTCTGACAAGGCCTGTATGCGCGGTGACTGCCAGCTTGCCAGCAGGCGTCGGGCTGCATCTTGCGCTTCCTGGAAGCCGGCGCCGGCGAATTGCCCTGCCAGCGCATCGGCATTTTCTGCGGCATCCAGATGATTGCTGAGCAGGCCGGAAGTCTGATCGGCGGCAGAGCCGGATTTTTCTTTGAAAATGGCATCAAACTGTTCGGCCACAAACTGGCGGTGGCAGCCCAGTTCATCCAGCAGTTGCTGCACATTCTGATAGCGCATCATGACTGCAATGCGCTGCTGATCTTCCGCCGCAACCGGAAAAGTGTGGGTCTGGGCATCATCCAGATATTGCAGGCGGTGTTCCAGGTTGCGCAGAAAGGTATAGGAATTCAGCAGTCCCTGTACTATCTGTTTGTCCAGAATGCCTTTAGTGGCGAGGGTTTCCAGCGTGTGACGGGTTGAGCGGTCGCGCAGCTGCAGGTCGCGTCCGCCGCGGATCAACTGGAATACCTGCGCCAGAAACTCGATTTCACGGATGCCGCCACGCCCCAGTTTGACATTGTTGCTGCGTTCCGGATGGCGGGTTTCCTGGCGTACAACTTCGGCCCGGATTTGTGCATGCATGGAGCGCAATGCGTCGATCGCGCCGTAATCGAGATAACGCCGGTAGACGAAAGGCCGGATAATTTTTTCCAATGCTGTAATATCATCCGCCTTGCCGGTCATGGCGCGTGCCTTGATCCAGGCATAGCGCTCCCATTCACGCCCCTGAATCAGGAAATATTCTTCCACCATCGCAAAGCTGGCGACCAGCGGGCCGGACGCGCCGTTCGGACGCAAGGCCATGTCGACCCGGAAACTGAAGCCGTCTTCGGTGATTTCAGAAATAGCTGCAATCAGTTTCCTGCCAAGACGGCTAAAATATTCATGATTGGATAAACTGCGCTGGGAGTCATCGGTGGCGCGGGTTTCACCATCTTCGGCATAGCAGAAAATCAGGTCGATATCGGAAGAGACATTGAGTTCATAACCTCCCAGCTTGCCCATGCCCAGCACGACCAGTTCCTGTGCTGTACCGCTGTCCTGCCCGATCGGGATGCCGTACAGTGCCTGACACTCGGCATCGAGCGCCGCCAGATGCTGTTGCACGACAAAGTCGGCGAATTCGCTGATAGTCGTCACCACTTCATGGAAATTTACCGCTCCGGACAGATCGCGCCGTATCAGGGTGCAGATCACCAGATTGCGCAGCCGGCGCATGGCTTTGTTCAGACTGGCGCCACCGGAAATTTCTTTTTGTAAAATCTGAGCAAAAATCGCCGGGCTCAAGGATAATTCAGAGGCTGTGTGCAGTACCGATGGGCGTTCGTCCGAGGCTTGCAGCCAGCGTTGTAAAAAACGGGAAGTCAGAAAAATATCGGTGGTTGATGTCATGTCAGAGCAGGCCGGCAGTTGCAGAATAAGATGAAAACTGATTCTAAGGCATCTGCGCGTTGCCGGCAGGATTTTACCTTGGGTTTTCTGACGGAACGGTAAGATGAGTGAAATATACTCTAGGGGAGTATGTTTTTTGGTCCTTCATTGGTGCTGACAAGCGGCTGAAATTTTAAAAAATACAGGGGAGTATGTTGAAAGCAGTGGTTTACCCAGCAATGGCAGATGCCGGATTGTTGCTGTCTGATGTGCCGCGATAGCATGACAGAAGACGCATCTTCCCCGCATAGCGCAGAACAGGCCGCCCGCCCGCCGGTATGGCAGCGGGCAGGCACGCACCTGTGGTTTGCCTGCGGTGGCTGCCTGCGCTGGTTCTTGCGTCTGGCGCTGGTGTTGTATTTTTTATTTGTCGCGCTGATTCTGGTATCACGCTATGTTCTGCTCCCCCAGGTCGCAAATTACAAGCCGCAGGTAGAACAGCTGGTCAGCCGCAGCATTGGACGCGTCGTCACCATTCAGGCATTGCAGGCTTCCTGGCAGGGAATGAATCCGCAACTGGTGCTGGAAAACGTGGTGCTGCACGATCAGAACGGTCAGGCCGCGCTGGCCCTGCCGGAAATCCGGACGACCTTGTCCTGGTGGTCGCTGATGGTCGCCAACCTGCGATTCAATCGCATAGAGTTAAATCGACCTGTCCTGAACATGCAAAGGGATGCCGGCGGGCAGATTTACATCGGCGGTTTCCTGATCGATCCCCGGCAAAGCGGCGATGGCAAAGGACTGGACTGGGTGCTGGAGCAGCATCAGATCGTGATCCACGATGGCTTGTTGCGCTGGAACGACCAATACCGTCAGGCTCCTGAACTGCAACTGAGGCAAGTAAATCTGCTGTTGCAGAATCAGTGGCGGCATCATCGCTTTGCATTGCGTGCCACGCCGGCGGCGGGACTGTCTGCACCGCTGGACATCCGGGGGGATATGCTGCATCCGGCGTTTACCCGCAAAATTTCCGATTTTAATATCTGGGCCGGGGATCTGTATGTCGATCTGCATCAGACGGATCTGAATCAGCTGAGCGCGTATGTGGATTACCCGGTTCTGATCCAGCGCGGTTTTGGCTCGGTCCGTTCCTGGCTGCGCTGGGAACGCGGGCGGGTGGCTGATCTCACGGCAGATCTGAAACTCAGCAACGTGCAGGGAAAGCTGGGGCGCGATCTGCCCGAACTGGACATGAGCGAAATCAGTGGGCGGGTGATTGCCAGCGAAAAAATCGATCTTGGCAAAAAATACCTGCCGTCGATTTTCGGCAAGGCAGGCCACACCATTGCGCTGGAAAATTTTTCCATGAAAGGCCGTGACGGCATGACTATGCCCGCCACCACCATCAGGGAAAGTTTTACCCCCGGCAGCAATGGGCAGCCGGAACGGGTTGAGCTGTATGCTAAATTCCTTGATCTGGAGATGCTCGCCAATTTTGCAGAACACCTGCCGCTTCCTGCAGACCAGCGCCAGATGCTGGCGGACTTTGCACCGAAAGGCCAGTTAAAGGAGTTTTCCGCCAACTGGCAGGGAAGTTACCCGGAAATCGCTGCCTATAAAGTCAAGGGGGAATTTATCCAGCTCTCCATGGCGCCGCAGGCAGCACAGCTGGCCCGCCCTAAGACGGCGCGCAACCCGGCCAAGGCGGCGGTGCCCGCCATTCCCGGATTTGAAAATCTGTCCGGCACGATTGATGCCAATGATCAGGACGGGCATTTCGCACTGGATTCACGCGATCTGTCGCTGCGGCTGTCGAGCTATTTTGTTGACCCCCTGATGCCGTTTAACCGGCTGCAGATGCAGGCCAGCTGGAAATTTGACAAGGACGACAAACTGCTGTTCCAGATCGCAAAAATGGACATGGTACAAGACAGTATGCATGCCAGTCTGAGCGGCCGGCATGTGCTGCCGATGCGGCAGTCAGCGCAGCCGCAGCCAGGAGAGGTTGATCTGAATGTGCATATTCAGGGCTTCGATCTGAAACAACTGGATCGCTATATTCCGACGGTGGCCGAAGAGGATTTGCGGCACTGGCTGACCCGGGGCATTCTGGATGGCCGCGCCGATGATGTCAGTGTCAGGATTAAAGGCGATCTGGCCTATTTTCCGTTTTCTGCCAGCGATGCGCATGCCCGCGGCAAAGGTGAATTTCTGGTGAAGGGCAACCTCAGCGGTGGCAAACTCGATTTCACTGCCGGCGCGTTATCCGACAACGGAAAAACGGCGCTCTGGCCAGTGATTGACGATATCAATGGCAGTTTTATTTTCGATCGCGCCCGCATGGAAATTCATGGCGATACCGCGAAATCACAGGGCGTTGAATTGCGCAAGGTGAAGGCAGTAATTCCCGATCTGCTGACCAGCGGCTCGGTGCTGAATATTGAAGGCAATGTCGGCGGCAGCCTGCAGAACATGCTCGGATATGTGGCAGCCAGTCCGGTCAGCGGCTGGCTGGGGCATTTTCTGGATGAAACAAAAGCTGGTTCTGCCGCCGCGCTGAATCTGAAACTGCAATTACCTTTGCAGCATTTGATCGATGCCAAAGTCCAGGGGGCGTTGCAACTGATGAACAATGAAGTCGCGCTGCAGCCTGGCATTCCTGTGGTCAGCGCTGCCAGTGGCAGGCTGGAGTTTAATGAGCGCGGTGTGAATCTGGGAACGCTGAAGGGCTATGCGCTGGGCGGCCCGGTCGCGATCAGCGGCGGATCGCAAAAAGATAGCAGTATCCGCATCCGGCTTGATGGCAGCGCCACGGGTGAAGGCTTGTCGCAGTTCCTGCCTGCAACTTACCGCGAGCAGCTCAGTGGTCGGGTCAGCGGCACGACAAGGTATACCGCCAGTATCAATGTGAAAAAACAATTACCGGAAATCGTGATTGAATCCGGTTTGCAGGGACTGGCGCTGAATTTTCCTGCACCGTTAAAAAAGAACAGTGCCGAATTGCTGCCCTTGCGCATCGATATCCAGCCACAGGTTTCTGCAGACAGCACCATCTGGCAGGACGAGCTACGGGTGAATCTGGGGAACTTGCTGCATGCCCGTTACTGGCGGAAAAAGGCTGCCGACAAAGCTGCCACTTGGCAGGTGGTGCGTGGCGGGATCGGCGTGAATGCCGCGGCACCCGAACCGGCTGCCGGTCTGGTCGTGAATATTGACACGCCGGTTCTGCAGGCCGATGAATGGCGGGCGCTGACTGGTCTGTCGGCGGGCAGCAATTCCGCTGGTGACAACCGCAGTACCGGCGCTGTCAGTCTGGATATCCGTCCATACCTCGATGCCAGCGTGATGGCGGTGCGTACCGGGCAACTTCACATTCTGGGTAAACAGCTCGATCAGGTGGTACTCGGCGTCTCACATCTGAATGATACCTGGCAGGCCAACATTGATGCCCGGCAGGTTTCCGGCCACTTCAGCTGGACTGATAATCCGGCGCGGCCTGGTCCCGGCAATATTTCAGCCCGGCTCAGCAAACTGATCATTCCGCATTCTGCAGCATCGGAAGTCAGTGACCTGCTGGAAGGAAAAAACGCCGGAACGCAAATTCCCGGATTGGATATCGTAGCCGAACAGTTTGAATTGCTGGATAGGAAGCTGGGACGACTGGAGCTGCAGGCCGGCAATCAGACAAATGCCGGCGCCAGTGAATGGCTGTTGAACAAAGTCTGGCTGAAGAATCCCGATGCGGAATTACGCGCCAGCGGCAAATGGAGCAGCCGCAATGACGATGGCAATACCCAGCTTGATTATGTGCTCGATATTGCCAATAGTGGCCAGTTGCTGGAACGGTTGGGTTTCCCGCATGTACTGAGCGGTGGCCGCGGTCGTCTGGAAGGAGATATCCGCTGGGCCGGATTGCCATTCGAGATGGATATTCCCAGCATGAACGGCAAGGTGAAGCTGGATCTCTCGGCAGGGCAATTTTTGAAAGTCGACCCGGGTGCTGCCAAACTACTCGGCGTGCTCAGTATGCAGTCGTTGCCACGTCGTCTGACGCTCGACTTCAGGGACATTTTTTCAGAAGGGTTTGCTTTTGATGCCATCACTGGCACAGCCCGGATTCAGCAGGGAATTGCAAAAACGGATAATCTGAAGATGCGGGGTGTGAATGCCACCGTCGTGATGAGCGGGCAAGCCGATATTGTGCGCGAATCGCAGCAACTGCACGTAGTCGTGATTCCTGTCATTAATGCCGGTGCGGCTTCGGTAGTGTATGGGCTGGCAGTTAATCCGGTGATTGGACTCGGAACCTTTCTGGCACAGCTGTTTTTGCGCGAACCGCTGGCGAAAGCATTTACTTTCGAATATCTGATTAGCGGTCCGTGGAAGGATCCGGTGGTCAAAAAGCTGGAGCGGTTTGATAGTGGTGAGCTTGCCGCCACGCATGGGCAGCCGGCTATAAATAAGGGGGACGAATGAAAATTGCAGCGATCCAGATGATTTCCGGTGCCGATCTGGAGCACAACATCGCCACTGCCCGCTGCTTGTTGATTGAGGCAGCAGAAGACGGTGCGCAATTATTGCTGTTGCCGGAATACTGGCCATTAATGGGATTGCGTGACACCGATAAGCTCGATATTGCCGAACCTGCCGGAACGGGGCCCATGCAATCATTTCTGGCGGAGATGGCGCGAACTCTGAAGGTCTGGCTGATCGGTGGCACGATTCCCATGCAATCGCCGGAGCCGGGGAAAGTATTGAACACCACGCTGGTCTGGAATCCGGAAGGCACAGTCTGTGCCCGTTACGACAAAATGCATTTATTCGGTTTTACCAAAGGCGAAGAATCATACGAAGAGTCGCGCACCATTACCCCCGGCCATCAGGTCGCCGCATTTGATCTGGAGCTGGGACAAGTTGGATTATCCATTTGTTACGACCTGCGTTTTCCCGAGTTGTACCGCGCCATGCGGCCGTGTGCGCTGATCGTCGTTCCGGCTGCGTTTACCTATACCACCGGGCAGGCCCACTGGGAGATTCTGCTACGTGCCAGAGCCATCGAAAACCAGTGTTATGTACTGGCTTCCGGTCAGGGTGGGGTGCATCAGAACGGGCGCCGTACATGGGGGCATAGTATGCTGATCGATCCGTGGGGCAAGGTACTTGCGGTGTTGCCGGAAGGCGAAGGGTTTGTCAGCGGTGAGCTTGATACGGAAGTGATCCGGAATATCCGGCAGAGCCTGCCGGCGCTTAAACATCGTCAAATATGGTAAGGAACCATGTCCTGGATTGCAGGGTATTCCGTATCGACGGCCAGCGTTTTCCAAGTTGCTTTACAATACAAGTCTTGAATCATTTTGTGTGAACTATTGACTATGTTTTCCGTTGACCCCGCCCTGAATCATCTTGCCATCGCCAGAGAAATTTTATTGACGCCGTTTGGTCTGGATGAGAACCGGTTGTTGAAAGTATTTGGCTCCATGCTGACCCATCGTGTCGACTATGCAGACTTGTATTTTCAGTTTACCCGCAGCGAAGGCTGGAGTCTGGAAGAAGGCATCGTCAAGACCGGCAGTTTTTCTATTGATCAGGGCGTGGGGGTACGTGCTGTATCGAAGGACAAAACTGCATTTGCCTATTCAGACGAAATCTCTGAAAAAGCGTTGAACGATGCCGCCATGGCTACCAGAACGATTGCTGCACAGGGGGCAGGCAGAATCAAGGTGGCATCCTCCATACGCGATGTTCAGGGACATCAGCTCTATTTGCCGGATGATCCCTTGAACTCACTCGACGCCAATCAGAAAGTCCGCTTGCTGGAACGCATAGAAAAAATCGCCAGGGCCAAAGATCCCCGTATCGTGCAGGTGATGGCTGGACTGGCCGGAGAATATGATGTGGTGCTGGTCGCGCGCAGCGACGGTGTGATTGCGGCTGATATCCGCCCTCTGGTCCGGATCTCGCTGACGGTCATTGCTGAACAGAATGGCCGACGCGAAATGGGTTCCAGCGGTGGCGGCGGCCGTTACGATTATGCGTACTTCACCGATGTATTGCTGGAGCAGTATGCGGAAGAAGCCGTGAAGTCGGCGCTGGTCAATCTGGAAGCTCGTCCTGCGCCGGCAGGCCCGATGACTGTGGTGCTGGGGCCGGGCTGGCCGGGTGTTTTACTGCATGAAGCGGTCGGGCACGGACTGGAAGGCGACTTTAACCGCAAAGGTTCGAGCACGTTTTCCGGTCGTATCGGTGAACGTGTAGCCGCCAGAGGCGTGACGGTGGTGGATGATGGCACGATGAAGCAGCGCCGTGGCTCACTCAATATGGATGATGAGGGTAATCCGACCCAGTGCAATACCCTGATTGAAGACGGCATCCTGAAAGGCTATATGCAGGATACGATGAATGCCCGCCTGATGAAGATGGCGGTTACTGGCAATGCCCGGCGCGAATCGTTCGCGCATTTGCCGTTGCCGCGCATGACCAATACTTACATGCTGGCCGGTGACAAAGATCCGGAAGAAATTCTCGCTTCGGTCAAGAACGGTTTGTATGCGGTGAATTTTGGCGGTGGGCAGGTTGATATCACGAATGGAAAATTCGTTTTTTCTGCCAGTGAAGCATACATGATTGAAAACGGAAAAGTGACGTATCCGGTCAAGGGCGCGACACTGATCGGCAATGGTCCGGAGGTACTCAATCATGTGTCCATGATCGGTAACGATTTACGACTTGATGCCGGTATCGGTGTCTGCGGCAAGGAAGGACAGAGCCTGCCCGTGGGTGTCGGACAGCCAAGCTTACGAATTGACAGCCTGACTGTGGGCGGCACTGCCTGACCTGATGAAAACATTTATTCCGGAAAATTGTCCATGTTTGTAATCGCGGTCGTTTCCGCCAAAGGCGGCGTAGGTAAAACTACCTTATCTGCCAATCTCGGCGTGGGAATTGCCCAGCGTGGCTATCCCGTGCTGATTGTGGATCTCGACCCGCAAAATGCGATGCAATGGCATTTAGGTGGGCTGGATCAGAATGATTGTAAAGGAATCAGCGCACTGACCGGTTCGCGGACAAGGCTGGCGGGTGTCATGCATTCCAGCCCTTATCAGGTGAATTTTGTACCTTTTGGTCATGGCGGCGAAGCGCAGCGTTTACGGTTTGAAAATGCACTGGAAAGACAGGACGACTGGCTATATAACAAATTACTGAGTACAAATTTACCGGAAAATACGGTGGTGCTGCTGGATACTCCGCCGGGGCCATCAGTCTATCTAAGACAGGCGATCCGTGCTGCTGATTACCTGCTGGTCGTGTTGCTGGCTGATGCGGCATCGTATTCCACTTTGCCGGAAATGGAAGAGCTGATTGCTGCCTACGGCAGTCGCCCGTCCGGACAGGTCGGATCGGCTTATATCATTAACCAGACCGCAGAGCGCCAGCTGGCCCAGGATGTGCTGACATTGATTGCTGATCGCCTTGGGGCGCGGATGGTGCCTTATGTGGTTCAGGAAAATCAGGAAGTCGAAGAAGCGTTGGCCCATGAACGGCCGTTACTTTCTTACCGCCCGGAAAATCCAGCTGCGCAGACGATCCGCTCCATTGCCGACTGGATCGCATATCGTCTTCCGCCGTCGCGCTGAAATAGCTCAAGGTCTGGCAGCCGCTATACCCTTGCCCGGGTTGCCTGTTTAAATGGATTCAGCCCGTTCATGACGCAGAAATTTTGTAGCAGAATTGTATCTGCCTCATTTTTCGGGTGCTCGATCTGTCGCTGAATGCCTTGGCAGATAAGTCAGACCCAGTCATTGATAGTCTGTTTCTTGCTTTCCTCTCCGTTCATGCCGGATACGGGGATTTTCCATGATAAAACCCGCATTTCAGGTGTATATCAAAAAGAGGTGAGATTATTGAAATTTCCTCGTAGAAATATTAATGCTTATTTCCCGGATCAGGTTCACTGTTCCGATTCTGTCTACTGCGGCGCGATCGTTTGCGATCCCTGATTTTGCGTATAGATTGTTGACATTTGTCTATGACTGAGTGCTGGACTGTAAATAAGTCCAAGTGGTAAAGTTGTAACGAATTAAGCCGTTTATGTAACAAATACCCGCTGATAAAATATCAGTACAGTTACTTAGGGAAGTCTTCAGCATGTTCAAAAATAATGTCCAATATTACGAAGCGCAGCAATGTCCGCCGCAATGGAAGGCATTTTTGGCTGCTTTTTCAGCAGAATTTGCATCGAAAGGTGAGGTTCGGGATTTGCGGGCGCTGATGCATCAGCTGGGACGAATCATGGCAAAGCAATGGCAGGCATTGGATGGCAGCAGTCTGCAAGCGTTGGAAGACGGCATCAACGCTATCCTGTTTCAGATGAACTGGGGATGGATAGAAATGATGGAAGAACGCGAAAGCCTGATTGTGGCTCATCATGCTTCCCCGTTGAAAGCCGCTTTTGGCGCAGAGGCGCTGCCCTGGTCCCCGGCATTGCTGGAAGGAATCTATGCCCAGATTTTTGAGCAGCTCGGCATGGATCAGTCGCTGCGCCTGTGTCAGCGCGGCGAGCCGGCGGAAGACGGACAGCTGTTTGTGTATGAGCTCAAAAAACAGCAGGATGAATCCCATTATTTTGCGCGTCGCTGAAACGGTTGAAAAAATTATGGATGATGATGTAAAAAATCTTTTTCAGAAATTCGGCCATACCGGGTCCGGCTACCAGGAAATTAACCGTGAAACTGAAAGTGAGCAGGCCAGGCAGCGCTGGCCTTTGTTGCGTGACGTTCGCGTGTACACAATGCCTGATCATTTTTCTCATGCAGACACCAGCCAGACTGCGTTCCATGCGGCACACCCTGCGGTTAGCATGGAGAGCGACACATCTGTTCCCGCTGCGAACACCCGGGAATTACCTGTATTTTTGAAACGACAGGATACTGAAACTGAAGCCCCTTATGCGGACAAACCGCAAGCTGTGGCAGCTGCTGCTGAAACGCCACGCCGCAGTGAAACTGCTCCAAGCCCGTCTTTTATAGCTCAGGCATTGGGCAAGACAACAGAAACTATCAGCGCAAGTCGCCCCGAAAACATTGCGCCATCAGATGCAGCATATTCGAAAGAACACTCCGTTACCGAGGTATTTCAACGTCTTGCCAACAAGCCGGAACCAGCACGGGATGACCGCTCCACGGTGAATTCATTTTTCAAAAAAATATTTAAACCATGAGGATTGTTGCTGTTATTTCTCCGAAAGGCGGGGTAGGAAAAACGACAGTGACGGCAAACCTGGCGGCATCACTGGTGCGCTTTGGCGGCAAGGTGACGGTGCTGGATCTGGATCCGCAGAATGCCTTACGTTTGCATTTCGGGATGCCTTATGAAGATCCCGCCGGGATGTCGGACAATGATCTTTCCGGCGCCGGATGGCACGGGGCGCTTTGCCAAAGTCAGTATGGGGTAGATTTTTTGCCATACGGAAATATCGATGAAGGACAGCGCGCTATTCTGGAGGAGCGCATTAAGAATAGCCCGTTCTGGCTTAGTACTCATCTGCAAGAGCTGGCGCTGCCGGAAGAGCAGATTGTGCTGATCGATACGCCACCGGGGCCAAGTATTTATTTACAGCAGGTACTGAGCGTGGCACATGTCGGTTTAGTGGTGCTGCGCCCTGATGCGGCTTCTTATTCAACTGTGCCAGCGATTGAATCATTGGTAGAGTTCTACACGAAAAAACGTACCGATTTCCTGGGATGTTGCTATGTCCTGAATCAAATGGATGCCTCTAAGCAACTATGCCGGGATGTGTATGGCATGTTGCGTGCGACGTTTAAAGAACGTTTTGTCGCATCTGCCATACACCGCGATGAAGCGGTCAGCGAAGCGCTAGCTTGCCAGGCTCCGGTGTCTTATTATGCTCAACACAGCTCGGCAACGCATGACATACAGCAACTTGCAACGTGGCTGCAGAAAAATTTCGGATTGATTGATTAATGCGTTCCATACTTAACTCCAGATATTTATATGGCCGGCTCAACGAGATAAGCCGACTGCTGGTGAAATGGTCTGGATGGAATTTGCCATTGTCACGCATCATTGCGCTGGTCGTTGCCGCCTTCTTTTACTGGTTTGCCATCAGCATCCCGCTGGATTTACCGTTGCAGGCTTTTTTTTCCACGGCCGTATTTTTAACTGCCTTGTATTTGCGGCGATATACCGGAACGCTGATTTCACTGATCATGGTGATGTTTTCCGTCAGTGCCACCAGCCGCTATATTTACTGGCGCATTAATTACACCATCGATACCGAGAATCTGCTGGACCTGTTTTTCGCACTGGTGCTGATTGGCGCGGAGATTTACGCATGGCTGGTATTGTTGCTGGGATATCTGCAGACAGCCTGGCCGCTGAAACGCAAACCGGTGATTCTCCCCACCGATACGTCTACCTGGCCGGTGGTGGATTTGTTTATACCAAGCTACAACGAAGATCTGAGCGTCGTCGCGCCGACCGTGATGGCAGCCTTGGGTATTGATTGGCCCAAAGATAAGCTCAATGTGATTATTCTGGACGATGGACGTCGACCTGAATTTGCCGAGTTTGCTGCAAAAGTGGGTGTCCAGTGTTTCACCCGGCCGGATAATAATCATGCCAAGGCCGGTAATATTAACGCTGCGCTCAAGAGAACATCGGGGGAATTCGTCGCCATTTTTGATTGCGATCACATGCCGACCAGATCGTTCCTGCAGTACACCATGGGCTGGTTTCTGGTCGACCCTAAACTCGCCATGGTTCAGACGCCTCACCATTTTTTATCTCCTGATCCATTTGAGCGAAACCTGCATACTTTCCGTAATGTTCCCAATGAAGGTGAACTGTTTTATGGTCTGATTCAGGATGGCAATGATTTGTGGAATGCAACCTTTTTTTGCGGATCCTGTGCCATTTTGCGCAGACATTGCCTCGAGGAAATTGGTGGAATCGCCGTTGAAACCGTGACTGAAGATGCGCATACCGCACTCAAAATGCAGCGCCGCGGCTATAACACGGCTTATCTGGCGTTGCCGCAGGCTGCCGGTCTGGCAACGGAAAGTCTGTCCGCCCATGTGGGGCAGCGTATTCGCTGGGCACGGGGAATGGCGCAGATTTTCAGGGTGGATAATCCTTTGCTCGGAAAAGGGCTCACCTTTGGTCAGCGGCTGTGTTATAGCAATGCGATGCTGCATTTCTTTTATGGCTTGCCGCGTATGGTTTTTTTGCTGGCGCCAATTTCCTATCTGTTCTTTGAAGTACATATCATCAAGGCGTCGGCCCTGACGATTGCGGCTTACTCTTTGCCACATCTGCTGCATGCCAATCTGACTAACTCGCGTATCCAGGGCGCTCACCGACACTCTTTCTGGGCTGAGGTGTATGAGGCAACGCTGGCCTGGTATATTTTCCGTCCAACGCTGGTGGCGCTGATTAATCCCAAGCTCGGTAAATTCAACGTGACGGCCAAGGGTGGTCTGGTTGAGCAGGAACACTTTGACTGGGTGATTTCAAAACCTTATCTGGTTATGCTGGGGTTGAATATACTGGGCTTTCTGATCGGTATCGGCCGGGCACTCTGGTGGAACACCTATGAAATGGACACCGTGATTCTGAATTTGCTGTGGACGGTGTACAACCTCGTTATTCTGGGAGCCACGCTGGCCGTGGCAACGGAGTCCAGGCAGGTCCGCCGTTCACACCGGGTTCGTGCAACTCTGAGTGCCATTTTGCGTTTGCCGAATGGTCATTCGATTGTCTGTGAAACGGAAGATTTTTCCATGGGCGGCATGTCATTGAGGGTGCCGGAAGGTGTCACCGCAGCAAAGGGTGACGATGTGATGATCTCTTTGTATGGAACAAATGGCGAATGTCCGTTTCCGGCAAAGGTGGTGTTTTCCAAAGAGCGCCTGCTGAGTATGCAGTTCGGTGAGCTGAATATGGAACAGCAGATGAGTTTAATCAATTGCACGATTGGTCGCGCTGATGTCTGGCTGAATTGGTCGGATGATCGCAGTATCGATCATCCGTTGAATGGGTTGAAGGAAATTGCACACCACAGCATGCGTGGATTTGCACGATTTGGGTCAGGAATAATGCAGTACTTGAAGAATAGCGCCGGGCATATGAATACAACTAACAAAACTGATACCGTGAAAAAAATAATCGCCAAATTACCTTGGAAGCGTGCCGCGAAATCAACGCTGGGACTGGCAATGATCGCCGCATTGAGTCTGGCCGGGCATGGGAGTGTGCAGGCGAAATCGAAGCGGAATAAAGCCGATGCAGCGACGGAGGAAGTGATCAGTCCGGTACAGTCAGACTCAGCTGCGAACAGCAGTCCTTCCGGACAAAAAACCTATAACGTCAGTCTGAAGCAGATGGGGCAGATCGGCAGCGTTGAGCTGCGCGGTGTCGAGGGGGAGCGGTCTTTTCCTTTTACCGTTCGCAGCGATGAAATCATTACTGCTGCCAAACTTCATTATGGTATTGCTTACTCGCCATCGCTGATTCCTGAGCTGTCTCATATCAAGGTACTGGTGAACAACGAGCTGGCAAGCGTTGTGCCTTTGCCCAAAGAAAATACGAAAGGTATTGTCAGGGACGATGCGATTGATCCGCGTTTTTTTGCTGATTTCAACCAGCTCAGTTTCCGGTTTATCGGCCATTACACCCGTGATTGTGAAGACCCTTACCATTCCAGTCTGTGGTCCCGTATCAGCGATACAACCTATCTTGAACTGACCGTTAACCAGATTGATCTGGCTAATGATCTGTCATTACTGCCCGCTCCTTTCTTTGATCGCCGTGATTCCAGACTGCTGGAGCTGCCATTTGTCCTGCCGCAATCTCCGTCGCTGGATGTGTTGCGCAATGCCGGTGTCGTCGCTTCCTGGTTTGGTCATCTGGCGTCTTATCGCGGCGCCCGCTTCCCTGTGGCGGATCAGTTACCCAAAACGCATGCGATTGTTTTTGCCACCAGCAAGGAAGCGCCTGCCGGCATTTCGCTGCCAGTCATTAATGGCCCTACCCTGACGGTGATTAACAATCCTCAAAATCCAAAAACTAAATTATTGCTGGTACTGGGTCGTGATCAGGCAGAATTGAAAATCGCCGTTAGCGCGCTGACGCTCGGACAAACCGTGTTTGCCGGACCAAGTGCCCTGATTCGCGATTTCAAGGAACCTGCTGCCCGCAAATCGTATGACGCACCGAACTGGATACCGACATCTCGCCCTGTGAAACTGGGTGAGCTGGTCAGTATGGATAGCCTGCAGGTCAAGGGTCTGACTCCCGATCTGATCCGCATCAATATGCGTATGGCACCGGATTTATTTACCTGGCAGCACGACAGTATTCCGCTGGATTTACGTTACCGTTACACTCCGCGCCCGACTCTCGACAAGTCCACGCTGAACATCTCCGTCAATGACGGTTTTGTGCGTGCACTGTCTTTATCGGGGATGGATGCTGAGAAAAATAAAATCAAGGAATCCGTTCTGCAGTTTTTCAAGGACAAACATCGTTTTGCCCAGGAAGAAATCCAGATTCCGGCCTTCAGGATCGGTGCCGAGAACCAGTTGCAACTCCACTTCTTTTACGATTATCCGAAGCAGGGCGCCTGCAAGGATGTCTATCTGGATAATGTGCGTTCCGCGATTGATCCTGACTCCACGATCGATTTTTCGCAGATTCCGCATTACGCGACCTATCCGAATCTGGCATATACCGCAAACGCCGGTTTTCCCTTCACCAAATACGCCGATCTTTCTGAAACCGCGATTGTGATGCCGGATCGTGCCAATAATCAGGAAATCAGTACTTATCTGAACCTGATGGGACGCATGGGTGAGTCAACTGGTTATCCGGCGGTGAATCTGAATGTGATTCACGGTGGTGATACCGGAAAATTCAGCGATAAGGATCTGATCGTGATCGCCAGTTCCGGTAATCAGCCGCTGTTGCAGACATGGGAAAAATACATGCCTTTTGTCATGAACGAAAAAGGCAACCGTCTCCAGTTGCCAACTGGTTTCCTGCGCTTTCTTGCACGATGGGAAGGCAAAGATCTCGATAATCTGGAACGTCGTTCCGGCGAAATGCTGGCGGCAACCGGTAAGGCATTTGGTGTGATGATGCAATTTGAATCTCCTTTATCGTCCAGTCGCAATGTGGTGGTGCTGACTGCCGGCACACCGTCTGCCTTGCTGGATATTACCGATGGCCTGACCAAGCCGGATACCCGCAGTAAATATCAGGGTGATCTGGTGCTGGTGAAGGGGGACAAGGTATTGAATGCACTGATTGGTGACACTTATTATTCCGGCAGTCTGCCATTGTGGACTGCGATTAAATGGAATCTGTCGAGTCGTCCGGTGATTCTGGTTATATTTCTGATGCTGGCTTCGCTGATCGCTGCAACTTTGTTATTCCGCTTCCTGAAACGGAAAGCAGCCCAGCGTTTGCAAATCGGCGAAGGGCACGAATAAAAACCGGTGGCCGTGAGAAGGCTGTTCAGAGTGCACGGGTTCCGTGCCCCAGTCGCTGCACGTCAATATGACCTTGTTTTTGCAGCGTACGGACTATTCATGTAAAACACATATCGTTACAGCGTTCAACAGGGGATATAGCAATGGAGTTAAAGAAAAAAGCGGTTGTGCTGGCGCTTTTTGCGATGTTTGCGGAGAGCGGCGCCGCTTTTGCCAATTCCCCCCTGGAGCAGAAGTTGATCGATCAGGCGCATTTCTGGGAGCAGCGCGGCCGCAGTGATAATGCAGCCGATGCCTGGAGCAAAGTCCTGAAAGTGGCGCCAACGAATATTGATGCACTGATTGCGTTGGGAATCTACGAAGCGCGCAGCGGAAATGCCGAAATGGCGAAAATCCATCTGGCGAAGTTGCGCGAGATGCGTGCCAGCGGAGCGCAGACGAGACCCGTCGAGGAAGCAATACGGCGTGGCCCCGGCGGCGCTGCCTCACCGCTGGATGATGCTAGGCGGCTGGCGCAGCAGGGAGATCCGGAGGCTGCCGCGCAGACCTATCGGCTGGCGGTCGATCCTGCCAATCTCAGAGGCGATGCCGCGTTTGAATATTATCAGGTCCTGGTCGGCACCAAGACCGGTTACGCAGAAGGTAAGCGCGGCCTGGAAAAACTCACTAAAGAGAGTCCGGACAATCCACGTTATGCACTGGCTTATGCGCTGGCGCTGACCTATCGCGAAGCAAGCCGGACGGATGGAATTACTACGTTGGAGCGCCTGAGTTCGCGACAGGAAATCGCGAAACAAGCCAATGAAGGCTGGCGTCAGGCCCTGAGCTGGATGGGCGCGCAGCCCGCTAATATCCGGTATTTTCAGCGTTATCTGGAAAAACATCCGGATGACAAAACCATCCAGGATAAATTAACCAGCCTGAACCGTCCTGTGAATCCGGATGTGAAGGAAGAAAGAAAGACAGTTACCAGGCCAAGACCAGAAAATCCTTTGATCAAGGGGCAGACGGCAGGTTTTAAAGCTCTGGACGACAATGATGTTCCAACGGCAGAAAAGGAATTCCAGGCGCTGATCAAATCCCATCCTAAAGACCCGGTCGGCTACGGTGGCATGGGACTGGTCAAAATGCGACAAGAGGAATTTGTCGAAGCCCACAAGCTATTGCAAAAGGCGATGGATCTCTCTCCCGCAAAAGGCAAAGCCAGCTGGAAACAGGCTTTTGAGGGCGCGCATTACTGGGCCCTGATCGAAGAAGCCAGAACGGCATTTGAAGACGCAGACAGCCCGAAAGGCATTGGTTTGCTGCATCAGGCCATCGCGTTGAACGACAAGGAACCGTCCGGTATTTTGCAGCTTGCAGAAGCGCTGCAGGCCGATAATGACATGGCGGGCGCAGAGGGAAACTATAAAAAAGTCTTTAATGCAGATAAAACCAATTTGCGTGCTATTGACGGCCTGATCGGTATCTACGTGCTGCAAAAGCGCTTGCCGGACATGGAGGCGCTGGAGCCGTATATGCTGCCGCGCCATCTGGCGATTCTGGCGAATATGAAAGCAGAAGCGCTGGCTGCCAAAGCGAAAACCCAGGAAGCTGCGGGCGATATCGCCGACGCACAGCGCAGCCTGGAAGATGCGATTTTCATCAAGCCGGAAGACGCCTGGCTCAGAATGTCGCTGGCTAAGTTGTATCTGAAGCAGAATATGGCAGGGCAGGCGCAGGCTTTGCTGGATGCGCTGACGAATGTGGAAAAACCGGATTCGGAAGCTTTGTACGTCAGTGCCTTGCTAAGCCAGATGCAGCAACTCTGGTGGGAGGGGCTGGCAACACTGGAACGAGTACCGGCCAACGCGCGCAAACAGGAAATGTATGCGCTGCAAAAGCAGTTATGGATACGGGTGCAGCTGGACCGGATAGATATTCTGAACCGGCGGGGGCAGAGCGATCAGGTCAGGTCGATTCTGGACAGCATTGAAGCAGCGGCTGGCAGCGATCCTGAATTTGTCGGCACCGTCGCCGCGCTGTATATCAAACTGGGTGATACCGAGCGCGGTTTCAACATGATCCGGCAGGCTGTGCAGAATACCAAGCAGCCGTCTGCCAGTCTGTTGCTGCAATACGCCAGCACCCTGATGCAGATGAATCAGGAAGCCGAACTGGAAGCCGTCATGCGCCGGGTTGCCGCCATGCCGAAGCTGGAAGAAGACGAAATTAAATCCTTCAAGCAGTTGCAGAAAGCGCTGGCGATGCGCTATTGCGAGCGCTTCCGTGAGGCGGGTGACTATGCCCGTGCCTATACCTACATTCAGCCGATGCTGATCGAAACACCGGAAGATAACCTGCTGTTGCTGGCACTGGCTCGTATTTACGCATCGGCGGGCGATACCGACGCCGCCCGCGAACTGTATAACAAAGTACTGGAAACAGACCCGGATAATCCGGAAGTCTTGCAGGGACTGACTTTCGCGGCGATGCAGATCAAGGATTTTGCCGGTGCCCAGACTTACCTTGACAAACTGATGCGTCTTCAGCCGGATAATCCGCGTTTCATCGCATTGGCAGGAAATGTGGCACGGGCTCAGGGACATAACAGCACTGCACTGGGATATTTCAAAAAAGCACTGGCACTGGAACAGGCACAACGGCCGCTGGCCGGCGCAGGCGCTAACGGCCTGCGTCTGGTAACGCCCGCTCCGGTCAATGCAGCCAATGATTTCAGTGTGAATCCGTTTGCTGCCCGCAAGACAGATACTGTCAGCCGTAGTATTCCTGCCCCGGCGCTCAAAGAAGTGCCACAGCTGGGGCCGCAGCACGTACTGCCGGCATTACCCGGCAGTATCAGCAAACCGGCAGTCAACCCGGTGTCTTCCGCCGCGCCTGCTAATACTGCCGTGACTACGATAATTGCGCCATCATCGGCGGCACCGGTCGTCCCATCGTTACCATCGGCTATCACCAATAGCAGCAGTACTCCTATCCCGGCACAGACTCCGGCCAGCCACCCTGTGCTGACGACTTCCGGTGGAGGTGCTGCTTATAGTACCGGCACGGTGGCGCAGGTACTGAGTGCGTCAGCAGCAGCTCCTGTTGCACAGAGGGGCGTGACGCTGGCGGCAGATACCCGCAGTCTGACAACAACGACAGCCAGCGGTAAAAAGGCAGCAGGCAATGCCGCCGCAAATCCGGTCGTCAGTGCGGAAGAGGCGGCATTGATGAAAGAAATTGATGATCTGAACGCGTTGAACCGCTCCGAAGTCACCATTGGCGCCACTGCCAGAGCGCGCAGCGGGCAAAGCGGTTTATCGCAGTTGAAAGATATCGAAACCCCGATTGAAGCGCATATCACTACTCTCGGAATGGGCCAGTTCGGGCTAAAAATCATTCCGGTGATGATCGATGCCGGCACCCTGCAGTTGAATGATACCAATGTGGCAGGACAATTCGGACGCAATACCATTCTTAACGAACGCGCCAAATACGCAAAAACCACGCTTCCACAAGTTGCCCGTGGACGCGGCCTGTCTGATCTGGCTGCGCTGGATCAGATTGCCAAAGGTGTGGCGTTGAACCTGAGCTACGAACTGGCAGGCTTCAAACTCGACGCTGGTTCCAGTCCTATGAGTTTCCCGATTCAGAACGTGGTCGGAGGGCTGCGCTGGAGTACCCAGACAGACGGCATCAGTTTCAGTGCTGAACTGGCGCGCCGTTCGGTGACCGACAGCTATCTGTCGTATGCCGGTGCCAAAGATACGCTGTATGGACTCAGCTGGGGCGGCGTCACCAAAAACGGATTGCGCCTGGACGCCTCTTATGATGGCGACGAGGGTGGCATCTATGGTGGATTCGGTGTGTACGGACTGACTGGTAAAAACGTCGTCCGCAATACCTCGGTTGATGCCGGTGCCGGTGTTTACTGGCGTGCTTATCGCACCAAAGACATGCTGGTCACGACCGGACTGGGACTTAATTCCATGTTCTTCAAAAAGAACCTGCGTTATTTCACCTACGGTCATGGCGGCTATTTCAGCCCGCAATCTTATACCGCAGTGAACCTGCCGCTGGAAGTGGCCGGACGTTACGGTAAGTTGTCTTATCAGGTTGGCGCATCGGTCGGTGTGCAGCATTTCCGCGAAGATGCAACGCCGTATTACCCTTTCCTCAGCAGCGATCAGGCAGAACTGGAGTTGTTTGCCGCTGCGAATCCGTCTATCAATATTTCGACCAGTTACCCGGGGCAAACCCACACCGGCTTGCAATACAAGATTGGCGGTGTGCTGGAATATCTGCTGACGCCGAATTTCTCCATCGGTGGCAAATTTTCTGCGGATAATTCAGGCGACTTTACCGATGCTTCCGGCATGGTTTACCTGCGCTATACGTTCGAGCCGAGAAGAGGGCAGGTATCATTCCCGCCCGTTACGCCCAAACCATATTATTCGGGAAATTAATCCATGAAATTATGTTCTCATTTTCTGCTGACGTTGTGCCTGTTGGGCTCTGGCGCGGTCGGGGCCGCTGATCTGCAGAGCGAAGGCAGGGCGCTGATGTCCGAAGGAGAGGCAGGCGCTGCCAGTAAAAAATTTGCCGAGGCGGCCAGAATGAATCCGTTTGACGCTTCGGCGCTGAATAATCAGGCTGTTGCATATGCTGCTCAGGGCGAAAATGAAAAAGCGCTGAATCTGCTGGAACGGGCCGTGAAACTGGCACCCAACCGGAATGATATCGCTGCCAATCTGACCGAAATGCGCAACTGGGTTGCCCGCTATGCGCCGCAAATCAAACTTAAAGAGCCATCACAGCCGGTGATTAATGTGTATCCGCAGGCAGATATTCCGCCGGAGCCACCGGCCTTATGGAAAAAATAAAAGAAATCTTGATCTGCAGGGCTTGCCAAGTGCTGAAATTTGATGCAATATGAACCCCGTACTTTATCCCTTTTTTCTGAATAAAATATACTGATATAGCGTAGATACCCAATTTTTATGAAATTCACGCACTTCTTTTTCTTTTTTTATTTTAGCCATTCCAAGCCACAGGCGGTCGGAAGAAGGTAAGCGCACAAAGAAAAAGAGCTGAACCAGAATTCAAAAAAACCGCCAGATGTGGCGGTTTTTTTTTAGCCGGAGTTTTTAAATGCTGGGCACGAACACCGGATACGCGAAAAACATTGAGTCCTTATTGATATTTACATCTGATATTTATATTTAATATTCACATCTGAACCACACAGGAGAGAACATGCAACGTACCGACGATTTACGCATCCGCGAAATGAAAGAGCTGGTTCCACCCTCACATCTGATCCGTGAGTTTGCCTGCTCCGATAAAGCTTCAGAAACCGCTGCCAGTGCGCGTCAAGCGCTGCATCGCATTCTGCATGGGCAGGACGACCGTCTGATGGTGGTCATCGGGCCATGCTCCATCCATGACACCACAGCCGCGATGGAATATGCGCATCGTCTGGCGGCAGAACGTCAGCGTTTTGCCGGCGAACTTGAAATCGTGATGCGTGTCTATTTTGAAAAGCCGCGCACCACGGTAGGCTGGAAAGGCCTGATCAATGACCCGTATATGGACAACAGCTTCCGCATCAATGACGGACTGCGCATCGCCCGTGAATTGCTGTTGAATATCAATGAACTGGGCCTGCCTGCCGGTACGGAATATCTTGATGTGATCAGCCCTCAGTATATTGCCGACCTGATCAGCTGGGGAGCGATCGGCGCGCGCACTACCGAATCTCAGGTGCATCGAGAACTGGCTTCCGGCCTGTCCTGCCCGGTGGGATTTAAAAACGGCACTGACGGCAATGTCAAAATTGCGGTGGATGCGATCAAGGCATCGTCCCAGCCGCACCATTTCCTGTCGGTGACCAAAGGCGGCCATTCCGCGATTGTCTCGACCAACGGCAACGAGGATTGCCATATCATTCTGCGTGGTGGCAAGACGCCGAATTATGATGCGGCCAGCGTCGATGCAGCCTGCAAAGACATTGCCAATGCCGGACTGGCATCGCGCCTGATGATTGACGCCTCACATGCCAACAGTTCAAAAAATCCGGCCAACCAGATTCCGGTTTGCGCCAATATCGCCGAGCAGGTTGCGGCAGGCGATACCCGGATTGTCGGTGTGATGATTGAATCGCATCTGGTGGCAGGGCGTCAGGATCTGGTACCGGGTAAAGAACTGGTGTACGGCCAGTCGATTACCGATGGCTGCATCAACTGGGAGTCCAGTGTGCAGGTGCTGGAAAATCTGGCGGCCGCAGTCCGTCAACGTCGCGTGCATCAGTCCAAGGCAGCGTGAGCTTGCGCTGATCCGGAGAAAAAAGCTGACGATTCAGAAACGTTTCGTCAGCGTCATCTGATCTCCTGAACGGCGCATTTCCATGCGGTTCAGGAAAGACATGCCGAGCAGAGGGATATTGAGCCCGCTTTCAATGACCGAGGCATCAACCTGATGCAGTTCAATCTCGCCGATTTTGACCGTGTCGAGCTTGATGAGGTAAGTGGTGACTATCCCGCCGGCGGTGTTGGCACGACCTGGCCGGCCAGATTTGTAATTCAGGCCGAGGCGGATGGCGTCGCTGGCGGGCAGGGCGATCAGACTGGCGCCGGTATCGACCATCATCCGGATGCTGACGCCGTTGATCATTGCCGGAGCGATGAAGTGGCCGCCTTCGCCAGCCGTCAGCACTACATTGTTGTTGCTGCCAGCAGGCGCTGAACGGCGTGCGCTTTCACCCATTGCCAGTACGTAGCGTTTTCCATTGGTGATGATGGTCGCGCCATCGCGGTCGGCATCGACCAGCCTGGTATCCTCGCTGATCATGCTGCCGACGGCATAGGCTCTGGGCGGTGCTCCATCGACCACCAGAATCGCCTTACCGGGAAACAAACCGACCACCCCGACATCGGTGGCAGCAGCGTTACCACCAGCAAAAAAAGCCGGTAACAGCAGGCAGGACGTCAATCGTGATAGCAGGTGCATGACAGTGCCGGATCAGTCGCGGAAATTGTTAAATTCCAGTGGCAGATCCTTGATTTCCTTGCGCAGCAAGACCATCGCTGCCTGCAGGTCGTCGCGTTTGGCGCCCTGCACGCGGACGGCATCGCCCTGAATGCTGGCCTGCAGCTTCATCTTGCTCTCTTTGATCGCCTTGACAATTTTCTTGGCATCTTCAGTCTCAATGCCGTTTTTGACTTTGATGACTTGCTTGACTTTGTCGCCGCCGATTTTTTCAACCTTGCCCATATCGAGAAAGCGTACATCCACCTTCCGTTTTCCCATGGTCTGGGTTACCTCGATGATGATCTGTTCCAGATGAAATTCTGAGTCACCATAGATAATGATTTCGCGCTCTTTGTCTTTTAGTTCGACTTTGGCGCTGGTACCCTTGAGGTCGAAACGGTTGGTGATGACCTTGTTGGACTGAACCACGGCATTTTTCACTTCTTCCATGTTCGCTTCAGAGACGGTGTCGAATGAGGGCATGGCACTTCCTTGCAAAAAAATGAGATACGCCATTTTAGCAAATGCACAGCCGCCACCGGGCGCGGCAGTTATAATTTGCGGCTTATGACAACGAATCTTCCTCTCTCTGCCCATGCTTCACTACAGAAGCTCAATACGTTCGGCATCGCAGCACAGGCGCGCTGGCTGCTGATACTCACTGAAAACGCGCAATTACAGACATTGCGGCAGGATGCCGCGCTCAGCGCCTTACCACGCCTGATCCTGGGCGGCGGCAGCAATCTGGTGCTGTCCGATCAACTCGATGCGCTGGTGATTCATGTCTGCCTGACAGGCCGGAAGCTGCTGGCGGAAGACGACAATTTTTTTTACGTACAAGCGGCAGCCGGCGAAAACTGGCATGCGTTTGTGCAATGGACGCTGGCGCATGGTTGGGGCGGATTGGAAAACCTGTCGCTGATTCCCGGCACGGTGGGCGCTGCACCGATACAGAATATCGGCGCCTATGGTGCCGAAATGCAGGATTATTTCCATTCCCTGCAGGCCTTTGATTTTGAGACCGGCAATATCGTCACGCTGGATAAAGCGGACTGTCAGTTCGCCTACCGCGACAGCGTATTCAAGCATGCTTACCGCGACCGTATGCTGATTCTGAAAGTGAGCTTTGCCTTACCCCGGCAATGGCAGCCCAAACTGGATTATGCGGATCTGGCAGCCCGATTGCAGCAGCAAGGGATCGTGCCGACACCGCAAGCAGTCAGCACCGCAGTGATCGCGATACGTCAGTCCAAATTGCCCGATCCGGCAGAAATCGGCAATGCTGGCAGTTTTTTCAAAAACCCTGTGGTCAGCGCAGCGCAGCGTGCGGTTCTATTGCAAACCTACCCGAGGCTGGTCAGCTATGCCCAGCCTTCCGGAGGGTTCAAACTGGCGGCCGGCTGGCTGATTGAACAATGCGGTTGGAAAGGACGTAGTCTGGGACGGGCCGGCGTATACGAGAAGCAGGCGCTGGTGCTGGTGAACCGTGGCGGTGCCACAGGCGCCGAGGTGCGGACGCTGGCGCAGGCCGTACAGGCCGATGTGCTGCAGAAATTCGGTGTGCAACTCGATATCGAACCGGTTTTTTTCTGATTTGGTAAAACCCTCCGCTGTTCTGGATCTGTTGCCTGTTGCGGGTATCTGATGGTTCAGCGGGCGTTGGTGCAGCCGAGGTTTTTTATTTCTTTTTCAGTATCGCGGCGCATCGTTTTCATGTTGTCCATTTCTTCCGCATTACCACCGCTGCGTTCGCCGTTTTGCATGTGACTCAGCACTTCTCGCAATTGTTTGCACAGTCCCTGAATGCGTGTCGCATCGCTGTTGCGGGTATTGGCGCTGGCGGCGGCCGATGCACTGGCTGTGTCGCCGGTGGTGTCCGGTTTTGTTGCGGAATTGTTGCCGGCACTGGATTTCAGCGGCGGGCGGCTGCGGTTTTTTTCTTCCATGCAGTCTTTTTCAACCGCTGCCCGTACATCTGCTGAGTTGCCGCGCTGTGCATAGATGTCACCGATCAGCTTGCGCCGTTCTTCGCTGCCTCCATCTGCCAGCAGGCGCTCCTGTGTGGCGCCGACTTCGCGCATCCAGATAATCTTTTTCGCCTCTTCGCCCCGTTGACGGCAACTGGCGTCGATATTAGCGGCAGGATTTTCCGGTGGCGCATGCAAGACACTGATAACCCGTTCTTGCTGGCCTTTGCCACATGGCTGATCCTGATAGGTATTGCCGCAGCGGTACAGGGTCTGCGCCGGTACAGCAAATGGCCAGAGTATTGTCGCCACACAGCCGAGCAACGCCAGTTGCCAGTAATTGATTACCCTGCGTGTTGTCGGCATCTGGCCCTCATTTCTTACGGTGTGCGGTTTGTGTTGTGGCGGCTCAGGCTTTCGCTCTGGCTTCCAACTGTTCCCATTTGCCCAGAGCTTCCAGCAACATTTCATCGATTTCGGCAAAACGTGCATTCAGCAGGTTGGCTTCGTCCGGGCCGTTTTTATACAGGTCGGTATCTGCCAGTCTGGTTGTGATCGACGTCTGCTCTTGCTCCAGTGTGGCGATCAACGCTGGCAATTCTTCCAGTTCGCGTTGTTCTTTATAGCTGAGTCTTTTTCCTTTAACAGGCGCGTTACTAGCGGCGCTGCTGACCGTTGCCGTTGCTTTGGTGTTCGTTTTGGATTCGGCGCGGGATTCCGCTTTTGCCGAGGCTTTATTGGTGCTGACGGTACCGCAGTAACGCTCCCAGTCAGTGTAGCCGCCGATGAATTCGCGCCACTGACCTGCACCTTCCGCGACGATCACCTGCGTGACGACATTGTCGAGGAAAGTGCGGTCGTGGCTGACCAGAAATACGGTGCCGGTGTATTCCTCCAGCAATTCCTCCAGCAGTTCCAGCGTATCGATATCCAGATCATTGGTGGGTTCATCCAGCACCAGTACGTTGGCCGGTTTGGCGAACAGGCGTGCCAGCAGCAGCCGGTTGCGTTCGCCGCCGGACAGTGATTTCACCGGTGAGCGCGCACGTTCCGGCGCGAACAGGAAATCTCCCAGATAGGACATCACATGCTTACGCTGGCCATTGACTTCCACCCATTCGCTGCCGGGGGAAATCGTGTCGGCCAGGCTGGTGTCTTCATTCAGCTGGGCGCGCATCTGGTCAAAATAGGCAACCTGCAGTTTGCTGCCTTGCTTGATGGTGCCGCTGTCCGGCGCATCTTCGCCGAGGATCAGCTTCAGCAATGTGGTCTTGCCCGCGCCATTCTGGCCAATGAGGCCGACTTTGTCGCCGCGCAGAATGATGCTGGAGAAATCTTTGACGATGACTTTTTCGCCAAACGACTTGCAGACGTTTTCCAGTTCTGCCACGATTTTTCCGGAACGTTCGCCGGTGGTGATGTCGAGTTTCACCTGACCTTGCTGTTCGCGGCGGGCGCTGCGCTGCAGGCGCAATTGTTCCAGTCGCTTGACCCGGCCTTCGTCGCGCACCCGGCGTGCTTTCACGCCCTTGCGTATCCAGACTTCTTCCTGCGCTAGGAATTTATCAAACTTGGCGTTTTCCACTTCTTCAATTTCGAGCTGCTCTGCTTTGCGGGTCTGGTAGGTGGAAAAATTGCCGGGATAAGAGGTCAGCTTGCCACGATCCAGTTCGACGATACGGGTCGCCACATTGTCGAGAAAACTGCGGTCATGCGTGATGAACAGCACGCTGCCTTTAAAGTCTTTCAGCAAGTCTTCCAGCCATTGAATGGATGAAAAATCCAGATGGTTGGTTGGTTCGTCCAGTAGCAGCACATCGGGGCCGCTGACCAGCGCGCAGGCCAGTGCCACTCGTTTTTTCATACCGCCGGATAGCGTTCCCATCAGCGCGTCTTTTGCCAGATTCAGCTTGTCCAGCGTGGTCTCGACCTTGTTGGTCAGACTCCAGGCATCGGCAGCATCCAGTTTGGTCTGAATCTCGTGCATGCGCTCCATCAGCGCCTCATCATTGTCGCCGCCGAATTGCCCGGTCAGGTTTTCATATTCCTGCAGCAAAGCGGGTAATTCACCCAGGCCGGATGCGACAGCATCAAACACGCTGATATCTTGTGCAAACTGCGGTTCCTGTTCCACATAGGCGATGTTCAGGCCCTGCTGCATGACCAGCAGCCCATCGTCGATTCTGGAGGTGCGGGCGATGATCTTGAGTAAAGAAGATTTGCCGGTACCATTACGTCCGATCAGACCGACGCGCTCGCCGTTTTCGAGAGAAAATTCTGCGTGATCCAGCAGCGCAACGTGACCGAATGCGAGCTGTGCATCGCTTAAAGAGATAACTGCCATAAATTCCTGAGCTGTCTGCGGCCGGAATGGCCGGACAAAAATGAAGAAAACCCGTATTGTACGCGAGAGCACTGCGCCGACGATGGTGGATTACTTAACCGTGCTGAAATCCGGCAATGAGCTTAGCGGTACTTTCTTTCAATCGCGGCATTGGTGCCGTCTTTTTCCATAGCCTTCAGAATCAGATTCCATTTGTCGATCTTTTCCTGTGCCATCGTCAGATTGCAGGCCAGATACAGATCGACCTGATTGAACGAAAACAGGGGGACGATCATTTTGTTTAATCCCTGTTGCTTCAGTATATCCATGCCCAGCAATTCTCCGCTTGCCCAGAAATCGAACCGTCCGGCCAGTAATTTGCGTGGGTTGTCTGAATCCGTGTTGGCGAGGTCGGTGACGTAGCCTTTCAGAGAGAAGAACTCGGAAACCGCATCGTTGCGGTAACCGCCGATGACATAGGTGCGCAGGTCTTCGAGCGACTGCGGATGACGGGTATCGTCGGCACGGGCAAAAATCACCCAGTTATTCCGGACCAGCGGTCCCACCCATTTATAGAGCAATTCGCGCCCCGGCGTTCTGGAGGTGGAAAAAACGCAGGTATCAGGGTTATTTTGCGCCATCTGGATGGCGCGCGACCACGGAAAAACGCTGATTTTGTATTTTTCGCCAGCGCGGTGCATCAGCTCTTGCACTTTCTCAGTGGAAATGCCAGTGACTTCTCCGTTTTTGGGATTCATCATATTGAAAGGCGGATAGTCTTCTGTGACCAGTGTCTGCACCTTGCCTGATTCGGCCGCATGAACCATGCCGGCTGTCAGCAATGTCACGGAAATAGCGAGCAGGCGTTGCAGGATAGTCATCACTGTCTCCTGTGAGCATCAAGGCGTGTGGTGGCACGAACCCTGAATTTTTTCTTTCAGGATAGGATAATTCCAGCTTTCTTCAATCCAAAGCGTTTCGGGGCCGCGATGTTGCAATGTGGCTGCAAAGTCAGTTTGACGAGGGACATGGGGAAAAGTGGAGCCACAAGTGAAAACAGGCAACCGGAGCTACCTGTTTTATCTGATGCTACAAACGATTATCGCCATACTGCGGCGATGGTTGCTTGGTGTCCCCACCGGGAATCGAACCCAGATCTGATTCTTAGGAGGAACCTGTTCTATCCATTGAACTACAGGGACGGCAAGCCCGCTACTATAGCATCAGAACAAGCGGCTATACAACACAAGAACAGTGGGAAGTCGCGAGCGCAGCAGATCGCCTGACGACGGTCTGCTGACGGACGAGACGACCGGCGGTGTTATTTATTTTTCAGGCCGCAGGTATTCAGGCCCAGAATCGAGTACAGCGGGCAAATGCCAACCAGGCTGGTTGCCAACGGTACAATGCCTATCCATGCCCACAGCGGGCCGCCGGCCAGCGCCCAGCCGATCAGGGCAAGACCCACGATGATTCTCACAATACGGTCAATGCTGCCAACATTCACTTTCATGACGGACTCCTTGAGTGGATGAATCGGATAAGTATTACAGCACGTCTGCAACGCTTTGTCTGTGATCTGTATCGAACTCTGAGCGACAACTGCAGACTGATTGCAACTGGAATCGGCGTGCCGGCGGCGCAGGTTGTACTAAAGGCGTATTTCAGCGCTGAGACAACGCCAGACGCACTGCCAGCGCAGCAAACACCGCTGAGGCGCTACGGTTCATCCAGCGTTGGGCAGTGGCCGAATGGCGCAGTCGCTGCCCGGCGGTGGCGGCAAAATAACTGATGCTGCCAAATGCCAGCAAGGTGGCCAGAATAAAAATGCCGCCCAGTTGGAAAAACTGTAAGGCAACTGCTCCTTTTTCCGGCGACACAAACTGCGGCAGGAAAGCGAGGAAAAACAATACCACTTTCGGATTCGTCAGATTCATCACGATGCCGCGCAGATACAGTTTCCGTGCCTGCAGTCTGACTGCGCTCTGGCTGTCATCAGCGTTGCTGACAGGGGCCCGGAACGCCTGATAGGCGAGGTATAACAGATAGGTCGCGCCGATGAATTTCATCACAATGAACGCGGTGGCTGATGCGGCAAACACGGCGGCCAGCCCCATTGCAATGGCGGTCGTGTGGACGATAAGGCCGCTGCAAAGGCCGAGCACCACCAGCATGCCAGCCTTGCGGCCCTGTATTGCCGATTGCATGAGGACAAACAGATTGTCTGGCCCGGGAGATAATCCGAGCAGAATGGAAACGCCGAAAAAGCTCAGTGCAGTTTGAAAATCCAGCATGATGTCCTCGCAGAAAAAACTGCATTATCGGCGATCTGGCGGCGAATGCCAGCCCTGCAACGGTGTTGATGCTTCAGGTTGAACTATCAGGCTAGCGTGAGGTATTCAGGCTGAATTGCGTCGTTTACCGGGGCGGCTCAGTACCCGCTGGATGACGCTGGGGGCAACGTCATGTGATTGCAGATATTCCAGCGCGCAGGTGGTGCCGTGGGAAGATTGCAGACGGATGCCGGTATCGATGTAGGCCGCAATGATGTCTTCACTGCGTCGCTGTGCCGCCAGGTCTGTGGTAGCTGCAGGGGCGATACTGAGATTACTCGGAACCATGTCAAACTCCATTCCAGACCTGGCAGCCATTGTAATGCGGCGTAATTGAATTGCCGCGCTTGTCCCGGTCACTTGTGATGAGATAAAAATGTCTCCTTGCTTCACTCCTGATTATAAGCCGGGAAGAGTGGGGAAACTTGTCCGGCCTCAATAAATTTCATGGATAGGGGAGATAAGAAAAAATAATTTAATGTTTTGGCATATTTAAAAAGTATTAATTTGTGATTGTGGCATGACAAAAATGAATGGCTTGACATATGAGCGCTGAATCTGGAAGCCGCTTAAGCGCCACTGATGCATTGAATGACCGGATCCGCATCTGCTGTGCTGAGGCACCCGGCCGGTTTTGGCGGGATCAGAGTTCGGTGCGCAGGGCGAACAGCTCGGGAAACAACACCACGTCCAGCATTTTGCGCAGATAGCTCACGCCTGCGGTGCCGCCGGTGCCTGTTTTAAAACCGATGATGCGTTCAACAGTAGTCACATGACGGAAGCGCCAGATGCGGAACGCGGTTTCCATATCGACCAGTTTTTCTGCCAGCTCATACAGCGACCAGTGTTGCTCAGGAGCCTGATATACCTGCAGCCATGCTGCCTTCACTGATTCATTCATGGCGACCGGCTGGGTCCAGTCACGCTGCAGGCGGGCAGCGTCAATCGCAAAGCCCTGACGCGCCATCAGCATAATGGCTTCATCGTAAATCGATGGCGTGCGCAGCGTGGCCTGCAGGCTGGCGTGGATTTCCGGTTTGCTTTCGTGGACGGCTAGCATGGCGGCATTTTTATTGCCCAGCAGGTATTCCAGTTCGCGGTACTGATGCGACTGAAAGCCGGAAGACGCTCCCAGGTACGGACGGATGGCGGTGTATTCGCTCGGCGTCATGGTGGCCAGCACATCCCAGGCATGGACCAATTGATCCATGATGCGTGCCACGCGGGACAGCATCTTGAATGCCGGCGGCAGATCATTCAGGTGAATCTGGCGTCGCACCGCATGCAGTTCATGCAGCATCAGTTTGATCCATAATTCGCTGGTCTGATGCTGGATGATGAACAGCATTTCATTGTGATTCGGCGACAGCGGATGCTGCGCGCTCAGAATCTGGTCCAGCCCCAGATAGTCGCTATAGCTCATGGATTCTGAAAAATCCATCTGGGCACCATGCCATGACATCGGGCATTTGCCGGGTTCCTGCGGATTGCTCATCATTATTCCTTTGTTTTTTCTGACGTGTTTTTTTGGTTCTGGGTGGTGCAGTGCTGCTTGTTTCAGGTTACCGCATGGCGCTGTTCATTGGCGTCGTAATCCTGACTGTCTAAAATGTCGCGCATGGCTTCTGCTGCGTCCCAGACGTCGGTAAAGCCGATATACAGCGGCGTGAAGCCGAAGCGCATGATGGCGGGCTCGCGGTAATCGCCGATCACGCCGCGCCGGATCAGTGCCTGAATCACGGCATAGGCATGCGGATGACGCAGGCTGACCTGACTGCCGCGTTGCGCATGAGCGCGCGGAGTGACCAGCTCCAGCGCGTGCTGCTGACAGCGCTGTTCGACCAGCCGGATGAACAGATCGGTCAGCGCCAGTGATTTGCTGCGGATGGCGTGCATGTCGGTTTTGCCGAACACTTCCAGCCCGCAGCCAACCAGCGCCAGCGATACGATCGGCTGCGTGCCGCACAGCGCGCGGCGCACACCGGCAACCGGCTCAAAGCCGGGCTGCATCGCAAACGGATTTGCATGACCCCACCAGCCGGACAGCGGGTGCTGGAAAATCGCCTGATGCCGTTGCGGAACCCAGATAAACGCCGGGGCGCCCGGACCGCCATTCAGATATTTGTAGGTGCAGCCGACTGCAAAATCCGCTTCCGCCGCATTCAGCGCCACCGGCACCGCGCCTGCCGAATGGGCCAGATCCCACAGCATCAGCGCACCGTGGCGGTGAGCCAGCGCAGTGACGGCGGCCATGTCGTGCAGATAGCCGGTGCGGTAATTCACATGCGTCAGCATTACCAGCGCCGTTTGCGCATTGACTGCTACGGGCAGATCTTCCGGAGAATCAATCAGGTGTATCCGGTAGCCACGATCCAGCCAGCGCGTGATGCCTTCCGCCATGTAAATATCGGTCGGAAAATTGCTGCGCTCGGTGATGATGGTGTTGCGCTCCGGACTGGCGGACTGGATATGCAACGCGGCGGCAATCGCTTTAAACAGGTTCACCGAAGTGGTGTCGGTGACCACGATTTCACCTGCGTCAGCACCGACCAGCGGCGCCAGCTGATCACCCAGCGTTGATGGCATCTGAAACCAGCCTGCCTTGTTCCAGCTGGTGATCAGATCTTGCCCCCATTCCTGGCTGATGACTTCCTGCGCACGTTGCAGGGAGGATTTGGGGCGCGCGCCGAGGGAATTACCGTCGAGATAAATCACGCCGGACGGCAGCAGAAATTCGTTACGCAGCGCGGCCAGCGGATCTTGCACGTCCAGCACTGCGCAGTGTTCGCGGGTTAGTGGGGGGAGTGTGGTCATGGTTGGTCTCCGGAGTGTGTCGGTGCAGGTATTCAATGTCAGTATTCGGTGATCGGCGCATCAGCCGGCAAATGGCGTATCGCAGGACGGCAACGCTCTGAGGATGGCACGTACCGGGCTGGCATCAAGCCCGGCGAACTTCAGCGGCAGGCAGATCAGCTCATAATCACCGGGGGCGACATCATCCAGCACAATGCCTTCCAGAATCGCCATGTCGTGTTTTTTCATGCAGAGATGCGCATCCAGGGTTTTCGATTCCTGCGGGTCCAGCGAAGGGCTGTCAATCCCGATCAGTTGCACGCCATGCTGCGCCAGCAGTTCTATGGTCGCGCTGGCAATGCTGGGGAAATCCTCATCCCACGCCATTTGTGGCGCCTGCCGGTAAGTGCGGAACAGCACACGCGACGGCACCGACTGCAAAAAAGCCTGCACATGCTCCGGCAGTACCTGGCGGACGCCGGTGCAGTGAATCACGCGGCATGGGCCGAGGTAGGTGGACAGCGCCACTTCGTCGATCGCCCTGCCTGACGGATCGTAATGCGAGGGCGCATCGCAATGCGCGCCGGTGTGGGTGGACATGGTGATCTTACTGACTTTGACCGGGCAGCCATCGGCGATCTGCCAGGTGGTTTCGGCGCTGTATGCGCTGTCGCCGGGCCAGACCGGAATCCCGGGGCGGATAGTGGGCGTGATATCCCAGAGTTGCGGTTTGGCGTACATGCTGGCTCCTGTGATGAGAATGCGGGCGCGTGTGGTGAATGCAGAGATTTTATGCCGGAATGGCTGGTTTTTTCTTGCAAAGTGATTCGGTAAATGATTAGTAAATAGAATTTACTGTGATAATGTTGATTAAATTTGAAATAATCTGCAATCAGATGTTTGTGCATTGCAGCTATCTGTCACAATGGAGTCATTCATGCAACTCGATCCGGTCGATTTTAAAATTCTGCAGCAATTGCAAAGCGATGGGCGCATCAGCAATCAGGAGCTGGCAGACAAGGTGTTTCTTTCGCCGTCGTCTTGCCTGCGGCGGGTGCGCATGCTGGAGGAGGCGGGCATCATCCACCATTACTGCGCCGTGGTGGATGCTGAAAAAGTCGGCCTGGAAGTGGATGCGTTTGTGCAGGTCACGATGCGGCGCGATGTCGAACAATGGCATGAAAATTTTTCGCAAGCTCTGCAACAGTGGCCGGAAGTCATTGGCTCTTACATCATCACCGGCGACGCTAACTACCTGCTGCGGGTGCGCGCCCGTAATCTCAAACATTACTCCAGCTTCGTACTGGAAAGCTTATATAAAACTCCTGGCGTGCTGGATATCCGTTCCAATATCGTGCTCCAGACCCTGAAAGACACCCGTCAGATTGCGACTGAATTGATGACGGATCAGCAGCGCTGATTTTTATTTTGAGGGGAGTATCCTGCTTTTTCGGCCTGACGCCCAGATAGTCAAAGGTGTTTCAAATATACTCTGGGGAGTATATTTGGGGCGGAAATGCCCTGACAACACCCGGAAGGTTTTTACCGTCTGTGGCGGCAGTATTATCTGGTTTCGATCAGCGCCTTCAGCAGCGGTGCGGCTGGTCCCTGATTGGCCCAGGTCTGGGTCAGATCGAGGTCGCCGTTGGTGCTGACCAGAATCAGGATATTTTCTGTCTGCAGATCGACCAGGTTCAGAATGCGTACTCCGGCGATCCAGCCCTGGCGTTCGACAATCACGGTCGGGTTGGTCTCGCTGGCACCTTTGAACGGATAAACCCAGACGCCGAGTGCGCCGCCGGTGGCATTGGGGCGAGTCATTTCAGCGCGCGAAGCAGTCGACAGCAGCTTGCCGCGGATCAATGCGCGGTCAAATGCCAGCAGGTCACCCAGCATGCCGTAAGTGGAGCCTGCCGCGCCGTAGCTGGCGAGATTGACTTCCGGTTCCGGCTGACCGCCCAGCGTGCCGTGCAGATGCGCCGGATTATCCGGCATGGCTGCCTGGTATAGGCCGGCGGAATTCATACCCGCCGGTTTAAAGATGCGTTGCTCCAGCAATTGTACAAACGGCTGGCGGGTGATTTTTTCGAGCAGGGCACCGAGCACCAGATAATCACAGTTGTTGTAATCAAAGCGGCTGCCGGGCGCACTATTCATCGGTCCGGCGCAGATGCCGCTGGCAAATGCCTGCATGTTGTCGCCATTGTTGGCATTGAGCATGTGGAAGGTTGGTGCTGCGTTTTCATTGAACAGGCCGGAATAATGCATCAGCAACTGGCGCAGGGTCGCCTTACGCGCCGCCGGATTCGGATAATCGGGCCAGTAATTAGCCAGTGGTGCATCGAGCTGCAGGCGACCAGCCTCGACTTCCTGCATCACCAGAATCGCGGTCATCTGCTTGGTGACCGAGGCGAAGCGGAAAGGGCGTTTCAGGTTGCCAGCGGTTCCCAGACTTTTTTGCAAATACACATGGTCGCCGCGTGCTGCCAGCACCATGCCGCGGAATCCGGATTGCTCCAGCTGGCTGGCGGCAGTCTCCAGTGCACTGTTTTCCTTTGCCTGCAATGGCTGGAACGGGATGCTGCATAACATCAGCAGCCAGGCCAGCAGCATCGGAGAACGGCCCGTGCTGCGCCACAGCCGTTGCTGTAGTGTTTGCCGCAGCAATGACACAGATGAAAAAACAGTCATGGAAAAATCTGTCATTGGCAGCATCAGCGGACTCCTGGCAACATTCGGACGGTGTGAGGATAACCTTGCAGGTTGTGATGCGCAGTGTAGCAAAGGATGATGCCGGGCGCTGCATCGACGTTCCCTGTCGCAGTATTTTCCTGTTGCTGTCCCGGCGGCCGGCTGAGTTAACCGCGGTGTGTCGGGCTATAATGCCGCACCATGAATTTATTAAAAACCCTTGCCTCCATCAGCGGCATGACCATGCTGTCACGTATTACCGGTCTGGCCCGCGATATTCTGATCAATTCGCAGTTTGGGGCCAATGCCCTGTCCGATGCCTTCAATATCGCTTTCCGCATTCCCAATCTGTTGCGGCGCTTATTTGCCGAAGGCGCTTTTGCCCAGGCGTTCGTGCCGATTCTGGCCGAATATAAAACCCAGAAAGGGGAAGGCGCTACCAAAGACCTGGTCGATCACGTCGGTACTCTGCTGACCTGGGCGTTGCTGCTGACCTGCGCGCTCGGTATCGTCGGCGCGCCGGTGATTCTGTATGTGGCGGCCAACGGCTTGCTGGACCGGCCAGCCGTGTTTCATGCCAGCGTGGTGATGACGCGCATCATGTTTCCTTACATCGGCTTTATGTCCATGGTGGCGCTGGCTGGCGGCATCCTGAATACCTGGCGCGAATTTAAAATTCCGGCGTTTACTCCGGTTGTTTATAACCTGAGTTCGATTGCGGGTTCGCTTTGGTTGTCGCGTTATCTGGAGCAGCCGATTTACGCGCTGGCGATTGCAGTGTTTGTCGGCGGCGTGTTGCAGATGGCGATTCAGGTGCCGGCGCTGATCAGGATAGGTATGTTGCCACGCATTGGCTGGCGGCCCGGCACGGCCTGGCAGGATGAAGGCGTACGGCGGATTGTGCGCAACATGCTGCCTGCCATTCTGGCGGTGTCGGCATCGCAGATCAGTATTCTGATCAATACCAGTCTGGCCTCCAAAATGGTCGAGGGCAGCACCAGCTGGCTCGCAAGTGCCGACCGTCTGATGGAGTTTCCGACGGCATTACTGGGTGTTGCGCTGGGCACGATCCTGTTGCCGGGTTTGTCGAAGGCGAATGCCGATGGCGATACGGAAGAATATTCGGCCTTACTGGACTGGGGTCTGCGCCTGACCTTTTTACTGGCGATGCCGGCTGCGGTGGCGTTGGCAACGATTCCCGAAGCGCTGACTGCAACCCTGTTCCATCATCAGAAATTTGACGCTCATGCAGTACAAATGACGTCCAAAGCCCTGGTTTCCTACGGTATCGGGCTGATTGGCCTGATTGTGGTGAAAATTCTTGCGCCGGGCTTCTATGCACGGCAGGATATCCGTACACCGGTCAAAATCGCCGTCAGCGTCATGATTGCAACGCAGCTCATGAATCTGGTGTTTGTACCGTGGATTGCCCACGCCGGGCTGGCACTATCAGTCGGGCTGGGTGCTTGCGTGAATGCCTTGCTGCTGTTCATTGGTCTGCGCCGCCGCGGTATTTTTCATCCACAAAAAGGCTGGGGCATGTTCCTGTTGAAGCTGACGGCGGCGTTGCTGCTGATGGCAGCGGTATCATCCTGGATCTCGGACCAGTTTCACTGGCTGGAGATGAAACATACGCCCATACTGCGTGCCGGTGCACTTGCGTTGCTGATTCTGGCGTCTGCCGCGGCCTATTTTGCCGCATTGGGCGTGATGGGATTCCGTCCGCGTGATTTCAAAAAAACGACCAAAGTCTGAGCTGCCCGTCTCTCTGTCTGTTTGCCGGTCTGACTCTGAGCGCTTTGCTGTGCCGTATTAAAAAAGGGATGCATCACATCCCTTTTTTTATTAGTTGATGGCAGTCGTTATGCCGTTGCTGCGCCTGTTTTCTGGATTGTCTTTATGCGACGAAGTGGCATACATAGTCCAGCGTTTCCAGCGTTTCAATCTCAAAGCTGGAATTGGCCGGCACACTGAATTGCTGCCCGCCTTCATAGCTGTCCCAAGTGTCGCCGCCTTTGAGGCGGATGCGGCATTTGCCTGCATTCAGTTCCATGATTTCTGCGGCTGCCGTATTGAATACCAGGCTGGATGGAAAAATCACGCCTATCGTTTTTTTGCTGCCGTCGGCCAGCAACACGGTATGGGAAACGCATTTGCCATCAAAATAGATATTGGCTTTTTTGACGACGCTGACCTGATCGAATTGAGTACTCATAAAATATCCTGAAATATCCTGAAAAAACGGCCCGCAGATAATCTGGCAGGCCGTATCGGTGTGATGCTGAACGGGAGGATTACTGACCGCGTTTTGCGCGGGCGTTTGCTGCAATGCGCATCCGTAAGGCATTCAGCTTGATGAAGCCACCGGCATCCGCCTGGTTATACGCACCGCCATCTTCATCGAAAGTTGCAATGTTCATGTCGAACAGGGAATCTGTTTTGGAGTCACGGGCGACGGTGATCACATTGCCTTTGTAGAGCTTCACGCGCACCCAGCCATTCACAGTCTGCTGGGTATGATCGATCAGTGTCTGCAACGCGACACGCTCTGGCGCCCACCAGTAGCCGTTATAAATCATGCTGGCGTAACGCGGCATCAGGTCATCTTTCAGGTGCGCGACTTCACGGTCCAGCGTGATCGATTCGATCGCACGGTGTGCTCGCAGCATGATGGTGCCGCCCGGGGTTTCGTAGCAGCCGCGGGATTTCATGCCGACATAGCGGTTTTCTACCAGATCCAGACGGCCAATGCCATGCTTGCCGCCGAGGCGGTTCAGCTCGGTCAGGACAGCGGCTGGAGACAGGCGTTTGCCATTCAGAGCAACGATGTCGCCGCGTTCAAATTCGATGTCCAGATATTCCGGTGCGTCTGGTGCCTGTTCCGGGCTGACGGTCCAGCGCCACATGCTTTCCTCGGCCTCGGCGCTCGGGTTTTCCAGATGACGACCTTCAAAGCTGATGTGCAACAGGTTGGCATCCATTGAGTAAGGTGCGCCGCCGTTTTTGTGTTTCATGTCGATGTCGATACCGGCATCCTCTGCATATTTCAGCAGTTTTTCGCGTGACAGCAGATCCCATTCGCGCCATGGGGCGATGATTTTGACATTCGGCATCAGGGCATAGGCACCGAGTTCAAAACGCACCTGATCATTGCCTTTGCCTGTCGCACCGTGAGAGATCGCATCGGCACCGGTTTCTTTTGCGATGTCGATCAGACGTTTGGCGATCAGCGGACGGGCGATCGAGGTGCCGAGCAGATATTCACCTTCGTAAATGGTGTTGGCACGGAACATCGGAAACACGAAATCGCGCACGAATTCTTCACGCACATCGTCGATGTAAATATTTTCCGGCTTAATGCCGAATTTGATGGCTTTGGCGCGTGCCGGTTCCAGCTCTTCACCCTGACCGAGGTCGGCCGTGAAGGTCACGATCTCGCATTGATAATTGTCTTGCAGCCACTTCAGGATTACCGAGGTATCCAGGCCGCCGGAATAGGCGAGGACGACTTTCTTAATATCGCTCATGATGTTCTTTCAGAAATTGCAGTGGGACTAGTATGAAATCAGTATCGGATGCTTCAATAAAAGGTAGTGAGATTATCGCGGTGCGTGACAGACCGCTTCGATGTTATGTCCATCCGGATCCAGCACAAAAGCGCCATAGTAATCCGGATGATAATGAGGTCGCAGTCCTGGGGCGCCATTGTCGCGACCGCCAGCTGCCAGAGCGGCATGATAAAACGCATCGACCTGAGCGCGGCTGCCGGCGCGAAATGCAAAATGCACCGGCTGCTGATGCGCGGGTTTTTGCGGGGTGGCTCTGGACAGCCAGAAATCGGGTTTCGGCGCTTCACCAAAACCGGCGACATCCGTGGTGCCGGTTACCGCTGCCGGTACCTCAACCAGCAACTGGTAACCAAGTGCATTCAGCGCCTGAGTATAAAACGATTTGCTGCGCGGATAATCGCTGACGGTAATACCGCTGTGATCAATCATCGTATTTCCCCTACCACAAGATATTCCAGCAATGCTTTTTGTACGTGCAGCCGGTTTTCTGCTTCATCCCAGACTACAGATTGCGGACCGTCGATGACGCCAGCGGATACTTCCTCGCCGCGATGGGCGGGCAGGCAATGCATGAATAACGCATCGGGATTGGCGCGTGCCATTTTTGCCTCATCCACGATCCAGCCATCGAAAGCTTTCAGACGCGCCTGATTCTCTGCTTCGTAACCCATGCTGGTCCAGACGTCGGTATTGACCAGGTCAACACCTTCGCAGGCATCGGATGGATGGGCGAACAGGGTGTAATGGCGGTTATCTGCAGCCACCAGCGACATATCCATGTCATAACCCTTCGGGGTAGAGACATGCAGATGAAAATTGAATACCTGGGCTGCCTGCAGCCAGGAATACAGCATGTTGTTGGCATCGCCGACCCAGGCTACTTTCTTGCCGGTAATCGAACCGCGGTGCTCTATATACGTAAAGACATCGGCCAGTACCTGGCAGGGATGATGCTGATTGGTCAGGCCGTTAATCACAGGCACGCGGGAATTTGCCGCAAAACGTTCAATCATTTCCTGCTCAAACGTGCGGATCATGATGATGTCGCACATGCGGGACATAACCTGACCTGCATCTTCCACCGGTTCGCCCCGCCCCAGCTGGCTGTCGCGGGTATTGAGGTAGATCGCTGCACCGCCGAGCTGGTGCATGCCTGCTTCGAACGACAGGCGGGTGCGGGTGGAATTTTTTTCAAATACCATGACCAGTGTCCGATCCAGCAGGGGATGATAGGTCTGGTAAGCTTTGAAACGTTGCTTGATGACGCGAGCACGCTGCATCAGATACTCGTATTCAGACAGCGTGAAATCAGAAAATTGCAGATAATGTTTGATGGCCATAAATAAAACGGGCAGCAAGATAGCTTGCCGCCGCCTGTCATAACTGCTTCATTATAAGGGATTACGACTGCTCCCCCATATTAAATTCAGGGGAAGTACTCTTTGTACAGGATATTACGATGTTTTTCAAAAAAAGATCGGAGAAAAAGAGCGGAAAAATGGTTTTTGGGAAACGGGCGAGTTTCGGCTTGTTCAGACTTGTTAATTTTTGTGAATTTGTAAAAAAAAGTAATTCAACTTGAAAAAGTTGCTCTTCTGTCAGTATCAAAAACACGCTTCCTACTTATAATGCAAGCTTGAAACAATTACTTGCTGGACAAAAAAGTGTTCCGTTAGCCAATCTGGCATCTGCTCTGTGGCTGACGGAATGAGTACAAACCCCATTATCCGAGTTTATCTACCATGAGCGCACTTTTAGCCGGACTGACCGTACTGATCATTGGCGACAGCCATATGTCAACACCCGATTATCTGATCACCACCCTGCATGATGACCTGATGAATAAGGGCGCTGTGGTGTATTCGTTTGGAGCCTGCGGTGTTGCCGCCGGTGAGTGGATGGTGAAGACGCAGTCTTCCTGTGGCGGAGCGGTACGTCTCAAAGACGGTCCGGTGGAGGTGAAGACCGGTCAGGATGCCATGACCCGGCCATTCAATGAACTGATCAAGACCTACAAGCCGAATCTGGTGGTGGTGGTGAATGGCGATACGATGGCTTCCTACAGTCAGCCGGAATTACCAAAGACATGGATCTGGCAGCAGGTAAGCCGTCTGACCAAAGGTGTGAAAAATAACGGTGTTGCCTGTGCCTGGGTTGGCCCTGCATGGGGAACCGAGGGCGGTAAATTCAATAAGACTTTTGCGCGTGCCAAAGAAATGTCCGGCTACCTGTCTGAAATCGTTGCACCGTGCACTTATGTCGACTCCCTGACGCTCTCGAAGCCGGGTGAATGGGGAACGATTGATGGTCAGCACTTTGACAATGCCGGTTACAAAGCATGGGGCGCTGCTATTGGCAATGCCATCAGTTCCCCGGCAGTTCTGAATACGGTCAAGCGATAAACAGTCATACTGGCTGCAAGGATACAGGCTGCGTCCATGACATAGCCTGTATCTGAAAAATGTGACACATCTGAACCTGCAACTACCGACAATAAAAATGAAAAAGCTCATCCTGACTGCTCTTGTTTCTGCATTTTCTGTGACTGCCTACGCCGACAATCCATTGTATGAAACCGGCCCGGGGCAGGATTCGTCCTTCGTACGTTTTCTCAATGCCAGCCAGGACAAAGTGACGGTCGTCAATGGCAATGCTAGAGTCAGTCTGGATATCAAAAATGATGGTCGCGCTTCCCGTTTTTATCCGGTGAAGGCGGGCGACAAACTGCACGCGACTGTTCAGTCAGGCAACAGCAAAAATTCGGTCGAGCTGGTAGCCAAGCCCGGTGAATTTATTACCGTCGCGGTTGTCAGCAAGTCCAACGGCCTTGATAGTCTGCTGGTTCGGGAAACTCCGACGGATTTTAACGCGATGCGTTCTTCCATTTCCCTGATGAATCTGGATGATAGCTGTGCGGCTGCTTCGCTGACTGGTGGCGCCAAAGGCGCCATGATTTTTGAAAACGTGAAACCCGCCGCATTGCAGCGCCGTCTGGTTAATCCGGTAGCGCTGACCGTGCAGGCGCATTGCGGTGCAGATCCGGCAGGTGCTGCCGTGGACATGTCGCAATTGCAGGCCGGGGAACGTTACAGCGTGATCGTGATTCCAGCGAAAAAGGGCAGACAGGCATTTTTTGTCCGCGATACTACTTCCTGATTTGAGTCAGAGCTGTTGCCATGGTATTTGCCTCGTTAGAATTTCTGACTTTATTCCTGCCGCTGTTTTTTGCGCTGTATCTGATAACGCCCCAGCATTACCGCAATCACACCCTTCTGGTCGGCAGTTGGCTGTTTTATGCCTGGTGGACGCCTAAATTTCTGTTGCTGATCATTGCGCTGACCATCCTTGCCTGGGGGGCTGCGATACTGATTGACCGCGCAGGCGACGAGAAAATCAAAACCCGCCTGATGGCGGCAACGATCGTGCTGAATCTGGTGTCGCTGGTCTGGTACAAATACACCAATATGGTCGTGGCCTCACTTAACACGATTCTGACGGGCAGGCAAATGCCGGTCATTCCGTGGGAAAACCTGATGCTGCCGATCGGCCTGTCATTCACGGTGTTGCACGCGATTTCCTATATTGTCGATGTACGGCGCAAAACAGTACCGGCGCAGTATAGTTTCATTTCTTTCAGCGCTTATATGGCAATGTTTCCGCATCTGATTGCGGGGCCGATCGTCCGTTATAAAGTCATTGACCGTGAATTACGGGAGCGGGTATTTTCTTTCGATCAGTTCACGTTGGGTGCGCGGCGCTTCATGATCGGTTTTTCCATGAAAGTGCTGATTGCCGATACGCTGTCTCCGGTGGTGGCGCTGGTATTCGGATTGAAGCATCCCGGCTTTTACGACGCATGGGTTGGATGTCTTGCGTACACGCTGCAGCTCTACTTCGATTTCGCTGGTTACAGCGCCATGGCGATCGGGCTTGGCCTGATGCTCGGTTTTCGTTTTGAAGAGAATTTCAATCATCCCTATCTGGCGGTATCGATACAGGATTTCTGGCGCCGCTGGCACATGACATTATCTTCCTGGCTGCGCGATTACCTGTATATCAGCCTTGGCGGCAACCGTCACGGACAGATGCGCACTTACGTGAATCTGATGCTGACCATGGCGATCGGCGGCTTATGGCACGGTGGCGATAATTGGAATTATCTGATCTGGGGCTTCATCCACGGCGCGGCACTCTGTTGTGACCGGGCGTTTACCCAGCGCGGCTGGTCCATGCCGGATTTTGCATCACGCACACTGACCCTGCTTGCGGTGATGTTTGCCTGGACGATTTTTCGCGCCGCAGGGTTTGATAATGCGCTGACGATGTGGTCAGGGCAGTTGGGGCTCAATGGCATGGCGATCGGGGATGAGGTGATTCTCGCACTGCGTCCCAGCATCCTGCTGACCTTTGCACTGGGACTGGTCTGCGTACTGTATCCCGCCACCCGAATCGCAAAACGTGGTGGTCTGGGTATCATGAGCTGGAGCATGATCTGGCCGGTGATGACCTTTACCTATGCCGTGATCGTGCTGGTCGGACAAAAGGCGATTCCATTTTTATATTTTCAGTTCTGAGAGGAAAATATGAGCGAATCTTTTTCCTTTGATGCAAAAAGTGCCGGTATCTGGCGCTTCATCCCTGCCTGTGCTTTTGCGCTGATCCTGATCACCGGCCTGTGTGTCACCGTACTGTCTCTGCGGGAGGTTCCTGCCGCCAAATGGGCGGAGATGGCGTATCTGAAACCGGTTCTTCAGGGAGAATCCACACGCCGCTTCACCAGTCAGCTGAATGAGCATTTTTTGTGGAGCAAGCCGTTCGCCCGGATAGAGCGTGCCGTAAACTGGAAGATCGCCGGAGATACCGGTCCATCCGTTCGTACCGGATGTGAAGGATGGTTTTTCCTGTCGGAAGAATTGACAACCTTTGATGGCGGATCACAAAATGCCAATGCCCGCGCCTATATGGTCGGACAGGTTGCCCAGTTGCTGGAGAAAAAAAATATCCGGCTGGTGGTTGCCGTTACACCCGATAAATCCCGGATCGAGCAGCAGCATTTATGCAGCCTGCACCGGCCAGCAGGCTTCACCCAGCGAGCGCAGGACTGGATGAGTACTATCCGTTCTAGGCAGGTGGAGGTCATTGATCTGAGCGTGCCACTGACGGCATTTCATGGTGAGCGTTATTACCGGACCGATTCTCACTGGAATGAGGCTGGTGCCAATGCGGCAGCAGCAGCGATTGCTGCGCACCTGGTGCAGTTACAACTGGTTGACAAGCCTGCTCACGGCATACCGGCGGATGCGGTCAAAACCAGCATCGCAGAGCGCATGGGAGATTTGTTCCGGGTGTCTAATCTGGAAGGTCTGCCGGAATGGTGGCGGCCTGCCATTGAAAAAACGGCGACCAGCGTGGTCGCACCTGTGGTCAGCAAGAGTGATGATCTGTTTGGCGATACCGGTTTGCCGGCTGTTGCACTGATCGGCACATCATTCAGCCTGCGCGGCAATTTTGTTCCTATGCTGAGTCAGCATCTTGGTGCGCCGATTGCCAATCTGGCCAAGGATGGCGGTGATTTTGACGGCTCGGCTACCGCATATTTGCATGGCAAGATTTTTCAGCAGGAGCCGCCCAAGGTCGTGGTATGGGAAATTCCGGAACGCATGCTGCAAAAGCCGTTCAAACCGTCCGAGCGGGTCTGGCTGGAAGACCTGAAGCAGGGCCGCCTGTAACAACGCCCCTGCTGACCTCAATAGCCGATGGTTTGGGCGGATTCATGCACCAGCTGTTTAAATAGCTGGTGCCGCATTACCGTAATCTGGCCGTTGCTGACTGCCGCCAGTACGGCGCAGCCGGGCTCGGCATGATGGTGGCAATTGTAGAATTTACAGTGTCCCAGGTGAGGTATAAATTCCGGAAATGCCCGTTCCAGCATACCTTCCGTCAGATGATGCAATCCGAATTCCTGAAAGCCCGGTGAATCGATCACCAGTGAATCCTGATCCATCTGATACAGACGGGTAAATGTCGTGGTGTGTTTGCCGGTATCGAGCGCGGCGGAGATTTCCCGTGTCGCTATTTCTGCATCCGGTATCAGCAAATTGATCAGCGATGATTTCCCCATGCCTGACTGACCGATCAGGATGGTGCTCTGATGCTGCGTCAGTTGTATCAGCAAGGCGCGCGTCGCTTCAGACTCAACTCTGACCGAGACTTCGTGTACCGGATAGCCCAGGCTGGCATACAGGGCGACCCGTTCACGCGCCTTAGGCAGGGCGGCGCTGACGTCGGTTTTGTTCAGAATCAGATGTGGTTGTATGCCCGCAGATTCGGCAGCGACCAGCGCCCGTGATACCAGATCATCGCTGAAACTGGGTTCGGTGGCGACGATAATCAGCAGCCGGGTCAGGTTTGCCGCCAGCATTTTGGATTTGTATTGATCCGAGCGGTACAGCAATGTGCGGCGCGGCTGAATGGCTTCAATGACACCCTGGTCTTTTGAGGTCAGGGCAAAATCCACCAGATCACCGACTGACACATCACTTTTTTTGCCGCGGGTGACACAGTGTAGTTTGCAGGAAGCGCCATTGATTTCGGCCTGTACCAGATAATGCCGTCCGTGAGCCGCAATCACCAGACCATGTTGCAATTCCATCAGGAAAAATTCTGCTCAAACACGGCATCAACCTTGGCGGCGCAGATAAAATCATTTTCTGAAATGCCACCTTTGCCATCATTCACCGTGTGAGTGTCAAAACGGATTACGCAGCGATTGTAAGTGACAGTCAGTTCCGGGTGATGATCTTCTGCATGAATGACATAAGCGATGGCGTTGATGAATGCCAGCGTTTCGTAATAATTCTTGAACTGATAGGTTTTCACAATGCGCGGGCCATCCTGCGTCCAGCCCGGTGTGGCCGCAAAATAGTCAGCGAGAAGCGATTCCGCTAATGCCGTTTCGGTGTGTTGTGATTTACGGGACAGCAGATCATTCGTTTTGATCATGATTATTCCTTGCATGGTTACCATTTACGTTGCACGGGCGGGCAGCAGATGCTGAATCCTGACGGATGCAGGTGGGTGTGAATCATAAAATGCAGAATGCAGCGGGTCTGGGGTCAGTGTTGAGGCATTGTCTTCGTACAGCTTGACCAGTGCGCTGATCAGATCGCCGGCATTGGTATATTTCGCCGCGAACGCATCGGCTTCAAATTCATGTTTGCGCGAGCTGAGTGAACTCAGGGGCGAGAACAGAAAGGTGAATACCGGCAAGGTCAGCATAAACAGAATCAGCGCCATCGCATCATTCTTCGCCAGCAACAGAGGATCCACTCCCAGGCCGGTATAGAACCAGACTTGCTGTTTTAGATAGCCGAGCAGCGCCAGAAACGCCAGCGACAGGATAAAAATCACGGCCATCCGTTTCATGATGTGGCGCAATTTGAAATGCCCCAGTTCATGCGCCAGCACAGCTTCTACCTCTTGCGGTGCCAGGCGTGCGATCAGCGTATCGAAAAAAACAATACGCTTGGCTGCGCCAAAGCCGGAAAAATACGCATTGCCATGCGCGCTGCGCTTTGAGCCATCCATGACAAACAGTCCTTTGGATGCAAACGCGGTTCTTTTCATCAGGCCTTCAATCCGGACGCGCAGACTGTCGTCTTCCAGCGGTGTGAATTTATTGAAAAGCGGTGCAATCACACTGGGGTAAATCAGCATCATCAGGAGCTGAAAACCAGTCCAGACCAGCCATGCATAAAACCACCAGAGTTCACCCGCTTTGTCCATCAGGGTCAGCACAACCCAGATCAGCGGCAGACCGATCAGTGTGCCCAGCAATGTGCTTTTCAGCAGATCGGTAAAAAACAGTGCCGGAGTCATTTTATTGAATCCGAATTTCTGCTCTAGGACAAATTGAGAATAATAAGAAAACGGCAGCTCCAGCGCGCTGCTGATCACAGCAAAACTGACCAGTAGTGCCAACTGGTAAATCATGCCGGGACCGGTGAGTGCCAGAACATTCGCCGACAGCCATAGTAAGCCGCCAAACAGAGTGAAGCCGGTCAGTATCAGCGCATTGAAGATCAGCAGTACCAGAGACAATTTGGTTTTGGCGATCGTGTAATCGGCTGCTTTCTGATGTGCTGCCAGCGGAATACTGGCAGCAAACTGGGCGGGAACTTCTGCACGGTGTTGCAGGATATGGCGGATATGACGGGAGGCGAGCCAGAACTGTACCAGCAGCGTCAGTAGCAGAACGGTGATGAAGAAAACCGAAAAGACGTGGGAATTCATGGGAAAATGTGACATTCGTAAAAAAGCTAAGGAAGAATTATGTCACAAGCGACCGACCTGCAAACAAACAGCACTCCGCCAGCACGTCCAAACGAGATGAATCTGATCTGGGTTGATCTGGAAATGACCGGGCTGGACCCTGATAATGACCGGATTATCGAGATTGCCGTGGTGGTCACCGATTCGCAACTGAATATCCTGGCTGAAGGACCGGTCTTTGCGATCCATCAGTCCGATGAGACGCTTGATAAAATGGATGCCTGGAATAAGGGAACGCACGGACGTTCCGGTCTGATCGACAAGGTCAAGGCATCGACGATCAGTGAGGGGGATGCCGAGCTGGCCTTGATTGCTTTCCTGAAGCCGTATGTACCCGCAGGAAAATCGCCGATGTGCGGTAATTCTATTTGTCAGGATCGTCGATTTATGGCGCGCGGCATGCCGAAGCTGGAAGCATTTTTCCATTACCGGAACCTGGATGTCTCGACTCTGAAAGAATTGTGTCGCCGCTGGAAACCCGCGATCTCAACCGGCTTTAAAAAGCATCAGAAACATACCGCGCTGGCCGATATTGTCGAATCGATTGAAGAGCTGAAGTACTATCGTCAGCATTTCATTCAAGAATAATTCCCTGAAATTTTCTGAAACTCTCTGAAATATGGGGCGCAATAAAAAACGGCAGATTCTGCCGTTTTTTTATTTATGCTGCCATGAACTGGCTGTACTGCGATTCACGTTTGCAAGCTTGCCTGTTTGGAATGACTTACACGCCCAGCAGCTCGACTTCAAAAATCAGGGTTGCATTCGGCGGAATCACGCCGCCAGCGCCGCGCGGACCATAGCCCAGGCTGGAGGGAATGGTTAGGATGCGGGTGCCGCCGATTTTCATACCCTGCACGCCTTCATCCCAGCCTTTGATGACGTGACCGGCACCGAGTGGGAAGGAAAACGGGTCGTTACGGTCTTTGCTGGAATCAAATTTTTTGCCTGCCCTGCCATCCGGATTTTGCAGCCAGCCGGTGTAATGAACGACGACGTGATGGCCTGCCTGCGCTTCCGCGCCTTCGCCAACAACTTTATCTTCATATTGCAGGCCGCTGACGGTCGTGATTGTGCTCATGAAATTTCCTTTCAAATATTCAAATAAATCTTACAAAGTGGCGCAATTGTAAAACATAAGTGCCATTACAGCGGATTTTGACTGAAACTGCGATCCGCCACCACCACCTGCATCGGATGCAAAGGGATTGCTGTCACAGCGTACCGGCACCTTGATTTTTCTCAATGCCGGTAGAAATCCGGAAAAACAGTACAGCGAAACAAAGCCGGTCCTGAAGAGGCACGGTAGAATGCAGTCTTGATTTATTTATTGGCGGTTTTCTTTCATGCGTAGTCGTTTCCTGGTGGCATCTTTATTGTTGGGTTTTATTTTTCCGGCGTTCTCGGCAATGACGCAGGGCAATGTCGTGGTGGTACTGAATTCGCGGGATGCGACGGTGAGCCTGCTGGATCAGCAGACCTACAAAGAGATCAGTACTTTTCCGGTCGGTAAAGAACCGCATCACCTGATGGCGACACCGGATAATAAATCGCTGATCGTGGCAAATGCCGTTGGTGACGAACTGGTGTTCCTCGATCCTAGAACCGGACAGATCCAGCGCCGGGTCAAGGATGTGGCAGACCCTTATCAGATCGGTTTTTCTCCTGACCAAAAATGGTTTGTTTCCAATTCGCTGCGGCTGGACCGGGTTGATTTTTACCGTTTTGATGGTACTGACCTGAAAATTGTGAATCGTGTTCCCCTGGCGAAATTACCCAGTCACATGGCATTTGATGCGGCCAGCACAACGGTTTTTATTACCCAGCAGGGCAGCGATCAGGTCTCGGCAATTGATTTAGCCACGCAAAAAATCAAATGGACACTTCCGGTTGGCAAGTTGCCGGCCGGGATTGCCATGACTCCGGATGATAAATATCTGCTGGTCGGCATCATGGGCAAGGATTATGTGGAAGTGATCGACTGGCGGGCGCAGAAAACCGTCAAACGTATCAAGGCAGGCGTTGGTACACATAATTTCCGCGCTTTGGGTGACAGGCGACATATTTTCGTGTCTAACCGCACCTCCAATGAAATCAATATTCTGGATCAGCAGACACTGGAAATGGTGGGCAACATTGCCGTGCCCGGCGGTCCGGATTGTATGGAGGTCAGTGCTGACGGCAAGACTTTGTGGGCGACTCTGCGCTGGATTAAAAAAGTCGCCGTTGTCGATATTCCTTCCCGCAAAGTGATCAGACTGATTCCTGTCGGCCGTTCCCCGCATGGCGTGTTCTTTGCAAATCGTGCGCCGAATATGTAAAAAGGCGGTCGCTGCGTTATGGCTGGCCAGTGCCATCTGGCCAGTGCAACAGAGCGCGGCGGTACCGGCAACGGCTACTTCTGGCTGTCAGGGAACGGTGTACCTGACCTTTGATACCGGCAGCCAGTCACAGGCAGCTTTTATCGCGTCTGTATTACGCCGGCATCATATCCGTGCCACCTTTTTTCTCGCAAATGAAAAAACAGTGAATCAGGATTATTCGCTTGATCCCACCTGGGCTGCCTACTGGAAAAGTCTGGTGCAGGACGGGCATGCTTTTGGCACGCATACGTTTGATCATGTGTATGTAATCCGTGACCTGCCGGACGGGCGGATTCTGGTGAGGCCGCAATTCGGCGCCCACGCTGGTCAGACTCAGAGCTGGACCGCGCAGCAGTATTGCGAGGAATTACGCCGCGTCGATGAACGTTTCAGTACGCTTACCGGTCACAGGCTCGATCTCTTGTGGCGCGCACCCGGTGGCAAGTTGACGCCGGAACTGCTCAAAGCGGGTGAGGCCTGCGGTTATCGTCATGTCGGCTGGTCTCCTGCCGGATTTTCCGGCGATGAATTGTCCAGTGAAAAATTTCCCAATCCGATGTTATTAAAAAAACTGCTCGACCATCTTTCGGACGGTGATATTTTCATGGCGCATCTGGGCATCTGGTCGCGCAGGCAAGCCTGGATGCCAGAAAATCTGGAGCCGCTGATTACCGGACTGGAACAGAAAAATTTTTGTTTTGCCACATTACGTGAGCATCCTTCTTATAAGCTGAAGCAATGATGAATTTACCCGATCTACTGGCGAATCTGCAGGCATGGATTTTTGAAATGATCGTCCAGCCAGCCATGTTTTATCTCGGACTGGGCGAGTATGTGGAGGACTCATTTGAGGGCGTGGAATGGTTTGTACTGGGTGTGCTGCAATTGATCATTCTGTTGATTGTCCTGCGTCCGCTGGAGGCCTGGATTCCGGTGCATCCTGTCACGGATCGCAATGCGCGATGGAATGATTTTCTTTACACGGCGCTGCACCGGCTGGGTGGATTTGCACTGGCAGCCTTTTTTATCCTGACACCGGTGTTCGATGCAGTGACCGGCTTTCTGCATCTCGAAGGTCTGAAACCATTTAATCTGGAAGATTTATGGCCAGGTTTCCTGATGCATCCCGCGCTGCTGTTTCTGGCATATCTGATCGTGCTGGATTTTTTTGATTACTGGTATCACCGGGCGGAACATCAGTTTAACTGGTGGTGGGGTCTGCACAGCCTGCATCACAGTCAGCGTAATCTGAATCTGTGGAGCGATAACCGTAATCATTTGCTGGATGATTTGCTGCGCGGCATTTACATGGGCGTGATCGCTCTGGTGATCGGCATTGAGCCAGGACAGTATGTGCTGCTGGTCATGGCAACGCAGATGTTGCAGAGCCTGCAGCATGCCAATGTCCGCATCCACTTCGGACGCCTGGGGGAATACCTGCTGGTGTCGCCGCGCTATCATCGCCTGCATCATGCAATCGGATTGGGACATGAAGCGCATGGCAAAGGCACGCTGGGCGGACATAATTTTGCGGTCTTGTTTCCGGTCTGGGATGTCTTGTTCGGCACAGCGCTGTTCAGCAAGGAATTTGTCATGACCGGTATTCGTGATCAGTTGCCTGTACCCGAGGGTACCGCGCGCGACTATGGCAAGGGGTTCTGGTCGCAGCAGTGGCTGGGCTTACAGCGTATGCTGGGACTGGATGAGTCGGTTGCTAAGGGGGCGGAATGAATATTGCTGCAGTAGGAATCGCATGGGGGCGTGCGGTGGCGGCACAATTGCACATCCGCATGCTGCTACTGACATTCGCCCCATTTCTGGCAGCATTGCTGATCTGGAGCGTTGCCATGTGGTTTGGCCTGCAGGCGATGATCGACTATATCCAGCAGTGGTTTGCCGTGCATAACAGCTTTCAGACTGCCGGCGATGTGCTGGCGATGCTGGGCTTGTTTGCGTTCAAGGCGATGGTGGCACCGTTGGTGGCGATGTGGTTGCTGTTGCCGCTGATGGTGTTTACTGCGTTATTGTGTATTGGCTTGTTTGCGATGCCTGCGATCAGCCGGCATGTCGGTATCCGGCATTATCCGCAGCTGGAGCAGCGTCAGGGGGGTTCTTTAATAGGCAGCCTGGGGTATTCGCTGATGTCATTCATCATTTTTGCCGTGCTGTGGCTACTGACGCTGCCGCTGACCCTGTTCCCAATAGCAAGCCTGGTGATTCAGCCTTTGTTATGGGGCTGGCTGACCTATCGGGTGATGGCTTATGATGCGCTGTCGGCACATGCCGACAGGGAAGAGCGTATTGCGCTGATCCGGCAGCATCGCGGCGCTTTGCTACTGATGGGAACGATTGCCGGGCTCTTTGGCGCAGCGCCTGGCTTATTATGGCTGGGCGGTGTGTTGTCTGTGATGTTTTTACCGGTACTGGCAGGATTGGCGATCTGGCTGTATGTTCTGGTATTTGTGTTTACCGGCTTGTGGTTTCAGCATTATTGTCTGGCAGCGCTGGCTAAGATGCGGGTTCGGACCGAACCAGTGCCGCAAGCCGCCTGACGATGTACAAGCTATCTGACTCTGGAGAATGTGGATGGGAATCGGTTTAATCATTATCGGTGACGAGATATTGTCCGGAAAACGACAGGACAAGCATTTGCCGCAGGTGATCGCTACTTTGCATGAGCGTGGATTGCAGCTGGACTGGGCCGAGTATGTCGGCGATGACCGGGATCGCATCACGGCGGTGTTGAAACGCAGCTTTGCCAGTAGCGATATCGTGTTTTCGACCGGCGGCATTGGTGCCACGCCGGATGACCATACCCGGCAGTGTGCGGCGACTGCGCTGAATTTGCCATTACAGTTGCATCCTGAAGCGAAGCTGCTGATACAGCAGCGTATTCTGGATATGGCTGCCGAAGCCGGCAAGACGACTGATCTGAACAGTGAGGATAACCGGCAGCGTCTGAAAATGGGTGAGTTTCCGCTGGGGGCCGAGCTGATTCCGAATCCCTATAACAAAATTCCGGGTTTTGCCATTTCCAGTCATTATTTTGTCCCCGGATTTCCGGTCATGGCCTGGCCCATGATCGCCTGGGTACTGGACACGCATTATGCTCATCTGTTTCATCAGCAACAGCGTGCCGAAAAATCGGTGCTGGTTTATGAAGGTATTGAGTCTGTTCTGACACCGCTGATGGAAGCGCTGGAAGCGGAATTTCCACTGATTAAAGTATTCAGCCTGCCGAGTGTCGGCAGCGCCACGCAACGGCGTCATATCGAGCTGGGTGTCAAAGGAGAACCGGCACAGATCGAGGCAGCCTTTGTCAAAATGTGTGCAGGGCTGGATCAGCTGGGTTCAGAATATGTTCCGGTTAGCTTGCCGGCAGCGGACTGATGCAGAAGATTAAATTCACGTTGTTTTCCCTGCGTGACCTGATCGTGGCGTTTGGCCCGGTGACGCTGATGGTGCTGATCGTTGGCGGCCTCGGTCTCTGGCTGGTTGATCCGGCGCCATCGCGTGTGGTTGATATGTCTACCGGGCCGGAGAACAGCGGCTACGAACGTCTGGCAAAACGCTATGCCGAAGAGCTGGCAAAAAATCAGATTACCCTGCGCTTTCATACTTCTCAGGGGTCGAGTCAGAATCTGGAGCGCATCAGCGATCCGGATTCGGAAATTGAAGTCGGATTTGTACGCAGCGGTTCAACTGATCCGGTACAGGCGTCAGATAAAGGGCTGGTTTCTCTGGGTAGTTTGTTTTACGAACCGATCTGGATTTTTTATCGTGATAAAAAAGAGCTGACGACCATCAGCCAGTTTCGCGGAAAACGCATCAATATCGGTGCCGAAGGCACCGGCGTGCGGCGTATCTTTGAACAGATACTCTCTGTTAACAGCATGAGTCCGGAAGACGTCAGCCTGCAGCGACTCGAAGATACGCCGGCAACGATGGCGTTTCTGGATGGGAAAATGGATGTGCTGGTGTTCAGTACGGCCAGCGATGCGCCGCTGGTGCAGATGCTGTTGCAGACACCGGGAGTCCGGCTGTTTGATTTTGTCCAGGCTGAAGCATATACCCGGCGCTTCCCTTACCTGTCACAGGTGGTGCTGCCACGCGGGATTGTCGATATCGGACTGGATATTCCTTCGCGCGACTATCACCTGATTTCACCCACTGCCACGCTGGTGGCGCATGAAAGCCTGCACCCGGCACTGATGGGACAATTACTGCAGGCAGCGCAGCGAATTCACAGCAAAGCAGACTGGCTGAGTCGGCAGGGAGAATTTCCTTCCGATCGCTATACCGAAATTCCGGTGGCTGCGGAAGCTGAAAAATTTTATAAAAACGGCCCACCGGTATTGCAGCGTTATCTCTCGTTCTGGATGGCGAATTTTGTAGAGCGTATGTGGGTGGTGCTGGTGGCGCTGGGCGCTTTATTGCTGCCGTTGTCAAAAATTATTCCACCGCTGTATGTCTGGCGTATCCGTTCCCGTATTTATCGCTGGTATGGCCAGCTCAGAACGGTCGAACAAGTGATTGATCATCTGAATCCGGAAGACAAGATCCCTGTGCTGGAAAGGCAATTGCGCCGACTGGACGAGATTGAAAACAAGGTCAATCACATCAGCGTACCCTTGTCTTATGCTGAGGAATTATACGGCTTGCGCAGCCATATCCACTTTGTACGCAACCGGGTGCAGAGTCTGCTTGTCCAGCAGGGTGTGCAGAACCCGTGAGGTATTCTGCGGACCAGCAGAATACTACCGGTTCCTGTGCGTGATGTACCCGCGTTACCGACTCCGGTATCAGAAATTACGTTGCTGCATGCCTGACCGCAACTGGTCCAGCCCTTGCCGGATCACTGTATCGCTCAGGTGCAATAACTGATCTCCGACATACCATTCAAACATACTGCGATTGGGCAGGCTTGCGTGCACTGCCTGATTGAACAACCAGATACCTTGTTCCGCCGCAATCTGATTGCGCAAATGGATTGCCGTATCTTTATCCATCGGGAGATGCAGATGAAACATGTTCACCTGTGGTGTAGCCGGGTTGGTTTGGAACTCTGGATAGTTCTGCAAAATTCTGAATACATCCCTGGTTCTGGCAAGGTAGGCGGGCATTTGTGCCAGTTGCTGATCAAACTGCATTGCCGCAGCGACGACATAAGGGGTGCGCCGGAACACATTTCCTCCTTGCCGGTGCATCCAGACTCTGGCTTTGGCGATCAGGTTTTTATTCCCCAGCAGCATGGCACCGCCCATACCACCTATTCCTTTGTAAAACGACACATAAACGCTGTCAAAACCGGCGGCAATCTCCTGCAGACTCTTGTTCAGGCCGGCACTGGCTTCCCATAACCGGGCGCCATCCATGTGCAGATGAATATTCTGTGTATGGCAATAGGATTTGATGGCTTCCAGGCTGTCCCAGTCCGGAAGTTGTCCGCCGATTTCGCGCATGGGCAATTCATATTGGGCAGCAGCGATTTTTTCAGGTTGTTTCTGTAAATCTGCAACATCCCACGGACGGTGCGGGTTGCCAATTTGCAGTGCGGTGAAATGGTCAAGTGCCTGAAAATTACTGCGTTCATGCAGCAAGATATGCGAGGTCGGATGCAAGGCGACCAGCGGGCTGCCACGTTCGGTACAGGCCAACCTTAAAGCAGTTACCTGTGCCAGCGTACCGGTCATACAGAACACCGCAGCCTCCATTCCCAGCAGTGAGGCGATCTTCGCTTCAAATTTCTGAACGAATTCACCTTCCCCATACACATCGTGCTGAATTTGCTGTTGCTCGCACCATTGCGCCATTCTGGAAAAACTGTCTGCCGGACTGAGCAGCGCATGGCCGGAGAAAATACTGTGGCAGGATTGTTTTAATTGCAGTAATTCGACATCCGTCATGTCGCGCTCCATAAATCATTATCCCGTGCAGTATGCCATGGGATATCAGCTAAAATCTCTACTTCTTTATTCCATGCGATATTCTCATGATCACTCCGACTTCTCATCCGTCGCTGCTCACACCGTATGAATCCGGCAACCAGAATCAGACCACGACCTGGGTTGAGTGCATTGATTTTTACCAGAGACTCGCTGAGCAGTTTCCCCGGATACTGCACTTCGCCGTGATCGGCCATACGGATGCCGGCAGACCGTTGCATGCCGGTATCGTGACCGCAGATGGCGTGTTTGACCGTGAGCAAATACTACGGGAAGGGCGTCCGGTATTTTTTAATAATAACGGCATTCATCCAGGCGAACCGGAGGGTGTCGACGCCTGTATGGCGCTGGTGCGCGATTTTTGCACGCAGCCAGAACGGCTGGCAGCTCTGGGAAAAACAGTCTTTCTGTTTATTCCGCTGTATAACGTCGATGGTAGCCTGAATCGCCAGAATACTTCCCGCGTGAATCAGGACGGCCCTGAATCTTTTGGCTTTCGCGGCAACAGCCTGCATCTGGATCTGAACCGGGATTTCATCAAATGCGATAGCCTGAACGCACAGGTATTCAACCGGTTTTTCAGCTACTGGAGCCCGGACGTGATGGTGGATACACACACTTCCAACGGTGCCGATTACCAGTACACCATGACCCTGATTCAGACCCAGACCGATAAACTCGGAAATGGTCTTGGCCCTTATCTGAGTGATGTGATGCTGCCGGAGATTTATGCCGGAATGGTGCAGCGCGGCTGGCCAACCTGTCCGTATGTGAACCCGATCAGTGATATTCCCGATCACGGCATTGAAGATTTTCTCGAAACGCCGCGTTTTTCTACCGGATATGCCGCCTTGCATCACACGATCGGTTTCATGCCTGAAACGCACATGCTCAAACCATTTGCTGACCGCTATGCGTCGATGCGGGCGCTGGTGGAAACGGTGCTTGAGCTGACTGTCAGAAATGCTGCAGATATTCAGCGTTTGCGCCAGCAGGCACGCGCCGCCACACGCGCTCATCAGGAAGTTACCGTCAGCTGGAAATCCGACCGGAATCAGCCATCCCGTTTCCTGTTCAGAGGTTATCAGGCTGTGTACCACCCGAGTCAGATCGGCAGCTACACCCGTTTGTCTTATGACCGGCATCAGCCCTGGGAAAAAGAGATTCCTTACTTTAATCGTTTTGTTGCTGATATCACGGTTCAGCAGCCGCAGGCTTATCTGCTGCCGCAGGCATGGCGCCATGTCATTGAACGGTTGCAATGGAACGGCGTTCAGATGGAGCGTCTTGAAAACTCACGCACGATACAGGTCGAAATTTACCGGATTCAGTCGGTGCAGTCGCGTTCAGGTGCGTATGAGGGGCATTTGTTTCATGAACAGATCCAAATGGCAACCAGCAGCGAGACCGTTCTCGCCGAAGCCGGGGATTATCTGATCCGACTGGACCAGCCACAGGCGCGTTATGTCATCGAAACGCTGGAGCCGCAGGCGCATGACAGTTTTTTCCGCTGGGGATTTTTCAACAGCGTACTCGAAAAGAAAGAACACTACTCGGACTACGTGTTCGAAGACACTGCAGCAGAAATCTTGCGTGATGAGCCGGATACCCGCGCAGCCTTTGAACAGTGGAAACTGGATAATCCGGCATTGTTGACCCGGCAGAATGCCGTTCTGGATTTTATTTTTTCGCATTGCCAGCGTTTCAGAGAGCCGGAATGGTTGCGTTATCCGGTGTTTCGTATCATGAAACATCAGGCCTGAAAGATGATCCATATTCAGTCTTAAACTCAACGACTGGATTCAGTCGTCCGAATAACAGGCAGCCTGCGAGATTTCAGGCAAGATTGACGTCGTGTTAGCACTGGCATACTACCTTATGGTGCACACGGTTAAAAGACGGGATCGGATACTGAACGATTATTTTTCCATGCGGCGTAACGGCAGCAGCAGACTGCGCAGATCATTGTGATCGATCTCGTACATCAGTTCCAGCAGACGGCCGATTTCACCTTTGGGAAAACCCTGGCGGGCAAACCATCCGAGGTAATGCCCGGGTAAATCGACCATCAGTTTCCCCTGATATTTGCCATAAGGCATTTTCAACTCCAGCAGGCGCTGCAGATCATCGCTTTGCATCGGCTTACCGAACGGTTTGTGCAGATCGTTCATGCAGGTCGTCTATTGAGCGACATCATTTTTTCGTGCTGTGCCGGTGTCCGTTTTTTCAGGATTGGCAGATACGGTTTTCGCATTGCTGACATTGTTTGCATTGGTAGCGGCAGGTGTTTCGGGGCTGCCTTCTTTTTTGCTGCTGTCTGTATCGGCGGGAATCTGGCTTACGTCCAGATAGCGCTCTACAAGGTCAAAAAACTGGTTATAAAACTGACCGGTTGGTATCGTTTCACTCGCGACTTTGACCAGCGCATCATCTGTTGAGCCGAACGGCAGCGAGACTGAGCCAATGGCGCTGACGCCGATGCTGGCGGAAGTATTACTTTTCTTGAGCGAGTAACGGTCGCGCACGGCATTGGCAAACACGGTAGTGCTGTTGCTGCCCTGGCTATTGGCAACGCAAACGACATTGAATTCAATTTCCGCATGGACTTCTGCATCATGCTGGTATTTGCGGCGACCCTTGATAATCGCGGGCTTCCAGTCGTTGATAACATAGCCCTGACTCAATAGCGCACGCCGTGCCGCTTCACAGGCGGATTGTTCTGTACCGGGAAAGCTGCGTGTAAACACGCCGCTTTCTCCGAATTCCTCATGCTGCAGGGCTGACTGAGGGCGAGTGGTACTGCAGCCGGCACACAGCAAGGCCAGTAACAACGGGAGATACAATAGTCGACGGCTCATTTTTTGACTGAATGTTCAATACGAATTGGTCTGATTATTTGACTGAGGCGGGTAATCACGCTGAGCAGAAATAAGGTTTTGCCAGTGAATTGCGAGGACAGTAAAGATACCTGCAGTTCATTGCGGGAAGTGGCTGTCATCCGGTCAGTTTTACCGGATCAGGCCAGTGCTTCCTTCGCAGCCTCTTCCGGCGTCAGCCCATCGAAAAACAGATCGGTGAACCATTCGATTTGTTCTTCGATATGTGTCTGTGCCTGATCGCGGGTAGCACCGCCGGCGACTAAAAAACCTTCGACATCCGTACACCAGGCGATCAGTGCTTCTGTTTCAGGATCAAGATCATTCTTTTTGGCCATGGCGTATCCTTTTCTGAAGTTGCAGCACGTATTTTAGCGTGCCGGAGAACAAGGTGCTGTGACAAGCCTGTTACCGGCATTTTCCTGAGATTAAAAACTACCGGCGAACTGGTAATGTCTGCCGGGATGCCACATCGTCACACTGGTGGCGATTTTTCCTTGCGAACGTGTTTTTCGCCTTAATACCAGGCAGGCTTCCTTGATGGAAATATGCAGCATGTCGGCAATCTGTTTCGGCGGCAGTGTAGCTTCGATCAGATAATCCACACCCTGCAGCGGCGCGACGGCGACCAGATATTCATTCGGTGTCATTTTGCTGAAATCCTGCGCGAGGTAATCCGGCGTCACGCTGGAGTTGACCCAGCGGTCCTCTACCTGTATTGCCACGTCATTTTCAAAGTGAACGATCACCGAATGAAACAGCCGGTGTCCGGGTTTGACCAGAAATTCTGCCGCCAGCTGCTCATTGGCGGGACTTTCGCTCAACTCGTGCAATTCGCTCCGATGAACATGTCCGCGTGAACGGATTTCGTCGGCAATGCTTTTGATCTCTACTAAGGTTGCCTGATATTTTTGTTGTGCAACATAGGTGCCGGAGCCCTGAATCCGGTTCAGAATTTGTTCACTGGTCAGCTCCCGCACGGCGCGGTTGACGGTCATGCGTGACACTGAAAATTGCTCTGCAAGCATAGCTTCCGAAGGAATCGCCTGACCTTCTTTCCAGGTGCCGGACTGGATTTCGCGCAACAAATAATCTTTGATCGTCTGAAAGGCGGGGGCGCTGGCTTGGGAGGTAGACACGTGATTCCTGCTGAAATAAATAAATTCTGAAACTGACTTACAAGGAGATATGAGTGAGCACAGCATGATTTTCTGCTTGTGCGCATTTCCGTATTGTCGCATGTAAATTCTGCTTGCAAAAGTTGTATATACAACTTAAACTGATCGCACAATAAATCACGGCCATGCTCAGCGGTCGGCTGAGACCGGACATTTCACCCTGACAGGAGACAATTCATGACGACCCAATTGCAAAACGATCCACGCTGGGATGCCAGCCGAGTTATTCACGCACCGCAGGGTGCTGAGAAGGTCTGTAAAACCTGGGTGGCCGAGGCCGCCTATCGCATGATACAAAACAACCTGGACCCGGCTGTCGCTGAAAACCCCAGGCATCTGGTGGTGTACGGCGGCATAGGCCGTGCGGCACGCAACTGGGAATGCTATGACCAGATCCTCGCTTCGCTGAAAGCGCTGGAAGCCAATGAAACCCTGCTGATACAGTCCGGCAAACCGGTAGGTGTATTCCAGACGCATGAAGATGCACCACGCGTGCTGATCGCCAATTCCAATTTGGTACCGAAATGGGCCAACTGGGAGCACTTCAATGAACTCGACCGCAAAGGTTTGTTCATGTACGGTCAGATGACCGCGGGCAGCTGGATTTACATCGGTACCCAGGGCATCGTGCAGGGCACTTATGAAACTTTCGCCGAAGCCGGGCGCCAGCATTACAATGGTGACTGGGGCGGGCGCTGGATACTGACTGCCGGTCTCGGCGGCATGGGCGGCGCGCAGCCATTGGCGGCCAGTTTTGCCGGGGCAGTGTCACTGAATATCGAATGTCAGCAAAGCAGTATCGACTTCCGTCTGCGTACCCGCTATGTCGATAAACAAGCTCACGACCTCGATGATGCACTGGCGCTGATACAGCAGCATTGCGCACGTAAAGAAGCGGTTTCCATCGCCTTGCTCGGCAATGCGGCTGAAATCCTGCCAGAGCTGGTCAAGCGCGCCAAAGCGGGCGGCATGAAACCGGATCTGGTGACTGACCAGACTTCGGCCCATGATCTGATAAATGGTTACCTGCCGATAGGCTGGAGCGTGGAGCAGTGGAAAACTGCTCAGCAAGACCCGGCGCAACACGCGAAGCTGACTGCCGATGCGGCGCAGGCTTGTGCCGTGCATGTACAGGCCATGCTGGATTTCCATGCGATGGGCATACCTACTGTCGACTACGGTAATAATATCCGTCAGGTCGCGTTCGATACCGGCGTCAACAATGCCTTCGATTTTCCCGGCTTTGTGCCAGCGTATATCCGTCCGCTGTTTTGTGATGGAAAAGGCCCGTTCCGCTGGGTGGCTTTGTCGGGGGACCCGGAAGACATCCGTAAAACCGATGCCAAAATCAAGGAATTATTCCCACACAATAAAGGCGTGCATCAATGGCTGGACATGGCGGGTGAACGTATCGCCTTCCAGGGCTTGCCGGCACGTATCTGCTGGCTGGGGCTGGGCGAGCGTCATATCGCCGGGTTAGCATTCAATGAAATGGTCAAAAACGGCGAACTCAAAGCGCCGATCGTGATTGGCCGCGATCACCTCGACACTGGCTCAGTATCCAGCCCGAATCGCGAAACCGAGGGCATGAAAGACGGTACTGATGCCGTCTCTGACTGGCCTTTGCTGAATGCCTTGCTGAACACTGCCGGTGGCGCCAGCTGGGTCTCTTTGCATCATGGCGGTGGTGTGGGCATGGGCTACTCCCAGCATTCCGGTATGGTGATTGTGGCTGACGGTACGGATGCTGCCGCGAAGCGTCTGGCACGCGTGCTGGTCAATGATTGCGGTTCCGGTGTGATGCGTCATGCCGATGCAGGCTATGAACAGGCAGTCGCCTGCGCCAAGCGCGAAGGCTTGAATTTGCCGATGATTAAATAAGCTGCACTGCACATAGTCGTCCCGGCTTGTCGGTGTCTCCATTGCTGCGCCGGGACAAATTTTTGTCGCTTTAAAAGATAAATTAACTGTTACTCTGATACCGGATGTCGCTGCAGTTCAGCGTCCGGCCTGACAGATGAAAAAGAGAGAATAAGCATGACCACCTGTTTTGAAATTCAACCGGGCCAATTCAGCCTGTCCGATTTACGCGAGGTCTGGAGCCAGCCGCAAACCCTGAAACTGGCACCGTCCGCCTATGCGGCGATCAATGCGTCCGCAGATACGATCAGCCAGATCGTCGCCAAAGGCGATGCGGCATACGGTATCAATACCGGCTTTGGCAAACTGGCTAAGACCCGCATACCGGATGAACAGCTGGAACTGTTGCAGCGTAATCTGATTTTGTCGCATTCTGTCGGTTCCGGTGAACTGATTTCTGATGAAGTGGTGCGCCTGATTCTAGCCATGAAAATCGCCAGCCTGGCACGTGGTGTGTCCGGCATTCGTGCCTCGGTGATCGACAGCATGATCGCGATGGTTAACGCTGGCATCATGCCGGCCATACCGGTCAAGGGCTCGGTCGGTGCTTCGGGTGATCTGGCACCTTTGTCACATATGACGCTGGCGCTGCTGGGTGAGGGCGAAGTGCGGGTCAACGGGCAATTGCAAGCTGCACGTGAAGCGCTGGCGGCTGCTGGTATTACGCCGGTGGTGCTGGCCGCAAAAGAAGGTCTGGCGCTGATTAACGGTACCCAGGTATCGACTGCGCTAGCTCTACATGGACTGTTTTTGGCAGAGCGTCTGCTGGAAGCGGCGACCATTACCGGTGCTTTGTCAGTTGACGCCGCTAAAGGCAGCGATGCACCGTTTGACGCACGTATTCATACCAGCCGTGGTCAGCCTGGCCAGATCGCGACCGCTGCGATTTACCGTTCGCTGTTGGCCGGCAGTGAAATCCGCCAGTCGCATCTGGTCAATGACGAGCGCGTGCAAGACCCATATTGCCTGCGCTGCCAGCCTCAGGTCATGGGTGCCTGTCTGGATATCATCAATAATGCGGCACGTACTTTGCTGATTGAAGCCAATGCGGTGACCGATAATCCGCTGGTGTTTGTCGAAACTGGTGAAGTCATTTCCGGCGGTAATTTCCACGCTGAACCTGTCGCGTTTGCGGCGGATACGCTGGCACTCGCGATTGCGGAAATCGGCTCGATTTCCGAGCGTCGTATCGCACTGCTGATCGATGCGTCTATCTCCGGTCTGCCACCTTTTCTGGTGCCATCTTCGGGTCTGAATTCCGGTTTCATGATTGCGCATGTGACCGCTGCTGCGCTGGCTTCGGAAAACAAATCGCACGCCCATCCATCCAGTGTCGATACGATTCCGACTTCGGCTAACCAGGAAGATCACGTCAGTATGGCGACCTATGGTGCGCGCCGTTTGCATGAAATGGCGCATAATACGGCGACCATCGTTGGAATTGAATTGCTGGCCGCGGCGCAGGGCGTGGATTTTCATGCGCCGCTGAAGACCTCTGCACTGCTGGGTAGTGTGCATCAGATACTGCGTGAGCAGGTCAGCTTTTACGACAAAGACCGTTTCTTTGCGCCGGATATTGCTGCTGCCAAAGCACTGGTGCTGGACGGGGCGCTCAGCGTCGGGCACAGTCATTTATTTCAACCGCTTTATCAGGACTGAATATGGCATTGACGCACCGCTGGCATACCGCAGACTATCAGACCATGCCGTGGAAAAATGGCGGCGGTATCACGACTGAACTGGCAATCTTTCCGGCCGGTGCGACTCTGGGTCATTTTATCTGGCGGCTCAGTACCGCCAGTGTGCATGCCGATGGCCCATTCTCTCATTTTCCGCAAATTGACCGCAGCCTCGCCGTGCTGGAAGGCGCCGGACTGGTTTTACATGACGATGACCCGACGGTTCCGCCTGTGCAATTGACGACGGACAGTACGCCGTACCGTTTTCTGGGCGAATCATCCATCAGCGCTTCGCTGCTGGATGGACAAATCCTTGATCTGAACATGATGACGCACCGTGCCGTGTGTTCGCATTTCATGCGTCAGCTTACTGCCGGTCAGCACGACATTGATGCTGCCGATGCCCAGCAGGTATTGCTGTACTGTGTGTCTGGCCAGGCAACGCTGGGGCAGGGACACACCATGTCACCGGGTGATTTATGTCAATTTGAAGAAGAAAGAGATGGTCGTGGCGCGCAGTTCCAATGCAACGCTACGGAAGATACCCTGCTGTACCTGATCACCCTCCATTTCCTGAACCGGGGTCAAAGCTGATGATGGTGTGGGATAGTTTATGGACCAATGTCCATCTTGCGACAATGCGCCGGGGGGATGGTGGCTCGTATGGAGAAATACAGGACGGCGCACTGGCAATCCGCGATGGCAGAATCGCCTGGATTGGGCGTCGTGCAGAATTGCCTCAGGATTACCGCGTCAAACAGCACCACGATGGCGGCGGCGGCTGGATAACGCCGGGACTGATCGATTGCCATACGCATCTGGTATATGGTGGTAATCGTAGCAATGAATTTGAGGCGCGCCTGAATGGCGTTTCGTATGAAGAGATCGCCCGGCAAGGCGGCGGGATTTTATCGACAGTACGGGCAACACGTGCTGCCAGCGAAGAGGAATTATTGACTGCAGCATTGCCACGCCTGCGCGCGTTGCTGGCAGAAGGTGTCACAACGCTGGAGATCAAGTCCGGGTACGGGCTGGATCTGGAGACGGAAGCCCGGATTCTGCGGGTTGCGCGGCGTATCGGACGCGAGTTTCCGGTGCGTGTCAGAACGACCTTTCTGGGGGCGCATGCCTTGCCGCCCGAATATGCGGGCCGTGCGGATGACTATATCCGTGAGGTTTGTGAAGTCATGCTGCCCGCCCTGCTCGGTGAAGAGCTGGTAGACGCGGTCGATGTTTTTTGCGAAAAAATCGGTTTTACTCCGGCGCAAACCGAGCGTGTTTTTTTTGCAGCACAGGCAGCAGGCATCCCCGTCAAACTGCATGCAGAGCAATTGTCCGATCAGGGCGGTGCGGCATTGGTTGCGCGTTTCCGGGGTTTATCTGCCGATCATCTGGAATATTTGTCGGCGGATGGCATCAGCGCCATGGCAGCGCATGGCACGGTTGCAGTGCTGTTGCCCGGTGCTTTTTACTTTTTGCGGGAAACCGTGCTGCCTCCGGTCGCCGCATTGCGTGCGGCCGGTGTTTCGATGGCGCTGGCGACCGACTGCAACCCCGGAACCTCGCCATTGACCTCCCTGCTGCTGACCATGAACATGGGGTGTACCTTATTTCGCATGACACCGCTGGAAGCTTTGCAGGGCGTGACTTGCCACGCAGCGCAGGCGCTTGACCTGCAGCAGGAAGCCGGTACGCTGGAAACCGGTCAGGCCGCCGATTTCGTGGTGTGGGACATTACCCGGCTTGCTGATCTGGCATACCACATCGGCGCTAACCCCGCGCGTCACATCGTCTTTGCCGGCCAGCCCCGGCTGTAAACCCGCAGATTTTTCGGATTTCAGACGATATCTGCAAGCCTGGCGACCTCATCCGGGCGGTTGTCTTGTTTTTTATCTCATGCCAGCGACGTATAATGTGAGTGTGCTTGTGCATCGCAGAAGCAACGTACGGCAAAACCGAACCGTATTTGGAAATATCAACAGACAAGCGGCCGTTATCCGGCTGGCAGAGCTGTCCGGTGTGATGGCCGTTCTGCGCTTGTCATGTGTTTTTACTCAGGCAGAGGCATATCGTGACCACATCCGCAACACAGACACCAGAGCCGGTTCCGCGCAGATACCCGACTGGCAGGGCGGGTCGCTATGTTTTCAGTCTTGCTGGTATCTTTCTGTTGCTGGCTGCTCTGAGCTGGCTGTTTTTACCGGGATATGTGCAGCGTCTGGCGACTGAGCAGGTGCAGCAGCAGACCGGACGCAAACTGGAAATCGGGGCAGCACATTTTTCCCCCTTCACACTGGCATTGATGCTGGAGCAGGTGCGATTACTGGAAACCGACGGAAAGACACCGGCGCTGACCCTGAACAGCCTGAAACTGAATCTCTCGCTAAGTTCGCTGCTTCATCAGGCACTGGTTCTCGATGAACTGCAACTGGATACACCGGTACTGCATCTGGTGCGCCAAACGGCAGTGCCGCATGGCAGGTACAATTTCAGCGATATGCTGGACAAAGTTGCAGCCACGCCTTCCAGTGGCGCGCCGCTGCGTTTTTCTGTGTCGAATATACAAGTCCAGCACGGTATGGTTGTGCTCGATGATGCGGTTCAACAGCATCAGTTCAAAATTGAAAATCTTGATATCGGCGTTCCGTTTATTTCCAATTTTCCGAAAGCGGTCAGCAGTTTTGTGGAACCCCGGTTGTCAGCACGGATCAATGGTGCGCCATTTGTGCTGAAGGCCAGATCCAGGCCGTTTACCGAGCAATTGGAAACCAGTCTTGCGATTGATCTCGAACAATTTGATATCACTCCATTTCTCGGGTATATCCCGGTTGCTTTGCCACTGCAAATCGCCAGTACCAAGATCAGTAGCAAGCTTGATCTCAGCTTCAGCCGCAAAAAACAGCAGCCGGCAATCCTGCTCTCAGGTGATCTGCAGTTACAGGATGTGGCGCTGAATGACCTGCATTCCCAGCCTTTGTTGAAAATGGCGGATTTACAGGCAAAAATCAAACAGTTCAATCTGCTGACCGCTACTACCGAGTTGCAGCAACTGAGCCTGTCTGCCCCGCAGGTCTGGGTCAGCCTCGATCCGAAACAAGGGCTGAACTGGGCGCATCTGCAAACCCCTTCCAGCGCACCTCACAAGACAGCCGAAAAAAATCCGGCACCAGCTACTGCATTACCACTGGTGCTGGTGCATCAGTTACAGCTGAAGCAGGGGCAGGTTCATTTCTCGGATGCCGTATATGCGCATCCGGCACAGAAACTGGATTTCACAGAAATCGTCTTACAGGCGCAGAATATCTCGACCGCCAAAGAAGCTGCGCCCTCGCCGTTCAAACTGAGTGTTAATGGCGCAGCCGATGAAAAGCTCCAATTTGATGGCGAGCTGCAAGCATCCGCCACTTCACTGAATGGTCGTCTGGAGCTGGCCGCACTGTCGCTGGAGCATTATCAGGCATGGCTGAATCCTTACCTGAATGCGAAGCTGTCGGCAAAACTCGATGCCAGCTCCCAAATTCATCTGAATCAGGAACAGTGGCAGTTGCAGGATGTTTCGTTGCGCCTCAGCGATTTCCTGGTCAAGGGAAAAGCAGAAGATGGCAGTGCCGGATTGCACTCCCTGGCAATCGATAAAATGCAGCTGGATAGTGTTAGCAGGCGCATCCAGCTTGATTCTGTGGCGCTGGGCGGCATGGCGCTCGATATCCGCCGCAATCAGGCTTCTGTGTTTGGTGTACAGAACTGGTTGCGCAGTTCCTCCTCTGCGCGGTCAGCGTCTGTTGCGACTGGACCGGCAGGAAAAAACAATCCGTGGAAAATCAATATCGGTAATGCCGCGCTGAAAAACAGCGACATCCGTTTTGGCGACCAGTCGGTCAGCCCGGCGGTGAAACTCAACCTCACCGGCATCGATATGGATGTCGCTCAGTTCAGCAGCGACTTGTCACGTCAGGCACAATTTCACTGGCAGTCCCGGTTGAACCGGAAAGGTCGGCTTGACCTGAAGGGCAACGTCTTTCCGGCATTGCGGCAGATCGGCGTCACGCTGGCAGCGGATAATTTGCCGGTGGCGACGCTGTATCCCTATTTTTCTCAATTCCTGAATGTGGAAATTACACAGGGGGTTGCCAGCGCCAAAGGCAAACTGACAATAAATAACCTCCTCGATTCCGGGCCCCAGATTGCATATGACGGCAATCTGAATCTGAATGATTTCCAGATTTTTGAAAATGGGTCAGACGATGATTTTCTGGAGTGGAAAAATATCGGACTGGAAGGCATACGCGCCAGACTGGGCATGGCACCACCAACCGTCAGTATCGGCAAGCTGGGACTGAATCATTTCTTTGCCAAAGCCGTGCTGTCGGATCAGGGAAAATTAAATCTGCAGAATATTCTCGCCATTAAAAAGAGTGATGCAGCGCCCACTGCCGCACCGGTAGGAACGGTAACGTCGACCTCAGCGCCAGTCGCCACACCTGTCACAGCAAGCGTGGTAGCGGGAGTGGCAGCAGCTTCTGCAACGGTAGCGAACGCCGGTAGCGACAAGCCGGTTATCCGTATCGCGCAGACGGTTTTCCGCGACGGAAATGTGAATTTCACCGATAACTTTATCAAGCCGAATTATCACGCAAACCTGACCGGTATCAGCGGTAATATCGGCATGCTTGCATCGGATGATCCGCAGGCCGCGACGCTGGAACTGAATGGAAAAATCGATGACGATGCGCCGGTGCTGATTTCGGGGTCGCTTAATCCGTTGTCTACACCAGTTTCACTGGATATCAAAGGCAGTGCGAATGGGATCGAACTGACCCGTCTGACCCCCTATGCCACCAAGTACGCCGGTTATCCGATTGAAAAAGGTAAGCTGTCGATGCAGGTCAGCTACACAATCGACCATCAGCAGCTCAAAGCTGAAAATAACATCGTGCTGGATCAGCTGACATTTGGCGAAAAAGTCGATAGCCCGACAGCCACCAGGTTGCCGGTGATGCTGGCGGTGGCGCTATTACGGGATAACGATGGCAAAATCAATATCAATCTGCCGATTTCAGGTTCCTTGTCTGATCCGCAGTTTTCTGTCGGCGGTATTATTTTCAAAGTATTTATCAATCTGATCACCAAGGCCATCACATCACCATTTGCTTTGCTGGGGTCTTTGTTTGGCGGTGGCGAGCAACTGGCTTATCTGGAATTCCCCCCCGGGATTGCTGAACTGGCACCGGCAGGCAAGGAAAAACTCGATACCCTGGTCAAGGCGCTCAAAAAGCGTGACAGCTTAAGGCTGGATATTATTGGCCGGGTAGAGCAGATCTCGGATACTGAAGGTCTGCGCAGACAGGTTCTGGAAAATCGTCTGCGCGAAGCGAAAGTGCGTGACCTGAACAAAAAAGACCGTCGTGCCAAAACAGAAGGCGTGATCGTGACAGACGATGAACGGGCAAAATACGTGCAGACTGTTTATGATGCCGAAAAATTTTCTAAACCCCGGAATATGATTGGGCTTGCCAAAACCTTACCAACCAAAGAAGCAGAGGCGCTGATTTTGCAAAATATTAAAATCAACCCAGAAGATTTGCGGTTGCTGGCGCAAAAGCGTGCTGATCTGGTGCGTGATTATCTGGAGGATGTGGGCGAGATAAATCGTGAGCGCCTGTTCCTGATTGCGCCGAGAATGAATGCCGATGGCATCAAGGATCAAGGGGCTCCAAACCGGGTGGATTTCTCGCTCAGGTAGCCAGATTGCTGTGGCAGGAAGATCAAAATTTTGTATTGTTGGCTACTAAATTTTACGAAAAATCAATTTCTGTCTGAGAACCGATTGTTTTGACCGTCATCTTGAATTATGCTGAATTTCAGACGGTATGGAGACTTTGCTTAAGGAGCAGTAATGGCATCAGCAAGCCTTACCAATATTTTGTATGTGGAAGACGATCAGGACATACAGACAGTCGCCCAGATTGCGCTGGAAGTCGTAGGCGGGTTTGTCTTGCGCAGCTGCAGCTCAGGCCAGCAGGCGTTGTCTGATGTACAGCAGGGATATCAGCCGGATTTGCTGCTGCTGGATGTCATGATGCCAAACATGGATGGACCAACCACGCTTGCTGAACTCAGAAAATTGCCATTGACAGCCAATACACCTGTTATCTTCATGACTGCCAAGGTGCAGTCCGCAGAAGTTGAGTTTTATAAATCATTGGGAGCAATCGGCGTCATCGCCAAGCCGTTTGACCCGATGCAACTGCCAGAACAAGTCAGAAAACTCTGGCAAGAGATGAAATAAATGTTAGATAAACAAGATAGTCTGCACGAAAAACTCCGGGCGCTGGAGCAGGTTTTTTTGCAAAAACTGCCGTCCAAGTTTGACGAAATATTCGATGCTTTGAATCAGTACATTGCGGACCCCAAAAATAAAGAGGCGCTGGGACTACTGCACCGCCACCTGCACACCATGGCTGGTTCTGCCGGTACCTTTGGTTTTGAGGCGTTGGGAGCGCAGGCAAGAATATTTGAATCCCGTCTCAAGCCCTTGCTGAAAGATGAGACCTGGAGTGATGCTGAATTATCAGAATACGCGCACGATATTCATGACTATTTTTCTTCTGCATTGCTTAATCTGGATAAGGATGCGCCGATAGCAGAACAGCCTAAGGGACAACGGAAAGACCCGGTTCATGAATCCGATCACAATCAGCTGATTTATCTGGTCGATGATGATAACGGACAGAATCAGGCAATCGTCACCCAGCTTGAGCATTTCGGCTACGAGCCGGTGTGTATTGAACAATTGAAAGATTTGGCAATTGCTGTCGCAACCCGCAGACCGGATGCGATTGTGATCGAATTGAGTTTCCCGGAAGGGAAAAATGCCGGTATCGATGAAATCAAACGTATTGAACAGCTCCAGCGTTTGCGGATTCCGACGATTTTCGTTTCTAAATCCAGCAGTTTTGAATCACGCCTGCTGGCGGTGAAAGCCAAAGGGGACGGCTACTTTACCAAGCCGGTGGATGTGGTGGCGCTGACCGAGAGAATGGATTCCTTGTTGCAGCGCGATCAGAACAAGGGATACCGGGTTCTGATTGTGGATGATGATGTGGTCACTTCGCGCTACTACAGCGAGGTGTTGCGCAATGCAGGCATGACGGTTTTTCTGCTGAATGACCCGACCCAGATTTTGTCGGTGATGACTGATTTCCGACCGGAACTCCTGCTGCTTGATATTTACATGCCGCTCTGCAGCGGCGTGGAGCTGTCACGTATGATCCGTCAGGATAATTCGTATGTGGATGTGCCGATCGTTTTTTTATCCAGTGAAAATGATATGGCCAATCAACTCGATGCAGTGCGGGCCGGAGCTGATGATTTCATTATGAAACCAGTGAGCCAGGAATATCTGGTTTCTTCGCTGTCAACGCGGGCTGAACGTTACCGTTCATTGCGTTCCCTGATCATGCGGGATGGCCTGACGGGTTTATATAACCACACCGCCATCAAAGAACATCTTGCATCGGAAATTCTGCAGGCCCGGCGAAAGCAGGCTCCGCTGGCGCTGGCCATGATTGACCTCGATTATTTCAAGCGGGTGAATGATCAGTACGGCCATGCGACCGGGGATCAGGTATTGCGCACACTGGCGCGGATTTTACGACAGCGTCTGCGTCGCAGTGATATTGTTGGCCGTTATGGCGGAGAGGAGTTTGCCATTGTATTTCCCGATACTGATGCGGCGACGGCTCGTCGAGTATTGGATCAGGTACGGACTGCCTTTGCCAAGGTGAGTCAGCATGCAGAAAATGAAGAGTTTTTTGTCACCTTCTCGGCAGGTGTTGCAGATTTAGAGAATACCATCGACCCCGACGCCTTGTTTGATATCGCAGATAGTGCGATGTATGCTTCAAAACAGGCTGGGCGTAACCGGATCACGTTAGCTGAATCCTTGCAGACATTGGATAACCCTGTCTATAAGTTGAGTGTATAACTGAGTGCCGCCAGGTCAGGATGCCGATCAAAATAAAAAGCCGGGCAGATGACCCGGCTTTTTGCTGAATGCGTGCGCTGGACGCCATACGGCACCAGTCAGCTGATAGGTTGCAGCTGACTGGCTTTGATTCTGGATTCCAGTGCCTTGCCTTTACGTGCCCGCTTGTTGATATGTATGCTCAGTGCGCCGGCACTCAGGCTGATTTCCTGGACTTTACCGCCACGACCGCTACCGGAGATTCTGACTCCTTTCTGACTGATTGCTTGGGCTGCAATCAGAGTTTCTTTTTCCTCCAGATCCATCAGGATCACGCCGCGGCCACCGCTGGATAATTGCTTGATCTCGCTGAGGCCAAATACCAGCAGACGACCATTTGCAGACAGGCAGGCGATGGCGCTGGCATCATCCTTGACGATGCCGGGCGGTAGCGGGATGTCACCTTCTTCCAGCGTCATAAAGGCTTTACCGGCTTTCATTCTGCCGACCATGTCGCCTGCTTTGGCGGTGAAGCCATAGCCTGCGCTGGATGCCAGCAAGAGCCCGGTCTCGTTACCGCCTGCAAAATAATGCAGGATCTTGCTGCCGGGCGCCAGATCAATCAGTGTCGTGACTGGCACACCGTCGCCGCGCGCCCCCGGCAGCGCGGAAACCGCCACCGAATAAACACGGCCATTGGAGCCGAACACCAGCATATGGTCTACGGTGCGGCATTCAAACGTACCGTAGAGACTGTCACCGGCTTTAAAGGTGAACTGCGCCGCATCATGCCCATGTCCGGTACGAGCGCGCACCCAGCCTTTTTCAGAAATCACGACAGTCACCGGTTCATCCACCACTTTTTGTTCGACCGACGCTTTTGCTGCTTCTTCGATCAGGGTACGACGTGCGTCGCCAAATTGCCTGGCATCGCTGTCGATTTCCTTGATCAGCATTTTTTTCATGGAAGCCGGATTGTCCAGCAAATCATGCAAGCTCGCTTTCTCTTTGCGAAGTTCAGCCAGTTCCTGCTGAATTTTGATGGTCTCCAGACGCGCCAGCTGACGCAGACGAATTTCCAGAATATCCTCAGCCTGGCGCTCAGACAGCCGGAAAGCCTGAATCAGTGCCGGTTTCGGTTCGTCTGATTCGCGGATGATGCGGATGACCTCATCAATATTCAGCAATACGGCTTCGCGGCCTTCCAGAATATGAATCCGGTCATCGACTTTTTTCAGGCGATGTTGGGTACGGCGGGTCACGGTACTGAAGCGGAACCCAATCCATTCATTGAGGATATCGATCAGCCCTTTCTGGCGTGGGCGGCCATCGCCGCCGATCATCACCAGATTCATCGATGCCGAGGTTTCCAGCGAGGTATGCGCCAGGAGCATCTGCATGAATTCAGCCTGATCCTGATTTTTGGACTTCGGTTCAAATACGAGTCGTACCGGCGCATCTTTGCCGGACTCGTCGCGCACGGTATCGAGCACCGACAGGATCACCTGCTTGAGCGAGACCTGTTCCGGCGACAGCGTTTTTTTACCGGCTTTGATTTTCGGATTGGTGAGTTCTTCGATCTCTTCCAAAACTTTTTGTGACGAGGTACCGGGCGGCAGTTCGGTCACGACCGCCTGCCATTGTCCGCGTGCCATGTCCTCGATTTTCCAGCGTGCCCGCACTTTCATGCTGCCGCGTCCGCTGGCATACATTTCTGCAATGCTGGCAGCAGGAGTGATGATCTGGCCGCCGCCGGGGAAATCCGGGCCGGGAATGTACTCCATCAGCTCGCTATGTTTCATGCCCGGATTGCGGATCAGAGCGACCGCTGCTTTGGCGACCTCGCTCAGATTATGCGACGGGATTTCCGTTGCCAGACCGACCGCGATACCGGAGGCGCCGTTGAGCAGCACAAAAGGCAGGCGGGAGGGCAGCAGCCTGGGTTCTTCGGTCGTGCCGTCGTAATTAGGCTGGAAATCGACCGTGCCTTCGTCGATTTCATCCATCAGCAAACGTGAGATCGGCGTCAGGCGGGCTTCGGTATACCGCATCGCTGCAGCACCGTCGCCATCGCGCGAGCCAAAGTTGCCCTGACCATCGATCAGAGGATAACGCAGCGAAAAATCCTGCGCCATGCGTACCAGCGCGTCATACACGGACTGATCGCCATGCGGATGCAGCTTACCCAGCACATCGCCGACCACAGCCGCCGATTTGCGCGGTTTGGCACTGGCATTCAGCCCCAGTTCGTTCATTGCGTACAGAATGCGGCGCTGTACCGGTTTCTGGCCATCGCAGACGTCCGGCAAGGCGCGGCCTTTCACCACCGAAATCGCATAATCCAGATAGGCGCGCTCGGCGAAGGTCGCCAGAGTCAGTGCCTCTCCATCGCCGGGGGGCTGGGTTTGTTCAAATAAGTTTGCTTGTTCGCTCATAGCTTGCTGTCTGATTGGATTCCGGCTTCGGAGTTGACCGAAATATTCAAAAATTATGGGGTATATGCGTTTTCTGCCTGATTGTCAGCATCAATAATTGGCTTTAAAATATACTGGAGGGAGTATGTTTAGCGCTGCATAATCGGCTGACGGGCTCAAATATCGGCCTCGACGGCATTTCCGTGCTCTTCTATCCATGCGCGGCGGGCGGCGGCTTCGCCTTTTCCCATCAGCATGTTAAAGCGTGCTTCGGAAAAATCCTGATCAAATTCTCCCAACGATACCGGGAGCAGGCGACGCGTATCCGGATTCATGGTGGTTTCCCACAACTGCTCCGCATTCATTTCACCAAGTCCTTTGAAACGGGAAATGCTCCAGGCGCCATCTTTCACGCCGTCTTTACGCAATTTGTCTTCAATCGCGATCAGTTCGCCATCATCCAGCGCATAGATTTTTTGTGCCGGTTTTTTACCACGGGCAGGGGCATCCACCCGGAACAGCGGTGGCCTCGCCACGCAGATATGACCGCGTGCGATCAATTGCGGAAAATGTTTGAAAAACAGCGTCAGCAACAGCACCTGAATATGCGAACCATCGACGTCTGCATCTGACAGGATGCAGATTTTGCCGTAGCGCAGATTGGACAAATCGGGCTGATCATTCGGCCCATGCGGATCGACGCCAATGGCGACGGAAATGTCGTGAATTTCATTATTCGCAAACAGACGATCGCGTTCCGATTCCCAGGAGTTCAAGACCTTGCCACGCAACGGCAGAATAGCCTGAAATTCTTTGTCACGTCCCATTTTTGCAGAGCCGCCAGCGGAATCGCCCTCGACCAGAAACAGCTCATTGCGCGTGATGTCGTTCGATTCGCAGTCGGTTAATTTGCCGGGCAACACGGCAACGCCGGAGGATTTTTTCTTCTCCACTTTTTGTGCCGAACGCAGGCGTGACTGCGCCTGTTTGATGACCAGTTCCGCCAGTTTTTTGCCGTATTCAACGTGAGAATTCAACCACAGTTCAAGCGGTGGTTTGGCAAATGAGGAGACCAGCCGCACTGCATCCCGGGAATTCAGTCGCTCTTTGATCTGTCCCTGGAATTGTGGATCCAGCACTTTTGCCGACAGGACGAAAGAGACGCGTGCAAAGACGTCTTCGGGCAGCAGCTTCACACCTTTCGGCAGCAGTGAATGCATTTCTGCAAAATTTTTCACCGCGCCGAACAGACCGTCGCGCAAGCCGGATTCATGGGTGCCGCCAGCCGGTGTCGGGATCAGGTTCACATAAGATTCGCGTACCACATTACCATCTTCGGTCCATGCCACGACCCAGGACGCACCTTCGCCTTCGGCAAAACCTTCGTTGTCCGAACTCGCAAATTGTTCGCCTTCAAACAACGGAATCAGGGGTTCACCGTGCGAGGATTGCGCCAGCGCTTCGTTCAGGTAACCGCGCAGACCCTGATCATATTGCCAGACCAGGTCTTCCCCGGTTTTGGCATTGGCGAGTGTGACTTTGACCCCGGGTAACAGCACTGCTTTGGAACGCAGCAGGCGTTGCAATTCGCCCAGTGGAATGTTGGCAGAGTCAAAGTATTTGGCATCCGGCCAGATCGAGACGCGTGTGCCATTCTTTTTGTCACCGCGTGGAATCGGTTGGCTGCGCAAAGGCTCGATGACATCGCCATCGGCAAATGTCAGCTGATGCAGGCCGTTGCCCTTGTCGTCCTTGCGCCAGACCGTGATTTCAAGTCGCTTGGACAGCGCATTGGTGACAGAAACACCGACACCGTGGAGACCGCCGGAGAATGCATAAGCGCCGCCTGAACCCTTGTCGAACTTACCGCCGGCATGCAGACGGGTAAACACGATTTCCACCGTAGGCACACCTTCTTCGGGATGCAGGCCAACGGGAATGCCGCGGCCGTCATCTTCGACGCTGACGCTGCCATCGGTATGGAGAGTAACCTGGATATGTTTGCAATGACCGCCCAGTGCCTCATCGGAAGCGTTGTCGATGACTTCCTGGATGATATGCAGCGGGTTTTCTGTCCGCGTGTACATGCCCGGTCTTTGTTTGACGGGCTCCAGTCCTTTCAGGACTCGGATTGATGATTCGCTATAGTCAGTCGTTACTGTATTTTTTTTGGTTGCCATGCGAAGTAAAAATTGTTGGTTTGGTTGAAATATAATAATGTTTTGCAATTTCTTCGTCAGAGTGGCGCAGAATAGAGGTATTCTTGCACCCGTTTTGGCAGCTATTGTAGCTGTATTGTGTAGATGGATAAACGATGCCACAAAAAACAGCCACCATCGCAATCCGCTTGTTAGGCTTTTCCGCTAAAGAGGAGGAGACATTCTCGACTGTTCTCGCCGTCGCCCGCGAGAAAGGCTATCTGTACACTTGTCTGAAAAACGGCTGTGTGCAGGATCCGGATATGTATCTGGTGAACGCCGAGAATATTCAGGCCATTGCAACCTTGTCGGATCTGAATCCCGGCGAGGCCTTGCCTGTTTTGCTGATTGGCCAGCCTGAAATTGATCTGCCTTACGAAGTCATGCCGCGTCCGATACGCTGGCGCAATATTTTCGGAATTCTCGATGGACTCATCGACCGGCGCGATTTACTGCTGACAACGCTGGCGGCACATACTTCGGTGACGGTGCATGAACGGCGACGCCATAAACGCCTTGACCTCGATCTGACTGATCCGGTGGTGTACCAGAAATTACGGCAGCGCCCCATGGCCAAAGGCGGTATTCTGGTGATTGATAAGGATACGCAATTCCGCGAATACGTCGCGATGATGATGGATCGTTACGGCATTACCGTGACACTGGCTTCGGATGAACGCAGTGCTTTGCTGCTGGACAGGAATAATCAGCATGCACTGACCCTGATTAACACGTCGACCCCGGGCGTTGATCCTTACCGCCTGTGCGAAGCGCTGAAAAAGCAGAATCAGGGCCACAGAACTTCAGTGATTTTTCTGCTCGACAAAGGACAGGAATATAAACAGATCATGGCGGAAAAGGTCGGATGCGACGGCTATCTGATAAAGCCGCTGTCACGCCACGTTCTGGTGCGGACAATTAAAAAATTCCTTCACATATTCAGTGATCTTCCGATCCGCAAGGAGCATGGCTGAGATCTGTCCGCTGTCATGCCTTGAAGCGCAGCGTATAGTGTGGCGGAATTATTTACTCAACAGGCGCATACCGCGCTCCAGTCCTTCCAGCGTCACCGGAAGCATCCTGTTGCTCATCAACTGGCGCACCACAGAAATCGATTGCCGGTATTGCCATAAACCTTCCGGTTCGGGATTGAGCCAGATGTATTTCGGAAACGTGCTGGCAAAACGCTGCAACCAGACTGCGCCAGCTTCTTCATTGTTATATTCCACAGAGCCGCCGGGTTGCAGAATCTCATAAGGACTCATCGTGGCATCACCGACAAAAATCAATTTAGTGTCAGGCGGATATTTGCGCAGGATGTCCCAGGTCGGAAATTTTTCCGCATGGCGGCGGCGATTATTTTTCCACAGATAGTCGTAAACGCAGTTGTGGAAATAAAAGAATTCCATATTTTTGAATTCAGTTTTGGCTGCGGAAAACAGTTCTTCAGTTTGGGCAATATGATCATCCATGGTGCCTCCCACATCCAGCAGCATGAGCACCTTGATATTGTTTTTACGCTCAGGCTGCATCTTGATATCCAGGTAGCCCGCATTATTGGCTGTTGCCTTAATGGTAGCATCCAGCGCGAGTTCTTCTTCCGCCCCTTGCCGGGCGAATTTACGCAGGCGGCGCAGTGCAACCTTGATGTTACGGGTGCCAAGTTCGCGTTCCGCATCGTAGTCTTTGAATGAGCGTTCTTCCCATACTTTGACGGCACTGCGGTTACCGCCGTTACCGCCAATCCGGATACCTTCCGGGTTGGTACCACCATGACCGAATGGCGATGTGCCGCCGGTGCCTATCCATTTGCTGCCGCCTTCGTGGCGTTCCTTCTGTTCGTTCAGTAATTCCCGCAAGCGATCCATCAGTTTGTCATAGCCAAATTTTTCGATCGCGGCTTTTTGCTCATCTGTCAGTTCACGCTCCAGACGCTTGGTGAGCCAGTCCAGCGGTATCTCGGGTCGTTTTTCAAAAATGGTTTCGATGCCCCGGAAATAAACGCCGAATGCCTTGTCGAATTTATCAAAATGAGCTTCGTCCTTCACCAGAATGGTGCGCGCCAGAAAATAAAAATCATCCAGCGACATGCTGATCAGTCCCTGTTCCAGCGCTTCCAGCAGCATCAGGAATTCTTTAATAGAAACCGGGACTTTGGCATCTTTCAGCGTAAAGAAGAAATCGATCAGCACTTGTTTTATTCTCCATATTGATTTTGCAGATACTGCAAATTTCTTTTAACCCCGGGCCATTCATTTTGCAAAATGCTATAGACAACAGTATCACGAATGCGCCCATCCGGCAGTACCATATGGTTGCGCAGCACCCCATCGCGTTTGGCGCCCAGCCGTTCAATCGCTGCCTGTGAACGGCGGTTGAACCAGTCTGTTCGGAATTCTACCGCGATGCATTCCATCCTCTCAAATGCCGCTGTCAGCAATAGCAGCTTGCATTCCGTATTTACACCGCTGCGCTGCGCAGAACGGGCATACCAGGTGTAGCCAATTTCGAGCCGCCGATTCTGGTGGTCTATATTGCAAAAGCGGGTACTGCCGATAATTTTCCGGCTGTTATTATCCCTGACTGCAAAAGGAATCGCTTTTTGTTGTGCCTGCATGTCGAGCGCCAGTTGCAGCCAGTGTTCGGTATTTTCCGGTGCCGGAACCGATGTGAAAAATAGCTTCCACAGTTCGCCGTCCTGCGCAGCGAGCCGGATTTCAGGTAAATGCGCTGCATTCAGAGGTTCAAGCGTGACCAGATTGCTGGTCAGGTTAACTGGTTCGTATTGCATGTAAATCCTTCGTGAATGAGATGGTCAAAGTGCAGGCATAGATTGACTGTCCCATAAAATGGTCGTCAGCGTCAGCAGCAAAGCAGGTAAAAAAGATCCGTAACAGAAAAAATCCGGCGCTATAATACTAAATTCATTCAAAACAACAGCGATGCTTGCTAACGAAAATAAAAAACGTTATACTGCAAAGCTGTATAGAATTTTGCGGCGTGGCATTTAATCAACTTGCTTTGACCTCGTCGCTTTGACCACGTTTAGGAAATCTCATGGCAAATACCGCACAAGCACGCAAACGTGCTCGTCAAGCAGTTAAACAAAATGCACACAACTCCAGCCAGCGCTCCGCGTTGCGCACAGCAATCAAGGCTGTCCGTAAAGCGATCGAGGCAGGTGATAAAGCCGCTGCTGCGACAATCTTCCAGACATCTGTTTCTACAATCGACAGTATTGCTGATAAGAAAATCATTCATAAAAATAAAGCTGCACGTCATAAGAGCCGTCTGGCATCTGCGATCAAGGCACTGGCATAATTGCTGCTTCTTGTTTGAAAAAAAACCGCAGATATCTGCGGTTTTTTTTATGGTCATTCAATTTCTGAGAAATTCCTGAACTGAGTTACTGAGCGTACTCAGGTCGGTGAAATGTTCAAGTGCAGAAGCTTAACGCAACGGCAAACCTTCAATCTTGCTGCCAGACTTGATATTTTTCTGTTTGAACCAGCCCTGATTCATTTCCAGTGCGTAGCGTACGGTTTTATTGGCGCAATGCGAATCGGTGGTTTCCGGCTGCATATCCTCAATATTCACGATTTTCCCATCGCCATCAATAAATGCCACCGACAGTGGGATCAACGTATTTTTCATCCACATGCAGACGCTTGCCGGTGCTCCGAAATCAAACACCATCCCTTCGTTTGCACCCATCTGGGTACGTAGCATCAGACCTTGCTGGCGCTGGGCCTCGTTGGCGGCAACTTCAGCTTTGATGACATAAATGCCCGCAGAGAGTTGCGTGACAGGGAGTTTTCCCTGCGCGGAGCAGGTCAGGGTTGTCAGTGAGAGAACGGTCATGCCGAACAATTGTCTGGCGGAAGAAAAAAAAGTATTTTTCATGAAGAAATAGTCAACAGGATCAATTGAGGCTTATATCCTACCGGAAATAAAAAAGGCAGGAGTCAATCCTGCCTTTTTTGTCACACTTTGATTCAAAATTCTTTATTTTGCCGGAGTAGCTGATGCAGCAGCTTCAGCTTCTGCCTTTTTCGCTTTTTTGGATTTCTTGGCTTTTTTAGCTGGCTTTGCTGCTGCCTCTGCAGATGCAGCAGAACCGGAGGCCGGAGCGGAAGCAGCAGGTGCTTGTGCAAATGCAACTGAAGCAAACAGACCAGCAATCAGAGCGGCGATCAATTTTTTCATGTCAACTTCCCCTAAATAATATTTTACAAAAAATGTTTTCCAGTCAGTGATTCCATTGAATCAGGTGGAATAACGGTGGCCGGAGAGAGCGGGTTGACATGGAAAGTAAAATTATTTTGGCATGGATGTCGGAATGTTAACTTCCTGCCATTCCCCTGGCATCAAAGGATGTGTCTCCAGCGAAAATCCGCCGATAGCAATCCGGACCAGCCGCAGCGTGGGTAATCCGACAGCTGCAGTCATGCGTCTGACCTGGCGGTTTTTCCCTTCCGACAGAATCAGACATAGCCAGTTGGTCGGAATGTTTACCCGCTCGCGCACAGGAGGGTGGCGGGACCAGATCCAGTCAGGAGGCTGAATATGCCTTACGACGCATGGCTGGGTGGTGAAGTCGCCCAGATCAAGCGGTTGAGCTAATCGTTCAAGCATCGCTTTGTCCGGCGTTCCTTCAACCTGGACCAGGTAAGTTTTCGCCTGTTTATGAACCGGATGACTGATACGGTTTTGCAGTCGGCCATCGTCTGTCAATAAAATTAATCCTTCGCTGTCCGCATCAAGGCGGCCAGCAGGATATATATTGGGAATATCCAGATAATCGGACAGGGTTTGCCGCGATGGATGTGCCGAAAACTGGCACATCACATTGTAAGGTTTGTTGAATAAGATGAGTTTCATGGCAATATGGTACCCGCAATTGGGAAAACTGATGGCATCCAGTAAAATACTAGTGCATAATACGAAATGAAGGTCTTGTGTCTTATAGAAGAGTTAATAGCGATATTGACCGTTGTGTAGCCAACAAGGCATCTTATGAGCAAAGCGCGACCCGCTTGATCGCCTAACTACGGAGAAAACGATGTATCAACATATTCAAGTTCCTGCTGAAGGTAAAAAAATTACCGTCAATGCCGATTTCTCGCTGAATGTTCCTGACAATCCAATTATTCCTTTCATTGAAGGTGATGGTACTGGCGTGGATATCAGCCCTGTCATGATCAAGGTGGTTGATGCTGCTGTTGCCAAAGCATATGCTGGTAAGCGCAAGATCAGCTGGATGGAAATCTATGCAGGTGAAAAATCGACCAAGGTTTATGGCCCGGATGTCTGGTTGCCGGAAGAGACATTGAAAGTCCTTAAGGATTACGTTGTTTCGATCAAGGGGCCTTTGACAACGCCGGTCGGCGGTGGCATCCGCTCCCTGAACGTGGCATTGCGTCAGGAACTGGATCTGTACGTTTGCCTGCGTCCCGTACGTTATTTCAAAGGCGTGCCATCCCCGGTACGTGAGCCAGAAAAAACCGACATGGTCATCTTCCGTGAAAACTCTGAAGATATTTATGCCGGTATCGAATTTGCAGAAGGTACTGATCAGGTTAAAAAACTGATCAAGTTCCTGCAGGACGAAATGGGTGTGAAAAAAATCCGTTTCCCCGAGTCTTCCGGTATCGGCGTGAAGCCGGTTTCCCGCGAGGGTACAGAGCGTCTGGTACGCAAAGCGATCCAGTACGCGATCGACAATGACAAGCCATCTGTTACGATCGTTCACAAGGGCAATATCATGAAGTACACCGAAGGTGGTTTCCGTGACTGGGCATATGCGCTGGCGCAAAAGGAATTTGGCGCAGAACTGATTGACGGCGGCCCATGGTGCAAATTCAAAAATCCGAAGACAGGCAAAGAAATCACCGTCAAAGATTCCATCGCTGACGCATTCCTGCAGCAAATCCTGTTGCGTCCGGCAGAGTACAGCGTGATCGCAACACTGAACCTGAATGGTGATTACATTTCCGACGCGCTGGCGGCACAGGTTGGCGGTATCGGTATCGCTCCTGGCGCTAACTTGTCTGATTCCGTGGCAATGTTTGAAGCAACACATGGTACCGCACCGAAATATGCTGGCAAAGATTATGTGAATCCGGGTTCGCTGATCCTGTCCGCTGAAATGATGCTGCGTCACATGGGCTGGGTCGAAGCAGCAGATCTGCTGATTTCTTCCACAGAAAAGGCCATTACTGCCAAGAAAGTCACCTACGACTTTGCGCGCCTGATGGAAGGGGCTACTCAGGTATCATGCTCCGGATTTGGCGATGTCATGATCGAGAATATGTGATTTCCACTCTTTGCACTGTAAAAAAACCGGCTTATGCCGGTTTTTTTATTGGTTATTTAAATTTACCATCAGGTGCGGCTGGTAATCTGCAAACAGCAGTTATGACACCGTATTATTCAGTGCATAGCGGATCAGATCGGCCTGTCCTTCGATATTCAGTTTGCGTTTGATATTCAGTCGGTGAGTTTCCACTGTCCTGACGCTCAATCCCAGTTCATGGGCAATATGTTTATTGGATTTGCCAGTGGCGATGCTATTCAGAATGCATTGTTCCCTCTGTGTCAGCAGCGGGGTGGCTGTCGTGTTGGATTGCTTCAGACCGGAACTGAAATAATTTCCGCCCGCGGTCACTGTTTCAATTGCATTGATGATGTCTTCCGCCGGCGCATCCTTCAAGACATAAGCGCGGGCTCCGGCCTGTATGGCCTGCGTGACGTACTCGGCTTTGTCGTGCATGGAGAGCATGATGATGGCAATATCAGGATAATCCTGAGTCAGCTTTCCCGTCAGGTGGATGCCATTCATGCTGCCGAGATTAATGTCCATCAATATCAGGTCAATCATCTGGGACGCAATGATTTTTAATGCTTCTGTGGCATTGCCTGCTTCTCCGGCAATATGAAAATGGTGCACTGATTCGAGTCGGGCGCGCAATCCATCGCGCACCAGGGGATGGTCGTCAATCAGTAGCAGATGGATCTTTTTTTTCTTTTCCATTAAAGTTCTCCGTTGGGAATGGTGGCAATAACACGGGTTCCCGACATATCCGAGTGAATGTCGAGGTGCCCACCTGCGGTTGCCAGACGCTCGCGCATATTGCTTAACCCGATGCCGCGCTTGGGATGATTAGCAATGCCCTGAATGTCAAAGCCGGTTCCGTTATCTTCGATGATAAGCGTAATATCGCGGGCAGTTTCGATCAGCTGCATGTTGACATGACTGACTTTCTGAGCGTGCTTGTGAATGTTGGTCAATGCTTCCTGAGCTACCCGGAATAAAACGGTATTGCTGATTTCGGACAGTCTGCTGAAATTTCCTGCGGCGTTAAAACTGACAGGTAATTCTGACGCATTCTGAAATTCACCTGCCAGATGTTCAAAAGCAGCAACCACACCGAGATCATCAAGCATAGCGGGGCGCAGATCATGAGAAATACGCCGGACTTCACTGAGCGCCTCGTTCAGCTGCTTGGTGGCACGGTCAAAGGAATTGCGCGCGGGTGATACTACTGGCAGTGTGGTTCCAAGTTTTGCCAGACCAGATTCAATCTGTAATTTAATCGAAACCAATAACTGACTCAGTCCATCATGCAGATCGCGCGACAAGCGGGCTCTTTCGTCCTCCTGAGAGCGCACCACGCTGCGTGCCAGCACTTTCAATTTAGCTTCTGCCAGGCGCGATTCGCTAATATTTAGTACCAGACCGGAGAGCGCCGTTAACAGGGCGCAAATCAGGGCGATGCCTGCCATCCAGAACAGCGTGCTGTGAATATTTTTTTCAACCTGAACGTCAATTTTTGCCAAGGCCGTATCGACATCATCAAGGTAAATACCTGTGCCCAACATCCAACCCCATTTGTTTAGGGGAATAACATAACCAAGTTTGGGAGCAATCTGACCTGATGAAGGTTTTTCCCATAAATAGCGTACGGCACCACCACCATTTTTTGCGGTATTGATCAGGTTCTGAATGGTCAGATTACCTTTTGGGTCGGACAGATTCCAGAGGTTTTTACCGACCAGATCAGGCTGGCGTGGGTGCATCAGATTTTTCCCCTGCATGTCGTACACGTAAAAATATCCATCATCACCAAAATCGAGAGTTGATAGGATTTTTTTTGCTTCCTCCTGATCCTGAGGCGAATTCCCTGATTTTTTATATAAATGCAGAATTGCGGATTTACCGAGCGTGACGTAATGCTTTAACTCGGTTTCTTTACTGGCGATGTAGGCCTGTTCGATCGTATTGCGCTGTTGCTGGGCAAGAATGGTCGCCTGATAAAACACCGCAGAGGCAATCCCTGCAAACGACAGCAGCAGAGGAATGATGGCGAGCAGAATGAATTTATAGCGAAGTTTCATGCAATCACCGTTATGCAGAAAGACGCCAGATTACAGCTGGCAATAAAAAAAACCCCGCAACTGCGGGGTTTTTCAGAAAACCATAATCAGTGATTAAGGGTTTTGGATGTTAGAAGCTTGCTTGCCTTTAGGGCCTTGCGTGACTTCGAACGTTACTTTTTGACCTTCTTTCAGGGTCTTAAAGCCGTTCATTTGGATTGCGGAAAAGTGGGCGAACAAATCCTCACCACCGTCGTCCGGAGTGATAAAGCCGAAGCCTTTGGAATCATTGAACCACTTGACGGTACCTGTTGCCATAATGCATCTTTCAAATAGAAACTAATCACACGAGCCGTAAAAGCAAGAAATCTGACGGAATGTCAGCCCTCCCTCAACTTGCCCACTTCATGTTGACGAATGGTTACTAGTGTTGCCAACAAATGTCATTCTTGAGGGAAAAAAAACGAAAGTCAAGAAACTTTTGGATACGTCCCTGCCATTGTTGTATTTTTAAGTAAGAAGGGATAATCATCGATAAAAATGCCTTCTAAACGTGCACAAGAAAATCAAATACCTGAACAAAACTTGATCTGGAAGAAATGATCACCATCTACGGAAATGAGCGAAAGCAGGTAACATTTGAGCAGGGTGGAAATAAGGCCCTTTTTATTCGCTTATTATTTACCTTTGTCACGAATCAACGTACTAGAATAGACGTATGGGAAACAAGCATGAAAACGGTACTATATTGGAGCGGCAGGCGCAAAAGCTCAAGCCACCCTCTATGTATCAGGTCATATTACTGAATGATGATTACACACCGATGGAATTTGTCGTGGCCATTATTCAGGAATATTTTAATAAGGATCGTGAGACTGCGATGCAGATCATGCTGAAAGTACATCGGGACGGCAAAGGTATTTGTGGCGTCTATTCAAAGGATATTGCTCTGACAAAGGTTGAGCTGGTGTTGACGCATGCCCGTAAAGCAGGACATCCCCTGCAATGTGTGATGGAGGAAGTATGATTGCGCAAGAGTTGGAAGTCAGTTTGCATATGGCGTTTGTCGAAGCTCGACAGGCCCGCTACGAATTCATCACGGTAGAACACCTGCTGCTCGCATTACTGGATAATCCTTCTGCAGCTGAAGTGCTGCGCGCCTGTGCTGTGAATATTGAAGATTTGCGTAAAACACTTAACAATTTCATCACAGACAATACGCCAACCGTACCGGGAACCAGTGAAGTCGATACTCAGCCGACACTGGGTTTCCAGCGCGTGATACAGCGCGCCATCATGCATGTGCAATCGTCGTCGAATGGAAAAAAAGAAGTGACCGGTGCCAATGTATTGGTGGCTATTTTTGGCGAAAAAGACTCGCATGCCGTGTACTATCTCCACCAGCAAGGCGTGACACGACTGGATGTTGTGAATTTCATTTCACATGGTGTCCGTAAAGATAGTTTGAACGAACCGCAAAAATCTCCAGAGGGCAGCGAGGAAGGGCATACCGATGCGCAGGTCAAGGAAAATCCTCTGGATCAGTTCACCCAGAACCTGAACAAGGCGGCTGCTGAAGGGAAAATTGATCCGCTGATCGGACGTGATGCCGAGGTGGAGCGGGTGATTCAGATTTTATGTCGCCGCCGTAAAAATAATCCTCTGCTAGTTGGTGAGGCTGGTGTCGGTAAAACCGCGATTGCAGAAGGCCTTGCATTGCGCATCACCCAAAGCGATGTTCCTGATGTGTTGCAGAATGCTGTCGTCTATTCGCTGGATATGGGCGCATTACTGGCTGGAACCAAGTATCGCGGTGATTTTGAACTGCGTCTGAAGGGCGTGTTAAAACAGTTGAAAGACACGCTGAACGGTATTCTGTTCATTGATGAAATTCACACTATCATTGGTGCAGGATCAGCGTCCGGCGGTACGCTGGATGCATCGAATTTGCTAAAACCGGCTTTATCGAGCGGTCAGCTCAAATGCATAGGTGCCACTACTTACACTGAATATCGTGGCGTGTTCGAGAAGGATCATGCTTTGTCACGCCGTTTCCAAAAAATCGATGTGAATGAACCAACAGTTGAGCAGACCGTGCAGATTCTGCGTGGCCTGAAGGCGAAATTCGAAGAGCACCACAATGTCAGATATTCTGCTTCTGCCTTAACAACGGCCGCCGAATTATCTGCACGTTTTATTAACGATCGTCATTTGCCGGATAAAGCGATTGATGTCATTGATGAGGCTGGTGCTGCGCAGAGAATTTTGCCGAAATCCAAACAGAAAAAAACAATTGGCAAAGCTGATATTGAAGACATTATCGCCAAAATAGCCCGGATTCCGCCGCAAACGGTGAATCAGGATGACAGAACTAAATTACAGACAATCGATCGCGACCTGAAAAATGTGGTCTTTGGTCAGGACCCCGCGATTGAAGCGCTGGCTTCCAGCATCAAAATGGCGCGTGCGGGTCTTGGGAAAACGGATAAACCAATCGGTGCTTTTCTGTTCTCGGGACCGACCGGTGTTGGTAAGACTGAGGTCGCAAAACAGCTGGCCTTCACGCTGGGTATTGAACTGATCCGTTTCGATATGTCGGAGTATATGGAGCGTCATGCTGTTAGCCGCCTGATCGGTGCTCCACCTGGCTATGTTGGTTTTGATCAGGGTGGATTGCTGACTGAAGCGATTACCAAAAAGCCGCACGCTGTGTTATTGCTGGATGAAATTGAAAAAGCGCATCCGGATGTATTCAATATCCTCCTGCAGGTAATGGATCACGGTACGCTGACGGATAACAATGGGCGTAAAGCGGATTTTCGCAATGTCATCATTATCATGACTACCAATGCCGGAGCGGAAAGTCTGCAGAAGCGTTCTATCGGCTTCAATGATAATCGTGAGACTGGCGATGAAATGGCCGATATCAAGCGAATGTTTACACCGGAGTTCCGTAATCGTCTGGACGCGATTATCAGCTTCCGCGCACTCGATGAGGAAATTATTCTGCGGGTTGTGGATAAATTCCTCATGCAGCTAGAAGAACAGTTGCACGAGAAAAAAGTCGAGGCGACTTTCTCGGATGAGCTACGCCATTTCCTGGGTAAAAAAGGTTTTGATCCCCTGATGGGCGCACGTCCGATGGCCCGCCTGATTCAGGATATGATCCGCAAGGCATTGGCAGATGAACTCTTGTTCGGGAAACTGGTTTCTGGCGGCAGGGTGATCGTCGATATTGATGAGAAAGACCAGATCAAACTCGAATTTCCGGAAGGTGACGCCACACCACCGGAAGCTTCACAGGAAATCGTCGAGGTAGAATAAGCGTTCGCCGATTTCTCTGTAGCGTGCTGTGATCGATGGAGATAAGTCATGCTGAAAGCGCCATTGTATGTACTGGAATACACCCCAAAAACGATAGAAGCTGTTTTATCTTCATCAGCTTTGGAGGGCAGAGAAGTGGAAGTCGATGTGTACGATAAACGTGATGCCGCCAAAAAGCATACGGCGATCGGACATCGGCTTGCAGCTCAGGGAGATGTGTTCAGGGTGCGGGTTTTGACGGATAGTGGCATCCATGAGGATGAATGGAATTACGCAATCCTGCGAGAGTCTGCAGGCCGCAGTCGTAAAATCAAGAAATAGAGCATTTGATGTGTAAAAAAACGGCTGTGAAGCTGTTTTTTTACGTATATATAACTATATTTTTTGCTTTAAGCACTATGAATTGAACTGCGTCGTAAGCCAGTCGGATGCTGGAAATGCGCAAGCTGCGATAAATGACTTTGGTTTCAAAGTAGCAGCGTATGTCTTTCGGAATATTAATACCAAAGTACAAAACACCATGTCTGTTACGGTGCAAATTGGAGGGTAATTTGGTGCCCATTTTGTGCGATATGTGACACTTGACAAACAGGGCGTAAAAACCAAAAAAGCCCCGTAAAGGAGCTTTATCATTATTGGTGCCGAGAGCCGGAATCGAACCGGCACGCCTTGCGGCGCGGGATTTTGAGTCCCGTGCGTCTACCTATTCCGCCATCTCGGCAACGCATCAAGAGATTATGACAGGAGACGACGAAGAATGCAATATCTGCCGTTGCTCAGGTCGTGCTGGTATGGCCAGGGTATATTTTTTTGCAGGAAGGCCAGATATAGCCAGAGCGTGGTTGCGGCGAGGGCGATGCTGATGGTGTTTGCGAACCAGAATCCGGTTGCGCCATGCAGTTCTGCCGGGATGATCTGAGGATGGGTGAGTCCGATCAGGTATCCTCCGCCAAGTCCGCAACCCCAAAGCGAAAAAGCATATAACAGGCTTGGGATGACCGTAATTTTATAGGCTCTCAGAATGAACGCAACGACTACCTGAATCGCATCAAAAATCTGATAGAAGGCAATAAATCCAAATAGCGGAATTGCTGCTGCAATGATCGTTTCATCGGGGGTATAAGCATGCAGTATGTCGGTTTTTTTATACCAGATGATCAGTGCAAGAGGGAGTGCAAAACTGATTGCAAGCAGTATGCCGGCCTGACTGATTTGCCTGGCTTTTTGTGTTTCTCTGGCGCCGATAGCTTGTGCGACCAGGGTGCTGGTTGAGCTGGCAATCGACAATGGCAGCATGTAGAGGATCGTGCCGAAGTTGGCGGTCAACTGATGGCCTGCTACTGCAATAGCGCCAAGCCTGGCAATGAAAAGTGCCATGAATGCGTAGGCGGTTACTTCGATGAGATAGCTGAATCCCATTGGAATTCCTAAGTGCAGCAGCGCTTTGAGTGATGGCCAGTGTGGGCGTACCCAGCCACTCCCAAACAGGGTGAACAATTGATAGTACCGAACCCGGTGCAGTATCAGCCAGGCTGTGACCAGCATCAGCCAGGAAATGCTGGTCGTTGCGATAGCACAGCCCGGGCCGCCCATCGCGGGAATACCTAAACCGCCGAAAATGAATAAGGTATTAAGCGGTATTTTTAATGCCAGAGAGATGAGTTGTATCACCATCACCATTTTGGTTTTTCCAACGGCATTATTCAGAGCACTGTAAATCCGGAATCCTAGTGTTGCCGGTAAGGCGCAGGCGAGAATCCCCAGATACAGTGTTGCCTTGCTGTTCAGTGCGCTGCCTGCCTGGGCGATATTCAGCAGTGGCTGAGGATGCAGCAGAATGCCGCAACCAATCAATGCGAGAAATAGCGCCAGCCAGACTGCCTGTTTGACCTGGCTGCCGATTTCCCGGAATTCTCTGGCACCGAACAGCTGACTAATAACCGGGGAGACAGCTTGCAGAACCCCATTGAGCCCCACAAAAATACTGACATAGATAGATACACCGAGAGACAGGGCGGCCAGGTCTGTGGCAGAGAATCGGGAGGTCATCGCTGTATCGATGACGCCATTCGCAACGACGGCAAGCTGGCCAATCAGCATAGGCCAGGCAATGCCGGTAATCCGTCGTGCATGGTGTAACAAAACGGAGGCTGATACCGGGGACATTACATTTTCCGGCGGTACAGGGTAAATATTTCATCCTTGTCTGCTGCGCGGTGACCAGACCAGACCTGATCCCATTGTTCGGGTTGATAAGGTGCAGGCAATTCGGTTTTAAGTATGTGTCGCCGGCTGCTCTGCAAGAGCATATATCCACACTCGTGATCGGAGAAGGTGGCGAACTGTATTTTTCCGAAATAGGCAAAAGAGCTGCGTTGCGAAGGGCCGATATACGCTTCGATGCAATAGCTCTTGTTCGGTAATTGCTGTGCCAATTCTTCGGCAACAGGAGCGTAGGTGATCCGGTGATTGATCCAGGGCAGCCAGAGCGTCAGTAGCAGCAGCCAGCACAGAATCACACCACCGCTGGACAAGACAACGGCGCGCCAGAGTACTGAGGGCTGACGGGAAATACGCCAATAAACCAGCAAAAACCAGGCGATGGTGGCAGCCAGTGCCAGCACAAAAATAAATGGGTTAAAGCTGGCAGAAAATCCCGGCGCCAGATGCAGGATTTTGGCGCCCAGTTTGACTGGCCAGCCAGTTTGCTCGGCAATCCATCCCAGCCAGATAAATCCGGCTGTGGCGGTCAATACTGTGACGGCGAACCAGTCTACGGCATTGATAGCGCTGCGCTTCATGGTTGGCAGGCCAAATGCCGCCAGAATCGCCAATGGCGGCAGGATAGGTAATAACAGGCTTTCTTCTGAAAAGGGATTCATCAACGCCAGCAGGACGAAACAGAGAAAGAAAGCCGCCGGTAATGAGATATGAAGTGCTTTTTCTTGTCTCCGCCAGGCATAAATGGCCCAGCCTGCAAAGGGCCAGGCTGGCCACGCAAACCAGATACCGTATTTAAAAAAGTAGCTGACGCTTTCCATTCCCGGGAAAGCTAACTGACGGTAATTCCACTCCATCCATGCAGGTATTGGACTACTGTCGTATGGGTGAACCAGATGGATGGCAACGATCCAGCAGGCCGGGAGAATCAGGGCGACCGGGAGGGATAATCCGATCAGCTTGAGTAAGGATGTCTGCTGGCGGTACAGGCTCAGCAAAATCAACGTCAGGGCAATACTTGCTGGCGCAACCCAGCCTTTTGTCAGTACCAGCAAACCAAGACTCACGCCGAGCTGCAGCGCCAGCCGCATTCTGGGTGTGTCAAACAGCCGCACGCTCAAATAAAGAATGAACGCTGTCAGGGAAATCTGCAGTGTTTCTGCACTGGTTTCATGGCTGCGGATCAGTAGTCCGAGACAACCAAGATAAATCAGTAAAGCACCATCGGCCAGTGTCCGCCCGAAATCCCGGGCTTCCGGCTGGCCGCCGAAAGCGAGCTTTAACGGTTGTGCCTCCGCCCGGCGACCCAGCAGGTAGGTGGCATACCAGACTGATACGGAGCCCAATAAAAAAAAGACGCCCGTAGATAAACGGGCTGCCATGGGTTCTCCCAGTATTCCACCAAAGATTTTGATGCACAGCGCACCGATCCAGAATGCCAGCGGCCCTTTTTCTGCCATCGGCAGTCCGACGATATGCGGCCATAACCAGTCAGCCATTGTGCCGTGCGCCATGGTCCACATGATGCCAAAGCTGGTTGCATCATCGCCTTTCCAGGGATCGCGCCCGATCAGCCCGGGCAGGATGTAAAGCAGACATAAGGCGACAATTCCCCAACGGGGGAGTGCAATGGTTGCAGCAGCAGGTAGACGGACTGGTTTCATATTTTGATTCAGTGGCCGGGAGCGTGCCTATTGTAAGTAAAGCGGCAGTAAAAAAGGCAGCCTGAGCTGCCTTTTTTGTACAAATCGTTTTGCTGATTAGTTGGCAACGGATGTCTTGGATCCGACTTTGCCGAACTTCTGGCGGAATTTTTCAACGCGACCAGCAGTATCCACGATCTTGTGCTTACCTGTGTAGAAAGGATGAGATTCCGCAGAAACCTCGATCTTTACCAGCGGGTATTCCTTACCTTCAAACTCAGCTTTTTCTCTAGTCTGAATTGTCGAGCGTGTAATGAATTTGAAATCGTTAGAAACGTCGTGGAACAACACTTCACGATAATTTGGGTGGATGCCGTCTTTCATGCTTGCCTCAAAAATAAGTTAGGTAGCCAGTCCGCACTTCGTCGATCGCCCAGCTTCTTGACCCGATTGCGTACCACTTGCCAGAGTTAATATTAAATATTGGATTTTCGCATCTGCAAAATGCCAAGCTTATGATTATACAATGAAAAATTATCGTGTTGCACAGGCTTTTTGTTCCTGATTTTCTTTATTTGATTTTATTTTTTGCAAAAACAGCGGATCGCATCGCGGACGTATCATTTCCGCCGTTACAATATCTGTCAGTCTTGAAGTGAAAGAAGAGGGGAATGTGAGTTATCTGGGAATGAATGCGATGCTGCATACCATTGAAGTGGCTGGCATCATTGCTTTTGCGAGTTCGGGCTTTATTGAAGCCCGGCGTAAGCGGATGGATATTGTCGGTGTATTTACCGTAGCATTCATCACGGCCTTTGGCGGCGGCACACTGCGTGATTTGCTGCTCGACCGGCGTCCTTTGTTCTGGGTGGAAAATCAGCAGTATCCGATACTGGTCTTTGTACTGGCATTAATTGCCATGCCGTTTTTGCGTCATCTGCGCCATGCCGTGACGGAGAGCGTGCTGGAATGGGCGGACGCACTGGGCTTGGGGTTGTTCAGCGTGACGGGAACCTCGCTGGCGCTGGAAGCCGAAATGCCGGTCTTTATCTGCGCCATGATGGGCGTTATCACCGGTATTTTTGGCGGCGTGTTAAGGGATGTGATTTGCAATGAAATCCCTCTGGTGTTTCGTCGCAGCCAGTTGTATGCCACTTGTGCATTCAGTGGTTGCTGGGTGTTTTTATTCCTGAACTGGCTGCAGGCTTCGGAGGCATTATCCCTGCTGGCAGGTATTTGCACGACGTTTGCTCTGCGTATTCTTGCGATTAGGTTTGACTGGAAATTACCTGCCTGATCAGCTGTTTTCCTTTGATTTTTTTTTCAACGGCGGGCGGGCGAACAGCCCTGTCAAAAATATGTCAATCATGTCTTCAGCGTGGTCAGCCAGCGAATAAGCTGAGGGGTCTTCCAGCCACTCATGGACAATACCTACCAGAAAAGCATGGTTTGCCTGCATCGCAATCCAGCTGTCGGTGTCCGGATGCAGTTGGCCGATCCGTACGGCATGCTGAATGATGGACTCCACTTTGGACAGGCATTCCGTGCGTTTTTCCTGCTCCGTTTCAAAAAAAGGGAGATCAAGATTTTTTTCGCAACGGTGGAAAATAATGTCAAAAACCCGGCGTTGCTGCTGGTCGCCAGAGACCAGTTGCAAAAAGTGCAGATTCAGTTCCCGTAGCGCGGTGATAGGATCGGTTTGCGGGGTACCCGCGATTTCATTCAACAAGCCTTCCATTGGCAAAAAAGCGCGATCGCACATTGCCTGAAACAAGGCATTTTTGTCTTTGAAATGCCAGTAAATTGCGCCGCGAGTCATGCCCGCCGCCTGCGCCACGTCGTTTAACGTGGTGTTGGTCACGCCTTTGGCAGAAAAAACCTGTTCCGCTGCATTCAGCAAGGCAGTATAAGTTTCCTGGGCTTCTTCTTTGGTTTTTCTGACCATTTGAATTCTTTCTTGCAATATAGGTATGCATGAAAACCGGAAGCGGATTGCTATACCGGCAAATCATCCACTAACAATTTTCATTTGGCGGCATCTTAAAAGAGCTCTCCGGATACTGCAATCCCGGTCTGACGCCAGTTGTCCGGCATAGTTTTGTCAATAAAACCAGAAACCTTTTATCTTTGTATAATGCAATGCGCAATTCAGCCGATTCCCTGACCCACATCACTTTTCAGGCTTGAGTTTGATGATGAATGTTATTTCCGTTATTGGGGCGTATCAATACCTGATGGATTTGTAAGGCTGTTACAAAAGTCGATTTACAAACATTCGTGAATGTATATAATAGCACGTCCTCCTTCCCTTTCGAAGAAAGAATTCCTATGCGCTCTCCAGACCGCTCAATTTCTCCTGTTTCCGCTGTGAATAATTCTCTTTCCCTTCAGATCCGCCGTTTATTCAGTCTTCATACCGTGCAGCGCGTGTTGATCAGTCTGCCAGTGGTAGCGCTGGTTGCCTGCGGTAACCAGGCTGCAGGAGGCGCTGCTGGCGCGGGTAAAATGCCGCCGCCGGAAGTCAATGTCGTCACGGTGAATCAGCGCGATCTCGCCGTGGACTTTGAATATGTTGGTCAGACTGCAGGCTCCAAAGAAACAGAAATCCGGGCGCGGGTTCCCGGTATTCTGGAAAACCGCTTGTATGAAGAAGGTTCCCGTGTGAAGGCCGGTACCGTGTTGTTTCAGATTGATCCGGGCACCTAACAGACCCAGCTTGCCTCTGCTGAAGCTGCGGCAGGTGTGAGTGAAGCGAAGCTGAATCAGGCTAAGCGCGAATATGCGCGTCTTGCGCCGCTGGCTGCTGAAAAAGCGATTAGTCAGAAAGAGTTTGATGATGCCAAATCGAATCTGGAAACTGCTGAAGCGAGTTTCAAACAGGTTCGTGCGCAGGTCAATGAAGCCCGTCTGAATCTGGGTTATACCCGCGTGGTGGCCCCGATTGATGGTGTGACAGGTGTTGCGGCAAAATCAAATGGCAGTCTGGTAACGACGGCAGACAGCTTGTTGACGACCATTGTCCAGACTGACACGATTTATATTAATTTCAGTATTCCCGAAGCAGATTATCTGAAGGCGGTGAAGGAAGTACGCAGCGGCAAAATTGCGATGCCCGGACAGCGTGCCAGTAATGGCAGCCTGGGTTTTGATGTGCGGTTGAAGTTGGCTGACGGCAGCATGTTTCCTGTGGCTGGAAAAATGAATTTTGTCAGCGAAAAAGTGAATCCGACAACAGGTGGCTTTGATGCACGGGCACAGGTCGCGAATCAGGACGGTAGTTTGCGTCCCGGCCAGTTCGTGCGTGTGATGCTGGCCGGGGCAAAGCGTAGTTCAGCGCTTGCGGTGCCTCAGCGTGCAGTGATTGACAGTCCCATGGGGAAAATGGTTTTCACGGTTTCGCCTGATAACAAATTAGTTCCTAAACCGGTTGAGCTGGATGGCTGGTCGCATGGTGAGTGGATCGTCACTAAAGGTTTGCAAAATGGTGACCGTGTCATGGTCGATGGTGTGATTAAAGCCCATGAACCGGGTATGACGGTCAAGCCAGTCGCGGTCAGTACGCAAGATGCAGTACCGGCGGCAGGTGTTGCGCCAGCTGCTGTTGCGGCAAAATCGCCTGCTTCTGCGACGGCTGGCAATGATGCCAGTGGCGGGGCGCCAGCCAAACCATAAATCACCTGTATTTGTTGTGTCAGTCAGTATTCTTAATGAACATCCTGCTGCATAGTCAGCACAGGCGACAAGGAATTTTTCATGTTCTCTAAATTTTTTATTAACCGGCCGATCCTGGCGACCGTGATGTCGCTGATTATCGTGCTGGCAGGCTTGGCCGCGTTGCGCGTCCTGCCTATTTCACGTTATCCGGAAATTGCTCCTCCGGTGGTCAACGTTACTGCGTTTTATCCCGGCGCTTCTGCTGAAGTGGTGGAGCGCACCGTAGCTGCACCGATTGAAGAGCAGATCAATGGTGTCGAACACATGCTGTACATGGATTCGGTTTCTTCTGCCGATGGCCGGGTCTCGATCAATGTGACTTTTGAAGTCGGCACAAATCTGGATATTGCTGCAGTTAACGTGAATAACCGGGTGCGTCAGGCGGATGCGAAATTGCCCCAGGAAGTACGTCGTCAGGGCGTGACGGTTGCCAAGAGTTCCTCTAATTTTCTGGTTGTCGCAGCGTTGTTCTCACCGGATAATCGTTACGATGCACTGTATCTGTCGAATTATGCGACGCAGAATGTGCTGGATGCGATCAAACGTGTTCCCGGTACCACCAATGTGCAGATTTTCGGTGCCAAAGACTATGCAATGCGTATCTGGATGCGTCCGGACCGGATGGCACAGCTTGGTGTGACTGTGAACGATATCTCGAATGCGGTATCGGAGCAGAATGCGCAGTATGCGGCTGGTAAGGTTGGCGCGCCACCCAACAATACCGAAGAACTGACTATGACTGTGACGGCGAAAGGGCGTTTGCTGGAGCCGGCTGAGTTTGCCAATATCATTATTAAATCTTCCAAAAATGGTGGTACCGTCCGTATCAGCGATGTGGCACGGGTAGAACTGGGTTCGAAAGACTACAGTCTGTATGGACGCGTTAACGGTCATCCTTCCGCCAATATCGGTGTATTTTTACAGACCGGAGCGAATGCACTGGAAACCCGGAAAGCAGTGGAGAAAACGCTGCAGGAACTGAAGGCCAAATTTCCGGAAGGGATGGAATACACCACGCCTTACGACACCACGCCATTTGTGACAGAGTCGATTGCCGAAGTGCTGAAGACGCTGGGTGAAGCGATGGTGCTGGTATTTATCGTGGTATATCTGTTTTTGCAAAGCTGGCGCGCGACTATCATTCCGACACTGGCAGTGCCAGTTTCACTGATTGGCACGCTGGCAGGTCTGCACTTACTGGGATACAGCATTAACACCCTTACCTTGTTCGGGATGGTGCTGGCGATCGGTATTGTAGTGGATGACGCGATCGTGGTGCTGGAAAACGTGGAACGTCTGATCAATGAAGAAGGCATGACACCGAATGCGGCTGCGATTGAAGCGATGCGTGAGGTGACCGGGCCAGTGATCGCGATTGTGCTGGTGCTGGTGGCAGCGTTTGGTCCGATTGCGTTCCTCGGTGGTTTGGCCGGTGAATTGTACCGGCAGTTTTCTGTCACGATTTCGCTGGCAGTCGTGTTGTCCGGCATCGTCGCGCTGACACTCACGCCGGCTTTGTGCGCCTTGTTGCTGAAGCCCGGTTCTGAAAATCATAATCGGTTTTTCACCTGGTTCAATGCAGCTTTCCTGCGCCTGACGAAGCGTTATACCAACGGCGTTTCTTTTTTCCTCAAACGTGCTGTTCTGGGAACCTCCCTGGTGATCGGCATGATACTGATGACGGGCCTGCTGTGGAAAAATGTTCCCGGCGGTTTGGTGCCGGACGAAGATCAGGGGTATTTCCTCGGAGCGGCAATTATGCCCGACGGCGCTTCGCTTGACCGTACCAATAACATGGTGAAACAGGTTGAAAGCATCATGAAGACCAACAAGAATATCGATACCACCTTTGCACTGGTGGGGCTTGATTTTCTCGGTGGCGGTGGCTTGAAATCATCGGCAGCAACAATGTTCTTCCCCCTAAAGCCCTGGGATCAGCGAAATCAGTCTGCGCAGCAGATGGTGGGCGAGAGCTACATGAAAACCGGGCATATCAAAGAAGGCTTGCCACTGTTTTTCAGTCCTCCTGCGATTCAGGGTTTGGGGCAGACGGGAGGTTTTGAGTTTTATCTGCAGAATGCCGGCGAAGGTGGCGTCAAGCGACTGGCCGAATTGTTACCCCTGTTGATTGCCGAAGCTAATAAGCAGCCTGAACTGGCCGGTGTGAAAACATTGTGGCAGGCTAATTCGCCGCAATTGTTTGTGGATGTGGACAATGAAAAAGCACGTTCCATGGGCGTGACTTTATCCGATGTCTACAATACGCTGGCCGCGACCATGGGCAGTTATTATGTGAATGACTTTAATAAAAACGGACGCATCTACACTGTCCAGTTACAGGCTGAAGGTCAATACCGTGCCAAACCGGATGATATCGGTGGCATGTATGTGCGTTCGGCAAGTGGTGCTATGGTACCGGTCAGGGCGTTCACGACAATTAAATTCATTACCGGGCCGGATTCAGTACAACGCTTTAACGCACTGCCGGCGATTAAATTGCTGGGGGATGCAAAACCAGGTTATAGCTCCGGTCAGGCGATTGCTGCTATGGAGCGGGCTGCCAAAAACATTTTGCCGGCTGACGTTGTATATGACTGGGGTGGTGCTTCGTTCCAGGAAAAACGCAGCAGCAATGCCGCAGGGTTGGCACTGGGTGCAGGCGTGTTGATGATTTTCCTGATTCTTGCCGCACAGTATGAAAAATGGTCGCTGCCGTTTTCTGTTCTGCTGGCAATGCCATTCGGTATCTTCGGCGCTTTGCTGGCGGTTTATCTGCGTCATTTCAATAACGACGTCTATTTCCAGATTGGTCTGGTGACTTTGCTGGGATTATCCGCAAAAAATGCGATTCTGATCGTTGAATTCGCTGTGATGAAGGTGCATGAAGGTTATGCACCGGTAGCCGCGGCGGTGGAAGCGGCGCGCCTGCGCTTCCGTCCGATTCTGATGACTTCGATGGCATTTATTCTCGGGGTGGCTCCGCTCGCGTTTTCTCACGGTGCCGGTGCAGCCGCCCGTCAGTCACTGGGAACGGGTGTGTTTGGCGGCATGCTGGCAGCGACATTCCTGGCGATTTTCTTCGTACCATTGTTTTTCAAATTGATTAACGACAAGCGCTTTAAAACAACGGAAGAGGATTTTAAGCATCCCGCTCCCATTTTGCCTCCGGCATCTTCTGTTGAGGCGAAGGAATAGTTATGTTGAGAACATCATTTATATGTAGTGCCATGACTGCCAGCCTGATTCTTGCTGGATGTGCTTCCGTCGGCCCGGATTACCAGCGCCCGGCGCTGCAGCTTCCTGCCAGCGTCGGCACTGTTGTCACAAACCATAAAACGACAGCCACCGATTATGTGAGCTGGTGGCAAGGTTTTCAGGATCCTGTCCTGAATCAGTTGCTGGACGAGGCCACGACGAATAATCAGGATCTGTTGCTGGCTTCCGGACGGATTGAAGAAGCACGCGCGCTGGCTACTTCAGCCCGTTCGAATCGCTTTCCTTCTGTGGATGCGACACTGGGCGGTACGAAAGCCAGAACGAGTCAGAATTCCGGCAAGTTGCCGGTCGGCGCTGCGCTGATCAATACCGATTATCAGCTTGGCCTGAGCGCTTCCTACGAAGTCGATTTGTGGGGCAAATTATCCCGGGCAGACGAAGCCGCGCGTGCCCGTTTGCTGGCGCAAGAAAACAACCGTGCAGTCGTGTTGTCTGGTTTGTACAGTAATCTGGCACAGACTTATTTCACACTGCGGGCTGGAGATGCCCAGCTGGCATTGGTACAGGCGACGCTGAAAACCCGCCAGGAAAATTTACGCTTACAACAAAAGCGTTTTACTGCCGGTGCGATTGGTGAACTGGATCTGCATCAGGCGGAATCAGAGGCGGCAGCCGCTGAAATTTCCATGGCCCAGGCACAGCAGCTGGTTGCCATCACAGAGTCTGCGATGGCGGTATTGCTGGGGCGGACTCCGGATGCTATTGCGCATCCGAATATTCTGCGTGGTAACACGATTGGTAATTTGTACCAGAATCTGAGTATGCCAAATGATTTACCTTCTGATTTGCTGAACCGTCGCCCTGATTTACTGGCAGCGGAGCAGGCTCTGATTGCGGCAAATGCCGATATTGGACAGGCTAAATCACAGTATTTCCCCAGTCTGAAGCTGACGATAGGCGCCGGTTATGAATCTAAAGCCTTTCATGACCTGATTAATCCGGCATCCTGGCTATGGAATATTGGCGCGAATCTGGTTCAGCCGGTATTTCGCGCAGGAGCTATCGGAGCAGTCGTATCCGGTGCCGAAGCGCGTAAAACACAGGCTATGGCGCAATATGTACAGGCCGTGCAGTCTGCCTTCCGTGATGTCCATGATGCATTGAGCAGTGCAGCATCCAATGAATCACAATACGTCGCGAACCAGAAACGCGTGGTGGCATTGAAAGACAGTCTGCGACTGACTGATTTACGCTACCGGAATGGTTACAGCAGCTATCTCGAGGTTCTGAATACCCAGCGTGATCTGGCTCAGGCCGAAACTGCACTGATCGATATGCAGCGTGCGCACCTGAGTGCTGTGGTTGGTTTGTACAAGGCAGTGGGCGGCGGCTGGAGCAGGATCGAATCGGGTGGCTGAAATAACTGATGGGACGCATGCGATGTTCGCAGGATATCGCATAGTTTTCTGATAAATAAACTCCGGATTATATGCATTAAAAAGTATCAAATAATGCAGATAATTTGAGAGCAATCAGTCACTTTGATACCGACAATAAAAAACGCTGGGATGGATTCCCAGCGTTTTTTATTGAACGGACAATTCATCCCGGATAATCCAGCGAATTAACCGCCACGACGCATCATCTCAAAAAATTCTGCATTGTTTTTCGTGGCTTTCATTTTGTCGAGAATGAATTCCATCGCCTCGATCTCGTCCATCGAATACAGCAGTTTGCGCAAGATCCAGATCTTCTGCAGCTGATCCGGTTTGATCAGTAATTCCTCGCGACGGGTACCGGATTTGTTCAGGTTGATTGCCGGGTAGACGCGTTTTTCAGCCAGGCGTCGTTCGAGGTGAACCTCCATGTTGCCGGTGCCTTTGAATTCTTCGTAAATCACATCATCCATACGGCTGCCGGTTTCGATCAGCGCGGTAGCGATAATGGTCAGCGAGCCGCCTTCTTCGACGTTACGGGCTGCGCCGAAGAACCGTTTAGGGCGCTGCAGCGCATTTGCATCGACACCGCCGGTCAGAACTTTGCCGGATGCCGGGATGACGGTATTGTAGGCGCGTGCCAGACGGGTGATCGAGTCCAGCAGGATCACGACATCTTTTTTCATTTCGACTAAGCGTTTGGCTTTTTCCAGCACCATCTCGGCAACTTGCACGTGGCGGGTGGCTGGTTCGTCGAAGGTCGAGGCAACCACTTCACCGCGCACCGAGCGCTGCATCTCGGTCACTTCTTCAGGACGTTCGTCGATCAGCAGTACGATCAGTGTCACATCAGGGTGGTTGGTGGTGATTGCGTGTGCAACGTGCTGCAGCATCACGGATTTACCGGATTTTGGTGACGCCACCAGCAAACCACGCTGACCGCGACCGATAGGGGCAATCATATCAATGATGCGACCGGTGGTATTTTCCTCGCCGCGCATATCGCGTTCCAGATTCAATACTTTATTCGGATGCAGTGGAGTGAGGTTTTCAAACAGGATACGATGCTTCGATGCTTCCGGCGATTCGCCATTAACTTTGTCCACCTTCACCAATGCGAAATAGCGTTCGCCGTCTTTTGGTGTACGCACTTCACCTTCGATCGAATCACCGGTGTGCAGATTGAAGCGACGGATTTGCGAAGGCGAGATATAAATATCGTCAGTCGATGCCATATAGCTGGCATCAGGTGAGCGCAAGAAGCCGAAGCCATCAGGCAAGACTTCGAGGGCGCCGTCGCCGAAAATCTGCTCGCCTGCTTTGGCTCGCTTTTTCAGAATCGCAAACATGAGTTCTTGCTTGCGCATGCGCGCTGCATTGTCGATATCGAGCCCTACAGCCATTTCGAGCAAAGCAGATACGTGCAGGGCCTTTAATTCAGATAGATGCATGGTGAATGTCCCGGACTGGGGAATATGAGGTGGGGGAGTGAACGGAGGAGCTACGGAATAAACAGAATCGTTACAGGTAGATTACTTGTCTCTGACAACCCTTGGCCATTTCAACCAAGAGATAATGATTATGCTGCGTCAGCTGCATCAGCAGATTGTGATTGTACACCATCTTGGATGCAGGCTGACCGTCAATTCATGCGCGTCAGATATTGCTGTCAATGAATGAAACGAGCTGGCCTTTGGCAAGAGCACCGACTTTTTGAGCCGCTGCCGCACCGTTCTTAAACAGAATCAGGGTTGGGATGCCACGAATGCCAAATTTGGCTGGTACTGACTGGTTTGCATCGACGTCCATTTTGGCGATAACGATTTTGCCGTCGTATTCTTTCGCGACTTCTTCCAGAATCGGTGCAATCATTTTGCATGGGCCGCACCATTCAGCCCAGAAGTCAACCAGTACCGGTTTTTCAGATTTTAATACATCAGCTTCAAAAGAAGCATCGCTTACATATTTGATGTTTTCGCTCATGGAGTCCTCGTTGAGAGGGAAAAATTAAGGGGTAGTAACAACGCCACAGATATCGGTCAGGTATATTGGAACTCGCCATTTATCCAGACGTTATCTGGTGGCGACTGGCTGCAATTTCAATGGTGCTAAACGGGTATTGCACCAAGACTGTGCCAACAAGTGTCAAGCGTGGTTAGCTATACGTCAGATAATAACCTATTTTTAAAAAAATTGTGATGCAGGATGTGATTTTGTTCCCTGAGCGTTTTTTGGCGCGGGCACGTCTTTGCTGACTCCTTGTACGTCGAATTTGCTGCATGGTTCCCCGCGCATGTTTCAGGTAATCTGAGCTATGTAGTAAAAATCAGGAAGAATTTGTATTTTTAATTACGGATGGTCACTGAGCTGAGAAAATTTACTCGTATAATAAGATTCCGGGTTTGCTGTAGAACAATACATTTATGATGATTTCTGATTTTGAGTTGCTTGCCGAAAAAGTGGCGAAACTTGCTGAACTGACGCACTCCCTGCGCAAGGAAAACGCGGGACTGCGTCATGAAATGGCATCGCTGAATGCGGACAATCAGGAGTTGCGGTCACGTATGCAACAGGCGCACGACCGGGTGGCGGCATTGCTGTCGCGTATGCCGGCAGAAGTGATTGCTGATGAGGACGCCGCATAATGGATAAGAAAATAATTCAGGTCGATGTTTCCATCATGGGACAAGGATACAAACTCTCTTGTAAGGAAGGCGAGGATCGTGCTTTGCGCGAAGCTGCTGCCTATCTGGATGCCAAGATGTGTGCAATCCGCGATTCATCGAAAGTCAAGGGGACAGACAGAATCGCGGTTATGGCGGCATTGGGAATGACAACCGAACTGTTGGCAACGAAATCGTCAGAGGGGCCTTTGTCTGGCATGTCGCTTTCTGAGGTGAACCAGAAAATGCAGGCCATGCACGATGTGTTGGATCAGGCGTTGACGCCCCAGGAAAAATTGTTCTGAAAAAGCTATTCTGAAATTTAGAGTTATTACTTATTTCAATCAGAATTTGATGAAATCGTTCACCGGAAAGCACGGTTTGGGAGTAAACTTCAGTTCCCTGCCGTGTTCGCCAATGTCATATATTCCTTGAACCATTTATGTGCATAGGCCGCGGAATATTGTTCGATGGGCGTGAGCGTCGCTAGTCCGATGAACCCGAAATTGAACTGACTGCAGCCAACTTGAACCGCCAGGTTCAGGATGCCGGCATAGCGGCATCGGTGGGGACTTTTTTTGAACGGCTGCTCTGGTGAGTGGCCGTTTTTTTATTTGAGCTCGACATGTCCGATCCAGATCCGGTACCTGTACTTTTCGTCACCTGTTAACTGGCGCTGCCGGAATCGGCGGAATGTGGCAGAGTTATGCGACAATCCAATTTTGATCAAAAGGGCGGCTATGGCTTATTGGTTGATGAAATCAGAACCGGATGAGGTCAGCATCGATGATGTGATGGCTACATCTTCCATCCCCTGGTTTGGCGTGAGGAATTATCAGGCCAGGAATTTCATGCGGGATGCGATGCAGATTGGTGATGGTGTTCTGTTTTACCATTCGAGTTGTCCTGCGCCCGGTATCGCGGGTCTGGCAGAAGTCGTCAGCACGGCTTACCCGGATCACACGCAATTTGACTCCTCCAGCCACTATTTTGATCCGAAGGCGACGCCTGAAAACCCTCGCTGGATGATGGTGGATGTGAAGGGTGTACGTAAAACCCGCTTGCTTAGTCTTGCCGAATTACGTGCGGTGCCGTCGCTGTCGTCAATGCGTGTGCTGCAAAAAGGCAGCCGGTTGTCTATCACCCCCGTCACTGCCGACGAATGGCAGCAGATTTTACAACTGCTGGATCAACCTTCTCCCTGATTACACATGAGTAACAACGAAGACCAGGCACATTTTCCGGTAGCCCGATTTATCAAGGAAATCGGGCGCGGCAAAGAGGGTGCCAGAAACATGTCCATGCAGGATGCTGAACAGCTCTATCATGCCATGCTTACCGGACGTGTTTCTGCGCTCGAGTTGGGGGCAATTTTATTATCGATGCGGATTAAGGGAGAGTCGGTCGATGAAATTGCCGGATTTCTGGCGGCGGCAAAGTCTTTCCTGTTGCCGTTGCAGATACCTGCAGATAGTCAGTATGTACCTGTGCTGATTCCGACTTATAACGGTGCCCGTAAAAAAGCTAATCTCACGCCTTTGCTGGCGATGCTGTTGGCACGTCGCGGTGTGCCGGTGCTCGTGCATGGTGTGCGAACGGATGCTGGCAGGGTAACGACGGTTGAAATTTTTGAGGCAATGGGCTGGCCGCTGGCAGTTGATTCGGATCAGGTAATGGCGCAGATGAAAGCCGGCCGGCCGGCGCTGATGCCAATTGACTGCCTTTCTCCGGCGATGGCGCACTTATTGTCTTTACGCCAGATACTGGGAGTGAGAAATTCCACGCATACGCTGGTCAAGATTTTGCAGCCATTTGATGTGCCTGCGCTGCGGCTGACTTCTTACACGCATCCTGAATACCGTGAGATGCTGACTTCTTATTTCACTCACAAGGCATCTCCGCAGGAAGGCGATGTTTTTCTGATGCGTGGAACCGAAGGAGAGACAGTGGCAAGTACCGGGCGCATGCAGCAGATAGACTGGCTGCATGCGGGGGAGTGCACGACGCTGGAGTATACGCACCAGACAATTATCGGCGCCGTTACGGAAACGCCGGATCACATCGACGCCGACAGTACCGCTGGCTGGATTGAGCAGGTGCTGGCTGGAAAAATCGAGGTGCCGCATAACATTACCGCGCAAGTGGAACACTGTGTTGCCGTTGCACGCCTGATCCGGCATCGCTCTTTTGCCAGTTAAAACAGAGAAAGCCTGACGCTCATAAAAAACGCACCGGATTTGATGTCCGGTGCGTTTTTAGTTTTGATTGAATGAACAAGATTAACGAACGAAATTAAGTATCAGTTCTAAAGCGTTCAGTTCGCAGGCAATCAGAAATTGGCTTTGAATTGCACACCATAGCTGCGTGGCTCGTTCAGAATACCTGTCAGGTTATTGAAGTCAATCGCAGCGATAACTTGTTGCTGATTAGTGATATTGCGACCGTAGGCCGCCACTTCATATTTGCCATCTGCCCACTTGTAGCCGACACGCAGCCCGCCTTCCAGCAGCGATTTGGCTTTATATTCTTTAGCTTCATACAGGAACATGTTGTAGGTGTCCTTGTATGCCCAGTCTGTAAAGACATACATCTCACCGTTAGCGATTGGCGCGGTATATTTCAGTGTGAAATTTCCTACCCACTTCGGTGCGCGTGGCAAAGGATTGCCGCCAATCAACACTGTGCCTGCAACAGGGCCGGCAGGGTTGGTGACGGTGCAGCCGTTACCGCATGGGGAAACAAACAGTTTGGCATCTTTGATTTGGGTGTCGTTATAGCTGACGCCCAGGGTCGATTTCCAGTTACGGCTCAGATTCGCCTGCAGATCGACTTCAAAGCCCTGGCCGGTTGCCTTGTCGGCATTGACCAGACGGTTCTGATTCACGGAGCCGCTGCCGGCGGTCAGCTGCAGGTCTTTGGCGGTGTACTGGAAGACGGTTGCCGTGATGCGGGCGGTGTTATCCAGAATATCTTTCTTCACACCGGCTTCAAACGACAGCGTCTTTTCCGCGTTGGCAACGGAGATGCTATCGCCGAACAGGACGCGTCCCTGCACACTCGGCGCACGGTAACCGGTTGCAATCCGCCCGAAGAAGTTGGTGCTGGAGTCGGCCGCATAGTTGGCGCCCAGGTCCCAGCTGACGTTGGTGGAGCTTGGATTCGCGGTCAGCAGTGGCGTGGCCTTCACGCCGGGAGCGGAACCTGGTGTCCAGGTGCGTTGTGCATCGAAATCCTTTTTGTCGCTGGTGTAACGTACTCCGCCGCGTATTTTCAGTTGGTTGTTGACGGCATAATTCAGCGAGCCGAATGTGGCCCAGGCTTTGGCGTGCTGGTGTTGTACTGCGTAGCCATCCTGCACATTGCCGCCTAAGGAATTGAAGTCGAAACTGTCAACCTGCAGGTCTTCTTTGAAATAATAAACGCCGGCAATCCACTGTAATGGATCTTTGGTATTCGATTGCAGACGCACTTCCTGGGTGATCTGCTTCAGATCAGGAACACCGTCGGCGGTTTCTGCCGGGAATGGAATAAAGCCTGGTCCCATTGGTGGTGCGAACGAAGCACCGTAGCCACCATCAACGTCTGCGCGGCTGTAGAATTTTGCTTTGTCGTAAGCCGTAATCGAGTACAGCGACATGCCGTCCCAATCCCAGCGCAGACGCATGCTGGCGCCACTGGAGGTCAGGGTCTGGGTGTTGATGCCATCTGTCGGGTAGCTGCTGTAATTAAAGCCTGGCACCAGTTCATTAGTGCCTTTCTGGATGATGTTGGCGCGGAACAGGGTCGCATTGCCCGACATATCACGGCCATGGACATTAAACAGCGCGCTGAAGCCGCCGTTCTTGTATGCCAGCTGGATGCGGCCGGCTTTGTCCTGATAACCTTCAAAATTCTTGGTGCCGGTGCTGCGCGGATTGGTCACACGATCGTCGCGGGATTGGGATTGCCCGGACAGGCGCAGTGCCCAGTCGCTGTTCAGCGGAATATTGATCGCGCTTTCCAGATTCACGGCGTTGTAATTGCCGTAACCCAGATTGGCATAGCCTTCCAGCACATTGCTTGGTTTGGCAGAGTCAAACTTGATCACGCCGGCCGGAGAATTGCGGCCGAACAAGGTGCCTTGCGGGCCGCGCAATACTTCGACCTGATCGACGTCAAATATTGGAAAGCCTTTGAGGATCGGGTTTTCCTGCACCACATCATCATAAATCAGACCGACTGGCTGGGAGGCGTTCAGGTCAAAATCAGTATTGCCGAGACCACGGATATAAAAGCGCGGGAATGAACGGCCGAAATCGGATTCAATATTCAGACTCGGCACGCGCGACGCCAGGAAGCGGATATCCTGACCGCTGGTGTTATAGGTGTCGAGCGCATCGCCTTTGATGGCGGAAATCGACATTGGCACTTCTTTGATATTTTCTGCGCGGCGGTTTGCCGTCACGATCACGGTTTCAAGCTTGGCAGGGTCGTTTTTTGCGGCATCCTGTTTGGCTTCCTGCGCCCAGCTGGCCTGCAGCGGGAAAGCGGAGGTGATGGCGAGGGCAATCAGTGTACGGCTGGCCCCTTTAACGAATGGAGAATAAAGAGAAAAATCAGACATGGCGTTGATCCTGTTGTGAATGTGAGCGTGTTTTATTTTGGTGCAATGCGATTTTGAAACCCGGATTAATCATGATACTGCGCATGAAATAACAGGTGCGCAAACGTTTGCTATTGCTGTTGTCAGTTATCGCTTCTTGGGATTCTGAAGTCAAGAACAACTGCTTTGATGGCATCAAAAACAAACGATATATCCTGAAAATGTTGTGGATTTTTCACAGGAGTTTTTTGTTTGTCTGCAGGTTGTGCCGTAGGGAAAGAAATGTTGCATCGCACGGAAACAGGGCATGATCGATTGCAGTTATATTTTGCGGCCGGATGTATCCATAACTGTGCGCTGAATGGAGCAGGCATGCACTGCGTCATTTGAGATAGCGGATGCTTCCGGTATCGCATTTGCCGGTGGGGGGACACAGATACACTGAATGTGCAGATACGGTTACCAGTTACAATCCGGTCTGCATTTTTTTAGGATGGTTATGAATCAACAATTTGATGTCGCTGTGATCGGGGCGGGTGCTGCCGGCATGATGTGCGCAGCAGTGGCGGGGCAGCGGGGCAAGCGGGTTATTCTGATTGATCATGCCAGCCGCCTGGCGGAGAAAATCCGTATTTCTGGCGGGGGGCGGTGTAATTTTACGAATCTGCACACCAGCGCCAGGAATTTTTTATCGGACAATCCGCATTTCTGCAAAAGCGCATTGTCGCGTTTTACGCCGCAGGATTTTCTCGAAAAATTGAAGCAGCATGGAGTTGCCTGGCATGAAAAACATAAGGGACAGCTGTTCTGCGATGACAGCGCCGAAGATATTATCTGGATGTTGAAGGTGGAATGCGATGCTGGCCGGGTGCAGTGGCGTATGGGTGTTGCGGTAGAAGGTGTGCAGCAGGAACCGGATGGCGGATTTTGCCTGCAGACGACTCAGGGTGTCGTGCGGGTGGGGCAGGTCGTGATCGCCACCGGCGGTTTGTCGATTCCCAAAATCGGGGCGACGGATTTTGCCTTCAGCGTGGCCAGGCAGTTCGGACTGAAGGTGATCGAAACCCGGCCAGCGCTGGTGCCGTTGACATTTGATGCCGCAGCCTGGGAGCCTTTCGTGTCTTTGTCCGGTATTTCTCTTGAGGTGGATATCGAAACGGGCGAAAAGAAAAATAAAATCGTTTTCCGCGAAGATTTGTTGCTGACGCATCGTGGTTTGTCCGGTCCCGGGGTGTTGCAAATTTCCAGTTATTGGCAGTCAGGCACAGCGATTCGCGTGAATCTGCTGCCAGAGATTGATCTGGCTGATGAATTAGTGAATGCCAAAACGACGACCAAAAAGAATCTGGATAATTATCTTGCCCAATATCTGCCGTCCCGGCTGGCTGAGGGGCTGATCAGGGCGCATGGATTCGATGGCAGCCAGAAACTGGCCGATATGCAGGATAAACGTTTGCGTTTGTTGGGTGAAAAAATTAACCGCTGGGAGTTGTTTCCGAATGGTTCTGAGGGATACCGCAAGGCAGAGGTCACGCGCGGTGGCGTGGATACCCGTGAGCTGTCGCAGCAAAGTATGATGAGTCATCGGGTCCCAGGCTTGTATTTTATCGGTGAAGCAGTGGATGTCACCGGATGGCTGGGGGGCTTTAATTTTCAATGGGCATGGGCGTCCGGCTATGCTGCCGGACAGGCGCTGTAGTGAGTGCCATTATTTTACTTTCACTGCTGTCGTTTGGATACGACGGTATGTAAGGTTGTGGTATTGGCAATGTTGAAAGTGATGGAATTGATGCTTAATAGAAGATAAAAATATACTGAGGGGGAGTATATTTTGAAACCCTTTAAATATAAAGAGGTTAGGTGTATTTTGGGAGATACTCCCATGATTCTTTTTGGAAATAGTCTTTTTGGGAATCATGCGGCAGCAGGTGGTGTAATCCCGATGAAATAAATTTGCGTAAGATTTAATCATCGTTCTTCCCATAATTGAAAAAGCCTGTTAATATCTCGTTCTTCTATAAATCTTTCAATTGGTTTGAACTTACATGACCACAATTCGCCTTAAAGAAAACGAGCCGTTCGAAGTCGCCATGCGCCGCTTCAAGCGCACTATCGAAAAGACCGGTCTGTTGACCGAATTGCGCGCTCGCGAGTTCTACGAGAAGCCAACTGCGGAGCGCAAGCGTAAGCTGGCAGCAGCGGTTAAGCGTCACTACAAACGCATTCGTAGTCAGCAATTGCCTAAGAAAATGTATTAATTCCGGGCGTGTGTCTGGCACTGTCAGATGCGCTCAGTCTGTTATTCCTTAGGTGTGCATGCCCGCTCCGGTAGTCCGCAGCGGGCTTTGTTGTTTTTATCTGTTTTATATCAAGGGGTAAGTAATGAGCTTAAAAGACCAAATCACCGATGACATGAAAGCTGCGATGCGTGCCAAGGAAGCTGGCAAGCTCGGTACCATCCGGTTGTTGACTGCCGCGATGAAGCAAAAAGAGGTGGATGAGCGGGTCGAGCTGGACGATGGCATGATCCTGGCGATCATCGAAAAAATGATCAAGCAGCGTAAAGATTCGATTCAGCAGTTCGAAGCAGGTGGTCGTCAGGATCTCGCAGATATCGAAAAAGCAGAGCTGGCTGTGCTGGCTACCTATATGCCAGCGGCATTATCGGATGAGGAAGTAGCTGCTGCGGTGGCTGCTGCGGTAGCAGAAACAGGCGCTGCCGGGCCGCAGGATATGCGCAAGGTGATTGATGTGCTGAAAGCGAAGCTCGCAGGCCGTGCCGATATGGGAAAAGTATCCGGACTGGTCAAGGCTGCGTTGACGCGCTGATTGGCATTCGTAATTTGTGAATATCCATTTCCACCTATTGACTGATTTTTCATTCCGGACTTGATACCTCAAAGTTTTATTCAGGACTTGCTTGCCCGCGTCGATATCGTTGATGTCGTGGGTAAGTACGTTCAACTGAAAAAAGGTGGCACAAACTATATGGGTTTGTGCCCCTTTCATAACGAAAAATCTCCCAGTTTTACCGTGAGTCCTACAAAGCAGTTCTACCATTGCTTTGGATGTGGTGCGCATGGCAGTTCCATTGGTTTTCTGATGGAATATTCCGGGGTCAGTTATGTCGATGCCATTCGTGAGCTGGCGCAGGCAAACGGCATGATTGTGCCGGAAGAAGATCGCATGCTGCCGGCACAGCGGGCTGAGGTGCAGGCGAAAACCCTGGCTTTGTCCGAGGTAATGAGTAAAGCCGGTGACTACTACAAACGGCAATTGCGTGGTGCGCCAGCAGCTGTGGCATATCTGAAAAAACGCGGACTGACGGGGGAAATTGCCGCCCGTTTCGGTCTGGGATTTGCGCCAGATGCCTGGGATGGATTGCGCTCGGTTTTCGTAGATTATCAGGCACCTGAGCTGGTAGAGGCGGGACTGGTGATTGATAAAAGTGATGAGGCCAGTGCCGGGCGGAAGCGTTACGACCGTTTTCGTGACCGGATCATGTTCCCGATCCGTAATACCAAAGGTCAGATTATTGGTTTTGGTGGCCGGATCATGGAGCAGGGTGAGCCCAAATATCTGAACTCTCCTGAAACACCGTTGTTTCAGAAAGGCTATGAATTGTATGGCTTATTTGAGGCGCGCCAGTCGATTCGCGATGCAGGTTATGTACTGGTCACCGAAGGCTATATGGATGTGGTGGCGCTCGCGCAAATGGGGTTTCCTCAGGCTGTGGCAACCCTGGGAACTGCGTGTACGCCGACGCATGTGCAGAAATTGCTGAGACAGACTGACCACGTTATTTTCAGTTTTGATGGTGATGCCGCCGGACGGCGGGCAGCCAGGCGTGCGCTCGATGCCTGCTTGCCGCATGTGAATGACGATAAATTTATCAAATTCCTGTTTTTACCGGCAGAACATGATCCGGATAGCTATATCCGCGAATTTGGCGCGGATGCTTTTGCCCGGGAAGTGCAGGAGGCGATGCCTTTGTCGCAATTCTTTATGCGGGAAGTCATGGCTGATCATGATATGGGATCCGCAGAAGGCCGCGCAAAAACACAATTCGATGCCAAACCATTGCTGCAGCAGATGCAACCCTCGGCTTTGCGGCTGCAAATGGTTCGCAATCTGGCGCAACTGACGCAAAGTACGCCTGCTGAAATTGAAACGCTGTTTGAACTGGCGCAGCCTGTTTCCCGTCAGAAGATTGCTCCACCTAAAGCAAGGCGCAGTGCTCCAGTCGGGCTGGAGCGGCAAATTATGCGAATACTGGTTGCTTGCCCTGCGCATGCTGTTTTGCTGGATCAGCAATCTTTGCAGGAAGCGGCTCAAGTGGCGCCGGATGGCGCAGCCATGCTGCGTCAGCTGGTGGATGTTGCGCAGGAGATGGGGGCTGAAGCGCAGTTCGTCGCACTGGCGGAACGTTTGCGGGAAACCGGTGCGGACTTCGATGAATTGATTGCTGAAGTGGCCGGGCAGACCGATCCTGATCCTGAATTAATCCGTCTGGAATTACAGGGGGCAATACGGCAGATCCGTTCTCAGGCCCTTAAAATGGAGGCGGATCAACTGGTGGCTGGCGGGTTGGGGACTGAGGCTGAGCGCGCCCGGTGGCGGGAAATTATGCTCTTGCAGGACACTTTACGTCAGCAGGCGATACAGGAGGCTGCCGCCCGGTGACTTCGGATACTGTTTGTGTGGTTACAGGTTTGCTTGCCGCAAAGGGTTTGTCTGGAAAATAGAAAACTTAACCAGAAACTAATTTGCCTAAATTTTTATCAAATTACTTGTCTTTATACGGGTTTCGGGGTAGAGAAAAGACGGTTGGCATGGTATAATTAAAGGCTTACGATTCAAGGTCTTAGGTTGTTTCATTCTGTTCGGAAGCGTGTTGTCGCCGTATTGCGATAAGCGGATTTCGTGTGGAATGTGTTGTTTAGGCGAGCGTAATGCTCCTCCGAGTAACCCAAAACACTGGCGCTGAGACTCGGGAAGTCTGAAGCAAAAATAGTTTGTACCGTATGCAGGCCGTCAGGTCTGGCGGCGGCTTATTTTCTTTTTGCGTTAGTGACAGACGACTTCCTCAGTTCCGGATGGTTTAATTCAATGGCTGACGCAATGAAGAAACCCGCAAAAAACCTGATGCCTGCAACGGTAAAAAAAACTGCGACTAAGGCATCCAAAGATGCAAGTACCGCTACAGCAGCGAAAACTTCGCGTCAACCAGCAGCCAGAGCAACCACTGCAACTCCTAAAGCACAATTGAAACCTACCAAAAAAACTGCTGCTCCGGCAGCAAAAGCCAGCACAGCAGCCAAAGTCACGGCAAAACCGAAGTCTGCACCAGTCAGGGGTGCTGATAAAAAAGTAGTTGCGAAAGATGTTAAAGCGCCTAAAGTAAATAAGGCAGCTTCGCCGGCAGCTGCGCGTACTGCAACAAAATCTGCCGCTAAACCAGCAGCAAAATCGGTGGTTAAGCCAACGGTCAGAACGGCAGCGCCGTCAGCGGCAAAGAGCGTGGGCAAAGCAGGAACAAAAGCGGTCTCTTCAAAAACAATTGTTCAAAAGGGCGTCACTCCGTCATCGAAGAAACCGGTTGCTAAAGACGTGATAGCGAAAGAAGTAACGGCCAAGTTGCCACCGAAAACCAGAAAGAATGATGTCAAGCCCGAGGAAGTCATTGCGCATCAGGTCGCCGGAAAAAACAATCGTGCAAAAGCAGGGGAAACAGTTGAAAAACAGGCTGTTTCTGCAGTATCGAAAGCTTCCGTGACAACTAACAGAACCGATTCAAAAACAGTGACTAAGCCTACCAAGAAATCAACAAAAGCAGTACCTGAAATTCAGGAAATCAAGACCGGTGCAGCACCGACAGTCAGTCAGACGACTGATGCTGCGGTGCTCGCTGCGATTGACACATCCGGTTATGTATTGCCGGGAGTGAAAGTGCCGGGACGTCGTGGACGCAAGCCGAAAGAATACCAGCCTGAGAATGACGAAATCGCTGCATTGAATGCGGTAGAGCGTGCTGAAATGAAAGCCATTGACAAGGCAAAGGCAAAAGATCGCAAAGCGAAAGAAAAAGCATTGTTGAAAGACGCGTTTTCTTCTGATCCGGAAGCGACAGAAGAAGAACTGGAGCGTCGTCGCCAAAAACTGAAAACACTGATCAAGCTCGGTAAGGATCGCGGCTACCTGACTTTTGCCGAAATTAACGATCACCTGCCTGAGAATGTGGTTGATCCTGAAGCAATTGAAGGCATCATCGGCACATTTAACGATATGGGCGTGGCTGTCTATGAACAGGCCCCCGATGCCGAGACATTATTGTTGTCCGATAATGTAGTGACGGTCACCACGGATGATGATGAAGTCGAAGCAGCGGCAGAAGCTGCCCTGTCAACTGTCGATTCAGATTTTGGTCGTACAACAGATCCTGTGCGCATGTATATGCGTGAAATGGGGTCGGTCGAATTGCTGACGCGAGAAGGCGAAATCGTTATTGCGAAGAAAATTGAGGAAGGCCTGAAAGACATGATTCAGGCGATTTCCGCATGCCCGACCACGATTGCGGAAATTCTCGCAGCGGCAGACAAAATTGCCTCCGACGAAATCAAAATTGATGAAATCGTTGATGGTCTGGTTGATCCGAATGCCTCAGAAGATGCTGCACCGGTGGTCGCTGCCGCATCAGATGAAGAGTCTGACGACGAAGAGGACGATGACGAAGAGGACGAAGGAGAAGAGGAAGATGGCGGTGCAGCAGGCGCGGCCGCAATCTCTTCTGAGCAACTTGAGCAGATGAAGCGCGATGCGCTCGCCAAGTTTGAAATCATCGCTTCTAATTTCGAGAAAATGCGCAAGTCCTTTGAAAAGGAAGGCTATAACTCGAAATCATATGTCAAAGCGCAGGAAGCGATTTCCAATGAATTGCTCGGCATCCGCTTCACCGCTAAAGTAGTTGAAAAATTATGTGATACGCTGCGCGGCCAGGTTGATGAAGTGCGGCACATTGAGAAGCAGATTCTGGACGTTGCTGTGAATCGTTGCGGTATGCCGCGCTCGCATTTCATCAAGGTTTTCCCCGGAAATGAAACCAACCTGAGCTGGGTTGAGGGTGAAGTCAATTCTGGCCATGCATACAGCGCTGTTCTCGGGCGTAATGTGCCTGCAGTCCAGCAATTGCAGCAAAAGCTGATTGATTTGCAGGCACGGGTCGTTCTGCCATTAACTGATTTACGCAACATCAATAAAAAGATGTCTGCCGGCGAAATGAAAGCGCGCAAGGCCAAGCGGGAGATGACCGAGGCGAACCTGCGTCTGGTGATTTCGATCGCCAAGAAATATACCAACCGTGGCCTGCAATTCCTTGATCTGATCCAGGAAGGCAATATCGGTTTGATGAAGGCGGTGGATAAATTCGAATATCGTCGCGGTTATAAATTCTCGACTTATGCCACCTGGTGGATTCGTCAGGCAATTACCCGCTCGATTGCCGATCAGGCACGTACCATCCGTATTCCTGTGCACATGATTGAAACGATTAATAAGATGAATCGTATTTCACGTCAGATTTTGCAGGAAACTGGTGTGGAACCGGATCCGGCAACGCTGGCGATCAAAATGGAAATGCCGGAAGATAAAATCCGCAAGATCATGAAGATTGCGAAAGAACCGATTTCGATGGAAACACCGATCGGTGATGACGATGATTCCCATCTGGGCGACTTCATCGAAGACAACCATACGCTGGCGCCGGCCGACGCGGCATTGCACGCATCGATGCGCAATGTCGTGAAAGATGTGCTCGACTCCCTGACGCCGCGCGAAGCCAAGGTTTTGCGCATGCGTTTTGGTGTGGAAATGTCGACTGACCACACATTGGAAGAGGTCGGAAAACAGTTCGATGTGACCCGCGAACGGATTCGCCAGATTGAAGCAAAAGCCTTGCGTAAACTGCGCCATCCATCGCGTTCTGACAAGCTCAAGAGCTTCCTCGAAGGCAATTAATGGTATACAATGGGCGCTGATTTTTTTTCGGTGCCCGTTTAACAAGTTGTGCTGATTGTTCGGCGCAATATTTTGCAGGCGGCAGCATCAGGTTTTTCCTGCAAAGACTGAAGTCAGCATCCAATCCTGGATTCACCTCAGATTACCGCAGGCAGAGCTTGCAGAAAGAATTGGGCCTCTAGCTCATGCTGGTTAGAGCAGCGGACTCATAATCCGTTGGTACCGTGTTCGACTCACGGGAGGCCCACCATTCAATTATCATGACTGATACAAAGTCCCAATCCACTTCTTCCGCAGACACCACCACAGGTTCAGACGTCAAGTTTGACGATTTTGGTTTGTCTCCCGATATATTGCGCGCTTTGTCCGAACAGGGCTATGTGCATCCGACCCCCATTCAGGCGCAAGCCATTCCCGTTGTCTTGCAAGGCAAGGACGTGATGGGAGCAGCTCAGACCGGAACTGGAAAAACGGCAGGTTTTTCCCTGCCGATCATTCAGCGCTTGCTGACGCATGCTAGCAGCAGCGCATCACCTGCACGCCATCCGGTTCGTGCATTGATTCTGACACCGACCCGTGAGTTGGCGGATCAGGTGGCGGATAATGTGAAAGCGTATTCCAGATATACGCCTTTGCGCTCGACAGTCGTATTTGGTGGCGTTGATATGGCACCGCAAACGGCAGCATTGCGTGCGGGTGTGGAGATTGTGATTGCCACGCCGGGCCGCTTGCTGGATCATGTTCAGCAAAAAACAATTAATCTGTCCCAGACCCAGATTCTGGTCATGGATGAAGCGGATCGTATGCTGGATATGGGCTTTTTGCCTGACCTGCAGCGCATTATCAATCTGCTGCCCAAGAGTCGGCAGAATCTCATGTTTTCTGCGACCTTTTCACCGGAAATTAAAAAGCTGGCTGCCAGCTTCCTGAGCCAGCCGCAAACTATCGAAGTCGCCCGTAGTAATGCGACTGCCGACAATGTGACCCAGATTCTGTACAAAGTCGCTGAGGATGAAAAAAGGGATGCTGTCTCTTTCATTATTCGTGAGCGGGGCCTGAAGCAGGTGATTGTTTTCAGCAACACCAAAATTGGTGCTTCACGGCTGGCAGTACATCTTGTGAAGCAAGGTGTGAAGGCGGCAGCTATTCATGGCGATAAATCGCAAAGTGAACGCATGTTGGCTCTGGATGATTTTAAACGTGGTGAAGTGGAAGTGCTGGTGGCAACGGATGTTGCGGCGCGTGGGCTCGATATTTCGGAAATGCCTTGCGTGATCAATTTTGATCTGCCATACAACGCGGAAGATTATGTACACCGGATTGGCCGTACAGGCCGCGCCGGCGCGAAAGGTGACGCCATTTCCCTGCACACTGATCAGGATGAGCGTTTGCTGGTCGATATTGAAAAACTGATTAAGCAAAAGATTGTGCGTCTGAATCTGGCAGGATTTGTGGCAACATCGGTTCATCAGCCTGAGCGGGCGCGTCCGCATCGTGACAGGAATGACTATCCGGATCGCAGCGAGAAACGTGGTTATGCCGCACCCAGGGAAAAAATCGACCCTTGGTTTTTGAAGCCCTATGAACCAAGCGTCGCTGCTCCTGTCGCTGCACATTCGTCAACCATGGGCAGCAAAACAAAATCTGCTGACGATGATGCAAAGCCAGTGCGCCGTGCTGCCTTGCTGGGCGGCTTGCCTAAACGCTGATTTCCCGGGACTGGCGATACTATTCTGTCTGCTGTGCAGGACATTGATTCCATACCAGCTCGGCAGCGCATAAGTCTTCGATGGCGGTACCGACTGACTTGAACAGCGTGATATCCAACCCTGGAATTGATGTCGGTATTTTTTTCCCAGCACACAATTCACTGAGTTCTGCCAGAATATTCCCACGACCGATAATTCCGTTTTTCATTGGCTGAGTTAAATCACCGGCTTCAGACAATGCTCCTGAATACGTATCTACGGCGATCCGGCTGCGGCCGACAGCGGTATCATCCACTTCCCGCATGTCCGGTCGGAATCCACCAACAAGATCCAGATGTGTACCGGGTTTCAGCCAATTTCCCTGAATAATCGGTGCGCGGCTGGTCGTCGCACAACTGATGACATCTGCCTGGCCCGCTGCGTTAGCTAAGTCGGTGGCGACGATGACCTCCACATCGGATGGAAAGTCCGGGTTATTTCTGATATTCATCGCGCATTGATGCGCTTTTTTTTCATCACGTCCCCAGACTTGCACCTGTCTGAATACCCGGGTAACAGTATGCGCAGCTGCCAGTGCCGGAATCAGTGTTCCTGTACCAACCATGAGCAGTGTGCGGCTGTCGGGCCGTGACAAATAAGAGGATGCCAACGCTGATGCCGCAGCCGTTCTTCTTAGTGTCAGTTCTTCGCCATCCATGAGTGCCAGTGGAACTCCTGTCCGGGCATCTAACAGGATAAAAATCGCATGTACGGATGGTGCCGCTGTGTTTTCCGGCGCGACGGTCACCAGTTTGACGCCGGCTTTACCACCTTCTTGCCAGACGGGCATTAATAGCAGTGTGCTTATTGGTTGTTCTGAAATGGTGTGGACATGACGCTGCGGGGCTTGAATCGGTTGACAAAACTGTTCGGCCAGTGCGCTGATCAGTTCCTGATATGGCAGGGCTTGCCGGATTTGTTGCCTGTCAAAATATGGAATCATTCATACTCCAGTGTGGTGCGAAAAAAATTCCCGGCGGAAGAGTCATTTTCTGATTGTCGGGGGGAGTTTTGATCGGGATGGAAGTGCTCCTGACGGAAAGTAGTTTGATGCTGGTACCTATCTTATTTTCCTCTAGTTTTGCGCTCTTCTGATTGAAATATCTGTTCTATCGGTAATTGAAACAGACGCGAAATACCAAAGGCAAGAGGCAGGCTAGGATCATAGCGACCAGTTTCAATCGCATTGATCGTTTGACGCGATACTTCCAGGTTGTCCGCCAGTTCTGCCTGGCTCCATTCCTTCTGCATTCGTAATTCTCTCAAGATATTTTTCATGACTGGTGTTCCGTCCATTTACGAATACAGCTGATTCCTCCCCAGGACCCCATTAGTATCGGCCAAACCCAGAACATGCTGATCAGTGGAAAATCCGCCGACTCCATAAAGCCGTAGGTTAGTGATAAAGCGGCGGTCAGACCGGCGGCGATACCCATGTTTTCGAGCGACCATAAACGTAGATAAGTGTCCATTCGCTGAAATTGGCGCACTATCGCCCATAGTGTTGCCAGCGAAGGAATGATCGGACTGATGATAACGAGTGTTCGTGATAAACCGTTATTCATACTTCGCGCAAAACTGACGGAGGCAAACAGAATGATGCAATAACCAGCAATGCTGATCCATAATTCACGTTGGTATTGGCGATTCATCTCTTTTTCGCGCATGTTTCTCTCCTTTTAGTCAAGTAGACTTGACATCATTGATGAATAAAAAAGCAGGCAAAATAATTTTCCTGCTAAGTCAAAGGGGGTGCTTAACAATAAAATATTGTCATAATGTAAAATATGCTTTACATATTAGTTGATAGAACTGTCTTATCAAGTACGCTTTACAGAAAATTATCCAACAATGCGGATAATTTTCTGTCACAACATGGAGATACGCTGAGATGGTGGGATTGCTATGCTCAGAGAACGTTGAGCTGCACGTCAATATTGCCTCTTGTGGCATTGGAATAAGGGCAGACTTCATGTGCCTTTTGTACCAGCGCAGATGCGGCAGCTTTGTCCATGCCGGGTAGGGAAATATTCAGTGTGACCTGAATACCGAATCCACCATGTCCATTTGGTCCGATACCTACCTGACCGTGAACGGAAACATCCGCCGGCATAGGGATTTTTCCAGCTGCAGCAACAAACTTCATCGCGCCAATGAAGCAGGCTGAGTAACCAGCAGCAAATAATTGCTCAGGATTGGTGCCATCACCACCAGCGCCTCCCAGCGCTTTTGGGGTGGTCAGTTTTACGTCTAATTGCTGATCGTCTGACATAGCGCGGCCATCACGCCCACCGGTTGCGGTGGCATTAGCTGTGTAAAGAATTTGCATGGTAAAGCTCCTTAAAAAATATTAGAAACAATCAAAAGACCGTGCAATTATTTTATTGTGCAATTTAATTGCATGCAATATAAATAGTGATTGAAATTTTCTATGATACGTATTGAAAATTTATTCCTGACGGCTTAATTGTTCGTTTAACTGATCGCGTAAGGCAGATAGTTGCTGTCGTAAACCGGTGACAGAGTCTCTTTGCAAGCCACTGGCACACATGATTTGAAGGGGGACTTCCCGGGCAGCTTTCTTGATATGTTTGCCCTGAGTGGTGAGCGTGATTCTCACCTGGCGCTCGTCCGATGCATCACGGTTTCTCTTTATAAATCCTGCCGCTTCGAGCCGTTTCAACAGTGGTGTCAGGGTACCAGAGTCGAGAAATAACAGACTTCCGATTTCTTTGACTAAAAGATCATTCTGCTCCCACAGCACCAGCATCACCAGATACTGGGGATAGGTCAGGCCGAGTTTGTCCAGTAAAGGCTTATATGTTTTGGTTAATGCCAGTGAGGCGGAATAGAGCGCAAAGCAAAACTGGTTATTCAGTGCCAGTACATCAACATCGGATTTCGTGAAAGATTTTGCGTTCATGAATGTGACCGGGGAATTTCAGAAAAATGAGGGATGTCGCTATCATAATGAAAAGTCTCTGTTCTGCCAGCAGGTTTCGCATCAGACAGGGCAGGTATAATGGCATATTTCTGAAATAGCGCATTTTCGAGCATTATTTCTCATTATTCCTCAAGCATACAGATGCTTTTTAATACCTAAGGGTTTGTTGTGACATTTACAGAGAAACTCAATAGCGCATGGCGCGGCAATCAATCCTTGCTTTGCGTAGGGCTGGATCCGGATATCCCCCGTTTTCCGGTAGAGCTAAAGGGAAAGCCAGATGCGATTTTTACTTTTTGCAAAGCGATCATTGATGCTACGGCAGATTTGGCATGCGCATTCAAACCGCAGATCGCGTATTTTTCCGCTTTGCGGGCGGAAGATCAGTTGGAAGAGATTTGCCGTTATGTCAAAACAACTTATCCTGCCATTCCTGTCGTGCTTGATGCAAAGCGCGGAGATATTGGCGCGACGGCCGAACAGTATGCTCGTGAGGCGTATGAACGTTATGAGGCGGATGCTGTCACCGTGAATCCGTATATGGGATTTGATTCAGTGGCACCCTACCTGGAATGGAAAGACCGCGGCGTTATTATATTGTGCAGAACTTCGAATGCCGGTGGTTCAGACCTGCAATTCCTGGATGTCGGTGGTAAGCCGCTTTATCTGCATGTTGCCCGGCTGGTAGCAGACAAATGGAATCTGAACGGGCAATGTTCACTGGTGGTCGGTGCCACCTTTCCTGATGAACTGGCTCAAGTGAGGCAAGTCATCGGCGACATGCCTTTACTGGTACCGGGTATTGGCGCCCAGGGCGGAGATATCGCTGCGACAGTCCATGCTGGTCAGACAACAGATGGCACAGGCATGATGATCAATTCATCCCGCGCTATTTTGTATGCAAAACAGCTTCAATCTGAGACGTATGCGGCAGCAGCCAGACGGATTGCTGTTGAGACGCGTGATGCGATTAATCGCTACCGCAAGGTCACCGGCTGATCTTATTTCGCCGGAAGTCGCTATTCATAACTTAAACCAGTAAAGACCTGACACGTTCATAGCCGGAGCGGCTCACAGGAATCTTCGCGCCGCTTTTGAGGCAGGCTGATTGCGAGTCTTTACTGGAGCGCTCAAAGCCGGTCAGCGCATGTAATGCCAACAGATAAGAGCGGTGTACCCGAACAAATTTTGCTGGATTCAATTGTTTTTCTATGTCCGACAAGCTCTGGGTTTTCATCCACGATTTCTCCCCGGAATGAATGACGATATAGTCATCCTGCGCCTCGATATAATCAATATCACTGAGTGGCAAGGCATGCACTGTGCCACGATCGCGAATCAGCAGCCGCTGCGATGTTTCTGTGGCGGCCGCCAGTACTTGATGTAAGCTGCCTGGAGTATTGCTAGCCGCTTCGTCCACGCTGTTACTGTCGGTCGTCTTGTTTCCGATGGTTTTTTTTGCTTTTAAAACGGCCTCATCAAAGCGCTGTTGTGAAAATGGTTTGAGCAGGTAATCAACTGCATACAAGTCAAAAGCTTTGACAGCATACTGATCGTAGGCGGTTGTGAAAATAACACCGTGCCGCCGCCCCGTCACTTCCAGGATATCGAGACCAGTCATTTCTGGCATCTGAATATCGAGAAAAATCAGATCCGGTTGCAATGCTTCAATCTGCATCACAGTGTCGAGGCCAGTTTCAGACTCACCGGCAATCTGTAAATCGCCATGTGAGCGCAGATACTCACGAATCAGCCTGCGAGCCAGATATTCATCATCAGCGATCAATATTTTCAGATCAGATTTCATCTTGCTTCAGCTCCAAAGGTAAGGCGATCTCAAGGATGAACTGCTGTTCTTTTTTTTCCCAGTGTATTCTTGCCTGATCACCATACAGGGTGGCCAGTCGCTCGCGGATATTCAATAAACCAAGCCCATTTCCTGTTGTTGGCGTGGTATTGCTGGCGCACGGATTTTCTGTACGGATATGCAGCCAGCCATGATGCTGCAGTATCTGCATGGCGATGGTGCCGCCAGATCGTAAATGGCGTATTCCGTGCTTGATGGCATTTTCAAACAGTGGCTGCAGCAGCATACCCGGTACCAGTGCATCGGCAGCATTGGCGGCAAGTTGAATATCAGTCTGTAGTTTATTGCCAAAGCGAATTTTTTCGACTGCCAGAAAATGTTCGCACAATTCAAGCTCGACACGCAGCGTTACCTTTTCTTGCTCTGCCAGCGTCAGAGTTTTCCGGAAAAAATCCGCCAGAGCAATCGTCATTTCTCTGGCCGCAGAGGGATCAACCACGGTTAATGCGCTGATGGAGTTCAGGCTGTTAAATAAGAAGTGTGGATCAATCTGTGAACGCAATACCTGTAGTTCAGCATCTCTGGCAGCCAGTTTGGAATTGGTTGCGCGGCGTTCGGCTTCGCGCATCGTGTTAAAGGCAATCAAAACGTCATAAGCCAGCAGCGACAGCAGGTACAAGGTGAAACCGAGAATCAGTAACAGAACATTCAGATATTCCGTCATTTGTAAGGCATAAGTACTGCCGGTGAACAATGCCAGTACCTGATTCCAACCCTGGCACAAACCCAGCAATATCGCCCCGGAAATCAGGGCGCTGCTGCCGAAAATAACAATGGCAATATAAAAGGGTCTTTGATTGACCGGAAATGCACGACAGATATAGTAGGCAGATGTTGCAAAAAAACTGAAAACAAAAATGACCGGCAGTGTCAGCAACAGAGAATAAGACCAGTCGCTCATGCCTGCTGTGACCAGAAATCTGGCAAACAGAATTCCAGTCAGCAGCCATGTCACAACATACCAGAGCAGGCGGCGAAAATCAGACAGTACCGGATGCATTATGAATCAGGACGGTCAATTTTTAATTTCAACGCCACCCATGATGGCGTAGCCCTGGATGTGCAATTTTTTGTCTCTCTGCATCGGCGGAACAGTCTGGTCGTCAAAGCCGCCAAGAATCGGTACTCCCTGAGAAATCACGGTCCAGTCATTCGGAATTTTCAGTGAAATGCCACCCCACATGGCAAAGACATTTAATGTTGCCTCGCTTTGGATGGAGGCATTACGCAAATCGAGTTCGATTCCTCCCATGACGGCAGTCAATTCTCCACCACGAAAATCCTGAGTAGAATTTTGCAACTTGGCACCACTCATGATGGCCGACACATTGCTTTCATTACTGCTCAGATTCTCTGTCCGGTAAGGACTCCATTTTCCCTGTCCGTGCATTTTGTCTTTAAAAATAATCAAAAGACCGGCTCCGATCATGAAAACAGGCCATAAATCGCGCATTCTGAAATAAACGATGCCCAGGTGCTGTAGCGTCATCGTCACACCAATGAAAATGAAAACGCCACCGATTAAATGACCCGCGACGTTCTGGCTGCGGGATATTTTCAATAATCCAATCAAGATAAATACGGTTGGCCAGAACTGTATATATTGCGTAAAACTGAAAATATTCAAATTGTCGACCATTGCCAGTACACCGAAAATCAATAGCAATGCGCCGAGAAAAATTCTGGTCTGAGGTTGACGGTTATCCATGATGTTGGCTCCTGTTTGAAAGCGTAATCGTTATTGACGGTTTGAAAGAATACCGGCGATGATGCTTTGTATGCCCCAGGCAATCAGGATCACCGGCCAGCTGGAATGGAAAGTCCATCCCCATAAATGTTCAATCGAGGCATACAGCCAGAACGCAAAGATGATGCGAAAAACACCTTTCGCGATCAGGTCGGGATGACTGCTGCTGAAAATGAGGATGATGCCTGACAAGGCAATCAGTGCCGGGAACAGATACCAGTAGTCGACCGCATCAACCCAGTGCATCTTATCCATCAGAAATAAACTCCCGATGACGATCAGTACCAGACCGAAACTGACATTTTTTCCATTTCTGTATTTTCTTTTGTCTTCGTCGAGACTCATGGTGACTCCTTTTGTTCTGAAATGAATGATCTGCATTCATTTTCCTGATGGTGTGAAGATAATCGACAGATGGTATTTTGTCGCCATCAATTCGGTGAATGGCGTAATGCTGTCGGTGAATGACGAAAAAATGAAGATACGGTGCATTTCCGGATGAAATGCAACGTGAGGCAGTGTGTAAGACAAGTGGCGCTGAAGAGATATGAAATCAGCAAATGTCAGCAGAAATCCCTTACGGTCAGGTCATCTGCTGCAGAGTGTACCCAACAGGATGCCTATCTGCGTATTTGCCGCAGGTTTAGCTGAGCAGTTGATTGAAATGATCTGCCTGACGCACGATCCGCTTTGACTCTGTACCGAAAAGATCGTGCGTTTCCTGCACAATATATTCATTCGATCCTTTGGTGCAATACAGCAGGCCGCGAAAATTGGTGCCCAGATAAGCGAAGGGGGTCAGCTTTGTTTTGACGGGAACATCGCTGTTGATCAGCGCGCGAAGTTTTTTTTCTATCTCGTACAGATTGCCTTCTTTGAGCGAAATCATGCCGCCTTTTGGGGTGGGGAAAGTGGTTTCAAACAATGGTTGCTGCCCCATGGGATTTTTGAATGTGATTTTAATTCCCAGTTTCAGAAATTTCGCCACTGCAAAAAAGTCATTGTCATCGTACATAGCCCTTCTCCTTACGCTTCTTTATTTTTGCTGCTTTATAACAACTTTGTACCTTAAGCTTGCCAGAAAGCTGTTGGTCTGACAATTCATGCAACGATGACAATTGCCATAAATTCAGAAAGTGTTGTTTGCATTCATTTCAGGAAATTTCTGTCGGCAGCAGCGGCTTGTTCCATGGCTTGTATGCGGGCTTTCCATTCGGTATAAGTGTGCGGCACCTTCGCATCACGCACCAGCACCGATCGCAAAGGCATAATGATGGGCATCAGATCATTCGGATCAGTGTGATGCTGAATCCGGTGGAAGGTTGCCAGCATTTGCTGTAAAGGCAGCTCGGAGAATTTCTCCTGACACAGCTCCAGATGCTGCAGCAGTGTGTCATCCGATATCGTGTGGCGGGATACAAAGACCAGCAGGTTATAACTGTCTTCTGAGCGTATCCAGCGCACAGGTTGTTCAAATTGCCGGTGCAGGCGATACAGCATCGGTGCGACAGCACTGGGTTTGCCCCAGATATTGGCAACCAGCACACCATCAGGAGACAGGCAGCGCTGACAATCCCCATAAAATTCTGTACTGTTGAGTGCCGGAACCGGCCCCTGTTCGCTGTAAGCATCCAGAAAAATGACGTCGGCATTTTCCTGGTGATCGCGCAGCCATACAGCTGCATCGGCGTGAATAACGGTCAGCCGCTCACTGTCGGGTGGCAGATTGAACTGATCCCGCATGGCGATGACGTCGGCACTGATTTCAAGCGCAGTAATACGACAGGCAGGAAAATGGCGGTAGCAATATTTGAGTAATGATCCGCCGCCCAAGCCGATTAAAATAATATGTCGTGGTGCCGGATGAAATAATAAAAAGCCCATCATCATTCTGGAATATGCACACAGCAAACGTTCGGGTTCTGCGCGTGACATGGCACTCTGCATGCAGTGAGGTGTCAGGTACATCATACGCAGATCACCATCATCAAACAGGAACGGGCGACCTTGATGAACTACCGATAGCTTTTCCAACTCCTGCAGATGCATTTGTTCCTGCGGTGAAGGTTTGTTCAGGAACAGGTTGGATAGACTCTGGCGGCGTGTCGGCATAAATATCCTGAAATTGGGAACAAAAGCTGGGTGCAGCAAAATGCGCTATGACGAACTTGGAGGTTGAACTTTTCGCTGATATCTGATGCGTTGACGTTCAGCCTGTCGCGTAGCTCGCTGCTGCGGAAAGTCTCAGATTCAATTGCTGGATTTGTGCATGTAATGCAGTGTTTTCCTCTTCAAGTACCTGAATTTTCTGACGCAGGTGGTTGATTTCAGACTGTTCTGGAATTTCAGGTATCTGTTCACGGGGTATTTCTGCACGATCTTGGCCAGCCGGGGCTGATACCGGTGTTTTCCGGGGTGATTTTTGTTCGCGCTGCTTCTCCCGAGCCTGGCGCGCCAGTTGTTGTAACTCTTTACGTCCACCGGCGACGGCGCTGGCCTGTTCCTGTTCCGGAAGGCTGGCAATGGCTGCCGCGGCACTGATGGAGATGGTTCCGGCGCGGACTGCCTGCACCAGCTCTGGCGCGGCAGCACGCTGGATTTTTTCGATCTGTACGACAGCATGACTGCTGATGCCAGCAAGCCGTGCGATTTCCTGGCGGCTCTGTGTCGTTTTAAGAACGGGAGCGACTTCTTCCGCTGGTTCCGGAGCGCTTGTCGTGACGACGGTCTGGCTGACGGATTGCTGACGCGAGATCAGAATTTCTTTTTTACGTAATGCCAGCATTCCACGCTGAAAATCGCTGACGCTGCGTCGGGCCAGATGGTTTTCTATCATCCAGAGCTGCACATCCTCGATATTTTGAAATTGCCCGTTCTGAACCGTTTTAAACGGCAGTTGATGTTTTTGGCAGATGGCATAGCGATTATGTCCATCGATCAGCACATCTCCCCACAGAATCAGTGCATCCCGGCAGCCTTCGGTCAGCAGACTGCGCTCCAGTGCGGCGTATTCATGCTCTGTCAGCGGATCAATATAAGCGCGCAGTTCGTCGTGAAGGATGATATTCATGGCAGTGAGTGCAGATGGAAATACAAGAGCGCGCATTGTAGCTGACAAACTGGTTTTGTCCGCACCCGACGTATCAGTATTGGTCAGCCAGGACATGCAACCTCAGGGAGGCACACTGTTAAAATATGATTTCAATAATTTTTCCTGGAGTCGTGTTTATGATCAAAGGCAGTTGCTTTTCTCTTCGTCATGTCCGCAAAGATGATGTGCCGCAATTGGTTGAGCTGTTAAATCATCCCGACTCAAAGGGCGATTATCTGTCGCTGGAATTAATGTTGCCAGGCGTTGCAGAGAAAAAATATGAAGAAGAATCGCGGTCCAAAGAGTTCAGTGAGACATTCCTGATCGTGGATCAGAATGATGAAATACTTGGACGTGTATTTCATTTCAAGACCGTACCTTATTTTAATGCGCGCGAAATCGGATATGGATTATTTGCCAAACACTTACGAGGCAAAGGGTTGATGACGGAAGCGGTGCAATTGCTGACCGACTATCTGTTTAAGACGACCTTGTTAAATCGTCTGGAAATACACATGAATACTGATAATCTGGCTTCGGAAAAAGTGGCCATTCATTGCGGTTTCACGAAAGATGGCATTGCGCGGGGTGCTGTGTTCTCGCGCGGCAAGCATGTGGATATTGCGATGTACTCATTGCTCAGGGCAGAGTGGGAAGCGCTGCGGGGTTGAGCACATTGCATTGGTGGCATAAAAAATCCGGTGCCGGCAGACGGCTGGCACCGGGAAAATGGATAAATCAGGCATCAGGTGTTGACGCACGTTTTTTGACGGCGCCAGATGTGCTCGATTTTGGTTTGTTGTTTGGATTAGCGTTGGCAGACGTGCTCTTTGCCAGGTTTTTCGGTGCCGGAAACGGAAACTTGGCGACCGGTTCTTTTGCTGCCACAGCTTTGGTCGCAGGAATGGACGGGGTTGATGCCGGTGTTGTCGCTGCTGCAATGGCTGGCGTGGGGATGACAGGTTTTCCGGCCTTGGCAGCGGTGACAGGTTGGGTTGTTTTTGCAGTAGCGACCGTTGCTTTTGCCTTCGTTGCTGGTTTGGATGTTTTTTGTGCTGTGTTCGCTTTTACCGGTGATTTGGTGGCGGGTGTACTGGCTTTTTTTGCACCGGTATTGACGGCGGGAAGCAATAGTTGCTGCGGGTGACCGGCTTCCGGCGTAGACGGAGCTTTGATGACGGGTGCTTCGGTGCGGTGTACTGGGGTTGCATGTGCATGCGATGTGACGGAGGTTTGCGCAGTTCTGACCGTTTGCAACAGGTTTTCCCGGGTTTCCTCAGAGATGGCCGCCAGCTGTCGTCCATAAGCCAGCAAACGTTCCATCTCAGGCTGACTATGTGTCTGTGACAGATGCAGCCAGTCTTGTGGCGCTTTGACTGACCATAGCTGCAGTGAGCGCGCTGTTGCCTGAGAAACGGCTTCTTTGACAGTGGATAAATTCAGTGCGAGGATTTTTTCCAAACCTGTCAGCGTAGTGGATGACAACGCCTGGAGTACGTTAATCTGTTGCGCAAGCTGCTCTTGGGCAGCGGTGGATATCTGTTGTTGTATCAAAGGCATGAATCTCTCCTAAAGGGGGGACAGAATATTTCAGGCAATGGGAAATCAGAAATTGACGCGATGCAGCAATGTTGATTGTAATCGCTGGCATGGTGTTGCTGCAAAATATATTTGCAATGCAACAAATCCTGTTTTCCGAAAGATCGGGATACAACATCCGAATCTTGATTTTTAAAAATTTTAAAGGACCCGCGTATCACTATGGAAACTTCATCATTGCCCATGAAAAATTTGCAAGATGTCCGGGATCGTCTGCGCGACTTTTCTGCGCAGAGAAATTGGGCGCAGTTTCACACGCCCAAAAACCTGGCAAGTGCATTGATCGTGGAAGCGGCTGAATTGCTGGAGCCTTTTCAATGGCTGCAAAGGGGAGGCAGGGAAGAACTGGGGGAACAGCAATGGCAGGCAGTCCGGCATGAAATGGCAGACGTCCTGGCTTATCTGGTGATGCTGGCAGATCAATTAGAGATTGATCTGATCAGTGCCGTGAATGAGAAAATCACGTTGAATGAGCTGAAATATCCCCGCCATATTGTTCATGGGGATGCGCGCAAATATGACCAGTATTGAAGCAGGGCGCAGTTGATGAGCGTGCAGAGATGTCCGGATCAGGCTATTTTAAAGAAGCTGCTATGCGGATCGCTTTCTAACTCTATCCTTGCTTTTTCGATGAAGGCGTGGTGCGGATATTCCTGAATGGAGAGTGGAAATCCTTTTGAGCTTAACCAGGCGCAGGCCTCTTCGGTGGTTTCACAGACATGAAAATGCTCATCGGGATTGACCCCGGCATTACGTTTCATAATATCCAGATGGAATTTGCTGGGGCAGACGAAAACCACATACTCACAACCATGCTGCCAGACCCATTGCAGCATGGAGCTGTAGGATTTCAGGGCAGCTTCCGGCGCCATTTCCCAGTACTGACCTTGCGCCATGCTTACCCATGGCCGCCCTCTGGGTGCGATGGCTTTGAGCTCTTCAAATAAAGCGTTGAATCCCTGTTCATTAAACGCACCGGCAAAAGTACGTATCACAATGTTACGGACTAAACTGATTTCCCATTCACCATGTATTTTCATCAGATCACCTGCAGAATATGCTCAGATTCTAAGCGCTGGCGTGAATTTGCGATACTGGTCAACATGGAAAATAATGTGAATTGCTTACCTTATTGCGCTCGTGGAGGCAGACCATATCGGGTGTAATGACTTAATTCTTTCCTGTATTCCTGTACAGATCCGGTATTTTCCGGTGACTGAGTAAGACCATGACCAGACTGGCTATCGCCAGCAGCAGCCAGTTCAGGCGGGGCCAGTGCCAGCGTTGCGCCAGGTCGAACAGAACACCACCAGTGAGGCTGCCAATCATACTGCCCATGCTTTGATATAGCATTTGTTGCGACATCAGTTTTCCTGTGTCGGCAGAAACCTTATTGGCAAAGCGTGCAGTCAGTACATCGAGAGAAGGGCCGTAAAAAACCTGACCAAATGAAAGTAATGCCGCAGAAGCAATCACTGCGGCTGCAGAATGGGGCAGTCCTACCATCAGGGCAAAGCTGGCAAACAGACATGCATAGCCGATCTGCAGGAACAGGAAATGATCCCGGGTACGGATTGCGCGCTTTGAGACCGGGATCTGGAAAAAAATGATCACCAGTGCACCTAACCAGAATGGTGTCGATACCGGAATTTCGGGAGTGAATTTCGGAATGTGCAGGCTGAATCCGATCATTGGTTGTACCGCAAAGCACCAGAATACGGCATTTGACAGATAAAACAGCAGCGGTAATTTTGTGACTTGTGCCGGAGATGCCACTCTGTCTGTTGCATAGATCGCAGAGGTCGATGTGCCGGTCTGTCCGGATAGCGTTTGTTGCGACAGATATTGTTGCTCATGCTCTGCAATGGAGCGCATGGCGACCAGCATAAAAATGCCATAGGCAATGAATGTAATGAGGACAATCAGAAAAACCAGATTCAGGCTGTCATGCGGTACCCAGCTTGCCGTCAGATAGCCACCCACCAGGCCGATACGGATCGCAAATGCCAGGCGGCTGAAGAGTGAAGACTGATCCAGTTCGCGCAGTTTCAGCAGATAATTTTTCAGTCCCGGAAAAGACAGGCCACTACCCAGTCCCGCCAGTAATGCAAACAGCGCCAGCATCCATGCCTGCGGGAGAAAAGCCATGCAGTACAGCGCAACACCTTCCAGCAGGATATTTCCAGAGACTGACCAGGGATAATTTGCCAGCGTTGAATATTTACCACCCAGATAGGAGCCGATCACGCGTCCCAGATTCAGGCCAAATAAAATCGAGGCAGCCCAGAATCCGGAAAAATGCTGGCCTGTTTCAGAAACGATCAAAGGGGTATAAAGGGCGACTCCGCCGGACGCAATCGCGACACCGATATAAATCAGATAGGCGTTAAAAACGGGATTAAATTTTGGATTTTGCATAGGCGGAAGGTTCAGATGCCGGCAGGTAAGCGCACCGTGATGTTTCTTGCGTTCAGGATTACCCGGGATGTGGGATCGTCTGAAAAAACACCAAATTATTTTTTAGAATCATTACATTGTACGCTGACATCACAGAGCTTGTCGCAGAGCACAGAAAGAGCAATTATTTGCCCAATCATGTATCTTGCCCGACTTACTTTTGTCATAGGTATGTGGGGATGGATTTCTGCCAGTGCGCAGAAAACTATTCGCAATCAAATGCGCCAGATATTTTGCGCAAACGAGAGTGTGTTGGTGCCGCTAGTTATCAAGAGGTGCAGTGTGATCTGCAGATCTGATGCAGTATTCGTTCAGTAAAATTTGTAACCGATTGAAAGGTAGCGTATTGCGGTACCTGCTGTTTTACTGAGGGATGCCTGGGGATTTTTTCTTTTCAATGATTAGTCGTAGTGCCAGACTTGCTTCAAACCCGAGGCCTAAGCGGCATTCTTCCTGAATGCGAGCAACTCCGGGTTCTGCCTGAATAGCTGATGGAGCTGTCCGGGTATTTCATGAAACAAGGAGAACATCATGTTGAAAAATAAAATCATTCTGACTGGTCTGATGGCAGTAGTCATGGTCAGCGGATCTGCATTTGCTCAGGTGGCGCAGGTGCCTCAGGTATATATGGGCGCAACTGTCGGTAAAGGCCAATGGAATGACGATTGTAAAAACGTCGTTTCCTGCAGCACGAATTCAGATACTTACAAAGTATTCGGTGGCTATAACATCGATAAGAATTTTGCAGTTGAGGCCAGTTACTTTTCTCTGGGCACGATTTCTGCCAACAGCAGCGCAGGTGGAGTGAATGCAACATCACAAGTAAAAGGAAAAGGTTTTGAATTAGCCGGTCTGTATAAGCATGAATTCACCCAGCAGTTGAGTGGATTTGCCAAACTGGGAATTGCCAGCATCAAAGCAGAAGGTAGTGGTAGCGTGGCAGGTGTTGGGGTATCCAATGGCAGCACGACTTCGACTCAACCTGTATTCGGACTGGGCGCGACCTATCAGCTGACCAAAGAACTGGCTCTGCGCGGTGAATTTGAAACACGCAAGATCAAATTCAATGGTGACAAAGAGGCTGTGAATAACGTTTCTATAGGCATGCAATACAGCTTCTGATCTGTGGCGGCTCTCGCCGCACGGCTTGATTCCGGTGTGGGTTTCTCACTTTGTCAGGACTGACTGAAAGAGTGGGCGCACCGGGACTTCGCTGAAAAATCATTGTCCGGCACTTATCACCTTATTTGACTATCTGTGTCGAAGCAGTCAGCAGATTTTTCTGTACTGGTGATTGCCCCATACCCACTGGATGATTACCGGTACGGTTTCCACTGTGTTTCTGATTCATCCGACGATAAATCCGTACCGGAAACATGACGTTTCAAATGATGTGCCACGGGTTTCCGAGTACCGGAAACTACTGTTTTTTACGGTAAACGGAAAGAAGAAATTTTTAATCGGAATTATCTATTGCGTTCCCCGACCGGATAAATTTCCCTCTGACCTGTTTTACATTTACTTACGAATGAAACACCAATCCGGTCAACTGTTTGGTAGTGCGCATCGTTTTTGGATTACATTGCAGTCACTTTTTTTGAAAGGAAATACATCATGGCCGAGACAACAAATAAACGCATTCATCCACTGGTTGCAGGGGCTGCAGCTTCCGTGATTCTGGTGAGTCTGGTTGGCGTTGCCGCGATGACCGGCTTATTCCCTAATTCAAACAGCACTCCGAAGGCGGATTCCTCAATGGTCGCTGCGCCCGCATCTTCCGTTGCTGAAACAGATACCGGAATAAAAGGCAATAACATCAGAAATAATGTTGCTACATCCAATTCAACATCAACACATGAACAGCCAGCGCGAACACATTCTGGCGGCAGCTATCAGGCCGTGCATCAGCAGGCACATCAGGTCTGCGACAATTGCGGTGTGGTTGAATCTGTCCGTGCCGTAGAGCAGCAGCCAGCACAGGGCAGCGGTCTTGGCGCGGTGGCTGGTGCGGTTCTCGGCGGCGTCCTGGGCAATCAGATCGGTGGTGGTGACGGACGTAAATTAGCAACAGTCGCCGGTGCTGTCGGTGGCGGTTTTGCCGGTAATGCGATTGAAAAACGGACGCACACGACAACCGTCTATGAAGTCCGGGTCCGTATGGAAAATGGGCAATTGCGCACATTTACACCATCTTCCCAACCCGGCTGGCAATCCGGTGATCGTGTCCGGGTGATTAATGGCAGCCTGCAATCTGCCTGATCGCACCCGATGATCTGAGCGATACCAGATATTGGAAAAAGGCCCGCTTCCCGCGGGCTTTTTTATTTCCTCGTTGTAGTTCAGACAGGTATTAATCCGGTCTTGCCACGACGATTTTTGGTGTTTGACTTGCATCAAACACCAGTAGTGGAGAATTGGCTATTTTTGGGAGAATTTCTATACTGGGTTACGCATACAGTAAGCACTGTGTGTGGATTTTTGGAAACCAGTTGATTTTGAAAAGGAGAAGAAAATGGGTGCATTAAGTAATCGTGGCGGTTTTTTTGATGATTTTTTCAGGGATTTGAGTCCCAGTTTTTATGTCAAACCTCTCCACGGCGACCCGCTGCCGCATCCTTCCCAGATCAAGATTGATGTGAAGGAAACCGATGCCGCTTATACCGTGAATGCGGAAATACCCGGTGTTGCGAAAGACGATATTCATGTTTCTCTGGACGGCAACGTCGTTACGCTGCGCGCTGAGGTGAGGCAGCATGACAGCAGCGAGACGGAGCACAAGGTGTTGCGGAGCGAGCGGTATTTTGGTGAGATTTCGCGCAGTTTTCAGTTACCGCTGGATATTGAGGCCAATGATGCCGGTGCGAAATATGACAACGGTATCCTGACGCTGACCTTGCCTAAAAAACGGACAGCAGGCGGTGTGCAGAAGCTGAAAATAGACTGATCTGGCATATCAGCAGAAACCGCAATCCTTAAAGCCGAAAAAGCGGTTTCTGATGACCGATCAGATATTCACGTTCCGGTTTTGTTATCCCACTGGTCGACCAGCAGTATGCCAGCCAACATGGGCAGGATGAATGCAGCTCCTTTGAGTGGATCAATGCTGATGACCACCAGGGCAGGTCCAGGACAAATACCTGCCAGTCCCCACCCTGCACCGAATAAGGCGCTGCCGGCGATTAACCGCCCTGTAATCCGGGTCAGCACCGGTAATTGCATTGGTGTCCCCAGCAAGCTATAGCGGCGTCTGCGCGCCAGATAAAATGGCCACAGCGCCATGCCGATTGCTCCGGCCATCACCATGGCCAGCGACGGGTCCCAGTGCCCGGCCAGGTCGAGAAATGACAGCACTTTGGCAGGATTGGCCATGCCGGCAATGATCAGCCCGGTGCCAAACACCAATCCGCTGATCGCGGCAAAGATTAGATGTAACATCTGCAAACTTTCTCAGAAAACGTGCCGCAACACAAAAACAGTCAGGAAGCCGGTAAGCATAAAAGTCAGCGTGGCGATCAGGGAACGCATGGACAGGCGCGCCAGACCGCAGACGCCATGACCGCTGGTGCAGCCATTACTGAGCCGTGTGCCGATGCCGACGATGAATCCCGCCAGAATCAATTCACCCCAACTGGCATCGATGCGTATGGCAGGCAAGGGGGCGACAATCCGGTATAGGAAAGAAGATAAAAACATCCCGGCGACGAAGACCAGCCGCCAGCTCCAGTCTCCGCGAACAGGGGTGATCAGGCCAGCGACGATGCCGGTTATTCCGGCGATGCGTCCGAGGCACCACAACAGCAGGATGCTGGCGAGGCCGATCAGTATTCCTCCGATCAGTGAAGAATAAGGTGTAAATTGTTCCCAGACGATATGCATAAAATGTGAGCGAAAGTTTCAACAGGCAGGTGAATCCATGGCATTACTGCCTGGCATGGGGTCAATCAGGATAAACGGTGGCAGGATATTGCCATTAATCCGGAATTCAGAAATGCAGGGATGCTTTTATTTCAGTGTTTGCCAGTATTGTGTACTGGACGGGTACTGAGGACAAAGTCTTCATGGGGGTAGTCCGCCATGGTAAAGGGAAAACCGCGCGCTGTCAGCCAGTTGCATGCTTCTTCCATGTTGGAAAAGTAACGCACCAGATTTTCAGGCATGTTGCCGGTCTGGCGCTGATGGATCAATTGCCGGATCTGGCTTGGAACAACCACGGCAAGGCACACGCAGTTGTTCTGAAACGCCCATTCACGCATTTTGGGAAAAGATTGCAGCGCTGCGGCATTCGACATTTCCCAGTTGGCCGCATTCGTGAGACCCGCCCAGGGTTTGTCGACCGGTGCCTTTTGCTGTGTTTCTTCAAAACATGCCTGAGTTCCGGCTTCATTGAAACTGCCGGCAGTGGTACGGACCAGCACATTCCGAATCAGTGTAATTTTCCAGAGACCATGTATTTTCATGGATGATCAAGTCAGATTCATTGCGGAAAATGGCATTTTACCGGATTTTGCGAATTATTTTTCAAAACATGCTGTACTGTCTGCACCCGAAAAAATGTGGGCGCACTTTAATGCTGAGTGCGGAGATAAGCCAGTAAATCAGCAATTTGCTGTTCATTGCTGATACCGTAAAAACGCATTTTATTTCCGGGAATAAAATCACCCGGCGCACGTAAAAACGCCGCCAGATTTTTTTCCGTCCAGATAATGCGTGCATTTTTCATGGCAGCCGAATATGAAAAATCAGTCGTACTCCCAGCCGTCCGGCCGATGACGGCGTTTAGCTGTGGTGCGAAACCGCCGCGGGCCGAAGACCCAAGCTGGTGGCAGGATGCGCATTGACGAAAGGCTGACTGGCCGGCAACCGCATCACCCGCCGCCTGAGCACTGCCAGCGGACAGCAGCGCCAGGGCGAGCAGGAATGGATATCGCGTCATCTTCATTTGGCGGGAATGCGTTCCAGCACTGCCAGCAACAAGGTCCAGTATTGGCCTACGGTTTTAATATTCACCATTTCATCGGGGCCGTGCGGATAACGGATAGTCGGGCCGATAGACACCATATCCAGATCAGGATAATGCTTTTTGAACAGACCGCATTCCAGCCCCGCATGGATCACCATGATCACCGGTTCTTTGTGATAAATGCTTTGATAGGTGTCTTTGACGATCGCCATGACCGCTGAACTGGTGTCGGGCTTCCAGCCCGGATAACAGCCGGAAAACGTAATCTGCGCCCCTGCGAGATCGCTCAGCGATTGCAGGGTACTTTCGATATTTTCACGACCACTGTCAATCAGCGAGCGGATCAGACACAGGATCGTTACTTCATCTTGTGTGGTACTGATGACGCCGACATTCAGCGAGCTTTCGGTGACACCACTGATTTCGTCGCTCATGCGGATCACGCCATTCGGGCAGCTGTTGATCAGGTTGATCAGCGTTTTTTGGGCTGTCGGTTGCAACACCTGTGCGGGCAATGGCGTGCTTTGCAGACTGAGTTTTAATGCGGGCTCCACGACAGCCAGTTCAGTCTGTAATATCGCCTGATATTGTGCGATGCATTGCTCCAGCAATGGAAGCTGCGCCGCATCAATCGTAAAGTTGCACTGTGCTTCGCGGGGAATTGCATTGCGGAGAGATCCACCTTTAATCTCTGACAACGACAAGCCGAGTTCTGTCGCATGTCCGGCAAGGAAGCGAGCAATCAGTTTATTTGCATTGCCCCGCCCCAGATGGATATTCACACCGGAATGGCCGCCCTTGAGCCCGGTAATGCTCAGCGTGTATGCCATTTGTTGCACCGGTGCCTGCCACTGCAATGGCAAGCTGATTTCAGCATCGACGCCGCCAGCGCAACCCATATAGATTTCGCCTTCCTGCTCAGAGTCGGTATTGATCAGAATATCGGCATTTAACATGCCCGCCTGCAAGCCGAAAGCGCCTGTCATACCGGCTTCCTCATCCACTGTCAGCAATACTTCCAGCGGACCGTGGCAGATATCCTCCGCCCCCAGTATCGCCAGCGCAGATGACATACCGATACCGTTGTCCGCCCCTAGCGTCGTACCGGTCGCTTTGACCCATTCGCCGTCAATCCAAGGCTGTATCGGATCGGTTGTGAAATCATGCACTTTATCGGCATTCTTCTGCGGCACCATATCCAGATGCGCCTGAATCACTACGGTCTTGCGCTCTTCCATGCCAGCGGTGGCCGGTTTGCGGATGATGAGGTTGCCGACATGATCGACCACCACCGGCAAGCCGCGCTGCTTTGCCCATTGCTGGATATGTTCGCTCAATGCGGCTTCATGTTTGGAAGGATGCGGAATGGCGCAGATTTGTTCAAACCATTGCCACAGCGGGCGGGGAAATAACTGATTGATCTCAGATGCAGTAGTCACGATAAGTATCCTGTAAGACCTGTAATGCGTGGGTAACGCAGTGCGGGCAGAGGGCGGCAAGTTTACCATACCGTCATCCTGAGATATTTCCCCGCATTTTCAGGATATTAAGTCGCTGACAGAATCAGGCGAGGTATCTGCTATGCCGTATGTGCTGGTGCGACGAAGCGGACGAGTGGATTTGTACTGCAACCTATCTTGTGCGGCTAAAAGAACGGATAATGGCGCCTGATTTACTTTTAACGCGCTTTTGCTTGCTTTTTTTGGAACATTCTCATGGAAATTAAGGTCAACTTTCTCGATAAGCTTCGCCTCGAAGCCAAATTCGATGATTTCACGGTGATCGCTGATCAGCCTATCCGCTACAAAGGCGATGGCTCTGCTCCCGGGCCTTTCGATTACTTCCTGGCTTCATCGGCATTGTGTGCGGCGTACTTTGTGAAGTTGTACTGCAACACGCGCGATATCCCTACGGAGAATATCCGTCTATCACAAAATAATATCGTTGATCCGGAAAACCGTTACGCGCAGATTTTCAAGATTCAAATCGAATTGCCCTCCGATATTTCTGATAAAGATCGCCAGGGTATTTTGCGTTCGATTGAGCGCTGCACGGTCAAAAAAGTCGTACAGGAAGGTCCGCAATTTGTCATCGAAGAAGTCGATAATCTCGATGCCGACGCACAGGCCTTGCTGACCCTGAACCCAGATGTCGACGCAGCGACCTATATCCTCGGCAAAGACTTACCCTTAGAGCAAACCATCGCGAATATGTCCGGCTTGCTGGCGGGTCTGGGCATCAAAATTGAAATCGCATCATGGCGCAATATTATTCCGAATGTGTGGTCATTGCATATCCGCGATGCGCATTCACCGATGTGTTTTACCAACGGCAAAGGTGCAACCAAAGAAAGCGCTCTGGCGTCAGCACTTGGCGAGTACATTGAACGTCTGAGCAATAATCATTTTTATGCCGGTTCGTTCTGGGGCGAAGACATTGCGAATGCAGAATTCGTGCATTACCCGAATGAAAAGTGGTTCAAGCCGGGTAAAAAAGATGCGCTGCCAAAAGAGATTCTGGATAAGCACACTCTGGCAATTTACAACCCCGAAAAAGAACTGCGCGGCTCACATCTGATTGATACCAATTCCGGTAATACAGAACGCGGTATCTGCTCGTTGCCATTCGTTCGTCAATCGGATGGCGAGACGGTTTATTTTCCATCCAACCTGATCGAAAACCTGTTCGCCAGCAATGGCATGAGTGCGGGTAATACGCTGGCCGAAGCGCAGGTGCAATGTCTGTCTGAAATTTTTGAACGCGCGGTGAAACGCGAAATTCTCGAAGGCGAAATCGCCTTGCCCGATGTACCGCAAGACGTGCTGGCAAAGTATCCCGGCATCCTGGCTGGCATACAGGGCCTGGAAGAACAAGGCTTTCCGGTGCTGGTCAAAGACGCTTCGCTCGGCGGGCAATATCCGGTCATGTGCGTGACGCTGATGAATCCGCGCACCGGCGGCGTGTTTGCTTCGTTTGGTGCGCATCCTAGCTTTGAGGTCGCGCTGGAACGCAGCCTGACAGAATTGCTACAAGGTCGTAGTTTTGAAGGTCTGAATGATTTACCGCAACCGACCTTCGTCAGTCAGGCTGTGACTGAACCAAATAATTTCGTTGAGCACTTCATTGATTCCAGCGGCGTTGTGTCATGGCGTTTTTTCAGTGCCAAAGCCGACTACGAATTTGTGGAATGGGATTTCTCTGGTCAAGGCGAAAACTCGAACGCCGACGAAGCTGCCACCTTGTTCGGCATCCTTGCCGACATGGGCAAAGAAACCTATATGGCGGTGTATGACCAGTTAGGCGCCACCGCTTGCCGCATTCTGGTGCCGGGTTATTCAGAAGTCTACCCAGTCGAAGATCTGATCTGGGACAACACCAACAAAGCCTTATTGTTCCGCAACGATATTCTGAATTTACATCAGCTCGATGATGATGCGCTGGAAGACTTGCTCGATCGTTTAGAGAATAACGAACTCGACGATTACAGCGATATCGCCACCCTGATCGGTATCGAATTTGATGAGAATACGGTGTGGGGACAACTCACCGTGCTTGAATTAAAGCTGCTGATTCATCTCGCCTTAGAACAACTCGAAGACGCGCAGGATTTGACGCAAGCCTTCCTGCAATACAACGACAACAGCGTCGAACGCGGCTTGTTTTATCAGGCGCTGAACGTGGTGCTCGAAGTGACGTTGGACGATGATTTGGAATTGGAAAATTACGAAACCAATTTCCGCCGCATGTTTGGCAACGAGCGTATGGATGCCGTCATCGGATCCGTCGATGGCAGCGTGCGTTTTTACGGCTTAACGCCGACGAGCATGAAACTGGAAGGTCTGGAGCGCCACCAGCGTTTGATTGACAGCTATAAAAAATTGCATGTGGTACGGAGCAAGTTTGCTGGTAAAGCTAGCTGATTTTTTGATGAGCAGCTTAATGTCTGCACATTAGGTGTCAGGCATGAAGCGCTTTACAATCTCGAAATTTTAAAATTCATAAGCGGCTTTTGGGCAAATATGTGCGTCCGCGTCGGAAAAAAAGATAGACTTTTGATTGAGAACAGTTGCAAACAGGTTATTGCGTTAAGCCCTTGATTTAAGCGGGTGATATTTGCAGACAGAGCTATCTGTCGTGCAGCAAGATAATTTTTAACGGAAATCCTTAATGGAAAAAGTTCGGAATTTGCAGTTTCAATCATGCTTGCTGCTGGTCGTATGGCTGTGGTCTTCTTGCTGCTTTTCAGAAACCACGCTAGTGTCAGTAGAGAGTGTCAAAAAAGCGAATTCGACATTGGTTGTTGCGAATAACCGAAGTCGTATTCCTCTGACTTTAAGCTTGAATTTAGTTCGTTCCAGTAACATCGCCTCCAGCACGGGCTGGCCGGTAGTGCGTTATATTGCACCCGGACAAACGCTGGAGTTAGTCGAAATTTCCGCTTTCAATAAGCAGCAAAGGTACGAGTTTTTTTATAAATTTAATTATGTGATTGGCTCGCCAGTCGCGCAGCATGATCCGACTGCGAAATACAGATTGCCTTTTATTTCAGAGCAGCCCATCTTTGTTGGTCAGGCACCAGATGGTCCGATTTTTTCTCACAAGGCAGTTTCAAATAAAAATGCCATAGATCTCGTGATGCCTATCGGTACGCCGATTGTTGCAGCCAGATCTGGCTATGTCATCGAAAACATCAAACAATTTGCAGATAATGGACTGGCGAAGCCTGAGTTTATGGACAAGGCAAACCTCGTGCGGATTCTTCATGACGATGGCACTTGGGCGGACTATGCGCACCTGAAACAATATTCGTCTCACGTCTCTCCGGGGCAGCGAATCGAAGCTGGCATGGTCATTGGGCTGTCGGGGAATAGCGGATTTTCTACCGAACCACATTTGCATTTCCACTTACAAAAAAACGCTAATGGTGTCATCGTTTCGCTGCCAATAGAATTCTGGCATTCTATTAAGGGCAAAATAACACCCCGGTATCACACCTGGCTTGCCCCCGAAAAAAATACTTCAACGCCAACGATTCCTACAAAAAAATTAAAGGAATGTGTGAGGAAAGACGCGATCATTGACGACGCAGTGTTGAAATGTATGAAGCAAACTTAATCTTGTGAAATACGGTTGCACGCAATAATTCGGCGGTCAGAATAGGTTTGCGCTGAACGCTATTCGCGATGAAGAAATACGTGCCGCCAGCGATATTTGAACGTCGGCCGTTCGGCATGATAAAGGCGCGAGAAAGAAAATCACAGCCCGCCCCTAAAGACAAATTTCGTCAATATCCACAAAAACGATCCCTCAACAAAGACAGGCCTCGTGGAACCAAAGCACGCCACAAGCCTCATAAAAACTGCGTATAGTGCGCCATGCGCACCAATGCTGGAAAACGAACAGCTTAAAAAATGAGGAATCCGGTGAAACGGTACTCATGGCACACCCTACGGATGTACGCACGGTACGCTTGCTTGCCATCGGTCACTTCGGATTAACTCCAAGACGACTCCAAAGCATTGGATGAACGAATATTTCAGATGTTGGTTTAATTTGCCCGTCAGAGGGGGTTCTTGTTCCAAGAAAACTCCAAATTTGTCCGGAAAAAGAATCAGTCTTGATACCAATTGCGCCTATTTGAAACAGTGCTTTCACCAATACAATTATGAACGCGTGTAGGCTATTGTTATTGAGATAGGCATTCCCAGCACGAATAATGGGGTCTTTAGAATTTTCGCTATCGTTAATGCAATGTTGCAAACAAAATTCATCGATTTTTAATTTTGACATTGAGGAAAGTTTGAAACTATTGGGCATTTTTTCTAGCAACGGTAGATATTGTGAGAGATTTGGAAAGTGATCACCCCATTCGTAACAGAGATAATCAAATCGTTGAGCTGAATATTCAATTTCAGCTAATCGCACAGTTTGTACCATGATTTTTGTTTGTCCATACGCTTGTTTTAGACATTCATTCACGAACGCTATTGCATCCCTTGGCCTATATAAAGTGCGATTAAATAAATAATCAACAAACCTTTCCCTCGAAATTGACTCTGGAAATAATTCACGCAAAGTTAAAGGGCGCTTAGTGTATTGTTCGCTTGTAAATTTTGCGACACGTTTGTTTAGGAGATCCTCGAGTACTCTTTTGTCCCAGTGAATCGGCAGCAATAGTGATTGATATTTCTCCTCTTGAAATCCTGAATCTCTCGTTCTCTCAAATACGCTGCGCAGCAGGTCTAGTCTAAGAGCAACCACTATTTTTACATTCGGTATAACTCGAAAACTTTTTACTGTTTCAATCAGGGATCTAATGAGTCTGTATCGAAGTTCGCTCTCAACCCAATTTTCGTCTAATTTATCAATGACTACGTAGTATTTTTGTTTGGGGTCATTGAATACTTCTTCTGCCAAAAGGCGCATCACATCCGAGAGTAATTTTACTTGGATAGAATTTACAACACTTTGAGCCTTACTGATAACTTCAAATTTCTTTTCTTCTGATCCCTTGATGCCAATATTTGTTTCTGATTTGAGCAGTTCTATGTTTGTGCCCAAACTACTTTTTAATTCACCTTCCAATTTTTGTGTTACTTCTTTAATTCTATATTCGGTTTGATACCAAAATTTATCTCCCCAATCTCGAATGTAATTCAGCGCACGTTCTTTGGTTTGATCTTTTTTATTTAGTGCGGATAAAAAACTAAATGACCATTTTTTTGTATTTTCTTCGTTTGAGAGATCATATTTATATCTCAATAGTTCAACGGTAAATACATGTTTCCAAAGTAAACTGTAGAAAATGTCCAACTTAACTCCAGCTTTTTCAAGAGTTGATAACATATCTGAGTTTGATATGAAATTTAAGGACAAATTTTCTGGCGTAATTTCAATTACGTTGTCTTCAGAGTTTTTTAAGTTTGCGATAAGGGCGCTTTTACCAGCGCCAGTTCTACCTACTAAAATTCTTTGTGGCTTAGAGCAGTCAATTAGTGTTTCAAAGTCTCCTGTATCAACAAAGCATTGTGACAAAAAAAGTTCGTCGCTTTCAGCATCCGGTTCTCCAATACTTTCATTTCTTCTGAAACGAAATTCAGATCCACTTAATTTGTCAACCATAAGTCTCCAATGCAATTATTTTTAATTGTCGAATTTTCTTACTTCCCCCACGAATCCTTCAAAGTCGTCACCCGATTAAACACCGGTTTCCCCTTCACAGAATCCACGCGATCCGCGACAAAATAACCATGGCGTTCAAATTGCAAACGTGTGTCTGGTTCGACGTTGACCATGCCCGGCTCAACGTAGGCGCGAATGGTTTCTAATGAGGATGGATTCAACAAGGTCATAAAGTCTTTGCCACCTGCATCCGGATTTGCATCAGTGAACAAGCGGTCATACAGGCGTACTTCGACTTCTAAAGAATCAGACACGCTGACCCAGTGAATGTTGCCTTTGACTTTGTAATTCGCGCTGCCTTCGGTGCCGGATTTACTGTCGGGGAAGTAGTTGCAATGCACGGCGATGATGTTGCCGTTTTCATCTTTATCGCAGCCTGTGCATTCGACCACGTAGCCGTAACGCAAACGCACTTTGTTGCCCGGGAAGAGGCGGAAGTAGCCTTTGGTCGGTTCTTCCATGAAGTCTTCTTGTTCTATCCAGAGTTCTTTGCTGATCGTGAATTCACGGTTGCCGCGTTCCGGGTGGTGCGGATGGACGGGCGCTGTGCATGCGACGGCTTCGCCTTCAGGGAAATTGTCGATGATCAGTTTGAGTGGACGCAAGACCGCAGTGGCACGTGGTGCTCTCGGGTCGAGGTCGTCACGCAATGCGCCTTCGAGTGTGCTGTAATCGATCCAGCCGTCAGACTTCGATACGCCGATGCGTTCGCAGAACAGTTGAATCGCTTCGGGTGTGTAGCCGCGACGACGGATACCAACGATGGTTGGCATGCGTGGGTCGTCCCAACCGCTGACGATGTTTTGTTCGACGAGTTGGCGCAGTTTGCGTTTGCTGGTGACAACGTAGGTTAAGTTCAGGCGGGCGAATTCGTACTGGCGTGGCACCGGTTGTTTGAAGAAGCCGCCTTCGGCTGCGCGGGCGATGACCCAGTCGTAAAACGGGCGGTGATCCTGGAATTCTAAAGTGCAGATTGAGTGGGTGATGTTTTCTATCGCATCTTCGAGCGGATGCGCGTAGTCGTACATCGGGTAGATGCACCATTTGTCGCCGGTATTGTGATGATGGGCGTGACGAATGCGATAGATCGCCGGGTCGCGCATATTCATGTTCGGTGACGCCATGTCGATTTTGGCGCGCAGGATGTGGGCGCCATCGGCAAATTCGCCGGTTTTCATGCGGCGGAATAAATCCAGCGATTCGCTGGCTGTGCGATCGCGGAAAGGTGAGTTCACGCCAGGCCGTGAGAAATCACCGCGATTTGCCGCCATGTCTTCAGGGCTTTGGCTATCGACATAGGCATGACCGGCATTAATCAGGTATTCAGCAATCGCGTAAAAAGTATCGAAATAATTACTGGCGTAATACAGGTGATTGCTACCGCCGTTTTGTGCCGAGGCTTGCCAGTCGAAACCCAGCCATTTGACGCTGTCCATGATGGTGTCGACGTATTCCTGATCTTCTTTCTCAGGGTTGGTATCGTCAAAGCGCAGATGGCAAACGCCGTTGTAATCACGCGCTAAACCGAAGTTCAGGCAGATTGATTTGGCGTGGCCGATGTGCAGGTAGCCATTCGGTTCTGGCGGGAAGCGGGTGATGACGGTTGGCATGCCATTGCGCTTGTAAGTGCCGGCGGCGTTGTCGTTATCGATAATGGCGCGTAAAAAATTAGAGGCTGGCGCTGCGTTGTCGGAAGTTGCCGGTGCTGTGGCTTTATTTTTGTTGTCGTTGCTCATATCAGATAATGGGTAGATGTGTGTTGATATTGTGCTGCGATGCCGGAGCAATCTGCGGCGCAGGGGGAAGAACAGAAAAGCCGGATCAGAAAAACTGTCAGTTTGCTATTTTCCCAGAATCGCATCATTTTACCGTAGCGCAGCACAGAAAGCGTATTCCTTGTACGGAAGGAGCAGAGGGAGTGGTTTAAAGTGAGGCGCTGACGAGGCAGGAAGGAAAAGGATGCCGATGACCTGAACAATCGTCAAATCATCGTCATCATCAGAAATCTTTGAATTCAACCCGGTTTCTGCCGCCGCGTTTGGCATGGTAGAGCGCATTGTCTGCGCGTATCATCATTTCCAGAATGGCGTCCGGATAGCGGTAGGAGGTCACACCGAAGCTGGCAGTGACTTTTCCGGCTTCGCCAAAATCGTATTCTTCAATGGCATGGCGTAATTTTTCAGTAATAGAAACCGCGCCATAAGAGGCCGTTTCGCGGAAAATGACGAGAAATTCCTCACCGCCCCAGCGTCCTACGGCGTCAAGGCTGCGCACATGGTTGCGCAGGATTTCGGCAATGCCGATCAATACCCGGTCACCGGTCTGGTGGCCGTAAGTGTCGTTGACCAGTTTGAATTTATCGACATCGGCAATCGCGATTGCAAAATTACCGCCATAACGCTGGCATCTGAGGTGTTCTTCCTCAAGAATATTTTCGAGTTTGAAGCGGTTGTAGAGACCGGTCAGGCGGTCGGTATTTGACAGGTGTTCCAGCGCCTGATTTTTCTGCTCGAGTTCACGGGTCCGGTCGGCAATGATTTTTTCGAGATTGGCATTAATTTCCAGCAATTTGTCATGACTGCTCTGTATTTCTTCCGCCATCTGGTTGAAGCCGTTTTCGAGCTGTTGCAATTCGCCGCCGGATGCGGCAGGAACGCGGACACTGAACTCGCCTTTGGCCATTCTGTGCACGCCATTGATCAGACGCGATAGCGGGCGGCTCAGGTCGTGGCTCATGCCCAGCGCCAGGATAGATGCAGCGGCGGTGCCAATAATGCCGATCAGTAATGTGCTCAGCATAAAAATCGTTTTACTGTGCTTGCTGGCTTCAGTACTCAGTTCCAGATAGACATAACCCATCAGTTTGGGCTGTGCAGCGGTTTTCTGGGGCGAACGGTCAAACAGGTCATATTCCTCGTCTTCCGGTTTGCCCTGATAAACCGGAGCACCAAAAATCAGGTTGCTATGTTTGCCTTTGAGTACCTTACCCTGCATTGCCGCCTGGATGTATTCGGAACGCAGAGTTTCAGGTTTTCCACCATAGGCAAGAATGTGATGTTCATTGTCGGTAATAATGACGGCCTGTGCATCCTCTTCACGCATGACGGCTTGTGTCAGCCCTTCCAGCACGGCGCGGTTTCCGGAAAATACGCCGTACTCACAGGCTGGTGCCAGATGGCGCACGATCAGCGCGCCGCGGGCATGCAGGGCGCCATCAATTTCGGTGACGCCGACGAGCATGACCATCATTGTCAGCAATAGTGTGATGGTACAGACCGGCGCAAGCGCCAGAAACAGGATGCGACGGGAGAGTTGCCAGTCTTTCATTGCACCTGCTCCGTTTGTTGTCTCAGCTGGCGTTGCAATTCTGCTTCCGGTTCGATATTGATACCCAGTGACCGTGCAACCTGCGGATTGGTATTGACGGAGAAATAGCGCGGATACTGTGGCGGCGGTAGGCTCACCGTACCAGACAGGTTTGCGATCAGTTCGGCAACCTGCTGACTGATTTGTGCTGGCTGGCTGTATACGGCGGCCAGCGCACCGGCTTTCACATACGAGGACGAAAAGCCGAATAAGGGAATCTGTTGCCGGTAGCTGGTCAGCAGGATGCTGGGCAAATTATTCCGGTTGTAAATGTGCGCATCAGGCACGGCGAGAATGGCGTCGCTGTTGCCGAGCAGCTTACGCAGGGCATTGAGCAACTCTGCATCATCGGTCACGATTTCTATATGCAGACTCAGGTCCATCTCTTTGGCGGCGCTTTGTATGGCGGGAATATATTCAGCGGATTCTTTGCCGAGCAGGATGCCAACGCGGGTGCGATGCGCGAGACTGATGCGGATCAGGCGTAATTGCCGTGTCCATGACTGATCCATGAAAACGGCTGAGAAGCGCCGGCTGTCTTGCTGCCGGTTATATTGACGGGCGGTTTTCATAAAACTGGCCCGTGGAACCAGTACATTGAGCACTGCCAGATGTGCCGGTTTCTGCGCCATCACCACCATCGCCGGTGTGCCAACAGCAATGAACAGCTGATTGCTCGCCTGCCTTGGCAGATCGTCGTTACTGAGGTTGTTGACATGAATAATTCTGGTACTGGTTTTCTGGGAATTGGTCAGGATATTCTGCAGGTGAGTCGCAAATTCAGAATATGCGCCGCCTTCTTCGCTTAACACGATGGTGACGCTCTCGACTGCAAAACAGGAGATGCTGAATGCACACAGAAAAAACATGGTGAGCATACCCGACAGATATCTTGTTATCTTGCGATAAGGATTCTGTATGTTCGGGAAGTGCAGACAGGGCATTTGCTAAAAATCCAGTTTGAAATTCAGTCTTGCCAGCCGGCCGGGAAATTCATTATCGTGCCGGTATTCAAAATAATGGGCATTCAGCATATTTTGCACAACCAGTGTGACTTCCGCATGTTTTCCGGCCAGCAGAAACTGGCGGTTCAGGCGCCCATCCAGACGACGGTTTCCATCTATGTAATAACCGCGATTCTGGGTCGGGTTGTAGTCTGTTGCATTAAATTTGGTTTTTGCAATCTGGTAGGCGACCAGGCTGCCTTGCCATGACTCGCTGAACGTATGACTTAACATCAGGCTGTGATTGTATTTTGGTAAAGAGTCGCTATAAATCACACCGTTGATATTGTCACTTTTGACTCCGCCGCCAGACAGGCCATAGATGATGCGGGTTTTGTCCGACATGGGAGCTTTCAGCTGCAATTCATAGCCCCGCATCAGCGCGCGCCCCGCATTCAGATTGCCGCTGGCAGCCGATGCCGCCTTGCGAACATCGATCAGATCGTGGTAATCGTCATAAAAGATACGGAAATCAATATCTGCTTTACCCACTTTTCCCATGTAGCCGATTTCAGTGGACTGGACGCGTTCTGGTCGTAATTCTGGCAAAGCAGGGTAAAAATCCGGACCCCGCCAGTAGGCTTCATAGACTTTTTCATACACTGAGGGAGAGCGGGTTGCTCTGGAGTGGCTGATCCGGAAAGTATGTTCGGGTGTCACATGCCAGTTTGCTGCGATACGCGGCGTCACATCGTTGCCGGTGTAGCTGTTATGTTCAAGCATCGCCCCCGTATTGATGATGACATCGGGCCGCACGCGCCATTCGAGATTGCCAAACAGACGTTGCAGATGAAATGGAAATTCGCCGTACAGATACTGGTTGTCACCGACACCGAGATAATACGGCGCATATGTTTTGTCATAGCGCACGCTGCCACCCCAGACCAGACGACCATCCTGAAAAGGAGAAAAGGTATGCTGGACTTCCAGGTCGAAACGGTTGAAACGGATGTCGCCGTCGCTGATGCCATCAGAATCCCTGAGCGTAGCGTCAACTTTTTCTGAGGTATGAAATGCCTTGATGGCGAGTTCTCCGTCGCCATCCAGCGCACGTCGCCAGTTCAGCATTTCAAAATGATTTTCAGCCTGACGGGTAATGGCGGAGACATTTTTATACTCTCCCACTTCGCGTGGACCACCATTGAATCCGAACTGGAATTCCAGCGTATCGCTGGCATTGATCTGATAATCGGTGCGCAGATTGAAAATCTGCATGGTTTTGTTATCAAATTTATTCAGCGTCCAGAACGTATTCTGAGACGTCGGATTATGAATGTAATCATCTTCGCCATTGTCTTTGCGCAGGCTGGCGGTGATGCGGTAACTGAGGTCGCCGCTTTTTCCGCCATAGCGGAATACGCCTTCTGACCGGCTTCTGCCGCCGGTCAGAGATACCGAGCCTCCCTGAGATTCAGCGGCATGACGGGTGATGATATTGATCACGCCCAGATAGGAGTTGGCACCGTAGCTGGCCGAATCGGGGCCGCGTACTACCTCAATGCGTTCAATATCGGCGATCACGATCGGCAGGTCGTTCCAGTTCACGCCACCGAACAATCCGGCATAGACGGAACGACCGTCAATTAAAACCTGCATCCGGTCAGAGGTGGTCGTGGTGACCATGCCGTGATAGGCAACCGTGCTGTCTGCGGAAAAATAAGGATCGGCATGGTACGCCACATACATGCCCGGTACCAGACGGAAAATTTCTGATAAATCCCAGGCTCCGGAATCGCGGATCATCTGATGGTCAATGACGGTGACTGCAACGGGCGCCTCATTGATTGGCTGAGACAGGCGTGAAGCAGACAGAACCACAGGGATATCATCCAGGAAAATCGCTTCTTCCCTGTCGCCCGGCGCAGATGCCGTGGCGGCAAAGCAGGGGATGAACAGTGCAGCGGCCCAGAAAGTTCTGCCACGGTGCCGGAGAGCGTCAAAAAACGGGGAAGACTTACTGAACACAATAGACTCCGGGGCAACATTGGTACCAGTTGAGCGTAACACAGAGCAAGAACCGAAATGTCTCGAAGGCGCAACTTGCAACTTATTTCATCGCAAGTTTTCCTTTGATTTTTGTGAAACCGCATCTGATTTTTCAGAATTATGACAATGGCAGGGAGAAAGCTTGTTTTTGTATTAAACGAAGTGCATTTTTTCTATGCAGATATCCATTTTGATAGAAATTAGTTCACACCGGGACTTATGAATGGTTACTCCTACACGGTAGAATAGCGGGATGACTACAGAATTAACACTATCCTCCGCGGCAGGAGCAGAAGCAGCGCCCGCTTTGACCGGTGATCCAAAATTTGTTCATTTGCGTGTTCACTCTGAATATTCGATTGTGGACGGCCTGGTCAGGATTGATGACGTGATCAAGATGGCTGCCAAAGACCGGCAGCCTGCCATGGCAATGACTGATCTGGCCAACTTGTTTGGCATGGTGAAATTTTATAAGACGGCACGTGGCAAAGGCATGAAACCAATTGCTGGCTGCGATGCCTGGATCACCAACGATAATGACCGCGATAAACCCTCGCGCTTGTTGTTGCTGGTCAAAAATCGCCGGGGATATCTGCAATTATGTGAGCTGCTGGCGCAGGCATGGCTGGTGAATCAGCATCGTGGCCGGGCGGAAATCCGGTTTGAATGGCTGCAGCAACTGCATGAACGTGGCGAGGGAGGCGGGCTGATCGCCTTGTCCGGCGCGCACGCTGGGGATGTCGGTGTTGCCATTGATAATGGCAATCTGGAACAGGCAGAACGTTGTGCACAACGGTGGGAAAGTATTTTTCCAGGACATTTTTATATCGAGATCCAGCGTGCAGGTCAGCCGAATATGGAAAGCCATATCCGGCAAGCGGTGACACTGGCAAAGAAATTGCGGTTGCTCGTGGTTGCTACCCATCCGGTGCAATTCCTCAAAAAAGAGGATTACACAGCGCATGAGGTGCGCGTGTGTATTGCCGAGGGCGATATGCTGGCCAATGCGCGGCGGGTCAGGCGCTTCAATGATCAGCAATGCTTCAAAACCCAGGACGAAATGGCGGCCTTGTTTGCCGATATGCCGGGTGCATTGCAAAATTCGGTTGAAATTGCCAAACGCTGCAATCTCACGCTGGAGCTGGGTAAGCCAAAATTACCTGATTTCCCGACACCGGACGGCATGACGATCAATGATTTTCTGGTGTTTGAAGCAAAGCGCGGTCTGGAATTCCGTTTGCAACATCTGTTCCCGGATGAAGAAAAGCGCGCGAAAGAGCGCGCCCGTTACGAAGCGCGGCTGAAGTTCGAAACCGATACCATCATCAAGATGGGTTTTCCGGGTTACTTCCTGATTGTTGCCGACTTTATTCAATGGGCAAAAAATAACGGCGTGCCGGTCGGCCCGGGGCGTGGTTCCGGTGCGGGTTCGCTGGTTGCGTATTCACTGCTGATTACCGATCTCGATCCTTTGCAGTACAACCTGCTGTTTGAACGTTTTCTGAACCCTGAGCGGGTTTCCATGCCCGACTTTGATATTGATTTTTGTCAGGAAGGCCGTGACCGCGTTATTCAATATGTGAAAGATCGCTACGGCAAGGATGCCGTGTCGCAGATCGCGACTTTCGGTACCATGGCGGCCAAAGGCGCGATCCGTGACGTGGGACGGGTACTGGATTTTGGCTACATGTTCTGCGATGGCATCTCCAAGCTGATTCCTTTTAAACCGGGCAAACAGGTCACGATTGCCGAGGCGATCGTCGAAGAACCTTTGCTGGCGGAGCGTCAGGAAAACGAAGAGGAAGTCAAAACCCTGCTCGATCTGGCACAGCAGGTGGAAGGCATTACCCGCAACATCGGTATGCATGCCGGTGGTGTACTGATCGCTCCGGGCAAACTGACGGATTTTTGCCCGCTCTATACGCAGGGCGGCGATTCCGGCGTGGTGTCGCAATACGATAAAGATGACGTCGAAGCGGTCGGTCTGGTGAAATTCGACTTTCTTGGGCTGACAACGCTGACGATTCTTGATCGTGCAGTGCGCTATATCAAAATGCTGGATCCGGCAATGAAGAACTTCGATCTTGCCAAACTGCCGCTGGATGACAGAGCATCCTATGAATTGCTGACCAAAGCGAAAACCGTCGCTGTGTTCCAGCTGGAAAGCCGCGGCATGCAGGGTATGCTGAAAGATGCGCGCCCCGATCGTTTTGAAGACATTATCGCGCTGGTGGCCTTGTATCGTCCGGGTCCTATGGATTTGATCCCTGATTTCTGTAAGCGTAAGCACGGTGAGAAGTTCGATTATCCCGATCCGCGCACCGAAGGCATTTTGTCGGAAACCTACGGCATCATGGTGTATCAGGAGCAGGTCATGCAGATGGCGCAGGTGGTCGGTGGCTATTCGCTGGGTGGTGCAGATTTGCTGCGTCGTGCGATGGGTAAGAAAAAAGCGGAAGAAATGGCGGAACACCGTCAGATTTTCCGTGATGGTGCCGCCAAGGATGGTTTGCCGCAAGAAAAAGCCGACGAGATTTTTGACTTGATGGAAAAATTCGCGGGCTATGGTTTTAATAAATCGCATGCCGCGGCGTACGCGCTGTTGTCCTATCACACCGCTTACCTGAAAGCGCATCATCCGGCCGCATTTATGGCAGCCAATATGTCGCTGGCGATGGACGATACAGACAAGGTCAAGATTCTGGTGGAAGACGCGATCGATATTTGTAAGCTGAAAATGCTGCCGCCGGATATCAATTTGTCTGATTACCGTTTCATGCCGGTCGGCGAGCCTGGTAAAAAAGCGACGCAGATACGTTATGGGCTGGGTGCGGTGAAAGGTTCCGGGCAGAATGCGATTGAAAATATCGTCGCTGCGCGGGAAACCGGGGGGGCATTTAAAGATTTGTTTGATTTCTGTAACCGGGTTGACAAGCGACAGGTGAACCGCCGGACGATCGAAGCCCTGATCCGCGCCGGAGCCATGGATTGCCTGGGGAAAGATCGCGCCATTTTGCTGGCAACAGTCTCTCTGGCAGTGGAGGCGGCGGAACAGGCAGATGCCGCAGCGAATCAGGTCAGCCTGTTTGGCGATGATGAAGATCTGATTCCGCCACCGGAATACATCAGTGTGCCGCCCTGGTCAGACAAACAGCGTTTAACAGAAGAAAAGCTGGCGCTGGGCTTTTATCTGTCCGGCCATCTGTTTGATTCTTACGCACCGGAAGTGCGGCAGTTTATTAAAACCACTCTGGCGAAAGTTGAGCCATCACGCGATCCGCGTATGATCTGCGGCATCATCACTGGCGTGCGTACCCAGATGACTCAACGTGGTAAGTTGATGATCGTGACGCTGGATGACAGTACCGCAGTGGTGGAAGTCACGGTCTACAGCGAGTTGATGGAAGAATTCAAGAATCTGTTCAAAGAAGATGAATTTCTCGCAGTGATGGGGAAAGTTTCCGAGGACAGATTTTCCGGTGGCCTGCGTATCACTGCTGAAAAAGTCATGGATATCGGCCGCGCCCGGGTGCAGTTTTCTCAGGGGCTGCGCTTGAAATTAAGCGCTGGTACCGATACCCGGAAGTTACAGGATTTGTTACAGCCGCATCTGAACCCGGCAGGCTGCCCGGTGCTGATTCAGTATCAGAATGATGACGCTTGCGTGGAGCTGTATCTGTCGGACGAATGGCGGGTGAACCCCGGCGATCATTTGCGTGCAGACCTCAGCGAGTGGCTGTCTCCGAACAACGTATCGATTGAATACGCCTGATCAGATGACTCAAGACAGCGCATTTTATTCTTCACTTACTGCGTTGCCGGATCATTCTGGCAGCAGCTGGCGGCGCACTTTGCCACAGCAGGTCATGGCTTGGCTGCCGGTGACTTTATTTTTTCCGGTCGGGATCATGTATGCCGGAATACTGCTGTTTTACATCGCCCTGATTGTCGCAGGCGGATGGCGGGAAAACTGGCTGCGTTTGCAACAGCATCCTTTGCTCAGGCCGGTGTTACTGTTATCTGCAGTCAGTCTGACAATTGCTTTGTTTCAGTCCAGACCTGCGGAAATCGAAAATGAATTCTGGCCGGGACTGGGACATTATCAGACCTATCTTTTCCTGTTGCCGTTTTTGATGTTGCCGGCAGGTGCCTGGCAACGCAGGGCGGTCCGGCTTTTTTTGGGCGCTGCAGTAGTCGCTGCCACTTTATTCGTGCTCAATTTTTTCCATTTGCTGCCGGATAATCGTTTGTTTCACAGTTATGCCATGTACCTGGGAAACAAGTCTATTTTGCTGGGGATTTTATTAGCGATTGCTGCAGGCTGGATGCTGCATGAACTCTTTCTTTACAAGGAGCATCGCTGGCTTCGTATCCTGATGCTGATGTATGTTGTGGCGGCGCTTATTTTTTTATCCAAAACCCGTACTGCCAGTCTGATATTCGCATGTTTTGTGCTGCTGATGATTTGTCGTAATTTCCGCTGGTCGTGGCGTAGCATGTTGTTCATTGGGGTGCTGGCGGCCGGACTGGCGGCTGGCTGTAAGCTGGCAGCAGGATTGCCGCGGCCTGCCAGCTGCGTCATTAATCAGGTACAGGCACCGCCATGGGAACTGGCGCAAATCCGGATGCTGTGCACCATTCAGCAGGTGAAGGATTTTTCCGAAGGCCGGAAATCGACGGATGATGATGGAATGCGTGCTGAAATTTACCGTATCACGGCCGGATTGATCATGGAAAAGCCGTGGTCTGGCCATGGCATTGCTTCCTGGGTTCCGAATTACCGGCAAAGAGCGCAGGGTCTCAGCAGTGCCAGCATGACGACGCCGCATAACGACTATTTGCTGTATGCCACAGAATTAGGCATGCCTGGCGTGTTGGCATTGCTCTGGATCTGGATCCGGCAACTGCTGATTGCGCATGGTATGCGGCATCATCCTGATTTGCAGGTCAGGGAGAAAGCCATGTTATTAGCCATGCTGACGGTGGCAATGCTGGTTGGCGCCATGTTTAACGCAATACTGCGTGATGCGGTGTTTGGCCTTGCATTCATGATCTTGCTGCCATTGCCGCTGGCCGGAATCCAGGCTGAAAAAAACGGAAGATGCTGATCCGGACCATGATCCGGGCTGCATTCGCCATGCATGACCTGTCTGGAACAGACAGCTTGCTATCCGCAGAATAATGATAAAAATTTGAAAAAATATGAGTCTGATTAACAAAGAAACGATTGCTGTTTTCCGGCGCTTGTGGGGGGCAGTTCAACCGTACCGGTCGCGTATCTGGTGGGCCTTGCTGACGATGCTGGGAACCGCCTCGACGGAAGTCATGTTCCCCAAGGCGCTGGGATATATCCTGGATCACGGTTTTAAAGGGGATGCCAGTCATCTGGCGCTGTGGAAAGTGCCGGTCGCTGTTATCGGGATTTTTTTGTTGCGGGGAATTTGCACATTCAGCACCAGCTATCTGATGAGCTGGGTATCAACACGCTTATTGAATGAACTGCGCGCCAAGATCTTTGACCGGATATTGAATGTTCCCATCAGTTTTTATCAGGCGGAATCGAGCGGACGTATCATTAACACCATCATGTTTGAAGCCCAGCAGGTTGTGGAGATGCTCAAGGTATCTTTAACGACGCTGTTCCGCGATTCTCTGACGGTGATGGTGTTGCTGGCCGCCTTATTATGGCGTAACTGGGAGCTGACGATGATTGCGCTGATCCTGATGCCGGTCATGGCCTGGCTGGTGCGGGGAGTCAGCAAGCGTCTGCGCCAGTTGAACCAGAGTCAGCTGGATGTGAATAATGAACTGACACAGGTTATTGAAGAAGCGACCCGCGCCAGCCAGGTGATTCGCATTTTCGGTGGGCAGCGTTATGAGCAGCAGCGTTTTGAGGCGAAGAATGAAAAATTGCGCGGCTATTCCATGCGCACCACGGTGGCAGTTGCTTCCACGACACCATTGACACAATTGGCTGCAGCGGTAGCTGTTGCGGTCGTCATTATGTTTGCTGTGTCGCAGGCGAAGGAAGACGCCACCACAGTCGGACATTTCGTCGAATTTGTGAGCCTGATGATGTTGTTGCTGACGCCGCTCAAACGCCTGGCTGACTTAAATGGCCCGATGCAGCGCGGCATGGCGGCAGCTGAGTCTGTGTTTGCACTGATCGATACGTCGGCTGAACGGAATTCAGGCAAGATATTGACGCATCGTGCCATCGGTAAGCTGGATTTTGTCGGCACCAGTTTTTCTTATCCTGGTCAACAGCAGGAAGCACTGAAAGACATTCACCTGAATATCGCGCCGGGAGAAACGATTGCACTGGTTGGCATGTCCGGCGGTGGTAAAACCTCGCTGGTGAATCTGGTTCCGCGTTTTTACACACCGGATTCCGGAGAGATTTTGCTCGATGGTCAGCCGATACAGGAGATTGCGCTCTCCAGTCTGCGTGAACAGATCGCCATGGTGAGCCAGAACGTGGTGCTGTTTGACGATACGCTGGCGGCAAATATCGCTTATGGTGAAACTCAGCCTGACATGGCGCGTATTTTGGCGGCAGTGCAGGCTGCGCATCTGACAGAGGTGGTGCGCGATTTGCCCGATGGGCTCAATACCGTCATCGGTGATAATGGCAGCCGTTTGTCAGGCGGCCAGCGGCAGCGTCTGGCGATTGCCCGCGCTATCTATAAAGATGCTCCGATTCTGATTCTGGATGAGGCTACTTCGGCACTCGACACAGAATCGGAACGGGCGGTACAGGCTGCGCTGGATGAGCTGATGCAGGGACGCACCACGCTGGTGATTGCACACCGGCTTTCCACCATAGAAAGAGCAAGCCGGATTGCAGTGCTGGTAGATGGCCAGATTGTCGAAATCGGTACCCATACCAGTCTTCTGGCGCAGGAAGGCGTTTACGCCAATTTGTACCGCTTGCAGTTTGCTGATTAAACAGCCAACGATAAGAAACTGACTAACTGCCGCAGAAATCAGACTGACAAAGGAATTTTATGATGAATCCCATATCGCGTTTTCCTGTGCCTGAATTAACCGCATTACCGGTTGATATCCGCGAAAAAATCCTGGCGGTCCAGGAAAAAGCCGGTTTCGTTCCGAACGTCTTTTTGACGCTGGCGCACAGACCTGAGGAATTCCGTGCCTTTTTTGCTTACCACGATGCTTTGATGCTCAAGAGCAGCGGCAATCTCAGCAAGGCTGACCGCGAGATGATCGTGACGGCGACCAGCGCCCGGAATCAGTGTCTCTATTGTGTGGTGGCGCACGGTGCGCTATTGAGGATTTACGCTAAAAAAACCTTGCTGGCTGATCAGGTTGCAGTGAATCATCGCAAGGCCGATATTGGTCCGCGCGAGCAGGCGATGCTGGATTTTGCACTCAAAGTCTGCCAGGAGTCACACAATGTGGGCGATGCTGATTATCTGAAGCTCCATGCTCACGGCTTCGATGATGAGGATATCTGGGATATTGCTGCGATCACGGCATTTTTCGGTTTGTCGAACCGGATGGCGAATGTGATTTCTATGCGGCCGAATGACGAATTTTTTCTGATGGGACGTACCTCGCGATGACGCACGGTGTTTCATCCCAGATGACAGGTGTTTCTGCAATAACTGCTGCAAATGGTGTTTCCCGCCTGCTGGTGATTGCTCCCAACTGGATTGGTGATGCAGTGATGGCGCAGCCATTATTACGTCTGCTGAAGCAGCAATACCCGCAGGCCGTAATCGATGTACTGGCGCCGTCCTGGGTTGCGCCGGTGCTGCGTGCGATGACAGAGGTGGATACGATTCTGGAAACCCCGTTCAGGCATGGCGCGTTGCAATTGCGTGAGCGCTGGCGTTTCTCGCGTTTGTTGCGTGAGCGTGGGTATATGGTGGCCTATATTTTGCCCAACACGCTGAAATTTGCCTTGCTGCCCTGGATGGCGGGTATTCGCAAACGTATCGGCTATCGGGGCGAGAGCCGTTATGGGCTGATTAATGTCATGCATTATGACGACAAGAACAAACCGCGGCCGATGGTGGCGTTTTATGCAGCGCTTGCTTTTGCACCGTCTGGCGGTTTGCCTGCCGGTTTGCCGAAGCCGGTACTGACGGTTGCGCCGGAACAGCGTGATCAGGTCTTATCCAGCCTGGGATTGAAGCAAGATCAGCCGCTGATCTGTTTTGCTCCGGGAGCCGAATTCGGTATGGCGAAGCGCTGGCCACCCGGGCATTTTGCACAACTGGCGCATCATATCCTGCAACGGCATCCGGATGCCCAGATTGTGCTGCTGGGGTCCGGCAAGGACAATGAAGTCTGTGATCTGATTCGTAGTCTGTGTCCGGCGGTTCATCATCTGGCAGGAAAAACCAGTCTCGATCAGGCGGTGGCATTGATGTCGGCCGCTACGGCGATGGTCAGTAATGACTCCGGGCTGCTGCATATTGCTTCCGCGCTCAACCGGCCGGTGATTGCGATTTATGGTTCTACCGATCCTGATCACGCACCGCCGTTTTCAGATATCGCCTGTTCGCTGTCGCTGAAACTGAAGTGCGCACCATGCCGGCAAAGAGAATGTCCATTGCAGCATCACGATTGTATGGAAAAACTGTTGCCGGACATGGTGTGGCAGCCGTTACAGCGCATGTTGCCAGCGCTTGCGGGGCATGCGCTTGAGCATGAAGGAAAGTAAGTGGCAATGAAGCAGACACGAATCATGCTGGAAAGTTTTGCCGGCATACCGCTGCCGGGCTGGGATGTGTTAACGCCGTCTTATCAGCTCCGTCATTTCGGTAAGAGTGAAAATATTTTCACGGTGGGTGAATGGCAGCCTTATGTGTATGTTGTCCGCAGCGGTATTGTGAAGTTGACTTATTTGAGTGAGAGCGGTGAGGAATGGATCAAATCGTTCATCAGCGAAGGGGATTTTTTTGCCTGCCCTAATGTGTTGATTACCGGACTGACAACCGATTATTTCGCAACCGCTGTTGATGCCTGTGACATTGAGCAGGTTGATTACGCCGCTATTAACCAGCTGACGGAACAATATCCGGTGTGGCAGCGGGCGATCCGCCAGTTGCTGGCGCAGCACATCGTGCGCAAGGAACAGCGAGAACGTGAACTGCTGACCATGGCACCCGAGGCGCGTTACCAGTCTTTCCTGAAAACATATCCGACTATTGCAGCGCGTATTCAGCTGCGCGATGTCGCCCATTATCTGGGCGTCACGCCTGAAGCGCTGAGCCGTATCCGCAAGCGGATTGCATCAGACTGAGTCAGATTGATCTGGTTGGCCGGATATGATCTGGTCAGTCAGCGCTTGCGTTCAGTCTTCAAAAATATACTTGCCTGGGGCAGCGCCCAATGCAGGATCCTCATGCGGGTGCGGGGCCTTGATTCTGGCAGCGGATGAATGCTGAGTCAGCCATTGTTCCCAATAATTCCACCATGAGCCGGATGTTGTTTCTGCTTCCTGCAGCCAGATTTCCGGATCATGATAGCTGAGCATACGGTGTCCGGCAGGCAGGTGCTGGTAGCTGCGATGGGCGTGGCCAGGTTCCGACACGATGCCCGCATTATGTCCGCCTGAGGCCAGTACAAATTCGATTTTGGCATCGGTCAGTACATGAATCTTGTACACGGAACGCCACGGCGATACATGGTCTTTTGCCGTTCCTACCACAAACATCGGTACCTGAATATCACGTAACGCGATGGCATGTTGATTGACTTCGTAATGCCCTTTCGCCAGATCATTATGCAGGAACAGATGTTTCAGATACTCGCTGTGCATGCGATACGGCATGCGGGTAGTATCGGCATTCCAGGACATCAGATCGTTTGGCTGGGTACGCAAACCAAGCATGTAGTCGCGCATGATTTTTGACCAGATCAGATCACGGGAGTTAAGTAACTGAAAAGAGCCGGACATCTGCTTGCCATCCAGATAGCCTTGCTTCCACATCAGAGCATCCAGCATTGCCAACTGGCTTTCGTCGATGAACAGACCCAGTTCTCCGGGTTCGCTGAAATCTGTCTGTGCTGCCAGTAGCGTGATACTGCAGATTTCCGCCGGATGAGGGACTTCCTGGCGCGCAATCTGACCGGCCAGCGCCGCTGCGCCAATCGCCAGTAAGGTACCGCCCAGGCAATATCCCACCGTATGTATTGGGCAGCGGAAACGGTGATGGATGTCATTCAGTGCGGCAAACAGCCCGCTGCTGAGATAATCGTCCATACCCAGATCCCGGTCATTTTTATCGGGATTACGCCATGAGATCATGAAGACCGTATGCCCTTGCTCCACCAGAAACCGGACCATGGAATTATGTGGTGACAAGTCAAGGATGTAATACTTCATGATCCAGGATGGAACGATCAGAATAGGTTCCGCGCAAACGGTGTCGGTTTGCGGAGAATATTGAATCAGTTCGATCAGATGGTTACGGAACACCACTTTTCCTGCTGTCAGGGCGACATCGCGACCTGGCTGGAAAGTTCTGACCGGATGATCATCCTGATTGCAGTGATCCGGGAGTTCACAGCCCATGTCCTGCAACCAGTGCAGCCAGCCTGACAGCAAGTTTTTGCCGCCGCTTTGCTGTGTGGCATCGATGATTTCAGGATTCAGCCAGCCGTAATTCGAAGGTGATGCCACGTCAAGCAGTTGGCGCGCCATGAACTGCACCACGTCTTCGTGATGCGCCGTGACGCCGCGTATGCCGGTGGTGGCGCTTTGCCAGAAATCCTGCGTTTGCAGAAAGGCTTTGCTCATGGCATTAAATGGCCATTGAGCCCAGCCAGGATGGGAAAAACGGTTATCCGGTACAACGCTGTCTGCTGCCGGTGCGGCATCCGGATTGACGGGAGTTGTCGCTGGTGCCGTCATCTGGGCCAGATTATTTCGCAAAAAAGCAGGCCATTCAGCCGCCTGCTGCTGCCACATGCCGATCAGATCGAGTTGCTTACCGGGGGCGGTTGTCAGGTGCATGGCCCAGTCCATCCATGCCAGACTGACACTGGCCGGGGAAATCCCGCCTGTCAGTTTGGCGATGTGGTTCTGCAGGGCCATATCCAGCGAGCTGACTGCCGCTTCTTTTCCGGTCAGATAACAGATCGGGGAATGCGGTGCATTTTCTACAGACGTACCGGGGCTGGGTTGGCTTTGCTGAATGACGGTATCGGACGTCTGGACAGGTTTGGTCTTGCGCATCGGAGAATCCTCAGGTGATGGGCTCAGGTGGTGATTTTGATTGTCACAAAATGCAAGGTTGTTCGAATTGATGCGAATCAATTCGATTGTGCACTCACAGCAATACACTACGATGACTTATGCTTGTTGTCACGTCCTTCAACATGGGCCCTACCCCAATAGCAGGATAGGATGTTATATTTTTGTTGCTTAATTAATCATTTTTATCTGGCAATCATGCCGGAAAATGGCTGGAAAATTATGGAAAACAGGATATTCCCATATTATTTGATCTGTATCAGTCTTTTTACGATGAGCTTGCCTGTCAACGCTGCGGAAACACTGGAACAGGCCTGGAGCATTGCTTTACAGCGCGATCATCAGCTTTTTGCAGCACAGCAAAAAGAGTTGGCAGCACAATCTATGACCGGTGCTGCGCGTTCGAATTACCTGCCAAAACTGACATTGGAGTACGGTTATCTGAGGACAGAAACCGAACCTGCTGCAAAAATCAGTATTCCCGCCTTACCTATGCTCAAAGGTGCCAGCCTGCCGTTTGCCCAGGATGCCGCTTATTTTGGTGGTGTCACGCTATCGGCACCGCTGATCACCAGCGGAAAAATTTCGTCCGGCGTGGCTGCAGCTGAAGCATTGAGCGAGGCGGCAGCGGCGCAAACCACATTGACCCGCAGTGAACAGAAGCTGGCTGTCGCGTCGTCGTATATTGCGGTACTGCGCGCTGAACATGCGGTCGCCGTGGCACAGAGTCATATTGACGCAGTCAGTAAGCATGTCAGTGACGTGCAGCAGCTGGCAACACAAGGATATGTGGCGCGTCATGATCTGCTGGCCTCCGAAGTGGCACTGGCGAATGCGCGGCAGCTTGGCTTGCAGGCCAATAATGCGCTGGAACTTGCGCGGGCAGCTTACAACTGCTGGCTGGGACGCAGCTTTGAACAACCGGTGGCGTTGGCGGATCTGGCGCTGTCTGCCGATAGTCAGACAGAAACAGCGCTCGCTACCTTATTGCAAACAGCCAGTACGGAACGCCGGGAACTGCATGCGCTCAGCCGTCAGGGCGAAGCGTACCGCCAGCAGGCATCCAGCATCCGGTCCGGACAATTGCCACAGCTTGGTATCAGCGCCGGTTACAACAAATTGGAAAACCGTTATCTCGCTGCGGATAAAGGCTGGTGGGTCGGGCTGGTCATGAAATGGGAAATTTTTGATGGCGGACTGATCCGTCATCAGGCATCCCAATTATCGGCCAATGCGCAGGCTATCCGCGAGCTGGAACAGGATGCACGGGAAAAAATTGCCTTGCAGGTCAGACAGTCATGGCTGAACCGCCAGGAAACAAAAGCGCGTCTGCAACTGGTGGCAAAAGCTGTCGAGCAGGCAGATGAAGTATTGCTGCTGGCGCGCGAACGTTATCGTGAAGGCCTCGCACCGAACAGCGATGTGCTGGATGCAGAAACTCGGCGTCTGCAGGCGTATTCCAATCGCGATAACGCCATTTATGACAATGAACTGGCACGTTTGCAATTACTGCATGTCACCGGTCAACTTTGATGGATGAGCGAAGAATGGAAAAGAAATCTCAATTATTGGGGCCAGCATTAATCGGTGCGGCTGCTATTGTGATTGTGGCAGGCGGTATGTACTACCTCGCCGGCAGCCGGCAATTACCGGAAGGGCTGATTGCCGCCAGTGGACGAATTGAAGGTGAGCGCATTGTAGCGGCCGCTAAATTTCCGGGACGGATTCGTCAGATGCTGGCAAAAGAAGGAGATGCGATTGTTGCCGGTGCAGTGGTGGCGCAACTGGAAGACGACAGCTTTCAGGCAAAAACCGAGCAGGCAAAACAGGCATTGAATGCCACTGAAGCGCAGCTGAGTGCCGCTCAGGCGAGTCTGGAGATTGCGCAGAAAGAAGTGCCGATGGGCGTCAGTGTGGCCGATGCAACGCAGAGCCAGGCGCAGGCAGCGTTGCACAAGGCAGAAGCGGTGGAGCAGCAGGCAGCGCGCGATGCGCAGCGGCATAAAGAACTGTTTGAGCGTGGGGTGATTGAGCGTCACCGCTATGAACAGGCAGACCTCGGATCGCGTGTGGCCAGTGCCGATGTCAGCGCTGCGCAACAAGCCGTGAACCGTGCCCGGCAGGGCGCCGCACAGGCAGGTCTCGGCAACGATAAAATCAAGGCGAAACAGAAAGAAGTCGATGTCCTGAGGGCACAAAAAGACCGTGCCGCTGCGGCGCTCAGCGAAGCCAATTCGGTCCTGGTCGACCTGACAATTAAAGCGCCGTCGGCTGGTATCGTCCTGACGCGCCTGCGTGAACCCGGTGAAGTCGTCATGCCGGGAGGTGCGGTGCTGGAAATGGTGAATCTCGATCATCTGTATCTGAAGGTGTATGTGCCTGAATCACGTATTGGCCAGGTCCGGCTGGGTTTGCCAGTACGGATTTATACCGATGCGCAGCCGGATAAATATTACGAAGGGAAGGTCAGCTATATTTCATCGCGTGCAGAATTTACGCCGAAAGAAGTGCAGACCACCGATGAGCGGGTCAAGCTGGTGTACGCAGTCAAACTTGCCATTAAAGAAAATCCAGGACATCAGCTGACTCCGGGGTTACCGGCAGATGCCGTCATCCGCTGGCAAGACGGCATCGAATGGCAAAAACCACGCTGGAAATAATGATGCCTTTGTCGATGCAGACGGCGACTGACCCGGTGGAAAAAATCGTCGTTGATGCGCAGGGTTTGAGTAAATGCTATGGCAGCCAGATTGCCATGGATGGTGTAACGCTGCAGGTCAGGGCGGGTGAAATCTATGGCTTGATCGGCCCCGATGGCGCAGGCAAAAGCAGTCTGCTGAAATCGGTCGCCGGCGTCTTGGCGCATGACAGCGGACGTTTGCAGATATTCGGGCAACTGGTTGATTCTGAGGCCGCCAGCGAAATGGTCAAAGACCGCATCGGCCTGATGCCGCAAGGTCTGGGACAAAACCTGTATGGGGATTTGTCGGTGGAGGAAAACATCGACTATTTCGGTGGCTTGCGCCTGTTAAGCCGGGAGGAGTTCAGCGAGCGGAAAGAGGCATTATTAAAAAGCACCCGGTTGGAGCGCTTTCGCGACCGGCCTATGAAAAATCTCTCAGGCGGCATGAAACAGAAACTCGGGCTGGTCTGTACCCTGATCCACGAACCAAGACTGGTGATTCTGGATGAACCGACAACGGGCGTTGACCCGGTGTCACGTCGTGAATTCTGGAGCATTCTGGCACGCTTGCTGAAAGAAAAAGGCATTACCGCACTGGTATCAACGGCATACATGGACGAGGCCAGCCGCTTTCACCGCGTATCCCTGATGCACGCCGGAAAAATTCTGGCTTCCGGCGAGCCGGAACATATCCGCGTGCTGGCTGCCGGCAGTATTGTCGCCGGAGTGTGCGCAGACCCCGGGCAGCAAGTCCTGGCCGCGCATCGTTTATCTGCGCAGTTTCCGCAAATGGAAGTGCTGGGCCAGGAAATACGTGTGTTCACCGATACGACGGACAGACAGCAGGCCAGGACGATGGTGCTGGATTGCTTGCCGGATATTGCGTTGTCCGCGTGCGAAGTGCTGGAACCTGAACTGGAAGATGTGTTCATCGCGCTGTTGCGGCAAAAAAATCTGGTGCGGAAAGAGACTGAAACAGATGTCGTGCAGCTGTCATCTGATGGCCCACGCTACGGCGCACAGGGGCTGGCAATCGAAGCGGAACAGCTGAGCCGGACTTTCGGGGAGTTCAAGGCAGTCGATCAGGTCAGTTTCCAGGTGCCCCAGGGGGAAATTTTTGGCTTGCTCGGTGCCAATGGCGCGGGCAAGAGCACCGTGATTAAAATGCTGACCGGTATTCTGAGCCAGACCGAAGGAAAAGGCAGGGTTGCTGGTGCTGACGTCCGCACTGGCGGCCGTCAGATTCGTGAACGCATTGGCTATATGTCACAGGCTTTTTCCCTGTATCTCGATTTATCGGTATTGGAAAATATCCGCCTGTATGCCGGTATTTATGGCCTGACAAGAAAAGAAACAGCCGCCCGGATGGACTGGATACTCGACATGGCAGGTCTGCGACCTTTCGGGTACAGCCTGACGGCCAGCTTGCCTATGGGGTTGCGGCAGCGCCTGGCCTTAGGTTGCGCACTGATTCACCGCCCGCAGGTTTTGTTTCTGGATGAGCCGACTTCCGGCGTTGACCCGCTGGGGCGGCGTGCTTTCTGGGATGTGCTGTTCCGGTTATCGCGTGAAGAAAATGTGACGATTCTGGTGACCACGCATTACATGTCGGAAGCGGAGCATTGCGATCATATTGCACTCATGTATGCAGGCCGGGTCGTGGCAGATGCGTCACCGGAACAACTCAAGCGGGATGTCGAACAGCAGGCCGGAAAGCTGTATGAAATTCATTGTCAGGATGCACCGGCGGCCTTGCAGCAACTGCAGGCAGCAGGATTTCTGAACGTTGCATTATTCGGTTCCCGTATCCATGTTCTGCTGCCGTTGCCTGAACACGATTTACAGAAGATCACTGCCGTGCTGGGAAGTACCGGAGAAATCAGTATCCTGCCGCGGCGTTTGTCGATGGAAGATGTATTTGTGCATATCGTGACCAAACTAGAGGCGGAAGACCGGCATCCGGGAGGAGCTCAGTCATGAATTTACGGCGTATCCGGGTTGTGGCATATAAGGAGTGGCGCGAAATTGTGCGCGACAGATTATTCTTTATCCTTGCCTTCGTTGTACCGTCTTTGCTGATGCTGCTGTTCGGTTATGGATTGTCGCTGGACGTGGAGAATATTCCGTTCGCAATTATTGATTACGATCAGTCATCCCTGTCCCGCGATTATGCACACCGCTTCACGGATTCCCGGTATTTTTCATTTCAGGGCTATGCACAGCGAGAGGCAGAGGTCGAAAAACTGGTCATCGATAACACGCTGCGGGCAGTCATCATTATTCCCCCACGCTTCGGTGAAGATATCAGAGCGGGACGTGCAACCGATGTCCAGACCTGGATTGACGGTACTTTTCCATTCCGCGCCCTGACCACGAAAGGATATGTCACGGCCATTAATGCTGCTATTAATCTGGAAAACCTGTCGGCCCATGTGTCGGCACTCAGCGGCGTCCGGCAGGAAGATATTCAGTCACATTTGCAGCCTGTACAGCTGGAAACCCGCTATCTGTATAACCAGGAAGTGAAAAGCATCTGGTCGGTTGCACCGAAGCTGATCATGGTGATCCTGATGCTGTCACCGCCATTTCTGACCGCGCTCGGAGTGGTGCGGGAAAAGGAATCCGGGGCCATTTACAATGTGTATTCTTCCACGCTGTCACGGGGAGAATACCTGATCGGAAAATTATTACCTTACGTCGGTATTTCAGTCATCAATGCCTGTGCGCTGACGGCGTTTGCGTTATTGCTGTTCGGCGCACCGTTCAAGGGTAATCTGCTTTTCTTTTTCCTTGCCACGATTTTGTATGTGATCTGCACGACCGGTATCGGTTTGCTGGTATCGGTGGTGGTCAATACTCAGGTGGCTGCCATGGTGGGAACCGCGATTGTGACAGTGGTGCCCGCAGTGCTTTATTCCGGAATGATTATTCCGATTCCTTCCTTATCGGCGGTCGCGGCAGTGATTGCACATCTGCTGCCGGGAATGTATTACGCAGAAATTGTGATCGGCAGTTTTCTGAAAGGTGTCGGTTTAATGGCCTTATGGCCGGATATGCTGATTCTGGCAGCCTATGCCGCCGTGCTGTTCAGTGCCGGCTTTCTGGCATTTCATAAACGTCCGCGTTATTGATGCCGCCGAATCACCTGATGCTCTGGAGCCTGACGTATGTTTTTATTTGACCGTATCTGGTGGAGCCGCCTGCAGGCGATGACCTGGAAAGAGTTATTGCAGTTATTCCGCGATCCGGTGCTGCTGATTTTTGTGCTGTACGCTTTTTCTGCCGATATTTATAACGCTGCGTCAGGTGTGTCATTCCAGTTAAATAATGCGGCATTAATCTTGTCGGATATGGATCGCAGTGCGGCTTCCCGCGAACTGGCCGGACGTTTCATGCCACCAGAGTTCCGTTGGGCGGGCACGATCAGCCATGCTGCGCAGGGACAGCAGCAGCTGGATGACGGAAAGGCGATGGCCGTGCTGGATATTCCGCCTGGTTTTGGTGCCGCTTTAGCCCGTGGTGAGAAAGCAGCAGTGCAATTGCAGATCGATGCCTCCAATTCCGTGCAGGGCTTTCTTGCATCGGTGGATGCAACGCAGATTGTGGCCCGGTTCGGACTGGAGCAGATCGCCGGGCAATGGGGGATCAATGCGGGTGGAGGAAATGCAGCAGGTGATTTGCCGATGATCCGGAGTCATACGCGGGTCTGGTTTAATCCGAATCAGAACGATGCCTGGTTTATGGGAATATCGGAATTGCTGAATGTGGTGACTTTATTTTCCATGCTATTGCCGGCAGCAGCCATGGTCAGGGAAAAAGAACGCGGAACGATCGAACAGCTGCTGGTATCGCCACTGTCACCGATGCAGATCATGGTGCCAAAGATGATAGCGATGGTGGCCGTGATTCTGGCAGGAACCGCACTGGGGTTGTTTGGCATGCTGATTCCGGTATTTTCGATTCCGGTTAACGGCAGTCTGTTGCTGTTTTTTGCGCTGACAACCTTATACGTCAGCACGTTGGCAGGAATAGGAATCCTGATTGCGACCGTGACCAGAAATATGGCTCAGGCAGGCATGATGGTGATTCTGATTCTGGCGCCGATGATGTTTTTATCCGGCGCCTGGACGCCGCCTGAGGCAATGCCTGCCGTGATGCGTTTCGGGATGTACGTGTCGCCTTTGTATTACTACATCAATGCCAGTTATGGCATTCTGATGAAAGGTGCCGGGATTGCTGTGCTGTGGCCGATGTTTCTGGGTATCTTTTGTATCGGCGTGCTTGTCAGTCTCAGTACGATACGACGTTTTCATCGGCAGTTTGCCTGAACCTGCGATGCCATCAGAAATATTTAAAACGGAATTGACTATGAAGCCGGAATCCTTGTTTTCACTAGCAGGCAAGCGTGGTGTGATCATCGGGCTGGCAAATGCGCACAGCATTGCGTATGGCTGCGCTGTCGTTGCCCATGCGCTGGGGGCACAGATGGTATTGTCCTGTCTGAACGATAAAGCCCTGCAGTTCGTGGCGCCGCTGGCAGAGCAGCTGCAATCGCCGCTCTTGGTCTGCGATGTTGAAAAGGAAGGAGAGCTGGAGCGGCTGATTCAGTTTGCTGCGGACAGAATGGGTAAAATTGATTTCCTGATTCATTCTGTTGCCTGGGCTCCGCTCACCGATTTGCATGGACGTGTGCTTGACAGCTCTGCGCAAGGATTTTTGCAGGCGATGAATATTTCCTGCCATTCATTTGCGCGCGCTGCTCGTTTATGTGAGCCACATCTGGCGCCGGGAGCCAGCCTGATGACCATGAGCTATCTCGGTGCAGATGAAGCCGTGGCGCACTATGGTCTGATGGGGCCGGTCAAGGCGGCGCTGGAATCGCTGGTGCGGTATCTGGCTGTGGAGATGGGGCCGGCCGGAACGCGGGTGCATGCGATTTCACCCGGACCGGTACCGACCCGCGCTGCATCCGGTTTGCAGGAATTTGATGCGCTGATGGAAAAAGCAAAGACGAATGCACCCTTAAAGCGCTTGGTCACTTTGCCGGAGATTGGCCAGCTTGCCGCCTTTCTGATCAGCGATGCCGCATCGGGCATGACGGGTCAGACCCTGTATGTGGATGGCGGTTACCATATTGTGAACTGAGCGCCCCGTCTGATGGCGGTCGGCAGATAAAGATGAACAACGAATCCGGCAAGATCCGTCGCCTTGCAAATTTCAACCTGGGGAAGTCAAAATGAATGATCCTGTTTATCCTGTGCATACACAGCAGGGGCTGATCTCGAATGTCGTGTATGACGATATCCGGATCGGGCAGAGTGCGAGTTATACACGGACGCTGAATCAGGCAGATATTCAGGCATTTGCAGCCGTTTCCGGCGATGTGAATCCGGCGCATCTTGATCCTGAGTATGCCCAAAATACCTTGTTTCATGGTGTGATTGCACATGGTATGTGGGGAGGTGCGCTGATTTCAACGGTGCTCGGAACTCAGTTACCCGGACCGGGAACGATTTATCTGGAGCAGAATCTGCACTTCTCCAAACCGGTCCGTATCGGCGACACCCTGACTATCACTGTCACGGTGTTGTCCAAAGATGACGAGAAAAAACGGGTGACGCTGGACTGTCTGATTAAAAATCAACAGGACATCACCGTTGTGTCCGGTCATGCACTGGTGATTGCACCGACGGAAAAGGTCAGCCGGCAGCGTATGCAGTTGCCGACCGTGGCCATGTTCGAGCTTGGTATGCGGCAGAAAAAACTGCTGGACAGCGTCAGCGGGCTGGAACCGGTACGTTGTGCCGTGGTCCATCCCTGTGATGCTGATTCACTGGCAGGTGCGCTTGATGCTGCACGTCAGGGATTGATTATTCCCGTACTGATTGCACCCTGTGAAAAACTGCGTGATGTCGCCAGTCGTGCCGGGCTCGATATCAGCCAGTTTGAACTGATCGATGTTCCTCATAGTCATGCGGCGGCAGATCGCGCGGTTGCGCTGGCAGAAAGCGGACAGGTTGAAGCACTGATGAAAGGCAGTCTGCACACCGATGAACTGATGGGCGCGGTGGTGCATAGCACAGCGCTGCGCACCAAGCGCCGCTTATCGCACGTGTTTCACCTGGATGTACCGATGTATCACAAAGTGCTGCTGCTGACAGACGCTGCTTTGAATATCGTACCGGATCTGGCGGAAAAGACGGATATCCTGCAAAACGCCATTAATCTGGCACACGCATTGCAGATTGCTCAGCCCAAGGTGGCGTTGCTGTCTGCAGTGGAAACGGTCAATTCTAAAATGCAGTCGACACTGGATGCTGCTGCGTTGTGCAAGATGGTTGAGCGCAGACAGATTACCGGTGCTGTGGTCGATGGGCCGCTGGCATTTGATAATGCGATTTCCGCAGAGGCGGCACAGATCAAAGGGATCGATTCGCCAGTCGCTGGTGATCCTGACATTTTGATGGTCCCTGATCTGGAGTCCGGTAATATGCTGGCCAAGCAGTTTGAATATCTGGCCGGAGCGGCAACTTGCGGTATCGTTCTGGGGGCGCGGGTGCCGATTGCGCTGACCAGTCGCGCTGATGGCGTGGCAAGCCGTGTTGCATCGGCCGCACTGGCGAAATTGCTGGCGCATGCATACAGAAAAAATACACCATGACCCTAGCGCAGAGCATTTCCGCAGAGCGGCAGCAAGCGATCCTGTCGGTGAATTCAGGTTCCTCAACGGTGAAGTTTGCCTTGTACCCGCTACATGATCAACTGGTGGATGCCGCTGTTGTCTCCGGCTTGGTGGAAGGGCTGGAACCGGGCGGGAAACCTGCGATCTGCCTCATTGACCAAACAGGGCGCCAGACTTTTCCACTGACTACAGACGTCACCGGAAGTGACGCTTTTACGGCCGCATTGACCGAATTGCGTCGTCTGATTGCGTCGTACGGTAAGGATATTGACGTGACTGCTATTGCACACCGGGTTGTGCACGGTGGCGAGCAATATGCGGCCTCGGTACTGATTGATAGCGCTGCGATCAGTTACCTGCAAACCCTGAATCCACTGGCACCACTGCATCAGCCGCATAATCTTGAAGGTATTCTGGCGTTTCAGCGCGCTTATCCGGACATTCCCCAGATTGCCTGCTTTGATACCGGATTCCACGCAGAATTGCCGGTGTATGAAAAAACACTGGCTTTGCCACAATCATTGCGCGATGCCGGAATCCGTCGTTATGGTTTTCATGGGCTGTCTTACCGCTATGTCTCACAGCGACTGGCAGAATACAGCTGCAGAGCAAAGCAGCGTGTCGTGATGGCACATCTGGGTAACGGCGCCAGTGCATGCGCCATGTTGCAAGGAAAGAGCGTCGCTACCACCATGGGTTTTTCGGCGCTGGATGGTCTGATGATGGGAACCCGGTGCGGTGCGCTGGACCCGGGTGTTTTACTGTATCTGATGCAGGCAGGATGGGATGCGGTCAGACTGGAAAAGACGCTGTATAAAGAATCCGGTTTGCTGGGTGTTTCCGGCCTTTCAGCCGATATGCGGACATTGCGCCAGAGCGACGCCCCGGCGGCACAGGCTGCAATTGCCTTGTTCACATACCGGGTCATGCGTGAATGCGCCGGTCTGACCGCTTGCACCGGCGGGCTGGATGTACTGGCCTTTACCGGCGGGATCGGGGAGCATGATACGGTATTGCGCCGACAGGTCGCAGAGGGCTTGCATTATCTGGGACTGAAGATTGATCCGGAAAAAAATGCTATCGCTACCGGCGATCAGGCGATGACCATTCATGCAGCAGACAGTCAGGTCGAAATCTGGGTTATTCCAACGGATGAAGGCCGGATTGCCGCAATGGATGCTTCTGCGATCATTGCCCCCCAACGGGTCTGTCCGGCTTGAAAGAAAGCCAGGCCGGAGGTCTGAATAAATACTGCAGCGGTCGTCGCGCCGGTTGTTGCGTCAGCCGGAAAACAAACACGGGAAGCAGTATTCCAGCGGCGCAGCCTGCCAACAAATGCAGCCAGGTGGAGTCAATATGCAGAAATCTGCTCAAAACAATCCGTATGCCGCTGCCCGCCAGAATATGCATCAGATAAACCGGCATGGAGTAATATCCCAGCGTTTCAAATATCTGCAGCCAGCGTATGCCTGACCGTACCATTGACATCGCCAGACCATTGACCAGCATGATGCCGCTGCAGGCCAGCAACAGGTTCAACGGAGAATGATCACTGAACAGCAGTCGCAACGGCACATGAAACAGCCATTCGGCACTCACAAACAGCAATCCTGATGCGATCAGCAATGGCATTGCGTAAGGTGCCAGATAGCGATGCAGTTCGTCTTTCCAGTAAAAGCCGTAAGCGCCCATCAAAAAGAAAATCAGATATCCACCCAGGAAATCAAGCGGAAAAGGCAACGCCAGCCACACAGACAGACACCATGCGGCCAATGCACCGCCCACAGCCAGTAGCGTTGAGCGGCCAGTCACAGGCTGATGCTGGCGCAGCGTGATTGCCATCAGCACAAATAAGCCGAACAGGACATATAAAAACCAGAACTGCGCGCGCGGCTGCCAGAGCAGCGATAAGACTTCCGTCATGTTTGTCCTGGCCGTGGTGAAACGTGACAACAGCACTTCTGTGCCGCCCTGCAGCAGCGACCAGATAAGGTAGGGATAAAGAATACTGTCGATCTTTTCGGCGACCAGCCCGCGGCTGCCGTATTTCTTCAGACCGGGTAGCAGGAACAGACCGGACAGGAAAAAAAACAGCGGCATGTGAAAGCTATAAATCACACTGTCGGCTACTGTGAACCAGGCCAGATCCACAGCCATACCTGCATTGACAATGCCGCGGCTCACATGACCGTATACCACCAGCAAAATGCCGATTCCCTTGGCAAAATCAACCCAGTTTTCGCGCTTTTGCTGCATGCTTGTCACATCAGGATAATGTCGTACTGCTCCTGATGGAACATGTTTTCTACCTGCAGGGAAATCGGTTTCTCGATGAAATCACCCAGCATTGCCAGATGCTGCGATTCTTCCTCCAGAAACATATCCACCACGACCTGCGAGGCCATGATACGGAACTCGCGGGGATTAAACTGCTTGGCTTCGCGCAACAGCTCACGCAGTATCTCGTAGCAGATGGTGCGGGCGGTCTTGACCTGTCCTTTGCCGTTACACGCGGGGCAGGTTTCGCACAGGACATGAGCCAGCGATTCGCGGGTGCGTTTGCGGGTGACTTCAACCAGGCCCAGTGCGGAGAAGCCTGATACTGACAATTTGGTGCGGTCGCGTGACAATGCTTTGTTCAGCTCCGACAACACAGCCGCTTTGTGCTCATCATTTTCCATATCGATGATATCGAGAATGATGATGCCACCCAGATTACGCAGGCGCAGCTGACGGGCAATGGCGTGCGCCGCTTCCAGATTGGTTTTGAAGATAGTGTCATCAAAGTTGCGGCCAGCGACAAAACTACCGGTATTGACGTCGATCGTCGTCATGGCTTCGGTCTGGTCGACAATCAGGTAGCCGCCGGATTTCAGATCGACACGGCGGCCCAGCGCCCGTTCGATTTCCTCTTCGACGCCATACAGGTCAAACAGCGGACGTTCGCCGGTGTAATGCTGCAGTTTGGCCAGCACGGAGGGCATGTAGCGGTTAGCAAATTCCTGCAGCATCAGGTAATTTTCGCGGGAATCTACCTGAATACTGTCGGTTTCTTCATTCACAAAATCACGCAGCACGCGCTGCGCCAGATTCAGATCCTGATACAGTAATGTGGTCGGCGGCTGGGTTTTGGCCAGTTGCGTAATGGTGGACCAGGTGCGCCGCAGATAATCGATATCGGCCTTTAAATCTTCGTCGGAAGCGTCTTCTGCCATTGTCCTGACGATGAAACCACCTTTTTCATCCGGCTGCTGCAATCCTTGAACTTTACTGCGAAGTGCTTCACGTTCAGCCTCGTTTTCAATTTTTTGCGAGATGCCGATATGGGAATCCTGAGGAAGGTAGACTAGCATGCGCCCGGCAATCGAAATCTGAGTCGAAAGGCGGGCCCCCTTGGTGCCTATCGGGTCTTTGATCACCTGCACGGTGATGGACTGACCGTCAAACAGCAGTTTTTCGATCGGAATCAGTGGTGCGTTCGCATTGCCTTCTTGTGGTCGTGCATCCCAGATGTCGGCAACATGCAGGAAAGCGGCCCGTTCCAGGCCAATGTCGATAAATGCAGATTGCATGCCAGGCAGTACGCGCACGACTTTACCCAGATAAATATTCCCGACCAGTCCGCGGGACAAGGTTCTTTCTATGTGCAACTCTTGAACAGCACCCTGAAAAATCAGGGCGACACGGGTTTCTTGCGGGGTAATGTTAATGAGGAGATTTTCGCTCATGAATATCGGAAATTAAGGAATAAAAATACCGGACTGACGTAATGCCTGACAAGTCTCAAATAAGGGTAAACCCATAATGCCAGAATAACTGCCATTGATGTGTGAAATAAAGCGGGCGGCAGCACCCTGTATGCCGTATCCGCCCGCTTTGTCATAAGGTTCCTGAGTGCTGCAATAAGCCAGAATCTGTTTTTCAGTTAAAGAGCTGAAGGTCACTTCGGAATACTGCGTCATGCTGACCTGCCCGTGCTGGTGCTGTACCGCAAGGCTGGTCAGTACTTGGTGAGTCTGGCCAGCCAGCATGGTCAGCATACGGATTGCTTCCTCAAGGTTTGCCGGTTTGCCCAGAATCTGATCCCGGAAGACCACCGTGGTATCTGCGGCCAGCACCGGGCGTACCGGTAATTTGCGCATATGCATGACTTTCCATGCCATTTCAGCTTTTTCTTTTGTGACACGGCTTACATATGTCAGCGGCAGTTCACCAGGCAGGACGATTTCACTGACATCCGGGCCGCGCGGTGGAGCATCGCGTAGCAGCAGTAATTCAAATTCGATGCCAACTTGTGCCAGCAATTCTCTGCGGCGCGGGCTTTTGGAGGCGAGGTAAATTTTGTTATCAGGCAGCATATTTGTCGAAAGTGAGATTCAGATCCGGTGATAAGGGTGATTTTGCGTGATACTCCATGCACGGTACAACTGCTCTGCCAGCAGAACTCTGACCATACCGTGCGGCAGGGTCAGGCTGGAAATTCTCAGCAGGGTGTCTGCGCTGGCTTTGAGTCCGGCATCCAGACCATCTGCGCCACCGATCAGAAATACGACATCACGCCCGTCCTGCTGCCACTGTGTCAGGTTCTGAGACAGCGCAACACTGGTCCAGTCCCTGCCCCGTTCATCGAGCGCGATAATCCGGGCATTCTTGGGGATCACAGCTTCAATTCTGGCACGTTCCAGCGCCATGACGGTTTCAGCCGTTTTACTGCCGGAACGCTCCACCGGTTTGATTTCCTTCAGGGACAGGCGGCATTCCGGAGGCATGCGTTTTGTGTATTCATGAAAACCGGTTTCTATCCAGTCTGGCATTTTGTGGCCAACGGCAACGATAATTAATTGCATACGGAGTTTCAGCGAAATAAATACGTAAATTGATTGCTAAAAAAATGGCTGCGCAAGGCAGCCATTTCTTCAGCATCATTCAGCAATGGAGCAACCGGTTCATTCGGCAGCTTTCTTGCGTGCAGGACGTTTGGCCGCGGCCTCTTTGGCTGACGCGATTGCTGTTTTTGTCGCTGCGACTTTTACCCGTGCACCGGTCGGAATTTTGGCAGGTTTGGCTGCGGCTCCTTCCGCTGTCTTTCGTGCTGCCGGTTTGCGCGCCGGTTTGACATCGCCGTCGGCTGCCTTGGTGGTACGTGGCTTGCGCGCCGTTTTTTTCGGCTCGTCATCCAGCGTGGTCTGAATTGCCATCATATCCGGAGTTACTTCCAGCGGTGCTGCCTTACCGGCTGGCTTGCGTGATGTGCGTTTCGGTTTGTCTGCAACATCATCACTTGGGCTGGCGCTCTTTCTTGCCGTACGTTTGGCGGCGCCCAGCTTGACCGGCTTGTCTCCCCAAATTTCTTCCAGACGATAGTAAGCGCGGATCGCTGGTTGCATGATGTGCACGACCATATCACCCAGATCAACCAGCACCCACTCGCCGGTGACTTCGCCTTCCATGCTGACGATTTGACCGCCGTTTTCCTTGACCTTGTCGCGCACCGAGGCTGCCAGCGCTTTGGTCTGGCGATTGGATGTCCCTGAAGCGATCAGGACGCGGTCAAACAGGCTGGTCAGATGGGTTGTGTCGAATAACTGTATGTCCTGGCCTTTAACGTCCTCGAGAGCGTCGACGACCAGAGTTTGTAATTTTTTAATATCCATTTTTAATAAATTGAATGTTGTTGTATGTAGTCTAGCACCTTGTGGGGGACTAGCAATCTCATTGTCGGGTTATGCTGCTTTAATCCTGTGCGCAACTGCGTTGCCGATACATCCACCGCCAGCTCCGGTTCTGTACAGGTGCCGCCATAAGCCTGCCTGCGCATGACATCCGGCGTTACTGCGCGCCGCTGCCATTCGGCTGCCACTGCAGGTGCGGCGATATCGAGGCTGAAGCCCGGTCTGGCAGCAACGCATAAATTGGCTACCTCAAACAGGCTGCGCCATTCATGCCATGTATGCAGATTTTGCAGCTGGTCGGCACCCATCGCAAAACAGATGGATACCTTATCACCCCATGTACTACGCAGGGCACGCAGGGTGTCTATGGTATAAGTCGGCTGACGCTGGCGGTTTTTTTGTATTTCCTGTTCGTCAATACAGACCGGGCAGTCTGCCCAGTTTTCAAATGCCAGTTTCAGCATACTTACACGTTGCTCCGATGTAGCCGTCAGAGCGTTTTTTTGCCAGGGTTGACCCGCGGGAATAATGCGTAATTCATCTGGCCTCAGCATGTTGGCCAGACTGCGGGCAAGGGCGACATGACCTGCATGAACCGGATCAAAACTACCACCCAGAACCAGTATGCAGCGTGTGGCGGTGTTTACACCCATTCCCTGTGCACCAGAAAGTCTCGCGCCAGTGCTGCTTCCGGGCTATCAGCTTCCGGTGTCCAGTTGTAGCGCCATTTTACGACAGGTGGCATCGACATCAGGATAGATTCAGTGCGACCGCCGGATTGCAAACCAAAATGGGTACCCCGGTCAAACACCAGATTGAATTCCACATAACGTCCGCGCCGGTAGGCCTGAAAATCACGCTCACGTTCACCATAGGCGAGGTTCAGGCGCTTTTCAAGAATAGGTCGATAAGCGGGGATGAACGCGTTACCGACAGCCTGTGTCATGGCGAAGCTGCGCTCAAATCCGAGTTCATGAAAATCATCAAAAAATACTCCGCCGACACCGCGTGCCTCCTGACGGTGTTTCAGATAAAAATATTCGTCACACCATTTTTTAAAACGGGGATGTAAATGGTCGCCAAACGGCGTGAGCGCATTTTTACAAGTCTGGTGGAAGTGGCGGGCATCTTCTTCAAAGCCATAATAGGGTGTCAGATCCATGCCGCCGCCAAACCACCAGACTGCTTCGCCGTCAGCTGCATGGGTTGTGAAAAAGCGGACATTCATATGCACTGTCGGTGCATATGGATTGCGTGGATGTAATACCAGCGACACACCCATGGCTTCCCAGGCTCTGCCTGCGAGCTCCGGTCTGCCGGCAGCAGCCGATGCCGGCAGTTGCGTGCCACGGACATGAGAGAAGTTGACGCCGCCGCGTTCAAAGACCTGGCTATCTTCGATGACGCGTGAAATCCCGCCGCCACCCTCGGGACGCTCCCAGCTATCGCTCAGGAACAGCTTCCCGTCTGCTGCTTCCAGAGCCGACACAATATGATTCTGGAGATCCAGAAAATATTGTTTGACCACCTGAGTATTTGTGATGTCCGTCATATTGTTGCTTTCTTCAAAAAGCAAGACGGGCTGGACAGCGTCCAACCCATCACGATTACAAGGAGGCATCTGCCTCCCATCTGCTGATTAATGTTTGCGGTTCAGCGCGCGCCAGCCAATGTCGCGGCGATACTGTGCGCCATCGAAATGAATTTTTTCGACTGCGTCATAAGCATGTTTTTGCGCCAGCTTCACTGTGTCACCGAGACCGACAACGCACAGCACGCGGCCACCGCTGCAGCTCAGAGTTTTGTCTGTCAGCGTTGTACCTGCATGGAATGTCACGCAATCCGCTGTCTCTGCCGGAATACCGGTGATTTTATCGCCTTTGCGCGGGGTATCAGGATAGCCGGCAGCCGCCATCACGACGCCCATGGCAGTACGTCTATCCCATTCCAGCTCAACGCTATCGAGCGTGCCGTTGACTGCATGTTCCATGACTTGCACCAGATCGGTTTTCAGGCGTGCCATGATAGGCTGGGTTTCTGGATCTCCCATACGGCAGTTAAATTCCAGTGTTTTAGGATGACCCTGATCGTCGATCATCAGACCGGCGTACAGGAAGCCCGTGAAAACGATTCCGTCTTTTGCCATGCCTTGCACGGTCGGGACGATGATCTCGCGCATGACCCGTGCATGCAGCTGTGGTGTGACGATCGGGGCAGGAGAGTAGGCGCCCATGCCGCCGGTATTCGGGCCTTCATCATTGTCCAGCAGGCGTTTATGATCCTGACTGGTTGCCAGCGGAAGAATATTTTTGCCATCGACCATGACGATGAAACTGGCTTCTTCGCCAGCCAGAAACTCTTCGATCACGACGCGCGCACCGGCATCACCGAGCTTGTTGTCAGATAACATCATATCGATAGCTGCATGTGCTTCGGCCAGCGTCATTGCCACGACCACGCCTTTACCGGCAGCCAGTCCGTCGGCCTTGATCACAATCGGCGCACCTTTGGCATCAATGTATGCGTGTGCTGCCATAAGGTCGGCAAAAGTCTGATATTCCGCAGTCGGAATAGCATGGCGGTGCATGAATGCCTTGGCAAAATCTTTGGAACTTTCCAGTTGCGCAGCCTCTCTGGTAGGGCCAAAAATTTTCAGGCCGCGGTCGCGGAAAATATTGACAATACCGGCTGCCAGCGGCACTTCGGGGCCAACCACGGTCAGGCCAATATGTTCCTGTTCTGCGAAATCAGCCAGCGCTGCAGGATCCGTAATCGGGATATTTTTGAGACGGATATCGGTTGCTGTTCCACCATTGCCCGGTGCAACAAAGATCGTCTGTACGCGTTCAGACTGGGCGAGTTTCCAGGCAAGAGCGTGTTCGCGGCCACCTGAGCCGACAACGAGAATTTTCATCTTATTCTTCTATGATGGCGTTGGTATAAACTTCCTGCACGTCGTCCAGGTTTTCCAGCGCGTCGAGCAATTTTTGCATTTTGATTGCATCGTCACCGGTAAAGGCGGTTTCAGTCGCCGGTTTCATCGTCACTTCGGCAACTTCCGGCTTGAATCCTGCAGCTTCCAGCCTGGCACGGATATCGGACATATCAAACGGTGCGCACAGTACTTCAATGCCGCCTTCTTCATCAGTCAGGATGTCTTCGGCGCCAGCTTCGAGTGCCGCTTCCATCAGCGCATCTTCATTGGTGCCTGGTGCAAACAACATCTGACCGCAATGTTTGAACATGAAAGCGACAGAACCTTCTGTACCCATGTTGCCACCAAATTTGTTGAATGCATGACGTACTTCGGCTACCGTGCGAACCCGATTGTCGGTCATGCAGTCGACGATCAGTGCCGCGCCGCCGATGCCGTAGCCTTCGTAGCGAACTTCTTCATAGTTCGCACCTTCCAGAGTGCCGGCGCCACGTTGTATGGCACGTGTAACGTTTTCTTTCGGCATATTGGCGTCAGCGGCTTTATCAACAGCCAGGCGCAGGCGAGGGTTGGAATCCACATCTTCGCCACCCATACGTGCCGCAACGGTAATTTCTTTAATCAGACGGGTCCAGATTTTGCCGCGTTTTGCATCAGTCGCAGCTTTTTTGTGTTTGATATTGGCCCATTTACTATGTCCTGCCATGGTCGTTCTTTCCTGAATCGGCGCTAACGGATGATTGCTAACCGCTGTTCTGCCTAGCTTGGTTTGATATTGAAGTCGCGCATTTTACCATATAGACATGACAGAAATCCGACCGGAACCATGCCTCAGATCATGTAAATTCAGTTCAGTGATGCAGATCAGACAGATGAAAAAAATTGTTACGCCGGAAGAAAATGGCGGGATTGCGTACAATGGGTTATAGATGACATGACAATACCCTGAAACGATGTCTTGTTGTACCCGGTCTGATGCTGCTCAAATAATATAAATTTTTCCATGGATTCTCTCGTTCTGACGTCACATGCCAGACAACATTATCTCAGCGGTTTGCTGATCGCTATTGCCGGTGCGGTTTTGTTCTCTACTAAGGCTATTGTTGCTAAACTGATTTACCGTTATCACGTTGACGCGGTGACGCTGATTACATTCCGCATGGCGTTTTCCCTGCCGGTGTTTGCTGGCATTGCGTTGTGGCAGATGCGTCAGTCAGCAGCATTGCCAGCGGCAGACCGCTGGCGCCTGGTAGTGCTTGGTCTGATGGGATATTACCTGTCTTCGTTTCTGGATTTTCTCGGTCTGCAGTACATTACTGCCGGGCTGGAGCGGCTGATTCTGTTTTTGACGCCTTCTTTCGTCCTGCTGATGTCAGCTGTGTACTACCGCAGACCGGTCTCCCGGCTGGAATGGGCTGCCCTGATTGTCAGTTATCTGGGTATCGTGCTGGTTTTTCTGCATGATCTGAAATTCGGGGGGGCGGATGTCTTGCTGGGTTCTTTGCTGGTATTGGGTGCAGCGGTATCCTATGCGGTATATCTGATTCAGTCCGGACAACTGGTGATGAAGCTCGGCTCGCTGCGGCTGGTGTCTTACGCCATGTGCGTTTCCAGTGCCGCCTGCATCGGGCAATTTTTCATCCTGCGGCCTGGCAGCATGTTATTGCAACCAGCACCGGTGTACTGGCTGTCTCTGGTGAATGCGATTTTTTGTACGGTATTGCCGGTTTTCATGACAATGATTGCAGTAAAGCGGATCGGTGCGGCAACGGCTTCCCAGGCAGGTATGATAGGACCGGTCTCGACTTTGTTTTTAGGCGCATTTTTCCTGGCCGAACCCATTACCGGCTGGCAGCTTGCCGGTACGGTGCTGGTCATGGGTGGCATGTATCTTTTATCGAAGAAAAAAATCTAGGAGGCATGATGGTGAAAGCAGTCAGAATTCAACATACCGGCGGGCCGGAAGTCATGGAATACGTCGATGTCCCAATCGACGAACCAGGACCGGGTGAGGTCAGGGTCAGGCATCATGCATGCGGCTTGAATTATATTGATGTGTATTTCCGGACTGGTCTTTATGCTCAGCCTTTACCAGCCGGATTAGGAATGGAAGCGGCCGGTGTGGTCGAGGCAGTTGGCTCAGGTGTTACCCATTTGCGCGCTGGCGATCGGGTGGCCTACGCGGGGCGCCCGGTGGGCGCTTATGCCGAGGCGCGTATCATGCCTGCCGACAATATCGTCAGATTGCCGGACAGCATTTCTTTTGACACGGCGGCGGCGATGATGCTGCAAGGATTAACCGTCCAATATCTGTTTCATCGGACATTCCCTCTGCGTGGTGGCGAAACTATCCTGTTTCATGCAGCGGCGGGCGGGGTTGGTCTGATTGCCTGCCAGTGGGCGCGGGCAATTGGCGTCACCATGATCGGCACTGTCGGTTCGGATGAGAAGGCTGAACTGGCAAAAGCACATGGCTGTGCGCATGTAATCAACTACAATACAGAAAATTTTGTACAACGTGTCAGGGAAATCACCGGAGGAAAAGGTGTTCCCGTAGTTTACGATTCGATTGGCCGCGATACGTTCATCGGCTCACTCGATTGCCTGTCGCCCATGGGGATGATGGTCAGCTTTGGCAGTGCTTCCGGTCCGGTACCGTCATTCAGCCTGAACGAGCTGGCATCCCGCGGTTCATTGTTCATCACACGACCAAGCCTGATGAACTACACGGCAAAGCGCGAAGACCTGGAACAGATGGCGGCACAGTTGTTTGCAATGGTGGAAAGCGGAAAAGTGAAAATTGATATCCGCCAGCGTTACCCTTTAAGCGAAGTTCAGCAGGCACATCGCGATCTGGAAGCCAGAAAAACAACAGGTTCCACCTTGTTAATTCCATAAAGCAACAAATAAGACCATAAAATATGCGTGAATCTGATAATAACTTTCCGGTAACGAATGACGGCACGCCCAAGTTTGGGCGTTTGTTAATCGTTCTGTTTTTTGCTGTGATGCTGATTGTGCTGATTACGGTGGCGACAGAGGCTTATTACAGTCCGTAACAGGGGTGGCTGAATCTGGTGCAGCGGATTATCATTCCGGAAAAAATTATCTGAAAGATTATTGATAGGCGCTGAAAACTGGGTAATGGATACAATTCCTTTAAATACTGCCAAAAAGCATGAATTTTCCAGCTCCGGACGTCTGCTCATGCTGCAGAGTCTGGTGCCGGTGGCAACCAATCTGATTTCATCTCAGCTGGAGGCATTTTCGTCGCGGCTGACAGATGCCTTGTTTAAAGTCTCGGACCAGACTGTCCAGCCGGAAGAAGCAGCAAAAAGCTTCGGGGCTTATCAATTGCTTAAGCGCAATCCTTCCACGTTTTATCGCCTCCTGGCATCCCAGATCAGCGCGATCCTGACCAAAGAAGTCAGTATTATCAATACCCGCAGAAAATATACTGAAACACATGATGCCAAAGATTTTTCTCTGGTGACGTTTGAGGAAATGGAAAATAAGGTATTGAGCAATAACCTGATCAAGGCTTTGGAAGTGAATAATGCCGAGAAACTGGTGGAACTGAATTCCCGGATTGGGCTGGCGCTGAACCGTACCCCGATCAGCGTTTCTCAAAACCCGTTCCGGCCTGAAGTTTTTGTCAACGCAGTCGTCCAGTCGTGGCAGGAATTTGAATCGGTACAGGAAACGCCCCGACTGATCTTAAGCCTGATGCAGCCTGACCTGTTTTTGCAGTTAGGGACCGTGTATCAGGGGTTAAATGATGCTTTGCATGAGCGTGGTGTTGTCGTTGATACCGATGCGGTCAAGCGGGAAAACAAAAAACGCCATACTCCGGTCAGTGACCGTAAGCATGAGTCGGGCGACCCGTATCTGGAAAATAAATTACGTAGCATTTTTTCTGCCAACGCACAGAAAATCGGGCAAACGGGGCAGGGTGCCCCTGTCAGAAATGCCGCCGGTGAAGCCGGAAGCGGACAATCAATGTCCTGGTCGGGCTCGTCGCTTGCTGGGCAGGGAGAGGAAGGGATGGCGGCGGCACCAGAGATGGTGATGATCGACCGGCATTTCTTTGACTATCTGACCGGCTTACAGAAACAGTTATTCCAGAATCAGCCCGCAGATGACCGCACCTATTTGCGTCGCCTCAGTCAGGAAGCGCCGGCAGCGGAACTGACCCACATAGATCAGAATACCATTGAACTTCTGGCCCGGATTTTTGATTATGTGTTCAATGATCCGAGCATTCCCGAAGAAATTAAATCCCTGATCGGACAGCTTCAGATTCCGACGTTGAAAGTGGCTTTGCTGGATAAGGATTTCTTTTTCAAAGAGAGCCATCCGGCCCGGGTACTGATCGATACGCTGGCAAAATCAAGTGTTTCCCTGGGACAGGATGCCAGTAATGAAGATCCGCTGTACCAGATGATCGAAGGTATTGTTGATCGGGTACAGCAGGATTTCGACCAGCAGATCGAGTTATTTTCCAATGTCGTCGCCGATCTGGAAGCTTTCCTGAAGGAAGAAGAGCAGCAGGCAGAACAGGCGATTTCCGAACCGGTTGCGCAGGCGCTACAACAGGAAAAGATGCGCCTGGCGCGGGAATTTGCCGAAAATGATGTCGCTATCCGCGTTGAAACCGGAGAGGTCGCCGGATTTCTGGAGGAGTTTTTACGCAATCAATGGATACGTATTTTAACGATTGCGCATAACGTCAAAGAAGAAAAGCCGAATGCACTGGAAAATGCATTGCGGACGATGGATGACCTGATCTGGAGCCTGAAGCCGAAGAATAGTCCGGAAGAGCGGAAAGAGCTGGTCAGCAAGTTGCCAGCGATGCTGACGTTATTGAATGCCTGGCTGAATGCGATCAAATGGGATGAGCCGGAGCGGGTCTTGTTTTTTTCCAAGCTGGCAGAGCGTCATGCGGCTATTGCCAGAGCACCTCTGGAGTTTTCACCGCGCCGGCAGTTGGAAATAGCGGTCAACATTGCCCAGCGCGCAAGTGAGAAAAAGCTGAACCGGCAGGTGAGCGATCAGTCGGAGCAATTGCCCGATCCGTGGTTGCCTGTGCTGGAAAAAATGGAGCGTGGCATCTGGCTCGATTTCATGAGCAGCAGTGGCGTCATTAACCGCTTTAAACTGGCCTGGGTCAGCCCTAAAAGAACACGCTATATTTTCACCAACAGAAAAGGGTATGACTCTTTTTCTATTTCCAGCGAAGAGCTGTTGGCGCAGTTGCGTACCGGTGATGCTGTCGAAGTTTCCGCCAGCTCGATTGTGGACCGCGCTCTGGTTGAGGCTTTACGCGATCCACCGGCCTGATTCTCTTGTATCCGCGATGGGTTAATTTTTATTAAGCGGAATTTCAACCTTAGTTGTGCTGCCGCTTTGCCCGGGGAAATTTTTCAAGGCGCTCTCAATCAGATAGGGCATGCTTTCCGTAATATTCGGATTCAGCTGTTCCGTGCTGGCTTTGATATCAGCCAGCTTCTTGCCATTGGAAAAGTCACTGATGCTGATTTCCAGCTGGTGCAGGTAATAGCGACGTACCGTAATATCAGACGTTCTCAGCATATAGAAAGGGCTGCCGAAATAGTAAGGCGAATACGGATAGAAGTGATATGCCCGGCTGAAATGAAGTCGCCAGTAAGGATCCATCATGGCTGGTCCCCAAGGCATCGAATACTGGATTTCGCTTGGTGACGTTGCGTATTGCAGGTTCACTTTCAGCGCTGGCGTCATGCCCGATGTGACTTCCTGAAAACCATGCAAACCCAATTGTTGTCGCAATTCATCTTCATAAACTTTGTATTCCGGATTATTTTCCTGCGCAGGCAAACGCTCGACAATGTAGCTGCTCGACGATAGCTGTTGCGGCCATTCGTGGAAAGTCGTGACCTGACCGGTGAAAGTCGTTGCGCATCCAGACAGCAGTATGCCTAAAGAGATGACTGTGGCGGATAAAAATCGTTTCATGACTGACTCCTTACTTGAAAATATCAGACATATCGGTACTGAAGCTGCAATACGCGCCGGTCTCGATTCAGATCTCACACCGATATGCCTGCTGATGCTAGCTATAATAAGACGAAGTATTGCTGATTTCTATTTCGGTGTGTAACTGTCTGACTGCTTATCCTGCTGCGGGGTTCCCCGATAAGTGATTCTGCTTCGGTCATTTTCCAGCATACAGACTTATCTGTGAGCGCATCGTTTCGTGCCTGCAGCCGCTGGTATTGGTAGAATGATGGTGTCGGAGCATATTGAATTCATCTTGACTCATGAATCCGTGCATTCCGGTCAGGTTCACAAGATTCTGACCACTTTCCTCATTTTATTCAGCGAGACATCAGGCTATGCGTAACGATACCGCACCAACACCTCAAGCTATTTACCGTAAAGACTATGTTGCCCCCGGTTATTGGGTGGATACGGTAGAAATGGGCTTTGATCTGGATCTTGACCATACCCATGTCGCGACCAGACTCACCATGCGCAGAAATCACGACAGCGCGGAAAAAGATCTGGTGCTGTTTGGTGCGTCACTCAAGTTGCTGCAATTGCGGATGAACGGCGTGAATCTCAAGAAATCGGCTTATTCGATTGACGGAGAAATCATGCGGATCCCGAATGCCCCTGATCAGGTGGTGTTGGAGATTGAAACCCGGATTCAGCCGGTAAAAAATACTTCCTTGTCCGGTCTGTACGCATCCAACGGCAACTTCATTACTCAGTGCGAAGCTGAGGGTTTTCGGAAGATCACATGGTTCCCGGATCGTCCGGATGTGATGGCGAAATACACCGTGATGCTGCGCGCTGATAAAAAGAAATTCCCCGTTTTGCTGGCAAACGGCAATCTGATCGAACAAGGTGATCTGGGCGATGGCCGCCATTTTGCAAAATGGGAAGATCCCTTCAAAAAACCGTCTTATCTGTTTGCTCTGGTCGCCGGGAAGCTGGTATGTCAGGAAGAAAAATACCAGCTGCAGTCTGGCCGCAAGGTACTGCTGCAGGTGTGGGTGGAAGACGGTAATCTGGATAAAACCCAACATGCCATGGATTCGCTGAAAAACAGTATCCGGTGGGATGAAGAGCGCTTTGGCCTGGAGCTTGATCTGGATCGCTTCATGATTGTTGCGACCAGTGACTTCAACATGGGGGCGATGGAAAACAAGGGGTTAAATATTTTCAACACCAAGTATGTGCTTGCCAATCCGCGTATTGCTACAGATGTGGATTACGCAGGCATAGAATCTGTTGTCGGACACGAGTATTTCCATAACTGGACCGGTAACCGGGTCACCTGCCGCGACTGGTTCCAATTGTCGCTGAAAGAAGGATTGACTGTCTTCCGGGATCAGGAATTTTCTGCCGATCTGGTCGGCACGGCTACTGGCCGGGCGGTGAAACGGATTGAGGATGTGCGGATATTGCGTCAGGTGCAGTTCTCGGAAGATGCAGGGCCAATGGCACATCCGGTACGCCCTGATTCTTTTGTTGAGATTAACAATTTTTATACCGTCACGATTTACGAAAAAGGTGCCGAGGTTGTGCGTATGTACTATACCTTGCTGGGGCATGATGGTTTCCGCAAAGGAATGGACCTGTACTTTGCGAGGCATGACGGTCAGGCGGTGGAGTGCGATGATTTCCGGGCTGCGATGGCGGATTCCAGTGGGCGCGATCTGACGCAGTTTGAGCGCTGGTATAGTCAGGCCGGAACCCCGCATGTCAAGGTGCAGACTGCGTATGATGCGGCAGCACAGATATATGAAATCACATTGACACAATCCTGTGCAGCGACACCGGGACAGGCAGAAAAACGTCCTTTCCACATCCCGGTGGCGATGGGGCTGCTGGATAGTGCCGGACATGATATGCCTTTGCATTGTGATGGTTACGAGAATCAGTCCGGAGCAAACAGTCTGGTACTTGAGCTGACTGATACCACACAGACATTCCGCTTCAGCCAGATCGGAAGCCTGCCAGTGCCTTCACTATTGAGAAATTTCTCTGCGCCGGTGATCCTGGATATTGAATACAGCGATGATGATCTGAGCCATCTGCTGGCGCATGACAGCGATCCCTTCAATCGTTGGGAAGCAGGACAGCGTCTGGCATCCCGCCGTCTGGTTCGCCTGACCAAAGCGGTGCAGCAAGGTGAGAAGCTGGAGCTCGACCAGTTGTTTATCGAGGCATGGCGCCGCATACTGAACGATGAATCGCTTGATCCTTCATTCCGCGAACTGATGCTGACTTTACCTTCCGAAGCGATGATCGCTGAAGAATTCAGTGTGGTTGATCCGCAAGCGATTCATACCGCGCGCCAGTTTGTTCGTGCCACATTGACGCAGCATTTACGTGCGGATTTGCTGCGAATCTACGAAACTTATCTGACACCAGGAAAATATAGTCCTGATGCTGCGTCGATGGCAAAGCGCAGCCTGAAAAATCTTGCCTTATCCTATTTGCTGGAATGGGTCGATGACAGCACACTGGCGCTGGCACTGACACAGTTTGATGAGGCTGAAAATATGACCGACCGGCTGGCTGCGCTGACAGCGCTGACCAATTTTAACGGTAGCGGCAAACAGGTCAAGCAGGCAGCCAAGGCGCTCAAAAAGTTCTATAAAGAATTTAAACATGAAGCGCTGGTCATCGATAAATGGTTCATGTTGCAGGCCACAGCACACACGACTGATGTGAAGACTATTTGCGAACTGATGGAGCATCCTGCATTTACATTGACGAATCCCAACCGGGCGCGCAGTCTGATCTTTGGTTTTTGTAATGCCAATCCATCTCGTTTCCATGCTGCAGATGGAAGCGGCTATACCTTGTGGGCTGAACTGGTGATTGCACTCAACAAGATCAATCCACAGGTTGCCGCCCGCCTGGCGCGCAGCCTGGATCGCTGGAAAAAATATCCCGGGCATTTGCAGGCAAAGATGAAAGCGGCGCTGGGTAAGGTCGCTGCTGCCAAGAATTTATCCAAAGATGTTGCAGAAGTCATCAGCAAAGCGCTGGCGGCGTAAGCAGATTGTGGCCGTGCTGAATGACATATCAGGGGCGGTCTCTGAAAATTTTAATGAAGAGGAGCATTATGAAACGTGTCAGTCTGACCCAGTATCTGGTCGAAGAACAGCGTCTGAATAATTCGATTCCGGCAGAGTTGCGCCTGCTGATCGAAGTCGTCGCCCGGGCTTGCAAAACCATTAGCCACGCTGTTGGCAAAGGTGCGCTCGGCGAAGTGCTGGGTAGTGCAGGCAGTGAAAATGTGCAAGGCGAAGTTCAGAAAAAACTCGATATTCTGTCCAACGAAATCCTGCTGGAGGCCAATGAGTGGGGCGGCCATCTGGCTGCGATGGCATCCGAAGAAATGGAAACCATCCATCAGATTCCGAACCGTTATCCGAAGGGCGAATACATGCTCTTGTTTGATCCACTGGATGGTTCGAGCAACATTGACGTCAATGTTTCTATTGGCACGATTTTCTCGGTCCTGAAAGCACCGGAAGGCATGACCGAACCGACCGAGCAGGATTTTCTGCAGGCAGGCAGCAAACAAGTTGCTGCCGGTTATGCCGTTTATGGTCCACAAACGGTACTGGTACTGACAACGGGTAATGGCGTGAACTGCTTTACACTGGACCGTGAAATGGGTTCGTGGGTTCTGACACAGCGTAATATGCAGATTCCGGAAGATACCAAGGAGTTTGCGATCAATGCATCGAATACCCGCCACTGGTATCCACCTGTTACGCGCTATGTCGATGAAATGCTGGCCGGTAAAACCGGACCGCGCGGCAAGGATTTCAATATGCGCTGGATCGCTTCTATGGTGGCTGATGTGCACCGTATTCTGAACCGTGGCGGGATTTTTATGTATCCTGCCGATCAGCGTGAGCCGGATAAAGCCGGCAAGCTGCGCTTGATGTACGAGGCCAATCCGATGTCTTTCATCGTTGAACAGGCCGGTGGCGCATCCACCAATGGCCAGCAGCGTATGCTTGATGTCCAGCCAACTTCGCTGCATCAGCGGGTTGCCGTGTTCCTGGGGTCAAAAAATGAAGTAGAACGGGTCACGTCTTATCATTAGCAGTGACTTTTCATCACTCTCGATCATGCGGGGCGTTCAGCCCCGTTTTTTTTTCGATTTTTGATTTTTACAGATCGGTAAAGATCAGTTTCGAATACCTTTGATGAGGCAGCAACCAAAGAAAAACAGGCTTGGCTGCAGTCATGCAGACAAGCCTGAAAAGGGAAACACAGTGGGGCGACAGTCACTGTGCAGCGAAAAATTTCCCGGTACACAGAAACTGCCATTGCAAAGGTATTGGGGATACCGGATGCCATGGCAGTGTCGCAGGTGGCACCAGGCTGACAGTGCAGATGAAATCCCGCTTTCAGGTTGATGCACCGAGTTTGCTGCTGGCACTGTTGCTGCAGGGTGCAGGTATTTCGGTAATGGAGGAATTGTCATTGCAGGATGTATTGCGCAATGGCGATCTGGTGCGTATTTCCCCCGAATGGAGTTTGCCATCCGGCGGGATTTATGCGGTATTGCCGCCGGGGCGTCATATTCCTGCAAAAACTCGTGCATTTATTGATTTTTATCGCGATTTTTTGCAGAACTCAACGTGTACCGACGCTATTGCCTGATATGTGGATGAACAGGGAATTGTCACAGTGGGTTACAAATACCGGATTGGCTTTTCTGATGCAGAACTCGCTGAGAGGTTTATAATTTCACCTCAGGCAACATTCAATGAATGACGCCTCTGTTATACCATTACCCATTTCCGGAACCATGTCCGTGTTGGCGAGTCCAAATCAGTTATGAATTCAGTTTCTCTTCCGGGATATCCGCGGTCACCGCAGCGACAGTCTGGTCAGTGGCGCTCCGTCGTGCTGGCGGCTCTGGTGCATATCTTGCTGATCGGTTTTCTATGGGTGGGAATCCGCTGGCAGAACAAAGAATCGACTGCCGTCGAGGCAGAAGTCTGGGATATGACGACCCGTGAGGCAGCACCTCAGCCGGTGGCCGATATACCGCCGCCTGAACCTGTTTTGCAAAAAGACACTCCGTCGCCAGTCATTAAGGAAGAATTACCCAAAGAAGATCCTGAAATTGCCTTGCAGCAGAAAAAACGTCAGCTCGCCGAGCAGAAAAAAGAAGAGGCGCGTCAGCGTGCGCTGGAAGAAGAAAAAAAACTGGCGGCAGAAAAAGAACAGCAGTTGAAAAAAGAAAAAGAGCGTGAGAAACAAAAAGAGCTGCAACGCGAACAGGATCGCCTGAAAGAAAAAGAACACGAAAAAGAACGCGACAGAGAGAAGCTGGAAAAACAGAAACTGGCTGATCAGAAAGCACAACAGGCGAAAGAAAAAGCGGCTAGTGATAAGCTTTTTAAGGAAAATATGCAGCGGCTGGCAGCGCAGGCTGGCGTGACCGGCAGCGGTGGCAGTGGTACAGCTGTCAAGTCCACCGGTAATAATCGCGGTGATCCGAGCTATGCCGCTAAAATCGCCGCTAAAGTACGATCTAATACAAACTTCAGCGGCATGGAGAGCACAGTGGGTAATCCTACTGTTGAATATCGCATCGACTTATTGCCAGATGGCTCGCTGCGTGGTGCAATACGCAAACTGAAATCATCCGGCGTCCCCGGTTTTGATGAGGCCGTTGCAAAAGCTATTGAAAAATCTGCGCCATTTCCACGGGATAAAACGGGCGAAGTCCCGCCAAGCCTGGAACTGGTTTACAAAATGAAAGAAGAGTAATTCTGAATGAGTTCTGTATTCAATAAAATTGTATTCAGTGCCGCATTGCTGGCGATTGGTGGTTTGCTGTACACGCCGGTGCAGGCTCAGTTACGGGTAGAAGTATCGGGCGTCGGTTCCAGCCAGATTCCGGTGGCGATTGCCGCTTTTGCGGATGAAATGCTGATACCGCAGCAGATCACCTCTATCATCAAAGATGACCTGAACCGCAGCGGCTATTTCAAAATTATTGATGCGGATGCTGTGATCACAGAGTCGGCGCCCGTGAATTTCGACGAATGGAGAAAGCGTGGTGCTGAGGCGCTGGTAGTCGGTAGTGTGCAGCGACTCGCAGATGGTCGTTTCGATGTGCGTTATCGCTTGCTCGATACGGTGAAGTCCGTGCCGCTGTCAGGTTTTTCTGTCGCCACTCCACCCACCAATACCCGTCTGACAGCGCATAAAATCGCTGACGATATTTATGAAAAACTCACTGGTATCCCCGGCGCATTTGCGACCCGGATCGCTTATGTGACCAAGGCCGGCAATGAGTATCGTCTTGAAGTGGCTGATGCAGATGGCGATGGCATCAAGGTCGCCCTGCGTTCCAATGAACCGATCATTTCTCCTGCATGGTCTGCCGATGGCACCAAGGTCGCGTATGTCTCTTTTGAAGCCAAGAAACCCGTTGTCTGGGTGCAGAACCTGGTAACGGGCGAACGGCGTATCGTTGCCAATTTCAAAGGCAACAATTCGGCTCCGGCATGGTCACCAGACGGCAGCCGGCTGGCCGTGGCACTGTCACGCGACGGTCTGACACAAATTTACACGGTAAACGCAGATGGTTCCGGCTTGCAGAAACTGACCAGCAGCAGCGGCATCGATACTGAGCCGCAGTTTTCAGCGGATGGGCAATCCGTCTATTTCCTGAGCGACCGTGGTGGCAGTCCTCAGATTTACCGGATTAATACGAATGGCGGCGAGGCAAAACGGGTCACATTCAACGGCACTTATAACATCACGCCGCGCATTTCCCCTGATGGTCGCACACTGGCCTATATCTCGCGACGTGATAATAAATTCCAGCTGTATGTGCTGGATCTGGCAACAGGGCAAGAACAGCGTTTGTCTGATACGACCAAAGACGAGTCCCCGAGTTTTTCACCGAACGGCCGTTATATTATGTATGCAACGGAATCCGGACGCCGGGGTGCGCTGGCCGTGGTGTCGGTCGATGGCAAGGTGAAACAGAAATTGACGGTGCAAGCCGGAGATATCAGGGAGCCCACCTGGGGTCCCTTTATGAAATAAATGATGGGCATTGAACGTTATCGTTGATGGTGTAATTATTTTTTATTCAGGAGAAAAAATGCGACTCACTTCCCAATCAAAAACACTGGCATTAATGATTTCCAGTGTCGTGCTGATGTCAGCATGCGCTTCTAAAGTACCGTTGCAAGAAAAAGCGAAGGTTGAAGAAAAACCGATCGCGACGACATCCACGCCTGCTGATCCGAACGCAGTGAAAACCGTATCAACCGGTTCTGTTGATCCGCTTGACGACCCGAAAGGCGTGCTGGCAAAACGCAGTGTGTATTTTGACTTTGACAGCTATGTTGTTAAGGATGAATACAAATCTGTCGTCGATGCGCACTCCAAATACCTGACTTCCAATAAGCGCAGGATCCTGATTCAGGGAAATACGGATGAGCGTGGCGGCAGCGAATACAACCTGGCACTGGGCCAGAAACGTGCCGAGGCCGTGCGCAAGTCCATGAATCTGCTGGGTGTGTCTGATGGTCAGATGGAAGCCGTTTCTCTGGGTAAGGAAAAACCAAAAGCAGCAGGACATGACGAAGCTGCATGGGCAGAAAACCGCCGCGCTGATATCGTTTATCAGTAATGACCTGACAGGACTGTCGTCATGACGGTCTCACCGTGTATGACGCCGGGTTCCCTGTCTGGGTGATCCGGCGTTTTCATTTTTCTTCTGAATGCTATGAAATTAATTTCTGTCCGCCACTCTGTTGCCATTGCAGCCCTGTTTGTGTTGCTGGCTCCTTCACTGGCTTCTGCCGGTTTGTTTGATGACGATGAGGCGCGCAAGGCAATTCTGGATTTGCGCAGCAAAGTCGATGCGCTCAATACCCGCCTTGATGCGAAACTCGATACCAAGGCAGATAAAAATACTGCGCTCGATCTGGCAAATGAAAACGAGCAGCTGCGTGCTGAAATGGCGAAACTGCGCGGACAACTGGAAGTGTTGGCCAATGATGTCGCCAATACGCAGCGCCGTCAGCAGGATTTTTATGTGGACCTCGATAACCGTCTGCGTAAGATCGAGCCTAAACGCATGACAGTGGATGGCAAGGAAACGACGGTTGAGCCGACCGAACAGCGTAACTATGATGCGGCCATGTCATTGTTTAAAGCGGGTGATTATAAAAATGCGGTTACGGCATTTTCCGGATTCCTGAGTGCTTACCCGCAATCGGGATATGCCGGTTCTGCGCAATACTGGCTCGGTAATTCTTATTACGCGCAGCGTGATTGCAAGAACACGGTTCCGGCGATGCAGCAGTTGGTCAAAACTTATCCCGATCATCCTAAAGCACCAGATGCGCTGCTGAACATTGCCGGATGTTATACCGAGCTGAAGGAAAAAGCTGCGGCCAAAAAAACGCTGGAAACATTGATCAGCCAGTATCCTGATACCGAAGCAGCGCAGGCTGCCAAAAATCGGCTGAGCGCAAAATAGAATCACGCTATTAATCCTGCGTCACCATTGACAGCCGGCTCTGATCGTTCTATAATCTCGGTCTTTCGGGTCGTTAGCTCAGCTGGTAGAGCAGCGGACTTTTAATCCGTTGGTCGCAGGTTCGAATCCCGCACGGCCTACCACGAATACCAAAAAGACTTATGTCGTACCAGTAAGTCTTTTATTTTTTAGCAAGTTTTGGGTCGTTAGCTCAGCTGGTAGAGCAGCGGACTTTTAATCCGTTGGTCGCAGGTTCGAATCCCGCACGGCCTACCACGAATACCAAAAAGACTTATGTCGTACCAGTAAGTCTTTTATTTTTTAGCAAGTTTTGGGTCGTTAGCTCAGCTGGTAGAGCAGCGGACTTTTGATCCGTTGGTCGCAGGTTCGAATCCCGCACGGCCTACCACGAATACCAAAAAGACTTATGTCGTACCAGAAAGTCTTTTATTTTTTAGCAAGTTATGGGTCGTTAGCTCAGCTGGTAGAGCAGCGGACTTTTGATCCGTTGGTCGCAGGTTCGAATCCCGCACGGCCTACCACGAATACCAAAAAGACTTATGTCGTACCAGAAAGTCTTTTATTTTTTAGCAAGTTATGGGTCGTTAGCTCAGCTGGTAGAGCAGCGGACTTTTAATCCGTTGGTCGCAGGTTCGAATCCCGCACGGCCTACCACGAATACCAAAAAGACTTATGTCGAACCAGAAAGTCTTTTATTTTTTAGCAAGTTTTGGGTCGTTAGCTCAGCTGGTAGAGCAGCGGACTTTTAATCCGGTGGTCGCAGGTTCGAATCCCGCACGGCCTACCAAAACAAAGGACGCAGGTGAAAGCCTGTGTCCTTTTTTGTTTTTGGCGGCAGCTGGCGCATTTGGGAATGATGAAATTTCTGATGTTCCCCGCGCAGTTCGCCAGAATCAGCGAATTGGAATTATCATTCCGATTCAGTTACCGGATGCACCATCATGAAGAAATCTGCCAGCAAGCCAGTTTTACCGAATAAAAACCAACTTACTGCTGAAAAGCATGATATCCGGCCGGGACAGTCACTGGAGTTGTTGAAGGAGTTGCATATCCTGACGCGGGATGGCAAGCTGAATCAGGACAGCCGCCGCAAACTCAAGCAGGTGTATCACCTGTACCAGTTTATTGAGCCTTTGCTCAACACTTTGCAAGAGGATCATACTGATATCTGTCTCGTCGATCATGGTGCCGGAAAATCCTATCTGGGATTTATTCTCTACGACCTGTTTTTCAAGGCCGGGCAGGCAACGAGCAAAGCGCATATCTACGGAATCGAAACCCGCGACGAGCTGGTCCGTAAATCGGCAGAGCTGGCGCAGCGTCTGGATTTTCCGGGCATGTCTTTTCTGAATCTGTCGGTGGCGGATTCGATTACCTCGGCACAGTTGCCGGAACAGGTGGACATGGTGACGGCGCTGCATGCCTGCGATACGGCCACCGACGATGCGATTCAGTTTGCCCTGAAAAAGAAGGCACGCTTTATGGTGCTGGTGCCTTGTTGTCAGGCGGAGGTCGCGGCAGAGCTGCGCAAGCATAAAGGCGAAGCTGTCCGCCAGAACCCTTTGTCTGAAATGTGGCGGCATCCGATCCATACACGCGAGTTTGGCAGCCAGATCACGAATGTGCTGCGCTGTCTGCAACTGGAGGCGCATGGTTACCAGGTCCGTGTGACGGAACTGGTGGGGTGGGAGCATTCCATGAAAAATGAGCTGATTATTGCTGAATATAAAGGGTTGCCTGCCAGACGGCCGGCGGAACGTCTGGCTGAAGTATTGAAAACGACAGGACTGGAATCTTTGCAGAGACGTTTTTTTGTCACACCGTAAAAGCAGCGTCACCTGCTGGTCACAAAAAATGATTAATATCATTTCTCAGCACCATACAATACCGTTTTATCTGTGACTTCATTCACCATCTGACAGAGTTTGATAGAAAAGGAAAGAAAACATGCTGGCCGCCGTTGATCTGGGTTCCAACAGTTTTCGTATGCATATTGCGCGCCATGAAGGTGACGCCATCCGGGTTGTGAAAAGCGCCCGTGAACCGATCCGGCTGGCAGCCGGACTGGATCTGGACGGTAACCTGACCCCGGAGGCGATGCAGAGCGCGGTCAGCTGTCTGGCGCGTTTCCGCGAAATCCTGAACGCCTATCCGATTGACAGCCTGCGGGTGGTAGCGACCAATACCGTTCGTGTTGCAAAAAACGCCGATCAGTTGTTGCCGCGCGCCGAAGCAGCGATCGGTCATGCGATCGATGTTATTTCGGGCGAAGAGGAAGGCCGCCTGATTTACATGGGTGTGGCCAATGCCGTGGCGATACCGGGAGAACGCCGGCTGGTGATGGATATCGGTGGCGGCTCCACAGAAGTGATTCTGGGCCGTGGTCATGAAATTGTGAAGGTCGAATCGTTCAGCATCGGAACGGTCAGGCACAGTGCCAGTTTTTTTCCGGATGGTCGTCTGACGGAGGCTGCGTTTGAAGCCGCCGTGCTATCGGCGCGTTCCATGTTTGAAGATGCCGCACCGCCGTATCAGCCGCAGCACTGGCGTAAGGCTTATGGCTCATCCGGCACCATGCGGGCGATTGCAGATGCGATTATCAAAGGTGGTCTCGGTGATGGCAAGCTGACGCTCAACAGCCTGAATGCACTGAAACAGTATTGCGTACAGTGCGGGCAGATCAGCGACCTGGAACTCAGCGGCATAAGGCCGGAGCGGGTGGCAATGGTCGTGGGCGGGCTGGCAATTCTGATCGGTCTGATGACAGAGTTTCAGATTGAAGTGCTGATTCCGATTGAAGCCGGTCTGCGCATGGGCGTCATGTGGGATCTGCATCTGCGTGCCAACAAACGCGATCGGCGTGAAGTGGCGGTGCAGCACGTGGCGCAGCTGTTCCACACCGATATGTCGCGTGCCAACCGCGTTGCAGATATGGTGAAATCGTTGTATCTGCAACTCAGGCCTGCGGGCGACGAATACCTGCGCCTGCTGCAATGGAGTGCCACGCTGCACGAAGTTGGCATGGTGGTATCCCACACCGGTTATCACAAACACGGTGCCTACATGATTGAAAATGCCGATATGGCGGGTTTCACGACGCGCGAGCAGCGCATCATGAGCAAATTTATCCTGAGCCAGAAAGGCAACCTCAGAAAAGTCGCAGAAGGTTTGTCCGACCCTGACTTTACCAAAGCCGTGCTGGCGTTGCGACTCTCCGTCATGCTGATGCATTCCCGCGCTGAAATCGAGTATGAAGACATGCGTCTGAAAATGAAAAAAGCCATCGAACTCGAAATGCGCAGAGACTGGGTTTCTGGGCATCCGACAGTTGCCTACTGGTTGCAGAAGGAAATCGAATGCTGGCGCGAAATCGGCGTCGACTTTCTGGTCAGAACCAACGTCTGAGCTGACTGCAAAGATAATTCAAATTACCCGTTAATGGGGAGTATGGGGGGAAATCACCCTGTTCTCAATATGAATAAAGGGTTTTTAAAAATACTCCGGGGAGTATCTTGTGCTTTCTACGTTGTATGGCAAAGAGGAAAATGGCCATCACCGTAATACAGACGCTTTGCGGTGATGATGTCATGTATCGCCGGAGGTCAGGTCTCCGGCCCGACTGCGTGATTCTGTGAGAATGCGCTGCCGAGTGACGGAAAGCAATGCGAATAAACACAGATCCATTCGTTTTTGACGTTTGACTGATGTTCAGTCCGCAGTAAACAGCATCAGCAATTCCAGTCCGTTCATTCCGACTTTACCTTCTCGTAGTACCGTGTCTGCATCCGGATTGGGGTAGTGTTTTTGCAAAATGGAAAAGTAGGCAGCGTTGCGTATGCCATTCAGTTTGCCATCGTTGCTCTGATAGTAGGGGAAGGTATCCGGGTAACGCGTCCAGCGGGCGGCTCTGGCATAGGCCAGTCCCAGTTTTCGTCCGGCATCACCCTGGTAGACATCAAAGCCGCGAAGAGCCAATATTTCAGCTGCCACTGCGGTGGGTAACAGGGTGTAATGGGTGTAACTCAGACCGTTGATTCCCTGATCTGCGCCACCGCAGTAATTGTTGGTGTTGCTGCGGCAGATTTCCAGTGGCAGAGAGCCGTCATCGGCGACCTGACTTTGCATCAGCGCCTGCCAGCGGTGACTCGTCTTTGCCAGCTGTTGGGTATTCCCGAGATAGGCGGCGATGCTGGCATCCAGTAATACTCCCCAGTTCCCATGATTATTGGCTTTATCCGCATGTGTCGTGGCTGCTGCTTTATCTGTGAGCAGGGCTCTGAATGTCGTGTCGTCCCAGTCGTTCACACCTCGCACCAGACTCGCGCCGATAATGATTTGCGGCAGATTAAAATTAAAATCGGAGGCACCCTGTCCCTTGTCAACAGTTTTGACAGTCTTGCTCCAGGCGTCAATCATGGTTTGTGCATGACTGGCGTAGGCACGGTTCGTTGTCAACTGATAGCAGAGGGCGGCGCGATAAATAATACCCGCATCGGTGCTGAGATTTTTGGCGGTCGTGTCGTGCGTGATTCCTGTCGAGGAATAATGCGGAGCAGGGCTAAAATCGGCGACCGGCTGTGCTCTGGTATCGAGCTCGGTATCACAGCGTTTTTGCAAAGCTGTCCACCGTTCGGGCTGCTGTTGCAGTGCCTGAATCTGTGTTGATGTAATGAACAGGGGTTGTTCTGCGGGCATCTGCGCATGAACGAGCATGGTAGTACCCAGGGGCAGGATCATGACAGAGATTTTTCGCAAAGCGTTATGTATCATTTTCTCGTTGTGGTGAACTTTTGAGAGTAACGCCGGATAATGGACTACACGAACCAAGCGAACCCTGTTGACGCATCAAGTATAGTACAGGCCGGTATGCAGAAGCCGCCGGCCTGTTCCGGTGATGATGATCTTTTGTTTAAAAATCAAATTGTGCTGACAGGCGATAGGTGCGTGGTGCGCCGGGGAACAGGTAGCCGCCGAGTGCCTGTGTGGCATCGCGCCAGTAGAAACGATCAGCCAGGTTATCGATATTGAAGCGGATGGTGGTAGCGGTTCCGGCGATTTTTGTCGCATAGCGCGCACCCAGATTCCAGACCTGATAACCGGGAACGATGATGCTGTTGTCCGGTGTGTAGGCTTTGTTGCCTGAATATTGCCAGCTGCCGTTCAGACTCAGTCCGTTGATTTGCGCGACGGTGTAATCGGCGTAGAGGGTGGCTTTTTGTTTCGGGACGTTCAGCACGCGCTGCCCATCGAGTGCCGGGTTGCCGGTGTCCTGTTGTCTGGCTTGCAGCGCGCTGATGCTGGCGCCCAGAGTCCATTGTGCGGTCAGTCTGCCCTGAGCGGACAGCTCCAGTCCGGTGTGCTGCGCTTCACCGTTTTGCACATAGAAATTGGCATCGTTGACGTACTCCAGCGGTTTGGTGATGCGGAACAGGGCTGCCGATACGCTGAGGTCGCGGTTCAGTTCGGCCTTGATACCGGTTTCAATCTGCTTTGAGCGCGCAGGATTTTGCATCTGATTCTGGTTCAGGGTGCCGAATGGGGCGACGCCACCGTGTTCCAGCCCTTGTGCCGTAGAAATGTAGGTGCTGATTTCTGCCCGTGGTTTGTATACCAGTGCGGCATTGGAAACCCAGTAATGACGGTCATAACCCGCTGCATCGACCTGATTGCGGGTGATGTGCAGACGGCGGATGCCTGCGTGGAATTGCCATTGCTCACTAAAATGAATCACATCCTGCGCCAGCAGCGATTGTTCGCGGTCGGTGCGGCGCAGGCTGGCGACGCCCGGCTGATTTGGAGAGGACGGTACGGCAACCGGATGGAACAGGTTGCTGCTGCCGACGTAGTCGTACACATAGTCACCGAAGTAATCTTCGCGACGCGATGTGGTAACACCCAATACCAACTGATGCCGGATCAGGCCGGTGACGATGCGGCCAGTCAGCAGCGCCTGGCTGCCCAGTAGCGATTTGGATTCGTTCAGACTGCGGTAATCGTAGACGTCATAATCGCCATTTGCGCAATAGCCCGGATACAGGTTGGCAGCGCTGCAGCCGTAAGGAAAGGCGGTGTAGTCGTCGCGCCGGAAGCGATGCTGGTTGGCGGCAACGCTGGCACTCCAGTCGGTATTCAGTCGGTATTCAAAACGCATTCCCAGATTGCTGTCGCGGGTATCCACCGGCTTGGCCCACGGCTGCTGGTTCAGCATCATGTCTGCTTGCACGCCGGTTGGCAAATCGGTGCCGTTAAACAGCTGAAACCCGGGAACCGATAATTGTGATTTGTGCTGGTAATCGGCATCCAGTTGCAGCAATGCCTGTGGCGACAGATGCCAGTCGAAGGCGATGGAGGCAAACTGGCGCTCGCCGTCGGCACCTTTGACGTAAGAGCGCAGGCGTTCTCCGGCAGCATTGATGCGGTAACCGAATTGCCGGTCGTTACTCAGATCGCTCAGATCAACGTTGCCGTACAGGGTGCCGCGTTCGGAAATGGATGTGCTGATACTGCGCACGGGGGTGGCAGCCGGGCGTTTGGTGACGTAATCAATGATGCCGCCGGGTGTGGCAAAGCCGGACTGAAAGCCGGAAATACCTTTGAGGATTTCAATCCGTTCTTTATTTTCCAGCGGGATGGAAGCATCGCCCGGAATGGCAAAACCGTCTTTGCGGTAGCTGCTGTTATTATCCAGCGCAAATCCACGGATGGAAAACTGTTCAGCATAACCAACGGCATTGTAGGCGTCATTCACGCTGGCGTCGTATTTCATTGCATCGGTGGTCTGACGTATCTGCAGATTCTGCAATTGCTGGCTGTTCCAGCCGTGGATGGAAAAGGGCGTATCGAGTAGCAGGGCTTCGGTGAAGCCGGCGGCTTTGCTGCGTGCGTCTTGGTTGTCTTGCGGCTTGAGGCCGGTGACGATCACTTCCTGCGGGTTCGATTCGTTACTCTGGGCGTATGCTGTGGCGGCGAATGCCTGCGCGATGGCGATGACCAGCAGGCTGCGGTGAAAAGCGGGAATGGAATGTGGTGTCATGGTGCTCTCGTTGTGCTGATGTCAGCGCGGGAGCAGGCAAAGCGGAGAGGGAACCGGACGTAACTTTGCGCTTCCCTTCGCTGGCATTATCCAGATCAGGTAGAAGGGACTCTCTCACCCGGAACAATGCTGTCTGATAGCGCTGTTCCAGGACCCCTAGCGAAGTCGCTACTTTACCATGTTTCGGCATGCTCTGGCCGAAATCAGGGAGAATGGCATGCCGTTCATGACCAACACCGCTGTCTGTGCCGGACTGCGTTGACGAGATCAGGAACAGGCAGCAGGGTGTGTCGGTTTAAAAATATACTGGGGGAGTATTTTAAAAAGACCTTATTTTGTCTTGGCTGCAAGCCTGAAAATGCAGATACTCCCCTATTTTATTATGTCAGGCAGATTTTGGAGTACGGAAACTGAGCCACAGACCTTCTGCGGAATAGATCACCAGCGCTGCCCAGATTGCGATGAAACCGAACAATTTATGCTGGTCAAATGCTTCGTGAAACAGCCACACGCCGAGCAGCAGTTGAACCATGGGCGCAATGTATTGCAGTAGGCCGAGCGTGGTCATCGGTATTCTGCGCGCGCCGGCGGCAAACAGCAGTAAGGGGATGGCAGTCACCGGGCCGCTGAGCGCCAGCAACATTTGAATATCTGTGCCCTGCGTCAGTAAGGCGTTACCGCCATGCAGGCTGAGCCAGCACAGATAGGCGGCAGCAAACGGGAACAGCAGCGCCGTTTCCAGCGACAAGCCCTCCAGCGCGCCGAGCGGGGAGGTTTTACGCAGCAAACCGTAGGTGCCGAATGTCAGCGCCAGCGTCAGGCCGATCCAGGGCAGGCGGCCAGTCTGCCAGGTGAGCCAGCCTACGCCCAGCGCGGCAAATGCCACCGCCAGCCATTGACCGTAACGCAGGCGTTCCCGTAAAAAGACCGAGCCGATCAGAATATTCACCAGCGGGGTGATGAAATAACCGAGGCTGGCATCAATCACATGGCCGTCGTTGACTGCCCAGATATATACGAACCAGTTAGCCGATAGCAGCAGGGCGCTGAGTGCAAATCCACCGATTATCCTGGGCTGGCGGGCTGTCTCACTGATCCATGACCATTGGCGACGCCATGTCAGAATACCTGCCAGGAACAGCAGCGACCAGACCATGCGGTTAAGCAGAATTTCCAGTGCAGGAACACTGTGTAATGCCTTGAAATACAGGGGAAACAAACCCCAGATGGTATAGGCGGAACCCGCCAGTAATGTGCCTTTACGCATCAGAAAATTCCAGAATGGTAGCTGCCGGTGCAGCTGAAGGCATGATTATCCTCGTAATGCTGATTTCCTGCTGAGAAAGATCCGATCAGATGGGGAGGACGGGGAGGCGGCAGAAGGAATGTCAGCGGGTGCGGGCTGCGGCAATTGCTTTGCACAGCGCTTCGGTGCCGTCCAGAATACGGGGGCCGGCACGATTGAGCCAGTCTGCCGGTATGGCATAAAAATGCCCTTTCCTGGTGGCATTCAGTACGCCGAAGCTGCGCCAGGATTGCAGGCTGTCGGTATTGTCACCACCTGTGATGATGGCATCCGGATTGGCTGTCAGCACGGCTTCCGTAGTCACCGTCGGGCTGATTTCTTTCAGATGACCAAAGATATTTTGTCCGCCGCACAGACGGATGGCGACCGAGACCAGATGTGTATCATTGAGTGTCATCAGCGGCTTGTTCCAGACCTGGTAAAACACCCGGACCGGTGGTGTCGAAGCCGGTTGCTGATAACGCTGCTGTATCGCAGCAAGCCGCTGGCGAAATTCCTGTGCCGCTGCTTTGCCTTTGGCGCTAGTCCCTGCCAGTACGGACAGGCGTTCAATCGAACTGGCCACCATCTCAAAATCACGCGGCTCGCTTTCGAAGACAGGCAGGTGCTGATCGCGTAGTTTGTTTGCCAGCAAACGGGCATTGCCGGTGCCCCAGATCACGATCAGGTCAGGCTGGTATGCCAGCAATCTTTCCAGATCCAGGGCAAACACATTACCGACGGAAGGCAGGCTTTTCGCCGCATCCGGAAAATTACTGTAATCGCTGATAGCGACAATCTGTGATCCGGCACCGGCAGCAAACAGCAATTCAGTCGTATGCGGCGCCAGACTGACGATACGGCGTGCCGGCTGGTTCAGCGTCACATTACGCTGCGCATCGTCCTGCACGCTGACAGCCGCATGGGCTGGCATCGCCAGCATGCTCAGAGCCGTAGCGGCACTGGCGATGACGCAGGTAGCAGCAAGGTACAGACGTGCTGGCAGATGCACGGACAGGCGCATCAGATTTCCAGATTGTCGATCAGACGGGTGCCGCCGAGTTTGGCCGCTGCCAGTACCACCATCGGCACGCCCTGTGCCAGATCACCGGCAGAAGGCGGTTGCAGGTCGGCCTGTTTGCGCACGGCGATGTAATCAGGTTTCCAATGGCGTTCAGCCAGCTTCGCCATGGCAGAGCGTTCCAGTTCAAACATATCGAGATGCCCGGCGCGGACTTCTTCGGCCACTTCATGCAGGGCGCGGTACAGTGCCGGTGCTTCGGCGCGTTCTTCGTCAGACAGGTAACGGTTACGGGAAGAAAGAGCCAGACCATCTTCAGCCCGGTAGGTTTCGGCGGCGATAATCTGGGTTGGCAGAGCAAACTGTTTGCTCATATTGCGCACAATCATCAACTGCTGATAATCTTTTTTCCCGAACACGGCTACCCGCGGTTGCACGCAGGAAAACAGTTTCAGAACAACTGTGGTCACGCCGGTAAAAAAACCAGGCCGGAATTCGCCTTCGAGGATATTACCCAGATCGTCCGGTGGGCGGACACGGTATTCCTGCGGCTCAGGGTACATATCTTTTTCCGTCGGTGCGAACAGGATGTAGACGCCTTCTTTTTCAAGTTTTTCGACGTCTGCCTGGAACGTGCGGGGATATTTATCGAAATCTTCGTTCGGGCCAAATTGCAGACGGTTGACGAAAATCGAAGCAACGACAGGATCACCATGTTTTTTTGCAAGCCGCATCAGCGACAGATGGCCGTCGTGCAGATTACCCATGGTCGGGACGAATGCTGTGCGTAACTGGCCACTCAGATGGTCGCGCAGTTCTTCAATGGAGGAGATGATTTTCATGTGCTTATCAGCGATATCAATGATGTTGGAATAATGAGCAGCAGATGTTTCTGGTGATTCTGTTCTGCACCGGAATCTGGTCAGACTGGCGAATAGGCCAGCCGTACATAAATCGGAGCAAAAGCTTCTGCCTGTGTGATCTCGATCAGCGTTTCTTTGGCGAGTTCCAGTAGCGCCACAAAATTCACTACCAGTACCGGTGCACCGCGCGACGGATCGAATAATTCAGAAAATTCGATAAACCGTGCCGACTGCAGCTTGCGCAGAATACCCGACATATGCTCGCGCACAGACAGTTCCTCGCGGCTGATTTTGTGGTGCGCGACAAGTGTTGCACGTTTCAGGACATCGGCCCAGGCCGCCTGGAGGTCGGCGATCTCAACGTGTGGCCAGTGCAAAACAGTATTTTGTTCGATGAATACCTGGGCATGCAGAAAATCTCTGCCAAGCTGAGGAATGGCATTCAGGTCATAGGCGGCGAGCTTCATCTGCTCATACTCCAGCAAACGACGCACCAGTTCTGCGCGGGGGTCTTCTGCTTCTTCGCCTTCGGTGGTTTTGGCTGAGGGCAGTAACATGCGTGACTTAATTTCAATCAGCATGGCCGCCATCAGCAGATACTCTGCCGCCAGCTCCAGATTATGTTTGCGGATCTGATCCACATACTTCAGATATTGCAGCGTGACTTGCGCCATTGGGATATCCAGAATATTGAAATTCTGCTTGCGGATCAGATACAGCAGTAAATCGAGCGGCCCTTCAAAAGCTTCCAGAAAAACTTCCAGCGCATCCGGAGGGATGTATAAGTCGTTGGGCAGCTTGAACAAAGGTTCGCCATACAGCCTGGCGAAAGCCATGCCATCAATGACATCCGGGGTGCTGTCAACGGCACCGGGCGGAGGTAATTCAACCGGAGGAAGCTCTGTGGAGGTCACCAGCGTTGCGCCTGTACAGGTCAGCCTTTAGTCTGATACACGTAGGGCTGCTGTGCCACACGGGATTCCAGATTACGTTTTTGCTGATCCAGGTCAATCGGCGCTTTGTCCCACAGCAGCGCACGTCCGTCACGCTGGCTTTGTTCGAGTTTGGGATTCGCGCCCTTGAGGCTTTGGATAAAGTTCGTAGCTTCGGATTCGTACAGGGAAAATTGCTTGGAAAATTTCATGATGTTGAAATGAACACGTAAAGGAACGGACGAAGCGGCATTTTACTCTGTATTCAGACTGATACCGCATTTCCGGTTGAATAGAAGCAGGAGCGTTACTGTAATCCGACAGGCGATACAGCTTATAAATCTCGGCTTTCGACCCATTTGCGGACATGCACCGGCTGATAGGTAAGGAAATGCTGCAGCAACTGTAGCGGATCGTCGCTGGCAAACAGCAGGTCCAGATGCGCTGGGCGCATGAATCCCTGTTGTTGAGTATGATTCAGGAATTGCAGCAAACCGTCATAAAACCCTGCCGGATTCAGCAGGCCGACAGGTTTTTCATGGAAGCCGAGTTGCGCCCAGGTCATGATTTCAAACAGCTCTTCCAGTGTTCCGATGCCGCCTGGCATGGCAATGAAAGCATCGGATAATTCGGCCATCATGGCCTTGCGCTCATGCATATTGCGCACGATATGCAACTGCGTCAGTCCGTGGTGGCCGACTTCTTTATTCATTAATGCCTGTGGAATCACGCCGGTGACATGGCCGCCGCAGAGCATCACTTCATCCGCAATGATGCCCATGAGTCCGACGTTGCCACCGCCATAGACTAGATTGAGTTGCTGGCTGACCAGCGTGCGGGCAAGCTGTCTGGCGGCATCGGCGTAGATCGGGGAAATTCCCGGGGACGAGCCGCAATATACGCAGATATTCTTCATGCCGGATTAATTTTGCGCAGATAGTCTTGTGACAGTTTTTCAAACACCTGCTTAGTGTCGCCGCGGAGATAGGGACTGATCAGCACGATCACCTGATAGCAGCCGCGTGCCAGTGATTCGGACATGGTCTGTAATTCGGTGTATTTACGCGGATTGCGGACATATTCGTAAGACAACCAGTATGTAGCCACCACCACCATATTGGTGGCCAGCGCATCAATATCCATGTCCGTGGCTTCGAATTCTCCATCTGCACGCAAACCGATGCAAAGTTCCGTGGCGACTTTGATTTTGTGCGACAGGATCTCTTTGAAATTCAGTTCCAGTTTGCGATTGCGTGATAGCAGGTCATTCAGGTCGCGGTAAAAGAAGCGATAGCGCCAGACCAGCTCAAAAGTCAGATGCAGGTAAGTCCAGATATCCTGAATATTGGCTTTGCGCCCTTGGGGAAAGGCGAGTTTTTTATTAATTTCCGCTTCAAACTGGGTGAAGATGGAATTAACAATGTCATCTTTGTTGCGGAAGTGGTAGTAAAGATTGCCGGGAGAAATATTCATTTCTTCGGCGATGACTGTCGTGGTGATATTCGGTTCGCCAAATTCATTGAACAGTCGCAGGGATAATTCGAGGATGCGTTCCCGAGTGCGGCGAGGAGCTTTGTGTTGCATGTCATTCTTCTCGGTAGATTATTTCATAAGAATAACATCCTTCAGCGCAACAGCAAAACTGCGCTATGCCTGTGTTGTCAGTCTGGTCTCTGCCGGAACGTCAATCAGTCGGGTTTTTGCCAGTCTGTCATGCAAAAACTGTCCATCCTTGTCCATTCTGGCTGTCAGCGCCCAGCCCGCGATGCCCAGAGCCACGACAATGACCATATGCCATTCTTTGAGTCCAAACTGATAATCCAGCGCCATGGCGGGTAAAAACCACATCCACGACAGGCAGTAACGGACAACGGCCTTGATCACCGGTACGCGGCTGCCATCGAGATCAGTGACCCGGATACGCCAGGTCTGCATCGCCAGGGTCTGCCCGGAACGGCTCCAGCAAAATACAAAATAAGCACCGATCACGAGAAACAGCCAGAATTGCCTGAGGTGCCGCAACATCAGTGCGTGCCTGCTTTGGGTAATGACATCGAAAATAAATCCGGAAACAAAAACGATGCCAAACAGCAGCATCGCTTCATAGACCATGCAGATCAGTCTGCGGCGTAACAGTGGTACTTGTAATCCGGTCAATTTATTTACTTGTCTGAGTGGATGACGCCGCGGAAGCCGGAAGAGGTTCTACCGGAAGCGCTGGTGGCGTGACGACAGGCAGGCTGGCTGCCGTAATGCTTGCAGGGGCAGGAGCAAACACCGGCTGTGGTTTAATGGTCGTTGGCTTGTGCACTTGTTTCAGTGGCGGCAATGCCTGCGGATTTCTGATTGATTCAGCCGATAAATTAGTCAGTCGTTTCTTTTTTTCGTGCTCATCGGCAAGGCGTTTTTTTTCTTCCGGACTCAACTGCTGATATTGCTGCCATTGCGCCGATTTTTGCTCAGGCTTGACTTGTGTTGCCTTGGCGTAATTTTCCCTTGCTGCCATCCGTTGTTCCGGTGTCAGTTTCAGCCAGTCGCGCATTCTTTCCTGCATTCTGGCTTGCTCATCAGGTTTCATGTTGGCATAGCGGGTGGCGATTTCCAGCCACTTTTTCTTGCGTTGCTCTGTCAGCTTGTCCCATTCGCCAGCTAAAGGAGTCAGTGCCTGTTTTTGAATGGGGGTTAGTTCGGACCAGAATGGATGTGCGGTGGAAACGGCAGCCGTTGCTGGCTGCGCGGCGCTTCCGCCAGCATTCGCCAGTGGAAGGAGGAGAGAAATAACGAGAAAAAGACCGATCTGACGCCAGCTTTTGAACGACACGCTTATTCCTCCGCTTTGTTCAGGTATGCCGTGAAGCCTGTATCCACATAGGCAGCCGGAGGCAGCTCATCAACCAATACCGCTGTATCAATATCGGCGAGTTCGTTGAGATTCTGCTGCTGTTCGTATTCGTAAATACCGATCAGACCCGCAATCAGCACCAGCAATGGCAGCAACATGCCTAAGCGGCCAAGCCATGAACCGGGGCCCTGAAACGATAATCCGTTGTTGCCGGCAAAAACACTTTTCAGCGCCAGCACTGCCATCGGTGCTTCCTGCTTTTTGCGGGACAATGCCAGTTTGCGTGCCTGTGCCAGCCGCTCCAGAGTCGGAGCGGAGATGTTTTCTGCTGATTCATTCAGCGCCCGCCTTACTTTGTAAGCAAAGTCGAGATCTCTGGATTCTTTTGAGTAGTTCATAGCTGTATTCCTTTAGCCTTGAGTGTTGCGGCCAATGCGTGAGTTGCACGGGAGCAATGCGTTTTGACGCTGCCTTCAGAGCAGCCCATTGCCGCAGCTGTTTCCGCCACATCCATGTCTTCCCAGTAACGCATGAGGAAGGCTTCCCGTTGACGAGCCGGTAGTTTTTTTATTTCATCGTCAATAATATTGAGAACTTGCTCACGTTCTATTTTGTCCGCAGTAGATTCGGCTGCTTCGGTGCCTTCTTCGGCGGCATAACTTTCCAGTAAATCAAAGTTATCGTCTTCCTGATTATTCGCAGGGGTGATGCTGGAAAACAGGCTGACCCAGGTATTTCTGACTTTTTCCCTTCTGAAAAAATCCAGAATCGTATTTTGTAAAATACGCTGAAAAAGCATGGGCAGCTCATTGGCAGGTTTGTCACCATATTTTTCAGAGAGTTTGATCATCGCTTCCTGAACAATGTCCAGGGCGGATTCTTCGTTCCTCACGGTGTAGACGGCGTGCTTGAAAGCGCGTCTTTCTACATTTTCGAGAAAATTTGATAATTCTTTATCTGTAGCCATTGTTGGCGATCGTCTTTATTTACTTATCCAGCCAAGTTTAAAACGCAGGCCGGAATATTGTCGTTGACGGATGCTGGTATTTAAAATTGCGCATATGCTAGCAAAAATACCTTATTGTGTCCCCATTTTTGTCATCGTGAAACATTTGCCAGTCAGATTTTTCATCAGATCTGAAATAATTCCGCTTGACCAAAATGCTGCGACGCAGTACCGTATGACCTCGCCTCAAAATCTCGGGGCACCAATACCTGACTGACATAGCCCACAATGCTATACCCGGCAGGTGCGCTTTAATTAGCTGTTTGTTCTGACCCATGCCATAAGCGTGAGAAGTCTGTCGTTGCAAAGCCTTACCACTGATTGAACGAGTGCTTCAAGTATTGCCTGGAACCATGTCCAACGGATGTGTGAAGGGGAATATGCCCGCACAAAAAGGAATATCAGCTTACCGGCCCGGCAACGTGGTTTCGCAGGAAGGAACATCCGATCAATTTCCTATGGACCTTGAAAGGACAACATAATGAGTTCAGAGTTAACCGGCGCAGAGATACTGGTCAAGTGTTTGGCCGAAGAGGGTGTTGAACACGTTTTCGGATATCCGGGCGGTGCAGTACTCTATATCTACGATGCAATTTTCAATCAGGACAAGTTTCAGCATGTGCTGGTTCGCCATGAACAGGCCGCAATTCATGCTGCTGATGCTTATTCCCGTTCTTCCAGTAAAGTCGGTGTCGCCATTGTGACATCCGGACCAGGCGTCACCAATGCAGTGACGGGGCTGGCAACGGCTTACATGGATTCTATTCCTATGGTAGTGATTTCCGGACAAGTACCAAGCGCCGTGATCGGCCAGGATGCTTTTCAGGAGTGCGACACCGTTGGAATTACCCGTCCTTGCGTCAAGCATAATTTCCTGGTCAAAGACGTTCGAGATCTGGCAGAGACGGTTAAAAAAGCCTTCTTTATCGCGACAACCGGCCGTCCGGGGCCGGTGCTGGTGGATATCCCGAAAGATATCAGCATGCACAAGACCACCTACCACTATCCGAAGGAAGTGGAGATGCGTTCTTACAAACCGGTCGACAAGGGTCATGCAGGACAGATCCGCAAGGCGGTGCAATTGTTGCTGCAGGCTGAGCGCCCGATGATATACACCGGTGGCGGTGTGATTCTGGCGCATGCTGCACCGGAATTGAATCAGCTGGTTGATATACTGGGTTACCCTTGCACGAACACGCTGATGGGGCTCGGTGCTTACCGCGCCAGCGATGAAAAGTTCGTTGGTATGCCGGGCATGCATGGTACTTATGAAGCCAACATGGCGATGCAACATTGTGACGTGCTGATTGCAATCGGTGCCCGTTTTGATGACCGCGTAATTGGCAATCCCAAACATTTCGCGTCGCATCCGCGCAAGATTATTCACATTGATATTGATCCGTCTTCCATTTCCAAGCGGGTTAAAGTCGATATACCTATCGTGGGTAATGTGAAGGATGTGCTACAGGAGATGCTGTCGCAGTTGAATTCTGTCGAAACCCGGCCAGATCAGAAGGCGCTTGCTGCCTGGTGGAAGCAGATCAACGAATGGCGCGGACGCGAGTGCCTGAAATACAGCGTGTCGGACGATGTGATCAAACCGCAGTCTGTTGTAGAGAAAGTCTGGGAAGTAACGCACGGCGACGCATTCGTGACTTCTGACGTTGGTCAGCACCAGATGTGGGCGGCGCAATACTATCGTTTCGATAAACCACGTCGCTGGATCAATTCTGGCGGACTTGGAACCATGGGCGTCGGTTTGCCGTATGCCATGGGTGTACAGATGGCAAATCCTGGCGCTACCGTAGCCTGCATTACCGGTGAGGCTTCCATCCAGATGTGTATCCAGGAACTGGCAACCTGCAAACAGTATCATCTGACCCCGAAAATTATTTTGCTGAATAACCGCTTTCTCGGCATGGTGCGGCAGTGGCAGCAGATTGATTATGGTTCACGCTATTCGGAATCGTACATGGATTCCTTACCTGACTTCACCAAGCTGGTTGAGGCCTACGGTCATGTCGGCATGAAAATCGAAAATCCTGCTGATGTGGACGGTGCTGTCCGTGAAGCATTCGGGATGAAAGACCGGCTGGTATTCATGAACTTTATTACCGATCAGACCGAAAACGTCTGGCCGATGGTGAAGGCAGGCAAAGGTCTGACTGAAATGCTGCTCGGTTCGGAGGATCTGTGATGAGGCATATTATTTCCATTCTCCTTGAAAACGAAGCTGGCGCCCTGTCGCGTGTAGTCGGCTTGTTTTCTGCGCGAGGCTATAACATCGAAACTCTGACAGTTGCGCCGACCGAAGATGCAACACTGTCCCGGATGACGATCGTGACCTCCGGTTCCGACGACATCATTGAGCAGATCACAAAACACCTGAATCGCCTGATTGAGGTAGTGAAAGTGGTTGATCTGACTGAAGGCTCGCATATCGAACGCGAGCTGATGCTGATCAAGGTCAGGGCGGTAGGCAAGGAGCGTGAGGAAATGAAGCGCACGGCAGATATTTTCCGCGGTCGCATCATTGACGTCACCGAAAAAACCTACACCATCGAATTGACAGGCAACAAGAGCAAACTGGATGCTTTTATTGACTCGATCGATCGTACTGCAATTCTCGAAACAGTCAGAACCGGTGGTTCTGGCATCGGGCGTGGTGAGCGCATCCTGAAGGTGTAAGCAGTAGTGGGCTGGCTGTAGCAAACAACGATGCAGCAATTGTCAGCCAACAAAAACTATCAGAATTAATTCAAATAAATTATTTAACGGACAGGATATAAAATGAAAGTTTTTTACGATAAAGATTGTGATCTCTCCCTGATCAAGGGCAAAAATGTCACCATCATTGGTTACGGTTCACAGGGACATGCTCACGCGCAAAACCTGAACGATTCCGGCTGCAAAGTGACCGTCGCTCTGCGTAAAGGCGGTGCTTCCTGGGATAAAGCAAAAAATGCCGGTCTGAATGTCGCTGAAGTCAATGAAGCGGTGAAAGCAGCTGACGTCATTATGATTTTGCTGCCAGATGAAAATATCGCTCAGGTCTATAATGAAAACGTTGCTCCGCACGCCAAGCAAGGCGCAGTGCTGGCATTTGCGCATGGTTTCAACGTTCATTACGGTCAGGTTGTTCCCCGTGCTGATCTGGACGTTATCATGATTGCGCCTAAGGCTCCTGGTCATACTGTACGCGGTACTTACACGCAGGGTGGCGGTGTGCCTCATCTGATCGCTGTGTATCAGGATAAATCTGGTTCTGCACGTGATATTGCTTTGTCCTACGCGATGGCAAACGGCGGTGGCCGTGCCGGCATTATCGAAACCAACTTCCGCGAAGAAACTGAGACTGATCTGTTTGGTGAGCAGGCAGTTCTGTGTGGTGGTACAGTTGAACTGATTAAAGCTGGTTTCGAGACGTTGGTTGAAGCCGGTTATGCACCGGAAATGGCTTACTTCGAATGTCTGCATGAACTGAAGCTGATCGTTGATCTGATCTATGAAGGCGGTATCGCCAACATGAATTATTCAATCTCCAACAATGCAGAATACGGCGAATATGTCACTGGTCCACGTGTTGTGACTGAAGACACCAAAAATGCGATGCGTCAATGCCTGAAAGACATTCAGACTGGCGAATATGCAAAAAGCTTTATTCTCGAGAACAAGGCAGGTGCTCCGACACTGATCTCCCGCCGTCGCCTGACTGCCGAGCATCAGATTGAAGAGGTCGGTGCTAAATTGCGTGCAATGATGCCTTGGATTGCTAAAAACAAACTGGTGGATCAATCCAAGAACTGATCAGTTCTTGGATGCATGTGTTTTGTAAAAAAACCGTCCAGTTGGGCGGTTTTTTATTATGACTCAGACTCGGTTTGTCTGAATGGATGATTGAATTGTCGGCAGGATAGAAAATTTCCCATATGCGCAAAAATTATCCCTTGCAACTTTGTCCCGAAATCATTGTCTGATGAGAAATTCAATTCACCGTATCAGGAGTCAGTGATGAAAAAAGTGATTTTATTGGCGGGTAGCCTGCTGTTTGCATTTCCCGTGTGCGGACAAAGCCTGACTGGTGCCGTAGTGACGGTCACGGGTAGTGCTGAACTGAAAATAGACAATGATCAGGCGACTGTCAGTTTCTTTGTTGAAGAACAGGATAAAGACAAGGCTGCGGCGGCATCGCGGGTTAACCAGAAAATGAAAGCTGGTACGGAAGCAATCCGCAAAGAAGATCCCCAGGCATTGCTGTCGACGAAAGGCTATTATAGTTATCCGGTTTACAGCGATGACGCTGCAATTCCGCCCGGACAGCCGCGTAAGCGTGTGCTGACAGGATGGCGTACCGGACAATATCTGGAAGTCAGGACAGTGAATTTAAAGCAGTTGCCAGCCACTGCGGCTGCGGCTCAGAAAATCATGGCATTGAATGGAGTTCAGTTCGGTTTGTCGGACGCGGCGATTGCCCGGGCTGAGAAAGAAAGAATTCAGGCAGGCTACCGGAACTTCTCCGAGAAACTCGGTGCGATCACCGAAACAATTGGAAAGCACACGAGCGACGTGGTGATTGATTCTCTGGATTTTGATGGGGCGGTGAATGAAATCCAGCGTTATGCGGTAGCTCCGGTGATGCTCAAGGCTTCCCGGGTGGAGGCGACGGTGAGTGAACCAAGTTTTGAACCGGGGATCACAGCATTAACAATTCGTGTCACTGGGAAAGTACATTTCAAGTGATCGCTTTCCAGCCGGCGTTTGTTTTCCAATAATCTAAACACGGTTATACTTCCCCATTAATGTTGATTTTTGCCCGACACGTTCGGGCTGTTTTTATTGAGTGTATCCGCATGCCATCTTTTAACCGACGTCATCCTAAAGGCAGTTTCAAACTTTTCCCGAAAGGTGTGCGTAAACCACATTTGCGCGTGGATCCTGACGGAAAGGTTTTGCCGGATCAGCCGGTAAAACGTGCACGCGGGATTTATCTATTACCGAATGCATTCACTACCGCTGCGCTGTTCTGCGGTTTTTATGCGATTGTGATGGCGATGGATCAGCGTTTTTCCCAGTCCGCACTGGCGATTTTTATTGCGATGGTGCTGGACAGTCTTGATGGTCGGGTGGCGCGTATGACGAATACACAGAGTGAATTTGGCGCGCAATACGATAGTTTGTCAGACATGATTTCTTTTGGCGCAGCGCCGGCATTGGTTGTGTATGAGTGGTCGTTGCGTGGCATGGATAAACTGGGATGGCTGGCTGCATTTATTTATTGTGCCGGTGCCGCATTGCGTCTGGCGCGATTTAATACCAACATCAGTATTGTCGATAAACGTTATTTTCAGGGGTTACCCAGCCCGGCTGCTGCAGCCCTGGTCGCTGGATTTGTGTTGTTGATGGATGATCTGCATTTTGCAGGGGCTGAACTGCGCTGGAGTGCCTGGAGCATTACATTGTTTGCCGGGCTGACGATGGTGACAAATGTTCCGTTTTACAGTTTTAAAGACATCAATCTGAAAAAGAGCGTCCCCTTTATGGCACCGTTGCTGGTGATGTTGGTGTATGTGATCGTGGTGAGCGACCCGCCTAAGGTATTGTTTGGATTGTTTGTTCTGTACGGTTTATCCGGTTATGTCGTTCTGTTGTGGCGTTGGCGAAAAGGGCGTCCGGTCAGCATTATCCAGACGAGTGAAGAGGGGCATCAGAAAAAATAAAATTCTGTTTTTTCTCATGTCATGCCACGTGGTGCCAAACACTACGTGGCTTTTCTTTTTTTACCAGCATTTAATTCAGAATTTGCTGCCATAAAATCTTGCACTTTTCTGTGTTCGCGCTTATAGTCATGAGCATGAACTTTACAGTCAATACCATTCGTGCAGCATCTTCAGCAGACATTTCTCGTCTGCTAGTGCTATTGACTTTCCTGCTAGTGCGGTAACGCACTAAATTCCCCATTCCCACAATCCGAGTAGTCTCCCCACCCGTGTGTGTCTTGCAAGGGCTGGCCCGGGAATATTCAGAATTTTCACTCACTACATTCATTTTTCGCAAATAACTTCAGGAGAAAATCATGACAGATAAACTCATCATATTCGATACCACGTTGCGTGACGGCGAGCAGTCTCCGGGCGCTTCCATGACCAAGGACGAGAAAATCAGGATCGCGAAACAACTGGAGCGCCTGAAAGTGGATGTGATTGAAGCTGGTTTTGCAGCCGCCTCTCCGGGTGATTTTGAGGCGATCAGAGCGATTGCGGCAACGATCAAGGACTCCACAATCTGCTCTCTGTCGCGGGCAAATGACCGAGATATCGCAAGGGCTGCTGAGGCTTTACAGGCGGCGCAACGAAAGCGTATCCATACTTTTATCGCAACCTCTCCGTTGCATATGGAAAAAAAACTGCGTATGAGCCCTGATCAGGTATTGGAGCAGGCGATTCAGGCAGTCCGTTTTGCCCGGAATTTTACCGATGATGTTGAATTCAGTCCCGAAGATGGCAGTCGTTCCGAGGTGGATTTTCTGTGCCGGGTGATTGAGGCGGTGATTAAAAAGGGAGCGACAACCATTAACTTTGCCGACACCGTCGGATATGGTGTGCCAGAGTTATACGGAAATATGCTTAAGACTTTGCGCGAACGGATTCCGAACTCCGACAAGGCAATCTGGTCTGTGCATTGCCATAACGACTTGGGAATGGCAGTTGCCAACTCTCTGGCGGGTGTGATGATCGGCGGTGCGCGTCAGGTCGAATGCACCATTAACGGTTTGGGTGAGCGGGCTGGTAATACCGCATTGGAAGAAATTGTGATGGCGGTTCGTACCCGTAAAGATTACTTTAATCTGGAATTGGGAATTGATACAGCGCAGATCGTACCGGCATCAAAACTGGTTTCCCAGATCACGGGCTTTGCGGTTCAGCCAAATAAGGCAGTGGTCGGCGCAAATGCGTTTGCCCATGCGTCCGGAATTCATCAGGACGGTATTCTCAAGGCACGCGATACCTATGAAATTATGCGAGCTGAAGACGTCGGCTGGAGTGCGAATAAGATTGTTTTGGGTAAATTATCCGGCCGGAATGCGTTTAAACAGCGTCTGGAGGAGTTGGGGATTGCGCTGGATTCTGAATCTGAAGTAAATGCGGCTTTTACGCGATTTAAAGAACTGGCAGACCGTAAATCTGAGATTTTCGATGAAGATATTCTGGCGCTGGTTTCCGACGAAGAGCAGGCCAGCGGTAGTGATGTGTTTCATTTCGTATCATTGGCACAACGTTCTGAAACCGGAGAGTTGCCGGTCGCCAAGGTGGTTTTTTCCATGGAAGGAGAGGAAGTCAGTTGCGAGGCTAACGGTAATGGTCCTGTAGATGCGATTGTGAATGCGATTGAATCTCGTGTGAGCAGCGGTGCAGAGTTATTGCTGTTTTCCGTCAATGCGATCACCACAGGAACACAATCTCAGGGCGAGGTGACGATGCGCTTATCCAAATCCGGCCGGATCGTGAATGGCGTTGGCGCTGATCCTGATATCGTGGTCGCTTCGGCCAAGGCCTATCTGTCTGCATTAAATAAGCTGGAATCTAAAGCTGAGAAACTGAACCCGCAAATTTGATCTGGTTTGATTTTTCATGTTATGATCTCGGGTCCCGTCATTCCGGCGGGATTTTATTTCACGATAGCGAAGGTTGCTGCTGAGGTTTTTGACTCTTGCTATCGCATGTAAAGGAAAAAAAATGTCTATCGAAAAAAATACAAAAGCCGCGATTGTTGCGGATAATGCCCGTGGTCAGAACGATACCGGTTCTCCTGAAGTTCAGGTTGCCCTGCTGACAGCGCGTATTAACGACCTGAATGGTCACTTCAAGGCCCATGCCAAAGACCATCATTCCCGTCGTGGTTTGATTATGATGGTTAACCGTCGTAAGAGCCTGTTATCTTATTTGAAAGCAAAAGATCTGAACCGCTATCGCGCTCTGATCGAAAAGCTTGGTCTGCGTAAGTAATTCTTGCTGAACCTGGCAAAAAATTTATAGCAAAAAGCCTGCGTCAGTTTTCTGTCGCAGGCTTTTTGCTTATCTGAGAGTTATTGATTTTGGCAAAATTTTCGGCAAATCCGCTGAAAATCGGCAAAAAAGCGATCCAGCAGGATTGCTTGTGGTGAGGTGAACGACAGCGCCTGAAAATCTGTCGGCAAAATAGAAAGGACACATTGTGTTTAATAAAGTTACCAAAACCTTCCAATATGGTCAGCATACAGTCACGCTGGAAACTGGAGAAATTGCACGCCAGGCTTCTGGTGCTGTACTGGTGTCGATTGACGATACCGTTGTATTGGCAACCGTTGTTGCTAAGAAAGATGCTAAGCCTGGTCAGGATTTCTTCCCCCTGACTGTTGATTACATGGAAAAAAGCTATGCGGCTGGCCGTATTCCTGGCGGTTTTTTCAAGCGCGAAGGACGTCCTTCGGAGAAAGAAACGCTGACGTCACGCCTGATCGATCGTCCGATCCGCCCGTTATTTCCTGAGGGATATCTGAACGAAGTACAGGTGATCGTGCATGTTTTGTCGGTGAATCCTGAAATTGATCCGGATATCGCTTCCATGATCGGTGCCTCGGCGGCGATCTGCCTGTCCGGCATTCCGTTTAACGGCCCGGTAGGTGCGGCCCGTGTTGGTTATATTGACGGTCAGTATGTCCTGAATCCGACAGCGACACAGTTGAAATCCTCCCAGATGGATCTGGTGGTTGCGGGTACTGAAGCGGCAGTGCTGATGGTTGAATCCGAAGCGCAGCAGTTATCAGAAGAAGTCATGCTGGGAGCGGTAGTGTTTGGCCATGAGCAGATGAAGGCTGTGATTGATGCAATCCATGATCTGGTCCGTGATGGCGGCAAACCTGAGGTGGAATGGTCGCCTGCACCGAAAAATGAAGTGCTGATCTCTGCTGTGACTGCAGTTGCCGAACCACTGTTGCGCTCTGCTTATCAGACAAAAGAAAAGCAGGCGCGTACCGAGCAACTGAAGGCGGCGGCGGGTACTGTCAGTGCGGCGTTGGCTGAACAAGCTGCTGCGCAGGGTGTGGCAGCACCTGATGGTGCTGAAGTTGGAAATATTCTGTTTGATCTGGAGTCGAAAATTGTCCGGTCGCAGATTCTCGAAGGTGAGCCACGTATTGATGGTCGCGACACCCGTACCGTGCGTCCGATTACGATCCGTACTGGCGTGTTGCCGCGCACGCATGGTACTGCACTGTTCACTCGTGGTGAAACCCAGGCGTTGGTCATTGCCACTCTTGGTACGGCGCGGGATGAGCAAAAGATCGATGCTCTGATGGGCGAATATTCTGACCGCTTCATGCTGCACTACAATATGCCACCTTTCGCTACTGGTGAGACTGGTCGTGTCGGCACACCGAAGCGTCGCGAAATCGGCCATGGCCGTCTGGCTAAGCGTGCACTTCAGGCGGCTTTACCTGAGGCTGATGAATTCAGCTACTCTGTTCGTCTGGTTTCTGAGATTACCGAATCCAACGGTTCTTCATCCATGGCGTCTGTTTGCGGTGGTTGTCTGGCGTTGATGGATGCCGGTGTGCCGATGAAGGCGCATGTGGCTGGTATTGCTATGGGTCTTATCAAGGAAGGCAATAAATTTGCTGTTCTGACGGATATTCTGGGTGATGAAGATCATCTGGGAGATATGGACTTTAAGGTTGCCGGTACTGCCCAAGGTATTACTGCATTGCAGATGGATATCAAGATTCAGGGAATTACCAAGGAAATTATGCAGGTCGCCCTGGCGCAAGCCAAAGAAGGCCGCGTTCATATTCTCGGCAAAATGCAGGAGGCTGTCCCAGTTGTTCGCACGGAATTGTCGGACTTTGCGCCACGCTTGATTACGATCAAGATCAATCCGGAAAAAATCCGCGATGTGATTGGTAAGGGCGGCGCTGTTATCCGTGCGCTGACTGAGGAAACCGGTACTCAGATTGATATCAGTGATGAGGGTGTGGTTACGATTGCTTCTGTTGATGCCGCGGCAGGTCAGGAAGCGAAGCGCCGCATTGAAGAGCTGACGGCTGAAGTTGAGGTTGGTAAAATTTATGAGGGGACTGTCCTGAAATTGCTGGACTTCGGTGCCATCGTGCAGATCATGCCGGGTAAGGATGGTTTGCTGCATATCAGCCAGATTGCTAACGAGCGCGTCAATGCCGTTGCTGATTACCTGAAGGAAGGTCAGCAGGTTCGGGTCAAGGTATTGGAAACTGATGATCGTGGCCGCTTTAAATTATCGATGAAGGCTGCATTGACGGATGGTGAAGGTCAGCAGCAACAGCAGCAATAAGCATTATTCCGTATTTCGGATGAAAAGCCTGCGCATTGCGCGGGCTTTTTTTATTGACATAAAATATCGTTTTTTATCAGGAGGCCATCATGCGGGCGATCGAAATCAGTGCTTACGGAGCACCAGAAATGTTATGTTTGTGTGAGCGTGATATTCCTGTTCCTCAGCGTAGTGAGGTCTTGATTCGGGTACATGCAGCTGGCGTTAACCGGCCGGATGTTCTCCAGAGACTTGGATTTTACCCGGTTCCTGCTGGCGCCTCGGATATTCCCGGGCTGGAAGTGTCGGGTGAAGTTGTTGGCGGCGACCTGGAGGGCTCTGGGTTTGAATTAGGTAGCCGTGTTTGTGCGCTGGTGCAGGGCGGTGGATATGCGGAGTATTGCGTCGCTCCAGTAGGGCAATGTCTGCGGATACCTGATGGTTTGAGTTTGCTTGAGGCGGCATCGCTGCCGGAAACTTATTTCACTGTCTGGAGTAATGTGTTTGATCGTGCAGGACTTGCACCGGGACAAACTTTGCTGGTTCAGGGCGGGACTTCCGGCATCGGTGTTGCTGCAATTCAGATTGCAAAAGCAATGGGGCACCGGGTATTTGTGACTGCAGGAAATGATGAAAAATGCCGTGCCGCTGAAAAACTGGGGGCTGAGCGTGCGATTAATTATAAAACTGAGAAATTTCCGGAGGTGGTAAAGGGGTTGACGGCCGGCAAGGGGGTTGACGTTATTCTCGACATGGTTGCCGGGAGCTATGTTCCCCAGGAGGTTGATTGTCTTGCGGATGATGGACGGCTGGTGATTATCGCGCTATTGGGCGGCTCCTCTGCGTCAGTTGATCTGGGGCAGGTTTTAAGGAGAAGATTGACAATTACCGGTTCTACGTTGCGCCCACGTCCTCCTGCTTTCAAGGCTGCCATTGCCGCCCAATTGCAGTCCAGGGTCTGGCCTTTGCTTGAAAAAAAGGAGATTGTGCCTGTCATTCATCATGTTTTTCCGCTGGAGCGCGCTGATCTGGCACACAAAATGATGGAAGAGGGCACGCATATCGGAAAAATTATGCTGCAGATCAATCCAGTCTGATGGGGTGAGCCCGTTTTTCCTTTGATATGAGGTTCAATCCATCGGGTGCCGATTACTGTTGGCGTTGGTATATTGCTTCCTTGTTTGACCGTCTCCTGTGCAGCGGGATACAATAGACGGTTATTTATATTTGGCTTACTATGCGACGCAAACTTATTGCTGGTAACTGGAAAATGAACGGTAGTTTTTCCGCAAACCGTTTGCTTCTTTCAGAAATTTTAGCGGGAGTGTCAACTACTCCTGCGTGCGACATTCTGGTGTGCGCGCCTGCGCCATATTTGTCTCAGTGTGCCGAAATACTGGCGAAAAGTGCTGTTGCCTGGGGAGCGCAGGATGTATCCGCTCACCCGCATGGGGCTTTTACTGGTGAAGTGTCAGCGGCAATGCTGGCAGACTGCGCTTGCCGGTATGTGATAATCGGCCATTCTGAGCGGCGTGCATATCATGCGGAATCTGATGAGTTGACGGCGCAGAAGGTTTTGCAGGCGCTGGCTAATAATCTGACTCCTGTTTTGTGTGTCGGGGAAACGCTTGAGCAGCGTGAAAGTGGGCAGACGAATTCTGTGGTTGCAGGACAGTTGTGTGCTGTGCTGGATGTCTTGGATGTGGGGCAGTTGTCGCGTCTCGTTATCGCCTACGAACCGGTGTGGGCAATTGGTACAGGGAAAACTGCGACACCGCAGATGGCTCAGGATGTTCATGCATTTCTGCGTCAGCAGGTCACTGTCAGGGACGCTGCCGCTGCAAATGTTGTGCGTATTTTGTATGGTGGCAGTATGAAGCCCGATAATGCTGCCGAGCTGTTGTGTATGGCGGATATTGATGGTGGGCTGATTGGCGGCGCTGCATTGAAGTCTGCGGATTTTCTGGCGATTGTTGCGGCAGTCTGACTGATGCTGTTTTCTTTTGATTGATTAAATTTTTAGGTGTTGGAATGCAAGCTTTTTTTACTTTGATAGTCGTCGTTCAGGTTTTGTCTGCTCTGGCAATTGTTGGTCTGGTTTTGTTGCAGCACGGTAAGGGTGCGGACATGGGGGCTTCGTTTGGTTCTGGCGCTTCTGGTAGCTTGTTTGGTGCAACTGGCTCTTCAAATTTTTTGTCTCGTTCCACGGGTGTGGCAGCAGTCATATTTTTTGGTGCAACTCTTGCGCTGGGCGTGGTTGGTTCTGGTAAAAAAGTGGCGGGTGGTGTCATGGATAATTTGCCGGTTTCCGCCAAGCCTGCAACAACTATTGCGGCTCCCGCATCTGCTCCGGTTGAATCTGGTACTTCTGGAAATCAGATTCCAAAATAAATTTATTGCCCGGTAAAAAAATATTGGATATCCGCAATTGTGCGTTGAACAATGAGGTTAGACATAGTAGAATATCGGGCTTATGCCGACGTGGTGAAATTGGTAGACACGCTATCTTGAGGGGGTAGTGGCGAAAGCTGTACGAGTTCGAGTCTCGTCGTCGGCACCAAAAAATAAGCCAAAAATTTTATGGCTTGGTCGAGGAAGTGGCTGTTTATCGTGAATGTAAATCAGGAGTGAACAGTGTGCTTCATATGGCGTTCAATTACAGGTAGCCTAACGTGAACCTCGAAAATTATTTCCCAGTTCTTCTCTTTATTCTGGTTGGCATCGGAGTTGGTGTGGTGCCGCAATTGTTGGGGCGAATTCTTGCTCCGTATAAGCCGGATTCTCAAAAAACATCTGCCTATGAGTGTGGCTTCGAAGCATTTGAAGATGCGCGTATGAAGTTTGATGTTCGCTATTATTTGATTGCGATTCTGTTTATTCTGTTTGATCTTGAGACGGCGTTTTTCTTTCCCTGGGGCGTTGCAATGCGTGATCTGGGATGGTCTGGTTTCTTGATTATGCTGGGCTTTGTGCTCGAATTTGCAGTTGGTTTTTGGTACATCTGGAAAAAAGGCGCTCTGGATTGGGAGTGATTGATTATGGCTATTGAAGGTGTATTGAGCGAAGGTTTTGTTACTACGACTGCTGATAAGCTGATTAATTGGACGCGTACCGGGTCAATGTGGCCAATGACTTTTGGCTTGGCATGTTGCGCAGTCGAGATGATGCATGCAGGTGCATCCCGTTATGATCTTGATCGGTTTGGTGTGGTCTTTCGTCCTTCGCCTCGTCAGTCCGATGTCATGATTGTTGCGGGAACCCTGTGTAATAAAATGGCGCCGGCTTTGCGTAAAGTTTATGATCAGATGGCTGAGCCTCGTTGGGTGATTTCTATGGGATCGTGCGCGAATGGTGGTGGTTATTATCACTATTCGTATTCGGTTGTTCGTGGTTGTGACCGGATTGTTCCGGTTGATATTTATGTGCCGGGGTGTCCGCCGACAGCTGAAGCGCTGATTTATGGGGTGATTCAGTTGCAGAATAAGATTAAACGTACGAATACTATCGCGCGCTGATCGTCAGATTGTTAGGGTAGCCTTTTATTATGACAACCAAATTAGAGAAACTTGAGGCGGCGGTTACGTCAGTCTTGGGGGGTCGTGTTCTTGAGTCAAGGAATGCATTGGATGAGCTGACTGTTGTCGTTGCTCCTGCTGACTATCTGTCGGTTATGCGCGATCTGCGCGATCATTCTGATACCTGTTTCGAAGAGCTGATTGATCTTTGTGGTGTTGATTATTCCTCGTATGGTGATGGTTCTTGGGAGGGCGCCCGCTTTGCGGTTGTATCCCATTTGTTGTCGATTGAGCATAACTGGCGTTTGCGGGTCAGGGTTTTTGCCATTGATGATGATATGCCGTTGATTCCATCTGTTTGTGATGTCTGGAATGCCGCAAACTGGTATGAGCGTGAGGCGTTTGATCTCTTCGGTATTTTGTTCGATGGCCATAACGATTTGCGTCGGATTCTGACAGACTATGGCTTTATTGGACACCCTTTCCGTAAGGATTTCCCAGTTTCTGGTTATGTTGAGATGCGATATGACGCTGATCAGAAGCGTGTTGTGTATCAGCCGGTCACGGTTGAGCCGCGCGAAAATACACCACGTGTTATCCGTGAAGAAAATTACGGGATGAAATAATGGCTGAGATAAAGAACTACACGCTCAACTTTGGGCCTCAACATCCTGCTGCTCACGGCGTTTTGCGCCTGGTTCTGGAGCTTGATGGTGAAGTTATTCAGCGTGCCGATCCGCACATTGGTCTGCTTCATCGTGCGACTGAGAAGTTGGCGGAACAAAAAACTTTCCTGCAATCCGTACCTTACATGGATCGTCTCGATTATGTATCCATGATGGCTAATGAGCATGCTTATGTCATGGCTATTGAGAAGATGCTGGGGTTGGAAGTTCCATTGCGCGCTCAGTATATCCGCGTAATGTTTGATGAGATTACGCGACTGCTGAATCATTTGCTGTGGATTGGTGCCCATGCGCTTGACGTCGGTGCAATGGCCGTATTTTTGTATGCCTTCCGCGAACGCGAAGATCTGATGGATTGCTATGAGGCAGTCTCAGGTGCACGTTTGCATGCGGCATATTATCGCCCTGGCGGTGTTTACCGCGATTTGCCTGAGCAAATGCCACAGTTCACAACGTCTGCCTTGAAAAATGAAAAGGCAATGCGTCAGATGAATGAGAATCGTCAGGGTTCTTTACTTGATTTCATTGAAGACTTCACAAATCGTTTCCCGGGTTACGTAGATGAATATGAAACTCTGCTGACCGATAATCGTATCTGGAAGCAGCGCTTGGTTGGTATCGGTGTTGTTTCTCCTGAGCGCGCCAAAGCAATGGGTTTTACTGGCCCTATGTTGCGTGGATCTGGTGTGGAGTGGGACTTGCGTAAAAAGCAGCCTTACGAAGTTTATGATCTGCTCGATTTTGATATCCCTGTTGGTGTCAATGGCGACAGTTATGACCGTTATCTGGTCCGGGTTGAAGAAATGCGTCAATCGAACCGGATTATCCGGCAATGCATCGAATGGCTGAGAAATAATCAGGGGCCGGTGATCAGTGGTAACCATAAGGTTTCGCCACCTCATCGTGTCAACATGAAGTCCAACATGGAAGAGCTGATTCATCACTTCAAACTATTTTCGGAAGGCTTCCATGTTCCGGCGGGTGAGGCGTACGCTGCTGTTGAGCACCCTAAAGGTGAGTTTGGTATTTATCTGATGTCGGATGGTGCGAATAAGCCTTATCGTTTGAAAATCCGTGCACCTGGGTACGCGCATCTGCAAGGTCTGGATGAGATGGCAAAAGGTCACATGATTGCCGATGCTGTCACCATCATCGGTACTCAGGATATTGTGTTTGGTGAGATTGATAGATAAAAACGTGATTTTGCGTTGATTCGAGGCATTGGCTATGGTGTTATCAGAGCAGGCATTTAAAAAAATTGATCGTGAACTGGCAAAGTTTCCGGCAGATCAGCGGCAATCCGCTGTCATGGCTGCTTTAGCTATTGCACAGGATGAGACTGGCTGGGTTTCCCCGGAGGTCATGCAGACTCTGGCAGACTATATCGGAATGCCCGCCGTTGCAGTCCAGGAGGTTGCGACCTTCTACAATATGTACAGCACAAAACCGGTTGGAAAATTCAAAATTTCAGTTTGTACGAATCTTCCTTGTGCCTTGTCTGGTGGTGAGCGTGCCGCACATCATCTGAAACAGAAATTAGGTATTGATTACAAAGAAACGACGGCTGATGGTCATTTCACCTTGGTTGAGGGCGAGTGCATGGGCGCTTGCGGTGATGCTCCCGTGATGCTGGTGAATAATAAGCGTATGTGCAGCTTCATGTCGAATGAGAAAATTGACAGCCTTGTCAATGAGTTGAAAGAGGCAGGTAAATAATGACGAGTCTGCATAATCGCCATATTAAGCCTTTAATTCTGGCAGGCTTGGATGGTAAAAACTGGCACCTGCAAGATTACGTGGCCCGTGGCGGGTACGAATCTTTAAAGCGCATTTTGTCCGAAAAAGTCCCGCCTGAGCAAGTGATTGCCGAGCTAAAAGCATCTTCATTACGTGGACGTGGTGGTGCGGGTTTCCCGACAGGATTGAAATGGAGTTTCATGCCCCGCCAGTTTCCAGGGCAGAAATATCTGGTCTGTAATACAGATGAAGGTGAGCCAGGCACATTTAAAGACCGGGATATTATTCGCTACAATCCGCATGCCCTGATCGAGGGGATGGCGATTGGTGCGTATGCCATGGGTATCAGTGTCGGCTATAACTATATCCACGGTGAGATTTTCGCTGAGTACGATCGTTTTGAAGAGGCGCTTGAGGAAGCGCGTGCTGCAGGGATGTTAGGTAATAATATTGCCGGCTCCGAGTTCAATTTTCAGTTGCACGCATTTCATGGCTATGGCGCCTACATCTGCGGTGAGGAAACAGCATTGCTCGAATCCCTGGAAGGGAAAAAAGGTCAGCCGCGTTTCAAGCCGCCATTCCCTGCCAGTTTTGGTTTATATGGCAAGCCAACCACAATCAATAATACTGAAACTTTTGCAGCAGTCCCATTTATCCTGGCGATGGGTGGTGAGAATTATGCTGCACTTGGCAAACCGAACAACGGCGGTACAAAAATCTTCTCAATTTCCGGCGATGTAGAGCGTCCTGGTAATTATGAAATACCTCTCGGGACACCATTTGCTACCTTGCTTGAACTGGCTGGTGGCATGCGTGGCGGTAAAAAAATCAAGGCAGTGATTCCAGGCGGATCTTCCGCACCGGTGATTGTCGGCGACGTCATGATGAATACTGATCTTGATTACGATTCCATTGCTAAAGCAGGTTCCATGTTGGGATCCGGAGCTGTGATTGTGATGGATGAAACGCGTTGTATGGTGAAATCCCTTGAGCGTTTATCGTATTTTTATTTTGAAGAGTCTTGCGGACAATGTACTCCTTGCCGTGAAGGAACTGGCTGGTTGTATCGCATGGTGCATCGTATTGAGCATGGGCAGGGTCGTCCAGAAGATCTCGATATGCTGAATGCCATTGCCGATAACATTCAGGGCAAAACAATTTGTGCATTGGGTGATGCTGCAGCCATGCCCGTGCGTGCATTCGTCAAGAACTTCCGCGAAGAATTTGAATATCACATCGAGCATAAGCATTGCTTGGTGCCCACTTACATGTAAGCCAGCTTCGGTTAGCACACTCAGAGTAGACCATGGTTGAAATCGAAATAGACGGCAAAAAAGTCGAAGTCCAAGAGGGCAGTATGGTGATGGATGCTGCCAATAAGCTTGGCACTTACATCCCTCATTTTTGCTACCACAAAAAATTATCCATTGCGGCTAACTGTCGCATGTGCTTGGTTGAGGTTGAGAAAGCGCCGAAACCATTGCCCGCCTGCGCTACTCCGGTGACGCCTGGCATGATTGTCCGTTCCTCTAGCGACAAGGCTGTCAAGGCGCAAAAAGCAGTGATGGAATTTTTGCTGATTAATCATCCGCTGGATTGTCCGATTTGCGATCAGGGTGGTGAATGCCAATTGCAGGATCTGGCGGTCGGCTACGGTGGCACCACATCCCGTTATCAGGAAGAAAAGCGTGTCGTATTCCATAAAGATGTCGGCCCGCTGGTCTCGATGGAGGAGATGAGCCGTTGTATCCATTGCACACGCTGCGTTCGCTTCGGCCAGGAAATTGCTGGTGTGATGGAACTTGGTATGCTCAACCGTGGTGAGCACTCTGAAATTACTTCTTTCGTTGGTAAAACCGTCGATTCCGAACTGTCCGGCAATATGATCGATCTGTGCCCGGTCGGTGCGCTGACTTCCAAGCCATTCCGCTACTCTGCACGTACCTGGGAGTTGTCACGTCGTAAATCGGTCAGTGCCCACGACGGTCTCGGTTCCAACCTGATCGTTCAGGTCAAGAACAATAAAGTCATGCGCGTGGTTCCCCTGGAAAATGAAGAGGTCAACGAATGCTGGTTGTCGGACAAAGATCGTTTTTCCTACGAAGGGCTGAACAGCGAGCAGCGTCTGACCAAGCCGATGATCAAACAGGGCGGACAGTGGCAGGAAACTGATTGGCAAACAGCGCTCGAATACGTAGCGCATGGTTTGCGTAATATTCGCCATGAGCACGGTGCAAATGCAGTGGCAGGTGTGGCAGCGCCAAGCGCAACTCTGGAAGAGCTCACATTGCTGCAACGCGTCGTCCGTGGACTTGGTTCTGACTGCGTTGATTTCCGCTTGCGCCAGTCCGATTTTGCGCTTGATGGCCAGGTTAAACCATGGCTGGGCACATCGATTGCAGAATTCGCTCAATTAAAAAATGTGTTCATCATCGGGTCTTTTCTCCGTAAAGACCATCCTTTACTGGCTGCGCGCCTGCGTCAGTCGGTCAAGTTGGGCACTAAACTGAGCATTTTGAATGCAACGGATGATGATCTGCTGATTCCTCTGGCGAATAAGTCTATCCTCGCTCCTGCTCAATGGCTGAGTTTCCTCGCAGAAGTGGCAGTCGCAGTTGCAGCTAAAAAAGAACTCGCAGTGCCTGCTGGCATGGAAGCCGTTCAGGCAAGCGCTGCAGCGACAGCGATTGCTGAGGGCATGATCGCAGGTAAAGCAGGCGTATTCCTTGGTAACACCGCCTCATACCACCCTGAGGCATCGAAACTGCATGCAGTTGCCGAATGGATTGCGAATGCAACAGAAGCGAAATTCGGTTATCTGACTGAGGCTGCGAATTCGGTTGGCGGTTATCTTGCGAATGCGTTTCCATCCAAAGATGCAAAACCGATGTTTTCCGAGGCGAAAAAAGCTTACATCGTTTTACATGCGGAGCCTGCGCTTGAATCCGCTTATCCTGTGCAAGCACAAGCAGCCTTGGCACAAGCAGATATGGTCGTTGTGATGTCGCCGTTCAGGCATGGCACGGAATACGCTGATGTATTGCTGCCGGTTTCACCATTCACTGAAACTTCCGGTACTTTTGTAAATTGCGAAGGCCGGGCGCAAAGCTTCTATGGCGTAGTCAAGCCTTTGGGAGATACTCGTCCAGCATGGAAAGTGTTGCGCGTTCTTGGCAATTTGCTGGGGCTAGAAAATTTTGACTTCGAGACTTCTGAAGCCGTGCGTGACGAGGTTCTGGGTAAACTCGATATCAGCGCCGTGCTGAATAACTTCTGTAACTTGCAACCCGCTTTGGCTGCACAGGCGACAAACAGTTTAGAGCGCGTTGCTGATGTCTCAATCTATGCGACTGATGCAATCGTGCGCCGCGCCGAATCTCTGCAAAAAACCGCTGATGCCCGTACTCCGCAGGCATGGATCAGCACACAATATGCACAGAAAATCGGTGTCGCTGCTGGTGATATGGTGAAAGTCAGTAAAGGCGGCTCGATTTTACTGCATGTCGGGATTGATCAAACCTTGCCAGAAAACGTCGTTCGTGTTGCTGCCGGCCATCAATTGACCAGCAGTCTCGATGGTATGTTTGGTGCGATTACTGTGGAGCGTGCGTAATGAATTTGCTGCTCACTATTAACACTTTAGGTCAGCAATATCTTGGTTATTTCTGGCCATTGGTATGGACCCTGATCAAGATTGTCTGCATTACTTTGCCTGTGATGGGGTGCGTCGCCTATCTGACCTTATGGGAACGCAAGATGATTGGCTGGATGCATATCCGCCTCGGCCCGAATCGCGTTGGCCCTGCCGGATTGCTGCAACCAATTGCTGATGCGTTGAAGTTGCTGTTGAAAGAAATTGTAGTACCAGCTAAAGCAAATAAAGTCTTATTTATTCTGGCGCCGATTATGACGATCATGCCGGCATTAGCAGCTTGGTCGGTTGTTCCGTTCGGCCCGGAAACTGTCTTGGCTAACGTTAATGCCGGATTGCTGTTGATCATGGCGATCACTTCAATGGAAGTATACGGCATCATTATTGCGGGCTGGGCATCCAATTCTAAATACGCATTTCTCGGAGCGATGCGTGCTTCGGCGCAAATGGTTTCGTATGAAATCGCGATGGGCTTCGTGCTGGTGATCGTGCTGATGGTATCCGGCAGTCTGAACTTGACTGATATTGTCAATGCGCAGACTAAAGGTTTTGCTGCCAGCCACGGCTTGAATCTGTTCTCTTGGAACTGGTTGCCGTTGCTACCGATGTTCGTCGTTTATGTGATCTCCGGTATCGCTGAAACGAATCGCCATCCTTTCGACGTGGTCGAAGGTGAATCTGAAATCGTTGCCGGTCACATGGTGGAATATTCCGGTATGTCGTTTGCGATGTTCTTCCTCGCCGAATACGCGAACATGATCCTGATCTCCGCGATGGCATCGCTGATGTTCTTGGGGGGCTGGTCTGCTCCGCTGAATTCCATTATTTTCAACTGGATTCCGGGCTGGATCTGGCTGGGCGTGAAAACCTTTTTCGTGGTATCGCTGTTCATCTGGGCACGTGCATCTTTCCCACGCTACCGTTATGATCAGATCATGCGTCTCGGCTGGAAAGTGTTTATCCCTCTGACTTTGGTGTATCTGGTGATTGTGGCTGCTTGGATGCAAACCTCGTGGAATATCTGGAAGTAAAAGGCTGAAAAAATGGAAGCGATTAAGGATTTTTTTGGCAGCTTGATGCTGCGTGAACTGCTGAAAGGACTGGCGCTGACTGGTCGCTATATGTTCGCACGCAAAATTACTGTCCAGTTCCCCGAAGAGAAGACACCACAGTCTCCGCGTTTCCGGGGGTTGCATGCATTGCGTCGCTATCCAAATGGCGAAGAGCGTTGTATAGCTTGCAAATTATGTGAAGCAGTTTGCCCGGCTATGGCAATTACGATTGAGTCTGATCAGCGTTCAGATGGCACACGCCGCACTACGCGTTATGACATTGATTTGACCAAGTGTATTTTCTGCGGTTTTTGTGAAGAGTCATGCCCGGTCGATTCGATCGTTGAAACACATGTGCTTGAATATCATGGTGAGAAACGAGGCGATTTGTACTTTACAAAAGAAATGTTACTGGCCGTTGGTGATCGCTACGAGCCTCAAATCGCAGCAGCACGTGCTGCTGATGCCGCTTACCGCTAATTGGAACGATTTCGATATGGAATTTACCACCGTATTATTTTATGTTTTCTCAGCAATTCTCGTGCTTGCTGCTACTCAGGTGATTACAGCGCGCAACCCCGTTCATGCTGCTTTATTTCTGGTTTTGTCATTTTTTACTGCTGCGGGAATCTGGTTATTGTTGAAAGCTGAATTCCTGGCCATCGTACTGGTGTTGGTCTACGTTGGTGCAGTCATGGTGCTGTTCCTGTTCGTTGTGATGATGCTCGATATTAATCTGGATAAACTCCGTGCAGGTTTCTGGAGCCACTTTCCGTTGGCCGCGACTGTAGGCGTGGTGATTGTTCTTGAAATGTCTGCTGTATTGTGGAAAGGTTTTTTACGTCCGGAAAATCATATCCCTGCGTCAGCCGAGACAATCGGTAACACTAAAAATCTCGGTATCGTCATTTTTACTCACTATCAACTGGCATTTGAAGTTGCTGCTGCAATTTTGCTACTCGCAATTGTCGCTGCAGTGGCGCTGACATTACGGAAACGTAAAGACAGTAAATATATTGATCCCGCTCAAGCAGTGAAAGTGAAAAGCACGGATCGTATCCGTATCGTGAACATGAAGGCTGAGTCTGCGCGTAACTCAATCGTAGCAGCAGACAAGCAGGAGAGCTGATATGGCGTTGACATTGACACATTACCTGATTTTAGGGGCGATTTTATTCGCGATTTCTATCGTAGGTATTTTCCTGAATCGTAAGAACATTATTGTGCTGCTGATGGCAATCGAATTAATGCTATTAGCTGTGAATATGAATTTCATCGCATTTTCCCACTATCTGGGCGATGCAGCAGGACAGATTTTCGTATTTTTTATTCTGACTGTTGCTGCTGCTGAGTCCGCGATTGGTCTGGCGATTCTGGTTGTGTTGTTCCGTAATCTCGATACGATCAATGTCGAGGATCTGGACACACTCAAAGGATAAAATCGGCAGGCTGATGACAAATTGTCAGCCTGTGTATTGCTGGTGATGTAGAAAAAGTAATAAGCTAAAAAGGGTCATCATGGCGGGGCAACTTAACCCACAACTATTATTGGCAGTACCTCTGGCTCCATTGGCAGGATCTGCCATTGCAGGCTTGTTAGGCACTCGGTTTTTTGGTAACGTCGTCGGGCGAAAAGTCTCACACACTGCAACCATACTTGGCGTATTGATTGCTTTTGTGATTTCTTTCATGACCTTAATGGCACTTAAGGATGGTACCCCGGCATATAACGCTACCTTGTATCAATGGATGCAGGTGGCTGGTTTAAAACTGGAAGTTGGTTTTTTGGTCGATAATCTGACTGCCATGATGATGTGCGTGGTAACTTTCGTTTCGCTGATGGTGCACATTTATACGATTGGCTACATGGAAGAAGACGAGGGCTACAACCGCTTCTTCTCATATATTTCGCTGTTCACTTTCTCCATGCTGATGCTAGTCATGAGCAACAACTTCCTGCAACTGTTCTTCGGTTGGGAAGCGGTCGGCCTGGTGTCTTATCTGCTGATCGGTTTCTGGTACACCAGACCGACGGCCATCTACGCCAACATGAAAGCCTTTCTAGTCAACCGCGTTGGCGACTTCGGTTTCATTCTGGGCATAGGTCTGTTGTTAGCATATGCCGGTTCCATGAACTACATGGAAGTCTTCGCGAAAAAAGAAGAGCTGGCGAAACTGATGTTCCCGGGTACCGACTGGATGCTGATCACCGTAGCCTGTATCTGTCTGTTCATCGGCGCGATGGGTAAATCTGCGCAGTTCCCGTTGCACGTGTGGCTGCCTGATTCGATGGAAGGCCCGACCCCGATCTCCGCGCTGATTCACGCGGCGACCATGGTGACTGCCGGTATCTTCATGGTATCCCGTATGTCGCCGCTGTTTGAATTATCCGATACCGCCTTGTCCTTCATCATGGTCATCGGTGCGATTACCGCACTGTTCATGGGCTTCCTCGGCATCATCCAGAACGACATCAAACGCGTGGTGGCGTATTCGACGCTGTCGCAGCTCGGTTACATGACTGTTGCGCTCGGTGCCTCCGCTTACTCCGTTGCTGTGTTCCACCTGATGACGCATGCTTTCTTCAAAGCCTTGCTGTTCCTGGCGGCCGGCTCCGTTATTATCGGCATGCACCACGATCAGGATATTCGCAATATGGGTGGCCTGCGTAAATATATGCCGATTACCTGGATCACTTCCTTGCTCGGTTCGCTGGCACTGATTGGCACGCCTTTCTTCTCCGGTTTCTATTCGAAAGACAGCATCATTGAAGCTGTGATGGAAAGCCATCTGGCAGGCGCCGGCTTCGCTAAATTCGCCGTGCTGGCCGGTGTGTTCGTAACGGCTTTCTACTCCTTCCGCATGTACTTCCTGGTGTTCCACGGCGAAGAGCGTTTCGGTAAAGCTCATGCTCATCACGACCATCACGATCACCATGACGACGAAGAAGGCGACCATGGCCATCACGGTCTGGCGCCGGGACAAAAACCGCACGAGTCTCCGCTGGTCGTGACTCTGCCGCTGATCCTGCTGGCGATTCCTTCGGTGATTATCGGTTTCTTTGCGATTGAGCCAATGTTGTTTGGCAACTTCTTCAAAGGCGTGATTTTTGTCGATGAAACACATCATGCGATGGAAGCACTGAAAGAAGAATTCCACGGCGCCGTACCGATGGCAATCCATGCGCTGACGTCGTTGCCGTTCTGGCTGGCTCTGGCGGGTGTGGTAATTTCTTACGTGTTCTACATGGTCAAACCGGCGATTCCGGCTGCGATCAAGAAAAATGTCGGCATTATCTACAACGTGCTGGACAATAAGTATTACATGGACCGTTTTAATGAAATCGTCTTTGCTGGTGGCGCGCGCGTGCTCGGTACTGGCTTATGGAATGTTGGTGATAAGGGGCTGATTGATGGATTGATTGTGAATGGAAGCGCCACAGTGGTAGCCTGGTTCTCCCGTGCAATTCGTTTGTTCCAAAGCGGTTATATCTATCACTATGCTTTCGTAATGATTTTGGGTGTGCTGGCATTTCTTGTGTATTTCATGCCTTTCCCTTTTGCTAAATAAGTGACCTCGGCCATAAAAATATAATCATGATGCAGTCAACCTCCTCTTTACTCAGCCTGGCGATTTGGTGTCCGATCGCGTTTGGTATCTTTGTATTAGCCTTTGGTCGAGACAGTAATCCTGGCTTGGTGCGCGGAGTTTCATTAATTGGCTCATTAGCCAGTTTTCTGGTAACTATCCCTTTAATTCTGAATTTTGATAATGCTGCGCATGGCATGCAGTTTGTTGAGAAGCATGAGTGGATTGAAAAATTTAATATTTTTTATGCACTCGGCATTGACGGCATCTCTCTCTGGCTGGTTCCTCTGACTGCATTCATTACTGTCATCGTTGTGATCGCCGCGTGGGAAGTCATTGAAAGACAAGTTGCCCAATATATGGGCGCATTTCTGATTCTTTCCGGGCTCATGATCGGGGTGTTCTGTGCAACGGATGGTATGTTGTTCTATGTTTTCTTTGAGGCAACATTGATACCTATGTATATTATTGTAGGTATCTGGGGTGGTCCAAATCGCGTCTATGCTGCGTTTAAATTTTTCCTGTACACCTTGCTCGGATCATTACTGACCTTGGTGGCTATTATTTATCTGTATCTGAAGTCGGGGCACTCTTTCGATATCCTCACCTGGCATAAGCTCCCGCTGCCACTCTCAACACAGATTATGATTTTCTGTGCGTTCCTGATGGCTTTTGCTGTGAAGGTGCCAATGTGGCCTGTGCATACATGGTTACCAGATGCGCACGTTGAGGCGCCAACCGGCGGCTCGGTGGTGCTGGCGGCCATTATGCTGAAGCTCGGTGCTTATGGTTTTCTCCGTTTCTCATTGCCGATTGCACCTGATGCAAGCCATTACATGGGTGGTTTTATTATTACCTTGTCGTTGATTGCCGTTATCTATATTGGGCTTGTTGCATTGGTCCAGACAGATATGAAAAAGCTGGTTGCTTACTCTTCCATCGCACACATGGGGTTCGTGACGCTCGGTTTCTTCATGTTTAACGATATGTCAGTGCAGGGTGCAATCGTACAGATGATTTCTCACGGCTTTATCTCTGGCGCCATGTTCTTGTGTATCGGTGTTTTGTATGACCGCGTTCATTCCCGTCAGATTGCTGATTATGGTGGCGTTGTAAACAAGATGCCTAAATTTGCAGCCTTATTCGTTTTGTTTTCGATGGCGAACTGCGGGCTTCCTGCGACATCAGGTTTTGTCGGTGAATTTATGGTGATTCTGGGTGCTGTAAAATTCAACTTCTGGATAGGAATGCTTGCTGCAACAGCTTTGATTTTTGGCGCGGCATATTCGTTGTGGATGGTTAAGCGGGTTGTGTTTGGGAAAATTTCAAATGATCATGTCGCACATTTGAGTGATATCAACAAACGTGAGTTCTTTATGTTAGGTATTTTGGCAATTGCCGTGATTGCGATGGGCTTATATCCGGCACCATTTACCGACGCAATGCAAGTGTCTGTAACAGATCTTCTGAAACACGTGGCAACATCAAAGTTACCGCTCTGATTTAACAAATGAAAGCAGACCGTTGCTCATTTTTATCGAATAGCGCAACAGCAGATCAATGCTAGTAAACTGAATAATATGAACTTCACACCACTTTATCCTGAAATATTTTTGCTGCTGGCAACCTGTGTCATCTTGCTGGTCGACATGTTTATTGCAGACAGTAAACGCAATCTGACCTATGTGCTGACTATCATTACATTAGGTATTTCTGGGGTATTGACCGTTGTGACGGCTAGTGAGGGGACTTCCGCATATGTCAGTCATAATATGTTCGTGTCTGATCCGATGTCGATGGTTCTCAAGTTATTCTCTTATCTTGCGGTAGGTATGACACTGGTTTATTCCCGGCAATATGTTACTGATCGTGGCATGAGCAATGGTAAGTTGGGCGGAGAATTTTACGTTCTTGCCTTGTTCTCTTTATTAGGTCAGATGGTTATGATTTCGGGAAATAATTTCCTGATCATTTACCTCGGACTGGAGTTAATGTCTTTAGCATTATATGCATTGGTTGCATTGCGCCGTGATCATACGGTGTCTACAGAGGCCGCGATGAAGTATTTCATTCTCGGTGCATTGGCATCCGGGTTTATGTTGTACGGTATCTCTATGTTGTATGGTGCGACAGGGTCATTGGAATTGGCAGAAGTTGCCAAAGTCGCGTCCTCTCCTGCCGCGAATAAAACTATTCTGGTGTTTGGCATCGTATTTTTGGTGGCTGGTCTGGCATTTAAACTCGGTGTTGTGCCGTTCCACATGTGGGTTCCCGATGTGTATCAGGGGTCTCCAACGGCTGTGACTCTGTTATTAGGTGGTGCACCCAAATTAGCGGCGTTTGCGATTACTTTCCGCTTATTGGTTGAAGGTTTATTTCCTCAGGCTGTGGACTGGCAGCAAATGCTGGTCGTACTGGCCGTTCTTTCGATGGCAATCGGTAATCTGACGGCAATTGCACAGACGAATCTGAAGCGTATGCTGGCGTATTCAACAATTTCCCAGATGGGTTTTATGTTACTGGGAATGTTGTCCGGTGTGGCTCAGGGCAATGTCAGCTTTGCCGCAGACGCATATAGTTCTGCAATGTTTTACAGCATTACCTATGTTTTAACGACGCTGGGAACTTTTGGCGTCATTATGCTGATGGCGCGTTCCGGGTTTGAAGCTGAAAATCTGGAAGACTTGAAAGGACTGAATAAGCGTTCCCCTTGGTTTGCGTTTGTGATGCTGCTGCTCATGTTCTCATTGGCAGGTATTCCTCCAATGATGGGCTTTTATGCCAAATTATCCGTATTGCAAGCTGTCGTCGCAACTGGTCAAATCTGGCTGGCTGTTGTTGCAGTTTTGTTTTCTCTGATCGGTACTTTCTATTATCTGCGCGTTGTAAAACTGATGTACTTTGATGAAGCTGTGGATAATGCCGTCATTAATCCAAGTGCGGATGTACGTATCGTATTGAGTCTGAATGGTGCAGCGGTACTATTGTTGGGCTTGATGCCAGGCGGTCTGATGAACATATGTTTAAAAGCAATTGTTAAAACGCTGGCATCCTGAGGCTTAAATTTTTTGAGTAGCATGACTTCAATTTGGTTAATAGTGATATTGGCAGTGTTAGCTGCCAATACACCATTTATGAACGAACGCTGTTTCGCAATCATTGCGGTACAGCGTTTTTCTTTTAGTAAACCGTTATGGTGCCGGGCTTTAGAGTTACTGATACTTTATTTTGTCGTTGGTGGCATTGGGATGTTATTAGAAAGAAATGCCGGAAATAGATTTCAGCAAGGCTGGGAATTTTATGCCATAACATTGTGCTTGTTTTTGGTTCTGGCATTTCCAGGATTTGTATTTCGTTATCTGAGAAAAAGACATGGCTGACCTTTTATCAGATCGTCATTTACGAGAAACGAAAATTCATGGTGAACTGGTGTACGAAGGCGACTTTCTGCATATTCAGAAAGATATTATTACCTTACCTGATGGCAAAAAGGCATCAAGAGAATTCATCAGGCACCCTGGAGCTGTCGTTGTTATTCCCTTGTTATCCGATGGAACCGTTTTGATGGAGCGGCAATTCCGCTACCCACTGAATCGTGTATTTATTGAGTTTCCAGCCGGAAAAATTGATCCCGGTGAAGATCCCTTAATCTGCGCACAACGAGAACTGAAAGAAGAAACAGGATATAGTGCGGCTCAATGGCGCCATCTGTGCACAATTCATAATGCCATAGCATATTCAGACGAACATCTTGAAATTTATATTGCTGAAGAATTGACACAAGGAACGGCGACACTGGATGATGAGGAATTTCTCGAAACTTTTAGTGCATCTCATGCTGAATTGATGCAGTGGGTACGGGATGGAACAATCACTGATGTGAAAACGGTGATCGGAATATTCTGGCTGGAGAAAATTTTGAGTTCAATCTGGTAAAACAAGTACAAGACTAAAAAAGCCGCTGATATCAGCGGCTTTTTTTGCATTTACATATTGGGATAGTTTGGTCCGCCGCCACCTTCAGGTGTTACCCAGATGATGTTTTGAGTCGGGTCTTTGATGTCGCAGGTTTTGCAATGCACGCAGTTTTGTGCATTGATTTGCAACTTATCCTGACCATCGTCAGTTTTTATAAACTCATATACACCGGCTGGACAATAACGAGACTCAGGGCCTGCATACTTCGCCAGATTAATTGCCACCGGCGTATTGGCATTTTTTAAGGTCAGATGAATCGGCTGGTCTTCAGCATGATTTGTATTTGAAATAAATACTGAAGATAGCCGGTCAAATGTCAATTTTCCATCAGGCTTCGGATAGACGATCGGTTGAAATTCTGAGGCAGGCCGCAGACATTCATGATCAGCATGGGTATGCTTTAGCGTCCATGGTGCTTTTCCACCAAAAACTATCTGATCAATTCCAACCATCAGAGAACCAAAATACAGACCTTTACTCATCCACGGTTTAAAGTTGCGGGCACGGTGCAATTCGTCGTGTAACCATGATGCTTCAAAAGCTGTACTGTATGCAGTGACTTCATCGTGCTGACGGTTTTCACCCAATGCATTAAAGACGGCTGTTGCTGCCAGCATGCCAGTCTTAATTGCTGCGTGGCTGCCTTTAATGCGGCTGGCATTCAGAAAGCCGGCATCGCATCCAATTAAGGCTCCACCAGGGAAAGTGAGTTTGGGTAAGGATTGCAAGCCGCCGGCAGTAATGGCACGCGCTCCATAAGCAATTCGCTTGCCGCCTTCGAAAAATTTTCTGATTTCAGGATGCGTTTTATAGCGCTGAAATTCTTCATAAGGGGATAGGTACGGGTTTTCGTACGAAAGTCCGACAACATAACCGACTGCTACCTGATTATTTTCAAGGTGATAGAGGAAAGAGCCGCCATAAGTACTGCTGTCAAGCGGCCACCCTGCGGAATGAATAACCAGCCCCGGCTGGTGCTTGGCCGGATCAATTTCCCATAGTTCTTTAATTCCAATACCGTACGTTTGCGGGTTTTTGCCTTTGTTCAGATCAAATTGACTGATTAACTGTTTGCCAAGATGGCCTCTGGCACCTTCTGCAAACAAGGTATATTTGGCATGTAATTCCATTCCAAGCTGAAAAGCAGGTCCGGGTTCCCCTTCACGATTCACCCCCATATTGCCGGTGGCGACTCCTTTTACCGAGCCATCGTCGTTATAGAGAATTTCTGCGGCAGCAAATCCCGGAAATATCTCGATACCCAGCGATTCTGCCTGCTGACCCAGCCAGCGAACGACGTTGGCGAGCGAGATGACGTAATTACCGTGATTCTGAAAACAGCCGGGCAACATCCAGTTTGGTGTTTTGTAGGCTTTGGTTTCTGTTAAGAAAAGAAAACGGTCTTCTTTTACTTCTGTGTTTAACGGAGCACCTAATTCCTTCCAGTTCGGAAACAATTCCGTTAAAGCCTGCGGATCCATAACTGCCCCGGAAAGAATGTGCGCGCCCAGTTCGCCGCCTTTTTCCAGAACGCAGACAGAGACTTCGTTGCCTTTTTCCGCTGCCATCTGTTTTAATTTGATTGCGGCTGACAGACCGGCAGGACCGCCGCCAACGATAACGACATCGTATTCCATCGCATCGCGGGGACCGTACTGTTCAAAAATGTTTTGTGTCATGGCTGTAATCGCTTTCTGAAATTTTTCGAACGAACGTGCTAAATTATTTTCAGCATGTTATCTGTGGAACTGGCAATGTGCAAGCAGCCAATTAGACGAAGGTATCAATTGCTGAACAGGCAGATTCAGGTTGGATTATGGCAGACCGTCCGGTTAAACGCATCTGTTGCATGACCAAAGAGATTGAATTCCAGCTGGAATATTCGTTCGGTTTAAAAATCAATGCAACATTATCCTGCCGCTATGTCATGATAATGGATTAGATGATTAAAGCACATGGGCGTATAGCTAAATTCTGACGGAGATACAGATGGGAATAGAAGTTAACTTTGAGGGTAAGGTAGCGTTGATTACCGGTGCATCGAGTGGTCTGGGCGCACGGTTTGCCAAAGTGCTGGCACAAGCCGGGGCCCAGGTGGTACTGGCTTCGCGAAGGATCGACAGGCTTAAGGAGTTGCGTGCAGAGATTGAGGCTGAGGGTGGTGCTGCGCATGTCGTTGCTTTGGATGTCACTGATTATTCCAGCATTAAATCTGCAATCGCGCATGCTGAAACGGAGGCTGGACCGATTGATATTCTGATCAATAATTCAGGTGTCTCGACTACACAACGATTGGTAGATGTGACGCCTGATGACTATGCTTATGTGATGGACACGAATCAGCGTGGGGCATTTTTTGTTGCACAGGAAGCGGCAAAACGTATGATTGCTCGACATAAGGGCGATGTCCGCAAACAACACCGGATCATTAATATCGCTTCAGTTGCCGGCTTGCGAGTGCTTCCGCAGATTGGTATTTACTGCATGAGTAAAGCTGCTGTCATTCATATGACCAAGGCAATGGCAGTTGAGTGGGGGAAATACGGTATCAATGTCAATGCAATTTGCCCTGGTTATATTTCAACTGAAATTAATCAGGAATATTTTGATACTGAACAGGGTCAGAAACTGATTGATATGTTGCCCCGCAAACGGGTTGGTACACCGGAAGATCTGGATGGCTTATTGTTACTGCTGGCCGCGGAAGAGTCACGATTTATTAATGGCGCTATTGTGGCAGCAGATGATGGAATGAGTGTGCAATGATCGGGGAGAAGTTCGCCGATAAGAAGCTGGTTTACACCGTTACGATCCCTGTTCGCTGGGGGGATATGGATGCGATGAGCCACGTAAATAACACCATTTATTTTCGTTACATGGAGCAGGCTCGTATTGAGTGGCTGACTATGATGGGATGTGCGCCAGACATACAGGGAAACAGTGCAGTCATTGTTAATGCCCATTGCACTTTTAAAAAACCCTTAACTTACCCGGATCAGGTGGAAGTCTGCACTTATATCGCAGCATTGGGGCGCAGCAGCTTTGAAACCATACAGGAAATGCGTTCAGTCGGTGACGGCTATTCTTTGTATGCAGAGGGTGGTGCAAAGGTAGTGTGGGTCGATGCAAAGACTGGAAAGTCAACACCATTACCGGAGCCGATCCGGCTGAAGTTTAATGAGCTCAAGACGATGGCGCGGCGCCGGCGCTAATGTTCAGACACATCAACAGAGTGGTGTTACAACATGATGCCCAGCAGCTTATGCACCAGTTCGCTGGAAGTGGAGGCAGCAAATTTTTTCATTAATTTTGCCCGGTGCATTTCGACCGTTCTCGGACTTAAACTGATCTGGCGTGCGATGAGCTTACTCGTCTTGCCTTCGACCAGCAGAGCTGCAATTTCCCGTTCTCTGGGAGTCAGTTCAGCGGTGACCGAGCGTTTGGAACTCAGGTCTTCAAATGTCCAGATACCTGCTGCATGGGGATTGTCTTTTGCCAGGCCACGACCTGAAACGTGACACCAGAATAGCTCTTGATTGGCACGTTTCATAATCCGCTCGTCAGAGTAATAACCTTTCGCATTCATGATTGGGGTAATGCGAGCACCGGTTCTTTCAAATTCGTCATGGCTGGGATACAGAATCTGAAATGACTGGCCAATCAATTCTTCTTGCCGGTAACCAAACATTCTGGCGAGATCGTGATTGCAGGCATGAATGATACGATGCTGAGAAACACACATACCTATTGGCGCTTGTTGAAAAATGTTAGCAAAATCAATGGTCGGTTTTTCATTCATAGCGCTGTTTTTGATTGAGAATTTATATCAATTTGTTCAGGTAGTTTTACGGTATTGCGGAGTATAGCGCAGCATTTTATGCTGAATGCTTATTTAAAGAATAAACATTCAACGGCAGATTGTGCCGGAGTTTGCACAGATTTAACGATCTTCAGAAATGAATACAGGGGACAACAATGAATAAGGTTTTTCCAGATGCTGCCAGCGCGTTGGCAGGCATTGTCCAGGATGGGCAAACAATTGCAGTCGGCGGATTCGGTTTATGCGGGATTCCTGAGGCATTGATCCTTGCTTTACGCGATTCAGGGGTAAAGCAATTAACGGCTATCTCTAATAATGCAGGCGTCGATGGCTTCGGACTGGGGCAATTGTTGAGTACGCGTCAGATACGGAAAATGATTTCTTCCTATGTTGGTGAAAATAAGGAATTTGAGCGCCAGTATCTGGCCGGTGAGCTGGAACTGGAATTCACGCCACAAGGAACTTTGGCTGAAAAGTTGCGCGCTGGAGGCGCTGGTATTCCTGCATTTTTTACTAAAACAGGTGTGGGCACGATCGTTGCTGAAGGTAAGGAAATTCGTGAATTTGATGGACATAGTTATGTGATGGAGCGTTCCCTTGTTTCAGACGTGTCTCTGGTGAAAGCATGGAAGGCAGACAAAGCAGGCAATCTGGTTTATCGCAAAACAGCGCGCAACTTTAATCCGAATGTTGCCATGGCAGGCAAAATTACTGTCGCAGAGGTTGAGGTATTGGTTGAAACTGGTGAATTGGATCCCGATGAGATTCATACGCCCGGCATTTTCGTTCAGCGCATTGTTGTCAATGCTCATCCGGAAAAGCGCATTGAGCAGCGTACTACACGCCCTACAAAATAAACTGGCAGGAGACAAAACATGGCTTGGAATCGTGATGAAATGGCTGCGCGCGCAGCCCAGGAATTGCAGGATGGTTTTTATGTGAATCTGGGAATTGGTTTGCCGACTATGGTAGCGAACCATGTCCCTGCCGGAATGGAGGTTTGGCTGCAATCTGAAAATGGTTTGCTGGGAATCGGACCATTTCCGACCGAGGATGAAGTAGATCCTGACATGATTAATGCCGGCAAACAGACAGTGACTACATTACCTGGTTCTTCCATTTTCAGTTCTGCTGATTCGTTTGCGATGATACGGGGTGGCAAAATTAATCTGGCAATTCTGGGGGCGATGCAGGTGAGTGAGCATGGCGATCTTGCTAACTGGATGATCCCGGGTAAGATGGTCAAAGGGATGGGGGGCGCCATGGATCTCGTGGCAGGTGTCGGACGCGTGGTTGTTTTGATGGAGCATGTGGCAAAGGGTGATGCGCACAAGATTCTGAAAAAATGTGATTTGCCGTTGACCGGTGTTGGTGTCGTTAATCGGATTATTACCGATCTTGGTGTGATTGATGTCACGCCTCAAGGTTTAAAGCTGGTTGAGCTGGCTGGTGGAGTTTCTGTTGGTGAAATCGTGGTAAAAACAGGTACTATGCTGGATGTCAGCGCATTCAGTTAATTTGCTGGGTCGGCACTGAATAAGTGAATCAAGTGATCGGCACACAGTTTGCAAGGAGATAAAAAAGCCAGCTTAAGCTGGCTTTTTTTAACATCATCTGAATTATTGCGCAACCCAGCCGCCATCCATATTCCATGCAACACCGCGAATCTGGCTGGCCGCATCGCTGCAGAAAAATACCGCCAGAGCCCCCAGCTGTTCAGGTGTGACGAAATCCCCGGAAGGTTGTTTTTCCGCCAGTAGTGCTTTCTTTGCCTCGTCGTTCGTCAGGCCATCCTTGAGTGCTCTGGCATCTACTTGCTTTTGCACCAGCGGAGTCAGTACCCAACCAGGGCAGATGGCGTTGCATGTGATGCCTGTTTGTGCATTTTCAAGCGCAGTAGTTTTGGTCAGTCCTACCAGGCCGTGCTTGGCTGCAACATAGGCTGATTTTTGTGCTGAAGCGACCAGCCCATGCACGGATGCCAGATTAATGATGCGCCCCCAATTTTTTGATTTCATATAGGGTAGAGCCAGACGGGTGGTGTGGAAGCAAGAGGTCAGATTAATAGCGATGATGGCATCCCATTTCTCAGTCGGAAAATCTTCAATATTGGCGACATATTGAATTCCTGCGTTATTCACCAGGATATCGATGCCGCCGAACTCAGTGGCTGCAAAATTCATCATGGCTTCGATTTCCGATGCTTTGCTGATGTCTGCGTTGTGATAAGCCGTCTTTACCGCATATTCAGTCTCTACAGTTTGTCGGATCGCAGCGATATCGGCAGCGTCGCCAAATCCGTTGAAAACGATATTGGCACCCTGAGCAGCCAATGCCTTGGCGATTCCCAGACCGATACCGGAAGTCGAGCCCGTGACGAGTACTGTTTTTCCGGACAAAATAGATGCATGCATGCTGACTCCTGAGTTTGTTATTGAATAAATCATGCGGTAGAAAGCGAATATCAATGATTTTAAGCGTAACGCTCGGTAAAATGTGTGCTTATTCCAGTAGTAAAAATACTGTCCCAATATCCCCTTACAAGGACTCCTGATGCAGCCAAGACGCAAACAAGTTCAATGCTTATCTCCTTCGGGATTGCACTTCATGTCTTATAAGGAATGGGGAGATGAGGATAATCCGCGTGTGTTGATTTGTGTGCATGGTGTGACGCGTGTAGCGGATGATTTTGATGCAGTTGCAATGGTCATGCAGGATCATTATCGTGTCATTTGTCCGGATGTCGTCGGGCGTGGATTTTCGGGAAGATTGCGTAATCCCATGCATTACCAATTGCCACAATATGTCAGCGACATGGTGACTTTGCTGGCACGCGCGGATGCAGAAACGGTGGACTGGCTTGGTACCTCCATGGGAGGATTAATCGGTATGGGAATTGCATCTCTGGCAGATAACCCGGTGCGACAACTGATTCTCAACGATGTGGGGCCGACATTGAATGTGGATGCGCTGGCACGTATTGGTGACTATATCGGTGAAGAACTACAGTTTGATTCCTTTGAGCAGGCATCCGCATACATCCGTACGATATCCGCTTCTTTTGGGAGTCATACTGAAAGCCAGTGGGATAAGCTGGCACGGGATGTGCTGCGCCAGAATGATCAGGGTAAGTGGGTGAAGCATTACGACCTGGCGCTTGCTGAGGCCTTCAGGGCAACGACGCCGGAAATGATGGTCGCCGGGCAGAATCTTCTGTGGGCTGCTTATGAGTCAATCAAATGCAGAACGCTGTTGGTGCGCGGTGCGGATTCAGATCTGCTCTCTGCTGATACCGCACATAAAATGACGCAACAGGGACCACATGCGCAACTGGTCGAAATACCTGCCGTCGGGCATGCACCAACATTCGTGAATGATGATCAGATCAAAATTCTTCGGGATTTTTTGCTTAATCAATAAATAGATAGAAAGTTCGGCAGAGAGATGGAAATTAAAAGATTACATGTGGGTGCTCGCTTGTCAGAAGTAGCGATCCATAACGGGGTGGTGTATCTGGCCGGGCAGATTCCTGAAGATATCAGCCAGGGAATTACAGGACAAACCCGAGAGGTGCTGGACCATGTTGAGCGTTTGTTGCAAGAGGCCGGCAGTCATAAATCACGTATTTTGTCCTGTCAGATTTTTCTGAGTGATATCAGTCTGATTGCTGAAATGAATCTGGTTTGGGATGCCTGGGTGACTCCGGGAAATACGCCTCCGCGCGCCACAGTGGAAGCACGTCTGGCTAATCCGGACTGGTTGATTGAAGTGGTTGTTATCGCCGCGCAGAATTAAAGAGTACATATCGTTATGGTGTCTATATCCGTTGCCGCATCGGAATCCCAATTGCTGGAAGGCTTGTCAGATACCGAGAAAGAACGTCTGCTTTCTGCCCTGGAATTTGTGACGCCGTATTATTCAGAACGTCACGTCGTGACACAGCAGAATGCGCTGGAATTCGCACGTGCTGTGGTATCAACCTTGTCGATGTTACGTACTGATGTTGATTCCCGTATCGCTGGTTTGTTGTTTGAATTACCGGAATTATGTCCGCAGGCGGCTGAGCAGATTGAAGTTCGTTTCGGTAAAGAAATCGGTGATCTGGTCAGTGGTATCCGCCGGCTGATGAAGTTGCGCGAAGCCGCTTTGACCCAGCATGATATCGGCAGAAGTAAGGATGCTGCGGAAAAAGCAGCAGCGCAAATGGAAACCTTGCGCAAAATGGTACTTGCGATGGCGACGGATATGCGGGTTGTTCTGGTTCGCCTTGCCTCGCGGGTCACGACTTTGCGCTATTTTGCCGAATGCAAAAGAGAGGATGGCGCCGCACAGCAATATGCCAGTGAGACTATGGATTTATATGCCCCACTGGCCAACCGGCTGGGGGTCTGGCAATTAAAATGGGAGCTGGAAGATTTATCTTTCCGCTTTCTGGAGCCCGCGCAATATAAGCGTATCGCCAAAATGCTTGAAGAAAAGCGGGTTGAGCGTGAAAGTTTTGTTGTCAATGCGATTGCATTACTGAATTCAGAGTTAAAAGCTGCCGGAGTTAAAGCAGAAGTCAGTGGCCGGCCAAAGCACATTTTCAGTATCTGGAAGAAAATGAAAGGCAAAGCGGTTGATTTTGATGAATTATATGATGTTCGCGCTTTCCGTGTCGTAGTTGACGATATTAAAGATTGCTATACCGTACTCGGTATTGTTCATAATCTCTGGGCTCCGATTCCTAAGGAATTTGATGACTATATTTCCAGGCCAAAATCGAATGGTTATAAGTCACTGCACACGGTTGTCGTCGTCGAGGACGGGCGTCCGCTCGAGGTGCAGATACGTACCAGGGAGATGCATCAGTTTGCTGAGTATGGCGTTGCGGCGCACTGGCGATATAAGGAAAGCGGTGGCTCTAATTTCACAGCGCAGGAATACGACGAGAAAATTGCCTGGCTGAGGCAGCTGCTGGCCTGGAAAACCGATGTAACGGATGCAGTCGTTGAACAGGAGGCCGTGCAGCGTGAATGGGTGGAAAAACTGAAGTCTGCCAGTCTGGATGACAGAATTTATGTTTTAACTCCGCAAGCAAGAGTGATCGAATTACCTTCCAATGCCACTCCGGTGGACTTTGCTTATCAATTGCATACCGATGTCGGGCATCGGTGCCGTGGTGCGCGCGTGGATCATGTGATGGTGCCTCTCAATACCAGATTGAAAAATGGTCAGACAGTAGAGATCATTACTCTGAAAGCTGGATCTGCGCAAACAGGTCCGTCCCGGGACTGGCTTAATCCGGAGTATTCGGTCAGTACCCGCACGCGCAGCAAGATCCGTGCATGGTTCAATGCGATTGATCAGCAGGAAACTTTGGCTGCTGGTCGCGTGCTGGTAGAAAAAACGTTGCAGCGGGAGGGTAAGACTTCCGTCAATCTGGAGGATCTGGCGCGGAAGCTGGGATTTTCTGCGCTGGATGATCTTTTTCTGTCAGTAGGAAAAGAAGAATTCAGTTTGCGGCAGATAGAGGCCGTGTTGCGCGACCACGTTGTTCCTGAAGAAACTGATGAGGTGGCGATTACCAATAAAAGCCGGGCTTCCAGTGTTATTCAGGGAGCAAAGTCCGGTGTTCTGGTGGTCGGAACCGACGGTTTGATGACGCAATTGGCCAGATGCTGCAAACCCGCGCCACCTGATAACATCGTTGGTTTTGTGACCCGCGGTAAAGGCGTTTCTATACATAGGGCATCTTGTAAAAATTTCGCAGAAATGCGTGCGAAAGCGCCAGAGCGTGTGATCCAGACAACTTGGGGAGAGCACGGCAAAGATACTGTTTACCCGGTTGATATTTTTGTGTTGGCACAAGACAGGCAGGGGTTGTTACGGGATATTTCAGAGGTATTTTCAAGAGAGAAAATTAATGTCATCGGGGTGAATACGCAAAGTGCCAGATCTCAGGCAAAAATGTCGTTTACGGTGGAAATAGGTGGCACCACACAATTGCAAAAAGCGCTGTCAGTCATTCGTGAGGTGGGTGGGGTGGTTGAGGTCCGGAGGCAATAAGACTGGCAGAAATACGAGGTCGATTTTCTGCAGGATGTTGATGTGATCAAAAAGTTCGTTACCGGTACTAGCATTTTTATCCAGGCCTCTGCTATAATCTTGTTTCTTTAGACGCGTAGCTCAGCTGGTTAGAGCACTACCTTGACATGGTAGGGGTCGTTGGTTCGAGTCCAATCGTGTCTACCAAATTTCAGAAGTATTCAACTTCTTAGATAAGAGCGAGAAAGGCATCCTGGTTATGACACCGCGAACTACCACGAAAATGGTTTGGGAGCGACTCTAGTCGGGGATCTTTTTCGTCTGTATTGAATGAGAAAAGCACGGCTAGCCGTGCTTTTTTTTCGTCCAGATTTTTTCAAATTTTCAATTACACATTTTCGGCAAATTTCTGCCACTTTGGAGAGTGACATGGTCTCAGTAAAACTTCCTGATGGTTCGCAGCGTCAATTCGATGCGCCAGTCACGGTTGCGCAAGTGGCTGCCAGCATTGGTGCTGGACTGGCTAAAGCAGCGCTGGCCGGGCGTGTGGATGGTCAATTGGTGGATACCTCCTTTCTGATTGAAAAAGATGCGGAACTGGCGATTGTGACTGATAAAGATGCGGATGGTCTGGATGTGATTCGTCATTCGACTGCGCACTTGCTGGCTTACGCCGTGAAAGAATTGTTTCCAGAAGCGCAGGTAACTATTGGTCCTGTAATTGAAAACGGTTTTTATTATGACTTTTCCTACAAGCGTCCCTTTACCCCGGATGATCTGGTGGCTATTGAAAAGAAGATGCTGGAGCTTGCTAAAAAAGATGAGCAGGTTGTGCGTAAGGTATTGCCACGCGACGAGGCGGTTGCTTACTTTAAGTCGGTTGGTGAGGCTTACAAGGCTGAGATTATTGAATCCATTCCAGCCGATCAGGAAGTTTCCTTGTATTCGGAGGGTAATTTCACCGATCTGTGCCGCGGTCCGCACGTACCGTCGACTGGGAAGTTGAAGGTGTTTAAGCTGATGAAGCTGGCTGGAGCATATTGGCGCGGTGATTCAAAAAACGAAATGCTGCAGCGGATTTACGGGACGGCATTTGCAAAGAAGGAAGATCAGGAGCAATACCTGCACATGCTGGAAGAGGCGGAGAAGCGTGATCACCGTAAGTTAGGCAAAGCGTTGGACCTGTTTCATTTTCAGGATGAAGCTCCAGGTTTGGTGTTCTGGCATGCAAAGGGTTGGACGATATGGCAGCAGGTTGAGCAGTATATGCGCAGGGTTTATCAGGATTGCGGCTATCAGGAGGTAAAAGGGCCTCAGATTCTGGACAGCAGCCTGTGGGGTAAAACCGGTCACTGGGATAACTATAAAGACAATATGTTTGTCACTGAATCGGAAAATCGTACTTATGCGCTAAAGCCGATGAATTGCCCCGGTCATGTGCAAATATTTAACTCCGGTATGAAGAGCTATCGTGATCTGCCGCTGCGCTTCGGTGAATTCGGTCAGTGTCATCGCAACGAGCCATCTGGCGCTCTGCACGGCATCATGCGTGTGCGCGGTTTTACGCAGGACGATGGTCATATCTTCTGTACCGAAGAGCAGATTCAGTCAGAAGTAACTGCATTTCATCCGCAAGCGATGAAAGTGTATAAAGATTTTGGCTTTGAGAATATCGCGATCAAGCTCGCGCTGCGTCCGGAAAACCGGATTGGTACTGATGAGGTCTGGGATAGGGCGGAAGATACTTTGCGCGCCGGCCTGCGTGCTTGTGGTGTGGAGTCTTGGGAGGAGTTACCTGGAGAGGGAGCATTCTATGGCCCTAAGATTGAATATCATCTGAAAGATAGTTTGGGACGGCCATGGCAGGTCGGAACCATGCAGGTGGACTTCTTTATGCCCGGTCGTTTGGGCGCTGAGTATGTGACGGATGATAATAGTCGCAAGGTTCCTGTCATGTTGCATCGTGCGATCGTTGGCTCGATGGAACGTTTTATTGGTATTTTGATAGAAAATTTTGCCGGAGCGATGCCTTTGTGGTTGTCTCCGGTACAAGTTTCAGTCCTGAATATCTCTGAGTCGCAGGCTGAATATGCAAAAAATGTTGCAGAAATCCTGAAGAAACAAGGGTTTAGAGTCAATACTGATTTGCGCAATGAGAAAATAACCTATAAAATACGCGAGCATTCAATCCAGAAAATGCCTTATATCATTGTCGTAGGTGATAAAGAGCGGGATGCAAACACCGTGGCTGTGCGTACGCGTGGCAATCTGGATCTGGGGGTAATGCCTCTGGATACCTTCATTTCTCGTTTGCAAAACGAGACTGCAACTAAGGTTTAACAGATAAGCTCGGCAATCTTTCCTCAGGCAAGATCGCACGGTAAAGATTTTATTTTTTTAAAGGAAACTGCAATAGCTACCGAAAGAACACATCGTATCAACGGTGAAGTGACGGCACCAGAAGTGCGTCTGTCTGGTGTTGATAACGAACCTCTGGGTATCGTAAAACTGGGTGAGGCGTTTCGCTTAGCCGAAGAGGCTAATGTGGATTTGGTTGAAATTGCACCGAATGCACAACCACCAGTTTGTCGTTTGATGGATTACGGCAAGTTTAAGTATCAGGAGCAGAAAAAAGCTCATGAAGCCAAACTGAAGCAAAAAGTCATTTTGGTCAAAGAGGTTAAATTCCGCCCTGGTACCGACGATGGTGATTACAACATCAAGCTGCGTAATCTGGTCAAATTTCTTGATGATGGCGATAAAACCAAAATCACCCTGCGCTTTCGCGGACGTGAAATGGCGCATCAGGAAATCGGTATGCGTATGCTGGAACGTCTGAAGCTGGATCTGGAGCCGTACGGTCAGGTTGAGCAGTTTCCAAAAATGGAAGGTCGTCAGATGGTCATGATTCTGGCGCCAAAGAAAAAGAAATAAGTATTTTGCAGTACCTGCGTTGGCGGGAACTGCGATAGACAGGTTCAGTGATGAACCTGTCACAATAAGTGAGAAGTAGGCATCCAAGAGTAGCGATCGTTGCTGCCACCTACCATCATATAAAACTGGAGCTGTCTTAACAGACAGATAGTGTTATGCCAAAAATGAAGACGAAAAGCAGCGCAAAAAAGCGCTTCCGCGTCCGTCCAGGTGGTACCGTTAAACGCGGTCAGGCTTTTAAGCGTCACATCCTGACTAAGAAAACGACCAAAAACAAACGTCAATTGCGTGGTGCTGTAGGTGTTCATGACACCAACATGGTTTCCGTTATGCGCATGATGCCAAGTGCTTAACCTCATACTCATTATTTAAGGAGTTATTATGCCTAGAGTAAAACGTGGGGTTACAGCTCGTGCCCGTCATAAAAAAGTACTGAACCTTGCTAAAGGTTACCGTGGTCGTCGCAGTAAAGTATTCCGTATTGCCAAGCAAGCTGTTATGCGTGCTGGTCAGTACGCATACCGCGATCGCCGCAACAAGAAACGTGTATTCCGCGCGTTGTGGATCACGCGTATCAATGCAGCGACACGTCAACACGGTATGACTTACAGCGTATTCATGAACGGCCTGAAAAAAGCTGCGATTGAACTCGACCGTAAGGTATTGGCTGACATGGCAGTGACTGACAAACCAGCATTTGCTGCGATTGTTAATCAAGTCAAAGCCAACCTGGCAGCGTAATACAGCAAAATACTGAAGCAGTCTGCTTGCAGGCTGCTCTGGCAAGCGGGGCAGAGGTTGATTCCTATGCCCCGTTTTGTTTTCAGCTCATTATTTCAGCTTCTATGTAAGCGGGAACAACGCATGAACCCATTAGATCAAATCGTCAGCCAGGCATGTGCTGATTTTCTGGCGGCTGCCGATGCCGCAGCACTGGAAAATGCTAAAGCTTTATATCTGGGTAAAAGTGGCCAGATTACCGAACAGATGAAAAGCCTGGGGAAGCTTTCTCCGGATGAGCGTAAGACACAGGGTGCCGTCATCAACGCGGCTAAAGTACAGATTGAAAATGCCCTGACTGAGCGCCGTGAGGCCTTAGCCAATGCGCAGTTGCAGGCACGTCTGAGTGCGGAAGCAATTGATGTGACCTTGCCCGGCCGTGGTCGTGGTGTCGGCGGCATACACCCCGTCATGCGCACCTGGCAAAGAGTGGAAGAGATTTTCCGTTCTATCGGATTTGACGTGGCCGATGGCCCGGAAATTGAAACCGACTGGACCAACTTTACTGCTCTGAACAGTCCGGAAAACCATCCTGCGCGCTCCATGCAGGATACCTTCTATGTGGATGGTAGGGATAGTGAGGGTAAGCAGTTATTGTTGCGTACACATACCAGTCCGATGCAGGTGCGCTATGCGCGCATGAATCAGCCACCCATCAAAGTCATTGCTCCAGGACGCACTTACCGTGTCGACAGTGATGCAACTCATTCACCGATGTTTCATCAGGTTGAGGGACTATGGATTGCTGAGGATATCAGCTTCGCAGACCTGAAAGGGGTGTACCTGAATTTTGTAAAAGCTTTCTTCGAGACGAACGATTTACAGGTACGTTTCCGTCCATCTTATTTCCCATTCACAGAGCCGTCGGCTGAGATTGATATTGCCTTCGGCAGCGGTCCTCTGAAAGGGCGCTGGCTCGAAGTTTCTGGTTCCGGGCAGGTACATCCTGCGGTGATCCGTAATATGGGATTGGATCCTGAAAAATATATTGGCTTTGCATTTGGTTCAGGTTTGGAGCGTTTGACGATGCTGCGTTATGGCGTTAACGATCTGAGATTGTTTTATGAGGGCGATCTGCGCTTCCTGAAGCAATTTAACTGATAAATTCTGAATCAATCTGAACGCGGGGCGTTCAAATATCCAACATGAGACGGCTGAATTATGCAATTTTCTGAAAACTGGCTCCGTACTATGGTCGATCCGAAGATGACTTCGGATGAGCTATCCCATTTGTTGACCATGTCTGGTTTAGAGGTCGAAGAGGTGGAGCCGGTCGCTCCTCCGTTTTCTAATGTCGTGGTCGCCGAGATCCGGGAAATTAATAAACATCCTGATGCCGATCGCCTGAATGTATGTCAGGTCGATGTCGGTACCGGCACACTGCTCAGCATCGTATGCGGTGCACCGAATGTGCGTGTCGGTATGCGTGTGCCGTGCGCGATGGCGGGTGCAGTGCTCCCGCCTGGTCCGGATGGTAAGCCTTTTCTGATTAAAGTCGGCAAACTGCGTGGCGTCGAGTCTCAGGGTATGCTCTGCTCCGCGCGTGAACTGAAATTGTCTGAAGATCACGGCGGCTTGATGGACCTGCCATCGGATGCCCCGGTCGGGAAAAATTTCCGCGATTATTATCAACTCAATGACCTGAAGTTTACGATCAAGCTGACGCCGAATAAAGCAGACTGCCTGTCTGTTCTTGGTGTCGCACGCGAGGTTTCTGCGCTGACGGGTACACCGATACACCTTCCGACAACGAAGGCTTTGACGGTTGAATTGAATGAAAAACTTCCTGTCAACATATCCGCTCCAGATTTATGTGGCCGTTTCTGCGGTCGCGTAATCCGTGGCGTAAATGCAAAAGCGCCCACCCCCGAATGGATGAAGCAGCGCCTTGAGCGTAGCGGCCAGCGCCCGATCTCTGCTTTGGTCGACATTTCCAATTATGTGATGCTGGAGTTAGGCAGGCCAACCCATGTATTTGATCTGGATAAAATTCATGGCGGCCTTGACGTGCGCTGGGGAAGAGCCGGCGAGTCGCTCAAGTTATTAAATGGCAATACTGTTGATATTGACGAATGGGTCGGCGTGATTGCAGACGAGCGGGAAATCGAATCCCTGGCGGGCATTATGGGTGGTGATGCGACAGCTGTGACATTGAATACCCAGAATATTTATCTGGAAGCCGCATTCTGGTGGCCAAATGCGATTCAGGGACGTGCGCGCCGGTATAACTTCTCGACAGATGCTGCACATCGCTTTGAGCGGGGTGTTGATTTTGACAATATCGTTGAGCACATTGAACGTATCAGTGCGCTGATCGTAGAAATTTGTGGTGGTGCTGAGCAGGTCAGGCTGGGACCTGTTGATGATCAGATCGTTAATCTTCCGCAGCGTGCACCGGTCAGACTGCGTACCGCCCGTGCACAGAAAGTCATCGGTGTTCCACTGTCCGATGCGATGATTGCCGATATTTTTACACGCTTGAATTTACAGTTTACCCATCAGGAGGGGGAGTTCCTGGTGACGCCGCCATCCTATCGCTTCGACATTGAGATCGAAGAAGATCTGATTGAAGAAGTAGCCCGCGTATATGGTTTTGAAAATATTCCGGCATTACCCCCTGTTGCCGCTAATGCGATGCGGATTGCTCCCGAAAATCATCGCACATTGTTTGCCATCCGGCGTCTGATTGCTGACCGTGATTATCAGGAAGTGATTAATTACAGTTTTGTGGATGAGTCCTGGGAAGCTGATTTTGCCGGAAATGCTAAACCGGTACGCGTGGTTAATCCGATCGCCAGTCAGATGAGTGTTATGCGCACCAGCCTGCTTGGCAGTCTCATTGCAAATGCCCGATACAATCTGAATCGTAAGGTCAGCAGGGTTCGCGTATTTGAGATTGGTGCAGTTTATCTGCAGGATCCGACGGTGCAGGACGGTCCATTGACCGTTGCCGGCTATCACCAGCCTAAACATCTTGCTGCGCTTGCTTATGGAGCTGTTGTTGAAGAGCAGTGGGGTCAGGTAACGCGGAATGTAGATTTTTTCGATATTAAAGCAGATCTGGAAGCCTTGTTTGCACCTAAGATTTTGCGTTTCGTCAAAACTGAGCATGTTGCCTTGCACCCAGGGCGCAGTGCCCGGATTGAATGCGATGGTCAGATAGTCGGTTATATCGGTGAGCTTCATCCGCGTCTGCAGCAGAAATATGATTTGCCACTGGCGCCAGTGGTATTTGAGGTCAATGTGGATGCTTTGCAGAATGTGACTGTCCCTGTCTACGAAGAAATTTCCAAATTCCAGGCGGTGACCCGAGACTTGGCGCTGGTTGTGCGGCAAGATGTTCCTGCGCAGGAGTTATTGGATATCTTTCATGCAGAAGCTCAGGGAAATCCAGTTTGCCGTATCATGCAAGCCGTTGTTTTATTTGATGAATATCGTGGAAAGGGATTGAACGAGGATGAGAAAAGCCTTGCTTTCCGGTTTAGCTTGCAAGATACTCAAGCTACCTTACAGGATGAAAAAGTTGAAGCTGCAATGAGTGCATTAGCGCATGCAGCCTGTGCAAAATTTGCAGCCAGATTGCGATAAGTGTTGTGGCTGGAACAGTATAGATAAATGAGTTCGATCATGAATGATGTAAATTCTGCGGAATTTCAATCGGTATTGGATGCAGATCTGAATCGTGCAATGCAGGAGGCACGGGCTCGTTCTCAAGCAGAAAAAGAGTTGCCCACTTTAACTAAGGCGGAATTAGCCGAACTGTTATTTGAACAGGTCGGATTAAACAAACGCGAAGCGAAAGATATGGTGGAAACTTTTTTTGATGAAATCCGGGACGCATTGGAAAGAGGGTCTGCGGTGAAATTGTCCGGTTTTGGCAATTTTCAGCTACGGGACAAGCCACAGCGCCCGGGGCGCAATCCGAAAACAGGAGAAGAAATTCCGATTACAGCGCGCCGCGTCGTCACTTTTCATGCCAGTCAAAAATTGAAGGGTATGGTTGACGAGGCGGGCGGCCAAACACTTGCTCATGCCGCCTGAGTATGACTGATATCAAAATTGAGACCAGCAGCTTGCCAGCTATTCCTGCCAAGCGTTATTTCACAATCGGCGAGGTGAGCGAGTTGTGCGGTGTTAAACCGCATGTACTTCGCTATTGGGAGCAGGAGTTTTCTCAACTGAAGCCGGTCAAGCGTCGCGGAAACCGGCGCTATTATCAACATCATGAGGTTCTGCTGATTCGTCGTATACGTGAGTTATTGTATGAACAGGGATTTACGATTAATGGCGCAAGAAATAAGTTAGGTTCCCATTCTTCACGTGCTGTACAGGAGGTGTTTATCGTAGATCCGGCCATTAGTTTGCCGCAGATACGCGATGAATTACAGGCTGTGCTGACTTTACTGAAAATCTGAATTTATCCGGAGATGGTATTTACCATCGTCCCGGACAAATTTCCATAATGTTTTAACCGCGTAGGATTTTTTTCTGCGATTGCTTGAAAGCAGCGACTTGATGTGTCGCTGCTTTTTTCTTTTGGATTGCCTGGATCGAGATGACCGGTGCATTTTTTTCAGACACCGCACTGATCCTGAATATGCTGACCGCAGTACTCAGGGACATCGCCTGCTGCTCCAGCTTATTGGTGGATGCTGTTGCTTGCTCTACGAGGCTGGCGTTGTGCTGGGTGATTTCATCAATACGGGTAATGGCCTGATTTACACTGGAAATACCCTTACTTTGTTCCTGGCTTGCATCGCTGACGTGTTTGATCAGGTGTGTGACCTGTTTTACATTGGTTGCGATTTCCTGCATGGTTTTACCAGCAGAATTAATCATGTTGCTACCTTGTTCTATGGCTGTTCCTGAGGTCGTGATCAGGGCTTTGATTTCTTTGGCCGCATTTGCACTTCGCTGTGCCAGATTTCTCACCTCACTGGCAACAACCGCAAAGCCACGCCCCTCCTGACCTGCCCGTGCGGCTTCAACCGCGGCATTCAATGCAAGAATATTGGTCTGAAATGAAATGCTATCCATGACGCCGATAATTTCAGAAATCTTTTTCGAATTGTGAGTAACGGACTGCATGCTGTCGATGGCTTTTTCCATGACTTCCAGACCTTGATTCACATGGGTGGCCGAGCTATGAATCAAGCTGCTCGCCTGGGCCAGATTGGCGGCATTTTCCTGAATAGTGCCGGTCAGTTGCTCAACCGAGCTGGCGGTCTGTTGTAATGCTCCGGCCTGGTGATCCGTACGGCTCGCCAGATCAACGGTCTCTTCGTGAATTTCATGGGCAATGTCATTGACTGTGACGGCGTCTGAACGAATTCCTGCAATGAGTTGACTCAGGCTCTGATTCATTGTGGATACTGCATTCGTCAGTTGGGCAAATTCGTCTTTACCTGCATGCTGATGAATATTGGAAAAATCTCCGGAAGCTGTTTTTTCTATTGCTTCGGTCAGTACCTGAATTTCCTTAGATAAAGTCAGATAAATCGCCATCAGGAAATAACTGGCAATCAGTATCAGGACGATGATGGCTGAAAACATTTTAATGATTTTCAGATTTAACTGGCTGATCGATTCTCCCAAGCGTTGATCAATCAGGTGCGCTACATTAGTGCCTGCTGTATTCAGTTGCTGGATAGTGACATCACCAGCTTCGGAAAATGCTTTGCCAGAACTTTGATTCACAGATGCCAGCACTTCATCCTGAGCGCGGTCAAAATATTTTTGCACGTTCGTCAGCGCGGTCTGCAGATTGTCCAGCGGAGTTTTATACTCTATGTTTTCTTTTTTATACTGACTAACTGCGTTGCTTAACTGCCCAAGCTCAACTTTCACGCTCATTTGCAGTGAATTCAGCATGACATCTTCACCGGCCTCAAATAAACCCGTATCAATGTAAGCCGCCCCGCGGGATGCCATCACGGAGATTTTTTCCTCAATAGCGGGCAGGGATTTCAAATATAAAGAACTCAGTTCATTCGTCGTGAAATCACTGTCGAGAGACAATTTTGAATTGTTTGCCAGCTGAGCCGTTTTCAGATTAATCGAGTCCAGCAGTTGGGTGTGGGCTTTAAAGCTGTCAGGAGCTTTCATCGTCATGACCGCGCTGCTCAGATTGCCCCATTGTTTTTTCAGGTCGCTGTTTGGCGCTGCAGTATCAATTGCTTGAGTGATGGTGGTTTCAAGCGGTTTGATGCGGTCAGTGACTTGTTTATTACCCGTCAGCTGCAGGTGGAGCAAAGTGCGATGCTGGCGTATTAAGGTGGCGAGTGCCTGGTTTTGTTGAATCAACTGGAGGCTATGTTGTTTATTTTTTGCTGATGCAACCTCGATGCGAAGTTCACTGAACAACAGTGCCAGAACGATGAACAAAGGAATTGCAAAACCAGCGGAAATAAAGGCAATTTTCTGGCTGATGCGCAGGTTTTGCATCAGGCGGATAGCCGGAGAAAAGAGGGAGCGCATAAATAATGGGATATAAGAGGAAGAAAAACTTGATTTACGGAAATTTTATGCTCCGAATATGACCCGCCTATGACGTTTTATTCTTATTTATGGAGAGTTTGGGGTCGCAACCTTAATTGCGGTACCGGAAAGCGGCAGGGATTGCATATCTTTGTGCCACGCTGATAATGTGATGTGATCTACAAATCAAGTGTTGTCATGTAATCAATTTTATTGTATTGGGATACATGAATAAATAACGTAACGCTAATATCCCTGCTGAATTGAACTAAGCAACTGCCAGGTAGAATAGGGGAGGGGGGGCTGAACCGGGAGAATCTGTCACAGAAAAACGATGGCATGCTAGGCATTACAAATGGGGATGTATCTGCAGCTACATCGGCATTACGTAAAACTGGTTGCCGGTGACTTTCATCATGTTGACATCAGAGTTTTTTACGCACTGACAGCAGATTCAATCATCGTTAACGCACTCGGGGTCGTAATTGTTACGACCCCGTAAAAATGATCTATGAACGAATAATTCACAGTAATTACTTGGCTCCCCGACCTGGACTCGAACCAGGGACCTGCGGATTAACAGTCCGTCGCTCTACCGACTGAGCTATCAGGGAACAGAAGATATGAAGGTCTTCAAAAAACTTGATTTGCAGTGATTTTTTAATGAAGTTCACTGCCTACTTGAAATTCTTGGCTCCCCGACCTGGACTCGAACCAGGGACCTGCGGATTAACAGTCCGTCGCTCTACCGACTGAGCTATCAGGGAACAGAGACAAAGATTATATGCTTTGCCTCATTACCTGTCAATAACTTGGCAAACCAAAATTACAAGACACTGGCGATCGCATCAATGACGCCGTCAATATTTTTACTGTTTAAGGCAGCCACACAGATACGGCCGGTATCGACTGCATAGATGGAATGTTTGTCACGCAATTGCGCAACCTGCCCCTTGCTCAGTCCGGAGTAGGAGAACATACCGCGTTGCTGGATCACAAAATCAAAATTCTGTGCCGGTACTTTTGTTTTGAGTTTGCTGACAAAGGCATTGCGCATTTCACGGATACGAACACGCATTCCTGCCAACTCGTCCTCCCACAGCTGGCGCAACTCCGGTATTGCTAATACGGTTGCGACCACCTGGCCGCCATGCGATGGTGGATTCGAGTAATTCGTACGGATCACTCGCTTGAGCTGCGACATGATGCGTGATGCTTCTTCTGCGCTGGATGCTGCAATGCTCAGTGCACCAACCCGCTCACCATACAACGAGAAGGATTTGGAAAATGAATTTGAAACAAATAGCGCGCCGCCGGCTTCGGCAAAGCGCCGTACAACCTGGCCGTCAGCTTCAATACCATCGCCGAAGCCCTGATAAGCCATATCCAGGAACGGGATCAGTCCCCGGCTTGTAACAACTTCAATTACCTGTGTCCATTGTTCATCCGACAGGTCTGCACCGGTAGGGTTATGGCAGCAGGCATGCAGCAAGATGATGGAGCCAGCAGGCATGGTTTGCAGCGCATTTAACATACCTGCAAAATTGACGCCGCGTGTTGCTGCATCGTAGTAAGGATAAGCATTGACTTTGAAGCCCGCAGATTCAAACAGGGCGCGGTGGTTTTCCCAGCTTGGATCACTGATCCAGACTTCGGAATCAGGAGCGAACCGCTGTAAAAAGTCGGCTCCCAGCTTCAATGCTCCGGTGCCACCGATAGCCTGGGCTGTGACAGCCCGTTTTTCTTTGACAACGGCACTGTCTGCGCCAAATACCAGATCCTGTACTGCACGGTCGTAGGCCGCGAGCCCTTCAATTGGCAGATAGGTGCGCGGTGCATATTTTTCGATCAGGATCGCTTCTGCTTTTTTGACGCATTCAAGCAAAGGTACTTTGCCGTTGTCGTCGTAATAGACGCCGACGCCAAGGTTAACCTTAGCCGGATTCTGATCGGCATTATAGGCTTCCGTGATGCCAAGAATCGGATCGCGCGGTGCCATCTCGATGGCGGAAAACAGGGGGGAGGAGGCTGGAGCAGTCATCGTGATAATATGAAATTAAACAGTCGTCGCCGACAGTTACGGTTGGAATAAAGTAAAAATGCAAAAATCATAAGATTTACGTAAAATGACTTCAGCAAGGTATGCTGTGCAAGACTGTATGAAGCACGGATACGTACCAGGGCAGCGTAACGGATGATTGCGCCTTTAGTCTGTTGTTTTGCGTAAATCCTATTCAGCCTCACATTTTAACAAAGGTTCTGCACGATGGCAGTCGCACCAGTGAATTCAGTCCCTTTATCCGAGCAATTGGATGAAGACAAATTTATTTCTTTTCCGGATTCTCCCTATCAGCTCTATCAGATGTTTCCACCAGCAGGTGATCAGCCGGCAGCGATTGCACAATTGGTGGAGGGAATTCGGGACGGCTTATTTTTTCAGACCCTGCTGGGAGTGACCGGTTCAGGGAAAACCTACACTATGGCCAATGTGATCGCGCGCACAGGTCGCCCAGCTATCGTGTTTGCACCTAACAAGACGTTAGCAGCACAGTTGTATAGTGAATTCAGGGAATTTTTTCCGCGCAACGCCGTTGAATACTTTGTTTCTTACTACGACTATTATCAGCCTGAGGCTTATGTGCCGCAGCGTGACTTGTTTATTGAAAAAGATTCAGCGATCAATGAGCATATTGAGCAGATGCGCCTGTCCTGTACCAAATCGTTGATGGAACGCCGTGACGTGATTATCGTCGCAACGGTTTCAGCGATTTACGGTATTGGCAATCCGAATGAATATCATCAGATGATTCTGACTCTGCGTGCCAGGGACAAGGTCAGTCAGCGCGATATCATTGCGCGCCTGATTCAGATGCAATACACCAGAAATGAAATCGATTTTGGCCGTGGTACTTTTCGCGTCCGCGGCGATACGATTGACATTTTCCCTGCCGAACATGCTGAGCTGGCAGTCAGGGTCGAGATGTTTGATGATGAAATTGAAAATCTGCAGTTATTCGATCCGCTGACCGGGCGAATTAAACAAAAAATTCCGCGCTTTACCGTTTATCCTGGTTCTCATTATGTGACCCCCAGAGAAACGGTGTTGCGCGCCATCGAAACAATCAAGGAAGAGCTGCGTGAACGGCTGGATTTTTTCCGTCGCGAGAATAAGCTGATTGAAGAGCAGCGTATTGAACAGCGTACCCGCTTTGATCTGGAAATGATGGCCGAGATTGGATTCACTAAAGGAATTGAAAATTATTCACGGCACCTGAGCGGCGCCTTGCCGGGCGAGCCGCCACCGACTCTGGTGGATTATCTGCCACCGGATGCCTTGATGTTTCTGGATGAGTCCCATGTACTGACCGGTCAGCTCAATGGTATGTATAACGGTGACCGGGCACGTAAGACCAACCTGGTTGACTACGGATTTCGTTTGCCTTCGGCGTTGGACAACCGGCCACTGAAATTCGCCGAGTTTGAAAGCAAAATGCGGCAGACGGTTTTTGTTTCGGCAACGCCGGGCGATTACGAACATGCCCATGCCGATCAGACAGTTGAGCAGGTGGTGCGCCCGACCGGACTGGTTGATCCCGAAGTAGAGGTACGTCCTGCATTGACGCAGGTGGACGACCTGATCGGTGAAATCACGGAGCGGATCAAAAAGAATGAACGGGTGCTGGTGACAACACTGACCAAACGCATGGCTGAACAACTGACCGAATTTTTGGGAGATAACGGAATTAAAGTTCGTTATCTGCACAGCGATATCGATACGGTAGAGCGGGTCGAAATTATCCGGGATTTACGGCTCGGCACTTTTGACGTGCTGGTCGGTATCAACCTGTTACGCGAAGGTCTGGATATTCCTGAGGTGTCTCTGGTCGCCATTCTGGATGCGGATAAAGAGGGATTCCTGCGTTCGGAGCGCAGCCTGATCCAGACCATCGGGCGAGCGGCACGGAATCTGCATGGCAAAGCGATTTTGTATGCCGATAAAATCACCGATTCCATGCGCAGGGCAATGGGTGAAACCGAGCGTCGCCGCCAGAAACAACTGATTTTTAATTCGGAAAACAATATCACGCCGACCGGCATTCGTAAGCAGATTAAAGATATTATTGACGGCGTTTATCATCAGCAGGATGCGCGTGATAATCTGGTTGCTGCACAGGAGCAGGCCAAATATGAAGTCATGAGCGAGAAGCAGATCAGCCGTGAGATCAAGCGCCTGGAAAAACTCATGACGGAGCATGCGAAAAATCTGGAGTTTGAAAAAGCAGCTCAGGTACGTGATCAGTTGGCGCACCTGAAGCAGATGCTGTTTGGTGCGGGAGGGGCAGATTCGCTGCCATCCGCCTGACATCAGCTGAATCAGGATGAAACCGGATGGGCGACAAAGTTTCAGAATCACGAAATATCAGTCTCTCAATCCCCTGTTGTGCACGCATGATGCGAATGAAAATCAGGTTCATAATACAAGAACTGGTGCACTATATACCGGCTTCATGGAGCGGAACAAATGCATGACGAACCATGGTTTTCGAACGAACAACTGGCGACGATTCTCAAAGCGCTACCTGACCCCGCTTTCATCCTGACGCGCAGTGGTCGTTATGCGGCTATTTTTGGCGGCTCCGATTCACGCTACTATCATGATGGCAGTGTACTGATCGGAAAGTGGATTTCTGATGTGCTGAGTGATGAGAAAACCGCGTGGTTTATGCAGGAAATCGGCAAGGCGCTGGAATCCCGGAATCTTCATGTGGTGGAGTATGGTCTTTCCGGTCAGGATGTCCGTGGTTTGCCGCCTGGCGGCCCTTCCAGTGTGATTTGGTTCGAGGGACGGGTGCAGGCGCTGGCATTTCAGGTTCAGGGCGAGGATGCAGTGTTGTGGGTGGCAAGCAATATCACTGTACGCAATGATTATGAAGTCAGGTTACGTATTCAGAGCGAAACAGATCCGTTGACGGGCTTATTCAATCGTCGCAAATTAATGGAGGCACTGAGCGATCAGTATGAGATGTTTACACGTTACGGAACGCCAATGTCGCTCCTGATGTTTGATATCGATGACTTTAAGCGTGTGAACGATGAATACGGGCATCTGAATGGTGACCGTGCAATTCAGGTCGCTGCCGAAGTTTGCAGGAGTGAATTCCGCAGTACGGATATTCCTGCGCGTTTTGGCGGAGATGAATTCGTGATTCTGATGCCGCATACTGATCTGGCGCAGGCAGTTCCGATTGCCGGCCGTTTGCGATTGCGTATTGCCGAGGCATTGCGTCTGACGGGGGATTTGGGTGAGGGTGCAACGATCAGCGGTGGCCTGAGTCAACTGCTGCCGATGGATGTCTCCTGCCATGAAGTACTGAAACGCGCGGACGATGCTTTGTATCAGGCCAAACGTGCAGGGCGCAATTGCATCATCAGTCAATAGCAGAGTGACCCCGCGTACTCAAGAAAGATGGCGGTGTCGTAATGCGGATGTTAAGTAGCTGGAAGCTGGCTGCAGATCTGATTGCGTCCATGCTGCTTGGCTTCATACAGCATGGCATCCGCTCGCAAAAACAGGTCATTTTCTGATGCATAGTCCGGGAAACCTGCCATTCCGCCGCTGAAGCTGAAATATTTTTGTTCTCCTGGCTTGACCTCAAATGCAACCTTGGTGAAGCTTTCGCGCATGGCATCCAGTTTTTGCCGGCCTTGTTCCAAAGAACAGTTCCAGAAAATCATGACGAATTCTTCGCCGCCAAAACGGCTCAGTAGATCCTGCTCGCCGAGTTGCGCAGACAGTACCAGCGATAAGCGCTTGATCACAATATCGCCAAAGTAATGGCCCCACGTGTCATTAATCGTCTTGAATTTATCGATATCGATAATGCCGTAAGCAAGCGGAACACCACCCTGGCTGGCTTTGCGTATCCATTCTTGTGCTTTTTTCTGTAAGCCGATCTTGTTCAGTAAACCGGTTGCGCGGTCTCTGCTGATCAGGTCTTTGCTGGTCCTGATTTTTTCTATCCGATTGAGCAGTTGCCGGGTCAGGATATCCGGTTCAGTAAATGTCATCACTTCATCAAAACCGCTGTCGAGCGCGCGCCGGGTCATTGCCGGTGTGGGATGCCGCTGCAGCATGATAATTTCTTGGCCAGGATCAAACTCAATATTTTTTTTCAGTACCCTGACCAGCGCTTCGGTATTGAGGTAATGGTTTTCATCAATCAGTACAATATCTGGCCGGGTATCCCTGACTCTCAGGTGAAGTGCCCGCGGTTCATGCACCTGTAGCAGTTCGACCGTATTGCTGTTGAGCATCGGGATGTCTACCGGCAGGGTATCCCCCAGATACATGATGGCATTGCTTTCTCCCCGGCGATGCCGGCCGAACAGATTGAATAATTTTTCGACCAGTACCGTATTGCTGATGGGTTTTTCTGCGTATGCCAGGCAATTGCTGTCTACCAGTTTTTGCTGCAACAGGAAGCGCTCCCCCTGTCGTAAAGTTTGCAGATAGATGTACTGGCGGTGTGTGGGCAGGCGTTGCAGCAGGTCGCTCAGGAACATGGTCTGACGACGCTGTTGCTGCATATCGTCCTGCATGTTGTACAGCACATCAAGATCAATCACAAACAAGGTGCTGTCGCCAGAGAGTTCGACCGCTTGGACAAAATCCCGCATTTGGTCATAAAAGCGGATATCAAAATCGTATTTGTGTGCAGCCAGCAATAACTCGTCTTTATTATCTTTAATGAAAAAAGTCTGAGTAAGCAGCATGACCTGATTTTTATACAATGAACTTGCTTCCGCCATTCTTACTCCATATCCAATTGAGACAGCCAGTCTTTGTCGTTCCACACTGGAACAGGCCGCATTATTTTATCCGGGATCATTCTTGCACAGATTGCCTATCAGGAATAGTAAGCATGTCCCGGCGCCGGATCAGCATGATGATGTTAAATATTGTGCCTTCATGTTCAGCTTTGCAACAAAGCAATGGTGCTGATGTAGTAACTGGTCATTACCTCGGCTCCTCAAAACTGGTCAAGAATGGTCATTCCTTTATAACATGTTCAGGAGACATCATGGCAGGTAAAAAGATATTGATGCTGGTGGGTGATTTTGTGGAAGATTATGAAGCGATGGTGCCGTTCCAGACTTTGCAGGCAGTCGGACATCAGGTGCATGCCGTCTGCCCGAACAAAAAAGCGGGAGATTATGTCGCAACGGCGATTCATGACTTTGAGGGACAGCAGACTTACACAGAAAAACCGGGTCATCGTTTTACGGTGACGCATGATTTTACACAGGTGTGCGAACAGGATTACGATGCCCTGCTGATTCCCGGCGGACGCGCTCCGGAATATCTGCGTTTGAATCCGCGAGTGTTGGCGATCGTGCAGCATTTTGCGCAGAGCAATAAGCCGGTTGCGGCGGTTTGTCATGGAGCGCAGATACTGGCGGCTGCTAAGGTGCTGAACGGCGTGTCCTGTTCAGCTTATCCGGCCTGCCAGCCGGAAGTGGAAGCAGCCGGCGCGACTTATGCTGCAATTGCAGTCATAGAAGCCGTGACGGATAAAAATTTTGTGACGGCACCCGCCTGGCCTGCGCATCCTGCGTGGCTGTCACAATTTCTCGTGTTATTAGGTACAAAAATCCATTTGTAGGCCGGGTAATGACCGTATAATCGTGCATAAATTTTCTTGACGATGGGCGGGAAAACATGTGTGAAATTTTTGTGAAGGCCGATCCTGGCCTGTACGAATCCAAAGCGCGCTCTATACGCTTGCACGGCGTCGTCACATCGATACGTCTGGAAAAACTGTTTTGGCAAACGCTGGATGAAGTTGCAGCCCGGGATAGTATGAACACCATTCAGCTCATCACGAAACTGTATGATGAACTGATCAGCTATCGCGGACAAATAGATAATTTCAGTTCATTCCTGCGCGTCTGTTGTCTGCGCTATACTTCGCTGATGGCGGATGGTACTATTTCTTCTGACAAGCGGCTACCGCTGGCTGCCGTCAGGGAATTGCATACCGGAGCACAACGATTTTTCATTTGATTTTGATGTCTGTTAGCAGCAGCGCAAATTTGCCGGGTGCCGTTGGCCCGGCATTTTTTATGCGAACGTCATTTTCCTTATTTTTAGCATTTCTTTCCGGACGCTGATTTTTTCAGATACTCCCATCTTATCCAGTATTTTAGGGTTGGATACCATGGTCAAATAAGGGAATTAAAAATATACTCCCCTTCAGTATATGAGAACTGTGTTCCTCAGATAAGCAGATGAAATAAGAGCATGCCTGGAATTGAAAGGATTTTTTTCAGTTATGATCATTCTTTCTAACTTTTCCTGATACCACCATGAAAGCTGCACTCCTTGTGATTGATGTGCAACGTGGTTTGTTTGATGGTGAACCTCGCTCGTGGCAGGCCGATGCTGTGGTAGCCCGGATTAATGGACTGGCAGAGCGGGCGCGTCATGCCTGTGTACCGGTTGTGTTCATTCAGCATGAAACGGCAGACGGGGCGCTGACATTTGGCTCAGAGGGCTGGCAACTGGAACAGCATCTGATACTGGAAGACGGCGATACCATCCTCCGGAAGACTACGCCGGATTCTTTTTTGCGCACCGAGCTTCATGAGTTGTTGCAGAAATGGAAAACAGATCAGCTGGTCATCTGCGGTTATGCGACCGAGTTTTGTGTCGATACCACCACCCGCAGGGCAGCGGGGTTGGGTTATCCGGTCATCCTGGTGTCCGATGCGCATACCACACACGACAAAGCGCATGCCAGGGCAGCGGAAATCTGGACTCATCACAATGCGACTTTGCCGGAAATCTGCAGTTTCGGACCGATGATTCAGGCTTTGCCTGCCGAACGTGTGGTGTTTGGCCTGTAACCGGAGCAGCGGCAGTCAGATTGATGGGAGGACTATAGGTGACAACACGTCAGAGGGATCGCTGATCCGTCTGCGTCATGTGATTGATGCAAGTTATGGTAGGACTCGATTGACTGCCTGTACTTCTGATTGTTGCCAGGCAGTCAATGAGAAATCAACACTATTAACCGGCAGCGACGCGTTGACTGATGTGTGCCAACGCTTCTTCAACCTGATCAATCAGGATCAGACACAAGTCTCCTTCAGCGAGCCGGTTCATCGCCAGATCAATGGCAATGAATTCGCCGGTGATTTCATCAATTCGCTGTGTTTTGCTGGCATTTTGCAAGCCAGTACGCAACAGGGCAATGACCTCACCATCCTGTCGCCCACGCTGGCATTGATCCTGGTAGAGGATAACGTCATCGAACGCTTCACCGAGAATTTCAGTCTGCTGACGGATATCCTGATCCCGCCGGTCACCGGCACCACTAATGACCACCGAGCGGCGTCTGGCGGGCATAGTTTCCACGGCCTTGACCAGAGCCAGCATGGCATCCGGATTGTGACCGTAGTCGGCAATCACCGTTGCGCCGCGGAAGTTGAACATATTAAAGCGACCCGGTGCATTGTCATTTTCATTCGCAAAGCTTTTCAGGCCGGCACGGATATGGTTCCAGTCGATCGCCACGGCCCAGGCTGCTGCCACCGATGCCATGACATTCTCGACCTGAAAGCTAATGGTTCCGTTGCGTGTTATCGGCACTTCGCTCAGCGGGATTGTTTCGCGGAACTTGCCTTCGGCAGCAACCAGATGGCCGTTTTCAATGTAGACCACGCGCTTGCCCTGGGCTTTGTGCGCCGCCATGACCGGATATTGTTGTACGTCAGCAGCAAAGAAAATGACGGCGGAAGGGCAATTGGCGGCCATGTTAGCGACGATCGGGTCGGCTGCATTCAGCACGGCGTAACCATCGTCAGCAACGTTCTGGACGATCACACGTTTTAACACGGCCAGATCTTCCACGGTCGTAATGTAATTCAGGCCGAGATGGTCTCCGGAGCCGATATTCGTGACGACAGCGACCTGGCAGCGGTCATAAGCCAGACCTTCGCGCAAGACGCCACCACGCGCTGTTTCAAACACGGCGGCATCGACGTCAGGATGGGACAGCACATTCCGGGCGCTGCGCGGCCCGCTACAGTCACCGCTGTCGATCTGACGGCCATTGACGTAGACGCCGTCGGTGTTGGTCATGCCAGTGCGCAGGCCGCTGCTGGCAATCAGATGGGCAATCAAACGCACTGTGGTAGTTTTGCCGTTGGTGCCGGTGACCGCCACGATCGGGATACGGCCGTCTTCACCTTCGTCAAACATGGCATTGATAATGGCTTCACCAACTGCGCGACCTTTACCGAACGAGGGAGACAGATGCATCCGCAGACCCGGCGCGGCATTGACTTCCACGATCCCGCCGTTTTGCGCTTCGATCGGTTTCAATACGCTGTCGCATACCAGATCGACGCCACAGATATCCAGTCCGACCATTTGTGCGGCGGCCACGGCTCTTGCTGCTACTTCCGGATGGACGTCGTCTGTCACATCGGTAGCAGCGCCGCCAGTAGAAAGATTGGCATTATTGCGCAGAATGACACGCTGACCTTTAGGCGGAACCGAGTCGGCTTCAAAACCCTGTTTGGCCAGGCTCGCGAGAGCGATGTCGTCAAACCGGATTTTGGTGAGCGAGGTGGAGTGACCGCTGCCGCGGCGAGGATCTTTGTTGACCTGTTCAACCAGCTGACGCACAGTCTGCTTGCCATCGCCGACGACTTGCGGCGGATCACGGCGTGCTGCCGCAACCAGTTTATTGCCGATCACCAGTAACCGGAAATCGTTGCCCGGTAGGAAACGTTCCACCAGAATATCGTCACGGAATTCGCTGGCGGCATGAAATCCTGCTTCAAGCTGCTCGCGTGTCGTGACGTTTACTGTCACGCCTTTACCCTGATTGCCATCCTTGGGTTTGACAACTACCGGCAAGCCGATTTCGAGCGCAGCAGCCCAGGCATCATCCGGATTTTCAACGACTCGCCCTAAGGGAACCGGCACACCGGCGGCATGCAGTAATTTCTTTGTCAGCTCTTTATCCTGAGCGATGGCTTCTGCGATGGCGCTGGTACCATCCATTTCGGCTGCCTGAATTTTGCGTTGACGGGACCCCCAGCCGAAGGCGACCAGGCTGCCATCAGTCAGACGGCGGTAAGGAATATTGCGTGCTACCGCAGCATTGACGATGGAACCTGTTGAAGGCCCGAGACGAACATCTTCATCCAGTTCGCGCAATTGCTCTAACGCGGCGGCAAGATCAAAGCTGCTATTGCTCATGGCAGCTGCAATCAGTTTCTCTGCCAGCTCCAGTGCCAGGCGGCCGACAGCTTCTTCTGAATATTCCACGACGACCTGAAAGATGCCGGGTTCGAGCGTCTGCGTGGTGCGGCTGAAGGTGACTGGACATCCGGCCTGCGCCTGCAGTCCGAGGGTTGCCAGCTCATAGACGTGCGCCATCGGAATAGCATCGTTGTGACCCGTGGGCTGCAGAATACTCAGCTCAGGAAACAGGGCGCGCAGCCGGTCTTCAAACCCAGTCATCTCTGCAATCGAGCATTCTGCTTCGTTGCAGGTGACGATGGCTTCAACCGCCGTATGATGGCTCCAGAGATTCGGGCCGCGCAAGGCACGGATGCGTGATACTTCCATAAAACTTAGTCCTGTTGAAAAAGGCTTTTACCGGGTAATGCTGTGATGCAGATGGTGCAGTACCCGTCCGATATATGCTTTCTGACCTGCCCGAACAACGCGAAAGGCTCGTCAGGCGCCGTCAGATTGCATGGAATAAAACTGAAATTATCAGTGCGTCAATCAGTACGTTACCTTCTGACTTGAATCAAATGTCCGGAGACCGGCGCCAATCAGCTCGGGGCTGATATCCAGCGCCCAGGCCGCAGCGACTGCTGCCATGATTGTTTCAGGCTGCTGCGCTTTAGCCGGTTTCAGTGAGGAAAGGGGGAGCAGAGCCGTTTCTTCAGCACCGCTGGCCAGGACGATATGGTTATCCCTGACAAATACGACCCGCTCACCGATTGTCCGATGTTTCACAATGGTTTCCAGTCCTGCATCCAGCGCGTAGAAAATCACCTTGCCATCGCATAGCTCTGCCAGTTCCGCAACAGCTGGCTCAGCGGCATTTAACACTGCAACACCGTCAGGCAGCACAACATCAATCTGCGTTCGCATGATCTTGTACATTTGATCTGCATCGTTGATATAAAACTCGCCCAGACCAGCGTGACCGTCCAGATCAGTGACGACTCCGACCCGGCATTTATCATAGGCAAGCCCATCCGTCAGAATGGCTTTTGCATTGGTCTCAAAAACAGCAGCCTGTACTGAACGGTTAATCAGCAGGCGCTGACCAGACTCCCAGTCGGCACATTGACCTTCCGTGACCAGGCGTTTGTTCAGATAAAGTCCTTGAGCACTGGCAACACCCGTTTGTCGGCCGCTGATATGAATCAGGGCGCCGACCAGGCGTGCAATGAGACTGGTATTACGGGTACCTGCGACGCCGACAATATCAATGCGTCCGGTTTCTTCCGGACCGAATAAATGATCGATGATCGCTTTGCCGACATGACGACCTTCGCCATTAGCAGGTTTGATATGTGCGAGCAATCCAGGGCTGGCGTTGACTTCGATAATCGCTCCCTGATGTTTCTGGAGCGGTTCTGCGATGTTTTCCGTGACCAGATCGACACCGGCGATATCGAGTCCGACGATGCGTGCAGCCAGCGTTGCAGCTTCCGCTACTTCCGGGTGAATGGAATCGGTGACGTCCAGGGCAACATTGCCGTTGAGCTGGATCAGAACTTTTTGTTTATCGAGTGGAACTGAGCCGGCATGCATACCCTGTCTTTGCAGTTCCAGAATCACTTCGGCGGCAACCGCCGGGTCAATGATATTCAGCGGGAATTCTTCTGTGGTGCCGCGTCGCGGGTCGGTATTAATCTGGCTGTCAACCAGTTCTTTCACGGTGGAATGGCCATCGCCGGTTATCCAGAGTGACTCGCCTTTGCCGACTGCCACGACTTTGTTACCGACCACCAGAACTCGATGTTCATGACCGGTGATAAAACGTTCGACGATCACGCTCTTGCTTCCGCCTTTGCGGGCGGCAAGATGATACGCGGCCTCTACATCATCCTTTGTCATCAGATTCAGCGATACGCCACGACCGTGATTGCCGTCATACGGTTTGATGACGACTGGCAGGCCGATATCCTGCGCCTCTTCCCAGGCTTCTTCCGGACTGCGCACAATGCATCCTTCAGGCACCGGGACGCCGCAGGATTTTAATAAAGTTTTAGTCAGGTCTTTGTCGCAGGCGATACTCTCTGCAATTGCGCTGGTACGGTCAGTTTCTGCTGTCCAGATACGGCGCTGCGCAGCGCCATGCCCCAGCTGCACCAGATTGCCATCGGTGAGGCGAATGGATGGAATGCGTCTGTCGGTAGCGGCATCAACAATGCTGGCTGTGCTTGGTCCCAGGCAGCGGGCGTCAACCAGATCGCGCAATCCGGCCAGCTTTCCGTTCAGATCAAAAGGAGTGTCATTGATGGCGGCCATCAGCAAGTCGCGTCCGATCTCTAAAGCCACCCGGCCAACTTTTTCTTCCCGGGTGCGGAAGGCCATCTTATAAACGCCAGCCTGACTGGTGGAGCGTGTCTGCCCGAAACCGGTACGCATTCCTGCCAGATTTTGCAATTCCAGGACAACATGTTCCAGAATATGGCCGGCCCACGTGCCTTCACGCAGGCGCTCAAGAAAACCACCGCGCTCGCCAACACCGCAACGATGTTCGATCAGACCTGGCAGCCAGCTGGTCAGCCGTTCAAACAAGCCGGGCAATTGATTGGATGGTGAGTCTTCCAGCGCCCCGATATCCAGCCAGCTTTCAATCACCGGGCGATATGTCCAGATATTTGGTCCGCGTAAATGACTGACGCGCAATATGCTGATATCTTTCTTTTTTGTTGTCATGTAAGTAATTTCTTTTTTGAAGCCGGGTCCATGCCGGATCTTTTCAAATATAGTGCAATTTGCGTTTTCAGAATGGTTTCGCCAGTGGAATTGAATTTCAACCGGCAGGGCTGACTCACAGACCAGCTTATTTATTCATTATCCTGCCAGAAAGAAAGACGGCGTTGCTGGTATACTTGCGCCAGAGCGCAACAGCCGAACCCCCATGATCAGTTTTATCTGATGATTTTTCTTCCTATAGAATACCGTAAATTGTCGCTTCCGTGATATGGCACATGCCTCTGACGGGAATCAAGTTACCTCTTTTTTCAAAAAAAATGACTCCGGATTGATCCGGAGTTTGCCATTGAGCCGGAGTTTGCCTCACGATGACCACCTCACCGACCAGTTCTGATCAGCCTTTATTATCGCTTTCCGCATCGTGGAAAACTGCTCTTACCAGTCAGCTCGCTGAAAGCGAGAACGTTTTAAGTGTATTGGAGGTTGACCTCGATAACAGACTGCATTTCGTCAAAGGTCTGGTTGTCGTCACTGACTGCGGCATCAAGTCGCTGCCTGCCGGCGGTAAAGACTGGCAAAACTGGAATTTCCGGCCCGGCTTGCAGCTGTCGCACCATGATCATGCCGGTGTCGGCCATTTACAGCTGACGGATGAACAAGGCCTGTTGTCGGACTGGCGGTTTACGTTAGGGCAGAATCTGCATGCGATCCGTTTGCTGGATCACTTCAATGAGCAATTACAAAGCCATCTGACAGGACAGCCCGTGGTGCGTGCAGAGCAGAATATCTGTCCAAGCTGCAAAGCGATACTCGAACCGGATCAGGAAGAGTGCCCGGTCTGCACCAAAGTGATTTATACCCCGCCATCGACCTGGACATTATTCCGTCTCTGGCGGTTTGCGCATCCTTATCGTATCCAGCTGCTGATTGGTTTTACCCTGATGCTGCTCGGAACTGCAGCGCATATGATTCCGCGTTACCTGACCAAGCCGCTGACCGACGAAGTGCTGATTCCCTATCAGAACAGTCAGCATGTCGATCCGCATCTGGTTGTCCTGTACATTGGCGGACTGCTGGGGTCTGCTGTCATTGCCTGGCTGCTGAGCTGGGGAAAAACCTATATTCTGGCGCTGGTTTCGGAGCGGATCGGGGCAGATCTGCGAACCGCCACTTATGAGCATCTGTTGAAATTGTCACTGGAGTATTTCGGTGGCAAGCGTACCGGTGATCTGATGTCCCGTATTGGCAGCGAGAGTGACCGTATCTGTGTTTATTTATCTTTGCATCTGTTGGATTTCGCGACCGATGTGCTGATGTTTGTGATGACTGCAGTCGCTTTACTGCAGATCAATACCAAGCTGGCGCTGGTGACTTTGCTGCCTTTGCCATTCATCGCCTGGATGATCCATCTGGTCAGAGACAAATTACGCACCGGATTTGAAAAAATTGACCGTGTGTGGGGAGAAGTCACCAACGTGCTGGCTGACACCATTCCCGGTATCCGTGTGGTGAAAGCCTTTGCCCAGGAGCAGCGGGAAGCCAACCGTTTTCGCGTCGCTAACAAACACAATCTGGCAGTCAATGATCGTCTGAACAAGGTCTGGTCTTTGTTCTCGCCCACGGTATCTTTCCTGACCGATCTCGGGATTCTGGTGGTTTGGGGATTTGGGATCTGGCAGGTATCGCATAATGAAATCACGGTGGGTTCCCTCGTGGCTGCGGTCGCTTTCATCAGTAATTTCTATGGCCGGATTGATTCTATGAGTCGTATCGTTTCCGTGACGCAAAAATCAGCTTCCGCGGCCAAGCGTATTTTCGATATTCTGGATCATGTTTCCAGCGTTCCTGATCCGCAGCAGCCGGTTGCCATCAAGGAAGTGAAAGGTCAGATTGAATTGCGTGAAGTCGGATTCCGTTATGGCAACCGCGCCGTCAATCGTGGTATCAGCCTGAATATCCGTCCCGGAGAAATGATCGGCCTGGTTGGGCATAGTGGTTCGGGCAAAAGTACGCTGGTTAACCTGATTTGTCGTTTTTATGACGTGTCGGAAGGTGCGATCCTGCTTGATGGAGTGGATATCCGGTCGTTTGCCGTTGCTGATTACCGGAAAAACATCGGTCTGGTCTTGCAGGAGCCATTCCTGTTTTTCGGTACCATTGCCGAAAATATCGCCTATGGTAAGCCAGATGCAAGTCGCGACGAAATCATTGCTGCTGCACGTGCGGCGCATGCACATGAGTTTATCCTGCGTTTGCCGCAGGGCTATGATTCGATGGTCGGCGAGCGCGGCCAGGGATTATCCGGTGGTGAACGGCAACGTATTTCGATTGCCCGTGCCCTGCTGATTGACCCACGCATTCTGATTATGGATGAAGCGACTTCTTCCGTTGATTCCCAGACAGAAAAAGAAATTCAGAAAGCGCTCGATAATCTGGTTCAGGGGCGCACGACGATTGCCATTGCACACCGCTTATCCACATTGCATAAAGCCGACCGTCTGGTGGTGCTGGATCGTGGGCAGGTGGTGGAGGTCGGCGGACATGATGAACTGATGGCGAAGCAGGGTGCTTATTACGAGCTGTATCAGGCACAGGCGCGTCATGCTGAACTGATGGGAGAAGAATAATGAGTACAGCCGGGTTTGAATTACATCGCAATAGTTTCGGTAAACTGGTTTTGCGTAATGCCGGTGGCGAGGTATTTGAGGGCGTGAGTCCGGTACGGGCATTCCCGATTCAGTCTCCGATGTCTGGAATTTCGCTGGTGACAACGGATGGGCGTGAAGTGGCATGGATTGATGTTTTGACCGATCTGCCTCAAACCGCCCGCCAACTGGTGACCATTGAACTGGAGGGGCGGGAATTCATGCCTGAGATTCAGCGGATCAACGGTGTCAGCAGTTTCGCCCTGCCTTGTACCTGGAGCGTCAGCACTGACCGCGGGGAAACTGAATTTGTGCTGAAAGGAGATGAGGATATCCGGCGCATCGGGAAAACTTCACTGCTGATTACGGACAATCACGGCATTCAGTTTCTGATCCGAGATATGTTTGAGATTGACCGGCATAGCCGGAAAATTCTGGATCGTTTCTTGTAAAAAGCAGTGGCAATATTGGCTCAGATCACCTCGGCGGAACTCTGATTCAGGCGGAGAAATGATAAGTATACAGATTGGTTTCCCGCTCTTCTCCATCCAGTATCAATATTTGCTCAAGAGTAAAACCTAACTTGTACAATAGCTGATTGGAAGGCTGATTATCCGGTGAGGTAATGGCAGCCAGCTTTTTAAAGGCGAATTGCTGCTGCGCGTACTGCATTACCGCCTGAGCCGCCTCATACGCATATCCCTGGCCACAGAATTGCGGTAAAAATGCGTACCCCATATCAACATCCTGCAGCGTGGCGCGCTTGATCAGTCCACAGATGCCGACCGGCGTTTCCGTATCCTTTAACGTCACGACATAAAAGCTAAAACCATGCTGGCGCTGGCTTTCCAGTGGTCGTTCGCGTATCCACGCCCTGGCCTTGTCGAGATCATCAATCCCTTTATCCCCGATATACCTGATCCAGCTGGGATCATTCATCAGTTCAAATACAAATTCAGCATCATCAACGTTGAATATTCGCAACACTAAACGGTGCGTGTACAGAATGGTCATAGGTAGATTATCGGAAAATTCAGAGTAGATTCACATTGTTTGACATTGTGGTAGAAAAGGAAAGTGGAAATTGTTTGTACGCTGCCAAAATTCCAGCGTAATATGAATTTCTGGAATTCAGTTTTTTTGTTTCAGTTTCGGTATCTCTGAATTACTCAAGAAGAACGGGAGAGAACATGATGAAGTCGCTCAAAGGCAGGTTGATTTTTGTGATTGCGTTGCTGGTCACCATTTGTACGGTTTTTCTGACTATCGGCAGTTATCTGCGGATGAAATCGCAAATTGAGCATGATCTGAGTAATGAAATCCGCAGTGTTGCAGCCAGCTACAATGCTGTCCTGAGTAACTGGATACAAGTGAATACCTCAATGGTTGCCAGTTTGGCAGAGGCTGTGGGGAATGGAAATGATCTGACTTCCAGTCTGATAATGATCAGCAAAGGGGGAAACTTCCTGAGTGTCTATCTGGGGCAACCTGACAAGACATTTACTAATTTCCCAGCCAATCCACCGCCTGCCGGTTACGACCCAACCGTGCGTCCCTGGTACAAAGCAGCCATGGAGGCTAAAAAGCCGATCGTCACTTCTGCGTATATGGGCGTGAATCCGCCCGGACTCATGATTTCGTTTGCGGCCCCGGTCAAAGGAGGGGAAGGTGGTGTTGTTGCGGCGGATGTTTTCCTGACCAAAATTGTGGAGCAGATTCTGACGATCAAGCTGGCTGGCGATGGCTATGCATTTTTGCTGGATAAATCGGGACAGGTGCTGGCGCATGCTGATCAGAATAAAGTGTTGAAGCCGGCAAAGGAAATTGCTGCCGAGCTGGCGCTGGAAAATTTGACCAAGATGGATAAAAACACTGAGCCGACCCAGGTCAATATCGATGGCAAGGCGAGCTTCCTGTTCCTGCAGCAAATTACCGGTTCGGATATGTATCTGGCGCTGGTCGTGGATAAAAACAAAGCGCTGGCCGCACTGGATCAACTGCTGATGATTTCTGCTGCGGTTATGCTGATTCTGCTGGCGGTCATTGTTCCTATTTCTACCTGGCTGGTTGGGCACATGCTTTCCGGCTTGCAGCGCGTGCGTGATGCGATGTCGGAGATTGCTGCCGGCGGCGGGGATTTGAGCAGAAAAATCGAAGTAGAAGGCGAGGACGAGGTGGCACAGACGGCCGATGCATTTAACCGCTTTCTGGAGCAGTTGCGCGTCATGGTGACTGATGTGCGGAAGGCGACAGATTCCATTACTGTCGGGGCGACCGAAATTGCCACCGGCAATATGGATTTATCTGGACGAACCGAGCAACAGGCTTCTTCGCTGGAGGAAACTGCTGCCAGCATGGAGGAACTGACTGAGGCCGTCAGGAATAATGCTGACAATGCCCGGGAAGCCAATAAAATGGCAGTTAACGCTTCGGATGTGGCAACTCAGGGTGGAGATGTTGTCAGTAAGGTGGTCACGACAATGCAGGGCATATCCGACAGTTCCCGCAAAATTGTCGACATCATCAGCGTGATAGAAGGAATCGCTTTTCAGACCAATATTCTGGCCTTGAATGCGGCGGTTGAGGCAGCCAGAGCCGGGGAGCAGGGCAGAGGTTTCGCGGTGGTTGCCAGTGAAGTCCGTACGCTGGCCCAGCGCAGCGCAGCGGCAGCGCAGGAAATTAAAACGCTGATTGAGGACTCTGTCAGTAAAGTGAACGAGGGCTCAGAGCTGGTCGATAAAGCCGGTGCAGCCATGACCCGGATCGTGGCTGCCGTCGATCAGGTGGCTGCCATCATCAATGAAATTACTTCGGCATCAGCAGAGCAGAGCGATGGCATTCAGCAGGTCAATGTCGCATTAGCACATATGGATGAAGCGACACAGCAAAATGCAGCATTGGTGGAGCAGGCTGCTGCAGCTGCCGGGTCACTCGAAGAACAGGCGAACCTGTTAAAAACCGCCATGTCTGCATTCCGTACTGAGCACCAGCAGCCTGCAGTACGGATGGCTGCGGTCAAAAAGTCAGCCACCCCACAGGCGGCGCCAAGTCTGGAGTACGAGAATTAAATCAGTATCAGGGTGTCAGGGTAGCGACCACCGGTGCATGATCGGATGGTTGCTCCCATTTGCGTGGTACCCGGTCAATCATGCAGGCGGTGCAGCGTTGCGCCAGTGGCGTTGAGAGCAGAATGTGATCAATGCGCAGACCTTTGTTTAACCGGAAGCCCAGCGCTCTGTAATCCCACCAGCTGAAAGATTTTTCGGCCTGTTCAAATTGGCGAAAACTGTCTGATAAGCCCAGATTCAGCAAAGACTGCAGGGCACCGCGCTCTTCCGGAGACACCAGATTCTGACCTTCCCATGCTGTAGGATCATGAACGTCGCGGTCTTCAGGCGCGATATTGTAATCTCCCAGCAATGCCAGTTCCGGATAGCGATGCAGCTCTGAGCGTACCCAGTTTTCCAGCGATGCCAGCCATTTCAGTTTGTATTGAAATTTCTCGGAGTCTGGCGATTGTCCATTCGGGACATAAGCGCAGATGATACGCATGCCGTTAACTGTTGCTGCGATAATGCGCTGCTGTTCGTCTTCAAACTGCGGATTATTTTTCTGGATATCTGACATCGGATGGCGTGACAGAATCGCTACACCATTATATGTTTTCTGACCGGTAAATACGACGTGATAACCGGCAGCTTCAATCTCAGCCTGAGGAAATTTATCATCAGTCAGCTTCGTTTCCTGGATGCATAAAACATCGACCGGATTGGTTTCCAGCCATTGCAGCACTTGTGGCAGCCGGACTTTCAGGGAATTAACGTTCCAAGTACTTAATTTCATGGCAGGCAAGCATCGAGTTGAAAAAATAAGCCGTACTCTTTAGCACCAGAGCACGGCACGTTGTATCAAGACACCGGCATGCCGGTGAAGAGTCCTGACAGAGGTTAACCGGCTCGGTTGATCAGGAAGGTTGTCAGTAAAGGTACTGGCCGGCCCGTAGAACCTTTGGCTGGGCCAGATTTCCAGGCAGTACCGGCAATGTCCAGATGCGCCCAGGTATATTTCTTCGTGAAGCGCTCCAGGAAACATGCCGCAGTAATACTGCCGCCAGCCGGACCGCCGATATTTGCCATATCTGCAAAATTGGATTTCAGCTGCTCATTGTAAGCTTCTTCAATCGGCATACGCCATGCAGTGTCTCCGGTTTGTTTGCCGGCAGCCAGTAATTCTGCAGCCAGTTTGTCATGCGCGTCGTCATGACGTGTGAACAAACCTGAATTGTGATGACCCAGCGAAGTGACGCATGCACCGGTCAGCGTTGCGACATCCACCACGGCGGCAGGATTAAAGCGTTCAGCATAAGTCAGTGCATCGCACAGGATCAGACGGCCTTCCGCGTCGGTATTGAGGATTTCGATGGTCTGGCCAGACATCGATGTAACGATATCGCCAGGACGAGTTGCTGTGCCGGAAGGCATATTTTCGCAGGTAGGAATAATCGCGTAAACATTCAGCTTCAATTTCATCTCGCCAATGGCACGCATGGTACCGAGCACCGAGGCTGCACCACCCATATCGTATTTCATCTCATCCATGCCCACGCCGGGCTTCAGAGAGATGCCGCCTGAATCAAAGGTGATGCCTTTGCCGACCAGCACTACCGGGGCGTCCTTGGCCTTGCCGCCATTGTGTTTCAACACGATAAATTTAGGTGGCTCCGCAGTACCGTTGGTGACGGACAGAAAACTGCCCATTTTGAGCGCCTGTATTTGTTTTCGGTCGAGGATTTCTGCACCCATTTTATAGTTGTCAGCAATCGTCTTTGCAGTAGTTGCCAGATAGGTCGGCGTGCAGATATTCGGTGGCAGATTTCCGAGTTCTTTTGTGAGGTCCATCCCGTTGGCCAGCGCTACGCTTTGTGTCAAAGCTGTTTTAGCAAGCGCGCTGTCATCGGTAGTGACGGCAATAGCCACTTTCTTAACGCCGGTCGGCGATGTTTCCTTTTTGCTTTTCAGGCCGTCTGCACGGAAAATACTTTCGCGGAAAGCGATGACGGTTGTTCTGATCGACCAGGATACATCGCGGTCTTTGACTGCAGGCAGTGCAATCAGCGCATCACCTGCACCCAATATCGCCAGGTTGCGGGCGGCCGCCTGTATTGCGGACTGATAATTTTTTTCTGAGACGGAATTGGTTTCTTCACCGAGGCCAACCAAAAGAATACGTTCTGCAGCAATGTCTGTTATGCCGCGCAGTAATAGTGATGAGCCCGGTTTACCGGAGATATCACCGGATTTCAACGCGGCGGCAACTACCCCTTGTTTGTCCAGACCTGCGGCAATGGTGGAAAGTTTGTTTTTTTCAAACACGCCGACAACGATACATGCTGTCTTCAGAGCCTTGTGGGCTGTTGATGTACTTTTGGCGTCGATTATTTTTATGCTAAAGTCCACGTATTACTCCTCTTGGTAAGTCTCGTAAAACGGACATTATAATCCTTCTCATGATTTTTCAACGCGCGCTACGACGTGAATTGCTCAGTGCAGCAGGCGCAGTCTTTACGACATTATTCACCATCACGATCTCAGTGATGTTGATCAAAATACTTGGCCAGGCAGCCGATGGTAAGGTTGCTTCATCGGATCTGATGGCATTAATTGGCTTTACCTCTCTGATTAATATGCCGATTTTGCTGATCCTGACCGGATTCATTTCCGTGCTGCTGGTGGTGACCCGCTCTTATCAGGACTCAGAAATGGTCGTCTGGTTTGCATCCGGCCTCAGCCTGACTGAGTGGATCGGGCCAGTGTTAAGGTTTGGTGCACCCTGGATCATTCTGACTGGTCTTCTGAGTCTGGTTGTGACGCCATGGGCCAATCAGCAAAGCGTTGAATTCCGCGAGCGTTACGAAAAACGCTCGGATATTGCCAAAGTCTCGCCCGGCAAATTTCAGGAATCCTCTTCGTCCGACCGTGTGTTTTTCGTCGAGGAGGTGGCCGGTGATCTCAGTAAAGTGCAGAACATTTTCATCAATACAATCCGTGATGGCAAATCCAGCGTGGTGGTGGCCAAAGAAGGCAGGATAGAAATCGACAAACTGGGCGACAAATTTCTGGTCATGAGTCAGGGGCGTCGTTATGACGGATTGCCGACAGCGCCCGATTTTCAGATGATGCAATTTGAGAAATACGGTGTGCTGGTATCGAGTCAGAACGGTCCGCTTGATGGCGATCACTCTGCCAAATCCATGCCGCTGATGTTGCTGCTGGATAATCCGGATAATGGCAAACTGGCAGAGCTGTTGTGGCGCATTTCCCTGCCATTCATGAGTGTGTCTTTGATGTTGCTGGCCATTCCTATGGGATATGTCAATCCACGGGTGGGACGTTCTGCCAATCTGATCGTGGCTTTATTATCGGTAGTGATTTATCTCAATGGCATTAATATTTCTCAGGCACTGGTGGCGCAGGGGCGGAGTCAGTTTGCCATGGCATGGTGGCCCGTGCATGCGCTGGTGGTGTTTCTGATCGGCCTGTTATTTATGTGGCGGCTTGAGGTGAATCACCGCTGGCATCCGCTGGTTCTCTGGTCCAGGCTGAAAGCCGGTCTCCGGAAAAAGGAAGTAGTGGCATGAGAATTTTGCAAAAATATTTTGCGGTCGAGATTTTGCGGGCCGTCTTGTTTGTGATGGTGGCTTTGCTGGCGCTGTTTTCTTTTTTTGATCTGATGGGAGAATTGCAGACGGTAAATAAAGGTGGCTATCGCCTGCAGCATGCCATGTTGTATGTATTTCTGGGAATGCCTGGTTATATTTATGAATTCATGCCAATCGCCGTTCTGATCGGTACCATTTACGTGCTGGCACAGTTCGCTTCCAACTCAGAATTTACCATTATGCGCGCAGCCAGTATGTCGACGGGCATGGCAGGTACCATGCTGTTGAAAATTGGTTTGCTATTTGTATTACTCACTTTTTTATTTGGTGAAGTGATCGCACCGAATACCAGTAAACTGGCTGAACGGATGAAACTGACTGCATTGGGCGCCTCTGAGACCCAGGAATTCAGGACTGGTTTGTGGACCAAAGACCTGATTCGTGAACACGGTCTGAGCGGCGATATCACCGGATCACGCTTTCTGAACGTGAAGGAAATTCTGCCTAACCGGCAACTGAAAGATGTACGGATGTATGAGTTCGATAAAAATTTTCATCTGGCGCGCGAAGTCACCGCGAAAAATGCGGAATACATAGGGAAAAATATCTGGCATCTTTCTGACGTGTCAGAAACCTCGTTTCCCAAGACACTATCCAGCGAAGACATTGCAAATGTGAAAAGTCAGAAAGTCCCGGGTCTGGATGTGATCTCTGAAGTCACACCGGATATTTTGTCGGTACTTTTTGCCGACCCCGATCGCATGTCTGCTGTTGATCTGGCGACATATACGCAACATCTGAACGATAATAAACAGGATAGTGAACGTTACGAAATCGCTTTCTGGAAAAAGATGACTTATCCTTTCGTGACGTTGGTCATGATGGCTTTGGCATTACCTTTTGGATATCTGCATGTCAGAAGCGGTGGTATCAGCCTGAAAATTTTCAGCGGTATTATGATCGGAATGTTTTTTTACCTGATTAATCGTTTATTTTCCCACCTCGGGCTACTCAATACCTGGCCGCCGATGGTGACTGCACTGGTGCCGAGTATTTTATTTTTAGGAATCGCGCTGGCAGGTATCCGTTACTTTGAAAGGCATTGATGAGGCAATCTGCACTGATTCTGTTTGCGCATGGCGCCAGAGATCCCCGCTGGGCGCATCCATTTGAGCGTTTGCGGGAAATGACGCAGCACAATGCGGGGGGGGCGATTGTACGGCTGGCGTTTCTTGAATTCATGACACCGTCTTTGCCTGAGCTGGTGGCGCAACTGGTTGCCGATGGCGTCAGCACAATCAGCATCGTTCCGGTTTTTCTAGGACAGGGAGGGCATGTATTGCGTGACTTACCCCTGATGCTGGAGCGGCTTCGCACAGATTTTCCTGCCATACAGATACAGCAGGTGCAGGCAGTCGGGGAAGATGAAAGCGTACTCAACGCCATCAGCAATTATTGCCTGCAACAGCTACAAAATCGTTGATCTTTTTTTGGTCTCTTTCTGAGTTTTTACTGAACTGTCCTGGCGGATCATGAAAACAGTGAGAACCTTTTTTTCTGTGCTTCTTTTTGGATTGCTGAATTTTCAGCCGGCTTCCGGCACGGAACGGATTCTGGCTGTCGGTGCAGAGTTTGCCAACATCTTTGAGCAAACCAGGGAAGGAGAATATACCGGGTTTGCGATGAAGATTCTGAGATTGCTGGCTAAGCGGAATGGTGATCAGGTCAGTTTCGGAATTTATCCCTGGAGCCGGGTGCAGTGGATGGTCGAATACGGGCAGGCGCAAATTCTGATCGTGCCATATAAAAATCCGGAGCGCGAAGAGCGCTTCATTTTTGCGAGACGACCGTTTTACCGTGATTTTATGGTGTTCTATGCCAGACAAAATGACAGCAGATACTGGACCGGAAGTTATGCTGATTTGCATGACACAAAAATTGGCGTGATTCACGGATGGGCATACGGGGCGCAATTTGAGACGTCTAAAAATGCCTTGAAACCTGAGATGGTGAATTCCCTGCTGAATGGCCTCAATATGCTGGAAGCAAAGCATATAGATTTGCTGGCGACTAATCTGAGGAATACGGATACCATCATACGCAAGAGCAACGGGCGTTATCCAGTTTGCTGCCGCTGGAGCCAGTGATTGATATGCAGGACGGTTATCTTGCATACTGCCGGCAGCACTGCAAAAAACTGCAACTGCGTTACGACGAACTGTTCGAGCAGTTACTTGCTGAAGAAGATTTTCAACGTCTGGCATACAAATATGGCATCCGTGTTCCACATGACCGGTAAGTAGTATTTTTCGCCTTCAAGAGTTGAGATTTAGCCCTCCGAATTTGAAAATCCGGCTCTGGCGCGCATGGCTTCTCCCATCATCACCAGCACCGGTCCCTCGCTGACGGGCAGACCCTGAGCCAGTGCAGATAATGTGAGTGAGCGTGATTGCTGATTTGCACGGCTGCAGTTTTCAACTACCATCACAGGCAGGTCAGAAGAGAAACCGGCATTCAACATCCTTTGTGCCGTCAGCATCGCCTCACGGCCTCCCATGTACTGTACCAGCGTGTCGCAGTCAGGAATGCGGGTATCGGCATTTTCTCCCGGTGCAGTGCTGGATGTGAATAAGGCGACACTGCGGGCGATACCGCGCTTTGTCAGCGGCTGGCGCACGCTGGAAGCCGCTGCCAGTGCTGTCGTGATACCAGGTACGATATCGTAATCAATACCTGCACGTTCCAGTGCAGACATTTCCTCATCGGCGCGGCCAAATAACATTGGATCACCGCCCTTAAGCCTCACAACCAGTCGATACTGATGCGCGCATTCAATCATTTTCTGATTGATGTCTTCCTGCGCCGCGGAACGTTGTCCGCTGCGTTTCCCTACTGGAATTCTGACTGCCTGACTGCACAGTTCCAGCATTTCCGGCGTCACCAGTGCGTCGTACAGCACAGCATCTGCTTCCGCGAGTAAACGGGCACCGCGTACGGTAATCAGATCGGCGGCTCCGGGTCCGGCACCGACTAAATACACTTTTCCGGAAGGCGCCTTGATATCACTCATCTCGATTCAGTTTAGTTCGTCTCAATCCGGATCATACCTGCTGCAACTGTCTGATGGGTAACCTCATCAATCAGGATAAATGCGCCAGTGGAACGTAACTGGTCATACGCATCAGCAGCCAGCGGTTGCTGGACATTGATGGAGACCGTGGCAATATCATTGAGCTTCAGCGTATCGGCAGGTCGTCGTTCCTGGGTGTTGATGTCGAGCAGGGATTCGACGGCGGTGACCCTTGCGGAGACTTGTCGCGTAGTATGTTTCAACCAGTATTTACGACGGCCGTCGAGCGCATCTTCTGATAGCCAGCATAAATCGGCTTTGACGGTTTTCAGCAGGCTGGCAGGCCGTTCGGCACTGACCAACATATCGCCACGGGAAATGTCCAGATACTCGTTCAGCAAGATGGTGACGGACTGGCCAACGAATGCGCTGTCTAACGAACGGTCAAGCGTGAGAATGTCTTTGACGGTCGCGGTCTGCCCGCCCGGCTGGACCAGCAGCTGATCACCCTTGCTGACTTTGCCGGCTTCGATACGCCCCATATAACCGCGGAAATCATTGGCTTCATGACCATTGTGGCGTGCAACCAGCTGTACCGGAAAGCGGAAAGGTTCATCATGACAGGCGTCGTAGACACTGAGAGATTCGAGCAGGTCGATCAGTGTTGGTCCCTTGTACCACGGCATGTTATCTGTTGCGCTGACGACGTTGTCGCCTGCCAGTGCGGACAGCGGTACGGCATGAATATCTTTCAGACCCAGCCGGGCTGCAAAGTTCCGGTATTCCGCAACGATCCGGTCATAAACAGTCTGATCATAGTCGACCAGATCCATTTTGTTGACAGCGATTACCACATGTTCAATTTGCAGCAGATGCGCAATCGTGGAATGACGTTTGGTTTGCACTAACAGATCAACGCTGCCGTTGTCATTCAGTTTGACCTTGGAGACATCAATCAGAATAATGACGGCATCCGCAGTGGATGCGCCTGTGACCATATTGCGGGTATATTGCTCATGTCCCGGCGTGTCGGCAATGATGAATTTCCGTTTAGGAGTAGCAAAATAGCGATAGGCCACGTCGATCGTGATGCCCTGTTCGCGTTCTGCTTCCAGCCCGTCTGTCAGCAGCGACAGATCAATCGTATCGCCGACCGTACGCTTATGCTTGGCGCGTGAGATGGCATCGAGCTGATCTGCAAAAATACCCTTGCTGTCAAACAGCAGGCGACCGATCAGTGTGCTTTTGCCGTCATCCACGGAACCGGCAGTGATAAAGCGCAATAAGCCGCGTTCCTGGCTGAGCCCGGTATGGGTTTGTGCTACGGCTGTCATCAGAAATATCCTTCTTTTTTACGTTTTTCCATCGATGCTTCAGAGGTCTGATCATCCATGCGGGTTGCGCCGCGTTCTGTAATCTGCGTGATTGCGGTTTCCTCGATAATCGCTTCTACCGTTGCCGCATCAGAGGACACCGGGCAGGTACAGGAAATATCGCCAACAGTCCGGAAACGCACGATCTGCGTTTCTACGATTTCCCCTTCACGTGGCGGGGTCAGATCGGTCAGCGGCACCAGCAAGCCATTGCGTGGAATGACCTGGCGCTGATGAGCAAAGTAAATCGATGGCAGTTCGAGTTTTTCACGGGCGATGTATTGCCAGACATCCAGCTCGGTCCAGTTGGAAATCGGGAATACCCGCATGTTCTCACCCGGATGAACACGGGTATTGTAGAGGTCCCATAATTCCGGACGCTGCGCTTTGGGGTTCCATTGACCGAACTCATCACGGAAAGAAAATATTCTCTCCTTGGCACGCGCTTTTTCTTCATCCCGTCGGGCACCGCCGATACAGGCATCAAACTGATGTTCGGCAATTGTCTCCAGCAGGGTGACTGCCTGTGCCGCATTACGGGAATCCGTTGCCGGGTTACGCAAGCGCACCGTACCGCGTTTGATCGAATCTTCGACCGAGCCAATGATCAGGCGTTCACCCAGCTCGGCCACCCGCTTGTCGCGGAAAGCGATCACTTCGGAAAAATTGTGACCAGTATCGATGTGTACCAGAGGAAACGGGAATTTACCCGGACGGAATGCTTTTTCTGCCAGACGCAACAGGACGATAGAGTCTTTACCACCGGAAAAAAGCAGTGCCGGATTGCTGCATTCGGCCGCCACTTCGCGCATGATGTGAATTGCTTCCGATTCCAGCCAGTCCAGATGGCGATTGCTTGCCGCATCAATCGCGGGATGTTCCACAACTGTGTTCATAAATTTACTCAGTCTGTTTGTTTAATGCGTACCAGTTTGCCGTCAACAACGTGCAAACCACATTCTTTCGATTCAGGATTTTCCCACCACCAGCGGCCAGCACGGATGTCTTCACCTGGCTGGATGGCACGGGTGCATGGTTCGCAACCGATGGACGGATAACCTTTGTCGTGCAGGGGATTGTAGGGCACATTGTTACTGCGGAGATAGTGCCAGACATCTTCTTCAGACCAGTCAGCCAGCGGATTAAATTTTTGCATACCATGCGCAGCGTCATCTTCCTGCACGGCCAGTTCGGTTCTGGTGGCGGATTGCGCCCGGCGCTGACCGGTAATCCAGGCTTTTTTTCCGGTTAGCGCCCGCTTCAGCGGCTCTACTTTCCGGATGCGGCAACATTCTTTGCGCAGTTCTACGCTGTCGTAAAAAGCATTCAGTCCGTGCTGCTGCACATAGGTATCGACTGCTGCCGGATCTGGCTTGTACAACAGGATTTCTGTGCCGTAGGTGGTACGGATTTTATCCAGCATTCCCAGTGTTTCTGCATGCAGGCGGCCGGTTTCGAGTGAAAAAATACCGATATTTAACTGGCTTTTCAGAATCAGGTCAGTCAGCACCATGTCTTCTGCCGCCAGACTGGATGCAAATACTGCCGGCGCATATTCAGTAGCGATTTTTGCCAGCGTTGACCGGGTTGCCGCCAGACGGCTCTCGAAATCACTCATACCGTTGCTCCTGCACGTTCTGCACGGCGGAACAGGGGATTTTTTTCATCCCAGGAAGTCTGGTATTTTTCAGAAAAAACGCTCAATCCTTTCAGCGCATCTTCGATGCTTTTATCTTCACGGGTTGCAAAGGAATTAAAGCCGACACGCTGCATGTAAAACAGCTGATCGCGCAATACGTCACCAATGGCACGCAGCTCACCGCTGAAACCGAAGCGGTTGCGCAGATTGTAGGCGATCGAATAGCCGCGGCCATCGGTAAATTTGGGGAAGTCGACGGCCAGCAAAGCAAAATGCTGGATATCTTCTTTCAACTCTTTTGCCTGCTCGTCGCTGGCAAACCAGACGGCAAGATTGGTTCTGCTTTTTAAGTTTTCCCGTTGTGTCAGCCACACCTTCAGTGGAACAATTACTTTGCCAGCCGGCACCGCGACGGTAGCCGGATTGTCTTCAGCTGACGGACGCAGTACGCTCCAGTCGTCCTGCACGATCACTTTATTTTTAATAATTTGCCGCATGATGTTTTCTCTGTCATTAGCTTAATATGCGACGGCAGAACCGGCGTCTTCGCCATGATGTTCCGTCGTTTTGATTGGCGTGGCGTAGACGTACTCTTTAAATGGGGTAATGCCAATCCGTTGCGCGGTATCGATGAACCGCTCATCGTCGTGGCGGTCACGCACATACACCTGGATGATGCGCTCGATCACTTCCGGCATCTGACCGGCAGAAAAAGAGGGTCCGATGATTTTGCCTATTGCTGCATTGTTACCCTGAGCGCCGCCAATTGAAACCTGATACCACTCGCTGCCGTCTTTGTCTACACCGAGTACGCCGATATTGCCGACATGGTGATGACCGCAGGCGTTGATGCAACCCGACATATTGAGCTCAATGTCACCGATATCGTACAGATAGTCCAGATCGCTGAAGCGGTCTGTGATGTCCAGCGCAATCGGAATTGATTTTGCATTTGCCAGTGCGCAGAAATCACCACCGGGGCAGCAGATCATGTCGGTCAGCAAACCAATGTTTGGTGTCGCCAGTCCATGTGATTTGGCTTCCTGCCAGAGCGTGAACAAATCGGTAATCCGCACATCGGCCAGCACCAGGTTCTGCTCATGCGTGACGCGCAGTTCGCCAAAACTGTATTTGTCCGCCAGAGCAGCGATGAAATCCATCTGTTCTGCATTGGCATCACCCGGCGGCACACCCGGTTTTTTCAATGACAGAACAACGGAAGCATAGCCACTGACCTTGTGTGGCTTGACGTTACGTCTGACCCAGTTTCCGAATGCTTTGTTATCGGCCAGGTGTTGTTCATGCGTCGCATCCGTGGCGGGCAGGGTGGCATAGTCAGGCGTGCTGAAGAAGCTGGCAACGCGTTTCAGTTCGGCTTCGGTGAGCGTGGCAGGACCGTCTTTAATATCTTGCCATTCTTCTTCGACCTGCCGTGCAAATTCTTCAGCGCCGATTGCTTTGACCAGAATTTTGATACGGGCTTTATAGATGTTGTCGCGGCGGCCATACTGATTGTAAATACGCAGAATGGCTTCCAGATACGTCATCACATGCTGCCACGGCAGGAATTCCCGGATGACGCTGCCCAGGATCGGTGTGCGACCCATACCGCCGCCGACCATGACCTTAAAGCCGACTTCGCCTTGTTCGTTGTGGACGACAGTCAGGCCGATATCGTGGACAGCGATGGCTGCGCGGTCTTCTTTGGCGCCATTGATGGCAATTTTAAATTTGCGCGGCAGATAGGCAAATTCCGGATGAAACGTCGTCCACTGGCGCAGGATTTCTGCATAAGGGCGCGGATCAATGATCTCGTCGGCGGCGACCCCGGCAAATTCGTCGGAGGTGATGTTACGCATGCAGTTACCGGAGGTCTGCACTGCGTGCATTTCGACGGTAGCCAGCTCGGCCAGAATATCTGGTGTATCTTCCAGATTGATCCAGTTATATTGAATGTTCTGACGGGTGGTGAAATGACCGTAACCCCGGTCGTAGCGCCGGGCGATCTGGGCAAATTTGCGGATCTGGGCGGAAGACAGCATGCCATAAGGAACTGCCACCCGCAGCATGTAAGCATGACGCTGCATGTACAGGCCATTTTGCAAACGCAGGATGCGGAATTCATCTTCGCTTAATTCACCTGACAGACGGCGCTGCACCTGATCGCGGAATTGAGCGATCCGCTCCTGAATAATCTGGTGATCATGCTGGTCGTAACGATACATCTTTTATACCCTCAATAAGCGCTTTTCAGGGCGCTGAACAGACTGATAAGTCGATTAAAAATTAAAGAATCAATTTGGTTGCGACCAGTGTCAGTGTGGTCGCTAAAATTCCGCGTAAAAATTTTTCCGGAACCGCGCGGGCTGCCATGGAGCCCAGCGTGATTCCCGGCATGGAACCCAGCAATAACGCCCCCAGCAGTGCCCAGTCGATAGAACCCAGCCACCAGTGACCGAATGCGGCAATTGCGGTCAGCGGTACTGCATAGGCAATATCGGTTCCGGCGATGTGCGCAGCAGACATGCGGGGATACAGCATCACCAGCAAAGTGGCGCCGATTGCTCCGGCACCGATCGACGAAATGGTGACTAAGGTACCTAATAACAGTCCGGCAGCAATCGTCGCGATGTCCAGCTTGTGGCCATGCAGCTGTTTTTCCGGATGCCGGTTCAGCCAGTCCAGCATTTTACTTTTGAATAGCAGCGCAATCACCGTCAGCATGACAGAAATCGCGATTGAGTAACGGATGATCTGACCGATTTCTCTATTGAGACTGCCGATATATTTTAGCCCCAGTGTCGCTACCAGTGCCGCAGGCAAAGCACCGTAACACAACAAGCGGACGACGCGCCATTCGACGGTGCCGCGCAGCCGGTGCGTGAAGGTACCGGTTGCCTTGGTGATGGAAGCGAATGCAAGATCCGTCCCCACTGCAACCGAAGGAGAAACCCCGAACAGCAGTGTCAGTAAAGGTGTCATCAGCGAGCCACCACCAACACCAGTCAGTCCGACCAGTGTGCCTACGGCAAAGCCTGAAAATATATAAGTTAGGGTCATATTAATTCACTTTAAGTAAATGAAATCGTAATGACATCGGCCTATATTCCAAACTACTTAGTATTTATTTGCTTATATGTGTATTTGGTATATGTAAAATTGATCTTCGAAGATGAAACCCGAAGGCAGTTAAGATGTCAGACTGTTTGACAGAGCTTGTTTAATTTGCATTTCTGTATTTTTGCTAATTTATTATTTTATTGTTTCGGTTTGATTCGGTACACGATATTTATCTGTATATGCTGGCATCACTGATCCGTATCATTATTGGTTCTTTGCTGAGTTGCCTGATGACGGTGAGCGCACTGGCGGAGCCCGCCGCATGGTATCGCTGGAAGAGCCAGACTTCTGATGCCGAGGTCTGCTCCCAGACATCCCCTGGCGATGCCTGGGACAAAGTCGCGGGGCCGTTCAGCGATGCGCATTGTCAGAAAAGGAAGAAAACAATCTCTCAGGACTTATGCAAAGTTGTACCGGCAAGGCTAAAAATTTTTTCTGCTTTGGGAAACATCGCTGGTAAGCGATCTCCGTTTCGTCAGCAGGCAACATGTTGCCTGAAACCCCGGCTACACCATGGCGACGAAGACAGTACGAATAGTACGGTGAGGAGCCATAACGCCGCTGGGGCGGCTTTGCGTAAGTCCTCATGTTTTTAAAAATATGGACAAATGATAAGTCATCACATACGGTCATGTGTTTCTGTTATCGGGAGTATCCGCTGATGGGCAGAACCGCTTATCACCTGTTCTGTGATTACTTTACATCTGATCTGGAGTCTGAATATGCTGCCGTCTCGCACCGTTTCTGTTGTACCACATTCTTTGTTCCGGTTATTCGCGCACTGTTGCCGTGGTGCGTTGTATGCCGGAATCATGCTTTCCCCGCTGGCAATGGCCAGAGAGCTGCCGGTCAAGTCGAAGCTGATGATGGCTGATATTCTGAAGGCTTCTGCTGCAGCCGATTGGCGCAGTCTGAATCCGGATAACACGCTGTATCTGGAATTACCCAAAGGTCGTGTCGTGATTGAACTGGCGCCGGATTTTGCGCCAGGGAATGTCGCCAATATCAAAGCGCTGGTCAGGGAAAACTATTTCGACGGCCTGGCAATCGTCCGCTCCCAGGAAAATTATGTGGTGCAATGGGCTGATCCGGATGAAAAGCGGGAAATCAAGACCGCCAAAAAACTGATCGACGGTGAATTCACCGTACCTTATTCCAGCCGTTTGCCATTCACGCGTTTGCCAGATATGGATGGTTATGCGCCTGAAGTCGGACATGCCAATGGATTTCCGGCTGGTCGTGATCCGAAAAAAGGTACTGCCTGGCTGGCACACTGTTATGCCGCAGTCGGTGTGGCGCGCGGTACGGAATCTAACAGCGGTAATGGGAGCTCTCTGTACGTGGTGACCGGGCATGCGCCGCGCCAGCTGGACCGGAATATCACTCTGGTTGGCCGTGTGGTGGATGGCATGACGTTACTGACTACCTTGCCACGTGGTACCGGAGCGCTGGGTTTTTACGAAAAAGCCGAAGAGCGTACGCCGATCCGCACGATGCGGCTGGCGGCTGATGTACCGGAAAATGAGCGCAGCAAACTGGAAGTGTTCAGAACCGATACGGCGGCATTCAGAGCACTGGTGGCTGCGCAGCGTAACCGTGGCGGTGACTGGTATAAAGTGCCGGCAGGTTATATCGACCTGTGTAATGTTCCGGTGCCGGTACGTCCTCAGAAGTGAAGCGGCAATCCGCCGGCAGTACGTCTGCATCTGCGGGATGCCCCCCGTGAATGCGACGTTTGCCAGGCGCGCGTGTCAGGAGAATGGCAGCGGCTGATGAAAAAAGGGAGCGCAGATCCGCTCCCTTTTTGCCTGCCGGCGTTGAGTTTGTACTGATGCGCTTGATTGCCGTGTCGGCCGGGATGCTGACGAACATGTTCTGAGCACAGCCCGGTTCAGATCGCCTGAAACCTAGCGAATATAATAACCGGCTACATGCCAGGTGCCGTCTTTTTCTTTCATCGGCGTGATAGTTTCAATCGCCGCGGCCTTATTGGTGTAACGGGTTTCATACTGAATAACCACATACTCGCCGTCCGGTGCGCCTGGCAGGCTGGATCTGGCTTCGGCAGATTTGAGCTGGCGCGACATCACGGTGCCCAAACTGGTTCGGATGTTGTTCATGGCTTCCTGCCATTGATGTTGCGGGACCGACTGTTGCAGCAAGGTGGCAGACTGTTTCCAGCTTTCGGTAAACTGATCTTTATCCAGCAGCGCCAGCCACTGGCTGGCTATCGCTTGTGCCTGCGGGATCTGGCCGGCTGTGCCGGTTTCCCCGGCGTTTGCCAGCAAATGGGTGAACATACCTGCGATCAGGGTAAAAATAGCCAGCAGTTTCATATGATTCTCCATTGAGTAGGAAATGTTATTTTAACATTTGTTAAAATATTGTCTATTTTTTTAAGAAGGCGATGTATACCGGCAGGGCAGGTGCCTGCTGGCTGTGCCTGTCTTGCTGGCGGTGGAGTGCGCCGGTAACCGGATGGCCGGTACCGGCGGGATTTATTGCGCTGGGTTGGGATGGGTGGCATGAATCAGTTCGATTTCCCGCAAGATGTCCTCGTTTAATGTGACCTCCCAGGCATCGATATTTTCCTGCAACTGTGTCAAATTGGTGGCGCCGATGATGGTACTGGCGACAAACCAGCGCGAATAGCACCACGCCAGCGCCATCTGGGCCGGTGTCAGTCCGTGTCGTCGCGCCAGTGCGGCGTAGCGGCGGCTGATGTCGAGTACGGCAGGGCGGGTGTAGCGCGGACTCCAGCTTGGCGGGAAAATCGTCAGCCGACCATGTGCAGCAGGGTCATCGGCGTATTTGCCGCTCAGCTGACCAAATGCCAGCGGGCTGTATGCGAGCAGACTGACCTGTTCCCGGTAGCAGGTTTCATCGAGCCCTTGTTCAAATGCGCGGTTCATCAGATGATAGGCATTCTGGATCGATGCGATGCGTGGCGCCTGCAGACGGGATGCCTGATGCACAAATTCGCTGATTCCCCACGCGCTCTCGTTCGAGACGCCGAAAGCGCGGATTTTTCCTTCTTTCACCAGCGCCTGCAGCACTTCCAGTGTTTCGGCAATTGCCGTATGCGGACGCTCCAGCGCAGGGTCGAAACGGGTTTGTCCAAAGACCGGCACGTTCCGGCTTGGCCAGTGCAGCTGATACAGATCGATGTAATCCGTTTGCAGTCGTTGCAGGCTGGCGTCGAGCGCTGCACGGATATTTTTTTCATTCAGATCGTTGTCGCCGCCGCGAATCCAGTGCATGCCACGCGATGGCCCGGCCACTTTGCTGGCCAGTATCACGTTCTGACGCTGTCCTGAATGACGTAGCCAACTGCCGATATACGCTTCCGTTCGTCCCTGTGTTTCCGCACGCGGCATGACGGGATACATTTCTGCGGTATCGATAAAGTTGATGCCACGGCTGAACGCGTAGTCGAGTTGCTGATGCGCTTCGGTCTCGGAATTCTGCTCGCCAAAGGTCATGGTGCCGAGGCAGATTTTCGATACCTGTAATCCGCTGTTGCCGAGTGTGGTGGTAGCGATTTTCATCAGGCTGGCTCCTAGTAAGGCCGGACATTATGCAGTGCGTTGCCGCATTCCCTGACCAGGCCGGGACCTTGATAAATCAGGCCGGAATATAGTTGTACCAATGAGGCGCCTGCCTGTACCTTGGTGACGGCATCTGCTCCGGAGAAGATGCCGCCAACACCGATAATCGGCAACACATCACCGACTTCCGCCTTCAGCGCGCGAATGACCCGGTTCGATAATTCAAATACCGGTTTGCCGGAAAGACCACCGGCTTCTTCCGCATGGGGCAGCCCCTGCACTGCATCGCGGGTGATGGTGGTGTTGGTGGCGATCACGCCATCTATTTTGTGGCGCAGCAGTGCATCGGCAATCGTTTTGATTTGTTCGGCATCGATGTCGGGCGCAATTTTGAGTGCCACCGGAACATAGCGGCGGTGCTGGTCTGCCAGCCTTTGCTGCGCATTTTTCAATTGCGCCAGCAGGGCATCCAGTTCGCTGGCGCCTTGCAGCTGGCGCAGGTTCTTTGTATTAGGAGAGGAAATATTGACCGTGACATAGCTGGCATACGGATACACTTTTTCTAGGCAATGCAGGTAATCATCTGCTGCCCGCTCGATCGGCGTATCAGCATTTTTACCGATGTTCAGCCCCAGTACCCCTTGTTTGTCCTGATAAAAGCGGGAGGATTGCACATTGTGCACAAACGCATCCACTCCGCCATTATTGAAGCCCATCCGGTTGATGATGGCATCTGCTTTGGGCAATCGGAACATGCGTGGCTGGGGATTGCCGGGTTGGGCGCGCGGTGTGACGGTGCCGATTTCAATCGAGCCGAAACCGAGCGTCGCCAGACCGTCGATATATGCCCCGTCTTTATCCAGTCCTGCGGCCAGTCCGACCGGGTTGGGAAAGGTGATGCCCATGACTGTCCGCACATCATCCGCAGGTTTGCTGCACAGGCCGCCCAGTCCCATTCTGGCAATGCGCTGTAAAGCTGGCAGGGCGAAGTGGTGCGCTTTTTCCGGCTCCATCGAAAACAGCAGCGGCCGAGCCAGTGAATAAAGTAATTTATCAGTCATGGTAAATGTAGAAATAGGGGGTATAGAAGAAAAAACATTGATCGTCTAGGTAAATCAAGCGGCTTTTTATATACTGGATGGGAGTATATTCAATGCTTCATCAGGAAGTCAGTGCCTGCCATTGACCATGCATGAGTGCATCCAGAGGTTTAAAGTTGGTTTTATAGGCCATTTTAGGGCTTGCGGCAATCCAGTAGCCCAGATACAGGTAAGGCAGATTCAGTGCGGCGGTCTGCTGAATCTGCCACAGCACATTGTAAGTACCGTAAGACGCCGCAGCGTCATCCGGATCGAAATAGGTGTAAACCGATGACAGACCATCGGTCAGGATGTCAATGATGCTGACCATTCTCAGCACCAGATGCGCATCACGGAATTCTACCAGCCGGGTGTTGACCCGGCTCTGCAGCAGGAATTGGGCATACTGCTCCCGGCTGTCGTTATCCATGCCGCCACCGGCATGCCGGTGCGCCTGATAGCGTTGATACAGCTCATAGTGCTCATGGGAATAGGCCAGCGGAATCACGCGTGCCGTCAGGTCGTCATGCTTTCTGAAGGCGCGGCGCTGACTGCGGTTCGGCAGAAATTCAGCAACCCGCACACGTACCGGCGTGCAGGCGCGACAGCTGTCGCAGCACGGCCGGTAAATGAAAATGCCGCTACGCCGGAACCCACTTTTGACCAGTTCGGAATACGTATCTGCATTAATCAGATGCGCTGGCGTGGCAACCTGGGAGCGCGCCTGCAGACCATCCAGATAACTGCATGGATATGGCGCTGTCGCGTAAAACTGCACGCTGGCAAAAGGGAGGTCGTTAAGCTGCGTCACGAGTGAACAAGGCAATCAGAAGTCAGGGTTAGTCAGCGGATGCCAGCCGGTGATGACCGGCATCTGTGTGGCAAGCTGCAAGTGGCGTATAAATTCAGTGCGGGAAACCGGATGTGCCCCCAGTGACGCCAGATGCGAAGTCTCTTGCTGGCAGTCTATCATTTCCACCTGCTGTTCACGCAAGAAAAATACCAGATGCGCCAGGGCGACCTTGGAAGCGTTACTGACCCGGGTAAACATGGATTCACCATAAAACATGCGGCCAATTGCCACGCCGTACGCCCCGGCGACAAGCTCACCGTTGAACCAGACTTCGCTGGAGTGCGCGTGTCCCATGCGGTGCAATCCGCAGTATCCGGCAATGATTTCTTCCGAAATCCAGGTTCCGCCACCGTCCCTGCGCGGTTCGGCGCAGGCGCGCATCACTTGTTCGAATGCCGAATCAAACCGGATCTGCCAGTGTGAGTCATTGCTGATTTTACGCAAATGCTTGCGCAGACTGAGAGAGATTTTGAATTCCCGTGTATGAAGCACCATGCGCGGGTCGGTGGACCACCAGAGTATTGGCTGACCTTCTGAAAACCAGGGGAAAATTCCTTGCCGATAAGCCATCAACAGACGTTCAGGAGACAGATCTGCACCCGCCGCCAACAATCCCGCCGCACCTTGCGCCGCGTTTAATGCCTGCGACACATCGGGGAACGGGGTGTCGGCTTCCAGCCACGGAATCAAGATGCACTCCCGGTTTGCTCTAAAAAGGTGATCTTTTTTGGTGCATTATCCAAAAATGGTGCATATCCTGATTTTGAAATCATGCAATGAATCAATGCCTTACCGGTTTGCACTATATTGGAATAGTTTTTGCTTGATTGGTGCATTGTCGATGTGATTTGCACTTTTATTGGGAGAAAATAGTCATGAGTGTTCAAAACAGTGGCGCGGATGCATTGTTCATCTTGCTGGGCGCCATCATGATTCTGGCAATGCATGCCGGATTTGCTTTTCTGGAGCTCGGTACAGTCCGCAAAAAAAATCAAGTGAATGCGCTGGTCAAGATTTTAGTCGATTTTGCTGTTTCTACGATTGCTTACTTTTTTGTCGGCTACTGGGTGGCGTATGGCGTCCAGTTTTATTCCGGTGCCGAAGTGCTGGCTGCCAGAAATGGTTTTGAGCTGGTTAAATTCTTTTTTCTGCTGACTTTTGCGGCGGCGATTCCTGCAATTATTTCCGGCGGTATTGCGGAGCGTGCAAAGTTTTACCCCCAGATGATCGCGACAGCTTTGCTGGTTGGACTGGTGTACCCCTTGTTTGAGGGGATGGCCTGGAATCAGCATTTCGGTATGCAGGCTTGGTTGAAATCGGCATTTTCTGAAGAATTCCATGATTTTGCCGGTTCGGTGGTGGTGCATGCTTTTGGGGGATGGGTGGCGCTGCCGGCAGTATTGTTGCTGGGCGCGCGCCGCGGCCGATATATGAAAAATGGTGCTATTGCTGCACATCCTCCTTCCAGTATTCCTTTTCTGGCATTGGGCGCGTGGGTGCTGACGGTTGGTTGGTTTGGCTTTAACGTCATGAGTGCGCAGACGCTGGATAAGATGAATGGACTGGTGGCAATGAATTCATTGATGGCGATGGTGGGCGGCACTCTGGTGGCGCTGGTGATGGGAAAAAATGACCCCGGATTTGTCTATAACGGCCCCTTGGCAGGACTGGTGGCTGCGTGTGCCGGGTCGGACCTGATGCATCCACTTGGTGCGCTGGTGACGGGTGGTGTGGCAGGCGCTATTTTTGTTCAGATGTTCACCTGGACGCAAAATAAATGGAAGGTGGACGATGTACTGGGCGTCTGGCCTTTGCACGGTTTATGCGGCGCGTGGGGGGGGATTGCAGCTGGAATTTTTGGACTGCGTTCCCTGGGCGGTGTTGGTGGCGTCAGTTTTGCCTCGCAACTCATTGGCACTTTAATTGGTGTCGCGATTGCGGTGATTGGCGGTGTGGTGATTTATGGCTTGCTGAAAAAGCTGGTGGGAATCCGTCTTGATCCTGAGCAGGAATTTGAGGGAGCCGATTTATCGATTCATAAAATTTCCTCTACGGCGGAGCGTGAAACGAGCTGGTAAGGTAGTACCCATGCCGCCTTCAGCATCGGGATGGAGGTTGAAGGAGGGGGGCGGATGGCGGAGGCGATTGCTTTCCTGGCTTCAAAATAAAAAACGACCGCGATGTCTGGCGGTCGTTTTTTATTTGTAGTGCATGTTGTTTTCGTCTGCTCTGGCGTGAGCTTTATCCGTGACGCATGGGGTGCATGATGTCGTGGGCGTGCAGGTTGAATTGACCACCATGACGGATTGCGACAATATCTGCGAAAAAGAATTTCAACGTGTGACTAATTGTCGGAAATGCGATTTCATCCCAGGGAATTTCCTGTTCGCTGAACAATTGCACCTCCAGGCTTTCTGTTCCGGCCTGAAAATCCAGATCCAGCAAGGTTGCCCTGTAAAACAGATGTACTTGATGAACGTGAGGAACATTCAGAATGGAGAATAATTCATGCAGGGCAATGTGGGCGCCGGCTTCCTCCTCGGTTTCCCGCCTGGCTGCATCGGAGGTGGTTTCATTGTTTTCCATGAATCCGGCAGGCAGCGTCCAGTATCCGTAGCGCGGTTCAATTGCGCGCCGGCACAGCAGCACTTTGATTTCGCCGTTAGTTTCCCAGACCGGTATCGAGCCCACCACCATTTTCGGGTTGTGGTAATGAATGGTTCCGCATGATGTGCAGACGTGGCGTTCACGCGTATCGCCTTCAGGAATTTTGAGCATCACCGGAGCGGCGCATTCGGGGCAGAATTTCATGGTGGGCAGGGCGGTAATCAGTTGGTTATCGTATCAGTCGATAAGTGTAACATCAGCGGCTGGTGGCGTTTCTCTTCCCATGAAAACAGAAAGAATTTGCGCATGGCAGCAAAACAGTGTATAGTCTCATTCTTCAGACGCGGGGTGGAGCAGTCTGGCAGCTCGTCGGGCTCATAACCCGAAGGTCGTAGGTTCAAATCCTGCCCCCGCAACCAAGATTTTTAAAAAAGCCACGTTATTACGTGGCTTTTTTATTAGTCCGGAAATTTTTTTTGATTGTCACTGATATTCTGGAATACAATCCGGTATCTACTGATTTGACAGGCAAGGCCAGTAATCTGCGCCTACAGTCGCCTTGTTCCGCCTTCCGGGCGGATGTTGTCGCCAGAACGTGGCGGGCAACAGAATGATATGCATAACGGCGTGGGCTGAAATGCCGGACATACCCGGTTCTTCCCTCTGTGACATCAATTAAACCCGTGTAACTACTATTGCATGAATACTGCTGAGGCAAAACGAGTCCTCGAAACAGCCTTGTTGTGCGCACCTGAGCCGCTGTCGGTACACACCATTAAGAGACTGTTCCAGGATGCGGATGATCAAGACGCGCTGGTTGGTGCGGATACTATCAAAGTCATGCTGGAAGAGCTTCGTCAGGATTGGTCTGGCAAGGGAATTGAGCTGGTTGGGTTATCAACCGGATGGCGTTTTCAGAGCCGGCCGGAAATGCGCGCTTATATTGATCGACTGAATCCGGAAAAACCTCCCAGATATTCCCGGGCGACTCTGGAGACGCTCGCTATCATCGCATATCGTCAGCCGGTGACCCGCGGTGATATTGAAGAGATCCGTGGTGTGACTGTGGCTTCCCAGATGATTAAAACCCTTGAAGACCGGGGATGGATAGAGACGATCGGTCACAGGGATGTCCCCGGCAGGCCTGCGCTGTTTGCAACGACGCGCCAGTTTTTGAGTGATCTGGGTCTGGCGTCTCTTGATCAGCTGCCACCCTTGCAGCAATTGACGAAGGGTGATGCGGATGAGCGCGGACCGGAGCTGGCTGGATTGAATGAAGTTGCTGAAATGGCAGGTGTCATTCCGGTGCATGTCTCTGCAGAGAGTGAGGCTGAGCATCAAGGTTTGATTGCCGGTGTATCGCAAGAAATAGTAGTGGAACAAACAAGTCATCTGGCTGCGGAAATCTCTGCGTCAGAGAGTGATCCGGATGCTGAATCTGATCGGCAGCCTTAATAGAATAGAAGAATGAATCCAATGAATCCTGATGATGTAAGTGCAGAGCAAAAAGCAGTGGTTGTCGATAATGAAGGCGCTAAGCCAGTAAAGCGTGGTGTGCGCGGTCCGCGTAATATGCGCCGCTCCAGAAGGCCGGAGACGGTGAATGGTGCGGAACCGGGGGCAGCTTCGTCGGGTAATTCTGCTGCAGCACCGGCTGGTGAGGCGGCTGTCGGGCGTCAGGCGAAAGCACCGCGTCCGCGTCAGCAAAAACCGCAGCGCGATGCTGCTCAGAGTGTGGTGTCTCCAGATGGAAAGGATAGGGGCGGACGAGATCTGTATATCAAGCGCAGCAATGGAAGTAAGCGCCCTCAGCAGAACAAAGGCGGGCGTCGGGAGAGTCAGGTTGTTGATGATGTCTTTTCTTTTGTCACCTCGGATGCTTTCGATGCCCCGGAGGATGCAAAATTTCAAGGTAAGGGACGTCCGAACAAGGCTGTGCGTCGTGATCTGACGGCGGACGACGATGCACCTAAGCTGCATAAGGTGCTGGCTGAAGCCGGGCTGGGTTCCCGGCGTGATATGGAAGAGCTGATCGTTGCCGGACGGGTGTCTGTTAATGGTGAGCCGGCTCATATCGGTCAGCGTATTTTGCCGACCGACCAGGTTCGTATTAACGGTAAGCCAATTCAGCGCAAGATCAGCAAGAAGCCACCTCGGGTTTTGATTTATCATAAACCGGCGGGGGAGATTGTCAGTACCAATGATCCGGAGGGGCGTACTTCAGTGTTTGACAGTTTACCCAACATGAAAGTTGGTAAGTGGCTTGCGGTCGGTCGCTTGGATTACAACACAGAAGGCTTGCTGTTATTTACAACATCTGGCGATCTGGCAAACCGTCTCATGCATCCGCGCTATGGAATTGAGCGCGAGTATGCGGTACGAACGCTGGGTGAGTTGGAAGAAGGAATGCGGCAGCGTTTGCTGGCTGGCGTTGAGCTGGAAGACGGTCTGGCGCAATTCTCCAAAATATCGGATGGTGGTGGTGAGGGCGTGAATAAGTGGTATCGCGTGACAATTGGTGAGGGACGTAATCGCGAAGTCCGCCGTATGTTTGAGGCAGTCGGATTGACGGTGTCGCGTCTGATTCGTACTCGTTATGGCGCGCTCACCTTGCCTGCCAGTTTACGACGTGGTCGCTGGGATGAGCTCGATGAAGATGCTGTCCGTAGTCTGATGAAGTTGAGTGGGCTTGAAAAAGCGGCTGTCGATAAGGTTGGGAAGACAGCTGCGAACAAATCGGCGCAGGGACGTGCACCAATGCCTGCCAGTCCGTTTACGCAAAAACAGGTTTCTTTTCCTATGGCCGGTGGTCGTGCCGAGTTTGGTGCTGGACGGGCTGCGGTCAATGGAAATAAATCTGCAGGGTATGGTCAGGGGCAGGGCGGTAATGGTAAAAAGCGCAGCCGCCAGCCGGATCCTTTGCAAACGGCGCTCGGTTTCCCTGATGCTACGCAGCAGCGTCGGGGGCCTACCTTGCGTGGCAGCGGGCAAGCTATTGGTCAGGGAATCGCGGCGCGCCGCCGTACTCGTGGCGGATAGTATTTAATCTGGGGGTTTCCTTTGTTGCGCTTTATATGAAAAATGAAACTCGGATGAGGTAGCTTGATTAAATGACTTGATCGTATTTGCGATCAAGTCATTTTTTTTATTCTTGTAATAAAAAGAGTGTATTGTTTCCCAAGTTTTCGTTTGTGTAATGTTTGACGGGAATTTTTTACATTTTATATAAATTTTTTGCTTGATCAGAATGCATAAAAGTATTGTTTTGCATGAGGCGGGTATTGATGCTGGTTCATAAATGCCATGCTAAAATAAGTTAAAATAAATATAACTAAAGATCGTAAGCCTGAGGCTACTTTTCATTGTGTTATTTGCAGTTAAGTTGATGGGCGGATTAAATGATTGGGTATTTTTGACTCATGAGTTTGATATGCAACTATTTTTCATTTATGTCATTACTAAAAAAACAGATTGCTGCATTAAGCATATTTTGTTGTGCCCTGCAATTCGCCTATGCGGATGGTTTTTTGGATCCGCATTCACCCAAAATTGAGGATACGCCGGTTGAGCTCCGCTTTGGTTTTGAGAGACTTCAATTACCTCATGATGAAATGATGGGCATGGTTGGGGGAGGTTATCTGCTGCAGGCTATGCCTGGTCTTTATATTGGACCCGCCGCATATGGCGCAATAACCGGGCAGCGTGGCGGTTTTTTTACTGGAGGCGGTGAGGTGGCGATACGCAAGCCACTCTATGAGCGTTTGGATATTGAGGGTGGAATATATGTCGGCGGTGGCGGCGGTGGCTCTGCTTCTGTCGGCGGTGGTTTAATGTTGCGCCCACATCTTGATCTATTGTGGAGATTTAATCAATTTAGTGTCGGTATTTCTGCATCCCAAGTCCGTTTCCCTAATGGTCATATTGATAGTAAACAATTTGGCGTTAGTTTGGCGATGGATGGCGATTTCATGTATTCATCTCCCTTGGCGCAGGGAAGTGCTGTCATTACGAATGTTCGTGGTGGGCTTGGATTTGACCGCATTGCAGGAGTCATCGGAAATTATCATCCAGGATATGACGTTAAAGATTTAAATGGAAATCTTTATTCAGGTTCACTAGGCTATGCAGGATTCCGTGTAGACCAATTCGTTTCTGACTCTTTGTATTGGGGAATCGAGAGCGGCGCAGCTGTTAAAGGTGGCGCAGACGGCTACGCTGAAGTGCTTGGTTTGCTTGGCGTTGAATATCCTGCCATACAAAAAACTATCAAAGTTGGAGGGCGTGTTGCGTTCGGTATGGGGGGCGGTGGTCGCATTCCGGTAGGTGGCGGTGCCTTGGCTAAAGCGGGTTTGTATGCACGAACACAAATAACGCAGAATATTTTTGTGGCGCTCGAAGGGGGTGTTGTACGTGCCATGAATGGTGATTTCAAATCAAATTATGCGAATATGCAGCTGGGACTTGATTTGGATACACGTTCGGGGCAGGAAACGTCGCGTACGATACGAAAAATGGAATGGGCAGCCTCCGGTCAACAGTATCGGCATGCGATACGTTATGGTGGAAGTAAAAATAATCTGGAGTTAATGGGTTTTAAAATTGACCATTATCTTTCTCCAAATACCTACTTATCGGCTCAGGCGCATAGCGCTTTTGCCGGGAATGCAGGTGGATTTTCCGTTGGTCTGATTGGTCTCGGTGGGCGTACCAATCTATCTCCAGCCGGATTGTTTGCTGGCGCAGAGATGTTGATTGGCGCAGCTGGCGGCGGCGGTGTGGATGCCAAGGGCGGCGCTACTGCACAGGCAATGGTATATGGCGGTATCGATCTATATGGGAAATCACGCCTGAAGTTGGGAGTCGGACGTGTGCGTTCTGCTAAAGGTGCTTTGAACTCGAATGCAGTTGATGTGACTTTGAGTTTTCCTTTTGGTGTACCTGGCAAATAAAAAATGAATAGTATTATTAAAACAAAAAATGTAAAAAGTGATGGCGAAAATGCAGCAGTTCCAAAACATATCGCCATCATCATGGACGGTAATGGCCGTTGGGCAACCAAGCGATTTTTACCGAGATTTGCCGGACACGCAAAAGGCGTAAAAACAGTCAATAAAGTTGTTGAGGCCTGCGTTAACCGCGGTATCGAATATCTGACCTTATTTGCTTTCAGCTCTGAAAACTGGCGGCGGCCACAAGAAGAGGTCTCATTACTAATGCAGCTCTTCAGAAAAGTTCTGGTCGGCGAAATCAGGAAGATGGGTGAAAATAATATCCGGCTGAAAGTAATTGGCGACCTGAGCAAGTTTGATCAGGATTTGCAGGAACTGGTCAGAGTCGCAGAATCGGAAACTGCCGCGAATACCGGTCTGACCCTGACAATTTGTGCAAACTACGGCGGACATTGGGATATTGTAAATGCCTGCAATAAGCTGATCGCGAAAGGGATAGGGCAAGGCGAGATCACCGAAGACATGTTGTCGGCGCATTTGTCGATGGCCTACGCACCCGAGCCGGACATGTTAATCCGTACCGGCGGCGAAGCCAGGATATCCAATTTCCTGTTGTGGCAACTAGCGTACTCGGAATTCTATTTCACAGATACATTCTGGCCTGATTTCGACGTCCAAGCGCTGGACGACGCAATCACATCTTTCCAGAAAAGAGAGCGCCGTTTCGGTAAAACCAGCGAGCAAGTGCAGGTGCAATAGGCATGTTATGTAGCCAAGTTCTTCTTTGTTCAACTTGAAAAATCCAATAGTTGCTCATCTGGAAAACGTCAAAGTTTAGTTTAGAATTTATTGACGTATCTCGTGTACCTTAAAGATAGTTACGGAAAATTATTTTGACATGATTAAGATAGAAAATTCGAATAATTTTTCTCAGGCTTTCAGGGAACTGGCTTGGGAAATTTTTTTTACTACAAAGGGGCGAGGTATTTCGTTGCGACGCCACTTTCCATGCCTTTATGTATCGTCATCACGAGCGCAGTCTTTCGAAGCTAGAGAGTTTGGACAAGTGATTGGGGGCTTGGTGTTAAAAACAGAAGAATATTTTCTTGAAGAAAAGCAATATAAAGTTGGGTTAATAGGATTGGTATGTGTGCATCCTAATTTTCGAGGGCTTGGTGTAGGAAGGCAGTTATTAACTCAGGTAATTGAGTATGCGAAATTTAATTCCTTTGACTACCTCACGTTATGGACTAATCAACATGATATTTATTCTGGGTTAGGCTTTGAAGTTTCTGATAGATGGAATTATGGCTGGATTGAGCAACCTGAGATTGATATTTGTAAAGCCTCAATTCGTATGGATGACTTTCCTGGTGTCGAAGATAAGATTAAGCCTTTACCTCCTTTTGCTACTTCTAGATATGAGATTAATAATGAAAATGCAGCTATCGTCTACCTGTGCGATTTTGATGGAGTGATTGTTGCGGATTATTCAGGGGAACCAAGCCTTGTCGCCAAAATACTCTTTGATCAATTTCCAAAAAAGTGGCGACTAAATTTTATAGAGAACGATCCATTAGTTGACGCATTACGTAATTTAGGATTGAAGTTAAACGCAAGTCCGACAAATTTACAAATGTGGTTAGCATTGAGCGAGCGTGATCCACTTTTAGTTGTACCTAATTCAATGTTAATTTCAGTACTAGATAGAATTTGATAATATGATACCAATAGTTAAAGTTTCCTTTCCACCTAAAGAAGTATTGATGCCAGTGTTAGAGGCCGTGTTATATAGCGGTCAAGTAGCGGAAGGACAATATGTTTACGATTTTGAAGAGAAATTTGCTAAGCATTTCAATATGCCAAACGTATTGGGTATGAGCAGTGGAACAGCTGCTTTACATGCAGCTCTTGTCTTGGCGGGTGTTGGTGCTGGAGACGAAGTTATAAGCACGCCAATGACTGCCGAACCTACAAATACTTCAATCTTGTATTGTGGCGCAAAAGTTGTGTGGGCAGATGTTGATCCGTTATCCGGAAATATTGATCCAGAATCGGTTCGAGTAAACATTACTTCCAAAACAAAGGCAATTGTGGCTGTTCATTATGCGGGCTACCCAGTTCGCTTGGCAGAGTTGCGAGCTATTGCAGATGAATATGGAATAGCTTTGATTGAAGATTGTGCTCATGCTTTAGGCGCAACATATGCTGGCAAAGGTATTGGTGCCATTGGTGATTTTGGTTTGTTTTCATTCCAGGCCATTAAGCATATGACGACAATCGACGGCGGGGTATTGTCTATTGCAGATGAGAAGCATATTACTGCGGCAAAAAAATTCCGTTGGTTTGGCATGTTAAAAGGTGTCCCACGCACGGAAGTCGATATCCAATCCATCGGCTATAAATACAACATGAGTAACGTTACTGGCGCTATTGGTCTTGTTCAATTGGATCATATCAATTCTATATTGGATAAGCATAAGTCTAATGGCCATTATTACGATCAGCAATTCAGCTCGATTGCCGGAATAGACTTTGCTCGTTGTGATCCACAAGCTGGGCCAAGTTATTGGTTGTATACATTGCTTAGCGACCATTCAACTGACATAGAAAAAGCCCTGAATGAAGCTGGCGTTGCAGCGTCCAAATTGCATAAGCCTAATAATTTACACACAATATTTAGCGATTCAAAAAAACCATTACCTGGCTTGGATGCATTCTATAAGCGACTATTGCACATTCCTTGTGGCTGGTGGGTAAGCGACGAAGAACGCGAAAGAATTGTTGATATTATTAAGCGTGGTTAGGCCTTAGTCATGAGTTCATCAATTTTCTTATTTAGTACGTACCGCGATGCAAATATGGAGGCATTAGCGTCAGACGTTTTACGTTCAGGGCAGATCGCGTCTGGTTCTTTCGTTAAGCAATTTACAGACGGATTTGGTAAGTTGATACGGAATCCTAATGTAGTTACCGTGAATGATATGTCAAGTGCAATTCAGATCGCATTGCATTTATCCGGCGTTACAAAGGATGATGAAGTATTAACGACAGCTTTCGCTTGCATGTCAACGAATGCTCCAATAGCAATAGCCGGCGGTAAGCCGATTTGGGTTGATGTTGATCCGGAAACCGGGTTGATGGATCCCGACTCTTTGCGGAAAGCAATTACTTCAAGATCTAAGGCTGTTATTGTTTATCATGTCGCAGGCTATCCCGCGAAGATCAAAGAAATTGCAGAAATTTGCCGTGAGTTTGGATTAAAGCTAATTGAGGATTGTGACAATGCTTTATTGGCCAGCGTTGGTGGCGAGCTAGTCGGTAGTTTTGGAAATTTTGCGATTTATTCGTTTTATCCCAATCGACAAATAAATGCTATTGAAGGCGGTGCATTAGTTTGTCGTGATGAGAAAGATGTTGAAAGAGCCGTTAGATTAAGACGATTTGGAATCGACTTAAATAGATTTCGTGATAGAGATGGTGAAATCGACCCAGACTGCGATATTCCGGAAATTGGTTGGTCCGCAATGCTCAATAATTTGAATTCGGCAATGGGACACGCCCAAATATCAACGGTTGGCGAAAGAATTTCGAAAACAAGAGCAAATGTATTGCTCTTAACTGAGAAATTAAAAAATATAGATGAATTAAAAATTGTCACCCCAAATGCTGACTGTATCCCCGCTTACTGGGTCATGCTGCTTCGTCTGAAAAATCGAGACAAAGTGTTAAGAGAATTGAAAGCAAAAGGCATACACGTTTCAAAACTCCACCACAGAACAGACCTTTATTCAGGCTTCAGGACTGAAAGCGCTGATTTGCCATCGACAAAACAATTTACTGACGAAATATTGGCAGTGCCATGCGGTTGGTGGTTAGCCGACGATGATATTGAGATGATTGTAGTTCAATTGAGGAACTCAATCATATGATCAGTTTGATTGAGAAGAGTTGGGGGGCAGTATTTAATATGGCAATGCTCTATGTTGGCAAGGCTTCAGGTATTTTGGTAGCAGTCTTTTTTTTGCCGATGTATAGCAGGTTACTCGGCGCTCAGCAATTCGGTACGGTTGCAGTTATTTTATCGCTTCAATCATTGCTTGTCATGATGGATTTGGGAATGTCCAGTTTGATTAGCAGAGATTTTGCAGTCGCAGACACAAAGTCACGTGAGTTGACTTCGTTGATATGTACTGCAGAAAAAAGTTTAATAATTTTTTATGTTATTTTATTTTTGTTTGCTACCGGTCTCAAATTAATAGGCGGATTGGAGGATGTAGGTGGCACAGTAGTTTTTGGATCAATAATATTATTTTGTTTCATGGTTTTGCAAAATTTGTATTATTCCGCGTTAATTGCAAGTCGCTGCTATTCTATCGCCAGTTGGTTGCAGGTCGGTGGTGTTGCTGCACGTGCTGGTGCTACTGCGTTTGTCTTACTTGAGATTTCTTCAACTTTAACGGCTTTCGTTTTAATTCAGTGTTTATTTGGAGTACTACATTTCTTTGTAACGAGATTTTATTTTTTTAAATTATTTAAATTCACAGGATTAAATTTTAAAAACATTGCTATTTCAGACATAGTCAGTCTTTTGAAGCGAGGCAAATCATTGGCATTATTCTCGGTTGCTGGAGCTGCCGTTACCCAGCTTGATAAACCGATTGTTTCTGGTTTTATGTCAGCATCGGACGTTGCCCCATATTTTTTGGCAACAACCTTATGCATGGGAACTATTTCGGTACTTGCTAGCCCGGTTAGTCAGTTTTTTCAACCTAAGTTACTAAGCGCAATAGCTGAGCAAAATAAATTTAGAACACAAGTAGTGGTTGAACAATTTGTTTTTTCCTTGTTAATTGTCACGATTGTTCCTAGTGCCATTTTGTGGCTTTTTAGAGAACCAACAATTAACTTGTGGATGGGGAGCTCGCAGAAGAATGCAGTAATAGCCCAATATGTTGCAATACTACTACCGGGAATAGCATTTGGCTTGTTAGGTTTTATCCCCTATAGTCTATTGATTTCAGTGAAAGATTTTAAATTTCAAGCGAGGTTATCGATTGGTTTAACTGTTGTAACTTTAATTTTTGCGGGATTATTTGCAAGCATGAAAAGTATTAGTGGTGTGTGTTTTGTATATGCCGCTTATAACGTTGGATCAACTTTACTTTCCTGGTTGCGCGCAATGTATTTGCCAGCTGTCAAGGAATTAGGACAAAAATCTTTTCTCTTGGCAATGTTTGTTTTAAGCGGACTTACTAGTTTTAGTTTTCTTTTTAAGTATACTTTTTTATAAAAATTAATAATTGTATTGTAAGGATTTAAATGTTTAATAACAAAACCTTAATGATTACTGGTGGTACGGGTTCTTTTGGAAATACTGTACTGAACCGTTTTTTGAATACAGACGTTAAAGAAATTATTGTTTTCAGTCGCGATGAAAAAAAACAAGAAGACATGCGTATTGCTCTTAATAGCTCCAAAGTTAAGTTTTATATTGGCGACGTACGCAACTACGAAAGCATCCACCAGGCTATGGCTGGGGTCGACTATGTTTTCCATGCAGCCGCGCTGAAGCAAGTTCCATCTTGCGAGTTTTATCCAATGGAAGCCGTCAGAACTAATGTGCTTGGAACCGAAAATGTACTAAACGCGGCGATCGCCAATAACGTACAGAGAGTCGTATCGCTGAGCACTGACAAGGCTGTTTATCCTATCAATGCGATGGGAATTTCAAAGGCGATGGCCGAAAAAGTTCTGGTAGCTAAATCAAGAACAGTGAAAGGTGGCGGCACCGTATTATGTGCAACAAGGTATGGAAATGTCATGGCATCGAGAGGATCTGTTATTCCCCTTTTTGTAGAGAAAATTAAAGCTGGCTTGCCATTGACTGTGACAGATCCAAAAATGACTCGTTTTTTAATGTCTCTTGAAGAATCTGTTGACCTGGTTCTGCATGCATTTGAACATGGGCAGCAAGGAGATATTTTTGTGCAAAAGGCGCCAGCTTCAACTATTGAAGATTTGGCTCAGGCATTAAAAGAACTCTTCAATAGTGAAGCATTGGTTAAAGTAATTGGTACCCGTCATGGCGAAAAATTATATGAGTCACTTGTATCTCGTGAAGAAATGGCAAAAGCGGAGGATATGGGACGTTATTTCAGAATTCCTGCAGACAACCGAGATCTGAATTACGACAAATTTATTTTGGATGGACAACCAGAAGCAAATAATATTGATGATTACACTTCTCATAACACAACACGTTTAAGTGTGCAGGAGATAAAAATAATACTTAAAACACTCTCCTATATAGTCGAAGAATTGGAGATCTAACATGCCGATTTTGTCGGTCATTATTCCAACTCATAATCGTGCTCGGTATGCAATTCCATCGATTAAGGGCATTTTAGAAGCGTCTGCCGAGATAGAAGTCGTCGTATGTGATTCAAGTGAGATTGATTTAATATCCCCGGAATTTGAGAGTAGTTCTGAACGTAATAGAATCCGTTTTGTTAAGACGAACTCTTCTTTTTCCGTTGTCGATAATTTTAACGCTGCTTTGGAGATAGCAACTGGAGAGTACTTTGTCTTTCTTGGGGATGATGATTTCGTCAGCTCAAAAATTGTGGACGTTGCGTTATGGGCAAAATCAAATTGTATCGATGCAGTTAAATTCACTTTTCCTGTTTTGTATTATTGGAACGATTTTTCAAGCAACACAAGGTGGTGTGCAGATGGGAGCACTTTATCTATTTCAAATTATGCAGGTGTTGCCAATAAATATAATCCAATAGATGCGCTGGAAAATGCTATGGAAAATTTGGGGAGTGGTGTATTAGATATGCCTCGAGCCTACGCTGGGATGATCTCCCGTTCACTCGCAGATAGCATACGTAGAAAATATGGAAATTTATTTGGTGGAGTTAGTCCTGATATATATAGTGCGGCGTTGATTTCTGTTGAAGCGAAGAAGTGTGCTCGATTAGATTATCCAATTGTTATACCGGGAGCTTCTGGAGCGAGTACATCCGGTTTGAGTGCAAAAGGTAAGCACGTGGGTGGACTGCGTGATAACCCCCATATTGGTGCGTTTAAAAATTTGATTTGGGATCTTCGAATACCTGAATTTTACAGTGTTTATACCGTTTGGTCCTATTCATTGTTGAAGGCTGTTGAGTTGATGCCATCGTACTCGGAAAAATTAAATTTCTCTAGGCTATATATCAAATGCTTTCTGTATGAGCGAAGCTACACGAAATTTACATTGCAGTCATTTTCAAACTATAGAAAGCGTATTGGGTTGTGGTTCTGTTTGAAGCGTATGCTTGGTGCTTTGGCCTCAGAAGCAAAAGCTGTTTTCTTTAAATTATTAAGTCGCTCTAAATTTATAAGGAACGAAGAAAGTACAATTGTAATTTCTGATCTGCCGAATGCTTTTATCGCCCATCAAGCTTTGGAAAAGTATTTAAGAAGTGAACCCAAAAATCTTAAATTAGATCCAATATGAATATTGGTTGCGGCTATTGTTTGAAATCGAGATCTATTTTCAAATCAACTCAAGTCGATATAAACATACCCATTGCTTGAGTTTAATTAACACCTATATTAATGAAAATTGACCATGATCAATTTGGGATATCTGTCGTAATACCGACGTTTAATCGTAAAGAGCCGTTGATGCGTGCGGTTGAGTCAGTTAAAACAAATCGCCCAAATTGTGTAGAAATTATTGTTGTAGATGATGGTTCGGACACTTACCCGAAAGCATTTTTGCCAGAAATGAATGTTTCAGGAGTTCCTGTACGCGTTTATGGCTATAAAAAAAATGGTGGAGCTCAAAAGGCAAGAAATTTAGGTATTAGGCGTTCAAAATACCGATATATTGCTTTTTTAGATTCCGACGACGCTTTTTTTGAAAAAAAAATCGATATAGTGTTAGACAGTCTTTCTGAAAATCCAGTGGATATATTATTTCATTCTGTTAAAGGAATGGAGAAATATGCTCAATTGGTTGAGATTTGGTTGAAATTTTTTAGCTGGGTCATACCGTTACATTGGCTAATAACGGTATTCAACCCAGTGGTAACGCCTTCACTCGTTCTTAGACGTAAGCAAAAGCTGGGCCTGTCTCTCAGATTCTGCGAAGATTGGTCATATTTACTTCACTATATTGAACCAAATATGACCATGAAATATTTGCCCGAAAACCTAAGCGAAGTTTTTCGCGCAGTTGGTTCGAAGGGGGGGATTTCGTCGGCGATCTGGAACATGCGAAAGGGAGAGTTTTACGCTCGTTCTGTTTTGTTGAAAAAAAATACTTTCTCTAATGTTATTCGCTATCTTTTTGGAAGTATTTTTGGGGGAGCAAGAATATTGAACGATCTAATTCGTTTACGTTACTTGAAATAGAAATCAAATCTCTTTTTATTTTTTACGAGATCCCTCTTGCCGTAACTTTAAACTTAATTGAGTTGTTATTAGTAAATGAAAAATACAAAAAAAAAAATAGCTTTTATCGGAACAGTCGGCATACCAAACAGATATGGGGGCTTTGAGTCGTTTCTCGAACATTGCGCACCAATAATCGCTAAGTCTGTTGATGAAGTGATAGTTACGTGTGATGCGTCTGCATACGAAAACCAGGCTGAAATTTATAATGGCGTTAGTCGAATGTTTATTCCTTTGAAGGCAAATGGAATCTCTTCAATTTTTCATGATCTTTATGCCTTCATTAAAGTATTGCCACTTGTAAGTCACATTGTTGTTCTGGGAGTTTCGGGGGGCATTTGGTTTCCATTATTTAGATTGCTTTGTTGGATTATGAAAGTTCATCTTAGCGTGAATGTTGATGGAGTGGAGTGGAGGCGTTCAAAGTTTTCATGGGTAAAGAGAAAAATTTTGAAACTATTCGATTTCTTAGCGCAAAAATGTTCAAATAAAATCGTGTATGACAATGAAGCACTTCTACCTTTTGTATTGAATAGTTGTAAAAGTAAAGCCATATTAATCTCCTACTCAGGTGATCACGTACTTCGTTTGATGCCAAAGCCTTCTGTCATAACAAAGAGTGCCCTCACGATTTGCAGAGTTGAGCCTGAAAATCAAGTAGAAATGTTAATTGAGGGAATGCTAGCTTCCCATCTAACGAGCTATACCTTTGTAGGCAATTGGAATAATTCGTTATACGGGCGTTTGATGAAAGAGAGATATAAAAATGAAAAAAGGATAGTTTTTTCGGATCCGATTTATGATGCTGGAAAACTAGCGGAATTAAGAGAAACACACGAGTTCTATCTTCATGGTCATAGTGTCGGAGGTACAAACCCGTCACTTGTAGAAATGTTATTTTACGATAATAAAATTCTTTGTTTTGACTGCACTTTCAATCGAGCGACTGCCGGTTCTGCCGCTAGTTATTTTCAGAGCAGTAACCAGCTATCTCAGCTTATCAATACAACTATTGGTTTGGAAGTTAAGAGTCGCAATTCGTATATCAAAAATTACACTTCGCAAAGAATCGCGAAAGATTATCTTCAAATGCTTGATTTTATACATTAATGCGAAATTAATTATATTTTATTAATCAATTTGAGTGCTAATACAAAAGTGTCATATACAAAGTCGATTTTGACTTGATTTTTTTATCCAAAGGATCAAAGGCACATAGTTGAATTTTTTGTTCATTCAAAGTGTTGAAAATTCCAGTACTTATTATTTCCTTAAGCCATTTAATAGGTGAAAATGAATTCAAAATTTAAAGTTCTTGAATGGTTACTTTTCTTAATTTTAGCTACTTCATTTGCTTCCCTTCTCGCTTCACGCCCCATTCCTAGTATTGATAATCCTAGTGACACGGGGCGTTACGTTCATTACTTACATCAGTATTGCAATGACTATATCGATGAGCAAAATGAGGATAAGGAACTTTCATTTAAGTTATTTTATTCATTTTCGATAGGCGCTTGTGGTACTCAATTAGATTGGTTGTTTTTATTCCAGGTTGCAATGTTATTGCCACTTTTCTTTCTTCTTTTTTCTAAATGGAGAAATGGCACGTTTCTTTGGGCTTGCGCAATCATGTTTAGTATGTTCGGCTTAGAACTAATGACAAACGCAATGCGTCAGTGTTTTGGTACGTTACTATTTTTTGGTGCTATTGCAAATTTAAGAAAAAATAAATTCTTTGCTTTTGTTTTTGCTGCTTTGGCTGTTGTTGCCCATAATTCTACGTTGACTTACAGCCCTTTGCTACTTTGGTTATTGAATTTCAATTTTCCTAAAAAAGCACTCAAATTAGTTATTTTATTGATATTTTTAATTGGAGGATTTTTTTATGAATTATTTTATAATGAGATGATTGACTTTATAAATGTTGCAATGGATGTAAGTAAATTTTATGGCACTATCTATGTCAATGAGTTATCGTTATCATTTATTCTATACATTACCTTGCCGTTGTATTGGATCTATGTAGTTCGATATTTTCGCGATAAAGAATACATCACTAATGAAGAAAATAAATCTATTATTTTTTCTTCTATTTTACTATTTTTATGCTACTTATTTTTCCCGGCAATTACATACAGATATGCAATTTTTGCAGTTGTACTTCAATTATTCTTAGTTACAAGATCTGAAAGGCAAGGGGTAATTTCTGCATGCTATGTCTTGATTCCTTTATTAGCACATTTATTTTTTATGTTTTTTATGTCTAATAATTATCAGGTTCTTATATATGGGTAAGTTTCTTCTGATGAGGGAGCAGCTAGGGGGCAGTAATCCCCCAGCAATAAGCGGGATCGGAAGTAGAATTTTCACCCATCGAGGAAGAGAGTTCTGCAATGAAACAATCAAGGTTTTCTGACGGCCAAATCATGGCAATCCTGAAGTAACCTGAGAACGGTTTGACCGTTCCGGATGTGTGCCGCGAGCATGTGTATTAATCCCTAATGTTAGTGGCATTTCAATTTATGTCATTTTTCAGTAAAAAATAGCAAGCATACTATGGCGTGAAATTTGTGAAAGTCCAAACTCTATTTTTTGGGACTTGCAGATATTAATGATATTGTGCTTCGCGCAATTATTGGCATGAGTTAAGTTTTGCGGTTTTTTTTTGAAAAAAAATAATAAACTAATACTGACGGAATTTTTAAAAGGTTTTTATGATTAACGTATTGTCCGCCGCCCTATTTGTTTCGTGGCTAGCGTCTTTTGGACTCATTCTTTTTAAACACGTCCATCAACATTTAACGACGGATCATGTTGGTTCTGGCCCCCAAAAAATGCATCATGGCGCGACGCCGCGTATTGGTGGCTTGCCTGTAATTTGTGGTTTGCTAGCTGGTTTGCTCATGCTGTATTTCGGCGAGTCGCATTTAAATACACAGCTGTTCGTGCTGACGCTATTGCCAGTCTGGTTGGCTGGAATGATTGAAGATTTGACAAAAAAAGTTAGCCCTTTGAAGCGGTTGTTGGCTGCTTTTTTTTCCGCCTTGCTAGGCATGTATTTATTAGATGCTAAGCTGGTGCGTCTGGGGATGCCGTTGCTCGATCATCTGGTAACGAATTACATCGTTTTCAATGCGCTGTTGGTGATGTTGGCGGTTGGCGGAATCACGCATGCCACCAATATTATCGACGGCTTTAATGGCTTGTCAGGTGGCGTGGTGGTGTTAATTTTATCTGCTCTGGGCTTTGTGAGTCATCAGGTGAATGACACCTTGTTACTTGGCTTATGTGTTGCAATGATCGGCGCTACTATCGGTTTTTTGTGTTGGAATTATCCTAAAGGAACAATTTTCGCGGGTGATGGTGGAGCCTATTTGTGGGGATTTGTCATTGCTGAAATTTGTATGATGCTTGTGTACAGAAATCCCAGTGTTTCACCATGGTTTCCTTTGTTGCTGGTCATTTATCCAGTTTGGGAAACGGTGTTTTCTATCTACAGGCGCAAGGTGCTGCGTGGGGTGCCGGCTGGCTTACCGGATGCTTTGCATCTGCATTCCTTGATCTATAAGCGAGTGGTGCGATATCGCGTCGGTTCTAAAAAGCCCGAGCATATGATTAAGCGCAACTCGTTAACCGCACCATATTTATGGGGGATGGCTTCGCTGGCAATTATTCCTGGTTTGTTTTTCTGGTCAAATACCTCTATGGTATTGGCGTTGATTGCGATGTTTATTTTGTGCTATTGCACATTTTATGCAATGATTGTGCGTTTTAAAATTAAACGTTGGGTGACTGTGGGTGGCGATTTTGCGTTAGGCTCTGATAGGTCTGAAGCAAAATCGAATGTTTGACTTCAGCCACATAGTCGGGTTGTTATAGAGCGTTTTAACTGTTCGGCTCTTTGAAGCTGGCTATAAATTAAATTAATTAAAGTACTTATCTATGCATCGAATAATGAAGAGTGCGCTTCCCATTTTTGCTATTCTTGCTGCAAATACCGTTTTTGCGCAGCAAACTAATTTTCAAAATATTCAAGACTCAATGGCGGTTGGTGATAGCTCATTGAGTTCAACAGGAGTCAGCAAAGCTCCGCGCATTACTAATCAATCGCTTAATCAGAATAGTACTGCCGATAATGCCGCATTCAACTCCCGATCAGCCGCAGAAGACGCTCATTATTTTGTGAAAAATAAAAAGCAGGAAAGAAGCGAATTTCAGAATTTCGTCGAGTATGCAACTGGTAAGCAGTTACCCTTATTTGGCGAGGAGTTCTTTTCTCGTCCGCCATCTAGTTTTGCCCCGTTGCAAGATACGCCGATTCCTTCGGATTATGTGCTGGGTGCCGGTGATGAGGTGTTGATCCGAGCCTGGGGGAGTGTCGATATTGATTATCGCGCGACCGTGGATCGTAACGGTCTGATTAATATCCCGACGATAGGTGCCGTCCCCATGGTGGGAGTGAAAGCCGGCGAAGCAGATGCAGTCATCAAATCTTCCATTGGTAAGCTCTACCGTGATGTTGCTGTCAGCGTCAGTTTTGGTCGTCTGCGCGCTATTACCGTCTATGTGGTAGGGCAGGCGAGAAAGCCGGGCTCTTATACTGTATCTGGATTTTCAACTTTGGTGACAGCATTGCTGGTCAGCGGCGGACCGAATCTGACTGGTTCCATGCGTAATGTCCAGGTGAAGCGACAAGGGAAAATTGTTGGTAGTCTCGACTTATATTCTTTTATTGCCAAGGGCGACAAGAGTCATGACGTAAAACTGCAGGATGGCGATACGATTTATATTCCAGCGGCGGCAGGTTATGTCGCATTAACCGGTAAAGTAAATGTGCCGGCGATTTATGAGTTGAAATCTGCAAATGAGTCTGTTGCGAGTATTCTTGACCTTGCTGGTGGTGTGCCAGTAGTCGCAGATCCGCGCCGTGCATTTCTGGAGCGGATCGATCCAAACAAATCTCAGCCGCGTACGGTGGAGGAGTTTTCCTTGAATCAGGCTGGCTTGACCAAGACGTTTAAGAATGGTGATTTGCTGACTGTGGCATCGATTACGCCAGATTTTTCGAATGCTGTGACTTTACGTGGTAACGTCAATCAGGCATTGCGGGTGCCATTCAAAGCGGGTATGCGTATCCGTGATCTCATTCCGAATCGTGAAGCTTTAATAACACGGGCGTCGGTGCGACGTCAGAATGGCTCTGTGATTCATGGTGTTAACGGTGATATAGATGATAAAGGATTGATTAAGGAAAATGCAGCTTCAATTTCTGCGAATATCGGTAATCTGATTGATGATGTCAATTGGGAATATGCCGTCATTGAACGTGTTGACCGCGCTACCTTAAGCGTGAGTTTGTTGCCGTTTAATCTTGGTCGGGCAATGGATAATCCCGAAAGCGAAGATAATCTGCGTTTGCAGGCAGGTGATGCCGTGACGGTTTTTTCTCAAAACGATATTCAGGTGCCAGTTGCGAAACGTAAGGTTTTTGCGCGCGTTGAGGGAGAGGTGAATGTTCCCGGTGTGTATCAGATGGGGCCAGGAGAAACGATACAGTCTCTAATCGCGAAAGCGGGCGGCACAACTTCGAATGCTTATTTGTTTGGTACTGAGTTTTATCGTGAGAAGGTCCGCCAGGAGCAGCAGCTCAACCTGGAGAAAGCAGTACGCAGACTGGAATCGCAAAGTCGTACAGAAAATGCTAAAGCCGCAGCCAATCAATCCGGTGCAGTAGATGCACAGGTAATTGCGTTAAAACTGAAGGCGGAACAGGAAGCAAGTGCTCAGGTGCTGGCAAAAATGCGTGAGTTGAAAGCGACGGGTCGTATTTCGTTCGGTTTGGCGGCAAATGATGAGAATTTTGATAAATTGCCTGCACTTAAACTGGAAAATGGCGATCAGTTAGTGATTCCTAGTCGGCCAGATTTTGTTCATGTATTCGGTGCGGTCAATCAGGAAGCCTCGATTATTTGGCGTAAAGGCATGACTGTTGAAAAATATTTGGCTGATGCAGGGCCAACCTCCGAGGCGGACATGGATGGGGTATTTGTCTTGCGCCCTAACGGTACGGTAGCGTCTTCTGCTGGTCGTGGCTGGTTTTCCAGTATCAACTCTGTTGAAATCATGCCTGGAGATAGTATTGTTGTGCCGGATCGTCTGAATAAAGAAACTCCTTATAAAGTATTTACAAATGGCTTGAAAGATTGGGCGCAGATTCTATCGGGATTTGGCTTGGGTGCTGCAGCAATTAAGACTTTGAAATGATGAGTATGGTTACATTGAATCAAGAGCAACATGCTCAAATGGAAGATGATGATGGCATCAGCCTGATGGATATTTTGCTTATGCTGGCTAAGCATAAGAAAAAAATTATCTTATATCCCATCGGATTTGCTGTTGCTGGTTTGCTGGTGAGCCTGATATTACCGAATGCATATAAAGCAAATACGAAAATTTTACCTCCTCAGCAAAGTCAATCGACAGCATCGGCAATGTTGAGTCAGTTAGGTGGATTGGCTGGTGGTGCTGGAGTCGCTCTGGGATTAAAAAGTCCGAATGATTTATATATCGGCATGCTGAAGAGCCGGACGATCACAGATAAATTGATTCAGCGTTTCGACTTGCAAAAACGTTATGGGGCCAAATTTCTGGAGAGTGCAAGAAAACAGTTGGATGGAAATGCCTCGATTGTATCGGGGAAGGATAATATTATCTCCATTGATGTCGAGGATAAGGATCCTAAGATTGCTGCCGCTATTGCAAATGCATACGTTGAGGAATTGATGGCTTTGACCGGAAAATTTGCATTAACTGAGGCTTCTCAGCGCCGGATATTTTTTGAGAAGCAGCTGGAATTGACAAAAGATAAGATGATTTCTGCGGAAATGTCACTGGCAAATACGATGAGTAGTAAGGGAATGTTGAGTGTTGACGCCCAAAGTAAGGCGGTGTTGGAAACCGTAGCGAGATTGCGGGCGGGTATTTCTGCAAAAGAAATTCAATTGAAATCAATGCAGGCATTTGTGACGCAAAATAATAACGAATATAAGCGTGCGAATCAGGAATTGCTGGGTATGCGTCAAGAATTAGCCAAGCTTGAAAATGGCAGTCAGCCTGCCAATGAGTCCGACGCGGTTAAAGTAAAGGATGGTAGTGTCAATAATATGCAAACCTTGCGCGATGTGAAATATTATCAGATGCTATATGAGTTGCTTGTGAAACAGTATGAGGTGGCTCGCCTTGATGAGGCAAAAGATGCGCCCTTAATTCAGGTGCTGGATAAGGCGGTTGAGCCGGAGTATAAGGTTAAACCACAGCGGTCATTGATCACAATTGCGGCTGCATTTTTTGGGTTAATGCTGTCTTTTATAATTGCTTTTGTTTCGGAAGCACTGAATCGCTCAAAAAACTCGGAAGAGCAAGAAAAGTGGCGTTTGCTGAAGTCCTATTTCTGAACTATGCCGGGAAATTGTGTGTGCATTCGTCGTAAAATTTTAAAGACAAGATTTCCCTCAATGTGATATTTCTTTACTTTTAAGATAATTGTGTTTGCAATTAAGTGTTGTCAGGGCTTATTCGTTGCGGTGCGATGAATTTTCCTTTATAATGCAAAATTACACATTGCCTTGTGATTTTAATGCTGGGCGCTAAAAAAGATGGGCTGTTGCCCATTTTTTTTTGTTTTATCGCATGATGTTGTTTGTATTTGGCTGGTAATGGCATTAGCTTGTTTATTGGAGAGTGGTTTGGCTTTGTTGGAATTGATTGAAAAGACCGTCAATGGCACCGGGTATGATCTGGTCGATTTTGAGCAGGCCGAACGCGGTTTGCTCAGGGTTTACATTGATTTTTTACCTGAGGATCTGGAGAAAGGCAATATCACAGTCGAAGATTGTGAGAAGGTCAGTCATCAGTTGTCGCATGTACTAATGGTCGAAAACATTAATTACAGCCGCCTGGAGGTCTCTTCGCCCGGGCTTGACCGGCCATTGAAAAAAATGGCGGACTATGCGCGTTTTGCCGGCGAAAAGGTGACTGTTAAATTACGTATGCCGATACCGGGAACGCCAAATCGAAAAAATTTCGAAGGCATCTTGCATGCGCCGGAAAACGATACGCTGAAGCTCGAATTTGAAGTAAAAGATGGGTCGGCCATGCTGGAGTTTACGCTCGCCGATGTGGATAAGGCACGCCTGGTGCCGCAAGTGGATTTTAGGAGTCGCAAAGCATGAGTCGTGATTTGTTGTTATTAGTAGATGTGCTGGCACGCGAAAAAAACGTCGATGAAGAAGTTGTTTTTGGTGCGCTGGAGCATGCTTTGGCGCAGGCGACCAAGAAACGTTTTCCCGGCGAAGTGGATATTCGTGTAGAGATTGACCGGGATACCGGTGAGTTCCGCTCTTTCCGTCGCTGGCATGTCGTTCCGGATGAGGCAGGTCTGCAGTTGCCGGATCAGGAAATCCTGCACTTTGAGGCAGTCGAGGATGATTCTGAAATCCAGGTTGGCGACTATATCGAAGAAGAAATTGAGTCGATGGATTTTGGCCGCCGCTTTGCGCAGGATACCAAACAGGTGGTTTTGCAGCGTATCCGTGACGCGGAGCGCGAGCAGATTCTGGCGGATTTCCTGGCCCGTGGCGACTCCCTGGTGACCGGCACCATCAAACGTATGGAGCGCGGTGATGCCATCGTCGAATCCGGCAAGATCGAAGCGCGCCTGCCTCGCGATCAGATGATTCCAAAAGAGAATTTGCGTGTTGGTGATCGGGTGCGTGCCTATATTCTTCGGATTGATCGCAATGCCCGCGGGCCGCAGGTGATTTTGTCCCGTACGGCACCGGAATTCATCATGAAGCTGTTTGAGTTGGAGGTACCGGAAATCGAGCAGGGGTCGCTGGTTATTAAATCGGCGGCGCGTGACCCGGGCGTTCGCGCGAAAATTGCAGTCTACACAGCGGATAAACGTATCGATCCTATCGGTACGTGCGTCGGCATGCGGGGTTCGCGCGTGCAGGCAGTGACCGGTGAGCTCGGTGGTGAGCGTGTCGATATCGTGTTGTGGTCGGAAGATCCTGCACAGTTCGTGATCGGTGCTTTGGCGCCAGCAAATGTTTCATCGATTATGGTCGATGAAGAGAAGCATGGTATGGACGTGGTGGTCGATGAGGAAAATCTCGCGATTGCGATCGGCCGCAGTGGTCAGAATGTGCGTCTTGCTGCGGAGCTGACTGGCTGGCAGATCAATATCATGACGGCGGAAGAATCCGCCAGCAAAGCCGAACAGGAAACTGCAGGTATCCGTGCCCTGTTCATGGAAAAACTCGATGTCGATCAGGAAGTGGCTGAAATCCTCGTTGATGAAGGTTTCTCCAGCCTGGAAGAAATTGCTTATGTGCCTATCACCGAAATGCTCGAAATTGAAGCATTTGATGAAGACACTGTGAATGAATTGCGTAACCGTGCACGCGATGCACTTCTGACAGAGGCAATTGCTTCCGAAGAAGGACTGGAAGGCATGGAAGATCAACTGATCAACCTCGAAGGTATGACCCGCGTGACTGCTGGCAAACTGGGTTTGGCCGGTATTAAAACGCTGGCAGCATTTGCTGCTCTGGCATACGACGAATTTGGCGCGATCCTGGCATTACCAGCCGAACGTTCCCGCCATTTGATTAAAGAAGCATTTGAAGATGTGACCGATGATGAGATGAAACTCATCGACGCTAAATATGATGATCAGGCCAAGGCTTTGTTAGCCACCGCCTGGAAACTCGTAGAAGCTGAATAATTACGGGTTTCATATTCATAACGCGCACATAGAAAAAGAGGACTGAATGGCGAGTAACAACGTTGCCCAATTTGCCACCGAGCTGAAAATGTCAGCAGATTTACTGCTCACGCAACTGCGCGCTGCAGGTGTAAACAAAAATTCGACATCAGATTCGTTAACAAAGGAAGATAAAGACCGGCTGCTGGAACATCTGCGTCGTTCCCACGGATCTTCTGTTGACACTGAGAAGAAAAAGATCACCCTGACTCGTAAAGAGACTACGGAGATCAAGCAGGCGGATGCTACGGGTAAATCTCGCACCATTCAGGTTGAAGTGCGCAAGAAACGTACTTTTGTCAAACGTGATGAGGCCCTGGTGGATGAAGCCGGACGCTCTGCGGCAACGGTCGTGGATACTGCTGAAATAGCGCGCCAGGAAGAAGAGGCGCGCCGGGAGGCAGAGCTGATGGCACGCCAGGAAGCTGAACTGCGTGAAAAGCAGGAATATCTGGCAAAGCTCGAAGCGGAAAAAGAAGCTCAGGCGCAAGCAATGCGCGAGGCAGCTGAAGCTGAGGCGGCTAAAGCAAAGGCGGAAGCAGAGCGACTGAAGGCGGAACAGGCTGCAGCGGCGGCAAAATCGATCGAAGCTAAACCTTCTCAGTCTGATGAAGATAAGAAGCGTCTGGATGCGGAAGAAGCAAAGAAAAAATCTGCTCAGGATGCGAAGGAAGCGGCAGAACGTGCTGCTGCAACGGAAAAAGCCCGTAAGGCAGTTGCGGATGAAGTCGCTCAGATCAAAGAGATGATGAATGCGGCCCGTCGTCCGGCGAAACCGGCACCACCGGCGCCTGCTGCCGCACCTGCTTCTAAAGTGGCGGAAGGAACTTTGCATAAGCCTGCGGATAAGAAGCTGGCAGAGAAGAAGCCTGCTGCGGCTGCTGACAAAAAAGATGATAAAAAAGTTGTGGGCGATAAGAAGGCCATTAAATCGGCGAATGTCTCTTCCACCTGGCAGGACGATGCAGCGAAGAAGCGCAGCGGCGGTCTGAAAACCCGTGGTGATACATCGGGTGGGCGCGACGGCTGGAAAGGTGGACCAAAGGGTCGCCGGAATGCGCATCACGAAGATGCCCGTGAATCCAATTTCCAGGTTCCGGTAGAGGCGATTGTCAAAGACGTGTATGTGCCTGAGACGCTGACGGTGGCCGAACTGGCGCACAAAATGTCTGTGAAGGCATCGGAAGTGATTAAGCACCTCATGAAGCTGGGGCAGATGTGCACCATCAATCAAGTGCTGGATCAGGAAACGGCGATGATTCTGGTGGAGGAAATGGGGCACAAGGCATTTGCTGCCAAGCTCGATGATCCGGAGGCATTGTTGACGGATACTGCCGAGCATGCTGACTATGAGTCTTTCCCGCGAGCCCCTGTTGTTACGGTCATGGGGCACGTCGATCATGGTAAAACTTCGCTGCTCGATTATATCCGCCGTGCCAAAGTCGCTTCCGGTGAAGCGGGCGGTATTACTCAGCATATCGGTGCTTACCACGTAGAAACGCCGCGTGGCATGATCACTTTCCTGGACACGCCGGGTCACGAAGCCTTTACGGCAATGCGTGCACGTGGTGCGAAGGCAACTGACATTGTGATTCTGGTAGTGGCTGCAGATGACGGCGTCATGCCGCAAACCAAAGAAGCGATTGCACATGCGAAAGCAGCCGGTGTGCCTTTGGTTGTGGCAATCAATAAAATCGATAAGCCAGCAGCAAATCCTGATCGTGTAACGCAAGAGCTGGTGGCGGAAAGTGTTGTACCGGAAGAGTACGGTGGTGATTCTCCATTCGTTCCGGTTTCTGCGAAAACTGGTCAGGGTATTGATTCCCTCTTGGAAAACGTCCTGCTGCAGGCTGAAATTCTGGAGCTCACTGCACCGAAAGATGCGCCGGCGAAAGGTCTGGTTGTTGAGGCGCGTCTGGATAAAGGTCGCGGTACGGTGGCGACCATTCTGGTGCAGTCCGGTACATTGCGTCGTGGGGATGTTGTTCTGGCTGGTACTTCATACGGTCGTGTACGTGCGATGCTGGATGAAAACGGCAGTAATATTACCGAGGCCGGTCCTTCTATTCCTGTCGAAATTCAAGGCCTGACAGAAGTTCCGTCTGCCGGTGAGGAAGTGATGGTGATGGCGGATGAACGTAAGGCGCGTGAAATCGCGTTGTTCCGCCAAGGTAAATTCCGCGATGTCAAACTGGCCAAGCAACAAGCTGCCAAACTCGAAAACATGTTTGAAAACATGGGTGAGGGAGAAGTCAAAAACCTGCCTATCATCGTCAAGACCGATGTGCAGGGTTCGCAGGAAGCGCTGGTACAGTCGCTGCAAAAACTCTCCACCAGTGAAGTGCGCGTACAGGTGGTGCATGCAGCTGTGGGCGGTATTTCCGAAAACGACGTCAATCTGGCAGTTGCTTCGAAAGCAGTCATTATTGGTTTCAACACCCGTGCGGATGCATCTGCGCGTAAGCTGGCTGAATCAAATGGCGTAGATATCCGTTACTACAACATTATTTATGATGCTGTCGATGAAGTGAAGGCAGCCTTGTCCGGTATGCTGGCACCAGAGAAACGTGAGCAGATCATCGGTATGGTTGAAGTGAAGCAGGTTTTCATGGTCAGCAAAGTTGGCGCGATTGCCGGCTGTCTGGTGACTGATGGTGTGGTCAAGCGTACATCTTCTGTGCGTCTGCTGCGCAATAATGTTGTCGCCTGGACCGGGGAACTGGATTCGCTCAAACGCTACAAAGACGATGCGAAAGAGGTGCGCGCCGGTATGGAATGCGGCTTATCGCTCAAAGGCTACAACGACATTCAGGTTGGCGACAATCTTGAAATATTTGAAGTTCAGGAAATTGCCCGTACTCTGTAATGCAAGCCAACCCCGGCCAAGGCCGGGGTTCTGATTTATAGAGGGCAAAAGGATTTATGGCAAAACATAGTAAAAACATTCCCGGTCGCGGTTTGCGTGTGGCTGATCAGATTCAGAAAGACCTGGCTGAGATTATCTGGTCCGAACTGAAAGATCCACGGGTTGGTATGGTGACACTGACGGAAGTTCAGCTTACGCCTGATTACGCCCATGCTAAAGTGTATTTCACTACTTTGGCTGATGATGCGCAGGCAATTCAGGCAACACTGGAAGGTCTGACCAAGGCGGCGGGCTTTCTGCGTTCTCAACTGGGTTTGCGTCTGCGCATTCACACTTTACCGCAATTGCATTTTGTGCATGATACATCCACGATGCGCGGCATGGCGATGTCGAAACTGATTGACGAAGCCAATGCAAGCCGTGCCAGAGATGACGAAGAGCCTGCCTGATCAGGTAGCGCAACTGCCGCATGAGCATGCACTGCATGCATAAAGTCGATGAATATTCCACGTGTAAAAAAAATCCGTGTCCCGGTGCACGGAGTGCTGTTGCTGGATAAGCCGGTGGGCTGGTCCAGCAATGATGCGCTGATTAAGGCCAAGCGTTTGCTGAATGCCATGAAAGCGGGACATACCGGAACGCTGGATCCGTTTGCAACAGGGCTGTTGCCATTGTGCTTTGGTGAGGCCACCAAGTTTTCCCAGGATTTGCTGGAGGCTGACAAAACATACACCACAGTCGTTCATCTGGGCATCACGACCGATACCGGAGATACCGAGGGGCGGGTAGTCAGTACCCAGCCAGTACATTGCACGCTGGAGCAGATCCATACCGTGCTGGCGCAATTCCGGGGTGAGATACAGCAGATTCCGCCGATGTATTCTGCGCTGAAGCGTGACGGCAAGCCGCTGTATGAATATGCCCGTCAGGGAATCACGCTGGCGCGCGAGGCACGGCTGGTACGCATTGTATCGCTGGAATTGCTGGATTATCAGGCGCCTTACCTTACTCTGGAGGTGCGTTGCAGTAAAGGGACTTACATCCGGGTACTGGGGCAGGATATTGGCGCAGCACTTGGATGCGGAGCACATTTGAACGCCTTGCGCAGAACGGGAGTGGCGCATCTGGATTTGCAGCATACCTGTACATTAGAAACGCTGGAAACATTGCCGGAAGCAGAGCGCGCCAGTTTGCTGGCGCCGGTTGACAGCCTGCTTTCCACCTTCCCGCCGGTGCAGCTCACACAGGAGCTGACGCAGCGTTTTCTGCAGGGGCAGCGCCTGCCTTTGTATAAATTCGGGATCAGTGCTCCTGCAGCGGGCAGGGTCCGTGTATATGGCGCAGATCATAATCTGCTCGGAACGGGGCAGGTGCAGGACGGTCTGCTGGCACCGGAGCGAGTGATGGCCAGTACGCGCTGATAGCCCGCTGCAGTTCCTTCCATGCAAATCCAGGATGACGTTTCGCTGCAGAACGTCATCAAGCCGTAGCAACTCCTTGAAATAATAGGATTTTTCTGCTTTTGCGTTGCAGCATGATATAATCGCAGGTTATCCGATTTACCCCAAAAAACAAACGTTACCATGTCCAATACAAAACGCGCTATACGCAACATCGCCATTATCGCTCACGTTGATCACGGCAAAACCACGCTGGTTGATCAATTGCTGCGCCAGTCCGGTACTTTCCGCGAAAACCAGCAGGTCGATACCCGCGTGATGGATTCCAACGACATCGAAAAAGAACGTGGTATCACGATTCTCTCCAAAAACTGTGCAGTCGAATACAAGGGCACCCATATCAACATCGTTGATACACCGGGCCATGCTGACTTTGGTGGTGAAGTTGAGCGCGTATTGTCCATGGTGGACAGTGTTTTGCTGTTGGTTGATGCACAGGAAGGCCCGATGCCGCAAACGCGTTTTGTGACGCGTAAAGCCCTGGCATTGGGGCTGAAGCCTATCGTTGTCGTGAACAAGATTGACCGTGAAAACGCGGACCCACAAAAAGCAGTCAACGCGACTTTTGAATTGTTCGATAAACTCGGCGCAACGGACGAACAGCTCGATTTCCCTATCGTGTACGCATCCGGTTTCAAAGGTTATGCAGGTCTGGAAGATACAGTGCGCGAAGGTAACATGGAGCCGCTGTTTGATGCGATCCTGAAGCACGTTCCAGCGCGTGAAGATGATCCGAATGGTCCGCTCCAGTTGCAGATCACATCTCTCGAATATTCCTCCTACGTTGGTAAGATCGGCGTTGGCCGTATCCTGCGCGGTCGTGTGCGCGGCCTGCAGGATGTTGTCTGGATGAACGGTCCGGAAGACAAGCCAACCAAGGCGCGTATCAACCAGGTGCTGACGTTCAAAGGCCTGGATCGCGTACAGGTCGAAGAAGCTCAGGCTGGCGACATCGTGCTGATCAACGGTATCGAAGAAATCGGCATCGGCTCCACCATCTGTGCGCCAGATGCGCCGGATGCTTTGCCGATGCTGAAGATCGACGAGCCGACACTGACGATGAATTTTATGGTGAACAGCTCGCCACTGGCTGGCCGCGAAGGTAAATTCGTGACGACACGTCAGATCCGTGACCGTCTGGAACGTGAATTGAAATCCAATATGGCATTGCGCGTAGTGCAGGCTGAAGGCGATGATTCCTGCTACGAAGTGTCTGGCCGCGGTGAATTACATCTGACGATTCTGATCGAAAATATGCGTCGTGAAGGTTTTGAACTCGCAGTTTCCCGTCCGCGTGTTGTATTTAAAATGGTCGATGGCGTACGTCATGAACCGTATGAAAACCTGACGGTCGACGTGGAAGAAACCAACCAGGGTGGTGTGATGGAAGAACTGGGCCGTCGTCGTGGTGATCTGCAAAATATGGAACCGGATGGCAAAGGTCGTGTGCGTCTCGAATACCGTATTCCAGCACGTGGCCTGATTGGCTTCCAGGGCGAATTCATGACGTTGACACGTGGTACAGGGTTGATGAGTCACGTGTTTGATGATTACGCACCGGTTGATAACAGCAAAGGTGAACTGGCTGGTCGTCGCAATGGTGTGTTGATTTCTCAGGAAGATGGCGCAGCAGTGGCTTACGCTATCTGGAAACTGCAGGATCGCGGTCGTATGTTCGTCAGCCACAATGACCCGGTTTACGAAGGCATGATCATTGGCATTCACTCCCGTGACAATGATCTGGTCGTCAATCCGGTGAAAGGCAAGCAATTGACCAACGTGCGTGCTTCCGGTACGGATGAAGCCGTGCGTCTGGTTCCGCCGATTCAATTGTCATTGGAATACGCGGTCGAATTCATTGAAGACGATGAACTGGTTGAAGTCACGCCGAAGAGCATCCGTTTGCGCAAGCGCTTCCTGAAGGAGCATGAGCGTAAGAAAGCTTCCCGCGAAGCGTAATCGCCAGCATGATTCATGCGCTGCGGCGCATGAAAAACGACCCGTTTCGTTCTTGCCGTCAGGCAGGAGTCAAACGGGTTTTTTATTTTTCTCTTTTCATTTCACCGGATGCTTATTTTCCGGAGAATTCAGCGCTGGCTTTTAGGACGGACATTTGTCAGAAAGCGCAGTGCTGCAGGACTTCCTATGTCGAATAAATTAAGCCACCGCCGCGCCGTGATATGGATGATTTGCGCTGCCAGCCTGTGGAGTATTGCCGGGGTGTTCACCCGTCATCTGGACAGTGCGCGCGGTTTTGAGATTACGTTCTGGCGCAGTTTTTTTGCTGCTGTTTTTGTCGCTGGTGTGATGCTCAAACAATATGGCCGCGCTTTCGTGCCGCGCCTGCGTTTGCTCGGACGGCTGGGTTTTGTTTCCGGCTGTATGTGGGCGACCATGTATAGCTGCTTCATGATTTCGCTGACCATGACGACTGTGGCCAATACCTCGATCATGGAAAGTCTGTCGCCTTTATTTACGGCGTTTCTCGCCTGGCTGGTGTTGCGTGAGCGGATTGCGGTGCGCACCTGGTGGGCGATTGCCGCTGCAGCGATCGGTATGGGCTGGATGTTTGCAGGCAGTCTGTCCGCGGTTGATAGTCGCGGGTTACTGGGAATGTTGATCGGGCTGGGTGTACCGGTCGCATCCTCAATCAACACCATCGTGCTCAAGAAGCGTGCGCATACAGTTGATCTGATTCCGGCAGTGCTGGTGGGTGGGGGGATTTCTGCACTGGTCATGTTGCCTTTTGCTTTTCCGTTTCAGGCATCCTGGCATGATATTGGGATTCTGGCGATACTGGGGTTTTTCCAGCTGGGGTTGCCGTGCTCAATGCTGGTCCGGGCATCTGCCAGTCTCAGTGCACCGGAAATTGCCTTGTTGTCTTTGCTGGAGGTGCTGCTGGCGCCTGTCTGGGCCTGGCTGGGTGCGGGCGAGATACCGGCCGGAACGACATTGACGGGTGGCGCAATCGTGTTAATTTCTTTGATATTTAATGAATTAAGCATGGGACAGAAAGTACGTCCCCATTCTTGATCTGGCGCAAAAGCCGGCACCGGAACATTTGCGGGATTTTCCCGTTAATTATAAAATCGCGAACATTTTTCTTTATAGATTGCCTTGCCATGAGTACTTCGTCCCTTCGATCTCCCGAACTCTTGTTACCAGCCGGATCGCTGGAAAAAATGCATGCGGCGTTCGATTTCGGCGCGGATGCAGTCTATGCCGGTCAGCCGCGCTACAGTCTGCGCGCCCGCAATAATGAATTCTCAACGCTGGACGTTCTGCAGCAGGGAATAGAGGGCGCGCATGCGCGCGGCAAACTGTTTTTTGTGGCCTCAAATATTTTCCCGCATAACGCCAAGCTGAAAACCTATCTGCGCGATATGGAACCAGTGATCGCCATGAAACCGGATGCGCTGATCATGGCCGACCCCGGTCTGATCATGATGGTCCGCGAGAAATGGCCGGAAGTGCCGGTGCACCTGTCGGTACAGGCCAATGCCGTGAACTGGGCCGACGTGAAATTCTGGAGAAAAATGGGGCTGACGCGGGTCATCTTGTCGCGCGAGTTGTCGCTGGATGAGATCGAAGAAATCCGTCAGGAATGTCCGGACATGGAACTCGAAGTCTTCGTCCATGGCGCTTTGTGCATCGCGTATTCTGGCCGCTGCCTGTTGTCCGGCTACTTCAATCATCGTGATCCGAATCAGGGTACCTGCACCAATTCCTGCCGCTGGGATTATAAGGTTGAAAACGCGACTGAAAATGAAACCGGCGACCTGCAGCGGATTCCGGTTGAGACCATCAAGTTCGATTTCAATAAAGCGCTGGAAGAGGCGAACCAGTCATTCTCGGCAATGGGTGATATGCCGCGGCATCCGCTGGCCGACCGCCCGTATCTGATTGAAGAAGGCGGTAAGCCCGGCCAATTCATGCCGATTCTGGAAGATGAACATGGTACTTACATCATGAATTCCAAGGATTTGCGCGCCGTCGAACATGTCGAGCGGCTTGCCAAAATCGGCGTCGATTCGTTGAAGGTGGAAGGGCGCACCAAATCGCTGTACTACGTGGCGCGTACTGCGCAAGTATATCGCCGCGCCATCGACGACGCGGTGGCCGGTCGTCCGTTTAACCCGCAATTGCTGGGTGAGCTGAACGGTCTGGCGAATCGGGGTTATACCGACGGTTTTTATCAGCGTCATCACACGCAGGATCATCAGAACTACATGGAAGGCGTATCGCAGGCACATCGCAGCCAGTATGTCGGGCAGGTGTTGAATGTCGCTGACGGTTGGGCTGAAGTGGAAGTCAAAAACCGTTTCGCTGTCGGCGACCGGATCGAAATTATTTCCCCGAACGGCAATGAGATCGTGACGCTGGCGGAAATGCGCAATGCTGATAATCAGACGCTGAATATCATCGGTGGGGCCGGCCACAAAGTCCGCATTCCGCTGGATGCCAAATATGAAAAGGCCTTGCTGGCGCGCATGCTCTGATGCGATTGGCTTATTTTTTTGCCATACTCCCCCCGATTTCCAAAAAAATGTACTGATGTCCACGTTCGTGCTGGGCTTTTATAAATACTGGGGGGAGTATATTTTGGAGTGATTGAGGCGCTGATGCAGATGTTTCCCGGCTGGTTGCTGCTCCTGGGGTGGTATGGCGTGATCAGCGCATACTGCTTTCTGACATATGCCATCGATCAACGCGCTGCTGTCCGGCGCCAGTACCGGATCAGTGAGCGCCGCTTGCTGCTGTTGAGTCTGCTGGGCGGCTGGCCGGGCGCATGGCTGGCGCACCGGTTGCTGCGGCATAAAATCGCCAAGCAGTCTTTTCAACGGCGTTTTTCCTGGGTTTTGTTCCTGCATCTGATGCTGATATCGGTATTGTGGTTGGTGCTGTTGGCAGGCAACGTTTGCGATGGCATGTTTCCCGGCATTTGCTGAGACAGACTCTGCTCCGGGACGTCATATCGTCGGTATGGTAACCTGCAGGATTGCTCATTTCTCTGACTTCCCCGGACGGATTGCGCCGATAACGCGTTCCGGTGCGGGAAATGTTTTCAATTTCACTTTGCCTGTTATGGATTTACTCGCCACGGTTTCTGAAGACGAATTTCCCTTGTTATATGCGGCGGCTCTGTTTGATGCGCCGCTGAGTCAGGGGAGAATGCTGGAGCTGATGCAGATACGCGCACAAAAAACGGTGATGGGAAATCCTTATGATGCGCGGCTGATCCGTGATTTATCGCTGGATTTGTGCAAGCGGCAGCTGTTACGACAGGAAATCGGACTCGGATATGTGTTGCGCGATGATCTCCGCATGACTTTGTGGCTGCGCCTGCAACAGTGCGGCGAATTACGCCAATGGATTGCCCAGCTCCGCGAGCTGCTGAAAAAACAGGGTGAATACCAGCATTGGAAATCTTACGATGCGCAATTTTACCAGCGCGAAATGCTGTTTTCTGTACTGCTCGGCAGAACCGATGAAGCGCTGCTGTGGCGTGAAAAATTCTTCAGTGTCAGCCAGCATCACCAGTTGATTCCCGGTATGCAGTTTTTTCGCCATGAAGACGGCGTTACTCTGTTTGCGCAATTGCGCCTGATCGATCAGAGGATGCTGTTGACTGATATTTTTCAGCGTGCTAACTGGGATTTGCTGGACTGTCGCCGGGCTTACGATTATGCCTGCGAACAGATTGCGCAGCAATCCAATAGTTGGCCGCAGTTGATGGGTCTGCTGGCATGGCAGGCGCTGCTGCGCGGAGATTTTGTGCAGCTGGAGCAAATGCAGCGTCAGCTGCCACCCCAGGCGCAAGGAGAAATGCTGATCGCACTGGCGGTTCTGCAAAACAAAATGCAGGCCGCCGTCGGCATGGCGCAGACCTACGCCCAGATGCAGAAATCCGCAAGCGGAAGACGAAAGGCGTTTATCCCTGATCTGCCCGGATTATTCTGCACGGTGGCGATGTTGGCGAAGAACGATGCAGCTAGTCTGAAACTGGCCAAAGCTCAGGTGGATGAGGGCGCTAAACAGCGTTATGCCTACAGTTATTTTGTATTGCAACCACTGACCAACCATCTGGCACAGGGCGTCGTACTGCCGGTATCGCACTTTGCGGTACGGATGCCGAATGATATTGATATTCTGTTTGAAGCAGTTGCCGCATATTGGCAGGATGCGCCGCCGCATCCGCGCTTGCAACCTAAGCTGCATGAAATGCGGACGATGATGCTGGAGATGGGATATCACTGGGTGGCGGCCGAGCTGGATGTGCTGCTGACGCAGCAATTTCATGTGGAGGCAGCTTGCCCGGACTGGCACAGCCAGCATCAGATTCAGCCGCTGTTGCATGCTTTGCAGCGTGAAGAAAGCTGGAAGCGGGCGTTGACGGCGCTGACGCAGCTAAAGCCTGCCGGACCAGAAAAACAGGCGCAGCAGGCAGAAGAACTGCGTCTGGCATGGCTGCTGGATATACAGTTCAACGAGATCAAACTGGAACCAAGAGAGCAGAAGCGCAGCGCAAAAGGCAGCTGGAGCAAAGGGCGTCCGGTCGCCTTGCGTCGACTGATGCAGGACCCGGCCAGCATGCCATATCTGACTGAGCAGGATCGGCAATTGGCTGGCTGTGTGCGTAAATCCGGCGACAGCTATTTCGGCGGCAGCGAGTTCGATCTGAATCCGGATAAAGCCATGCTGGCATTGATCGGTCACCCTGCGGTGTATTGGTCTGATGCGCCCGACGTCCGCATCGATGTGCTGAAAGGTGAAATCGCTCTGCAGCTCAAAGAAAAAGGCGATCAGATCACCTTGCAGCTGGACCCTTATATTGCTGCCGATGCCGGTATGGTCTGGCAAAAGGAAACGCCAACCCGGGTGCTGGTTTATGCAGCCACACCGGAAATCCGCCAGATCACCGGCATTCTCGGTCGTGGCCTGACAGTGCCGGCGACAGCCAAGGGGCAGTTGGTCGATGTGATCGCTGCAATCGCTCCGCATCTGGCAATTCATTCCGATTTACCTGAGCTTGGTGCCCATCTCAGGACGATTCCTGCTGCCACCTGTCTGTACGCCCATTTGCTGCCTTTACAGCAGGGTTTGCGCTTGCAGTTTCTGGTGCGTCCGCTGCCGGAGGGAGGCTGGCTGACGCCGGGAAAAGGCCCAGCGCATGTGTTGGGCGAGCAGGACGGCAAGCCGGTGCAGGCCAGCCGCGATCTGGAGCGCGAAACTGCGCAGCTGCGACGGATTGTTCAGGCTTGCCCGGCATTGAGCGAGGCTGAGCAGCAAGCAGGGGAATGGCAGATTCCGCACCCTGAGCAATGCCTGGAGCTGCTTGAGCTGCTCAAAGCGCTGACCACCGAAGAGCTGGAGCTGGTGTGGCCGGAAGGCGAGCGGTTTCGGTTAAAAGGCAGTCGCTCTTTGTCTGATCTGCGGCTCAGTATCCGCAAGCAGGGCGAATGGTTTGTGGCGGGTGGTGGATTGACTCTGGATGATGGCAGGGTGCTGGCGCTGCGCGAATTGTTGCAGATGGCAGCCAGCGCACGCGGCCGTTTCCTGAAAATTGGCGAAGATGACTATCTGGCGCTCACCAACAGCTTCCGGCAACGGCTGGAAGAGTTGCGCGTGTTGAGTGAAGCGGCGGCGAAGGGTGAACTGCGCCTGAATGCGCTCGCGGCTCCGGTACTGGCTGAACTGGCAGCCGAAGCCGGTGAACTGGAGACGGATGCGGCCTGGCGCGAGCAGTTGCAAAAACTGGAAAAAATGGAAAACTTTCACCCGCAAGTACCTTCGACTTTACAAGCGGAATTGCGAGATTATCAGCTGGCCGGTTATCAGTGGCTGTCCCGATTGGCGCACTGGGGTGTCGGTGCCTGCCTGGCGGATGACATGGGTCTGGGAAAGACCATGCAGACTCTGGCATTGCTGTTGCAGCGCGCTCCGACCGGACCGGCGCTGGTCGTTGCACCAGTCTCGGTGGCAATGAACTGGCAGGCTGAAGCGCTGCGTTTTGCACCGACACTCTCTGTCAGGCTGTATCAGAGCCAGCGTTCTTTAGAAGGAGTGGGGGCATTCGATCTGGTGATCGTCAGTTACGGCATGCTGCAATCGGATGCCAAGCTGTTTGCTGCGCAGCACTGGCACAGTATCGTACTCGATGAGGCGCAGGTCATTAAAAACGCTGCTACCAAGCGTAGTCAGGCAGCCATGGCACTGCAGGCAGATTTTAAAATGATCGCCAGCGGCACGCCGGTTGAAAATCATCTGGGTGAACTCTGGAATTTATTCCGTTTCATTAATCCTGGCCTGCTGGGTTCCAAAGAACGGTTTGCCGAGCGATTCAGTACGCCGATTGAGCGCGGCGACCTGCAAGCGCGCCAGCATCTGAAGAAGCTGATCCAGCCATTTATTTTGCGCCGTACCAAAGCGCAGGTGCTGACGGAGCTGCCGCCCCGCACGGAAATCACCTTACAGGTTGAGCTCAGCGATGAAGAACGTCATCTCTACGAAGCATTGCGACAGGAAGCCATGGACAGCATTGCTGCGATGAGCCAGCAAGAGGGGCAATCTTTAAAAGTATTGGCAGAAATTACGAAGTTGCGCCGCTTCTGCTGCCACCCGCAACTCGTGTTCCGGCAGTCAGCGATTCAGGGCAGCAAACTGGCGGTCTTGCATGACACTATTACTGAGTTATTGGATAACCGGCACAAGGCGCTGGTGTTCAGCCAGTTCGTGGATCATCTGGCGATTGTGCGTGCCAGCCTGGATAGCCGGGGCATTGCTTATCAATATCTGGATGGCAGTACTCCGGCGACAGAACGCAAAAAACGGGTCGATGCCTTTCAGGCAGGCGAGGGCGATATTTTTCTCATCAGCCTCAAAGCTGGCGGTACCGGGCTGAACCTGACAGCGGCAGACTATGTGATACACCTCGACCCCTGGTGGAATCCTGCCGTGGAAGATCAGGCTTCCGACCGGGCGCACCGCATGGGGCAGCAGCGTCCGGTAACGATCTACCGGTTGGTGACGCAAAACACGATTGAAGAAAAAATTCTGGCATTGCATGTCGAAAAACGCGATCTCGCAGACAGCCTGTTGGATGAAGGTGATGTCGCCGCCCGACTGGATACGGCAGCGTTGCTGAATCTACTGAAAACGAGCGTCTGATCCGATATCTGCAGCCATGCCGGATTGCCACCGTAGCGAGCTATAACCACGGCATCAGGTAAGGGTACAATGTCGGGTTAATGAATGTCTGAAAATTGTGTATGAATACCGTTTTACCCCGCGTCACTGCATCGGATACAGCAACTGCGCCCCGCATTTTACCGCCGCGCCGCGTCTCTGTCGCCCCGATGCTGGAATGGAGTGATCGTCATTGCCGCCAGTTTCACCGTCATATCACCCGTCACACCTGGTTGTATACGGAAATGGTCACTACCGGTTCTCTGCTGCATGGTGATTTGCAGCGACACCTGGAATTTAATCCAGATGAGCATCCGCTTGCCCTGCAGCTTGGCGGTAGTGAGCCTGCCGATCTGGCGCATAGCGCCAGACTGGGGGAGCAATGGGGCTATGATGAAATTAATCTGAATTGCGGTTGCCCTTCCGAGCGTGTGCAGAAGGGCGCCTTTGGCGCCTGCCTGATGGCAGAACCGCAGCTGGTCGCGGATTGCGTGAAAGCGATGAAAGATGCTGTCTCGATTGATGTCACCGTTAAGCACCGGATTGGTATTGATGAGGTCGATTCTTATGAATTCATGCGCGATTTTGTCGGCAAGGTGGCTGAGGCAGGTTGCCGCACCTTTATCGTTCATGCCCGCAATGCTGTCCTGAAAGGCCTGACGCCACGTGAAAATCGCGAGATTCCCCCGTTGAAGTACGACTATGCCTATCGCCTGAAGAGAGAATTTCCTGAGCTTGAAATTATTCTTAACGGCGGCATCAAAACGGCAGATGAAATGGACTTGCATTTACAGCATGTGGATGGAGTCATGATAGGACGTGAGGCGTATCACAACCCGTATTTCATGGCGACCTTTGATGAGCGGTTTTACGGGGATGCCACGCCAGTTAAAACGCGGGAGGAAATCCTGCATTGCATGATCCCTTATATATACCGCCAGCTGGAGTTGTATGGAAACAATGGCAAAGGCCTGCGTTTAAACAGTGTGATCCGTCACATGCTGGGGCTGATGATGGGACTGGTCGGCGCGCGTGCGTTCCGGCAAACTTTGTCGGACAGCAAAAAACTGGCGCAGGGGAAACCGGAAATTCTGCTGGAAGCGTTCGAGCGTATGCAAAGTGTGACGGCGTATGACCGTAGTCCAAAAGAAACCGAGTAAACAGGAAAATTTTCAATCAGTTCAATCAATGAGTAATGAACCAATGGGAGTGATGATGAAGAAATTTTTGAAGGCAGTGACGCTAACCTGCATGATGTCAGCATTGACCGCGCATGCCGACGTCGTGATTAAAGACGCCTGGGTCAGGGCAACTGTGCCGCAGCAGCAGGCAACCGGTGCTTTCATGCAGATTCAGAGCCCCCGACATGTCAGGCTGGTTGAGGTGCAAACTGCGGTAGCTGGTGTGGCAGAAGTCCATGAAATGCAAATGGAAAATAATGTGATGAAAATGCGGGCAATGAACGCATTGGATATCCCTGCCGGAAAAAGCATTGAACTCAAGCCAGGTGCTTACCACATCATGCTGATGAATTTAAAAAATCAGGCACGTGCAGGTGAGACCGTGATTCTGAAGCTGACTTTTGAGGATGATGACAAAAAACGTGAAGTGCGGGAAGTGAAGGCATCGGTCAGAGAGATGACGGTGATGCAGCATAAAATGTAAATTCACACCAGAATTTGTGACTATCAGCGGGTAACGGTAAAAAAATGTAATAGCGGATGATGAAGCGTGTTGGCAAGGTTATATTGCAAACGTCTCACCGCACGCTCCTCATCTCACGAATATTGTGAGTTCATGCCTACGCTCTGCGTAGGCTTTTTTATGCCCGTTTCGGTTCTGATGGAGGAAAACAATTCAAATTCAGCTGAAATTAAAAGTTAAAAAACCAAATAAAAAAGCCCGCTTATGAACGGGCTTTTTTATTGAATCTCATGGGGTGGTCGATGGGACTCGAACCCACGACAACAGGAATCACAATCCTGGACTCTACCAACTGAGCTACGACCACCACTGGCTTGATGCCGGCTTTCGCCGCCAAGTGAGCTATGCATTATACAAGCTTTGCGTATTCCTAGCAAGTCCGCTGCGGCAGATATGCGGATTGTTTGTCCTGATTACGCTTCTGGCGTATGCAGAGTATCGCGGAGATTAAAACGCTGCTTAGATTTTGTCTGTAGGGCGGCATGATCTTGCTGGCAATGGCTGATGCTGTGTGAAGAATACATCCCGGGACTCCCGGTCAGATAATCGTATTAATTCGTCCGTATGATGTGAAGTTTAACAATTCTCTGGATTGACCTTCGGTACAATAAGATAGTTGCTATCCGGTAAAAAGTATGCTGACTGACATCGTTTGCTGTGCTGCCGGTCTGAGTCGTCTGCTTGGAGGCTGCGAATCGGGTTCCTTCATTTTATTGGCCTATTTTCACTATGAAACGTGCAAAAAAACATTTCAAGCAACAATTGCTGTTGTTATTTGTGTTGTTTCAGGTATTGATCTGGGGAGTAGCATATTACGAGTTAAATCGCAGTTATCAGTCGGTATTAAATGAGGCGAATATCCGTACCAGAGAACAAGCACAGATGTTTGCTGAATATTCTTCAGCGAATATCAAGCGTGTCAATGAGGTATTGCTGGATCTGCGGCGGCAATGGCACGGGGACTGGAAGGAGTTTTCTGAACTGGTGAAATACAGACAGGAGATCATCGATGATATTTCGTTTCAGGTCGCAGTCATTGATCAGAATGGCATCCTGCAGTTTTCTAATTTGTCCAAGCCGAATGACAGAACAGATCTGAGTGACCGTGAACATTTTAATGTGCACAAGCGGTCGCCCGGTAGTGACAGACTTTTTATCAGTAAACCTTTGTTGGGTAAAGTTTCCAAAAAGTGGTCAATTCAGTTTACCCGTCCCATTTTAAACAAGGGAGAGTTTGATGGAGTGCTGGTGATTTCTGTTAGTCCGGACATGTTCACCAGTTTTGCAAAAAAAATCAACGCGAACGGCTTGATTACAGTCACCCGGGATAATGGCACAGTTGTTGCAAGATTTCCTGCGACAAATTTTGAGAAAAATAAAACTGTCGATGTCAGTCCGTTTGCAGGAGAGGGCAAACCTCTTTCTGGAAACTATCAACGATTCTCACATATTGACGGTGTTGAGCGGTTATTGGGATATCAGCATCTGCCAGAATACGAAATGATATTTTTCAATGGCGAGACATTGGACAATATTTTATCGCCGTACTGGCAAAATAAAAAAAATATCATTATTTTTTCAATTCTGCTGACCGGGGTCAGTATTTTTTTGTTTCTGACACTGCTTCGCACATTCCTTGCAAAACATCAGATGCAGGAACGGCTGATTGAGCGTGACGAAATTCTGCGGCAATCTCAGGAGGTCGGGCGGATTGGCGGTTTCGTATTTGACTTTGAGACCGGCAGCTTTAACAATTCCACCAATATCAACAGTATTTTTGGCATATCGCCGGAGTACAGGCAGGATTATGAGGGCTGGCTTTCCCTGATTCATCCTGCCGATCAGCTGAGAGAATTCGAGGAAATGCGAGAAGTCGTGCAGTGTGGCTCGACTTTCAGATCTGAGTACCGGATTATCCGCCCTGTTGATGGAAAAATTTGCTGGGTGAACGCGATTGGCAAGATAGAGCGTTCGCAGGATGGCAAGGCCAGGCGCATGATTGGTATCGTTCAGGATATCAGTGACAGAAAAAATTACGAGGCGGAACTGACCAAGGCAAAAGAAGAGGCCGAAGCGGCCAGTGTGGCAAAGAGCCTGTTCCTTGCCTCGATGTCCCATGAAATCAGGACGCCGATGAATGGTGTGATCGGCATGACCGACCTGGTGCTCGATACCGAGCTGACACCTGAACAGCGCGACTATATTCATACCATCAAGACATCGGCTGATTCGCTGCTGATCATCATTAATGACATTCTGGATTCATCGAAAATTGAAGCCGGTAAAATGGAGCTGGAACATCTCAGTTTCGATTTGTCGCTGGCTTTGAATGAAGTTATTAAGCCGCTTGGGGTACAGGCTGAAAAGAAAGGCCTGGAGCTGATCATGGATATCTGGGCAGACAGATATCGCTTTGTGACTGGTGATGCTGGTCGGCTGAAACAGATCTTATTGAACATTATCGGCAATGCGATCAAGTTCACCGAGCGTGGTGAAATCCGGGTTCATTTGCATTGTGAGCCGGCACCGGATCAGAAAGTGCGTTTGCTGTTCCGGATCACCGATACCGGAATTGGTATTCCCGAAGAAAAATTACACAGTATTTTCGATCTGTTTTCGCAGGCAGATAATTCGATTACCCGAAAATTCGGCGGCACCGGGCTTGGCTTATCGATCTCTTCGCGGTTAGTGGAGTTAATGGGAGGACACCTGCATGTCGAGAGTCAGGTCGGCGTTGGCAGTACTTTTTCGTTCAACCTGTTATTGCAGCAAAGTACGGACAACAGAATACCGCTGGCAGACCAAACTTTACCCCCAGCGCGTGTCTTGATTGCGGATGACAATGCATCCCAGCGTCAGGTGCTGGCGTTGGCTATGCAGAAATGGCAATTACCTTATCTGGAGGTCGGGAGCGGCAATGAGGCATTGACAGTTTTAAAGCAGTCAAGGGAGCGTGGAGATCCGGTTGAACTGCTCCTGCTGGATGTGCATATGGCCGACATCAGCGGTTTTCAACTGATCGAGTCACTGCGGGTAGAAGGAACTGTATTGCCCAAACTTATTCTGATGATCTCCGGTAGTGCGATGGATGATATCAAAACCTGTCGCCGGATGAATTTGTCACATCTGAGTAAACCTTTCTCTATGGTTGAGTTGAAAAGAGCCATACAGAACACGCTGGAGACAAAGCCGGTCTTCACGGGGAATGGAGATTCAGGCGGAGAAACGACACAAGAAGGAGGTATTGCTTCGCTGCGCGGTTTGCAGATACTGCTGGTCGAGGATAATAAAATCAATCAGAGGATTGCCATCATGATTCTGGAAAAAGCCGGACATCAGGTGCAGGTCTGTGAAAACGGTGCACTGGCGCTCGAAATTCTCGGATCACAGACATTTGACCTGATCCTGATGGATATGCAAATGCCGGTCATGGGAGGCGTGGAGGCGACAATCAATATCCGGCACCGTGAAGAGCAGACCGGTCTGCATATTCCGATCATCGCCATGACGGCGAATGCCATGGATGACGATCGTGAACTTTGTCTTAGCTCCGGCATGGATGGCTATGTCTCTAAACCGGTCAAATCCGCTGTTCTGCTGCATACCATTACTGAAGTCATGCAGGTAAAAAACATCTGACAGCGTTCTGGTGTTGTGCCTTGTCATCTGCATTGACATTCGTCTTTACTAAATACCATCTGACCGGACTAGTTCTTTCAGCCAGATTTCCCATCCTTTTGCCTTTCCCTTGACGTCCGTCAGGAGAATTTTTAAATACCCCCACACTCCTTAAGCTTATATCACTGATAAAAGCAAAGGGGGTTTGTCATGGCAGGCGAAGGCAGGGCTTATTCCGTATTGGGTTCCAGTACGCTGGCATTTACCGTGTGTTTCACGATCTGGATGATGTTTGGTGTAATCGGCATTCCGATTAAAAATAACCTGCATCTGAATGAAACCGAATTTGGTCTGCTGACGGCCATGCCCGTGCTGACCGGTTCACTGATCCGGGTTCCGCTGGGTATCTGGACTGACCGTTTTGGTGGTCGCATCGTGCTGTTCCTGTTGATGTTGTCCACCGTGATTCCTATTTACCTGATCAGCTACGCGACGGTTTACTGGCATTTTCTGGTGCTGGGGCTGTTTGTCGGTCTGGCTGGCGGCTCTTTCTCGGTTGGTACACCTTATGTTGCCCGCTGGTTCAAAAAAGAACGGCAGGGACTGGCAATGGGAATTTTTGGGGCGGGAAATTCCGGTGCGGCAGTGAATAAATTTATTGCTCCGGCATTGATTGCAGCTGCAGGGTGGACATTCGTACCCAAAGTCTATGCGGGCATGATGCTGGCTGCAGCATTGATTTTCTGGGTATTTTCTGCCACCGACCCTACCCACAACGTTAAATCCAATGTCAGCTTTCTGGCGCAGCTCAAGATGCTGAAAGAACCTAAGGTCTGGCGCTATTGCCAGTACTACTCCGTGGTGTTTGGCGGTTATGTCGGCCTGAGCTTGTGGATGGTCAAATACTACGTGTCGGAATATGGTTTCGATATCAAGACTGCAGCTTTGCTGGCTGCCTGTTTTTCGCTGCCGGGAGGTGTTCTGCGTGCGTTCGGTGGCTGGTTATCTGACAAATACGGCGCTTATAAAGTTACATGGTGGGTTATGTGGGTATGCTGGGTAGCATTCTTTCTCCTTTCTTATCCGCAGACCGATTTCACAATTAAAACAGTTTCTGGCTTGCAGACATTTCATATCGGTCTCACCCCGACTGCATTCACATTGATTCTGTTTGTCGTCGGCATTTCCATGGCTGTCGGTAAGGCATCGGTCTTTAAATTTATCTCTGATGATTACTCCAGCAATATCGGCGCGGTTTCCGGCATCGTCGGCCTGGCAGGCGGGCTGGGGGGATTTGTGTTGCCGATTTTATTCGGTGCAGTGGTGGATGTGACGGGTGTTCGCAGTTCATGCTTTATGTTGTTGTACGGCACCGTGTGCGTGTCGCTGGTCTGGATGCATTTCCAGTTCCGCAGAGAGAGCATGCTGGCCGCGCAGGCTGCTTTGCCCGCCTCGGCATGAGTAGCTACGGTACTGGAACAGATTGAATTCATAACGGAAAAACGGGAGTAAGTGATGAGTTACGTATTAAGCCGGTGGGAGCCGGAAAACACCGAGTTCTGGAATAAAGAGGGGAGTGGTATCGCCAACCGTAATCTGTGGATTTCGATTCCTTGTCTCATGCTGGCGTTCTCGGTCTGGATGTTATGGAGTGTCGTGGCTGCCAATCTGGATAAGGCAGGTTTTCAGTTCACCAAGGATCAGTTGTTTTTTCTGACCGCATTACCAGCCTTGTCTGGTGCTACGCTCAGGATTTTTTATTCCTTCCTTGTCCCTGTCTTTGGTGGCCGGAAATGGACGGCCATTTCCACAGCGACCTTGTTGATCCCGGCCATTGGCATGGGATTTGCCCTGAAAGATCCGACCACTAGTTATTCCACCTTGCTGGTGCTGGCGTTGCTGTGTGGTTTTGGTGGTGGCAACTTCAGTTCCAGCATGGCGAATATCAGTTTCTTTTTTCCAAAGACCCGTAAAGGCTACGCGACCGGTATGAATGCAGGCATTGGCAATCTCGGTGTTTCAGTCGTGCAGTTTCTGACACCGCTGGTGATTTCTTCTGCGATGTTCGGCGCGGCTGTTTCGGGCGACGGCTTTCTGTTTCATAACGCCAAAACCGGTGCAGATAAAATGTTCTGGCTGGCAAATGCCGGATTCATCTGGGTTCCATTTATTACCGTGGCAACACTGGCTGCATGGTTCGGTATGAATGATATCGCCTCGGCAAAAGCCTCTTTTGCTGATCAGGCAGTCATTTTCAAACGCAAGCACAATTGGCTTATGTGCTGGTTATACATTGGCACTTTCGGTTCGTTTATCGGATTTTCGGCTGGCTTTGCGATGCTGATCAAAGCGCAGTTTCCTGAGATCGATGTCGCTAAATTTGCGTTTCTCGGCCCGTTGGCCGGGGCGCTGGCACGTCCCGTCGGCGGTATGATTTCCGACAAGATCGGTGGCGCACGGCTCACATTCTGGGTTTTTGTGGCAATGGCTGCAACGATTGTGCTGGGTATTTTGCCTGCTTTGCATGCGCATCAGTTCATGGTATTCCTGGCTTCCTTTATTGGCATGTTCATCCTGACCGGCCTTGGCAATGGCTCTACTTTCTGCATGATTCCGTTGATTTTTCAGATGGAAAGGGAGCGTGCTGTGAATGGTAAGGGCGAAGCTGCATTGAAGCAGGCGCGTCTGGATGCAGCCAAAGAGTCCGCTGCCGTACTGGGCTTTTCCGGCGCGATCGGTGCATATGGCGGATTTTTTATTCCCCAGAGTTTTGGCACCTCGATCAAAATGACCGGTACACCGGATATGGCGCTGTACACTTTCGTCGCTTTTTATGTCAGCTGCATGGTGATTACCTGGTGGTATTACTCACGCAAAGGTGCGGAAATGCCTTGTTAGGCGGATTCTGTTGTGAACAAAAACCTCCGCAGTGATCGCGGAGGTTTTTTTTTGAAGACCGCAACTCATGCGGGTTGTATCGCATCCAGCGGTAAACACCTAGTTCAAAAGGACTAGTGAGCCTAGTGCCAATGCAGACACGGATACACCGCACTGAAGAATGTCAGAAGCAGCGCTGAATTCATACACTCTTCCTGTAGAGAAATCGATGATGCGGGCAATTTGTCCGCCTGATATGGAGTGTACGATGAGTCATTTTCTGGATAGATTAAAGTTCATGTCGAAGGTGAAATCCACCTATGCCAATGGACATGGCGCGGTTGTTGACGAAGACCGTAAATGGGAGAACGCTTACCGCAGCCGCTGGCAGCATGACAAAATTGTCCGTTCCACCCATGGTGTGAACTGTACCGGTTCCTGTTCCTGGAAGGTCTACGTCAAAAACGGTCTGATCACCTGGGAAACCCAGCAGACCGATTATCCACGTACCCGTCCCGATCTGCCGAATCACGAACCACGTGGTTGTCCACGTGGCGCTTCTTACAGCTGGTATGTGTATTCGGCTCAGCGTGTCAAATACCCGATGATCCGTGGCCGCCTGATGGAAATGTGGCAGGAGGCACGTAAAACGATGGGACCTGTCGACGCCTGGGAATCCATCAGCCAGAATCCGGAAAAAGCCAAACGTTATAAATCGGTGCGCGGTCTGGGTGGTTTTGTACGTGCCGACTGGGATACCGCGCAGGAAATTATTGCTGCGGCAAATGCGTTCACCATCAAAAAATTTGGTCCTGATCGCGTGGTCGGTTTTTCTCCGATTCCGGCGATGTCGATGGTGTCATATGCTGCCGGTGCCCGTTACCTGAGTCTGATCGGTGGCGCTTGTCTGTCTTTCTACGATTGGTATTGCGACTTGCCGCCAGCCAGTCCGCAAGTCTGGGGCGAACAGACAGACGTACCGGAATCTGCTGACTGGTACAACTCCACTTACCTGATGGTCTGGGGTTCCAACGTGCCGCAAACACGCACGCCGGACGCTCACTTCTACACCGAAGTCCGCTACAAGGGTACCAAGACGGTTGCTGTGTCTTCCGATTTCGGCGAGATGGTGAAGTTCGGCGATATCTGGATGGCGCCCAAACAAGGTACCGATGCTGCGCTGGCGATGGCGATGGGGCATGTGATCCTGAAAGAATTCCATCTGAATGGGAAATCGGATTATTTCCGCCGCTATGTCAAACAATATACTGACATGCCTATGCTGGTGCGACTGGTGGAGCGCAACGGTGCGTATGTGCCGGACCAGATGCTGCGTGCTTCACAATTGCCCGGCAACCTGAATGAAGCGAATAATCCGGACTGGAAAACACTGGCGATCGATGAAGCCACGGGCGATATCGTGGCGCCGAATGGCTCGGTTGGCTTCCGATGGGGAGAAAATAAATTCAACGATGGCGAGAAAGTCGGACGCTGGAATCTGGAGCAGAAAGATGGCGGCTCTGGCCGTGTGATTGATCCGCAACTGAGTCTGATCACCGCTCATGACGAAGTGGTGGCCGTCGGATTCAGCTATTTCGGCGGTAATGATGCGAATGATCTGATCCTGCGGAATGTTCCGGCGAAAAAAATCGCCCTGGCCGATGGCAGCATTGCGCTGGTGGCGACGGTATATGACCTGTCGATGGCGAATTACGGTGTCGATCAGGGTCTGGGCGGTGCAGTGGCACATTCGTATGACGACGATATTCCTTACACCCCGGCCTGGCAGGAAAAACATACCGGCGTCAAGCGTGATCTGGTGATTCAGGTGGCGCGTGAATTTGCCCAGAATGCCCATGATACGCAAGGTAAGAGTATGGTGATTGTCGGTGCCGCCCTGAATCACTGGTACCACAACGATATGATTTACCGCGGCATCATCAATATGCTGATGATGTGCGGCTGTATCGGTCAGTCTGGCGGCGGCTGGGCGCATTATGTGGGGCAGGAAAAACTGCGTCCCCAATTCGGCTGGGCACCGCTGGCGTTTGCCAGCGACTGGACCCGTCCGCCACGCCAGATGAACGGCACCAGTTTCTTCTATGCGCACACCAGCCAGTGGCGCCATGAAAAACTGCATATCGATGAGATTCTGGCGCCGACTGCAGATAAATCCAAGATCAGTCATATGAGCATGATTGATATGAATGCGAAGTCTGAGCGTCTGGGTTGGTTGCCATCTGTGCCGCAGCTGGAAACTAATCCGCTGGATGTTTGTGATGCCGCTGCTGCGGCAGGTCAGGAACCACAGGAATACCTGAAAAACGGACTGAAATCCGGCAGTATCAACATGAGTTGCGATGATCCGGATAATCCGAAAAATTTCCCGCGCAATATGTTTGTCTGGCGCTCCAATATTCTGGGCAGCTCAGGCAAAGGTCATGAATACTTTCTGAAATATTTGCTTGGTACGCAGAATGCGTTGTTTGATGATCCTGATGAGGCGGTCAAGCCTTCCGAAGTGAAATTCCGTGCGGAAGCCGCTGAAGGCAAGCTCGATTTGCTGACTGTGCTTGATTTCCGCATGAGTACTACTTGTTTGTACGGTGATATCGTGCTGCCGACAGCGACCTGGTACGAAAAAGACGATCTGAACACCTCGGACATGCACCCTTTCATTCATCCATTGAGTGAGGCCGTGCAACCTTTATGGGAAAGCAAAACTGATTGGGAAATCTATAAAGGCATCGCCAAAAAATTTACCGAAATCGGCGGTGATTATCTGGGAACACGCAAAGACATCGTACTGCAACCGCTGATGCACGACACACCGGGCGAACTCGGTCAGGCGTTTGAACCTAAGGACTGGAAAAAAGGCGAATGCGATCTGATTCCCGGCAAAACTGCACCAAGCTTCGTTGTGGTCGAACGCAATTACAAAGATATCTACAAAAAATTTACCTCGATCGGGCCTTTGCTCGATAAGTTGGGTAATGGCGGTAAAGGCATTAACTGGAATACCGAACATGAAGTGCATGAAATCGGCGGTATTACCAAGGTTGTGACTGAGGACGGGGTCAGCAAAGGGCGGCCACGTCTGGAAACCGCGATTGATGCGGCTGAAATGATTCTGACCTTCGCGCCGGAAACCAATGGTCATGTGTCCGTCAAGGCCTGGGATGCATTGAGCAAGATCACAGGGCGCGATCATACTCATCTGGCTGTCGGTCGTGAACATGACAAGATCCGTTTCCGCGATGTGCAGGCGCAGCCGCGCAAAATCATTTCGGCACCGACCTGGTCCGGTCTGGAATCGGAAGAAGTCAGCTATAACGCCGGTTATACCAATGTGCATGAACTGATTCCATGGCGCACACTGACCGGTCGCCAGCAGTTCTATCAGGATCACCGCTGGATGCTGGACTTTGGCGAAGGTTTCTGCGTCTACAAACCGGCGATCGACACCAAAACCGTGGCGCCCATGCTGAACAGACATCCGAACGGTGAAAAAGAAATTGTGCTGAACTGGATTACGCCGCATCAGAAATGGGGTATTCACTCGACTTATTCGGACAACCTGCGCATGTTGACGCTGTCCCGTGGTGGTCCGCATGTCTGGGTTTCTGAAATTGAAGCCAAAGAAGCCGGGCTGGTGGACAACGACTGGGTAGAAGTCTTTAACAGCAACGGTACGCTGACAGCCCGTGTGGTGGTCAGCCAGCGCGTGCCCAAAGGTATGTGCCTGATGTACCACGCTCAGGAAAAAATCGTGAATACACCGGGCGCCGAATTATCCGGCAAACGTGGCGGCATTCATAACTCCGTAACCCGCGCGGTGCTGAAGCCAACCCATATGATCGGTGGCTATGCTCAACTGGCGTATGGTTTTAACTATTACGGTACGGTCGGCAGCAATCGTGATGAATTTGTGGTGTTGCGCAAGATGAAGAAAGTTGACTGGCTGGAAGGCAAATTAGAAGAATCCGAAGGAGCTGCATCATGAGAATTCGCGCACAAGTAGGCATGGTGCTGAATCTGGATAAATGTATTGGCTGCCATACCTGTTCCGTGACCTGCAAGAACGTCTGGACCAGCCGTGACGGTGTGGAATATGCGTGGTTTAACAATGTCGAAACCAAGCCCGGTATCGGTTATCCGAAAGAATGGGAAAATCAGAATAAATGGAAAGGCGGCTGGCAGCGCAACGCAGCAGGTAAACTGGAGCCAAAGCAAGGTGGCAAACTGAAAATTTTGGCCAATATTTTTGCGAATCCAAATCTGCCATCCATTGACGATTACTACGAGCCATTTACCTACGACTATGAGCGTCTGCAAAATGCGCCGTTGTCGCAGACTCCGCCGACCGCCCGTCCGGTGTCGGTGATTACCGGTAAAAAAATGGATAAGATCGTCTGGGGTCCGAACTGGGAAGACGATCTGGGCGGCGAGTTCAGCGCCCGCAGCAAGGACGCGCTGTTTGAAGGTATACAGAAAGAGATGTACAGCACTTTCGAGTCGACCTTCATGATGTATCTGCCGCGCTTGTGCGAACACTGCCTGAATCCTGCCTGCGTGGCTTCCTGTCCGTCCGGCTCGATCTATAAGCGCGAAGATGACGGCATCGTGCTGGTCGATCAGGACAAGTGCCGCGGCTGGCGCATGTGCATCTCCGGTTGTCCGTACAAAAAGATTTATTACAACTGGAGTTCCGGCAAGGCGGAAAAATGCACGTTCTGCTATCCGCGTATCGAAGCAGGGCAACCGACTGTTTGTTCGGAAACCTGCGTTGGCCGTATCCGTTACCTCGGCGTGCTGCTGTATGACGCCGATAAGATTGAAGCCGCCGCTTCGGTGGAAAACGAGCAGGATTTATATGAGGCACAGTTAGGTTGCTTCCTCAATCCGCATGATCCGGCAGTGATTGCAGAAGCGCGCAAGCACGGCATTCCTGACAGCTGGATCGAGTCGGCGCAGAAATCGCCGGTCTACAAAATGGCGATGGAATGGAAGGTAGCATTTCCACTACATCCTGAATACCGTACGTTGCCGATGGTCTGGTATATCCCGCCACTGTCGCCGATTCAGAAAGTGGCAGAGGCTGGCCACATGGGCATGAACGGAATTATTCCTGATGTGAAATCGTTGCGTATTCCTGTTCGTTATCTCGCCAATTTGTTGACTGCCGGTAAAGAAGAACCGGTACTGCGGGCATTGGATCGCATGTTGGCGATGCGGGCTTACAAGCGTGCCGAAGTGGTACATGGTGAAAAAGACAGCGCTGTTTTACAGCAGGTCGGACTGACTGAGGCGCAGGTGGAAGATATGTATCAGATCATGGCGATCGCAAATTATGAAGACCGCTTCGTGATCCCCTCCTCGCACAAGGAAATGGTCGAAGACAGTTTTAATGAAAAAGGCAGCTGCGGATTTACCTTTGGCAATGGCTGTTCCGGCGGTACGTCGGATGGCTCATTGTTCGGTAAAAAGCCACAGGGCAGTGTGATTTTCGTCGAAATGCCGAAATCACGCAAAAAAATGTCCACTGTGGATTAAGTATTCCGGGCGGTGTGGCATGCGCCATGTCGCCGGTATTCAATAAGGAAATCGTATGCAAATTTACCGCATTTTATCGGCCCTGCTGAGTTACCCGCAGGCTGATCTGATTGCTGCCTTGCCGGAGATTGAGCAGGCGCTGGCGGATGATCCTGATTCTCTGGAAAACCTGCGCACTTTGACAGATTATCTGAAACAGCATGACTTGATCAGTCTGCAAGAGAACTATGTGGCAACCTTTGATCGTACGCCGTCTGTGGCGCTGCATCTGTTTGAGCATATTCATGGCGAAAGCCGTGACCGTGGTCAGGCGATGGTGGATCTGATTGAAGAATACCGCCGTTATGGGTTTGAGCCGGAAGCCAGCGAGTTGCCGGATTATGTTCCGTTATTTCTGGAATTTTTAAGCCTGGTTGATGAGGCGATAGCCGAAAAACTGCTGGGCGAAGCGATTCATGTTCTGGCTGCCATCGGTATTCGCCTGCAGCGCAAGGAAAGTCCTTATGCCAATGCTTTCCTGATGTTGACCGGCTTTACCGATGTCGTGCCGCAGGAGCAGGGCGAGCCGCCGGTGCGGGATATGGACGATGCGATGGAAACCTTCGGCCCCGGTGCCGACGGCGTTGAGCCTTTGCTCAAGCCCAATCTGTCTGCAACCCAGACCTTACATTTTTATCCTAAGCAGTCTCCGGCTGGCGCCGCGCAGGGTGCTGCGGGGCGTTGTTCATAAGGGAGATCATCATGACTTATCTGCATCAATTCATTTACGGAATTTATCCGTATATCGCACTGGCGATTTTCCTGTTTGGCAGCCTGGCACGTTTTGAGCGTGAGCAGTACACCTGGAAAAGCGATTCTTCCCAGATGCTGCACCGGGGTAATCTGCGTACCGGAAATATCCTGTTCCATTTAGGAATTCTCGGACTATTTTTCGGGCATCTGGTCGGATTACTGACCCCGGTCATGGTGTGGGACACCATCGGTATTACCCACAGCTTCAAGCAGATGATTGCGATGGTGGCTGGTGGCGTGTTTGGCACGCTGTGTATGCTGGGGCTGCTGATCCTGCTGCACCGCCGTCTGACGGATCCGCGCATTTCTGCCGTCACCAAAACAGGGGACAAGGTGCTGTTGCTGTGGATTTTCATCACGCTGGGTCTGGGTTTGTCGACCATTTTTGAATCTGCCAACCACAGCGATGGCCACATGATGGTGTTGTTGATGACGTGGGCGCAGCATATCGTGACTTTCCGTGGTGATGCCGCAGAATTTATCGTGGCAGCACCCTTGCTGTTCAAGCTGCATCTGTTCATGGGTCTGAGCCTGTTTGTGATTTTCCCTTTCACCCGTCTGGTGCATGTCTGGAGCGGCTTTGCTTCAGTCACTTACATCAGCCGTGCGTGGCAGCTGGTTCGCCCACGCTGAAACGGACAGGAGAAAAATCATGCCAGTGATTGTGAATGGTGTTGAATTCACCGATGCCGATATGGAACGCGAATTACCGGATCATCAGGACGCACCCGATCCGGTCAAAAGTGCAATGACGGCATTAGTGCTGCGCCGGGTGTTGCTGGATGAGGCAAAGCAGCTTGCTTTGACAGCGGAAGATGATGAAGCGCTGATTGATGCCTTGTTGCAGCAGGAAGTCAGGGTGCCGGTACCGGGGCGGGAAGAATGTCTGCGCCAGTATCAGGCGCATCCTGAGCGGTTTACCGTCGGCGAGCTGACCGAAGCAAGTCATATTCTGTTTCAGGTCACACCCGGTGTTGATCTGGATACTCTGCGCCAGCATGCATCCGGCATTCTGACACATCTGCTGGATCATCCTCACGAGTTTGCGGAGATGGCAAAAACGAATTCAAATTGCCCGTCCGGTGAGGTTGGCGGCAGTCTGGGGCAGATCGGCAGAGGGCAGACGGTACCGGAATTCGAGCGCCCGCTGTTTGCTGCGGCTGCGGGCAGTGTGATTCCCCGGCTGGTGGAAACCCGCTTCGGATTTCACATTATTCAGGTTGGACGCAAGGCAGAAGGGCGCTTGTTACCATTTGAAGAGATACAGCATGATATAGCTGGCATGATGCAGAAGGCCAGCCGCGATCATGCCATGCGCCAGTATCTGCAGTTGCTGGTCGGACGTGCCAGTATTTCCGGGATTGATCTGCAAGGCGCAGACAGCCCATTAGTGCAGTAAAGCGTGTTTCGCTGCCTGCGTCTGGATGGCAAAGGCAGTCGGCAGGCAGCATCAGGTTGCCTGCCGGGTTTTTAAATAACAATAGATAGGTGAATTATGTCTCAGGCAGTCAAAGAACTGGTGCGTCAGCACCGTGAGTGCGATGATCAGCTCAATCGCGTGGAAGCGGCTTTACAAAAGGATGACCTTGCTTCCGCCGGAAGAAATTTCCGTTTGTTCCATGAAGAACTGGAAGGTCATTTTACGCTGGAAGAAAAAAAGCTGTTTCCGGCATTTGAAGAGGCAACTGGTATGAACAGCGGTCCGACCGTTGTCATGCGTAATGAACATGCAGAAATCCGTTCACTGAGCGACGAGGTGAATGCTGCAATCGAAGCCGGACAGACGGCGCAGGCGCTGGCTGCCATCGATACGCTGAATGTGCTGATTCAGCAGCATAATGTGAAGGAAGAAAATGTGCTGTATCCGATGTGCGGTAACAGTATCCAGAATCTCGAAGGCAAGCTCGGCATGGGGAGCGCCTGTTGCGGTGCCTGTTCCTGCGGTTGATGCTGATCTCAGCCTGATTTTTTGCGGAGTCCGTTTTGCCGGCAGCCCAAATCCTGAATTATGAGCTGGCGCCATCGCCGGCCACTATCTTCGGCTGTTTGCTGCCTGCACCCTGGCTGGGTGCGCTGGCCGGATTGCTGTTGGCCTGCGGGCCAGCAGCCGGACTGCCAGACCGTTTTGCCCCTCTGACGCTGGCGGTAACGCATGTGCTGGTGTTGGGAATGTTGGCGCCGGTTATGATTGGCGCTTTGTTTCAGTTAATGCCAGTGGTGGCGGGGCAGACGGTTGGTGCTGCGCGTTTTATATCTCCTTTTGTGGCGGCGGGTTCCGCGCTGATTGCTGCCGGTCTGGCAGTAGGATTTTTATCCGGCCATTCACATGGTTTTGCTTTGGCGGCAGGCGTCGCGATTCTGTTGTATGGCGCGATAGTGCTGGCGCTGGGACGCACGGCATGGAAAATCATTGCGCTCGATGCCACGACACGGACTTTGCGCTGGATTCCCCTGGCACTGCTGGCGGTCATCGGTTTCGGCGTCACGATGGCAGGAAATTTCGCTGGCTGGTGGCAATCGGATATTACTTACTGGCTTGATCTGCATGTAGCCTGGGGACTGGTCGGCTGGATTGCTGCACTGGTGCTTGGAATTGCCTCAACGACGGTGCCGATGTTCTGGCAGTCGCGTCGCCCTGGCTTACGCTGGCAGGCTGCGCTGCCGTTGGCTTTGTGGCTGCCGCTGCTGGCGGCATTCTGGACGCAATGGCGCTGGTTGACGATTGGCGGTGGTTGTCTGAGCGTTACGCTATTCGCTGCCATCGCAGCGCATGCGGTCTGGCATGCCAGACGCCGTTTTGACCCTTCCTGGGCTTTGTGGCTGTGCAGCGCAGTGAGCTGGCTGGCCGCTGCGGTGCTGGTTGCGATAGCCATGTTCGCACAGCAGGTTCCGGGGGTGTTTCCGGCATGGCTTTTGTCCGCTATTCCCTGGTGGGTTGGTGTGCTGGCGCTGGTTGGCGGTGCGATCATGCCGGTGAATGCAATGTTGGGGAAGATCATTCCTTTTCTGGTGTTTCTGCATTTGCGGCGCCAGCTTCCCCCACGGCAGCGGGTGCCCACCATGCAGGCAGTGTTGCCACCTGCACGCCTGTTGTGGCAGGCGCGTCTGTTATTGCTGGCCTATGTTGCTCTGCTATTACTGCCGTTGGCTCCGCGTGAACTGGCGCTGGCGGCGGGAATACTGTTTGCGGCTTCTCAGGCACTGATCGGGGTTTTGCTGCTGCAGACCTTGCTGCGTTACCGGTATGAATTGCGCAGCCTGTTGTTTAACAAGTCGGCTCTCCCCCAAAAGAACTAGCGGCGCATGGCTTGGCGGCGAATTGCCATCGACTGCGCTGACCACCACAATGCAGTCATGGATACGACTGTACCTCACTCTCAGAATCAAGTTCCCGCGTTGACTGACCGTTTTGGCCGGCAGGTGAGCTATTTGCGGCTGTCGGTCACAGACCGGTGCGACCTGCGTTGCAGCTACTGCATGCCGAAAGGGTTTTCGGGATTTGAGGAGCCGGAAAACTGGCTCCGTTTTGATGAAATTGAACGTGTCGTAGCGGCATTTTCCCGTATGGGTGTGGCGCGGGTACGCCTGACCGGCGGTGAGCCTTTATTGCGCCGCAATCTGCCGCAACTGGTGTCCCGGTTGTTCCAGTTACCGGGCTTGCAGGATATTTCTCTTTCCACCAATGCGACCCAGTTGCACAAGCATGCCCGCGCTTTGCGCGATGCAGGAGTGAGCCGCATCAACGTGAGTCTTGATAGTCTGGACAAAGCCTGTATGCAGCAGATTACCGGACGCGACAGTTTCGGCAGCATCATGGCGGGGTTGCAGGCAGGTAAACAGGCAGGTTTTATGCCGATCAAGCTGAACATGGTGGTGATGCGCGGCGTGAATGATCATGAAATCAGCCGCATGGCCCGGTTTTGCTTTGAGGAAGGGTTTATCCTGCGCCTGATTGAAACCATGCCGATGGGGGCGACCGGACGCGACAGTCAGTATCTGGATATCGGGCCGATCCGTGAGCAGTTAGTGCGCGAATTTGACCTGGTACCGGCAGCAGCCGAACTCGGCGGCGGTCCGGCGCGTTACTGGAGCACCCGCGACGGACGTGGCACGATAGGCTTTATTTCCCCGATCAGCCAGCATTTCTGCGCTACCTGTAACCGTGTGCGCTTGTCGGTAGATGGCACTTTGTATATGTGTCTGGGGCAGGATGAAAAGTTTGCATTACGCCCCTTGCTGCGTGCTGGAATCAGCGATGCCGGTCTGGATGCCGCAATCCGGAGTGCGATAGAATTGAAACCCGAACGGCATGAATTCACAGAGCAGCCGCTGAAAATCGTTCGCTTCATGTCACAGACCGGCGGTTGATGGTATCGCCACGGAGAAGGTAATGGAAGTCAGAAACATTGATCAGTTTATTGAGGGATTTCAACGTTTTCAAAGTAAATATTTCGCTGGTGATGACCCATTGTTCGATAAACTGAACCACGGTCAGAACCCAACCACGCTGCTGATCGGCTGCTGCGATTCCCGGGTTGATCCGGCATTGCTGCTTGATTGTGATCCCGGCGATATTTTTGTAGTCCGCAATGTTGCTAATCTGGTACCGCCCTGTAATGAATCCGAGTTCCAGCATGGTGTCAGCGCGGCAATTCAGTTTGCGGTTGAGGCGCTGAACGTCAAGCGGGTCATCGTCATGGGGCATGAAAAATGCGGTGGCATCCGCGCTTTGATGCAGGGTTATCAGCCGAGCCGCAAGATCGATTTCATCGCCGGCTGGATGCGGATTGTCGAGCCGGTCAAGCGCCAGGTGCTGCAGCAGCTGGGGCAGTATCCGCAGGCAGAGCAGGTCAGGGCTTGCGAACTGGGCGCAATCATCATGTCACTCAATAACCTGCGGACTTTCCCTTGGATATCCGAGCGCGAGGCGCGTGGTGAGCTGGCGTTGCATGGCTGGTATTTTGACATGACAAACGGTGCCTTACTGGCGTATTCTGAACGTTCTGATAATTTTCTACCGATGGTCTGCCCGCTGGGAATTCCCCATGAAACCGCAGAAAGTACAGTCATCAATCATGCAACAAACCCCGCACAAAGCAGTCCGGCAGGGTAATTTTCTGAAGCGATGGCATTACAATTGATGAAACAATTTCACCCGTAACCTGAATTTGCCAATATGACCTCTGCGAACAGTCTGCCCATGGGCAAGCGGCTGACCTTCCGGATTTTGCTGACTACACTGATTGGCCTTGCACTGACGCTGGCTGCGATCGGCTATACCCTGCTGCTTTCCTGGCAGCTGGAAGGGGGCGGTGCGGCGATTAACGAAGCAGGCAGTCTGCGGATGCGATCTTATAAACTGGCGGTCGAACTGGAGTATGCCGCCAGCAGTACTTCAGTCGAGCAGCAACTGAGCGAGTTCAACCGCACATTGGCAGATCTGCAGGCCGGTGACGCCAAACGGCCCTTGTTCTTACCCGTTACTCCCAGTATCCGCGCGCAGATGCGCAAGGTGCAGGATGAATGGCAAAAGCGGGTACAGGGCAATGCACGCCGGATATTACAGATGACTTCACCTGAAGAAAGGCAGGCTGCGATTCGCGTTTTCCGTGAAGAGTTACCGGAGTTCGTCAGTCAGATCAATACGCTGGTATCGCTGGTGGAGGTGGAGCTGGCAGAAAAAACCACCTGGTTGCGCTTGTGTCAGACTGCACTGATTTTCATGTCGCTGGCAGCCAGTGTTGCCTTGCTGTATTTACTGTATTTGTGGATTGTCGGACCGGTGACGCGGATGCAGGCTGGTATCGCACGGATGTCGAAAGACGATCTCAGCGTACGCTTACCGATAGAAACTGAGGATGAGTTCGGCGTGCTGGCACAGGCATTTAACCAGATGGCCGATCACGTACAGTCAGTGCACCGTACGCTGGAAGTCCGGGTACTGGAAAAAACTGCCAGATTACAGGCACAGAATCACGAAGTCAGCACGCTGTATGAAATTGCCGGTTTCCTCTCCGGGCCGCATGCGATTGAAGAACTGTGCCGTGGTTTTTTACACCGCATCATGCAAAGGATCGGAGCAGACGGCGGCACCGTCCGGATTCTCGACAGCCATAGCGACAATCTGCATATCACTGTGCATGAGGGCGTGTCGGAGCACATGATCGAAGAAGAGCATTGCATCAAAAAAGATGAGTGCCTGTGCGGTGCCGCGACTCAGCAGGGTATCGTCATCGTGCGCGATTTCCGGCTGCTGAATCAGGAAAAACGTTACCGCTGCCAGGAAGAAGGTTTCGTCTCGCTGGCGGTATTTCAGATACTGGCGCGTGATCAGGTGATTGGCAGTTTTTCGCTGCATTTTTCCACGGAACGTTCCATCTCCGGCGAAGAGCGCCGGTTGCTGGAAACCCTGGGGAAAAATCTGGGCGCCGCGATTGAAAATCAGCGCCTGATTGCCAAAGAAAAAGAATTTGCCGTTTCCCAGGAACGTAATCTGCTGGCGCAGGGATTGCATGACAGTATTGCGCAGGGGCTTAATTTCCTGAATCTGCAGGTGCAGATGCTGGAAGATTCATTACGGCGCAATGATATGGAAGAAATCAGTGATATTGCACCTTTGTTGCGTGCCGGTGTACAGGAAAGCTATGAGGATGTCAGGGAACTGCTGCTGAATTTCCGTACTCGTCTGCAAGACAGTAATCTGGAGTCACAGGTGCGCAATGTGGTGGCCAGATTTCAGCGTCAGACCGGGGTGCACGGTGAAATTACGTTTGAAGGAAATGGCGCGCCTCTGGCACCTGAGCAGCAGTTGCAGGTCCTGTTTATCCTGCAGGAAGCCTTATCGAATGTACGTAAGCATGCGCAGGCGAGCGAGGTCCGGGTACTGGTTCATAATGAGCGGGATTTTTCCATGACCGTGACAGATGACGGTGCCGGCTTCAACCTGGAGCAGGTACATGAAAAAGGCGAAGAACATGTCGGCCTGCGGATTATGAAAGAACGGGCTGAGCGACTGTCTGCCCGCTTCACCATTGAGAGCGCACCGGGCGCGGGAACCAGTATTGCATTGCATTTGCTGCGCCAGGAAAGGCTGGTTGCCTGACGGTGCGGGTTTGCCTGTGCTGTAAAAGACAATCCGGCGATGACGGACTAATGATATTAAACTGATTCAGAAAACAGAGATAGAGAAACGCATGCCCATCAAGATTTTACTGGTCGATGATCACACCCTGTTTCGCAGCGGCATTCGTTTGCTGTTACAGCGCAATCCGGAATTTGAGATTGTCGGCGAAGCCTCGGATGGACTCGAAGGGGTAAAAAGGGCGAAACAATTGCGCCCCGATGTGGTGTTGATGGATCTGAACATGACAGGCCTGTCCGGCCTGGAAGCCATGCAGCTGATCGTGGAAGACTTGCCCGATACCGCAGTGCTGATGCTGACTGTATCGGAAGAGGCGGAAGATCTCAGCACTGCGCTGAAAAACGGTGCGCGTGGCTATCTGTTGAAAAACATTGAGGCGGAATATCTGACGCAGGCGATTAAACGCGCTGCCGCCGGTGAACCCGTCATTGCCGAATCCATGACGGCAAAACTTGTGATGCAGTTTCGCGCCGGTCAGAATCAGGTCGCAGCGCCGGAACGCGAAAAACTGACTCCGCGTGAGCGCGAAACGATGATCTGCCTTGCCAGAGGCGAGAGCAATAAAGAAATCGCCCGGAATCTGGATGTGGCAGAGAGTACCGTCAAAATCCATGTTCAGAATATCCTGAAAAAACTCAACCTGACCAGCCGGGTGCAGATTGCTGTCTATGCCGTGGAGCACGGGCTGGACAAATAAATATCCTTCCACGAACGTCCTTCTCCGGAGCGGAGCACTAAAAAGATGTTGCTATGCAGCCATGTTGCTGTATGGGTCAAATCTTGTGCAGATGCCTGTGATGAATCCATCCGGCAATAAAAAAAACTTCCGTATCCAATAACATGCATTTATAATGCATCATATTATTCATTTGCATCAGCAGACTAGTCCGGTTGGCGGATAGGCATAGTCTCTTGACGCTTCTACACTTGATCTCTATCAGTTGGCCGGAGACATGAGATGACGAAATTAAATTTATTAGGTTTGCTCGAAAATCATGCGCTGTTTCGCAATATCTCACCAATTGACCTGGGCGAGTTGCAAAAAGAAGTGGTGAAAATCGAGCTGGAAAAAGGGTTCATGCTGTTTCGCAAAGGCGATATTGCGGAAGCGACGTATATCGTGGTGTATGGTTTGCTGAAGCTCAGCATTCCTTCTTCCCAGGGTAACGACAAGGTACTGGAGTTGATCCGTGCTGGGCAGAGTTTTGGCGAAGCCATGATGTTTCTGGACGAGCCTTATCCGTTCTATGCCGAAGCGCTGGAAAACACCTTGCTGCTGAAAATTCCGCGGGCAGCCTTATTGCAGTTACTGGACCGGTCGCCGCTGCTGTCGCGACAGATGATGGCAGGGTTGTCGTACCGGCTGCTGGGCTTTATCCGGAATGTCGAACGTTATTCGTTGCAAAACGCGACGCAACGTGTGATTGACTATTTACTGCAGACCTCCGCCATACAGTGCACCAATGAAGTCCGGCTGGAGCTGAAAAAACACTTGCTGGCCTCGCTGCTGAATTTGTCCCCGGAAACCTTATCCCGCGTGCTGCACCAGTTGATGGATGAAGATCTGATCCGGGTATCAGGTTCCATCATTCATATCGGTTCGGCAGAAGCGCTGAAAACCTATCAGCATGGCGGCATGCCCTTGCATTGAGGCAGTTTATGTCCGTGAGTCCTGCGGGCTGGCTATGAATTGTTGAGCCAGAACAAGGACATTGGAAACAAGTGTCATTACTATTTGCGGTTATGAATGCTATTGATCTGGTGGCTCCTGCCGGTAGTCTGGTTGCGTTAAAAGCGGCTATAGACAAAGGGGCAAATGCGGTTTACCTGGGCTTGCGCAATGCGACCAATGCCCGTAATTTCGGCGGACTCAATTTCAGCGACCACGATATCCGCCAGGGGGCGGATTATGCTCACAGCCGTGGTCGCCAGATTCTGTTTGCGATCAACACCTATCCGCAGGCGCGTGCTGTCAGTGAATGGCGTGCCGCGATTGATACGGCCGTGCAGATGGGGGCGGATGCCGTGATTCTGGCTGACCCCGGGCTGATGGCATATGCACGCGACCGGCATCCTGATTTGCGGCTGCACCTGTCGGTGCAGGGCTCGGCCACCACGCTCGACGCGATCGAGCTCATGCGTGAACAGTTCGGCATCCGGCGTGCTGTATTGCCGCGTGTGCTGACCCTGACCGAAATCGAAAAAATCATTCGCCAGACGACGGTCGAAATCGAAGTGTTCGGTTTTGGCAGTCTGTGCGTGATGGCAGAAGGCCGCTGCCTGCTGTCGAGTTATGTTACGGGTGATTCGCCGAATAACAAAGGCGTTTGTTCGCCCGCTCATGCCGTGAGCTGGGAAGAAAAAGACCGCACGATGTATGCACGCCTCAATGGAACGCTGATTGACCGCTATGCACCGGACGAAGCCGCAGGCTATCCGACGTTATGCAAAGGTCGTTTTGAAGTCGAGGGTGAAATCGATTACGCGCTGGAAGAACCGACCAGCCTGAACGCAGTCGGCCTGTTGCCCAAGCTGGTGAATATGGGGGTCTCGGCGATCAAGATCGAGGGGCGTCAGCGCAGCCCGAGTTATGTGGCGCAGGTCGTGGGAACGCTGCGTGCAGCGCTCGATGCGGCGCAGCGCGACCCGGAGCGGTATTCCCCGCGTCCTGACTGGCAGGCAACGCTGGCAAGACATGCAGAGGGCGCGCAGGTCACGCAAGGGGCGTTTGAGCGGCCCTGGAAATAACCGGAAGAGTATCTATGCATGAATTTAAAATTTCTCTGGCGCCGCTGGCCTATTACTGGTCGAAAGAAGCAACCCTGAGTTTCTATGCCGATGCCATGCAGTGGCCGGTCGATATTGTGTATCTGGGAGAGGTGACCTGTTCCCGGCGCCATCTGATGAAGCTGGACGACTGGGTTGCCGTTGGACAGGCTTTGCACGAGGCGGGCAAGGAGGTGGTTTTTTCCAGCCTGACGCTGATCGATAGCGAAGCCGATCGCCGCAATATGCACCGCATGGCAGAGCACGCACTGGAAGAGGGGTTTGGCGTGGAAGCCAATGATTTCAGCGCAGTGCGTGCCATGCAGGGGCAGCCATTTGTGGCTGGCCCGCATCTCAATATTTACCATGCCGATACGCTAGCCTGGTTGTCCGGACTGGGAGCGCAGCGCTTTCTGCCACCGATCGAATTGCCGCGTGACGATCTGGCGAGCCTGCAGCAGCACAAGCCAGCCGCGATGCAGACGGAAGTGCAGGTCTGGGGGCGACTGGCGCTGGCGTTTTCTTCCCGCTGCTTTACCGCGCGGCACCATCGTCTGCGTAAAGACAGTTGTGAATTCCGCTGCGAGCAGTATCCTGATGGCTTGCCGCTGGCAACCCGCGACGGTAAAGAATTTTTGACCATTAACGGTATCCAGACTCAGAGCGGTAGTTGTCTTGATCTGGGAGCGCAGGTGCCCGATCTGGCGGCGATGCAGGTCGATATTTTGCGTTTGCAGCCGCAATCGCAGGGTATGGCTGAAGTGGTCGCCGCATTTGATCTGGCACGCAAGAATCACAGCACCGCGCAGGTGGACAGCCGTTACCTGCCGGCTCAGGCGCAACGCAGCAATGGCTACTGGAGCGCCAAACCGGGCATGCAGTGGCTGATGGCAGAATCAATCTGACCGGAGTTTTTATGGATTTGTCCCAATTTCGCTTTCCTGCCGTGTTTCAGACGATTGGCCGGCGTATGCCTGCGCCGCTGACCACCGCACCGCTGATGCTGATGCTGGAGCTGGCACGGCGGCGCGAACTGCTGGTTGCACCCGATACCTTATTTGGAAAAAAATTCAGCATCCACGTCGAAGACCTGGGCATGTCACTTTATTTTGAATGCGATCAGGGGCGTTTTCGCTCCCTGAGTCGCCAGGTCCAGGTGGATGTCAGCCTGTCTGCCAATGCGGTGGATTTTTTTAAAATGGCGTCGGGTATGGAAGATGCTGATACCTTGTTTTTCCGGCGGCGTTTGCGCATGGAGGGTGATACTGAACTGGGTGTCGCGGTGAAATACTGGATTGATGCGAGCGAGCGTCCGGCATGGCTGAGTAGTTTTGCGCAAAAACTCAGTCAGCAATTTGAATCGCAGCCGGCTTCAGCGCATGGGACAGCGCAGCACGGAGCCGGGAGGCACTGATGGACGATGCGCCGGAGCCTTCGCAATTGCCGCTGGTGTACGCCTGTTCCGGCTGTTCCAGCGTGGCGCAGCTGGCGAATGATGTGGCTGTGCGGCTGGATAGGGAAGGGCAGGCGCAGATGTCTTGTATCAGTGGCGTCGGTGGCGGCGTGAAACCACTGGTCAGGCTGGCGCAGTCCGGGCGGCCGATACTGGCGCTGGATGGCTGTGCGCTGGCCTGCGTGAAAGCTTGCCTGCAGCAGGCCGGAGTAGAGCCTGACCGGCATCTGATCCTGAATCAGGAGGGTGCCCGCAAGCGTTTTCATGCCGATGCCAGTACAGAAGAAATGCAGCTGGCCTGGCAGGCAGTACAGCATCAGCTGGCCGGGATGCAGATTGAACAGCCGCTTGCAAAGAATGATCCAGAATCCGTGACGTTAGACTAAATGCAGCATACTCCCCCATCATTTTTAAAAAAATACACTCACATCAAGAAAATATAAGGGCTTATAAATATACTGGGTAGGAGTATATTTTGGATCCTGAACAGGCGATGCACGGCTGTTTCCTGTATTTCTTGTTATACAAATGTTTGCCTGCCGATACTTACCGGATACTTCATCATGAAACGTCTTGCTACCGCTCCTCACCGGTTATATTTTTTTCTCGGCGCACTGGCTGTGTTAATCCTGTTTTTCTGGTGGTGGCTGCAGGTGCAGCACCCGGACAAGATGGCGGTTCCGCTGCATGCCTTGCTGATGCCGCTGGGTGTATTTCCCTTGTTTATCCTGGGTTTCACGTTCACCGCCGGGCCGCGCTGGCTCTCGGTGGAAACCCGGGATGATTACTTTTTATTGCACGGCGGGACATACTTCGGCGGCTTATTGCTGACTATATTCGCGTCCGGTATCGGCTGGTATCCGTTGCGCTCATCCGGTTTCATGCTGATGCTGAGCGCCTGGTGCGCCGTGACATGGCGCTGGGGAAGTCTGATTCTGCTCAGTAAAGCGCTGGATAAAAAACATGCCTGGGCAATTCTGCTGGCGATGTGCGGCGGCGCATTGGCGTTGGCGGCTACCCTGTGCTGGAGTGCCGGTGTTGATGCTGCCTGGGGCGTGGCGCGCCAGCTGGCCTTCTTTACTTTTTTGTTACCCGTATTTCTGACCGTCTGTCACCGCATGCTGCCGTTTTTCAGCAGCAATGTACTGAAACCCTATACGGTCTGGCGTCCTGTGTGGCTGCTGGCATTCTGGCTCGGCGGATGCCTGCTGCTGGCACTGACCGGCATTGCCGGCTGGCATTTGCCGGAAGCCATCGTCGCAGCGGCGCTGAGTCTGAGTTTTGCCGTCACCAGCTGGCGCTGGGGGCTGGTACGCAGCCTGGCAAACCGCCTGCTGGCCATGCTGCACTTGTCGTTTGCCTGGCTCACAATCGTGTTTGCGCTGCAGGCTGCCGGCGCGCTTGACGTGAACACCGGCTCGGCGGCGGTACATGCGCTGGGGCTGGGTTTTATGGCAACCATGATGGTCGGTTTTGTCAGCCGGGTATCGTTTGGCCACAGCGGCAGACCGCTGCAGGCATCTAACATTTTATGGGGACTGTATCTGGGGTTGCATCTTGCGGCATTGCTCCGTATTCTGGCCAGCCTGCTGGTTTTGCCGTGGCTGATTTCGGTATCGGCAACGGCCTGGCTGATTTTGCTGGCCTGCTGGATCGCCATGATGCTGCCCGTGTATCTGCGGGCACGCGTGGACGGGCAACCTGGCTGAGTCGGGCGGACAAAAGCGGTCGTGTGCGCTGCATCCGGAAGTTTTTGATGGAGAGCAGGGTTTTGATAAAGAAATTGATATAGATCGACCCGGCATATAATGGCTTGATTACAATGGTGCCATCAACCAAACAGAATATCCCGGTATGCCGGGCAGAAAGAACACGATGAATACCGTCACAGATCAGATCGATTTATCCGAAGCGCTGATACGTAAATTCGACAAATCGGGGCCCCGTTATACCTCGTATCCGACCGCCGACCGTTTTCATAAAGACTTTACAGAGCAAAGCTATGTCAGCTATCTGGAGCAGCGTGCCGGGAAGAAAAATAACCCGCCATTGTCGGTCTATATTCATCTGCCTTTCTGCGAATCGCTCTGCTACTTCTGCGCCTGTAACAAAATCATCACCAAGGATCACAGCCGCACCACGGAATACCTGCGCTATCTGGAAAAAGAAATGGAAATGGTGGCAGCGCATCTGGGGCCGGATCGCCAGACGGTGCAACTGCATCTGGGCGGCGGCACTCCGACCTTTTTCAATTCGGATGAACTGGGGCAACTGATGGCGATGGTACGGCGGCATTTCACGTTTACTGCCGATGCCGAACTCGGTGTCGAGATCGATCCGCGCACCGTCAGGCCGGAAACCCTGCAATCCCTTGCGGCGCTGGGCTTTAACCGCAACAGTTTTGGCGTGCAGGATTTTGACCCTGCTGTACAGCAGGCAGTCAACCGCATCCAGCCATTCAGCATGGTTGAAGCCGCTGTCAAGCAAAGCCGGGAGACGCATTTTGAATCGATCAATGCCGATCTGATTTATGGCCTGCCTAAACAAAACATGGAAAGTTTCGGCCGCACGCTGGATAGTCTGATTGCGCTGGCGCCGGATCGCATCGCCCTGTACAACTACGCCCATTTGCCGAGCCGTTTCAAGGCACAGCGCCAGATCATCGAGGCTGATCTGCCGAGCGCCGAAGACCGCCTGCAGATATTCATGATGTCCACTCGTCGCTTACTGGACGCGGGTTACATCTACATCGGACTGGACCATTTTGCCAAACCCGATGACGAACTGAACAAAGCCCGTGAAAACCAGACCCTGCACCGGAATTTTCAGGGATACACCACCCGGGCGGAATGCGATCTGGTTGGTTTCGGTGTTTCCGCGATCGGGAAAGTCGGTGATTCCTACAGCCAGTCTGTGCGCACCATCAAGGAGTATTACCAGCATCTGGATGCCGGCCATCTGCCGGTAGAAAAAGGTATTGCCCTGAGTCAGGACGATCTGTTGCGGCGTGAAGTCATCATGACGCTGATGTGCAGCATGCCCTTGTCGATACGTGCGATTGAGCAGAAATACCAGATCAGTTTTGCCAGTTATTTTGCTGCTGAACTGGCCCAGCTAGGACAATATGAAGAAGCCGGTTTCCTGATCACTGATCCGGACATGATCCGCGTCACTACCAAGGGACGGTTATTTGTCCGTGCGATTGCCATGACGTTTGACCATTATCTGAAAAAAGTCACGACGGCGACGTATTCCAAACTCATCTGAATCCCGATTCAGACGCCGCCATTGTTTTTCCTCAGTATGAAATGCGGAAAAAGCCGGCGCAGCTGTTCGACGAATGACGGTGCCGGAAATGCCGGGAACGCACCGGCGGCAGATGGCGCAAACTGCTCATCCCGGCATCCCTGCTGTCGCACCACCTGCAAGGCGTAGCGGGTGACGCCTTGCTGAGCCAGCTGCTGCGCGAGCAGCAACAGCTCATCCGTGCTGAACAGGGATGGATGCGCCGTGGTCCGGCATTCATACTCCTTGCCGCTGTCGAGCAGCAGACGCAGGCTGGCGGTATTCAGCGCTGCACTGCCGGTACTGCGGGTGATCTCGTCAAAACGGTGCGGCGGCGCCTTGACATCCAGACCGATCCAGTCCGCCAGTGGCAGCACTGCCGCAAGCTGGCGCGGATAAATCCCCGCCGTATGCAGGCCGATATGAAACCCCAGTTCACGCACTGTCCGCATGGCGTCGGGCAGCGCCGGATCCATGGTCGGTTCGCCGCCGCTGAAGACAACGGCATCAATCAGCCCGGTGCGCCTTTGCAGCCAGGACAAAATGTCGCTCCATACCAGAGGGCTGGCAGAAGTTCTTTCCTGCAGATGCGGATTGTGACAATAAGTACAGCGCCACGGGCAACCCTGCACAAAAATCACCGCTGCCAGTTTTCCCGGATAGTCACCAGTACTGAATGGCGTCAGTCCACCCGTTTTCAGCACGAGGACTGACCGTGGTTGAGCTTGCCGGTGTTGGTGTGTACTGGTTCTGTGAAGTAGCGGCGCTCATGGAATTCCCCTTTTTTTCCGATATTGAAAGAACTCATCGGGCGGTGATAACCCATGACGCGGGTCCAGATTTCACAAGGCTGGCGTTCTTCATCCGACAACATGAAGCTGTCATTGTCAGCAGCAGAAACATGGGCGCAGGGTGTGGTGGTTGGTGTTGTCAAAGCAGGCATCATTATTTCCTGTCAGGTTGAAAAAATTGTCCGGTAATGTTCAGGCTACCAGCCGTTTGCGTGCGAGCAGTTCTTCATCGCATTTCGGGCAGAAGCGGTGACTGCCGCCAAGGTAACCATGTTTGGGGCAGATCGAAAAAGTCGGTGTCACCGTCAGATACGGCAACGAAAAGCGCGACAAGGCCCGCTGCACCAGTGTCCGGCAGGCATCTGCGCTGGTCAGTGGCTCGGTCATGTACAGATGCAGCACAGTACCGCCGGTATATTTGCGCTGTAACGCATCCTGCCTTTCCAGCGCCTCAAACGGATCATCAGTGAAGCCCACCGGTAGCTGCGAGGAATTCGTGTAATACGGCATGTCTGCCGTTCCCGCCTGCAAAATACCGGGAAAGCGCTTGCGGTCTTCTTTGGCGAAACGGTAAGTTGTTCCTTCTGCCGGTGTCGCTTCCAGGTTGTACATGTGGCCGGTTTCTTCCTGAAATTCCAGCATGCGGCTTCGTATATGATCGAGCATCCGGATTGCCATCGCGTAACCGGTTTCGGTCGTGATATCTTCCCGGTCATCATAGAAATTGCGCAGCATTTCATGGATGCCGTTCACACCCAGCGTGGAAAAATGGTTGCGCAGCGTTCCCAGATAGCGTTTGGTGTAGGGAAACAGACCGTTGTCCATGTGACGCTGGATCACTTTTCGTTTGATCTCCAGACTGTTTTTACCGAGCGTCAGCAGATGGTCCAGTGCTGCCAGCAATCCGGCTTCATCGCCGCGGTGCAGATGGCCGAGCCGGGCGCAATTGATGGTCACCACGCCGAGCGAGCCGGTCTGCTCGGCAGAACCAAACAGACCATTGCCGCGTTTCAGCAGCTCGCGCAGATCGAGCTGCAGGCGGCAGCACATCGAGCGGATCATATTTGGCTTTAATTCGGAATTGATGAAGTTCTGGAAGTAGGGCAGGCCGTATCTGGCCGTCATTTCAAACAGACGCTCTGCATTCGGACTGTGCCAGTCGAAATCGGCAGTGATGTTATAGGTCGGAATGGGAAAGGTGAACACGCGACCTTTGCTATCACCGGCCATCATCACCTCGATGTAGGCGCGGTTGATCATGTCCATTTCTTCCTGCAGTTCACCGTAGCAGAAGGGCATTTCCTGACCGGCGATATGCGGTATCTGTGTTCGCAGATCTTCCGGGCAAACCCAGTCAAAGGTCAGATTGGTAAAGGGAGTCTGGGTACCCCAGCGCGAGGGAACGTTCAGGTTGTAGATCAGCTCCTGCATGGCCTGGCGGACTGCTGCATAGTCCAATCCGTCATGCCGCACATACGGGGCCATATAGGTATCGAAAGAGCTGAAGGCCTGTGCTCCGGCCCATTCATTTTGTAAGGTGCCGAGAAAATTCACGATCTGTCCGGCAGCGCTGGAGAAATGATGTGGAGCACCGGATTCAATTTTCCCCGGGACGCCATTGAGTCCCTCATTCAGCAAGGTTCGCAACGACCAGCCAGCGCAATAACCTGACAGCATATCGAGATCGTGAATGTGCAGATCGGCAGCGCGGTGTGCAGCGCCGATTTCCGGCGGATAAACATGGTTCAGCCAATAGTTGGCAATGACTTTGCCCGAGACATTCAGAATCAGGCCGCCCAGCGAATAGCCCTGATTGGCGTTGGCATTGACTCGCCAGTCCTGCTGCTGCAGATATTCGTTGACGGAGGACTCCACATCCACCATGGTCTGCCGGTCCTGCCGCAACTGCTGGTGCTGCGTCCGGTACACCACATAGGCGCGCAGGGTAATACGCCAACCAGCATCAAACAACGTTGCCTCGACTTCATCCTGAATCTGTTCGACTGTGACCGCCGCCGGTTCTGGCAAGACCATAAGCCTGTCGATGACTTGTGCGGTCAGTGTGGCTGCTGCGGAGGCATCCAGTTCTCCACATGCCTGGCCAGCACGCAAAATAGCAGAATGAATTTTGCCGGCATCAAAAACCTGGGACGCGCCATTGCGCTTGATGACATGTTGCAGGCTGTGGTGACGGGTGGAGGCAGGGATGGAAGTGAGCGTCATGTTAATCTCTGAAAACACTATATGTTGTGTATTTCAGAGATTAATCACTAAATATGGTGTGGTCAATGTCGGTGGAAAGTATTTCTTCATTCATTGACTGTCATCAAGTAGCGCAGGTGACTCAAGTGGAAACAGTGCCGGATAGCGCTGAATCGGTGTCGCCAAGGCGGCCACGGTACAGTGCGGCAATCAGGTCTGACTGCGTCAGCATGCCGGTCAGGCGGTGTTCGTGATCGACAATCGGGATATGGTGTAAGCCCTGGTCGGATAATAGTGGCACCAGCTCGACAATATGCATGTCTTCGATTGCCGTCCTGACAGGCTTGGTCATGATCTGGCCGACAACTTCCGGTTTGTTGGAGTGCATGTCACGGGCGCGCCGTATCAGCTGGCGCAATTTTTCATCGAATTTTTCATAGACATCCAGATTCGCATGTTTCATGAAATCGACCAGCGTCACAATGCCAATCACGCGCCGGGCGCGGTCAGTGACTGGTAGCGCCTTGATACGGTGCTGACGCAGCAAGCCCCAGGCTTCTTCCAGCGTTGTGCCAAATTCGGCAGTGACTACATCGCGCGACATCACGTCGCCGCAGCTGATTTCTCCGAAGCGGCGGCGGTAGGCATGCATTTCTGTTTGCTGGAACAGGGCTTCAAGGTCGTCGCGGCTGACGTCCAGCACCTGATTATATTGCTGCAGCACTTCATCCAGATCGCTGGACTTAAAACCAAGCCGGTCAATCGGGCGCGCATCGCGCGTGCCGTGTTTGCCGCTGTGGTCAGGATGCGAAGCGTGTGGGTAGCGGCGTCCGGTGACATTGTTGTACGCCAGCGCAAACAACATCAGTAGCAGGGAGTTGATCAATACCGGAAATACGGGAAACTGATAGCCTAGTTCGTGAATCACCGGCCCGCCGAGTACTGCCGTCAGTGCGACTGCCCCGCCGGGCGGATGCAGGCAGCGCATGAAAAACATGGCTGCCACGGCAGCCGCACTGGCTATGGCGGCCGACAGCAGCGATACCCCGAAAAAGTGGACGCAGGTGACGCCGATCAGCGCGGAAATCAGATTGCCACCGATGATGGACCACGGTTGCGCCAGCGGACTGGCGGGAACGCCGAACAACAGCACGGCAGAAGCGCCGATCGGGCCGATCAGCATCGGTATGTGCTCCACTGGGCCCAGCATCAGTCTGGTGGACAGTCCGGTCAGCAACAGACCGCCGGCAATGCCGCCGCAGGCGCGCAACCGCTCGGTATAGTCAACATGGAGTTGTGCTGGCAGAAAGGTTTTCAGCCAGGAGATGAAATCTTCAATCAGGGACCATTTTCTACGCATACATGCACAGCAGTAACACATCAAGGCCGCAAGTGTACCTTGTCTTGCGTTATTGTGGTGCAGACTGGATTGCCGGACGATGCGTGAGATGTCCGTGAAATCAGATAAAGGGAATCGCCTGTCTGCTCAGGGCAACACTGACGATATAGGCAAACACGGCGAACGCTGCCAGCAGCGCCCTGAGGCGAATAGTTCTGGTCTTGCCCCGTTTCAGGGCGATGGTGCCGAGTACAATGTACAGAATCAGTGCAACGACTTTGGCGGTCAGCCAGTTTTGTACGAAGGGGTATTGTCCGCTCCAGAACACCATCACCAGCGCGGAACCGAGCAGCAGCGTGTCGATCAGGTGCGGCGCAATCCTGACCCAGCGCTGCTGCAGCATAGGTGAGGCATTCCACATCCAGAAGCCGCGTAACAGAAACAGGCTTCCGCTGAGTGCCGCGCAGGTGATGTGCAGATGTTTGACACTCAGGTAGTCCATTTCTGTTGCGCTTTCTGAAAAAAGCTGGTCTTACTCCATGACCAGAAAATCGATAATCACTTCGCCTGGCTCATTCGACACGTAGGCGATCCTGACGGCATTACCGAAATGATGCTCTATCTGTGCCAGTAAAGGCAAGGGGTTGTGGTCATTGCAGAAACGCATGGTTTCGCCGCGTTCGAGTGCGGAGAGGGCGCCGAAAATGGCGGCATGACGGAAGCGCTTGGCAATGCCGCGTGCATCAAATGCATAAACGCCTTCGGCGATCAGAGGAATGGAACAATCGTGAGACATGATGAAACTCCTGAATTCAAACGTTGAATAAACAGTGGCTGAAACGGTGTCAGACAGCATTTCAGCTATTGTTGCTGCAGATACTGGGGTGCGCTGCTGACTGCAGCGCAGATGCAGATTGCCGGGTAAATCGGGGGAGTGTCTCCCGGCAATCTGCGGTGATACTGGTTCAGGCGCGTTTTGCCGCACCGGCAGCTTCACCGGTCAGGCTGGCTTGTGTTGTCTGCTTGCCTGTCAGCAGGCGAATGGCAAACAGCGCCAGACATAAGGTGCCGACCGCAAACACGACGTCACCAGGCACACGCAACCAGACCGCCGTTTCCATGAAATGCGAGTGGATGACTTCTGGCGAGCGGGCGTACCACATACCTTTGGTGATGCTGGCAGCAGCCTGATAGATACCGGCAGGGACCAGCGAGATAAACACCATCATGGCAAGGCCGATATTGAGCAGCCAGAAGGTTGCCTGCAACAGCTTGTCTGACCATGCCAGTCTTGAAGACAGTCCACGCAGGCAGAACAGCAGCAGGCCGATACCGAGCATGCCATAGACGCCGAACAGCGCTGCATGACCATGTGCCGCAGTCATGTTCAGACCTTGCATGTAGTACAGGGCAATCGGTGTATTGATCGAGAAACCGAGCAGACCTGCACCGACAGTGTTCCAGAAACCAACGGCGATAAAGCACAGGATCGACCATTTGTACGACTGTACCCAAGGGGCAGCTTTAGAACGCTGGTAGTTGCGATAGGCTTCCATACCGATCATTGCCAGTGGTACGACTTCCAGTGCAGAGAACATCGCACCGATGGCAATCACAAAGGTGGGTGTACCGGTGAAATACAGGTGATGCAATGTACCCAGAATACCGCCGAACAGGAACACGATGGTTTCGAGAACGATCGCGCTGTTCGCAGTCGCTGCGTGAATCAGGCCCAGGCGGGTGAACAGCAACGCAATAACGGCGGTCGCAAACACTTCAAAGAAGCCTTCGACCCACAGATGAACCAGCCACCAGCGCCAGTATTCGATCATCGAATAGTGGGTATGCGGACCCCAGGTCAGGGAAGTGGCATAAAAACCGCCAATACACACGGCTGACAGGAACACCATGGCGATCAGGCCGCGGCTGTCTGATGGTGTTTTCAGCGCAGGCATCAGACCACGGCCAAGCAGAGTGACCCAGAACAGCAGACCGACGAACAGCAGCAACTGCCATACCCGGCCCATGCTGGTGAATTCCAGACCCTGATTGCCGAGCCAGAAGGCGAATTCATTGCCTTTGTGCTGCAGGCTGCCTAACCAGCCCATCGCGGTCGAGCCGACCACGATGAACAGCAGCGCATAAAACAGCAGATCGACGCCGAGTTTCTGGTACTTCGGCTCATGACCGGAAATGGCCGGTGCAATGTACAGGCCGGTTGCCAGCCATGCTGTGGCAATCCATAACACCGCGAACTGCGTATGAATCGTGCGGCTGACGGTGAATGGCAGGATGTCTGCCAATGGGAAGCCGAAGAAACTGTGGCCTTCCACCGCATAGTGCGCCGTAATCACGCCGAATCCGACCTGCGCCAGAATCAGTCCGATCACCACGTAAAAATACTTTCTGGTTGCCCGCATGGAAGGTGTTGGCTTCAGGCTGAATAAAGGATCGGCTTTTGGCGGGGTGGGATCAGACGCTTCTTTGCTGGTCGAATGGACGAACAGCATGGCGGCAATCGCACCGATCATCAGAATCACACTGGCAATCGACCAGATGCCGGCACCGGCTGTCGGTGTGTTATTCACCAGCGGTTCATGCGGCCAGTTACTGGTGTAGCTCAGTTCTGCCGCGCCTGGACGGTCAGTGGCAGCAGCCCATGAAGACCAGAAGAAAAAGGCAGGAAGTGATTGCAAATCCTGCACATCCGGCAAGGTGCCTTTATTCATCGCATACTGTTCGCGCAGTTTTTCCAGTGCCGGATCATTGCCGAACAGAGCGATGTAGTGCTGTGCCACCTGCTGGACAGCCGTTGCGCGTTCTGGTGACAGGATGATCTTGCCCGACTGTTCATCGTATGTATTGCGACGCATTTCATCTTTCAGACGACCCTTCAGCTCGGCCTGACGGCCGGTGCTCAACTGTTCAAAGGTTTGCTGAAACTCTTTCTGTGCCCAGATATCGAGCAATGCCAGAGATTCGCGGTGCAGCCAGTCGGCTGACCAGTCCGGTGCGACATAACTGCCGTGGCCCCAGACCGTACCCAATTGCTGACCGCCTGCAGCGAGCCAGGATTCCTGGCCGCGGTCGACTTGTCCTTCGGTGAATAAGATTTTGCCGTCAGTGCTGACGACCTGTTTTGGAATAGGGGGTGCTGTGAGGTAAATCTCTGTTCCTACCCAACCGAGAACGGCAAAGGATAGGACACAGATCACGGCGAGCCAGGTCCAGAGTTTGCGCGTGGCATGCATGGCGTGGTTCCTTATGAATGATTAAAAATACGGTAAAAACAGTGAAGCAGCGAACACAAAACAATTGATAAGAGTCCGGCATGTTTTCCTGAAAAATACTTCATATCCATCGGGTTATTGCAGGAAACGGGTACGCCGGCTTTTATTAAGATGCATTTTATATGCATCTATTGTAAGATGCAAATAAAATGTATGTTTAATTGCGATGAAATGCACATTTTTTAATATCGAGTGTTTAGGTCATGCAGTATCGCCGCCTTTTCATCCTTGCTTGTATTCAGTCTGGTAGCGCAGGTCGGTGAGGAAAGGCACAACACGGTATACTGCCTTTAGAGCATGTTGGCAGCGCAAGAGAGCTTGTTTGAACTCTGTTGTGCGCATTAATTCCGGATAATTTTTTATGAGACTCACTGCTTACACTGACTATACTTTGCGCACGCTGATCTACCTTGCGATCCACCGCGACCGCCTGGTGACCATTCAGGAGATCGCGGAGCTGCATAATATTTCAAAAAACCATCTGACCAAGGTTGTGCACCAACTGGGTTTGTCCAATATGGTCGATACCATACGCGGCAGAAATGGCGGCCTGAGACTTCACAGCGCGCCTGTTGACATCAATATCGGCGAAGTTGTACGGAATACGGAAACCGATTTCTACATGGCAGAATGTTTTGACAAAGCCAGTAACACTTGTGCTTATGCACCTGCCTGCCACCTGAAAAAAGTGTTGAATGATGCGACCCACGCTTATCTGGATGTGCTGGATCATGTCACACTCGAAGACCTGATTGGCAAAAAGACCGGCATTACCAAAATTCATTTCCATGGCGCTGATTTGACTCAGGACTGATTGGTATTGCTGCTACAGTGGTACAAGCCCCTGTCAGCCTTGCCTTCATTTAATTAGCATCGAAAGCAGTATGGGTGAGCTGCTGCCAGAAGTTCCTGTTTGATACGTGTTCTTCGCGCTGGGTGATTACTGTACTCAGAGTCGCTGTTATGCTGTTATTCTTCCGTTTCCGTTTCCGCTTCTGTTTTGGAAGTCTGTTGTTTCCGATGGGGCAGTATTTAAGATATTTACTTAAAATTGAAAAACGCCTGTCAGTGATTGATTGACAGGCGTTTTATTGTTTGACTAACATTGTTGATGGTAAGTCAGATGGGGGCAATCAGTCCCGGATTTCCAGTGCCCGGTTCAGGCTCAGCGCAGCCATGGAGCAGCCAGCGCCTGACAGCAGATACAGGCTGACATAGGCAAGACCGAAATGGGCTGACAGACCTAAGGCGACCAGTGGGGCAAATCCGGCACCGACCAGCCAGGACAGATCCGAAGTCAGCGCTGCGCCGGTATAGCGGAAGCGGGATGCGAAGTTGGCTGTCACAGCGCCCGCAGCCTGACCGTAAGACAATCCCAGCAGCGAAAATCCGGTGAGAATGAATACATTCTGACCAAACTCTCCTCCATCCATCAGTATGGGAACAAAGCCGCTCAGAATCGCAATTAACAAGGCCAGGGTTCCCAGTGTATTGCGGCGGCCAAACCGGTCTGCAATCAAGCCTGATGCAATGACGCCGGCAGCCATGAATCCCGCTCCTGTGATCTGAATGTAAAGTACATCCGTCAGCGAACGGGAGGAGTACAGGGTGATCCAGGATAAAGGAAACACGGTCACCAGATGGAACAGCGCATAACTGGCCAGTGCAGCCAGTGCACCGATCAGGACGTTGCGGCCCTGCGTGCCGAGCAGTTCGGTGATCCGGGTTGGCTCCAGTTCACGTTCGTCGAGCAAGTGCGCATATTCATTGGTAGAGACCAGTCTCAGCCGTGCAAACAGCGCGACCACATTAATGGCAAAGGCAACGTAAAACGGATAGCGCCAGCCCCAGTCAAGAAAATCTTCCGGCGACAGATTTGCCAGCAGATACGCAAACAGGCTGCCGGCAATCATGAAGCCAACTGGTGCGCCAAGCTGTCCAAGCATGGCATACCACCCTCGCTTGTCCTGTGGCGCATTCAGTGCCAGTAACGAGGGGAGACCATCCCAGGAGCCGCCCAGCGCCAGCCCCTGACCGACGCGCAGAATGGACAGCAAAATAATGGAGGCATACCCCAAATGTGAGTAGGTAGGTAAAAAAGCAATTCCGGCAGTCGAAATGCCGAGCAATACGAGTGCGCTGGTCAGCTTGGCTTCCCTGCCAAGATGGCGTTGAATTGCCATGAACACAACCGTTCCTATCGGTCGCGCCAGGAAGGCGAATGAGAAGATGACGAAAGAGTACAGGGTTCCTTCCAGTCTTTGTTCAAATGGAAAGAATACGGCAGGAAACACCAGCACAGAAGCAATGGCATAGACAAAGAAATCAAAATACTCAGAGGCCCGGCCGATTACCACGCCGATGGCAATTTCACCTGGCGCAATCGTTGTATGATCAGCATGAGTATTTTTAGCGGCAGGCGCAGAATGGCGTGCAGAAATAGCGGTGATGTGATCACCTTGATGGCTGATACTTGGCATAGTCGTCTCTCGTAGTTATGTTTTCTGACCGATGGACGCCTTGTGCCCTTCCGGGTATAGCTATGGCAGGGTAGGACAAAACGTCCAATCGCTAATGCTAGTCAGTCCGTGTACATTATCACGATTTCCCTTAATTTGGACTTTTCCCACATGATTTCCCTACTAGCCCGACGCGGACTTTTGCTCCTGTGCGTTGCACTGTTGGCTGGATGTGACACTATTGTGTTGAATCCTTCAGGCGATATCGCCGCTCAACAGAGCAAACTGATTGTGGTTTCCACTCTCCTGATGTTGTTGATCATTATTCCTGTCATTTTGCTGACTTTGTTTTTTGCATGGCGATACAGGCAGTCCAACACCACTGCGAAGTACGATCCGGAATGGGATCACTCCACGATGCTGGAGCTGATCATCTGGGGTGCGCCATTGTTAATTATCATCGCTTTGGGTATGTTGACATGGATTTCCACACATACTCTTGATCCATATCGAAAGTTGTCGCGATTGGATGAAAATCGTGCGATTCCTGCCGGTACCAAACCGCTGGTCGTCGAAGTCGTCGCGCTGGACTGGAAATGGTTGTTTATTTATCCAGAACAGGGCGTGGCAACGGTGAATGAACTGGTGACGCCGGTCGATGTACCGGTCAGTTTCAAAATCACGGCTTCCACCTATATGAATTCGCTGTACATCCCGGCGCTTGCCGGTCAGATCTATGCGATGCCGGGTATGCAGACTGAATTGAATGCGGTCATTAATAAGGCAGGTACTTACGATGGCTTTTCCGCGAATTACAGCGGTGCCGGTTTTTCTGACATGCGCTTTAAGTTTTACGGTAAGTCACGTGCCGGGTTTGATGCCTGGGTACAGTCAGCCAAGAGCAGCAAGCTGAGCCTGAACCGCACGGATTATCTGGAGCTGGAAAAGCCAAGTATCAAAAACCCTGTGCGCCTTTATGGTTCGGTGGATAGTGACCTGTATCACGCGATTCTGAATCGTTGCGTAGGGCCGGATCAGGTGTGCATGGACAAACTGATGAGTACCGATATGAATGTCAAGCCGGAGCAGAGTGCCCGCGGTAAAGTTGTTTCTATTCTCGCCCAGAACCAGCAGTCTGGTTTGCCCGGTGAAGTGTGTACAACTCCTCCAGTTACGAATGGAAAATAAAGATGTTAGACCATATTGATTTAACTAAGCTGATTTTCGGCCGTCTGAGCTGGGAGGCGATTCCCTTTCATGAGCCGATTCTTCTTGCCACTTTTGCCGGTGTTGTGCTGGGTGGCGCAGTATTGCTGGGGGCGCTGACGTACTTCCGCCTGTGGGGCATGTTATGGCGTGACTGGCTCACCAGTATCGATCACAAACGCATCGGCATCATGTATATGATTCTCGGTCTCGTGATGCTACTGCGTGGTTTTGCCGATGCACTGATGATGCGTGCGCAACAGGCGCTGGCATTCGGGGATTCAGCAGGTTTCCTGCCGCCGCATCATTACGATCAGGTATTTACTGCACACGGTGTGATCATGATTTTCTTTGTCGCCATGCCTTTGGTGACGGGACTGATGAACTATGTAGTGCCGCTGCAGATCGGTGCCCGCGACGTTGCATTTCCTTTCCTGAATAATTTCAGTTTCTGGATGACAGCTTTCGGTGCTGTGCTGGTAATGGCGTCACTTTTTGTCGGCGAGTTTGCCCGTACCGGCTGGCTGGCCTATCCGCCGTTATCAGGTATTCTGGGCAGTCCGGACGTCGGGGTCGATTACTATATCTGGTCATTGCAGATCGCCGGTGTCGGTACGCTGTTATCAGGGGTAAACCTGATTGTCACAATTGTGAAAATGCGTGCGCCAGGCATGTCGCTGATGAAGATGCCGGTATTCACCTGGACTGCGCTGTGTACCAACGTGCTGATTGTGGCGGCTTTCCCTGTGCTGACGGCAGTACTCGCAATGCTGTCGCTGGATCGTATCTTTGGAACCAATTTCTTCACGAACGACATGGGTGGCAATTCCATGATGTACGTGAACCTGATCTGGATCTGGGGTCATCCTGAAGTGTATATTCTGATCCTGCCTTGCTTTGGTGTGTATTCGGAAATCGTGTCCACTTTCTGTGGCAAGCGCCTGTTTGGTTATACCTCGATGGTCTATGCAACCGTCGTGATCACTATTTTGTCTTACCTGGTCTGGCTGCATCACTTCTTCACCATGGGTTCCGGCGCCAGTGTCAACTCCTTCTTCGGTATCACGACAATGATCATCTCGATTCCGACCGGAGCGAAGATGTTCAACTGGCTGTTCACCATGTATCGCGGCCGCATCCGTTTTGAAGTGCCGATGCTGTGGACAATCGGCTTCATGATCACATTCGTCATCGGTGGTATGACCGGCGTGCTGCTGGCGGTTCCGCCTGCGGATTTTGTCTTGCACAACAGTCTGTTCCTGATTGCGCACTTCCATAATGTGATTATCGGTGGTGTGGTGTTCGGCGCGATGGCGGCGATCAATTTCTGGTTCCCGAAAGCCTTTGGTTACAAGCTCGATTCGTTCTGGGGCAAGTGCTCCTTCTGGTTCTGGTTCATCGGTTTCTACTTTGCATTCATGCCGCTGTATGTGCTGGGTCTGATGGGTGTGACACGCCGCCTGAGTCACTTTGACGATCCTTCGCTGCATATCTGGTTCCAGGTAGCTGCATTTGGTGCAGTATTGATTGCGCTGGGTATTGCGTCTTTCATTATCCAGATGGTGATCAGTTTCCTGCGTCGCCACGAAAACCTTGACCTGACTGGTGATCCGTGGGATGGACGTACTCTGGAATGGTCGACTTCATCACCGCCACCAGCGTACAACTTCCCGTTCACGCCACGTATCCATGATAACGATGCATGGGCTGATATGAAGAAAAACGGTTTTATCCGTCCGACTGAAGGTTTTGTCTCGATTCACATGCCGAAAAATACCGGTGCGGGTTTCATCATCGCCGCACTGAGTGCAGCCTGTGGTTTTGCACTGATCTGGCAGATGTGGATTCCTGCTGTGGCAGCGTTTATTGTCATGCTGGCGGCGATCATTATTCATACCTTTAATTACAACCGCGATTACTACATTCCTGCGGACGAAGTTGTCCGTACTGAAAATGCACGTACCCGCCTGTTAGCGAGTCAAGCCTGATATGTCTACTACTCATACTACGATGAGCCAGGATGCTGGTTCCCGATTCTTCGTCCGGGAGCATCATCCGGAAAATGGCACCCTGCTGGGGTTCTGGCTGTACCTGATGAGCGACTGCCTGATTTTTGCGTGCCTGTTTGCCGCCTATGCGGTGCTGGGACGCAATTATGCCGGCGGCCCGACCGGTGCTGAACTGTTTGATTTGCCCCTGGTGGCACTCAACACCTCCTTGCTGCTGCTGTCATCAATTACTTACGGTTTTGCAATGCTGGAATCCCAGAAAAAGCATCTGGGCACGGCAATGACATGGCTGGTCGTGACCGGTCTGTTTGGCGCCGGATTCATCTGTCTGGAATTGTATGAATTTATCCATCTGATTCATGAGGGCGCTGGTCCCCAGCGCAGCGGTTTCCTGACTTCCTTCTTCGCGCTGGTGGCGACGCACGGTCTGCACGTGACTTTCGGTATCGTCTGGCTGGTGACATTGCTGTTCCAGTTAAAGCGTCACGGACTGACAACTGAAAACAAGCGTCGCCTGATGTGCCTGTCGATGTTCTGGCACTTTCTGGACGTAGTCTGGATCGGTGTATTTACCTTTGTTTACCTGATGGGAGTTTTGCCATGAGTGCACATCACGAACATTTGAATCATGGCGACACTCACCATGATCATCACGATCATCATGGACATGGCGATCACGCAGATCATGGCAGTTTGAAGACTTATACGATCGGTTTTATCCTGTCCGTTTTTCTGACTGCAGTGCCATTCTGGCTGGTCATGGGCAAGGTCATTCCTGATTCCCGCAACCTCGGTTTTGTGCTGTTATTTTTTGCTGCGATTCAGATTGTGGTACATATGATTTATTTCCTGCACATGAATTCAAAAGCAGAAGGCGGCTGGTCCATGTTGGCGCTGTTGTTTACCTGTATACTGGTGGTGATTATGCTGGCAGGTTCGCTGTGGGTCATGTATCACCTGAATCACAATATGATGCCAGGTATGAATCATGAAACAGTACCTGAATCATTTAATCAGCCCTCAACCAACGAAATGAATAACATGCGCAATATGCCATGACCGATGGTGCCGATGTGGTGAGAGCGGATGCATCTGCATCAGCTGGCGCACCTGAGCAACCCCGTTCAGCGATCGTGACCTGGATTGTCACGATTTGTGCGGGGTTGTTTTTTTTCAGCTTTACGGCTTTGGGATGCTGGCAATTGTGGCGGCTGCAGTGGAAGCTGGATCTGATCTCCCGGGTTGAACAGCGGGTGCATACTGCTGCCGTCATGCCACCCGCACAGGCAGCATGGCCGGCGGTCAGTGCTGCTTCGGATGAGTATCGCCATGTCCGTCTGCAGGGGTGTTTTCTGTTCAGGCAGACGGTGTATGTGAAGGCAGCGACCGAACTGGGAGGCGGATTCTGGATGCTGGTACCGTTGCAGCAGGAAGATGGCAGTGTGGTACTGGTGAATCGCGGTTTTGTGAAGCAAAAAAAAGATGCTGACGTACGCACCCCGCAATCTGGCAGTGTCCGGTATACGGTAACCGGTTTACTGAGAATGAGCGAGCCCGGCGGTGGTTTTCTGCGTAACAATGATCCGCGCCATGGTAACTGGTTTTCAAGAGATATCGGCGCGATTGCACAGGCACAGCAAATCAGCCGCGTTGCTCCTTTTTTTGTGGATGCCGACGCTGCCGCGCAGCAGCCTGATGCGACTTACCGGGCGTTGCTGGCAGGTGAGGATCCTGCGCCTGCAGGCGGGCTGACGGTGATTTCTTTCCACAACAATCATCTGGTTTATGCGCTGACATGGTATGCACTCGCATTGATGGTGGCTGGCGGGTATTATCTGGTGTTCCGGGAGCGCTGCAGGCAGCTGCGCTCATCTGTTGCAAAGCAGGATGGTACGCAAGGGGAATGTCAGCATGACAGGCAGGGCAGAAAATCTTAACACAATGACTTTGCTGAATATCGCGGCTGATTACGAGCACTCAGCCGGGCATCACAATATGCTGCAGCTGATCCATCTGCGCTGGATCGCTGTGTTTGGCCAGATTGCAACGATTGCGCTGGTCGTGGTGGGATTCGATATCCATCTGCCGATATTGTCGATGGCATTTGTGCTGGCCGGGCTGATTGCATTCAATCTCGCCAGTCATCTGCGCTGGCATGAAGAAACCCGGGTATCGAACCGGGAATTATTTTTTGCGCTGCTGGTGGACGTTGGTATCCTGACGGCACAGCTGTATCTGAGTGGCGGCGCCTCGAATCCGTTTGCTTTTCTGTATCTGTTACAGGTTATTCTCAGTGCCGTATTGCTGGAAGTATGGTCCACCTGGGTGATTGTGGCGATGACCAGTGCCTGTCTGTTTGGTCTTTCGCTGTTTTCCCGACCGTTAATCCTGCCGCCTGAGCATATCAACGGCATGCCGTCTCTGTACCGGGATGGGATCATCATCTGTTTCCTGATTAATGCATCTTTGCTGGTATTTTTTCTCACCAGGATCAGCAATAACCTGCGCCGCAGGGATGCGCAGCTGGCGGATTTCCGTCAACGCACTGTCGAAGAAGAGCACATCGTCAGAATGGGCTTGCTGGCATCCGGAGCGGCGCATGAGCTCGGCACACCGATGGCGACAATGTCTGTTATCCTTGGCGACTGGCGGCGCATACCGGAACTGCAGAGAAATCCTGAATTGCTGGAGGATCTGACTGAGATGGAGCGGCAGTTGCAGCGCTGTAAATCGATTGTCAGCAGCATTCTCTTGTCCGCAGGCGAGGCGAGAGGGGAATCGGCGACCAAAACCACGATCAGCACTTTCCTGAATGCGCTGGCAGAGGAGTTCAGAAATACCCGGACAGTGGAAAATTTCCAGTTTCAGAATCATATGGAACATGACGTACAGGTAGTTTCTGATTCAGTGCTGAAGCAGATGATCTGCAATGTGCTCGATAATGCGCTGGAGGCATCGCCGCACTGGCTGGCATTGGAGGTGAGCAGTGATGCTGACCGGCTGACGCTACAGATTACGGATCGCGGTCCCGGTTTCCTGCCCTCGATACTGGAAAATTTTGGACAGCCTTATCAGTCTACCAAAAGACGTCCCGGGAGTGGGTTGGGGATTTTTTTCGTGGTGAATGTAGTGCGTAAGCTGGGCGGAGTCGTGGCTGCGCGTAATCTGGCGGAGGGTGGTGCGCTGGTCAGGATTGAGTTGCCGCTATCCGCATTAGTGGTTTAGAAAGATAATGGTTTAAAAGGTTGGAATTATGTCGGACAATCGTCTGCTGCTGATTATCGAAGACGATACTGCATTTGCCCGCACGCTGTCGCGCTCGTTTGAGCGTCGGAACTACACGGTTCTGCATGCCGACAGCCTGGATGCGGCAGAAAATTTACTGAAACAGCATGCTCCGCGCTATGCCGTCGTAGACCTGAAGTTGAACGGCAATGCTTCTGGTCTGGCCTGTGTCCAGCTGCTGCGTCAACATGTCCCCGATATGCTGATCGTGGTGCTGACGGGGTTTGCCAGCATTGCCACGGCGGTCGAAGCCGTCAAGCTGGGTGCCTGTCAGTATCTCGCCAAACCTTCTAATACCGATGATATTGAAGCTGCATTCGGACACATTGCAGGAGTTGCCGAGCCTGAGCTGACGGCTCGCTCCACCTCGATCAAAACCCTGGAGTGGGAAAGGATTCATGAAGTGCTGGTTGAATCCGATTTCAATATTTCCGAAGCGGCACGTCGTTTGGGAATGCATCGTCGCACGCTCGCCCGCAAACTCAGCAAACAGCAGGTCAGATAAACACTCCTTTCTGATTTTTCCAATCCGGCGTTCAGTCTGGTGCTGCACCCCTTTCCTGCACAAATCGACTGGTCATGTCTGTTAACTCTGGCATTACAATTTCTATTTTTTTGTTTTAATAACTTATGTGACAATACCGGCCAGATGGCAGCGTATTCTGATGCCTGTCCGTATTGTCTGGTGTTTCGGGTGTGATGACTCATGCCAGGCTGCTGATCCGTTTATTCAAGGTTTATTTATGTCTGCAACGATCAAGCCGGGTCTGATTATTTTGCATAGCAATCAGCTGGAACAATTGAGTTCTGCGGTGTTTGAGTGGATTGGAAGAAATCCTTTGTCACCGCTGGAAAAAGAGATTTTCCTGGTGCAGTCAAACGGGGTTGCTGAATGGCTCAAGATCGCTCTGGCAGAACACTTCGATATTTGCGCCGCCAGCCGCATCGAATTACCAGGACGATTTTTGTGGACAATCTACCGGGCCATGCTGGGACGGGAACAGATTCCGCAAACCGCTTCACTGGATAAAGTGCCGCTGACCTGGCGACTGATGCGCCTGATTCCTGAATTGCTGGCGCTGCCGGACTTTGCGGGATTAAAGCAGTTTCTGGCAATAGGCGATGCCGAACGTCGTTACCAGCTTGTCTCGCGGATTGCAGACCTGATGGATTTATATCAGGTTTACCGCACCGACTGGTTACATGACTGGTCGCAGGGACTGGATCAGCTGCGCCGCGCGAATGGTGAAACCCAGCCGCTGACGAAGGATCAGCGTTGGCAGAGTGCGTTGTGGCGGGCTATCTTGCAGGACTTACCACCGGAGCAGCGTTTGCTGGGGCGGGTGAATGTGCATCAGCGTTTCATCGAAGCGGCACTCCGCCATGATACCCCGCACGGAACTTTGCCAAGACGTGTTGTTCTGTTTGGCATTTCTGCCTTGTCACGTCAGACTTTGGAGGCATTATCCGCCTTGTCGACGTATACCCAGGTGATTCTCGGTATTCCGAATCCCTGTCAGTATTTTTGGGGCGACATCATTGATGGACGCGAACTGTTCAAGTCGCAGATGAAGCGGCAGGCATACCGGAATCAACAGGATTTATCGCTGATTCCGCTGGAAGACCTGCATGCGCATGCGCATCCTTTATTGGCAAGCTGGGGAAGGATGGGGCGTGATTTTATCCGTATGCTGGATGATTTTGATCACGCTGGCGAAACCCGTGCCGGATTTCCGCAATTAAAAATAGATTTATTTTCAGAAGGCAGTGGTCATACCCTGCTGGAACAGGTACAGGCTGCGGTCAGGGATTTGCTGCCGATGGCAGAGCATCCCCGCTCCGGTGTCGCTGAAAATGATCGGTCTATCGAGTTTCACATCGCACACAGCGCGCAGCGTGAAATTGAAATTTTGCATGACCGTTTATTGTCCGTGTTCGGCAGTCAGAATATTCCAGCAATCCGCCCACGGGATGTGATTGTCATGGTGCCTGATATTACACAGTTCACGCCATCGATCCGGGCGGTATTTGATCAATATAAACACAGTGATGCCCGTTATATACCTTATGAAATCGGCGATTTGTCTGAGCGCAAAACACATCCGCTGATGGCCGCACTGGAATGGCTGCTGCGCTTGCCGCAACAGCGCTGCCAGCAGACAGAAATCATGGATTTGCTGGAAGTACCGGCTCTGGCCGGACGCTTTGGGCTGAAAGCGGAAGATGTCGCATTGCTGAAGCGCTGGATTGCCGGTGCAGGCATACGCTGGGGACTGAATCTGGCGCATCGTGCAGAACTGGGGCTCGGCGCTGCCGGCGAGCAGAATTCCTGGATGTTCGGCTTAAGACGAATGCTGTTGGGATATGCCAGCGGTGCAGCGATGCCTTATCAGGGGATTGAGCCGTATGCAGAAATTGCCGGTCTGGATTCCGCGCAGGCAGGTTGTTTAGCCGAACTGGTGACAGCACTGATCGACTGGCAGCTCAGGCTGACGCAATCGTGGCGACCGGAAGAGTGGGCAGTGCAGGCGCGGCAATTGCTGCAGGATTTTTTTACAGCGACCGGCGAGGCAGACCGCGCTTTGCTGGTCAGACTGGAAGATGCATTGGAAGACTGGCTGCATGCCTGTGAGCAGTCGGGCTTTGATGAGCCGGTTCCGCTGGCGGTGTTTCGTGAACCCTGGCTGTCTGGGGTGGACGAATCCACACTGACGCATCGCTTTATTTCCGGTGGCGTGACGTTCTGCACTTTCATGCCTATGCGTTCCATGCCGTTTCAGATGGTCTGCCTGTTGGGGATGAATGAAGGGGATTTCCCGCGTCACGCCAGTCAGATGGATTTCGATTTGCTGGCGTTGCCGGGCATGGCGCGACCGGGTGACCGTTCCCGGCGTGATGATGACCGCTATCTGATGCTGGAAGCGATTTTGTCTGCCCGCCAGAAGCTTTACATCAGCTGGGTTGGCAAGCATATCCGCGATAATTCAGAACAACCGCCTTCCGTGCTGGTTTCCCAGTTCAGAGAATATCTCGCTACTGGCTGGGCAATGAATTTGTCCGGGCACACGATGGAATATCCTATGCAGGCATTCAGCCGCCAATATTTTATGGCGAACGAAACACGTCCCCTGACTTATGCCCGGGAGTGGGGTGCAGCTTATCAGGCGGTACCTTCTGAAATGCTGCTGTCCGTGCTTCAGGACCGTCCAGACCTGACGGTTGATATTGACCCTGAATTTATTCTCAAAGTCGATGAACTGGGGCGGTTTCTGAAGCAGCCGGTCGCCTATTTTTTTCAGAAACGCCTGGGTGTGATCTTCGATCAGCATGTGCAGGAGACCGAGGCCGATGAGCCGCTCTGTCTGGATGCATTGCAGGAATATTTTCTCAATGAACGAATGATTGATAGCAGCATGTTGCCATCAGAGCCGGCAGAACTGGAGGTGCATTTGCAGCAGAAAGCAATGCAACTGAAGCGGGAAGGCGTACTGCCGGTTGGATGGGCCGGTCAGGCATGGCAGCGAAAGCTGGTGCAGGATGCCTTGCCTGTGCAGCTGGCATGGCTCAGTCTGATGCAGCAGTTTCCTGATCCGGCTGAAAAACGGGCTGCAGATTTTTTCTGGCAGGGGATACATTTGTCAGACTGGCTGCACAATTTGCGCACAGATCAGCAGCAGGTCGTTTTCTTAAAACAGATAGCCGGAAAAATCTGTCTGAAAGATGGCAGTCTGCGTATCGAAAAATTGATTGATATCTGGTTGTCCCTGTTATTGGGGGCAGCGGCAGACACACCACCGGGTGCGTATCTGATCGCCAGCGACGCTGTGTTGTATATGGCGCCGGTACCTGCGGAACAGGCGGCTTCTGTATTGCAGCAGCTGATCACTTACTGGAAACGCGGAATGAATGAGGTGTTGCCAGTTGCCTGTAAAACTGCGCTCGCATATATCGCAGAAGCAAACCCGCGTGATGTGTACGACGGTAGCATGCAGATACGGGGGGAGGTGAACAACCCTTATCTCGCCAGAATCTGGCCGGACTATGCTGCTATCAGTCATTGTGCCGACTGGGATCAGGTCAGCCGCGCTTTGTATGAACCGCTTTTTTTATGGGCAAAAGAAATCATCGTGGCGCCAATTGATGCGGATCAGGCCGGACAGGAGACTGTATGACGCATCGCCTCAATCCCGTCTGTTTTCCTTTGCATGGCAGTCGCCTGATTGAAGCCAGCGCCGGAACCGGAAAGACCTGGACCATCGCCGCCTTGTATCTGCGTCTGGTGCTGGGACATGGCGGAGCGGAGGGATTTTATCGTCCTTTGCACCCCTCAGAGATTCTGGTGATGACGTTCACTCGTGCAGCGACCCGGGAATTATCCGATCGTATCCGGCAACGTCTGGCTGCAGCAGCCTCCTATTTCCGTGAGGATGTACATCAAATAACGGATGATTTTCTGGAGCAGTTGCTGGCAACGTATTCGCAGACCCAGCGGCAGCAGGCTGCCTATCAGCTGCAGATGGCGGCAGATTCGATGGACAGTGCCGCCGTGTTCACGATTGATGCGTGGTGTCAGCGTATGCTGCGAGAGCATGCGTTCGATAGCGGCTGCCTGTTTGACGAAGAATTATTGAGTGACGAAACGGATCTGCTGAATAATGCAGTGCGTGATTACTGGCGCCAGCAGGTTTATCCGCTGGATAGCAAGGATTTTTCTGCGATCAGCAAGGTTTGGGAGGACGTTAGTGCATTGATGAAAATGGTGCGTCAGTTGATGCCTCATGCGGCAATGCTGAATGTCCCGGGAAATCTTTCATTGCAGGTATTTCTTCGCGAAACTCAGAATCGGCAAAGGGAAAAACTGCAGGTGCTGAAGCAGGGCTGGGAGCATATCGCCACTGAAATGCAGGCATGGTTTCTGGCACAGAGAGAGGTCGCCCCCAAACAATTCAATGGCAGGATGCTGAAGCCGGAAACGGTAGACCAGTGGCTGACCAATCTCCGGATATGGGCGCTTGATCCGGATCTGCATTTGCCGGAAGGATTTGACAAGGCCGCCGCTAAACTGACGCCGGAAGCGTTGCTGGCTGCGTGCAATAAAAATTATAGTCCGCAGATTCCGGATAACTTCGCCAGAATCGCTTCTCTTGCACAGGATTTGCAGCAGCTGGAGCCTTTGCGGCACGCCTTATGCCGTCATGCGGTGACTGTCATTCAGCAAAGACTGGAACTGTTAAAGAGCCACCGGCGACAATTCGGTTTCAGCGATATGCTGGAACGCTTAAAGCAGGCATTGACGGGGCTGCATGGCGCGTCATTGCAACAGCGTATCGCGCAACAGTATCCGGTTGCCATGATTGACGAATTTCAGGATACCTCGCCATCGCAATATACGATTTTTGATGCGATTTACCAGGTGCATAATAATCTGCCGGAGCGTGGCTTATTCCTGATTGGAGATCCCAAGCAATCGATTTATGGGTTCCGGGGGGCGGATATTCACAGTTATCTGGCAGCACGGCGTGCGACAGCCGGTCGGCATTACCTTTTAGGGACGAATTTTCGTTCCACGCAGGCGCTGGTGACGGCGGTCAACCATTTGTTCCTGCATGCTGAACGACATACCGATCCTGCGTTTGGTGCCGGCGCTTTTCGCTTCAGAACCGGAAACGACGATCCGTTACCGTTTGAAGCTGTTAAAGCGTCCGGAAAAAGCGAGACCCTGCTGGATGATGGGCAGACAGTACATGCCCTGAATTTTTTCGTCACGGAAAATGCAGAGCTGAAACGGGATGAATACCTGTCGTTTTTTGCGGAGCACTGCGCCGAACACATTGTGCAGCGCCTGAATTGCGCTGCGACCGGCTTTCACCGTGACGGTCATTTCCAGCGGTTGCAGGCTGCGGACATCGCGATTCTGGTCCGGGACCGGAATGAGGCAGAAGCGATACGCGCAGCGCTGCAGAAACGTCGGGTTGCCAGTGTGTATTTATCGGATCAGGATTCGGTGCTTAACAGCCAGGAGGCTAGTGATGTCCTGCGCTGGCTGCGTGCATTTGCTTATCCTTTGGATACCGGAACCGGACGGGCCGCCTATGCGACCCGGACCGTCGGGTTGAGCGTATCCGAACTGATACACCTGGCTTCCGATGACGAAGCCTGGGATCTCCGGACAGAGCAGTTGAAAACCTTGCAGGGCATCTGGCAGCGCCAGGGTGTTCTGGCTGCGATCCGGCATTTCATTCATGACCTGGAATTGCCGGCAAAGTTATTGAACCAGCCGGGCGGCGAGCGCAGCATGACGAATCTGCTGCATCTGGCGGAATTACTGGAAAGCGCCAGCCTGCAGCTCGATGGCGAGCTGGCGCTGATCCGCTGGCTGGCCGAGCAGATTGCCGCTGAACATACTGCTTCTGATGAACATATTCTGCGTCTGGAAAGTGATGCGCGCCTGGTCAAGGTCATCACAGTACACAAGTCAAAAGGCTTGCAGTATCCGTTGGTATATCTGCCGTTTGCGGTTTCCACCAGGACGGTGACGAGGATGAACCGCAGTTTTATTGATTACACTGATGCAGATGGCATTCGGAAAATTGATCTGCATTTGTCAGACGAAGCCTTGTCCGCCGCCAACCAGCGCCGCAAGGAGGAAGATCTGCGTTTGTTGTATGTCGCACTGACCCGTTCCGTGCATACGGTGTGGCTCGGCGTGGCGTCCAACCAGAATAAAATCCATGAGTCAGCATTAGGTTATTTGCTGGCTGGCGAGGCTGCATTGCCTGCTGCACATCTGGTTGAAAGATTGCGGAACATGCAGGGCGATTGTCGGGAGATCGCGATTGTCGTTGAGGAATCCATGCCGGAGCTGAGTTTGCTGAAGGATGTGGATGCGCAGCCAACTTATGTCACGTTGGCAGCCTATGCCGGTAATGTCGAAAAGGATTGGATGATTGGCAGTTTTTCCGCCATGACCAGGGCTCTGGCGGGTGGTACAGGTAATGCCCCGCTGCGTCATCAGGATCGCAGGTTGCTGGAGGATGAAGAGGTGCCGCTGCAGATTGAAACATCGCCCGCCGCCTGGCATCGTTTTCCTCGCGGTGTCCTGCCCGGACAGTTTTTGCATGCGCAGCTGGAATGGATGGGCAACGATGGGTTCGGCAACGTTGCAGCAAGTGATTTCGATGCCAGGCTGACGGACCGCTGCCAGCGTGCAGGATGGGCTCACCATGCCGATGATCTTTCTGAGTGGCTCAAAGCAGTCATGCAGACAAAGCTGGGTCCAACAAATACCTGTCTGGCGGAATTGACGACCTATATACCGGAAATGGAGTTCTGGTTTCCGTGCGAGAAATTCAATACCCGGGAAATGGATGCACTTTGCCGGGATTTTTTCCTGTCAGGGGTGACAAGAGAAGCGTTGAGTGAAAAACGCATGCAGGGTTTGCTGATGGGCTTTGCCGATCTGGTATTTGAGTATCAAGGAAAGTATTGGGTGCTGGATTATAAGTCCAATCAGCTGGGCGGTAATGATGGCAGCTATACGCAGGCTGCGCTGGCAGGTGCCATGGCTGCACATCGCTATGATGTGCAGGGAGTGATCTACATGCTGGCGCTGCACCGTTTGCTGCGCTCACGTCTTGGTGATGCTTATGCGCCGGAACAGCATCTGGGCGGGGCACTGTTTTTCTTTTTGCGCGGACTCGGCAATCAGGAAACACGTGGCTGCTACTGCCTGTCTGCGGATAATGGACTGCCGGAGAGACTGGACCAACTGATGCGTCATGGATAAAAACAGAATGGATTTGAATCGTATGCCGCTTTCCTCCAGTGATTTATTGATCCGTTTCCGATATCAGAGTACTCAAGGGACGGTGCGTCATCTGACAGCCGCTTTTGTCCAATTCCTGATGGATCTTGGTTTGCACGACACCAGGTTGCTGCTGGCGGCAGCTGTCTTAAGCGAAATGGAAGCACATGGACACAGCTGTGTGCCGCTGGACGTGATCTCCGCTACTTCCCCCGGTCTGCTGGGGTGGAGTGATGCCGTCTGGCATACCATCACGGAGGGCTTGGATTTTCCTGATGGGGTTGACGCATGGCGGGAGCTTGCGCTCCAGTGTGAGCAGATTTTTGTGACTGATGTACAGCAGGACCGGCAGCAGCCGCTGGTGCTGGATCAGGGGCGTTTGTATCTGCGTCGTTACTGGCGTTACGAGATGGCGATTGCTGCCGCGGTAAAGCAACGTGTTTCCAGCCAGCTGCCAGTGCCACCAGAAAAAGTGCGGAAATGGCTGGATCTGTTGTTTGATGTTTCCGGGAATGCCGGAGGAGAGACCGACTGGCAGAAGGTGGCTTGCGCGGTTGCCGTGCGTAGTCGTTTTGCCATCATTACAGGCGGGCCAGGCACCGGAAAAACCTACACAGTGGCGCGTTTGCTGGCATTGTTATCTGCGATTTCCGATGCGCCGGATCAATTGCGCATTGCGCTGGCAGCGCCGACCGGGAAAGCAGCCGCCCGACTGAAGCAGTCTATTGACGGTGCTCTGGCAGAACTGGTGTTCAAACTGGGCGATACACTTCCGCTGCCGGAGATAGCCCGTAAGATCGGTCCTGCACGTACCTTGCACAGTCTGCTTGGCGCGCGCCCCGATACACGTGCATTTCGCCATCACGCGGGTAATCCGCTGGATATTGACCTCCTGATTGTAGATGAGGCATCCATGGTGCACCTGGAAATGATGACCAGCCTGTTGGACGCGCTGCCGGCAAATGCAACACTGATTTTGCTGGGAGACAAAGACCAGCTCGCATCGGTTGAAGCCGGTGCTGTGCTGGGGGATTTATGCGGTGAAGCAGGCGCTGGAGCGTATCGACCTGAAACCATCGCTTATATTGCTGCCGCCAGTGGCCAGCACCTGACATTGAACGATGCAGGTCAGGGTAGTCCGCTGGCGCAGCAGACAGTCATGCTGAAACACAGCAGGCGCTTCAGCGGTGCGATCGGTGCGCTGGCGCAGGCGGTGAACCGGAGCGGCGCAGGAACAACGCTGGCATGTCTGCGGCAAAAACCTGATCAGGAGTTGTGCTGGAAAGAACATTTGCCACCGCAAGGTATTGCAGAACTCGCTTTCGCCGGAAGAGAGGGAGCATCTGGCAGCTATCAGGAATATCTGTCGCTGCTGGCACAACAGCCACATTCTGATAATGAAATGGTCAGTGAAGCAGAATTCCATGCATGGGTGGTAGCTGTTATCCGGGCATTTGAATCGTTTCGCCTGTTATGCGCCGTCAGGGACGGGGAATGGGGTGTATCCGGTCTGAATCAGGTGGTTGAAAAATATCTGGATGCCAAAGGACTGATTCGCCGCCGTCATGAATGGTATGTCGGCAGGCCCGTGATGGTGATGCAGAATGATTACAGCATCGGCGTATTTAACGGTGATATCGGCATGACCCTGCCGGACAGGGTCAAGCCAGAGGTGATGCGGGTATATTTTCTGGACGGGGAACGGGTCCGACAGGTTTTGACATCCAGGTTGCGTCATGTGGAGACGGCATTTGCGATGACGATTCACAAATCTCAGGGGTCAGAGTTCACTCATGCAGCCATGGTATTGCCGGCAGAAGTCAATCCTGTCATGACCCGTGAACTGGTGTACACCGGAATTACCCGCGCCAGAAAATATTTTACTCTGGTTGCCGCATCTGCCGCTGTGTTACGTTACGCCATAGAACATCAGACGCACCGGATCGGCGGATTGCAGGAAATGCTGCATGGGTAGTAAGCTTGTTTCTGCCGGATCAGGAATGCTTACTCCTTGAGAGTGGGATTGCGGGACAATCGGGCAGATTCTGTCCAGATTCTGATATGGGGCCGGTTGAAAGTCTTTATAATTTCAGGGGGCTTGAAAGTTACTTCCAAAGCAACTAAAGTCGCACCGGACACAGGATTTTGGTCTGCCTGTCCGGACCGCAGAAATATTATTTCCCCGACTTACCTGATTTGCTCAGGCAGATTGGATCAGGAAAAGAAATCAATTAATTCATTGTCTTTAAGGTAATCATGATCGATCAGATAGTGAATGCAAATATGAATAGTATGAGTAAACAGAAACAGGAATTCACCGTGATCGCAGGGCAAAACATTCCCCGGCACATCGCCATTATTATGGATGGTAACGGACGCTGGGCTAAGAAACGGTTTTTGCCCCGTTTTGCCGGACATGCCAAAGGTGTCAAAGCAGTTGGTAAAGTCGCGAAGGCTTGCGTGGATCGTGGTGTCGAGTATCTGACCCTGTTTGCGTTCAGCTCCGAAAACTGGCGCAGGCCTCCGGATGAAGTGTCTTTGTTAATGAAGCTGTTCCGCAAGGTTTTGGTCGGTGAAGTCAAGAATATGTGTGCGAATAATATCCGGCTCAAAGTGATCGGGGATATCGGGCGCTTCGATGAGGATTTGCAAAAACTGATTCATGATACAGAAGAGAAAACTGCCGCCAACACCCGGCTGACGTTGACGATCTGTGCCAATTACGGTGGGCGCTGGGATATCGTGAATGCCTGCAATGCCTTGCTCAGGTCCGGTGTGCAGCCGGGTGAGATTACGGAAGAGATCCTGTCTGAACATTTGTCCATGTCGTATGCACCTCCTCCGGACATGCTGATCCGCACTGGCGGAGAGGCACGGATATCGAATTTTCTGTTATGGCAAATGGCCTATTCCGAGTTCTTTTTCACGGATACCTATTGGCCGGATTTTGATACAGATTCACTTGATGAAGCTATCCTCTCCTACCAGAAAAGAGAACGCCGGTTCGGTCGTACCAGTGAGCAATTGGTCAAAGAGGGGTTGGCTGCCGGCCAGTAGTGTGATTTGAAAAGTCAGTTGTTCTCATATTCAGACAAAACGTCAGCTTTCATTTTATTGGGAATTTGATCAATGATTAAAGTTGTTCCGGTTGTTCTTTGCGGCGGTTCTGGTACCCGTCTGTGGCCTTTATCCCGGGGTGGATTTCCTAAGCAGTTTCTGGTGTTATCCGGAAAAGACAGCCTGTTCCAGCAAGCGGTGCAGCGAGTGAATGATATTGCTGCACAGGATGTGCAGATTGGACAGACGCTGATTGTGACCAATGAAGAACATCGTTTTCTGGCGCTCGATCAGCTGCGTGAATTGAAGAATGTATCTGCCAGCTTGCTGTTGGAACCTGTTGGAAAAAACACCGCTCCGGCACTGACGCTGGCGGCACTGGCATCGATGGCGGAGGGGGACGATCCGGTACTGGTTGTTACGCCGGCAGATCAGACGGTCGGTGATCCGGATGCTTTCAGGGAAGCGCTGCGGCAGAGTGTGCGGGTGGCTCAATCGGGAGATATCGTCATTCTGGGAGTCACGCCTGACAGGCCGGAAACTGGCTACGGGTATATCCGGCACGATGGCGCGGCTGGCTTGTACGGTGAATACACGGTCAGGCAGTTTGCCGAAAAACCGGATGTAATCACTGCCCGGCATTATCTCGACAGCGGTGAATATGTCTGGAACAGCGGCATGTTTATCTTGCGTGCCAGTACCTGGCTGAAGGCATTGCAGCAATTCCGTCCGGATATTGCTGAGACAACGCAGATTTCCTGGCAGGAGCGCAGTACCGATGCGCAGTTCATACGGCCGGCAGAGGCAGCTTTCCGGCAGATTCCTGCCGAGTCGATTGACTATGCGGTCATGGAGCAGTGTCCTGTGTCTGCGTTACCAATTCGCATGATTCCCCTGAATGCTGGCTGGAATGACCTGGGAGCCTGGGATGCGGTCTGGCAGACCGGGAACCAGGATGCGCAAGGGAATGTCTGCCACGGCGACGTGTTGCAGACGGATACCGGAAATAGTCTGATTTATTCTTCCGGCAGACTGGTCAGCACGGTTGGCGTCAGTAATCTTATTGTGATTGAAACGCCGGATGCCGTACTGGTGGCAGACCGCAGCCGGAGTCAGGATGTGAAAGCGATTGTATCCATGCTTGGGGAGCAGAAAAGAACCGAGCATACGTTGCACCGGAAAGTGCATCGTCCATGGGGGTGGTATGACAGCATTGATGAAGAAGAGCGTTTCAAGGTCAAGCGTATTCAGGTCAAGCCGGGTGCCAGCCTGAGTCTGCAGAAACACCATCACCGTGCGGAACACTGGATCGTCGTGCGCGGTACGGCAGAAGTCACTTGCGGTGACAAGGTCAGTCTGGTGACTGAAAACCAGTCAACCTATATCCCGCTCGGAGAAATGCACAGACTCGCTAATCCGGGAACCATCCCGCTGGAAATCATTGAAGTACAGTCGGGCAGTTATCTTGGCGAAGACGATATTGTGCGCTTTGATGATTTTTATGGCAGGACAAAAAAATAATCGCCGGTTGATGTATGTCATTGCGGCGTCATGATCGTTTGATATGATCTATCCCAGCTGCTGTACATACAACCGATATGTATGACGGCAGTGAGGTGAGTCGGGTCTGCTAACGCGGACTGACCACCGTCCTGAATTAACGATACGGAGCAAGGCAATTGTCCTTGCTCCGTATTTTTTTGTGATGTGGTATCGGGAAAGACAGAGGTACAGGTCTTTGAGCACCTGCGTTTATTTGTCTGGTTTACTGCGAAAGGCTCTGGGGGTAACGCCCGTCCATTCGCGAAATGCGTGTTGAAAAGCACTTTGTTCCTGATAACCCAGCAAAAAAGCAATTTCGGCCAGGCTCAGATGGTGCTGGCGCAGATAATTTTCAGCCAGCGACTGACGGGTCTGATCCAGTAGTTGTTGATAAGGGATGCCAGCCTGGGTCAGTTTGCGCTGCAGGGTACGCTGGCTCATATTCAGTTCCACGGCAATATCTGCCAATCTCGCCTGATCCTGCGCCAGATGACGCAGGATGACCGAACGTACCTGGCTGACGATGTCCTCTCTTTGCGCTGCCTGCTGTTTTTGCAGCAACAGCAATTCTGCATGCTGTTGCAAGACAGGGTACATGCTGGCATCGGCATTGGGTACGGGCCAGCTTAACAGGTCCGATGGCAGGCTGGCATGATTCATCGGGGCATCGAAATAGACCAACTCACCAAACAAACGATGATGCTCACTCAGGTCGTCGGGTGCCGCATGGGAAAAATACACAGGAACAGGCGGCAGGTCCGTGCCTGCAAACCACTGACCGAACACGCGTATTCCGGCAAACACACTTTCCACCAGATGGCGGGAGGCATCCGGAAAATGGCTGTGCCACTGGTATTGGGCAATCTCACCGCGGATATCCAGCGATGAACGCCCCAGATCATGCGCGAGCCCTTCGTAACGCATGGTTTGCTGAAATGCCTGTCCGAAATTTTTGCAGCACATCAGAATCATGCCGTACACATTATAGGTTCCCAGCCGGAAGCGTTCCCCTGCATGCAAGCCAAAGTGTGGATCGTTGCAAAGCGCTGCTCCGCTGTCGAGCAGGCGCAGATAAGTGCCGGTGCTGATGCTGTCCGGTGCGGTATCAAGCCAGTTGCCCGGCAAACCAGCCATCCCGGCAAGTGCCGCCAGGTCGCAACTGCGCTCATGCAGCAATTCCAGGATTGGCTGCACATAAGCAATGGCAACACGCCCCTCAGATCGGGCGGGTGCTGTCGGGATAGATGGCAGTGGCATGTTTCAGCAATTTTCCTGTCATGAAAACACAATACAAAATCCGGCAATTTTTTTAATCTTGGCGGCAAGTATAACAAGAGAGTTATGCCGGGATGGTTCCCGATGTGCATTCAAAGGAGAGGGTATGCGGCGCTGGAATGGTTGGGGGGATGATTCTGTGGAGCAGAAACTGAGTCCGGAAGCCTTGTTTTTTCTTGCAGAACAAATTGGTGAGGGAAAGCCGGTGCCGGATGCGGATTTACAGCAAGTCTGTCGCCGGGTTCCGGACAGTCGTCTGGCACCGCACGACCTGATCAGCACCGATCCGGCAGAGCGGATTCGTCATAGTCTGGGGCAGAGTCTGCCGGATTGGCTGCAGCTGCGTTACGGACGTATTGAACGGGTGCCGGATGGGGTCGCGTTTCCGGAAAACGCAGAACAGGTCAGGGAGCTGCTCAGTTATGCGACTCGTCATCAGGTGATCGTGATTCCCTATGGAGGCGGGACCAGTGTGGCGGGACATCTGACGGTACCGGCTGCAACGCAGCCGGTATTGAGCATCAGTATCCGGCGTATGCGGCGTATGCTGCATCTGGAACGGGAGTCGCAATTAGCGACGTTCGAGGCCGGTGTGTTCGGGCCAGACCTGGAAGCGCAATTGCGTGCCCAGGGTTATACGCTCGGGCATTTTCCGCAATCGTTTGAATATTCCACACTAGGCGGCTGGGTGGTGACCCGCTCATCGGGGCAACAGTCTTTGCGTTATGGCCGGATTGAGCAGTTATTTGCCGGGGGCCGTCTGGAAACACCGGCGGGAAGCTGGTACCTGCCTGCTTTTCCTGCCTCGGCGGCGGGTCCTGACTTGCGAGAACTGGTGTTGGGATCGGAAGGACGCTTAGGTCTGTTGACGGAAGCGACTATACGGGTCAGTCGCCTGCCGGAATGCGAAGAGTTTCACGGTGTGTTTTTTCCGGATTGGGATTCTGCTCAGGTTGCGGTCCGGAGCATGGTGCAGGAAAAATTCCCGCTGTCGATGTTGCGTCTGTCAAATCCGCTGGAAACCACGACCAGTCTGGCACTGGCTGGTCATGCGGGTCTGATTGGCTGGCTGGAGAAATACCTGCGCTGGCGCGGCTGCGGTCAGCAGAAATGCCTGTTGTTGCTGGGTGCCAGTGGAAATCGTGCCACAGTCCGGCAGACAGTGCGCCGGGCAATGAAGCTGGTGCGTGAGCAAGGCGGCGTGACGGTTGGTCAATACATGGGTAAGAAATGGAAGCAGGGGCGATTTCAGAATGTTTATCTGCGCAATACGCTCTGGCAGCATGGGTACGCCATCGATACCGTGGAAACAGCTTGTAACTGGACTGCCGTCAAACAAATGATACAGGCGGTTGAACAGGCCGCGACTGATGCGCTGGCAGAGGACGATGAACGGATTCACGCCTATACCCATTTGTCGCATTTGTATGCGCAAGGTGCCAGCGTTTACACCACATTTGTGTTCCGGTTGAGCGGCGATTATGCAACCGATCTGGCGCGCTGGAAAAAAATGAAGCATGCCGTTTCGCAAACGATCGTCATGCATGGCGGAACCATCAGCCATCAGCATGGAGTCGGCAGCGATCATGCGCCTTATCTGCAGGCAGAAAAGGGCGCGGCAGGAATGGCGGCGTTACGTCAGGTATTTTCGACAGTTGATCCGCAGGGACTGATGAACCCGGGTAAATTGCTGACTGCCCCCGTTTCCGACGGAGTTATCGTATGAATCCAGATCATTGGCAGGCAAGACGGCAGGCTGTGCTGGGCAGCAGCCTGACGACACCGGAATCACAGTGGGATATGCTGGTGATTGGCGGCGGTATTACCGGAGCCGGAATCTGCCTGGAAGCGGCACGTCGCGGGTTGAAAGTATTGCTGGTGGAACAGCGTGATTTTGCCTGGGGCACTTCCAGTCGTTCTTCTAAACTGGTGCACGGCGGCCTGCGTTATCTGAGCGAAGGCAAATGGTCATTGACGCGTGACGCGGTGCAGGAGCGGCAGCGTCTACTGCATGACATGCCGGGACTGGTTGAAATGCAGAGTTTTGCTTTTGCTGATTATGCAGGCCGGAAGCCCGGGCGCTGGCTGTTTTCGCTGGGGCTGGCGCTGTATGATCGCATGGCGGGGCAGCGCGGGCGGCACTATTATCCAGCCAGTGAATTTCTGATGCTGGTGCCGGGGATAGGCAGAGATCAATTAAAAGGCGGTCTGTGCTATGACGATGCAAAGACCGATGATGCAAGGCTGGTGCTGCGGGTGTTGCAGGAAGCCCGTGAAGCCGGAGCCTGTACGATGAATTATCTCGCGGTAGAGGAAATCTGCTATACCGGTCAGCAAGCCAGCGGCGCGTTGCTGAAAGACACGCTCGACGGAAAGAGTTACCGGATTCAGGCAAGGGCAGTGGTGAATGCAACCGGCGTCTGGGCTGACCGTTTGCGGCTTCCGGCTGCTGATAAACATATCCGCCCTCTGCGCGGCAGCCATCTGGTCTTTCCGTCATGGCGGCTGCCGGTGGCGCAAGCGGTCAGTCTCATGCATCCGCGCGATGGTAGACCGGTATTCATGTTCCCGTGGGAAGGCGCGACACTGGTCGGTACCACGGATGTCGATCACTGTGAGGATTTACAGCAGGAGGCATCGATTACCAAAGACGAAGTGCTGTATCTAATGGAGGCGTTGCAATGGCAGTTTCCGGCGCTTCAAATCGGCACCGGGGATATTATCTCGACGTATGCCGGGGTGCGTCCGGTAATCGGTAGTGGTAAGGTAGACCCATCCAGGGAAGGGCGCGATCATACCGTCTGGCAGGAGCAGGGCTTAATCAGCGTTGCCGGCGGTAAGCTGACTACTTTCCGGCTGATAGCGCTGGATGTGCTGCGTCATGTGGCAACTCTGCTGCCAGACTGGCGTTATGTGGAAAATATGCAGGGGAACGCATCAGCGGCAGAATTACGACCGATTGCCGCGCAAGGTGTCAGTGAATCTGTCTGGCAACGTCTGCAAGGCCGCTACGGCCGACAGGCCAAATATATTCTGGACTGCATGCAGAATGGGGAGCTGGAGCGGATTTCCGGAAGCGATACCCTGTGGGTGGAATTACGTTGGGCGGCGCGGCATGAATCGGTGATGCGCCTGGAGGATCTGATGCTGCGCCGTACCCGGCTTGGTTTATTGTTGCCGGCAGGCGGTATGGGGCACATGCCGCGCATCCGACGGATTTGCCAGCCTGAATTGGGTTGGGGGGATACGCAATGGGAAACTCAACAGCATGCTTATCAGGAGTTGTGGCAAAGGAATTATTCCCTGCCACCGGATTTACCAGCGCTGCCAGAGGCAGACTGACTCGGTGGATCAGTGGAAAGCGCATGATGGTTGGCGGCAGACTTAGTACTATCTCGCGGGCCAGTGCAGGAAAAAAATAATTAAAACGATTACAGACAATCACCGACAATAACAAAAAGACTGACGCAACAGCGTGCTCATAGACGGCGCGCCGTGGGCAGCACAAACCTGATACGGCACGACGGGAGCGCAACGTCAGGTCGCAACACCAGATTGGTTGTGCGTCAGTTCTGACGATACAGGAGCATCATGTCCGGACAATACATCCTCTCGATTGATAACGGCACGCAAAGTGTACGGGCAATTCTGTTTGATTTGCAGGGAAATATTGTGGCCCGTTCCCAGGTTCATCTCGAGGCCTATTTTTCGGATCATCCTGGCTGGGCGGAGCATCATCCGGAAGATTACTGGCAGGCGGTATGCACGGCATGTCAGCGTTTGTGGATAAACCATCAGATATCTCCGGCACTGGTCAGCGGGGTGGCGATCACTACGCAGCGCGGCACAGTGGTGAATCTGGATCAGCATGGGCAGCCGTTACGCCCCGCGATCACCTGGCTGGATCAGCGCCGTACGGATACTGTACCGCCAGTGCATCCGGTGTGGCTGGCAGCGTTTCGGCTGGCGGGGGTGTCCAGTACCATCAATTATTTCAGGGGCGAGGCAGAGGTGAACTGGATCAAGGCCCATCAGCCGGATATCTGGGACAAGACTGCGCATGTGCTGTTGCTGTCTGGCTATCTGAATTACCGGCTCAGTGGTGAATTGACGGACTCGACCGGTTCGCAGGTGGCTTATCTGCCATTTGATTATAAAAAATTGCAATGGGCTGGCAAGCTGGACTGGAAATGGCAGGCACTGGCAATCCGCGCATCGACGTTGCCAAAACTGGTGGCGCCCGGCAGCCTGATCGGGCATATCCACGGTGATGCTGCTGCCGCAACCGGCATACCGGTCGGGACGCCATTGCTGGCTGCAGCGGCAGACAACGCCTGCGAGGTGATCGGTGCCGGATGCCTGCAGCCGCATATCGGTTGCCTCAGTTATGGCACCACCGCCACCATCAATACCACCAGCCGGAAATATCTGGAGGTGACCTCGTTCATTCCGCCGTATCCGGCTGCCATTCCCGGTTACTACAGCACAGAGGTACAGATTTTTCGCGGTTACTGGATGGTTAACTGGTTCAAGGAACAATTTGGCCATCACGAGCAATCTCAGGCAGCGCAGCAGGGTGTCCTGGCAGAGGAATTATTTGATGAACTGGTCAACGCAGTGCCGCCAGGCTCCATGGGGTTGATGCTGCAGCCGTACTGGACGCCGGGCATTAAGATACCGGGTGCCGAAGCCAAAGGCGCGATTATCGGGTTTGGCGATGTCCACACCAGAGCGCATGTCTACCGGGCGATTCTGGAAGGTCTGGCTTACGCCTTGCGGGATGGTAAAGAGCGCATAGAAAAACGCAGCGGAGTACCAGTGACAGAGTTGCGCGTATCCGGAGGCGGCTCACAAAGTGATGCGGCCATGCAGCTGACTGCCGATATCTTTGGTTTGCCGACAGCGCGCCCGCATCTTTATGAAACATCCGGTCTGGGGGCGGCGATTGATGCGGCAGTGGGACTGGGGTTTTATCCGGATTTTGATTCAGCCATCCGCGCGATGACCCGCATCGGCAAGACTTTTGAACCGATTGCGCATCATCACCAGATTTACAACGAGCTGTATCACCGCGTGTATCAGAAAATGTATGCCCGGTTGCAGCCCTTATACAAGGAAATCCAGCAGATCACCGGTTATCCGAAAATGCATTGAGCGGATGATTGCTTGCAGTTGCCGTGACTCAGGCGACTACCGGAATCAGCAGGCCCGGATGTGTCGCCGCCAGCTGGTTCCATGCTTCAAAGCCACCTTCCAGCGGACGCACATCGGTGAACCCAAGTTTTTGCAGCGTATGGGCCGCCTGGATCGCGCCGGCATCGGCCGGACAAGCGCAAAAAGTCACGATGGCTTGTCCTTGATCCAGCTGGCTGGCAAGCTCGCCGACATGGCTGGCATGAGTGACCAGCGCGTCAGGAAAAGCGCCTGTTTCGCGGATCAGCGCATGACTGCGCAGATCAATCACCTGCGGCATCTGTCCGAGCAGCTTTAATTGCAGTAATTCATTGGCGCTGATATGCGGAATGCTGGCCAATGTTTCAAAGCGGCGTTTTTGCCAGATTTTCCAGACCAGCCAGCCTGCCAGAATCAGCACGAACACTGCGATGATCTTGATTCCGTGGGCGGACAGCAAGGCGATGCCGGCATCAATCTGCGTCTGCAGCGCGTAACCGGCAAACAGCGCCAGCCCGGCCCACAGAGCGGCACCGATGGCCGATGCCAGCAAAAATCTGGCACGCGACATGCCAATGGCGCCGGCTACCGGCGGCGCCACGGTGGAAAAACCTGGTATAAATTTACCCACCACCAGCGACCACATGCCCCAACGTGCAAAACGGATTTCTGTCTGATTGACGCAGGAGCCGGGATTAATCGACATCTTGCACAGAAATTTCAATACCCGGTAACCGAATATCTTACCCGCCTGATACCAGACCAGATCCGCCAGCAAGGACGCCGCGACAGCTGCACCGAGCAGCGATGCCAGTCCATACAACGATGACATGCGACTCGCATTCAGCATCATGGTAGGAACGGCCGGCACCGGCAGCCCCAACTGCTGTAACAGCACATTGCCGAACACCAGTAACTGGTGATTGTGCAGCAGCAAATCATTGAACCAGCCGGGAGTCATCGTGGAATGGGCTTTCAACTAAGGGAAAAGCATTTATTTTAACAGCGCCTGCAGGCCGTTCAACACGACATAGAAGCCCACTGCCAGCATCAGTGCACCTGAAAAATAGGGCGCGCGCCGGGCAAGCTGGCCAAAACCACTCCAGTGCCGCGAAACATGTCGCACACTCAGCGCCGCAATCACGCCGGACATCACCATGGTCAGCGCCAGTCCGATGCTGAAGCACAACACCAGTGTAGCGCCCAGTGCAATTTTTTTCAGCTGCAGGCAGAGCAACAAAACGGTGATCGACGCCGGGCAGGGCACCAGCCCGCCAGTCAGTCCAAACATCACGATTTGCCCGGTAGTGACGCTGCGATTGCTGAAGCGGCGTTCAATATCCCGGACATGGGCCCGTTCATGCGCATCCTGATAATCGTCATGATTCAGCTTTACAGTATGCACATGGCGACTACCATCCTGATGGTCGTGGTCGTGGTCGTGGTCGTGGTCGGGGTCGTGGTCGTGGTCGGGGTCGTGGTCGTGGTCGGGGTCGTGGTCGTGGTCGGGGTCGTGGTCGTGGTCGGGGTCGTGGTCGTGGTCGGGGTCGTGGTCGTGGTCGTGGTCGTGGTCGTGATGATGATGCTGGTCACGCCAGGTGCGCCAGATCATCCACAATGCGACGCCGATGATCAAAACGCCGGACAGCGTCTGAAAATACGATTCCGTGGTTTCGAGATTGCCGTGTTGACCGAAATACAGCCCAGCCAGTGCAATCACCCACACCACCAGCGTATGGGAAAAAGTAGCTGCCAGTCCCAGCAAAACCGCCTGAGTCACGGTGCCGCGTATCGCAATGATGAACGCGGCCATCATAGTTTTGGAGTGCCCTGGTTCGAGTCCGTGCAATGCGCCAAGCAGGATGGCACTCGGAATAAACAGCCAGGCATTCGCTGCACCTTGTTGCAGCAGTGTGGAAAATTCAGTCATTGTCTTGTGTAAGGATTAAATAGCAGGGAATACGGCTCTACTGTTTTTGGAATATCGCTGGGATTATTTGAAATAGCTGTTCACTACATCAATCAGAATCTCTTTCGCATCGCTGCCATGGACAGCATCTTCCTGCACGGTTTCAGTCAGGTGGGCGCGGATATGGTCTTCCAGCACGACAGCCAGCAAACCGTTCATCGCACCGCGACAGCTGCTGATCTGCTGCAACACCTCCATGCAGCCTTTGTCTTCTTCCAGTGTTCTTTCGATGGCATCAATTTGTCCCCGTATCCGACGGACACGGTTCAGCAGTTTTTGTTTATCTTTACTGATATGGCTCATATAACGGTGAATATAGTATAGGGGGGTACCCTATATTTTACCTTACCCGAGAAAGTTTGTCTGCTGCCGGTTTGAATGCGCGGCATCCCGGACGGGAAGTGTCCGTTACCGTGCGGATAACAGGAGTTTCATTTTTTGGACTATGCCGATTTCTATGATTGCATCGCTTACAGATGTCAAGACGCAAGACTGTTTCGATCTCTACAATATCTTTCCATCCAGTCTGGTTGCTGTGTCCGTCGAAGCTGCGACTGGCGCAACGCATCGGGTGGCAATAAGCTGATGGCTGGAGTGCTGGTCTGAATAACATTCACACGCCGGAATACCGGAGAAAGCAGGGCAAAAATATGTGGCAAGGAGTCATTCCCGCGGTAACCACCAAATTCACTCCGGACGATGCGCTGGATTTGAAAGAGATGGAACGTTGTTATGATGGTCTGATGCAGGCGGGCTGTGACGGTCTGATTGCCTGCGGCTCTCTGGGCGAGGGGCCGTTGCTTTCTCATGCGGAACGGATTGAAGTCTTGAAGCTGGCAAAGCAAGTTGCAGGACATCGTCCCGCCCTGCTGACCGTCGCAGAGGCCGCAACCCGGGATGCCTGTGTGCTGGCGGAGAAGGCGGCGCACGCCGGTGCTGATGGGTTGATGGTCGTTCCCGGTACGATTTATCACAGTAATCACCGGGAAACGGTCACCGCATTGCGCGCGATTGCAGCCGCGGGTGATCTGCCGGTCATGATTTATTCAAACCGGCTGGCTTACCGGGTCGATGTCACGACCGATATGCTGGAAGAGCTGGCTGACGATGCGCGCTTTGTGGCAGTCAAAGAATCTTCGGATGATATCCGTCGTACTACGGAAATTATCCGTCGCCTCGGGCGGCGTTACGATGTGCTGACCGGCGTGGATAATCTGGCATTTGAAGCCTTGACGGCTGGTGCGACAGGTTGGGTGGCGGGGCTGGCGGTTGCCTTTCCGCATGAGACGGTGGCGATTTTCCGCCTGATCCGGGCCGGACGTTATGCAGAAGCGCTGGATATCTACCGCTGGTTCAGACCATTGCTCGATCTGGATGTATCCACTTACCTGGTGCAGAACATTAAGCTGGTCGAGGCACTGGTGACACAATCCAATGAGCGCGTCCGGGCGCCGCGTCTGCCGCTCGACGGTGCGCAGCGGGAACGGGTGCTGGCTGTGGTATCTGAAGCGTTGCGAGAACGTCCGCAATTGCCGGATGTCATCTGAATACGGTAATCAGAATGAATATGGATTAACGCTCGTGTTCAGCGTTACTGTGCCGGTCTGGCGGGACATGTCGCGGTCTCTCAGGGGGCCGTGGCAAGTTGGATCACGCGGTTGCGTAAAGCACTGAACACCGACCGCATTTCCGTTTTCTGCGCGTGGCGATGATAGCGAAACAGCATGATGCCTTCTACCTGCGCGACGATCAGCACTGCCCGCTGCATGTATTCCTCATCACCGATATCCGGATTCATGCCGCGGATCAGCTTGTAGATGGCTTTGCGCTCACGGCCGATCATGGTGTCCATCAGTTCCGAAGCAAAATCATTGCGCGCGGCCAGCGCCCACAGTTCAAAAAAAAGGCCATGCGTCAGCGGGTCGGTTAATTCTTCCAGAAACATATCAATCGCTGAGCCCAGCTGCATCACGCGTGAAGTGGCGGCTGCGGGATGGGTGATGTGATCGAGCTTCTCCTGAAAGGTATTCATCGTCATCAGCAGTACGGCTTCAATCAGCAGGTCTTTGCTCTGGTAGTAATGCTGAACATTGCTTAAGCTGATGCCAACCTGCGTGGCGACCTTACGCATGGACAATCCGGCATATCCTTCTGTAGCAAAAATCGTACGTGCGGCAGACAGAATGGCATGAACTCTTTCCATCCCTTTTTCTGTGGTGTTGGACAGCTTGCTTTTCAGCGAGGTTTGCAGAACATCAGGCATGGTGGTTGCCAGTGATTGTGAAGGCTGAAATTATCCCACAGTTGTTGACAAATAGTACGAGTGACCTATAATTTTTGCTTGTCGGTCATTTGACCTATTAAAAATTACGGAGACATCATGAGTCAGCGAGTTTATGTGTGCGGGGTCGGCATGATCCCTTTCGCCAAGCCGGGCACTAGCGCCAGTTACGACCAGATGGGGGCCAGCGCAGCACGGCTGGCGCTCCAGGATGCCGGACTCACTTATGCTTCGATTCAGCAGGCGTATGCCGGTTATGTATATGGCGACTCGACGGCCGGACAAAAGGCTTTGTATCAGGTTGGTATGACCGGCATTCCGGTCGTGAATGTGAACAATAACTGCTCGACCGGATCGACGGCGCTGTTTCTGGCGCGTCAGGCGGTTGCCAGCGGTGCGGCAGATTGTGTGCTGGTGCTCGGTTTTGAACAGATGAGTCCGGGGGCGCTGGGATCGGTATTCCAGGACCGGCCCAGTCCGTTTGACGCGTTTGATGCGGTGACCGACAAGTTGGTTGGTATGTCGCAGATTCCGCTGGCATTGCGTTATTTCGGCGGTGCGGGTTTATCACATATGCAGAAATTCGGTACGCCGCTGACCTCTTTTGCCAAAATCCGCGCGAAAGCCAGCCGCCATGCGGCGAATAATCCGCTGGCCTTATTCCGCAAAGTTGTCAGCACCGAAGAAGTGTTGGATGCACCGGTGATCTGGCCCGGGGTCATGACCCGGCTGATGGCATGTCCGCCGACCTGTGGCGCCGCTGCCGCTGTGCTGGTGTCTGAACAATTCGCGCAGGCGCATCAGCTGAACCGGCAGGTGTATATCGCCGGGCAGGCGATGACGACCGACACCCCGGAAACCTTTGAATCGGACGATATGATGCAGGTCGTCGGTTATGGCATGAGTCAGCGCGCCGCAGCGCAGGTCTATGCGCAAACCGGCATCGGGCCGGATGCACTGGATGTGGTCGAGTTGCACGACTGTTTTGCGCACAATGAGCTGATTACTTATGAAGCGCTCGGATTATGCGCCGAAGGCGGCGCCGAGAAATTTATTGATGATGGTGACAATACCTATGGCGGCAGGGTAGTGACCAACCCGTCCGGCGGACTGCTGTCGAAAGGACATCCGCTGGGTGCGACCGGACTGGCGCAATGCTACGAACTGACCCATCAGCTGCGTGGCACGGCAGAGGCGCGCCAGGTCAGAGGCGCAAAGATCGCGTTGCAGCACAATCTTGGTCTTGGCGGCGCCTGCGTCGTCACCATGTACCGTCAGTCCTGAGCAGAAAGGGAGTACGTCATGCACTACACATCTCCATGGATGAATGCTGAATTGGATACCTTCCGCGATGCGATACGACGGTTTGTCGCGGCGGAAGTCGCTCCGCATCAGGAACGCTGGAGTCAGCAACAGCATGTAGACCGCGAACTCTGGCACAAAGGCGGTGAAATGGGCATGCTGCTGGCCGATATTCCTGTTGAGTACGGCGGTTCCGGCGGCAGTTTCGCCCATCAGGCTGTCGTTTTTGAAGAGCTGATCTATGCTGGCGATATGGCTTTCGGCATTCATGTCCATGCGATCGTGGCGCATTACATCCTGAATCAGGGAACCGAAGCGCAGAAACAAAAATACCTGCCTCTGCTGGCCAGTGGGGAGATGGTAGCGGCGATTGCGATGTCAGAGCCGGGTGCCGGATCGGACCTGAAAGGTATCCGCAGCACAGCCTTGCGCAATGAAACCGGTTACCGGATCAATGGCTCGAAAATTTTTATTTCCAACGGTTATCTGGCAGACCTGATTGTCGTGGTTGCCAAGACTTCACCCGATGCCGGTGCCAAAGGCATTTCGCTGATGCTGGTGGAAACCCGGAATTGTCCAGGCTTTAAAGTAGGCCGGATTCTGGAAAAAATCGGACAAAAAGGCCAGGATACCTGCGAGCTGTTTTTTGACGATGTACTGGTACCGGCAGATGCCGTGCTCGGCGGTATTGAGGGAGAGGGCTTTCGCCAGTTGATGACGGAATTACCCTATGAGCGCACGATACTCGGCGTTTCCGCCGTGGCGGCGATCGAGCGCGCCTTGCAGCTCACCGTCGAGCATGTCCGCCAGCGCAAAGCATTCGGACAGGCGCTGATCGAGATGCAGAATACCCGCTTTGTACTGGCAGAAATCAAGACCGAGGCGACAATTGCACGTACTTTCATCGACCGCTGCATCACCGACATGATGGAAGGTCGTATGGATACCGAGCTGGCGTCGATGGCGAAATACTGGCTGTCCGATCTGCAGTGCAAAGTGATCGACCAGTGCCTGCAATTGTTCGGTGGCTACGGTTATATGCTGGAATACCCGATTGCCCGCATGTATGCTGATGCCCGTGTACAACGCATTTACGGCGGAGCGAATGAAATCATGAAAGAGATCATTGCCCGTTCGCTGTAAGTTGGTTTGCGGATAAGCAGATGAATCAGTGCAGTTGCCAATGAATGGAGATCAGGCATGAGTGGGCCATTAAGCGGAATCCGGATTATTGAAATGGTCGGGCTGGGGCCTTGCCCGTTTGCCGGCATGATGCTGGCTGACATGGGGGCGGAAGTGATCCGCATTGACCGTCCGGTACGTCCGGGGGAAAACAATCCATTTCCGATGTTGGGCACTGCCTGCGATGTGATGGCACGCGGGCGGCGCTCGCTGGCACTGGATCTGAAACAGCCGGAATCGGTACAGGTGCTGCTGGAGCTGGTGACGAAAGCGGATGCGCTGATCGAGGGATTCCGTCCCGGTGTGATGGAACGCCTGAGCCTGGGGCCGGATGTCTGTCAGCAGCATAATCCGCGTCTGGTTTATGGTCGCATTACCGGTTGGGGACAGAATGGACCGCTGGCGCAGGCTGCCGGACATGATCTGAACTATATCGCGCTCAGCGGCATGCTGCATGCCATGGGTCGGCCAGACGGGCCGCCGCCGCCGCCGCTGAATCTGGTCGGTGATTTTGGCGGCGGTGCGATGATGCTGGCCTTCGGCGTGGTCTGCGCATTGCTGGAGGCCAGACAATCCGGCAAAGGACAGGTGATTGATGCTGCCATGGTTGATGGCACGGCGCTGCTGGGCGCGATGCTGTACGGCTTTCGTGCTTATGGCGCATGGAACGATCAGCGTGGTGCCAATCTGCTGGATGGCGGCGCCCATTTTTACGATACCTATACCTGCGCGGATGGCAAATTCATTTCGGTCGGCGCGATCGAGCCGCAGTTTTACGCACTGCTGCTGAAATCGGCCGGAGTAAGCGACCCGGCTTTTCAACAGCAGATGTCGGTCGCAGCCTGGCCTGAATTAAAACAAAAGCTGGGCGCAATTTTTGCCAGCCGCAGCCGCGCCGAATGGTGTTCCATCATGGAAGGAACTGACATCTGTTTCGCGCCGGTGCTGGATATGGGCGAGGCGCCATCCCATCCGCATAATCAGCAGCGGCAGAACTTCACTGAAGTTGCGGGCGTGGTTCAGCCGGCGCCGGCGCCACGCTTCAGCCGGACACCGGCACAGATCAGCAGACCGCCGGCCAGGCCGGGTGAGCAGAGTGCAGAAATCCTGCATGACTGGGGTATCCCCGCTGCGTTGGCGGCGGCGGTTTTGCGTTGAGCGTTGACCGGGAGTGCAGGGGAGTATCCGCTAAAAATGCCTGATTTCCCAGAACAATGAAGGCTGATGAAATATACTCCCGGAGAGTATTTTTTTATGTGATTTTAAATTCCAAGCCGTCTCGTGGCCAGAGCGCGGCGCAGCGTGCCCTGGCAGGTAAAATGTCGTTGCGTGCAATCTTTGGTGACATGCCGTTTGCACATGATAATTTCCTGTGACGGTTTGGAAATCTTGAATATTCTCCGGAATTTTGATGGTGAGGAACTTTAGCTGTCCCGCATCAGACTAAATCATTTCATGCAATTCTGGCCGGGTTCTTTGCGCGGGACTGACAAACTGGCCCGGAAAATCATACTTCATACAATTAAAACAGGGAGAAAACTCATGCGTATATCCATACTCATGCCAGTCGCTATAGCGGTGATGTTATGCTTTCCGGTGTTTGCAGCGACAACCGTGAAGGATGCGCAGGAGGTAGCAGGCAGCGATAAAAAAGCCGACAACGAAAAAAAGAAATGGGATGTGAATCACCCACCCGGTGAGGTGCAAACCGTACAAATCGATACCCATACCGGCACCTGGATGAGCGTGGACATCAGCCCTGACGGAAAGCAGATCGTGTTTGATCTGCTGGGTGACATTTACATCTTGCCTGTCAGCGGCGGTGAGGCGAAGCCACTGACCCATTCGATTGCCTGGGAAATGCAGCCGCGTTTTTCTCCTGACGGCAAGCACATTGCGTTTATGTCGGATGCTGCTGGTGGCGATAATGTCTGGGTCATGAATGCCGACGGCAGTGATGCCCATGCCGTGACCAAAGAAGATTTCCGCCTGTTGAATAATCCGGTCTGGCATCCCGACGGCAATTATATTGCGGCACGCAAGCATTACAGTGGCACGCGTTCGCTGGGCTCCGGTGAAATCTGGCTGTACCACACCAGCGGTGGCGCTGGCGTGCAGCTGAATGAAAAACCGAACTGGCAGAAAGACCTGGGTGAACCTGCATTTTCTCCCGATGGTCGTTATGTGTATTATTCGCAGGACACCACGGGTGGTACGGTGTTCGAGTACAACAAAAATTCCAACGGCCAGATTTATCAGATTTTCCGCAAGGATTTGCAGGACGGTAAAGTCAAAGCCATTGTCAGCGGCCCCGGTGGCGCGGTAAGGCCCGTGCCATCGCCGGATGGAAAGTATCTGGCCTTTGTGCGGCGAGTCCGCAATCAGTCAACCTTGTTCCTGAAAAATCTGCAGACCGGCGAAGAGCGCGCCGCCTGGCCGGAACTGGAACGCGATATGCAAGAAGCCTGGGCGATTCACGGTGTCTATCCGGCATTTGCCTGGCTGCCGGGCAGTAAGGAAATCGTTGTCTGGGCCAAGGGGAAAATCTGGCGGCTTGATCCGTTTTCAGGAAAGGCAACCGATATTCCGTTTCATGTGAAAGACACACGTGAAGTGCGGCCCGCATTGCGCTTCCCGCATGAAGTTGCGCCGGATAAGTTTGACGTGCACCAATTACGCTGGGTGAATGTGTCTCCGGCAGGTGACCGTGTGGTGTACTCGGCGTTGGGACATTTGTATATCCGCGATCTGCCGTCCGGCACACCGCGCCGGCTCACACGGCAGAATACGCATTTTGAATATTTTCCAAGCTTTTCACGGGATGGCAAACAGCTCGTATTTTCTACCTGGGACGATACCCAGTTGGGGGCGGTGCGTTTGCTGGATATCGCCAGCGGTAAAGAAACGATGCTGACCAGGACGCCCGGCAAATACACGCAGGCCAGAATCTCGCCCGATGGTAAACAGGTAGCGTTCGTGAAAGTAAAAGGCGGTTACCTGACAACACCATGGTATGGCATGGATACCGGCGTTTATGTCGTCAGCACGGATGGCAAGCAGGTGCCGAAGCTGCTGACGGAAGAAGGCAACGCACCGCAATTCGGCAAAGACAATTCTGCCGTTTACGTCAGTCGTACCAAGTATTCCGGTGAGGTGGACTGGACCACCTCTCTGGTCAGGATACCGCTGGACGGAACGCCGGAACAAGCAGTCGCTAAAAGCGAGTTTGCCGGTGAATTTGCACTTTCTCCTGACGGTGAATGGCTGGCATTCGGTGAGCGCTTTCATGCGTATGTGACGCCGCTGCCGCTCGCAGGTAAACCTATTACCATCGGTCAGAAAATGGATGCATTGCCGGTGAAACAGCTGGACGTCAATGCCGGCCAGTATCTGCATTGGTCTGGTGACAGCAAGAAAATTTATTTCTCTCTGGGTGATGAGTTATTTACCCGTGATCTGAAAGAGGCCTTTTCCTTTGTGTCCGGTGCTCCGGCAGAGTTGCCTAAATTCAGTGAAAACGGATTGAAGATCGGTTTTGCGGAAAAAGCGGATCAGCCACACGGCGTTACCGTCATTTCCGGCGCCAGAATCGTGACCATGAAAGGTGATGAGGTGATTGAAAATGGCCGCATCCTGATCAAAGGCAACCGGATTCAGCAAGTCGGCGCTGCCACGGCCATCACGATCCCGGTGGGTGCGACAGTGGTCGATGTGAAAGGAAAAACCGTTTTACCGGGGTTGGTCGATGTGCACTGGCATGGCGGTATGGGCGAGAGCGGCATCATTCCGCAGCAGAGCTGGATTGACTATGCCTCGCTGGCATTCGGCATCACGACTTTGCACGATCCGTCGAATGATACCAACGAGATTTTCAGTCATAGCGAAATGCAGAAAGCCGGACTGGTGGTGGCGCCGAGAATTTTTTCCACCGGTACGATTCTGTACGGTGCGAAGGGAAATTTCAGCGCAGTCGTGAATAGCCTGGATGATGCCCTGACCCACCTGAAACGCTTGAAGGCGGCCGGCGCGATTTCGGTCAAGAGTTATAACCAGCCGCGCCGCGAACAGCGTCAGCAGATTCTGGAAGCCGCGCGTCAGACCGGCATGATGGTGGTGCCGGAGGGTGGTTCGCTGTTTGAACACAATATGACCATGGTGGTCGATGGCCACACCGGTGTGGAACACGCGCTGCCGGTAGAAAAAGTGTATGACGACGTGACGCAGCTGTGGTCGCAGACCAAGGTCGGCTACACACCGACGCTGGGCGTGGCGTATGGCGGGCTGGATGGCGAGCACTACTGGTATGCGCGTACCGATGTGTGGAAGCATCCGCTGTTGTCGCGTTATGTGCCGCGCTCAGTGCTGATTCCACGCAGTGTCCGCCGCGAAACGGCACCGGAAGAAGACTTCAATGTATTCCGTGCGGCTGCTGTGGCGAATGTGCTGCAGCAAGCCGGCGTACCGGTCAATCTGGGGGCGCATGGTCAGCGTGAAGGGCTGGCTGCGCACTGGGAGATGTGGACCATGGTGCGCGGCGGTATGACACCGCTGCAGGCTATCCGCAGTGCCACGCTCAATGGTGCCCGCTATCTGGGGCTGGACAAGGACATCGGTTCACTCGAAGCAGGTAAACTGGCTGATCTGATGATCATCGATGGTGACGTGCTGAACGATATTCGCCAGTCTGATCGCGTGACGCAGGTGATGCTCAATGGTCGTTTATACGATACCGTCAGCATGAATGAAACCGGCTCTCATGAGAAAAAGCGCAAGCCTTTCTTTTTTGAAGGTTTGAATGGCAGCGATGTGCCGGTAGATGCTAATGAATATTCCCATGGACATGGCGGTGACTGAACCGGGGCGCCGCTGATTCCCCCGCCTGCCGGTCAATGTCAATGGTAATGTTAATGACTGTTGGCAGGCACCGGAAAACAATGAAAAGAAAAAAGCCCTGCATCAGATGTCTGACGCAGGGCTTTTTCAACGATGTGTATTTACAGATTGTGCCGTTACGGATTTTGAAGGGCTTTTCTGACTTGCTTCAGGAAAGCAGGATCAGCCACGCCGATTTTCTGTGTGCGTGCCACAATCTTGCCATTACCATCCAGCAGGATTATGGTCGTGGTGTGATTGAATTCGCCATCTTCCAGCAGACGGTACTGAATGCCCAGTGCTGCCGCAATCTTGCGGACGCTGGCAGGGTCGGTACGGGCAATGGTCCAGTATTTCGGATTCAGTTCATGCTTGCTGGCGACCGATTGCAGCGCCGCTGTATCGTCGCGTGCCGGATCGAAGGTAATCAGCATCATCGATAGGTTGTCGCGCTCCGCCGGGGTCAGGTCTTTTTCCACCAGACGCATCGATTCGATCAGCATTGGGCAGACGAATTCACATGAGTTATAAAACATGCTGACCAGAACGGGTTTGCCACGCTTGTCTGCCAGCGTGAAGGATTCGTTATTCTGATTGCTCAGTGTGGCAGCAATCTTATAAACCGAATTTCCTGGCAAAGGTTTGGCATTTGCTGTGGCAGCGAGGCTGGCGCTGGAAGCGGAACTCTCAGATGTTTGCGCCAGCACGGACGTGGCTGATGCCAGCAAAAGACAGCTTGCCGAAAACAGCAGGCCGTTTGTTAAAGGGTGTAGTCGTTTCATGGTTTTTCCTGAGGCAGGTTTTTCGCACAGCGAAATCCCAGTTGTCGCGTTGTGTTGGCGCCATTCATGGCGGACAGCAAGGCAACGCGCATGAGTACGGCAAAATTATCCCTGTCCTGCAGGCTGATCGCTCCGGCTCCGCAGTACTGTAACTGATCAGGGTCGCCCTGATTGCGGCTGTCTGCGCTGACCAGCAGTGCGTTGAAATCATCCACCCACTCCCAGATCAGGCCATGCATGTCGCGCACGCCGTAGTAATTCGCGATTCCGCCGACTTTGGCCGGACTTGCATTACCCGGTTGTGAATACCAGGACAGAATCTTTGCCCGCCATTTCGGGTCTTTGCGTGCATCTGCATGGGTTTCGTCTGCCGCTGCGACATATTCCCATTCATACCAGGAAGGCAGTCGTCCGCCTTCGGATTCGCAGTATGCCTGGGCGGCAAACCAGCTGACTTGTGTTACAGGAGTGTCTGTCTGACTGACTTCGGGACCGGTATCAGGGATCTGGCTGAGATAGCTCTCATCCGCAAAAATACTGGGGATATTATTTTTCCTCCATTCAGGATGCGCTTTGGTAAATGCAAAAAACTCTGCCGTTGTCACTGGCAATGTGCGCAGATAAAACGCATTGATTTTGACGGGAAGATTGTCGAGGCCGCGTCCGGCAGACAGCACGCTATCGATGCTGCCTGCCGGGATCATCCGATAATCCGCTGCGTGAGACGTGCCACCGGCGAACAGCATGATGGCTATCAGCAGGTTTGCCAGTATCATCTTGTTTCCAGTTTTGGACAGGTCGCGCAACGGATTCTCCTATCGATCCTCAATGATGCGGTAATCAGTGTTCAGCGGCTGCTTTCACTGTGGTTTTTGCACGGATGGCCTTCACATCATCGCTCTTGATCTGGCCGCCTTTGTTATCCCAGCTATTGAGGACATAAGTCAGAATATTTGCCACTTCATCGTCGTTCAACTGATTCATCGGCGGCATGACAGAGTTAAACTCGTTGCCATTGACTGCGACCTTGCCATTCAACCCCTGCAACACGACTTTGATGGCGCGCTGGTGATCTGCATTCAGATAATCTGATTTTGCCAGAGGAGGGAAGACACCTGGCAAACCGGCACCATTGGATTGATGGCAGACCGAGCAGGTTCCTTCAAACAGCGCTTTCCCTGCGAGTACCTGATCTTGCAGTGTCAGCGTGCCGCTGGCTGCATTGGCGGTTGCTTTGGTGACAGCGGCCAGATTAGGAGCGGCACGGTCACCCAGGTAAACCGCATCGACTTCCTTACCGGAATAAATGGCTTTATTTTCCGTGCCATCGACTTTGATGATCGCCAGCGCACCTTTGTTGAATGCACGGAAGATAGAGTGATCCACCATCACGAAGCTGCCAGGTACTTTGGTTGTATATTCCACGACTGCAGCACCGCCAGCCGGAATCAGCGTAGTTTGTACATTTTTCTGGAAATTCGTACCACCTTCAAAACGTACCTTGTCGAAAATCGCACCAATCACATGGAAGCTCGACACCAGGTTGGGACCGCCATTACCGACGAACAGGCGAATTTTTTCATTGGTCTTGGCTTTCAGTGCCTTGTCGCCAGTCAGCGCGCCTTCTGCGCCGTTAAACAGCACATAGGTTGGTTTTTCGTCGATGGCTTTTTCCATGTCGAATGGCTGTAAGCCTTTTTCACGGTATTTGCCAGTGGTGTAGAAATCACCTTGCATGACGTAGTATTCGTGATCAACAGCAGGCAAGCCTTCTGGCGGCTCTACCAGGATCAGACCATACATGCCGTTGCCAATGTGCATGCCGACCGGAGCGGTTGCGCAGTGATAGACGTAAATACCCTCGTTGAGCGCTTTAAAAGAGAACTGGGATTCATGTCCAGGTGCAGTAAAGCTGGAAGCCGCACCACCACCAGGGCCTGTTACGCCGTGCAGGTCGATATTGTGCGGCATCTTGTTGGCAGGATGATTTTTCAGATGGAATTCCACGGTGTCGCCCTGACGAACGCGGATAAAGCTGCCTGGGACTGTGCCGCCAAATGTCCAGAAGGTGTAGGTTACGCCTTCTGAAATCGGCATTTCTTTTTCGATGACTTCCAGATTCACAATCACTTTGGCCGGATATTTCCGGTTGACTGGTGGCGGAACGTTCGGCGGGCTGGTTAATACTGCCTGAATCGGGGCACCTTGTGGTGGGCCGAAATCGCCTGCGGATTTTATCCCGGCTTTGTTGTTGCCCGCTGCGCCGGCGGTCATTGGTGCAGAGACCAGGACTGTGGCCATCGCTAACATTGCGCAAGCCGTTTTAATCATGAGCTTCATAGAAATACCTCTCAAAGTATGATGGGACGTGCTGCAAAGTTTTCCGGGGAGCCGCCATTCCTGTACTGCTCTGGAAAACTGGTGTCGACATCGGTGTTGGTATAAAAAGTACTGCCCGGAATGGTTACCGGTCTGATCCAGCTGAATCTCAGAGTAAAGCAAAGTGATTGCTGCAGCTATACGCCGTTAGGAGGATGTCGGGCTATAGAGCGGGGAATGAAGCATATCTTTGATGTGCCTCAAAGGTGGCATGCGGACAGATAACAGACTGCATACCCACAGATACAGTTCTCCCTCGTAAAAACACGATGTGTATCCTGTTTCGCGACGCATTTATGTCAAAATGACGCCTGACTGCATTGTCTTGTTTTGCGCAACCGCATCACTGCAATGTCGTACTTATTGATAACTATCCGGAGTCATACCATGTTTCAGCACGTTGAAGCCTATCCTGGCGATCCTATCTTATCTTTGAATGAAGCATTCGGTAAAGATCCGCGGCCAAATAAAATCAATTTATCTATTGGTATTTATTTTGACGATGCAGGAAAAATTCCTATGCTGCCCTCAGTACGCGCGGCGGAGCTGAAAGTAGTGGCCGAAGCGGGCGCCCGTCCCTATCTGCCGATGGAAGGCGCGGCAAATTTCCGTACGGCAGTTCAGCATTTGTTATTTGGTGCTGACCATGTTGCTGTCAAGAAAGGTCGCATTGTTACTTTGCAGATGGTTGGCTCCAGCGGTGGTCTTAAGATTGGCGGCGATTTCATCAAGCGCTATTTTCCGACGTCCTCGATGCTGGTCAGTGATCCGACCTGGGATAATCACCGCGCAGTTTTTGAGGGTTCCGGCATCACGGTCAAGACCTATCCTTACTATGATGCAGCGACAGGCGGCTTGCGTTTCGATGCCATGTTGGACGCATTGAAAGCTGCAGACAAGAAAAGCATCGTTCTGCTACACGCATGCTGTCACAATCCGACCGGTGTTGACCTGACGCAGGCGCAATGGCAGGCACTGGTGCCCGTACTGAAGGAGCGTGAATTGATTCCTTTCCTTGATCTGGCTTATCAGGGCTACGGTGATGGTATCGAGCAAGACGCGTATGCAGTGCGCTTGCTGGCGACGGAAGGCTTGAGTTTTTTCGTGGCAAATTCGTTTTCCAAGAGCATGAGTCTGTATGGTGAGCGTTGTGGCGCACTGAGCGTGGTGTGCCCGGATGCTGCGCAGGCAGTGAATGTGTTGGGTCAGATGAAAGCGACGATTCGCCGCAATTATTCCAATCCACCGATGCATGGCGGCCAGCTGGTGGCACGTGTTCTGTCTGATCCTGAATTGCGTCCGATGTGGGAAGCTGAGGTCGTGGCAATGCGGGATCGGATTCAGTCCATGCGCCGTCAGTTGCACGATGTGCTGAGCGCCAAATTGCCGGGCCGTGATTTCAGTTATTTCCTGACCCAGCGCGGTATGTTCAGTTATACCGGTTTGTCGCCAGAGCAGTGTGATCGGTTGAAAGAAGAATTCGGTGTGTATCTGGTGCGTTCTGGCCGGATGTGTGTGGCGGGGCTCAATAGCGGCAATGTTGAGGCAACTGCGAATGCAATGGCCGCTGTGCTGGCTTGATTTATCTTCTCGTTATAATGAAAACGCCGGTGCTGCAGCCGGCGTTTTTTTATGAAAATTCAGATCCGGGATAACTATCCGCAACCGGTGTTTTTCCGGCCGCCGAACGAACGCTGACCGGCGTATGCAAATGCGGTAAAAGCTGCGTCAGCGCTGCTTCCAGATGTTGTATGGTGCCGGTGGTGAATGCCGTTATGCCGGGTATCGCTGCATCAATGGCAAGTAAACCGTGATCCTGCAACTGTGTTTGCAGGTATCTGGCAACGGCCAGTCCCGTGTCGATCAACTCTATTTGTGGTCCGCTGCGGTGTTTTTCCCGGATGAGTTCCCTGATCTGCTGCTCTACAAACGGATAGTGAGTACATCCCAGAACGATGGTGTCGGCCCCGGATTCCAATAGCGGGGTCAGATATTGTTCCAGCATGGCAAGGGTTTTCGGTGAGCTGAATTCTGCTTTTTCGATCTGATCCGCCAGCCCCGTACATGCCTGCTGCACAAATCTGACCTGATGCACGTCACTGAGTTGATCGCGTAAATTTCGGAACTTCAGACTGTTCAGCGTTCCCTGTGTCGCCATCACCCCGACCACGCCTGAGCGGGTGTGCTGGCAGGCGGGTTTCAGGCCCGGTTCCATGCCAATCAGAATTTGTGCAGGATATTGGGGGCGTAGCACCCGGGCGGCGGCAGCCGTTGCGGTATTGCAGGCGATCACAATGGCTTTGCAGTGCAGCTGCAACAGGAACTCCGTGATCGACTGACAGCGTGCGACGATCGTCTGTTCGCTTTTTTCCCCGTAGGGGGCAAAACCGGAATCTGCGAAATAAATCAGTTTTTCATGCGGTAGCAGTTGGCGAATATGCTGAAGTACGGACAATCCGCCAATGCCAGAATCAAAAATGCCTACCGGGGCGGAAGGTGAATGCTGCATACCTGGGATTTATCTGGGTAAAATGAATAAGAAAATGATTCTGCCAGACATCAATGAAACATGCTCTGATCTGCGAACAGAACAGAGCATGTCAGCTATCGCCATCAGGGCGACGAAACTAATGGGGCGTTATCAGTTTACCGGAATGATGCCGATCTTTGCCTGCCATTCTCTCGGGCCGGTGTTGTGCACGGAGGTGCCTTGCGCATCCACTGCGACCGTGACCGGCATGTCTGTTACATCAAACTCATAGATCGCTTCCATGCCGAGGTCTTCAAAGCCAACCACTTTCGCGGATTTAATCGCTTTCGACACCAGGTAAGCCGCACCGCCGACCGCCATCAGATAGGCGGACTGATGTTTTTTGATGGATTCGATTGCAACCGGACCGCGCTCCGCTTTGCCGATCATTGAGATCAGGCCGGTTTTTTCCAGCATCATGTCGGTAAATTTATCCATGCGGGTTGCCGTAGTGGGGCCTGCTGGTCCAACAGCTTCATCACGCACCGGATCAACCGGGCCCACATAATAAATAACGCGGTTGGTGAAATCGACCGGTAAGGATTCGCCTTTCGCCAGCATGTCCTGAATGCGCTTGTGGGCTGCATCACGACCAGTCAGCATTTTGCCGTTCAACAGCAGGGTTTGCCCTGGTTTCCAGGAGGCGACCTCTTCTTTGGTTAGGGTGTTCAGGTCGATGCGTTTGGATTTTTCGGTATCCGGTGTCCAGTGCACTTCTGGCCAGTCAGACAGTTTTGGTGGTTCGATATAACTAGGGCCGGAACCGTCGAGTACGAAGTGGGCATGACGTGTTGCTGCGCAGTTGGGGATCATCGCAACTGGTTTAGATGCAGCATGCGTAGGATACATATTGATCTTCACGTCGAGCACTGTCGTCAGCCCCCCCAGGCCCTGCGCGCCAATACCGAGTGCATTCACTTTATCGCACAATTCGATACGCAGTTCTTCCAGTTTGTTTTGCGGACCGCGTTGCTTCAGCTCGTACATGTCGATGTCGTCCATCAGGGATTCTTTCGCCATCAGCATTGCTTTCTCTGCTGTACCGCCGATGCCGATGCCCAACATACCTGGCGGGCACCAGCCTGCGCCCATCGTAGGCACTGTTTTCATGACCCAGTCCACCAGTGAATCGGAAGGATTCAGCATCACGAATTTAGTTTTATTTTCAGAGCCGCCGCCTTTCGCTGCGACTTTGACATCAACGGTATTGCCCGGCACCAGTTCCATGTGTACGACAGCCGGAGTATTGTCCTTGGTGTTTTTTCGTTCGAATTGCGGGTCGGCCACGATGGAGGCGCGTAATTTGTTGTCGGGGAAATTGTAGCCCCGGCGCACACCTTCATTGACGGCATCGACGATCGAACCGCTGAAGCCTTCAAAACGTACACTCATCCCGATTTTAAGGAACACGTTGACGATCCCGGTGTCCTGGCAGATCGGACGCTTGCCTTCAGCGCACATGCGGGAATTGGTCAGGATCTGCGCAATGGCATCTTTCGCAGCCGGGCTCTGTTCTGCTTCATAGGCGCGTGCGAGGTGGGCGATGTAATCTGCCGGATGGTAGTAACTGATGTATTGCAGCGCAGCTGCAACGGATTCAATCAGATCGTCTTGTTTGATGACTGTCATGATATGGCTCTTGGCTGGTTGAAAGGAAATCGGAAATTCCCTGCAGAGATCGGTGCAGGAAGAAAAAATACATCATGCCGTTTCATTTTTCTCCAGGGGCGTGATTCATCTGCAGCATTTTTTTTGCTGTGGATGGCGATGGAGAAAAAGGGCGATGACATCATTTCAGTGGTGATTCGTATCTGCAATTTGTTGTGTGGTGGTCATGATCCGGTCGCAATATGCAATTGCCCAGTGCCGCACAGATCAGGTCCACCAGTTCAACCCAGAAATGATAAACATAGACGTATTGCGCCAGAATCAGATCGAGATACAGCGGCAACTGCAGCCAGCGGCTCAGGAAAATGAGGTTGGCGAGCGGGGGCAGCTTGTGCGGGGAACGTGATTGAGACATGAGCAGCTGAAAATAAGCAGGGAAGTGCGAATTGAATCACTCCCTATTTTACATCCTGCCGCGGGCTCGTGTGCACAGGTTTTTCCTGCCTGGTACTTTGTTCAGGAGAGGATTTTCCGATATTTGTCTGGTATTGTTTATTCTTGTCTTTCCGCAAATAAACCGTAAGGCTTGAGTAAGTCTCCCGGTTTAAGGTTTGTACCATTCCTTGTTGGTGATTTCAATCAGATTATAAAAACTGGAGACAATCATGTCAGACCATGACACTGCAACTTCCGAAGTAAAAGCTGAATCCCGTGTTTTTCCTCCTCCTGCCGAATTTGCAGCGAATGCCACGATTTCCGGTATGGATGCCTATCATGCCTTGTGCCAAGAGGCTGAAGCCGACTACGAAGGGTTCTGGGCGAAACTGGCACGGGAAAATCTGCATTGGCACAAACCATTTGAAACAGTGCTGGATGAATCGGATGCACCTCTGTACAAATGGTTTGACGATGGCCTGATGAATGTCTCCTACAATTGTCTTGATGTAAATTTACAGAAAGGGCTGGGCGACAAGGTTGCCGTGATTTTCGAGGCAGATGGTGGCGAAGTCACACGGGTTACTTACAAGGAGTTGCACCAGAAGGTCTGTCAGTTTGCCAACGGACTGAAATCACTTGGTGTCGGTAAAGGTGATCGCGTAGTCATTTATATGCCGATGTCAGTCGAAGGTGTGGTCGCGATGCAGGCATGCGCCCGTATCGGCGCAACGCATTCTGTCGTATTCGGCGGGTTTTCTGCGAAATCCCTGCATGAGCGCATCGTGGATGTGGGCGCAGTGGCTGTTATTACCGCCGACGAACAAGTGCGCGGCGGAAAGCATCTTCCGCTGAAGGCGATTGTTGATGAAGCGCTTGCTCTGGGCGGTTGTGACAAGGTGAAAGATGTCGTGATCTACCGGCGTACAGGTGGCGCTATCAATCTGGTGACAGGACGGGACCGGTGGATGGATCAACTGGTCAGCGGACAGTCTGACCAATGCGAGCCTACCTGGGTCAATGCCGAACATCCTCTGTTTATCCTTTACACATCCGGCTCCACCGGAAAGCCAAAAGGCGTTCAGCATTCTTCCGGCGGTTATCTGCTGTGGGCGATCCTGACCATGAAGTGGACCTTTGATATCAAGCCTGCCGATATTTTCTGGTGTACTGCAGATATCGGCTGGGTAACTGGTCATACTTACATTACGTATGGTCCGCTGGCAGCAGGCGCAACGGAAATTGTCTTCGAGGGCATTCCTACCTTCCCGAATGCAGGTCGTTTCTGGAGCATGATAGAAAAGCACAAGGCAACGATTTTCTATACAGCACCGACAGCTATCCGTTCCCTGATCAAGGCAGCCGATGGCGATGCGAATGTTCATCCGGATAAATTTGATCTGTCCTCATTGCGCCTGCTGGGCTCTGTTGGTGAACCCATTAATCCTGAAGCATGGATGTGGTACTACAACAATATTGGTCGCGGTCAATGTCCGATTGTAGATACCTTCTGGCAGACCGAAACCGGTGGTCACATGATGACGCCGTTGCCGGGTGCGACACCATTGGTGCCAGGCTCCTGTACCTTGCCTTTGCCTGGCATTATGGCTGCGATTGTGGATGAAACCGGACATGATCTGCCAAACGGGCAGGGCGGCATCCTGGTTGTCAAGCGCCCCTGGCCTTCCATGATCCGCACGATCTGGGGTGATCCTGAACGCTTTAAAAAAAGTTATTTCCCGGAGGAGTTTGGCGGCAAGGTTTACCTGGCCGGGGATGGCGCAATCCGGAACAAGGATACTGGTTATTTCACAATTACAGGCCGGATTGACGATGTTCTGAATGTGTCAGGACATCGCATGGGAACGATGGAAATCGAATCTGCTCTGGTGGCCAATCCACTGGTTGCAGAAGCAGCGGTGGTTGGTAAACCAGATGACACAACAGGCGAAGCGATCTGCGCATTTGTCGTGTTGAAGCGCAGCCGTCCGACTGGCGATGAAGCAAAGCAGATTGCGACGGAGTTGCGTAACTGGGTGGCTAAAGAAATTGGCCCGATTGCTAAACCAAAAGAAATCCGTTTTGGCGATAATCTGCCAAAAACACGTTCAGGCAAGATTATGCGTCGTCTGCTGCGTGTTCTGGCGAAAGGCGAGGCGATTACTCAGGACGTCTCTACACTGGAAAATCCAGCAATCCTGGAGCAGTTGAAACAGACGCAGTAAATCTCGTTAAAGGAGCGTTTTTAGCGAAGAAGAATGCGGACAGCATTGAAAGATAATGGTGTCCGTATCATTACCGGTAAATGAAAAAGCACTGCATGGCAGTGCTTTTTTATGTAGCGTTTGTTTTGCTCAGCGGTTGGTGCGTGACATAAATACCAGACGTTCAAACAGGTGGACATCCTGCTCATTTTTCAGCAGGGCGCCATGCAGGGGAGGCACGATGGTCTTGTTATCCTTGCTGCGCAACGCTTCGGCTGGAATGTCTTCTGCCAGTAGCAATTTCAGCCAGTCAATAAATTCTGACGTCGAAGGTTTCTTTTTCAGACCAGCGACATCACGTACCTCATAAAAAGTTTGCAGTGCATGAGTCAGCAAGTCTGCTTTCAGGCGTGGAAAGTGTACATCCACGATTTTTTGCATCGTTTCCTTATCCGGGAATTTAATGTAATGGAAGAAGCAGCGCCGTAAAAAAGCATCCGGTAATTCTTTTTCATTGTTGGAGGTGATAATGACTAATGGCCGATGTTTCGCGCGAACCATTTCCCGTGTTTCATAAACGTAGAACTCCATCCGGTCCAGTTCGCGCAGCAAATCATTGGGAAATTCAATGTCTGCTTTGTCGATTTCGTCAATCAGCAGAACAACTGGCTGCTCAGAAGTAAATGCCTGCCACAAGACGCCTTTTACAATGTAATTGTGAATATCTTTCACCCGCTCGTCGCCCAGTTGTGAATCTCTGAGCCGGGAGACAGCATCGTATTCATACAGTCCCTGCTGTGCTTTTGTCGTGGATTTAATATGCCACTGCAGTAAAGGCATGTTCAGCGCAGCAGCGACCTCTTCCGCGAGCATGGTTTTGCCGGTCCCGGGCTCACCCTTGATCAGCAAAGGGCGTTGCAGTTTCAAAGCAGCATTCACGGCAAGTTTTAAATCATCGGTAGCAACGTAGTTGTCTGCTCCGTCAAAGCGTGGTGAGTGTGTAGTCTGCGTCATGGATCAGAATCAGGACAGGTTGATCAAAGTTTTCTGCGTATTTTCTAAGTATTTCCTGAGTATAAGCGAGAATTCCGGATCAGATGAACGGATGTTCTTTTTTTTGTCGGGCAGGGTAGAGATATGTGTTCTGAATGGCCGGACGAAGTGTGTCTGAACTGCAAATACTTGTCATCATTCCGCCTTTTTTTTACGCTATTTTAATCTTGATCAGATAGAATGATGCGTTATATCAAAGTGTTGTCTTCGTTGATCTGTTTGTTTAATCTCTACTCGCTCCTATGAAAAAACTGTTTGCAATTCTCGCTATGGCGAGCCTCTCGCATGCTGCAGTAGCGGCAGAAGTTGTTGGCAATGCGAAAGATGCAGCCGAAAAGAAAATCGCGATGTGTATCGGCTGTCACGCGATTCCCGGCTACAAGTCCACTTTTCCAGAGGTCTACCAGGTGCCGATGATTGGCGGCCAGTCGGCAAAGTACATTGAAGGTGCACTCAGGGCCTATCAGAAAGGTGAGCGCAAGCACCCGACAATGCGTGGCATTGCCGGCAGTCTGTCCGATCAGGATATGGCTGATCTTGCTGCATATTATTCACAACAAAAATAAAAATACAGGGGACTCATGATGAAAAAAATCTTGTTGCCGGCATTGCTTTTGTCAATATTGGTTTCCCCGGCATTTGCTGCGGGTAATATTGAAGCTGGTAAGGCTGTTGCAGAAAAAAATAACTGTGCTTCCTGCCATGGTAAGGATTTCAGCTCACCGATCGACCCAGGTTATCCGAAAATAGCGGGGCAGCATGCGGATTACATTGCAGAAGCGCTGAAAGCTTATCAGCGTGGAACGGACGGACCAAATGGTCGCGGAAATGCCATTATGGGTGCTCAGGCGAAAGTCTTGTCCAATACAGACATTCAGGATGTCGCAGCTTATCTTCACAGTCTGCCTGGCAGTCTGGTGCTGAAAAAATAAGTCATTCTGACCAGCATAAAAAAGCCACGTTTAACGTGGCTTTTTTATTTTTAGCGGCAACGCATTTGCAGCGCCTCGATATATGACTGCCCATCCGGGGGGTGTCCGGTGCGTTGAGATGTCCAGATCATTTCTCCTAACGCTTCCATGATCTGGTGATGTGCTTCATGCTCAGAGTTGAACTGATGCGCCAGTTGCTGAAAAGCTGCCCTGACTCCCTTGGGTTGATCCACTGAAATCTGTTCGGCAATAGTCAGATGCATTGACAAATGTAAGAATGGATTGGTTTTTCCCTGATCTACGCTGTAATCCGCCTGAAGAGCGGCCTCTGTATCAGCGAGCGCATCATGATACTCTGGATGTTGCACTATCCAGCCTGATGCAATGGTTTCCAGTGGCGTCAGAATTCCGTGTTTCTGTGTTTTTTGATAGATCTCACAGAAAAAGCGTCTGACGTCGTGCTGACTTGGGGTGAACATAAAATAATGACTGTAAAAAGTAAAACCGGTTGGTATTGTAAAAGGAAATCGAATTCAGGGCATGATATCCGCCGCTAATCTGTTATATTCGCCCCGGATGGATGATCCCTGTGATGAGTTTGAGAGAGGAAATGATATGCTGACTAAAGATGCGCTGGATACATTGTTTAATGCTGCACGTACCCACAATGACTGGCTTGATAAACCGGTAACGGATGCGCAACTGCACCAGCTATATGATCTGATGAAATGGGGCGCCACATCGGCGAATACTTCGCCAGCCCGCATCGTATTTGTCCGTTCCGCAGAAGAAAAACAGAAATTACTGTCTTGTATGGCAGAAGGGAATGTAGAAAAAACAAAAGCTGCGCCAGTGACGGCAATCATCGGGATGGATATGGCGTTTTATGACAAACTGCCAGTGCTCTTTCCGCATGCGGATGCGCGCTCATGGTTTGTGGGGAATGCGGGGCTGATTGAGGCCACTGCTTTTCGTAATTCTTCCCTGCAAGGCGCTTACATGATGCTTGCTGCACGCGCGGTCGGGCTGGATTGCGGGCCGATGTCCGGCTTTGATCCTGAAAAAGTGAATGCCACTTTTTTTGCCGGCAGCACAGTAAAGGTGAATTTCATTTGCAATTTGGGTTACGGTAATCCTGAAAAACTCTATCCGCGCTCCCCACGCCTGAGTTTTGATGAGGCTTGCCGTATTATCTGAGCAGTTGCCGATCGTTTTTTATTCGTCGCCCCTACGCATTATCCGGCAGGGGCGTTTTCTGTTTGAATTCACATAAATCTGCAATCATGCAGTTCCAGCATTTGGGTTTCCGGGCAATGCAGGTATAGCGACCATGTAAAATCAGCCAGTGATGCGCATCCTGTCTGAATTCTTTGGGAACGAATTTCATCAATTTTTCTTCGACGATATCCACATTTTTACCCGGTGCCAGACCCGTGCGGTTGGCGACGCGGAAGATGTGAGTATCAACCGCAATCGTCGGTTCTCCGAATGCGGTATTCATGACGACGTTAGCAGTTTTCCTGCCAACTCCGGGCAGAGTTTCCAGCGCTTCGCGGTTGCGAGGTATCTCGCTGTGGTATTCCGTGATCAGCAGCCTGCATGTTTCAATGACGTTCTTTGCTTTGGTTCGGAACAGGCCAATCGTCTGTATATATGGAATCAACCCGTCTACGCCGAGTGCATAAATGCTTTCCGGTGTATTGGCAACCGGATACAGCAGTCGGGTGGCTTTGTTGACCGAAACATCGGTTGCCTGTGCCGAAAGTAAAACAGCAATCAGTAATTCAAATGGCGAGCTATATTCGAGTTCGGTGGTCGGATGCGGGTTGGCTTGCTGCAAGCGTGCAAAAATGGCGTGACGTTTTTCCGCATTCATGGCTCAGTTTTTCCGGATTCTGCTGCGATTTTTTTGAGACGGGCGCGTTCAATAGCTGCCGTAATAATATTTTTTTTACGTTCTTTCGCCAGGCGTTCCATCTCATTGGATGTTGTTTCGTCCTCGAGGGCTTTTAATTTAGCAGCAGCTTTGGCGGCCAGTCGCTCTTCATTCTCGGCTTTTTCCCTTACAAGGCGCCGGTTGCGTGCTTCAAATTGACGACGGCTCTGATCTGCCAATGGCTGAGACCACGCAGCCCAACCGGTTTGTCCGCCCGTCACTGGTACCATGGTGATGCAATCAACAGGGCACGGGGCAACACACAGGTCACATCCCGTACACAGCTCCGGAATGACGCTGTGCATTTGTTTCGGTGCACCGATGATCGCATCTACCGGACAGGCCTGAATGCAGAGCGTGCATCCTATGCAGTAAGCTTCTTCAATCACCGCCAGTGGCCGTTCTCGTTCTTCTCCGTGGTGGATGTTCAGCGGAATAATGGGTTGTTGCAATAATGTCGCCAGCCGGACCACGCCTTCCTGTCCACCTGGAGGACATTGATTGTAACTAGCCGCACCGTGCACAATGGCTGAGGCATATTCATGACAGGAGGGAAAACCGCATTTGGTACATTGAGTCTGCGGTAGCAGATGTTCAATTTGTGTAACGAGGGGAATAAACACAGCGATGACGATCACAACTGAAGGAGGACAGATTATCCACTCAAATGCAGTGAATCACAAATAAAAAGCCACCGTTTTTGCACGGTGGCTTTGCTGAAGCGGTACAGATCAGGCGTGTTGCTTGATGAATTCTCCGATTTTCGGGCAGATAATTTCACGCCAGCGACGACCTGAGAAAATTCCATAATGTCCACAGCCGGGGGCGACGAAATCCTGCTTCATGCTAGCTGGCAGGCTGGTGCAAAGCTCATGAGCCGCCTGCGTTTGACCTGGTCCTGAAATATCGTCCAGTTCACCCTCAACAGTAAATAGCGCGACGGTTTTGATATCTTGCGGACGAACCAGTCTGCCCTCGACTTCCCAGGTACCTTTCGGTAAGTGAAATTCCTGGAAAACAGTTTTAATTGTCTCCAGATAATAGTCTGCCGGCATGTCCAGAACCGCATTGTATTCATCATAAAATTTGCGATGCTGTTCTGCTGACTGATCATCACCTTGCACCAGATGCTGATAATAATCCCAGTGGCTTTGCGCGTGGCGATCAGGATTCATCGCCACGAAACCGGCATGTTGTAAAAAGCCGGGGTAAACTTTGCGACCATAACCCGGGTAATTGGCCGGTACGCTGTAGATGACGGTATTTTCAAACCAGGAATATTTTTTTTCTGTGGCGAGATTATTAACCTGAGTGGGGGACTTGCGCGGATCAATCGGTCCTCCCATCATCGTCATGGTCTTCGGCAGCTTGGGGTCATTGTCTGTTGCCATCAGGGCGATTGCGGCAAGTACCGGTACAGTCGGCTGGCACACAGAAATTACGTGAACATCTGGCCCGAGTTCCCGGATGAAGTCCTGTACGTAGTAAATGTAGTCATGCAGGTGGAATTCACCTTCGGATAGCGGCACCATGCGCGCATCGGTCCAGTCGGTGATGTACACATCATGCTGCGGCAGCAAACCTCTCACGGTATCGCGCAGCAATGTTGCATGATGCCCCGATAATGGCGCTACTACCAATACTTTGGGTTGCTTGAGTTTTTCGAAATCCTTGTCGTTCAAGACCTTTTTAAAGTGTAATAACTTGCAAAAAGGTTTAATGACCGCACTGATCTGGGTGACTTCGACTGTTTGTTTATCTATTGTCGTCGAAGTAATGCCAAATTCAGGTTTTTCGTAATCTTTTCCCAAACGAAACATCAGTTCATATCCGGCCGCAATTCTCTGCGCATACGGAGTGTGCGCAAGCGGGGAAATCGGGTTCGTGAATAATTTAGAAGACGCTTCCGCCCATTGGGTTAATGGGTTCAGAAAAGCACGATTCAATTCATGGAGTTGATAGAGCATGATGATATCTTCCTGGGAAACACGAAAATTCCATTGAGTAACAGATTAATATGACAACCATGTCGTATGCTGTACTTTTACGATACGGGTGAATGCCGACCTGTATTGCAATGCATCATAAACCAGATTTTATATTTTTGTGCTTGTGGATGTTGCAGATCGTTACCTTCATGCAAATTAATGTTAAATAATTGGTTAAAATATAATTTTTGTCAGATACAGGCAAACTGGCAAATACCGTTCTGAATAAAGGACTCGCGAAGTATGAGTAATGATTTTGAACTTTCTGATGCTCAGATGCGTGAGAGTTGTTTTACCGCATTTGATCTGATGCGGGACTCGCCGGAGGAAGGACGCATCGTCGCATCCCGGCTGCGGCAAAGCGCCGCGAGTCACCGCTTGCCCGTTATGGGGACTTTTGCCGAGTTGTTGTTTGCTTTTGCGGATTTCTTTGATGGACGTCTGGCTCAGGCTGAACCTGAATTTGAACGGACATCAGTAATGTTTGAGCTGGTCGGCGATAAAGAAGGGCTGGCATTCTCCATGCTGGGTACGGTAGCTGTCTGGCGCCGGCACGGCATGTCAGAGCAGGCATATTCCTTATGCCACAGCAAAATTCTGCCTCTCTTACCAGAAGGGGATCACCGACTGTCCGTGCTGGTTTTTAATCTTCTTGGCATCTTATCGCAGGAACTGGGTTTTACCGAAGAGGGCATCCGACATTTCTATACGGCTCTTGAACAGGCACAGCGCCTGAATATCCCGAACCGGGCTTCTCAGGTCATGGCCAATCTGGGAGAGATTTTTTATATCTCCGGTAATGCTGAAGATGCAGAGCCACTGTTGCAGGAAGCGCGGGCGATCGCGATTGTGTCAAATGAGCGCTGGCTGGCACCATTTATTTCAACCATGTATGCATTATGCAAAATTGCATTGGATAAATATGAGGAAGCCTACCTCGGAATTGTCGAGTACATCGGAGAAAGCAGCCAGGCGCATTATCCGGATGCAGCCAGTCGTGCTTTCTGCTTTTCGATTGCCGCCTATACGCTGGCGATGCGCGGACAACTCGACGAGGCGGATCGTTTAAATGCCATTGCCCAGAGTTTGAGTGACAGCTATGAGGATAAACCTCTGAAACCTTATACGCGCTGGGTCAGCGGGCATTTGCACTGGCGCCACAAGCGTTTTCCTGAAGCCATTCATGATTTACGTCGCGCCATTGATGAAAATGGCATTCAGGGATACATCTATATTCCATTGCGCGCTATCCGGGAGTTAATCGATATTTTTGCTGAGCTCGGGCAGTGGGAAGAAGGTTTTAAGGAGCAACAGCGTTATCTGGAATTATTTGCCAAAGTACAAGGACAGGCCACGCGCGTGCATGTGCAGACTTTGCGCATTAAAAATGAACTGAAGCAGGCTGAGTTGGCACGCCGCTTGGCTGAAGATGCGATGGTGGAGCGCAGGGCGCTGGACGTTGAGTTGAAGAGAATGCTGTCCGAGCGCGAAACGATTCTGGAAAATTCGATTGTCGGAATGGTGTTCCTGAACAATCAGGGACGAGTGCAATGGGCCAATACGCCGCTTTGCCAAATTTTTCGCGTGGACCGCGGGCAGATTCTGGGAGCATCACTGGAACCTTATTACCCTTCAAGGATATCGTATCTTGAATCGGAAGAGGCGGTCAGTGCTGCGGTACTCAGAGGTGAGTCGTTTCAGGCTGAATTACAGATGTGTCGTGCAGATGGCGATTTGTTCTGGGCACACTTTTCCGGACGGGCTGTTGATCAAAATGATCTTTCGCATGGCACGGTATGGGTTGTCATGGATATTTCTGCACGTCGTCAGCTCGAAGCAGATTTGAACAGGTCTGAGAAGCATTACCGCCAACTGGTGAATCATGCGTCTGAAGGCATTATTGTTGTGCAGAATCAGAAAATTGTTTTTGCTAATCCTCAGATATACAAACTCACGGCACGCCAACCGGATTCTTTACTGGCATTCAATTTTACTGATTTAATTGACGAAGCTGATCGGCTGATCGTACAGGATTACGAGCAGCGTTGCTTACAGGGGGAAATGGTTGCTCCGTATTTTCAATGCCGGATTACCAATTCTGTCGCCGGAAAAATCAACTGGGTAGAACTTTCTTCTGTGTTGATCGATTGGGAAGGGCAGCCCGCCAATTTATCCTTCATTTCCGATGTCACCGAACGCAAATATCTGGAGCAGCAATTGCAGCAAAGTATGGCTGAACAGATGCGTTTGCAAACCATACAGATGCAGAATGAGTTAAAAGAGGCAGAGCGGGCACGCCGTCATGCAGAGGAAAGCACGGAGGCAAAGTCCATCTTCCTGGCTAATATGAGTCATGAAATCCGCACTCCGATGAATGCCATCATCGGCATGGCACATCTGGCGCTCAGAACCGAATTAAGCCCGAAGCAAAAAGATTATCTGGAGAAGATTCATCAGGCCGGTTTATCGCTGATGGGCGTCATTAACGACATTCTGGATTTTTCCAAAGTCGAAGCGGGAAAGCTGCATATTGAAAATGCCGTATTTAACCTCGATGAGACTCTGGAAAATGTATGTGCAATCACCGCAGATAAAGCTTATGAAAAAGGACTAGAGCTGATTTTCGATGTACCGCAGCAAATTCCGCGGGCCTTATGTGGTGATGCATTGCGTCTGGGGCAGGTCCTGATCAACCTGATCAATAATGCGGTCAAATTTACTGAACATGGTGAAGTGTATGTCGGATGCCGGCATCAGGTGGTGAGTGAAAATCAGGTGCAGCTTCAATTTGAAGTGCGCGATACCGGTATCGGCATGACGCCGGAACAAATGCAGCGCTTATTTCAACCATTCAGCCAGGCTGATGAATCCACCACCCGAAAATTTGGTGGTACAGGTCTTGGGCTGTCAATTTCCAGGCGTGTCGTTGAATTGATGGGTGGCCAGATTGCTTTGGAAAGTGAATCCGGGGTGGGAACCTGTGTCCGTTTCCAGCTTGATTTTGGTCTGTCCCCCGATGTCAGGACTCCGGCGCATCCTGAGTTGATCCGTCATAAACGGATACTGATTGTTGATGATAATGCGCTTGCTGCCAACGTGTTGCGTGATGCATTGAGCTTGGCGGTCGCACGCGTTGATGTAATGCAGGATACTGTGCTGGCGATTCAACGGATGCTGCACATGGATAATGACGATCCTTATGATCTGGTGTTGGTGGATTTGAATATGCCAGAAATAGATGGTCTGACATGGATTGATACTTTGAAGCGCGGGCAGCTAATCAGGAATATCCCTGCATTTGTTCTGATGGGAATGCATGGACGAGAAGAAGCGAGCCATAGAGCTGATGTGATGATGCCCGATGCATTTTTACCTAAACCGGTTCGATTTATCCAAGCCTTGGATTGCATAACGGCTTTGTACTCGAAGTCGCTGGAAAAAAACGGGCACAAACAGACGTTCAGGATTCCTCAATATGCGGGATTGCACGTTTTGCTGGCTGAGGACAATCAGATGAATCAGCAGATTGCCTGTGAACTGATGGAGGCAGGCGGTATTCAAGTGGATGTTGCAGAAAATGGCGAGACTGCGCTGGAAATGCTGCTACAGAAACAGCCAGATTATTACGGGATGGTATTCATGGATGTGCAGATGCCGGTGCTGGATGGTCATGATGCCACACGAATGATCCGCAGCCGGCCTGTCTATGAGGGGCTGCCGATTGTTGCCATGACGGCACATGCCATGCTGGATGAGATTGCACGCTGCAAAGAGTCCGGCATGAGCGCACATCTTGCCAAGCCGATTACCCCTGCGGCGCTGTACGACATGATTTCGTATTGGTGTCCCCAGTTTGTCACAGAAAATACAATGTTGGCTACTGAAGATGTTGCGCTAAATCGTGTACTGTCCATCGACATGGTCGATGTAGATGAAGGCTTGCAGCGTACATTGGGAAATGAAGATTTATACATGGAATTGCTGAGGCGTTTTTCTGATGATCAGCATGACGTTGTTGTGAAGGCAGCCCAGATGCATCGGGCGGGTGATCAGGAGCAGGCTGAACGGCTGATTCATACCTTAAAAGGTGTTGCTGCATTGATTGCTGCCGCAATTGTGCGGCAGGAAGCGGACATACTGGAACAGTATTTGCGGGCGCGGGAATATGGTTCGCATGTCGATCGGCAGTTTGAATTATGTGATTTGCAGCTGCAGAAGACCCGTGCTTCAATTCAATGTTTTTTAGAAAAACAATACCGCGAAGCGGTGACGCAGGATGTATCAGGCTCTCCGCCGGTTTATCAGCGCCAGATTCTCTCGAGTACTTTGCGGCAATGTGAACAGTTGTTAAGTGAATACGATGGGGAGGCGGTCGATTTTCTGGTGGAATCTTCGGATGTGATTGTTCAGGCGCTTGGTGCAGAGCTACATAAACAGATCATGCGGGCAGCGAAACAATTTGATTTTGATCTTGCACTGGATTATCTAAGGCAAGGAATCGCGCAACATAGCTTCGACGAGCCAGCAGTACGTGACAAATAACGTGCCACGAGTAAAAAATCACATATTTTGAAAATAACAAAAACATGGACCATCCAATATCTACGGCGGTAACTGGAGATAGTCGACCAGTAATTTTGATTGTTGACGATACGCCCGATAATATTTCCCTGTTATCTGGTTTATTGAAGGAGCAGTACAAGGTCAGGATCGCTACCAGTGGCGTGAAGGCCTTGCAGATCGCAAGTCAGGAGCCTCATCCAGATCTGATTCTGCTGGATGTGATGATGCCGGAAATGGATGGTTATGAAACTTGCCGACGCTTGAAATCTGACTTGATGACAGCAGACATTCCGGTAATTTTCCTGACGGCGCGCAGTCAGGTCAAGGATGAGGAATTAGGGCTGCGTCTGGGGGCTGTGGATTATATCGGTAAGCCGATCAGTCCTGCAATTGTTCAGGCGCGGGTGGCAACGCAGCTCAACCTGATTCGTGCGCGCCAATTATTGCGCAATCAGAATGTTTATCTGGAGCGTCTGGTAGAAGAGCGGACGGAAGAGTTGGGACGTTTGCAAGATGCCATTATCATGGCAATGGCGCTGTTGGGTGAGGCGCGCGATAATGAAACTGCTAATCATATCCGGCGCACTCAGGCCTATGTGGCATTGCTGGCGCGTCAGCTGAGCCAGCATCCGCGCTTTTGTCATGAGCTGTCCGAAGCCAATATCACCCTGTTGTATAAGTCAGCGCCCTTGCATGACATTGGAAAAATCGGTATTCCGGATAGCGTCTTGTTGAAAGAGGGAAAATTAACGCCGGAAGAATTCGATCTGATGAAGCAGCATACCTGGCATGGTCGTGAAACGATTTTATCGGTCGAAAAGTATCTGGGGGGCAGCAATGAATTTTTAAGATTTGCCCGTGAAATTACGTATTCGCATCAGGAAAAATGGGATGGTACAGGTTATCCGGAAGGCTTGCGTGGTGAGCAGATTCCGGTTTCAGCACGCATTATGGCAGTGGCCGATGCTTATGATGCCCTGATTTCCGAGCGAGATTACGATGGCACTTACACGCATGCCGAAGCCATCGTTCAGATCCACAAGGCGCGCGGACTGCACTTTGATCCTGATGTGGTCGATGCTTTTCTGGTGGTTGCTGACGACTTTGCGGAAATCGCAAAAACTCATCGCGATTCTCAACCGGACTGACGATGTGTAAATAGTCTGCTTGATCAGTCGTAAAAAAAAGCGCGAAGGATGCTTCGCGCTTTTTTTAGGTTCAGAAACAGGACTTAATCAAATACTGGCGTATCGACACCCAGAATCTTATGCAGCTTCGGAGAAGTGGTGGTGTACTGCATGTGAATTTTCTTTTCAGGGAAAATATACGGTGCGGCACCAAATGCGGCCAGTGCGGCTTCGTGGAAGCCGGACAGGATCAGTTTTTTCTTACCGGGGTAAGTGTTGATGTCGCCGACGGCGAAAATACCTGGCACATTGGTTTCAAATTTTTCAGTGTCCATGACTTTCAATTGCTTGCGTTCAATCTCCAGACCCCATTCTGCGATTGGGCCTAGTTTTGGAGACAGGCCGAAGAAGACCAGCAAAGTATCCAATGGCATGCGACGTGTTACACCGTCAGCACCAGTTACCTTGATTTCTGAAAGCTGGTCATCCTTTGTTTCAATGCCGGTTACCTGGCCGATGGTCAGTTGCATTTCATAGTTATCGCACAATTCTTTCATCTTGGCGACGGATGCAGGTGCAGCACGGAAATCTTCGCGGCGATGAAGCAGAACCACAGACTCAGCCTTGCCAACCAGATTCAGCGCCCAGTCCAGTGCGGAATCACCGCCACCGCAGATCACCAGATTTTTACCATGGAACTGGCTTGGATCCTTGACGCGGTAAAAAACCTGCTTGCCTTCAAATGCTTCAATGCCTTCCACTTTCAAAGTACGTGGCTGGAAAGAGCCAACGCCGGCAGCGATAAAGATCGTTTTTGTGATGAAACGCGTACCGGTGGATGTTTCCACGTCAAAGCGCGAATCTTCACGGCGTTGTACCAGGGTAACTTCCTGACCAAGATGGAATGTTGGTTCAAATGGCTCAATTTGTTTGAGCAGGTTGTCGGTCAATTCCTGACCTGTACATACCGGAACGGCCGGGATATCGTAAATCGGCTTGTCCGGATACAGTTCCACACATTGTCCGCCGACTACAGGCAAGGAGTCGATGACGTGAGCTTTGATTTCGAGCAGGCCAAGTTCGAATACCTGAAACAGGCCAACCGGACCTGCGCCAATGATGACGGCATCCGCTTCGATCACGCCATTTGCCTGAGTAGTTTGTTTATTTTCCATACGACGAGTCATTTCTGATAATGCTTAAATTGAATGCGCCAGAGTTACGCCGCTGGCGACAGCGGCACAGATGATCAGCGTTCCAGATATTGCAGCTTATCTTTCACGTCTTTCCAGTCATCCGCGTCCGGTAACGGGGCAACGGTTTTGGTAATGGATGGCCAGTTGCGCGTCAGTTCGGCATTGATCTTGATGAACTTGATCTGATCAGATGGCACATCTTCTTCTGCAAAAATAGCATTTACCGGGCACTCGGCCACACAGACGGCGCAATCGATGCATTCATCGGGATCGATAATGAGAAAATTAGGGCCAGCACGGAAGCAGTCCACTGGGCAGACATCCACGCAATCGGTATAGCGGCAGCGGATGCAGGATTCGGTCACAACGTGGGTCATAACAGTCCAATCTAAAAAATTCGGGGTTTCGGTGCAGCCGGATGGCAGAAAAAGCCGACCAAGGCTGCAAAGCCTTGTATTTTAAGGCAATTTAACCGTTCTCACAAATCAGGCTTATATCATTTGCGCATAAGCAAATGCGGACTGATCTGTCGGATGAGTGCCTGCTTTCTGCGGGAAGGGTTATTCAGCGTGAAATTGTAATCAAAATTTCCTGATCAGACTTTGATGTGTGTCACTACCGATGAAATTCATCATGCAGAATAATGACAGAGATGAAATTTTTGATCTCAGTGGCAGAAACGCGGAAAAATTCCTTTTCAGCGTTAATATCATTTGCCAGTTTATTTTTTTTGCTCAGGGATTATGTATGAAACCAGCTATCTTGGTAGCGCGTGCCGTTTTTCCACAGGTACTGGAGCGTTTGCACCAGTATTTTGAAGTTGAATCCAATCAGGATGATCACATTTTTACGCCAGCAGAGCTGGCTAGCCGGTTGCAGGGAAAGCAGGGCGCTTTAACAACGGCCAGCGCACGGATTAATGAAGACCTGTTGCAGCAAGTGTCTGGTCTGAAAATGGTCGCCAACATGGCGGTCGGCTATGACAACATTGATCTGGCCGCCTGTCATGCACACGGTGTGATGGCCAGTAATACGCCGGATGTGCTGAATGAGACGACGGCGGATTTCGGGTGGGCGCTGATGATGGCCGCAGCACGCCGGATTACTGAGGCTGAGCACTGGTTGCGGGAGGGGAAATGGACGAAGTGGCGTTATGATTATTTTCTCGGTCCCGATTTGCATGGCGCCACGTTAGGCATTATCGGCATGGGACGTATCGGTCAGGCGATTGCCCGCCGTTCGATGGGGTTTAATATGAAAGTCCTGTATCACAACCGTTCCCGTCTGAGTCCGGAACAGGAGTTGGCCGCTAATCATGCCGTTTATACCGGGAAAGAGGAGTTGTTACGTCAGGCTGACCATGTGATCCTGGTGTTACCTTACTCAGCGGCATCGCACCATGCCATTGGTGCAGCCGAATTGGGAATGATGAAACGAACGGCAACCCTGACCAATCTGGCGCGTGGCGGAATTGTGGATGATGTTGCCCTGATTGCCGCGTTAAAAGTAAAGCAGATCGCTTCGGCTGGTCTGGATGTCTTTGAAAATGAGCCGAAGTTTCATCCGGAGTTTTTAACCCTGGATAATGTGGTCTTGACGCCCCATATTGCCAGCGCATCGGAAAAAACCCGGCTGGCTATGGCGCAATGTGCTGCAGATAATCTGATTGCCGGATTGACAGGTGACATGCCTCCGAACCTGCTGACACTGAAATAATCAATGGCCGGCCCGGCTGGTCCGGGCGGCGTTTTCTGAATCTGTTATTTGAGCGATTCAATCAGATCCACATACTGCTGCATCGCGGCTTCCTGAGTGGTGCCTTTCAGATTTGCCCAGGCATCGAATTTGGCTCTTCCGACAAAGTCAGTCATGCCCGGGCGGTCTCCATTGGCATCACCGCTGCTGCCCTGTTTGTATAAGGCATAAATCTTCAGCAGTGTCATATTATCAGGACGTTCAGGTAAATTTTTGGAGTCGGCCAATGCCTGAGTAAACTGGTCTTGCAAGCTCATGAGAACCACCGGAAAGAAGAAAATAAAAGTGGAAAATACCATGTGCAGAAGTCGCTGAACAGGATTGTGCTAGAGTTTTCCCTCAGAAACGGCAAACCTGTTACCGGCAAATGAATGTACTGATAATGAGGGTGTTTATGCCTGATGGATAATCTGAATCTGACCCAGTTCCCGAACCAGCGCTGCAATCAGTCGTCCAGCGCAGGCATGTCCTTCCTCGTGGAGTATGTGCAAAGTCAAACCGTTGCTGGTCAGGCGTGCCGTGGCGGCAGGCATTTGCCCAGAGACGGTGGGCGACAAAAAATCATAACGCAGTGCTTCAGCCTGTTGCACTGGCATACCGCCTTCACTGGCCAGTAAGTGATGCAGGCGGGGAACTGCGGTGTCCGGGAATGAGATGGTGTATTCAGCTTTCATCATGTCGCGCCCCTGAGTCATCAGCTGGTCTGTGTTGTACGCCTTGTTTAGTGCAGGGTTGGTTCTGCGCCGCAGCAGGCTTTGAATTTTTTGCCGCTGCCGCATGGGCAGGGATCATTGCGACCTGTTTTCGGTGCATCTCGTTTTACTGTCGTAACGCCGGATTTACGCAATGGCGCCCAGAAACGGCGGATTGCCGGAATTGAAGTTTCAACATTCAGCGCCAGGGCATGGCATTTTTCCGGTGTATCGACGAATTTTAATTCGTCTTCTTTGATTTCTTCTGCGCCCAGTAGATAAATCGGCTGCAACAGCGGGCCGATTTCAGTAGATTCCCAGGCGGCTTCCCAGGCGTCGGCGCGTAATTGCATGCCTTCCCAGAAGCCCCACGCCCAGGTTTCGCCGTCAATCAGTTCCTTGCCATTTTGCTCCATGATGCAAAACAAAGGCTCATATTCCTGGGGTGCCACTTCAAAGGTGATCTGGATTTCGTTCATGAAACGTGCGATCAGGTTGATGATGCGCTGCATTTCTTTATCGTTTTTAAATTGTGGTTGCGCTTGATCCGGCAAGCCCCACACCAATGGCAACCACTCGGCCATCGGTATCATTTCCGGTCCAAGCGCGATGGCCGTCAGATAGCCATGCAGGGCATCCATCGTCATGCCGTCATCCCCCACTTTGTCGGACATGAGGAATTTGTCGAGTTCGTTGAATTCTTTGTCGCTGAGAGGTTCGTCGAGATGCATGGTCATACCTGAATGGAAATCAAAATACCGGCAGTGTAGCGCTTTGTGTGGATGCTGTGCAGCAGTTTTGTGTGCAAATGAAACGTTGCTGGCAGCAGCTAAGATGCGGTTTGCCATTGAGAAGCACGTACAATAATGCGCATGGATAAAGAAAATCAGATTGTCAGTCAGGCCGGTTCTTTCAGCGGATTGACGCCCGAGTGTGTGCTTGACGCGGTGGAGTATTGTGGCTTTCGCTGCGATGGCCGTTTGCTGGCATTGAACAGTTATGAAAACCGGGTGTACCAGATTGCACTGGAGGAGGGGGCGCCGCTGATTGCGAAGTTTTACCGGCCGCAACGGTGGACGGATCAGGCCATTCTGGAGGAGCATCAGTTTGTGCAGGAGCTGGTCGCGCAGGAAATTCCGGTGGTGCCGGCAATCCGCGACCGTCATGGTCAGGGACTGCATCATTATCAGCATTACCGCTTTTCGCTGTTTGCGCGTCAGAGCGGGCGGGCGCCGGAAACCGGCGATGCCGCCACGTTATCATGGATAGGACGCCTGATCGGACGTATTCATGCCTGCGGCGCGACCCATTCCTACGTGCATCGCCCGTCGATTGACCCGCATCATTTCGGTGTGATGCCGCGCACATGGTTATTGCAGCATGATTTCATTCCTGCGGATTTGCAGGAGGCTTACCGCAGTGTTTCGCAACAGGCGCTGGATGGCGTGGTGCGCTGTTATGAGCGGGCTGGCGATGTGCCGTTATTGCGTCTGCATGGGGATTGTCATCTGGGGAATATTTTATGGGTTAGCGACGGAGAGCAGGCCGGGCCGCATTTTGTCGATTTTGATGACAGTCGTATGGGACCCGGAATACAGGATTTATGGATGCTGCTATCCGGTTCGCGTGCTGAGATGCAGGCTCAGTTGACGGATATTCTGACTGGTTATGAAGATTTTTATGAGTTTGACAGTCGCCAGCTTTATCTGATTGAAGCACTTCGTACCCTGCGTCTGTTGCATTATTCAGCCTGGCTGGCGCAGCGCTGGAATGACCCCGCATTTCCTGTTGCTTTTCCATGGTTCAATACCCAGCACTACTGGCAGGACAGGATACTGGAATTGCGTGAACAGATTGCATTGATGGATGAGGCGCCGTTGTGGCCGGTATGAACTCAGTCGGCGTACGATCCGGTACAATGCCGCACATTTGATGAATCCGGACTGCGAAGTCCATGCACGATTGGAAATAACATGACTCAGGATGAACTGAAACGCGCTGTCGCTCAGGCTGCCATTGCCTATGTGGTGGAAAATGAAATTGTCGGCGTCGGCACCGGTTCGACCGCCAACTTTTTTATCGATGAACTGGCGAAAATTAAACATAAAATCAAGGCAGCCGTCGCCTCTTCTGAAGTAACGGCTGCGCGGCTGCGCGGTCATGGCATTACCGTACTGGATTTGAACGAAGTCACTTCCATGCCCGTGTATATTGATGGCGCAGATGAAATCACGCCGCAAGGAGCAATGATTAAGGGTGGGGGGGCTGCACTGACCCGCGAGAAAATCGTCGCCTCGGTCGCTGACAAGTTTATCTGTATTGCGGATGGCTCCAAGCTGGTTGATCAGCTGGGACGTTTTCCGTTACCGGTGGAAGTGATTCCGATGGCGCATGCTGTGGTGGCTCGCAAGCTGAACGCGATTGGCGGAGAAGCCCGTCTGCGCCTGAAAGATGGACAACCCCTGATTACTGATAACGGCAATATGATTCTCGATGTGCACGGTTTGCAGATTGCTGATCCGGTAGGGTTGGAAGCGGTGATGAATAATATCGTCGGAGTGGTCACGGTAGGTCTGTTTGCACGTCAGGGGGCGAATGTTTGCCTGCTGGGGACGGAAACCGGCGTGAAGACGCTGCAGTTCTGAAGCAGGCTCAAGACTTGGAGCACGCTTTTTTGAGGTTGAATTACTGCATACTCCCCCCTTATTTTTTGAAAAAACTCTGATCCCCTTATCAAATAAGGAGAATTTTGGGTACTGAGGGGAGTATATTTGAGCAGTATTCCACTCCAAGTGATGCAGGTGCTTAATTTCCGTAAAATTTATTGCGTAACAGCAGTGGCAGACTTGCAAAAAAACCCGCATTGGCGGGCTTTTTTTTTTACGATATGCCTGATCAGGTTCAGGCTGATGGCGGCACGTATCCGGCGGCGGCATCAGCGCCTTCGCCAAAAAAGTGTTTTTCCATTTGAGTGGCAAGGTATTTGCGTGCGCGTACGTCGGCCAGATTCAGACGGTTTTCATTGACCAGCATGGTCTGGTGCTTCATCCAGCCAGCCCAGGCTTCCTTGGAGACGCTTTCAAAAATGCGCTTGCCTAATTCGCCGGGATAAGGTGGAAAGTCGAGACCTTCGGCTTCTTTATCTAATTTGATGCAGTGGACCATACGGGCCATGGTGTTACTCCTCAGAAAAACTCAGAACGATCACATGATGTCTGCCGGATTGCCGGCATGACTTGTCAGTGACCGATTATAAAACGATCAGATCAGAGCTGCTTGATCAGAACCAGAGATTTGCGTTGCCAGTTGTACATTTTTTGGCGGTCTTTAGGCAGGTCGTCAACGCTGGCTTTGACGAAGCCCCGCTTCAGGAACCAGTGCTCGGTGCGGGTGGTCAGCACAAACAGCGAGTGAAAACCGGCGCGCCGTGCGCGTTTTTCCATGTGTTTCAGTATGCGCTCGCCATCTCCCTGGCTCTGTACGTCAGGATTGACGGTGAGGCAGGCCATTTCTGCCATTTTGTCGAACGGGAAAGGATACAGTGCGGCACAGCCAAAAATCACCCCGTCATGCTCAATCACCGAGAAGTAGTTGATTTCGCGCTCAATCAGTTCACGTCCGCGCTTGACCAGCGTGCCATCGGCTTCTAATGGTTCTATGAGCTTAATGATGCCACCGACGTCTTCAATCGTGGCCTCGCGCAGACTCTCCAGATTTTCCGATGTCACCATGGTGCCGACGCCATCGTGCGTGAACAGTTCCAGCAAGGCTGAACCGTCCATTTTGTATGGCACGATGTGAATGCGTCCAACCCCGCCGCGGGAAGCCTTGACGGCATGTTCCAGATAGAACGCGGAGTCCGGTGGCAAATAACCGGCATTTAATTCCTGTTCGGCCTGCATAAATGACAGCTCGCGGATTTCATCGCCATCCTGATCTGCCATCATGGGAGTTTCTGTGATGAATATCAGCTTATCGGCACGTAATGCAGTGGCGGTGGAAACTGCCACGTCTTCCATCGTCAGATTAAATGCTTCTCCCGTCGGGGAGAACCCCAGCGGTCCCAGTAACACGAGGTTCCCTGCTTCCAGAATTCTGTCAATGGTGTCATAGGCCACTTTGCGCGCAGTACCAGTCAGACCAAAGTCAATGCCATTGACAATGCCAATCGGTTTTGCAGTCACAAAATTTCCGGAAATAATCCGTATTGCCGAATGCGCCATCGGCGTATTTGGCAAGCCCTGACTGAACGCGGCTTCGATATCAAGGCGTAACTCGCCAGCGGCTTCTTTGGAGCATTCCAGGGCTGCGGTATCAGTAATGCGGATACCGTTGTGGAAGCGACCCTCGACATTACGCAGCGCAAGTTGCTCGGCCACTTGTGGCCGGGAGCCGTGAACGATCACAATCTTGATACCCAGTGCATGCAACAGGGACAGATCCTGCGCGAGTACAGGCAAAGCGCCCGCCATCACCAGCTCGCCAGGGAAGGCGACAACAAAGGTTTTGCCACGGAATGCATGAATGTAAGGTGCGACTGAGCGCAGCCATTGTACGAATTGAATGGGATTTTCCATCCGTAAATTATAAGCGGAGACAGATTCTTTTAAAAACTTATCTATATGCTAGCGTATAGACGATCATTAAAAAAGAATTGAAAATTTTCTTTTACGGAAAAATATATTTGTTATTTTATTAAAAATTGACTATTTAAATAATTCAGTTTCGCACTATATAAGTCATAGTTTTTGCGGGTAATGCTATTGTTTCTCGCTAACATGAGCTGTTCAGCCGTTTCCTGAAACTCTCCTAGTCGATAATGGACGATAGCAAGCCAAAAGTGGCATTCATCGTTATTTGGATTGTGTACTATCTCTTCATGGAGTAAATTTTTAGCATTAATCAAATCGTTGTTTTGAATTGCAAGTTTTGCCTGGTTTAAGAAATAAAATGGTTCATAGGGTTGTAGATTTTTTAGCTTTAATCCAATTTTATTCGCTGAGTCTGTATCGCCTAATTTCATTAGTGTTTCGTGCAAGTTACTTAATGCAATGATATTTTCCGGATGTTGCCTTGTAATTTGTGTAAATATTTGTTTTGCAAGGATCAGATCGCCATGTCTTCTATAAATGACGCCCAAGGTATTGAATGAAGTTAAGAAGTTAACATCCTGAAGTATTGCTGCGCGTGCATACCAATAGGCATCATCAATACGATCTTTTGATAATAATTCTGCGGCTCTGTTATTTAAATACATTGCAATGACACGTTTTTCTGATATCTGGCTTGAGCGTTGCCTGAGAGCTTGTTCTGGTGGAATGAAGTCAATAATCAACGTATCTGTCTGATCGATTCTGGATCTGTCGAATGCCGCTTTCTTGCCAAGCACGATATTGACGTGCCCTGCAGAAAAATATATTTCCCCCATTCTTTTCCATGCTTCCTCGTCAAATTCGACATTTTGATATTCAACATACATATCTAATTTTTTAGCTAATGCTGCAGTCATTAGCACCAGCGACAGGCAATTACCAGTTTGGGTTTTAAATGTTTCTGCTGCATTTTTTGTCATCTCAGCATCATATTCAATGGAGATTTTTCCGCTTTTTGTGATAGCGTTAAATAATGCTCGCTTCGGATCATTGCCTCGACGAATGTAATATTTCACCTGGTTGGAAAGAAAGTCTTGCATTTCATTGCTGACATCCAAAATTTCTTCAACATGAATTGATTTTTCCGGAGGGGTAAAGAGATCATCATGAAAAGATTTTGATATATTCAGAGGAATGATAGTGTCACATCCTGATATCAGGCAGATGATGCATAGTAATATCCATGCCTTCATTTTTATCTCCACTTTGTGATTTTCCTCTGAGAAGTATAGCTGTACAAAAAATAAACAACTGAGAAGTTGTTGTATTAGAGTTATATTGTTTGGATTAGAAGAAGTCAGTTCCTTGTGCGGAAGTTATGCCAGAAATCTGGGATAATGCGTCCCGCTATGTCTTCAAACCCATCTACTAAAAAAAATACATCAAAAGCGGTGCCTGTCTCTGAGGGCTTGTCCGGGCTGCGTGATTTACGTCAGCAGTTGCGCCAGCAGGCGCAAGTGGTGGATCAGCAACAAAAAAAGCCGGCCAAATTACAATCTGCCCCTGATTCCGCCTATGTTGGCGATCAGTCACCTGTTCCGCGAGGGGCTGGGGGACAGTCAAAATCTACCATGCAAAATGGACGTGAAAAGGAACCCATTGCGCTTGTCCGCAATCCTTTACCTGCGATCACCTTTCCGGAGGAATTGCCCGTTTCCGGCAAGCGCGAAGAAATCGCGGCTGCTTTACGCCAGCATCAGGTCATTATCGTTTGTGGTGAGACTGGCTCCGGTAAAACTACCCAGTTACCAAAAATCTGTCTGGAACTGGGGCGCGGTTTGCATGGGCTGATCGGCCACACTCAGCCGCGCCGGATTGCAGCTTCCTCCACCGCGAAGCGTATAGCGCAAGAGTTGAATTCGCCGCTGGGTGAACATGTGGGTTTTAAAGTGCGCTTCACCGATACCCTGAGTCAGGGCGCATCGGTCAAGCTGATGACGGATGGGATATTGCTGGCCGAAACCCAGACCGATCCGCTGCTGCGTCAATACGACACCATCATTATCGATGAGGCCCATGAACGCAGCCTCAATATTGACTTTCTGCTCGGCTATCTGAAGCAATTGCTGCCTAAGCGTCCTGATCTGAAGCTCATCATCACTTCCGCCACCATCGATGCCCAGCGCTTTGCGCGGCATTTCGCTGAACCGGCTGCGACTGGGCAAGAAGTCAGGCCCGCGCCAGTGATCGAGGTATCGGGGCGTTTGTACCCGGTTGAATTACGTTATCGCCCGGTGCAGCAGTCAGAGAAGGATAAAGAGCGTGACCTGATGACCGCGATCACCGATGCGGTCGATGAGTTATGCCGTATCGGTTCCGGCGACGTGTTGGTGTTTCTGCCCGGCGAGCGCGAGATCCGTGATGCAGCAGAAGCCTTGCGTAAGCATCATCCGCCGCATGTGGAAATTCTGCCGCTGTTTGCGCGACTCTCGGCGCAAGAGCAGGAAAAGGTGTTTAAAACGTCGAATACGCGCCGTATCGTATTAGCCACCAATGTGGCGGAAACCTCGCTGACGGTGCCTGGCATACGCTTCGTGGTCGATACCGGACTGGCACGTGTCAAGCGCTACAGTTACCGCAATAAAGTCGAGCAGCTACAGGTCGAGGCGATTGCGCAGTCGGCTGCCAATCAGCGTGCTGGTCGTTGCGGCCGGGTTGCGGCAGGTGTGTGTATCCGCTTGTTCGATGAGCAGGATTTTCAGCAGCGTCCGCCATTTACTGAGCCTGAGATTTTGCGTTCCTCGCTGGCCGCAGTCATCTTGCGTATGAAGTCGTTGCGTCTGACCGATGTGGAGACTTTCCCATTCATCGAGCCGCCATTGGGCCGCGCGATCGCAGACGGCTACCAGTTATTGCAAGAGCTGGGCGCGATGGATGAAAGTAATCAGCTCACACCGGTGGGCCGTCAACTGGCGAAACTGCCACTGGACCCGCGGGTAGGGCGCATGATTCTGGCGGCGCGCGATCATCAGGCCTTGCAAGAGGTGTTGATCATCGCTTCCGCCTTATCGGTGCAAGACCCGCGTGACCGGCCTATGGAAGCGCAGGCGGCGGCGGATCAGGCGCATAAGAAATTTGCTGATGAAAAATCGGAATTCCTGTCGTATCTGAAAATCTGGACCTGGTTTGAAGAAGCGATTGAGCATAAAAAAACTAACCGCCAGTTGCAGGATAATTGCCGCTCCCATTTCCTGAGCCAGATGCGCTTGCGCGAATGGCGCGAGGTGTATTCGCAATTGCTGACCATAGTTAAAGAGCAGGGTTGGCGGTTGAATGAAACTCCGGCTACTTATGAGCAATTACACCTGTCGCTGCTGACGGGTTTGCTCGGCAATATAGGATATAAATCCGACGAAGAGGCGCATTATCTGGGGGCACGCGGCATCCGCTTTTATATCTGGCCCGGTTCCAGTCTGGCTAAAAAAGCCGGACGCTGGATTATGTCGGCTGAGCTGGTCGATACCTCGCGTCTGTATGGCCGCTGCATCGCGCAGATCCAGCCGGAATGGCTGGAAAAAATCGGTGGTCATCTGCTCAAAAAATCCTATGGTGAACCGCGCTGGGAAAAGCGCAGCGGGCAAGTCAGTGCATTTGAGCGCGCCACGCTGTATGGTCTGGTGGTCTACAGCCAGCGCCGCATTCAGTATGGACTGTATCACCCGGCTGAGGCGCGCGACATCTTTATCCGTGAAGCGCTGGTCGGTGGCGAATTCGATACGCGTGCACCATTTTTTGCCTACAACCAGAAACTGGTGCGCGAAATTGAAAATCTGGAGCATAAATCGCGCAGGCTGGATGTACTGGTGGATGATGAATTAATCGTCGCGTTTTACGATCAGCATCTCCCGGCCGATGTCTGGAATGCGGTCTTGTTTGAACAGTGGCATAAAGAGGCGACCAGCAGCAATCCCAAACTGCTGTATCTGAATAAAGATGAGCTGATGCGGCATGAAGCGGCCGGCGTTACGACCGACCTGTTCCCCAAAACCATGCAGGTATCGGGTGTCGCTTTGCAGCTCAGTTACCACTTTGAACCTGGCAGTGCGCGCGACGGTGTGACGCTCACGATACCCTTGTTTTCGCTGAACCAGGTCTCGGCTGATCGTGCGGAATGGCTGGTGCCGGGTATGCTGAAAGCAAAGGTACATCTGCTGATTAAGTCACTGCCGCAAAAAATCCGGCGCCACTGCGTGCCTTTGCCTGATTATGCGGCGGGTTTCTGTGAGCGCGTTGATTTTGGTAAAGGTAATTTTCTGGATGCGGTGATTGCTGATATCCGCGAGCAAACCGGCTTGATGTGTAAAACGACCGATTTTAAATTTGAATTACTGCCCGCCCACCTGACCATGAATTTCAAGGTGGTGGATGAGCATGGCCGCCAGCTTGAGATGGGACGTAGTCTCGCGCATTTACGCGCAGAGTTCGGCACCCAGGCACGCGAAAGTTTTCAAAAGTTGGCGAGTGCCGAAAAACTGGCTTTGTTAGAAGGCGGCGCATCACAAGCAGTGGCTGGTACTGGTAAGGGCGCAGTTAAGAGTACGGGCACACCAGCGCTGCAGTCAGCGGCGCCATCCGGCAAGCAAGGCACAGCAAGCAGCGCGCCGTCCGCTGCACCGGCCTTATATCAGCAAGAAAATCTGACTGCCTGGACCTTTGATAGCCTGCCGGAATTGCTGGAGGTACAGCAAGGCAAGCAAACCCTGATCGGGTATCCTGCGCTGGTCGATAAGCTCACGCATTGCCATATTGAGGTATTTGACGATCCGGATGAGGCCGCGCGCTATCATCGTATCGGCCTGCGTCGCCTGTTCGCCTTGCAACTCAAAGAGCAGGTGAAGTTTTTAGAAAAAAATATCCCGGGCTTACAGCAAATGGGCATGCAATTCATGGCACTGGGTTCGCAGGAGGAATTGCGTGAGCAGATTATCCAGACCGCAATCGAACGCGCCTGTCTGCAGGCGCCTTTGCCTGCCAATTCCGGTGAATTCAATATCCGGCGTGAAGAAGGTAAGGCCAGACTGAATTTGCTGGCCAATGAAATCGCACGCCTGGCGGGCTTGATCCTGGCGGAGTATTACACCCTGCCTAAAAAATTGCAGGGCTTGAAAGCGCATCCGCAAGCTATGGCAGATATTCAAAGTCAGTTGCAGTCGCTGATCACCAAGCGTTTCATCGCCGAAAATGAATTCAGCCAGCTTGCGCATTTCCCGCGCTATCTGAAAGCCATCAATGTGCGTATCGACAAGCTGCGCGCTGATCCGGCACGCGATGCGCGGCAACAGGCAGAGTGGAATAGTGCAGCCCAGGGCTGGCAGCGTACACCGCGCAAAGCAGGCTTTGGTTCAGATATCGATCCGAAAATGCTGGAATACCGCTGGCTGCTGGAAGAGTTACGCGTTTCGCTGTTTGCACAGGAGTTAAAGACGCCGATGCCGGTTTCGGTCAAGCGCCTGCAAAAAATCTGGGAGAGCATGCAGCGCTGACAGCGATCAGGTTGCAGAAATAGGATGAGATGAATCATAAACTGACGTCATCAATCATCGCCTTACTGGTGGTTCCTCCTTTGCTATGGGCAGGAAATGCCGTAGTAGGACGCATGGTCAATGATTTGCTGCCGCCGGCAACCCTGAATTTTTTTCGCTGGCTGATTGCGTTCTGCATTCTGCTCCCGGCTGGTTTTCGGATTTACCGGCGCGGCAGTTTATTCTGGCGAAACTGGCACCGTTATGCGGTGCTGGGTTTGCTGGGAGTTGGAATGTACAACACATTGCAATATCTGGCACTGCGCAGTTCCACGCCGATCAACGTCACTCTGGTGGCGGCCAGTATGCCAGTATGGATGTTGCTGATCGGGCGCCTGTTTTTTTCAGCACCGATTTCACGCTCGGCAGTGATGGGAGTGTTGGTGTCGATCAGCGGGGTATTGCTCGTATTGAGTCGTGGCGATCTGACGCATCTCATGGGGTTGCGGCTGGTCCTGGGTGATTTACTGATGCTGGTGGCTGCAATTGCCTGGTCGCTTTACAGCTGGTTGCTGATGCATGGTAATGATGGTGATCTGCGGGACCACTGGGCGACATTTTTACTGGCGCAGGTCAGTTTTGGTGTACTTTGGTCAGGCATGTTTGCCCTTGCCGAATGGACGCTGACCACGCCAGTTATTCACTGGAACTTTGCATTGGCAGCAGCTCTGGTGTTTGTCGCCGTGGGGCCGGCATTAATTGCTTTTCGTTGCTGGGGCGCCGGGGTACGGCAGGTCGGGCCAAATGTTGCGGCATTTTTCAGTAATCTGACGCCTTTATTTGCAGCGTTGTTATCGGCATTATTTCTGGGAGATACGCCACAGCTCTTTCATGCTGCAGCATTTGTACTGATCGTGACAGGTATTTTTCTGTCTTCGCGTCGCAATTGACAGCAAGTGTTGCTGATGATTCAGAGTGGGTCTGCGACGCCGATGGGTGTCGGGCTGATTTGCACGATTTGGGAAAATAGCTGCTCATAGCGGTAACGTTCTCCCGCGTCGTCCAGACGGTGGCGATTTTCCAGAAATGCCTGATCTACTTCATGCCAGTCGAGTACATTCAATACTTGCCGCGCGACCGGAATGATGACTTCTTCTTCGGTGTGCATATGGGAGTAGTAAAAGTGGGCATATTGTTCCACCAGATCGCGAAAATGGGGAAAGGCTTCTGCGCCCCGAAATTCATAGTGTAAGAGTGCATCCAGCAATTTATGCACCAGATAGTCGCCCTTGCTGTGCTGTTCAGTTAAAGCATCGAGTTCATTATCGAGCTGGTGCGTACGTTCCTTGATTTTGGCAAAAAGAAACTGATCCTCTTTGGGGTGATGCACTTTTTCCGGATATTCGGAGATGTAATACAGCATGGCACGGAAGACCTTGATATCCGGTGACGAACCACCTTGTCCGATTGAACGGACGAAATACAGCATGCCTTGAATGACTGCGGAGAGATGTTCATGTTCCTGACGGATGATGTCCAGTGATACAGGGTGAAAATTTCGGGCTGCCATAGTGATCTCCGGATATTTTTTTTACTCTACCTCAGCATGTAAAAACACTATTGATGCTGCTCAAACCGTATGCGGATAATGCTGGCAGGGCAATGTGCTCCCCCTTGTTTTCTGATACGGAGACAAAAAAGTGCTGACATGAAGTCAGCACCTGAACTGGTCAATATTGCTAAAGGAAAATCACCGTTTAGCAAGTATGCTTTCGATCTGATCCATGATGCTGTTCATCCGTTTGAAGACCGCCTGATAAGGCGCCGGGCTGGCGAGGTCAACGCCGGCTTGTTTGACCAGATCATAAGGGTAGGCAGACCCTCCCGCTTTCAGTATGCCAAGATATTTGTCGCGTGCACCGGGTTCCATCTTCAGGATTTCATCTGCGAACATGGAGCCGGCAGCGATGGAGGTGGCGTACTGGAAGACATAAAAACGGGTATAGAAATGCGGGATATATGCCCATTCTGTCGTATAGGTATCATCGATTTTCATGATGCCTTCGCGGTCGCCATGATAGCGTTTCAGAATGTCGCCATAAATCTGGCTTAACGCTGTTCCGGTCAGGGATTCTCCACGATCGACTTTGGCATGTACTTCCCGTTCAAAATCTGCAAACATCGCTTGCCGGAAAAATGTGCCGCGCAGATTTTCCAGCGCTGACCCCAGGTACAGCAGCCGTTCATCGTCGCTCTTTGCTATCTTGAGCATGTGATCGAGTAAAAATACTTCGTTTGTCGTGGATGCGATTTCTGCCGTGAAGATCGGATAATCTGCTGTGATAAAAGGCTGGTGCTTATTTGCCAGATACGAATGCATCGCATGGCCCCATTCATGTCCCAGCGTGGACACTGACTCATAATCGTCGTTGTAGTTCAACAGCAGGTAAGGATGCACATCATAAGCGATACCTGACATATAGGCGCCGGATCGCTTACGCGGACGGGGATACACATCCATCCAGCGCTCACCGGTGGCTTTGCGCATGGCGTTGGCATAGTCTTGCCCCAGAGGCTGGACGGAATCAAGCATGAGTTGGATCCCATCATGGATGGGATATTTAAAATCACCGGAAACCAGAGGCGGGTAAATGTCGTAATAAGCAAGGTCTTTGACGCCTAACATTCGGGCGCGCAGCTTGAAATAACGGTGCAGCACCGGCAGGTTGGCGCGGGTTTGTTCCACCAGCGTGTCATAGACTGCACGCGGTATATGGTTTGCATCAAGCGCACTGGTGAGTGAATCAGGATAGTTTCTGACTTTTGCATACACAGCATCCTTTTTCAGCTGTTCATAGAAAAGCACACCATAACTGCGTTCAAATTCCTTCCACTTTCCCCAGAAAGCATCAAACACCAGCTTCCTATCTGCCCGGCTGGAAGATGCCCGGTATTTGGTATAAGCAGCCTGGTCAATGACGACCTCCTCGCCATTGGACAAGCGGATTTTTGGCCATGGCATATCCGCATTGGATAACGTGGAATACACGGCGCTTGCTGTGCCGGTAGCCATGCTGAAACCGGAGATCAGTTCCTCTCCTTTTTTGTCCAGCGTATGCGGTGCTCCGCGCAGAATATCGTGCAACTGAAAACGGTACTGGGACAGTGCCGGTATTTTGGTCAGCAGACGATCTGTTTTCGCTGTACCCATCTGCAATATTTCCGGGCGCAGAAAAGAGGTCGATTCCTCCAGTTTGCTTCCCAGAATATCCGATCTTTGCTGAATATCCTGTCCGGTATTATTGCCCGTATCCTGATCGCGCAATTGTGCAGCATAAGTGGATAAACGCGCGTAGCGTTTCAGCAAGTCTGCATATAAATCCAGGCAACGTTGAAATTGTTTTTCATTATCAGCCAGATGACCGCTGCATTTTTGTATGTCCGGAAACTGTTGTTCCAGCATTGCGGCATCTTTATCCCAGGCAGCCTGATTCTGATACAAATCCTGCAGATTCCAGCGCCAGCTTTCAGTGTCATTTGCATGGGCGGCATAACTGACAAAAGGGGAGGCGGTGGCGAGGACAAATAAGCTGCGGATAAGGTATTTATGCATGATTCAGCGTCCGGGTTGGGGATGGATGAGACTGGAGAGTGAGCATCAAAAGAAAGCGATTAGAGCGGAAATCATATAAAAAGTTCTTAAAAAGACAAAAGCAGGAGCGCTCATGCGTTTTTTTTGCATGATATTTCAAAATATATTCGTCTTGATAATTGTTGTAAATAATAGTGATTCTCATTTATAATATAACCCTCCCGCAGCCAGCTATGTCAATTTATCTACCCGCCAGCCAGCCTTTGAAATCTGATTTCCGAATTACAAAAGGACCTGGAAATGATAAAACTGAGCCGTCTGACACCTCTGGCAATATTATTAAATAGCGTCGTGTTTCCCGTCTGGGCGCAGACGGCATCTGCTGAAGGTGCCTTACCCGAAGTCAAAGTGACTGGTACTGCCGATAAAGGTTACACAGTTAACCGCAGTCGCACCGCGATGAAAACCGATATGCTGCTGCGCGATACGCCACAGGCAGTCACAGTTATCAGCAAAGAGTTGATCCGCGATCAGAGTATGCAGAGTCTGTCTGACGTCATCCGTTATGTACCGGGTATCGTTGCTGCGCAAGGCGAGGGCAATCGTGACACTGCGGTATTTCGTGGCAATAGTTCGACCGGCGATTTCTATGTGGATGGTATCCGTGACGATGTGCAGTATTACCGGGATTTCTACAATATTGAAAGCGTCGAGGCACTCAAAGGTTCCAATGCCATGATCTTTGGACGTGGCGGTTCTGGTGGCGTGATCAACCGTGTGACTAAACAGCCTGACTGGCGCACTATCAGGGATGCCAGTATCACACTTGGCTCATGGAATCAGCGTCGCGTGACAATTGACGCCGGCCAGGCCTTGAGCGAGAGTGCAGCGGCGCGTGTCGCTGCTGTCAGCGAAGACAGCGACAGTTACCGCAACGGATTTCATCTGAAACGTTCAGGCATTAACCCTACGCTGACATTGCGGGCGGGCAACGATACCAGCGTTGTTATCGGTTATGAATACTTCAAGGATCAGCGGACTGCCGATCGTGGTATTCCGTCTTTTCAGGGGCGTCCATTGAACACGGATGCATCGGCATTTTTCGGTAATCCTGAAATCAATACGACCTGGGCGAAAGTCAATGCTCTGACGACATTGATCGAACATGATTTCGGACAGGGCGTGAATCTGACTAACCGGACCCGTTATGCAGAATACGACAAGTTTTATCAAAATATCGTACCGGGAGCGGTGAATGCCGCCGGCACCATGGTCGCCCTATCTGGCTACAACAATGCAACTCAGAGAAATAATTTCTTTAATCAGACCGATGTCAGCTGGGGCCTGAATACAGGCAGCGTCCGGCATAAACTGTTGGGCGGCGTTGAGCTTGGCAGGCAGGAAACGGATAATTTCCGCAATACTGCGTATTTTCAGACCGGCGGCGGATTACTTACTTCCATCAATGCGGCTTTAGCCAATCCTGTTGCCAGTACGCCGGTGATTTTCCGGCAGTCAGCAACGGATGCCAATAATCACGGTACGGTGACGACAAAAGCGATTTATCTGCAGGATCAGATCGAGTTGTCATCGCAATGGCAGTTCATTGCGGGTTTACGCCGCGATAGCTTCGATGTTGATTTTACGAACAACCGTACCGGTGACCGTATCAGGACGACAGATACACCCGTGTCGCCGCGTGCCGGACTGGTGTTTAAGCCGCTGACCGAAGTTTCCCTGTACCTGAGTTACAGCAAGGCATTTGTGCCGCGTGCAGGTGATCAGCTCTCGTCCCTGACTCTGACCAATCAGGTTCTGGATCCGGAAGAATTCAAAAATCTGGAGCTGGGTGCCAAGTGGGACATCAACCCTGGATTGTCTGCAACAGCGGCACTGTATCAGCTCGATCGCAGCAATATTGCAGTCAGCGATCCGTCTGACCCCAGCAAATCGATCCTGGTGGACGGTCAGCGCAGTCGCGGGCTGGAGCTAGGGTTGAGCGGCAAACTGAGCCGCGACTGGAGCATGATGGCCGGATATGCCTATCAGGATGCGAAAATCACCAAAACACAGTCGGCAACGGCGCTGGCAGGTGCAACACTGGCCCAGGTGCCGCGCCATAGTGCATCACTCTGGAATCGCTATGATTTCAGCCCGGTTGTGGGTGCTGGTTTGGGGATTGTTTATCGCAGCGCGTTGTACGCATCGACGGATAATACGGTCACGATTTCCGGCTTCACACGTCTGGATGCGGCTTTGTTTTATACCATCAGTAAAAATCTGAAGATGCAGCTGAATATCGAGAATCTGTTGGATAAAAAATATTATGCTTTCGCGAACAGCAATAACAACATCACTCCCGGCTCACCGCGCGCCTTGCGAGTCAGTCTGAATGCCAGTTTTTAACTGAATCAGATTTTGTTGGTCGTACTGATGCCCCGGTTCCGGGGCATTTTTTATTTTTCCTGCATTCGTCCGGTGATTGAAATCACCGGTGAATCCGCTATTAACGCTTTTCTGGTTAAAGATACTTTGTATTTCTCCACCAGAATGTCGTGTTATTGCAGATCGAGCGATCAGCATTCCTCTAGTACAATCGGGACAGGCATGGGTGCTGCCATTTTTTGCAGCCCCATCATTTTCGATATATTTCACTGATGAGCATGAAACGACCTCGCTTTTTACCTGACAACATGACGCTGTTGTTGCTGACGATGGTGATACTGGCCAGCATTTTCCCCGCACGGGGAAGCGTCGCCACTGGTTTTGATTATTTATCGACAGGCATGATTGCATTGCTGTTTTTCATGCATGGAGCAAAATTGTCGCGTCAGGCGGTGATTGCAGGGATTACACACTGGCGCCTGCACTTGCTGGTATTGCTGATGACTTTTGCTGCCTTTCCGCTGATCGGCATGTTGCTGAAACCCATGATGTTGTGGCTGGTCACACCGGAACTGTATATCGGGATTTTATTTTTATGCGTGTTGCCTTCGACGGTTCAGTCATCTATTGCTTTTACCGCTTTGGCAAGAGGTAATGTGCCTGCTGCGGTTTGCAGTGCATCGGCCAGTAATCTGCTGGGAATTTTTCTGACTCCGCTATTGGTCAGTATGATGATAGTAACCCAGGGAGAAAATCATTCTTCGTTGCAGGCCATGCTGAAAATCGTTTATCAATTGCTGCTGCCGTTTGTTGCCGGTCAGATTGCACGACCGTGGTTGCAGAGCTGGATGGAAAAACGTGCCAGCAGTCTGAAAATGCTGGATCAGAGTTCCATCCTCATGGTGGTGTATGTCGCTTTCAGTGAGGCTGTGAGTGAAGGATTGTGGCAGCAATTGCCATTGACAATGTTGTTGAGCCTGCTGGTGATCAGCGTTGTCATGCTGGGGATGATTATGTTCCTGACGACGTTTGCCAGCAGGCGTCTGGGATTTAGCAAGGAAGATGAAATCACGATCTTTTTTTGCGGCTCCAAAAAAAGTCTTGCCAGTGGGGTTCCGATGGCAAAAGTGCTGTTTGCCAGTCATACTGTCGGCATGGTGTTATTGCCGCTGATGTTATTTCATCAGTTGCAGTTAATGGTTTGCGCGGTCATGGCTCAGCGCTACGCTAAAAGATAAGGAGAAATGATGCCTCGTTTTGCAGCCAATCTCAGCATGATGTACACCGAACTGGATTTTACCGACCGTTTCGAAGCGGCGGCGAAAGATGGTTTTCGCGGAATTGAATACCTGTTCCCCTATGATTATCCGGCACGACAATTGCGCGGACTGCTTGATGCGAATGGGTTGCAGCAGGTGCTGTTTAATGCGCCGCCGGGTGACTGGGCTGCCGGTGAGCGCGGGATTGCGTCTTTGCCCGGGCGTGAAGAAGAGTTTCGTCGCGGTTTTGAACAGGCGCTGGAATATGCCGCCATATTGGGAAACCGTCATATTCATGTAATGGCAGGGCTGGCAGTTCCTGACATTGAGCAGGCAAAACAGCATGCCGTATATTTGAGCAATCTGGCGCATGTGGCATTGCTGGCATCCAGGGAAGGAGTGACCGTCCTGATCGAGCCTATCAATACCAGAGATATGCCCGGCTACTTCCTGCACTATCAGCAGCAGGCACAGGATATCTGTGATGAGCTTGCAACGGCGCATCTGCAGGCGCAGTTTGATATTTATCATTGCCAGATCATGGAAGGAGATATTTTGCGTAAGCTGGAGCGCTACTTGCACCGGCCACAGGCCGGGATAGGGCATATCCAGATTGCCGGTGTGCCAGACAGGCATGAGCCGTCCGAAGGAGAGGTGAATTACCCCTACCTGTTCAGTCAGCTTGATCGTATGGGATATACCGGCTGGATTGGCTGTGAATACCGTCCGCGGGCTGGTACTTCAGAAGGGCTGGGCTGGCTGCAGCAATGGCGCTGAAGCAGCTGATGGAACCGTAATAGAAAAAGGACAGCCAGTGGTTGTCCCTTTTTGTCTGCGCGCGGTTGGGGGAGAGCTGATTATTCGTCGGCAACCTGCAGAATCAGTTTGCCAAAATTTTTTCCTTCAAACAGCATCATCAGGGTGTCCGGGAAGGTCTCGATACCTTTGACGATATCTTCACGCGTATGAAACTGGCCTTGCGCCATCCATTGGCCCATCTGTGCCACCGCTTCGCCGTAGCGGGCTGCATAATCAAAAACAACAATCCCTTCCATCCGTGCCCGGTTTACCAGCAGTGAGAGGTAATTTGCAGGGCCTTTGACCGGGGTGGTATTGTTGTACTGAGAAATCGCACCGCAGATCACAATGCGTGCTTTCATGTTGATGCGGGTTAAGACCGTATCGAGAATATCGCCGCCCACATTGTCAAAATAAATATCTACGCCATTCGGGCAATGCTGCTTCAGTCCGTCTTTGACGGAATCATTTTTATAGTCTATGCAGGCGTCAAAACCTAATTCATTCACGACGAAATCGCATTTATCCTTACCGCCAGCAATGCCAACGACACGACAGCCTTTTTGTTTGGCGACCTGACCAACTGTCTGGCCAACGGCGCCAGCGGCACCGGAAACTACGACAGTTTCCCCGGCTTTAGGCTGCCCGACATCAAGCAATCCGAAATACGCCGTCATACCGGGCATACCCAGCGCGTTCAGATACTTGGGTAAAGGGGCGAGGCGAGGATCAATTTTGTAGAACGCTGCTGTTTTATCTTCTGCTGCGCCAACCCAGTACTGCTGTACGCCGGTACCGCCGGAAACATAGTCACCCACAGCAAACCGGGATGATCTGGACGCAATGACTTTACCAACGCCGCCAGCACGCATCACTTCATCAATCGCAACCGGGCGGATATAGGATTTTCCTTCATTCATCCAGCCTCGCATTGCCGGGTCGAGTGAAATATAAATGGTCTGTACCAGAATTTCACCTTCATTGATTTCCCGCACTGGTTCGCTGACGAATTTCCAGTCACTGTGTTTGGGATTGCCGACAGGGCGTGCGGCGAGGCGATATTGCTGATTGCGATAACTGCTCATGTTGTCTCCGAAAAGGTAAGGCAAAACTTGGTCAGGTTAGTATGCATGTTTTGCTGTGAATGACTATACACTAATTAGAACGATCGTGCTTTTTATTTTGATTTCCAGAAAATATCAACGTCTGATTGTCTCTGAGATTTATATCCGGCCATTGCGTTAAAACATCCCCAGTTCATTTGGTGATTGATCCGGTACAGCTTGTCCGACATCCCATAATTCGATAATTTTTCCTTCATAAAAACGAAACAGGTGGACAACCGCCATCACCTGTGAGGCATCCAGGAAGCGTATTCTGGAGTGCACGGCTACTAGTTCGCCATCTTGTAATGCTCTCTGGACTTCGAAAATCTTATCCGGGTGCGCAACGGCATTTTGCTGCATCGCTGCCATCAGAGACTTCCCATCGCTGTTGAAAAAAGGATTGTGATGGCAGAAGCCGGGCGCGCAATACTGACTGAATGCCTGTTCGGCATGACCGGTAGCAGCCAGTTGTAGAAATGAAATAGCGGATTCTTTCAATGCGTACCTCACAGGGGAGCTTGTTTTTTGCTGGGAAGGATATATTGGCTGCAGGATGCATTGCACTACACCTGCAGCTTTTCATCATACTCAAAATAAACGATGACACAAAAAAATATCCGAAACATGCGCTCGAAGCCGGTATTCCCGCTGAATTGAACTGCTGATCGTGCGACAATACGGCGTTCATTTTTATTTTATCTGACCAAATTTAATTTGCCAGGGTGCCTGTCTTTCATCAGTGCATCCGTTTTTTCAGAATCATGACTTTACGACCTGAATACATTCTTACTTTATCTTGCCCGGATCAGCGCGGCATTGTGCATAGCGTTTCCGGATTTCTGGCGCAACACGGCTGCAATATTATTGATTCTGCACAATTTGGCGATGCGCAGTCTGCCAGTTTTTTTATGCGGGTACATTTTGCTGTCGAAGACAGTGCGGTCGGTGAAACTGTATTGCGTGCCGAATTTGCGATACTGGGAAGCCAGCTGCAGATGGAATGGCAATTGCATGATGCGCACCACAAACCCCGCGTGATGCTGATGGTATCGAAAATCGGTCATTGCTTAAATGATCTGCTGTTCCGTTATAAGAGTGGCCTGCTGCCGGTAGAAATCAAAGCGATCGTTTCCAATCACACGGATTTTTATCAGCTTGCCGCCAGCTACAATATTCCGTTTCATCACCTGCCGCTGGTAGCAGGAGCCTCGGCAGAGGCAAAGCAAGTGCAGGAAGATAAGATTCTTGACATCGTCAGCAGCAACGAGATCGAGCTTGTCGTGCTGGCGCGTTATATGCAAATCCTGTCTCCTGCGCTGTGCACTGCATTGAAAGGCCGGGCAATCAATATCCACCATTCTTTTTTACCGAGCTTTAAAGGCGCGAAGCCTTACTACCAGGCGCATGAACGTGGTGTGAAGCTGATCGGTGCAACAGCGCACTTTGTCACCAGTGATCTGGATGAAGGACCGATCATTGAGCAGGATGTCGAACGGGTGGACCATGCGATGGACCCGGAAACACTGACGGCGATTGGCCGGGATGTGGAGTGTGTGGTGCTGGCAAGGGCTGTGAAATGGTTTGTTGAGCACCGGATTTTGTTAAATGGACATAAAACAGTGGTGTTCCGGTAATGGCACTGAAATCGATTATTTATAAAGCCGATCTGAACATTTCAGATATGGATCGCGGTTATTATGCCGACCATCAGTTGACGATTGCCCGTCATCCATCCGAAACGGATGAGCGGATGATGATTCGTGTGCTGGCATATGCGATGTATGCATCGGAGCGACTGGAGTTTGGAAAAGGTATTTCAGATACGGAGGAGCCGGATGTATGGGAAAAAGACTATACCGGTGCGATCCGTCTCTGGGTAGAGGCCGGCCAGCCGGATGACCGGCGTTTGCTCAAGGCCTGCGGCCGTTCGGAGCAGGTGCTGGTGATCAGTTATGCCAGCGCCAGCGATGTCTGGTGGAAACAGATGAACAGCCGTCTTGACCGTGCCAAAAATCTCAAGGTGCTGAATGTGCCGGCTGCGCAAAGCCAGGCGCTGGAAAAGCTTGCGCAGCGCACGATGCAACTGCAATGCACCATACAGGACGGCCAGATATGGATGTCGGCAGGAGATATGTCGGTGCAGATTGATCCGGAAACGCTGAAAGATTTCGGCTAATGAAAGTGCCTGCCGGCTGGTATCTGCAGCATTAAAAAAGGGTTGCTGTGCGCAACCCTTTTTGATTGAATCGGGGGGCAAACCAGTCAGGCGATACCTGCTGCATCAAAGTAACCTTCGAACAAAATTGAGCTCAGATAACGCTCACCAGAGTCCGGTAATATCACCACGATTGTTTTTCCCGCATTCTCCGGCAGGAATGCCAGACGGGTAGCCGCAGCAACGGCAGCGCCGCAGGAAATGCCTGCCAGGATGCCTTCTTCCTTTGCCAGTCTCTGGGCAAACAGCACAGCATCTTCATTGCTGACCTGTTGAATCTGATCGATCAGCGATACGTCCAGCACATCCGGTATAAAACCGGCGCCGATGCCCTGAATTTTATGCGGCCCGGGCTGTATGGGTTGCCCCGCTCTTTGCTGGCTCAGCACAGGACTGCCAACAGGCTCTACCGCGACTGACTCGAGAGCCTTTCCCCGTGTGTGTTTCAGGTAGCGTGATACGCCGGTAATGGTGCCGCCGGTACCGACGCCTGACACAAAAATGTCGATATTTCCACCGGTATCTTCCCAGATTTCAGGGCCGGTAGTTTGTTCGTGAATGGCAGGATTGGCAGGATTTTTGAATTGCTGAAGCAGAATATAGCGTTCCGGTGCGCTGGCGCGGATTTCCTCAGCTTTGGCAATGGCGCCGTTCATTCCTTTGCTTCCTTCCGTCAGTACCAGATTCGCACCGAATGCTGCAAGCAGCTTTCTGCGTTCGATGCTCATGGTTTCCGGCATAGTCAGCGTCAGCGGTATGCCTTTGGCTGCAGCGACAAAGGCCAGCGCGATACCGGTGTTACCACTGGTCGGTTCGATCAATTCCTTGCCCGGAGTCAGCAGGCCGCGTTGTTCTGCATCGGCGACCATCGCTGCGCCGACACGGCATTTGACCGAGTACGCCGGATTCCGTCCTTCAATTTTTGCCAGTACAGTCGCACCGGCACCGGCCGTGATGCGATTGAGTCTGACCAGCGGAGTGCGGCCAATAGATTCTGCATTATTAGAAAAGATCGCCATGATGTACTTTCAAAAAACAGAGACAAATATGAAATGAAGGTGTCCGTATAACTGTTAGTGTTCTTCAGGCTTTATTGCCGGTCAGCACCCGATGGAGCCAGTGGCTGATATCGTCAATTTCTTCCGCGCAGACGGAGTGTGGCATCATGTATTCATGCCATTCAACCGGATAGCCGAGTTCCATTAATAAATCACGCGATTGTTCGGCACGCTGGATAGCGATGACCGGATCGCCACGGCCATGTACCAGGAAAACCGGCGTCTGCTGATTGGCCGCACTGCGTTCTGCGGCGACCTGGTCACGCAGCGGAACATAACCGGAGAGACACAACAATCCCGCCAGCTTTTCCGGGTAACGCAGACCGGTCTGCAAGGTCATGGCGCATCCCTGAGAAAAACCGGCCAGGAAAATACGGTGTGCAGGGATGCCACGGGCGATTTCCCGGGCAATCAGTTTCTCGATTTCGCCTTGCGATTTACGCAAACCCGCCTCATCCTCACGGCGTGCGATATCTGTACCCAGAATGTCGTACCAGGCACGCATGACATAGCCGCCATTGATGGTGACGGGAATCGCCGGTGCATTGGGGAAAACGAAACGGATGCCTGGCAGCCCTTGCAGATTCAACTCTTTAACAATGGGCACAAAATCATTGGCATCAGCACCCAGTCCATGCATCCAGATAATGGCAAAGGCAGGATTCGGGCTGCTTTCAATTTCTACTGTATCGAGTAACTGATTCATAGTGTCATGCAGGTGATGGTAAATGGGGGGAGAAGTGGCTTTTAAAATAGTGGGTGTTCCGGCGGATCCGCCAGCCGACAGCATTACACTTGTCATCAGGGCGATCCGGCGGCAGGATTGTTTGGATAACGGCACGCCACGCTTTCGGATTGCATGGAGATATCAGCTTTTGGGACGGACGGCTGATTTGGGGCGGAAAGCTTTACACACTGTCTCATGCGTTTCAATATAAGGGCCGCCAATCAGGTCAATGCAGTATGGGACTGCCGCAAAAATTCCCGAAACAATCTGCTGACCAGCGGCATCTTTCAGACCTTCCAGTGTTTCCTTGATCGATTTGGGTTGTCCCGGCAAATTCAGGATCAGCGCGGCATGATCCGTCGTTTCACGGATCACGGCTACCTGTCGCGATAAAATGGCCGTAGGAACGAACTGCAGACTGATCTGGCGCATTTGTTCGCCAAAACCTGGCATTTCTTTGGTGGCGACGGCCAATGTTGCCTCGGGTGTCACATCTCGCCTGGCAGGCCCTGTGCCGCCAGTGGTAATGACCAGGTCACAGCGGGCATCATCCACCAATTCGATCAGTGCTTGTTCGATAGATGCCCGGTCATCCGGAATCAACCTGGTTTCCATGATCCAGGCACTGCTGAGTGCTGTACTGAACCAGCTTTGCAGGGCCGGCAATCCCTGATCCTGATAAACGCCGGCCGATGCCCGGTCTGACACGGATACCATGCCAATGCGCAGCGCACGCTCAGGATCAGCAGGATTATTCATGTTCATCATCCTCTTCATTTTCCTGATCCATATCATCCGTGTCGCTGCTTTGGGAGGCGGAGCGTTGCACCTGTTTCAGTATCTGGAAAATTTCACGATAAGCCTTTGGCGGCTTGTTGTCTGCCTGTTCTTTGCGTGCATTACGGATCAGGGTACGCAATTGCTGCACGTCAAGTTCCGGATGTTCAGCCGTTAACTCGGTCAGCGCATTATCATCGGCCAGCAGTTTTTCACGGCGCCGTTCAAGGGCGTGCATGGCGGCAGTCTCTGCTTTAGATGCACCTTTCCAGCTATCGATGGTTTTTTGGATTATGGCGACTTCTTCTTCATTCAGGCTGCGCATTTTCTTACCGACAAACTGCAACTGGCGACGGCGCCCTTCGTGATTTTTGATCTGTTGGCATTCGAGAATAGCTTCGCGCACATCTTCTGGCATCGGTACCCGTTTAACGCGGTCGCGCGGCTGTTCCACCAGTTCTTCGCCCAGTTTCTGCAAAGCGGTCATTTCACGTTTGAGCTGGGATTTGGATGGACGATCGTATTCTTGTTCAAACTCATTGGATTGGTAGCCACATGAGCCGCGATTGGGATTTGGCATAATTCTGCGCCTTTACTGTAAACTAAATGAGGTGGGTAGGAACAGGCTATTGCTAGCCCA
>NZ_JABXYJ010000019.1 GCF_013377855.1 Cognatundibacterium oligocarboniphilum | reverse complement strand
CGCGCGTTGTCATCGCTAATCCGAATATGGCTATTTGTGCCCAACCCCCAAAAATGTAAAATTAGCCCAGACTAGCGTTTAAAACACAGGCCCGTTTGATGATTTCCATCCAAAATTTTGGGTCAGTTAACATCGTTCTTTTACTTTTTTGGGGGAAACTTTCCCTTCTTAGGCTGCATTTCCGCGTGCTCTTTCACAGTGTTGAGCCAATACGTCGGATCTGAATACATCGCCACCAGTGCGTCAATATCAAGCTTGGACGAATTCGGGCTGAATTCGAAGGTGCCAAATAAATTGATATGCTGCCAGGCAATCGGCGATATCCGACGCATAAGTTCAATCGCCACTTCATCGTTTGCTGCCAGCTTCTGCTCGTAGACACGCGACAGCAACAACGTATTGTAATAAATGACAGCGTTCGCGATTAGCCTGGAACATTCGTTCCAGATTTGCTGCTCTTCGTCAGTGCGCACCCGAAACTTTCCACCGTTTACGTAGGCAACCGCGCGCCTGAAACGGTGGTACGCTTCCCCTCGATTCAAAGCTTTCTGTACACCCTGTCGTAAGCCCGGATCGTCAATATATCTCAGTACATACTCAGTAAAGCACAGATTATCCAGCTCCCATAGTGCTCGCTTGGTGGAGTTTTGACGCGTGTAACTTGCCAACTTACGAACGATGGTTGACTGTGTAACGTCTTTTTGCGCGAGTGACACCAAGATTCGTTGAATGTTGGGCCACTCCTGGATGATCAGATCGTCATACACTTTGCGACAAGGCTTGATTAAGGCGTCTCCATAATGGTTCGGGTGCTGAAATCCAACAATTGACTCCACCTTCTTCGGAAAGTTCTTATACCTCGGCGCGAATTCGTACTCGAACGAGCGCAAGATGATGAAATTAACCTGGTTCGTGCCGTGAGTATCCGTCGAATGACGTTCCGGCCTGATATCCGATGTGTTATTGTAAAGCAAATCAAAGACGTAATGGCTTTCATGCTCGTGAGTGCCGATGATCTTGGCATTGACCGGCACGTGATTGGCCACGAGCGTGATGCTGCTCACTCCCTTTTGCAAGCCGAAATATTTTGGGGAATGGCGTGCGTTGATCGTGTTGATCTGGGTTTCGATGCGCTGCCCGTCGCTGCTCGAATGCATTTCCTCGCGGATGTCGTATAAGTGGAACGCCGGCAACTTAGCAATCGCGTTGGTGATGGCATCGTTCGCCGCTCGCAGCGTCTCCGGCCGGAGGAAATTGCGGGAGGTCGACAGCAACGACGCGTGACTCATGCCGGATACCTCGGCCATCCGCCAGAGTCCCATGTTTGTGCCCATCGCGACAATGCACGCCAGTATTTCGCGCGGGTCAGGGTCATGTTTCACGTATCGATCCAGAACGTGGGTGAATCCAGATAAAAAATCGGTTTCACTTGCGACAAACCACAACAGATCGGCGACACCGATACCCGGTAATTGACTATAAAACGGGCTATTGACCGACTCTTCTATGGCCGGGTAAAGCAGATTCCATTTGCGTTTTTCGCGATTTCCCTTGAGCTTGATATGCTTGTTCTCGCCGTCGTCAATACGTTGATTCACGCTTGCAATAAGTCCCTCGATCGATTCATGAAACGCCGCCAGCGTGTCCTCGATTGGTGCGTTAAGGATGGGCAAATTCACCTCGCGCAGCACAGCGTCTCTGTTGCGCCATCTGTCGTCGCTGATCAAGTCGTCTTCAAAGCGACGAAATTCCGTGCTTTTTTGGACAAACACGTCGCCCGCCTCCAATGCATTGCGCAGCAAGCGATAGACAAAGAATTCGAATTTATCCGGATCCAGCACCTTTTTCCTGCGATCGCTCTCTAACGGAACGTACAGGTATCGCTGCATGTGTTTAGGAATAACATCAGTGGGAAATGTCGCGGGGTCTGTTTGACGCGGCGACTTGTCACGTTTAAACAGATCCTGCAGAAATTCGATTGCATTCACCAGCGGCGCGTTTTCCACCCGGCCAGCGAACTCCAATCCAGCAAATAAATGCCGTAAATTTTGTTTAAAAGTCTTCGACAGGGTGCCGTAATATGCCCACTCAAATGCGGCCTTATCGAAGGCGATCTTCTTCATGTAATCCGACACAATCGGAAATTGTTCGCGCTCAAGCAAGGCAAATGCCTTCTGTCTAACATCCGAGAATGGCACTTCCGGCAGAATCGAATCGTCTACGAACAGCTCCAAGACTTGCCCCGCCGCCTTCAGGCTTTCCAGCGCATCATCAAGCGCTTTCTGCATTGCGGCCTCTGCCTGGGTCTTGGCCTGCTTTTCGTATTGATCCACCAAGTGGATGAATGCGTCGGTGAGGTTGTCGTTAATTTGGCGGAAGCGCTGATACGCGAAACACAGGAGATACAGCTGAGCGCTCGATGCTTGCATGCGTTGCAGTTTGTAGACCGTGTAAAACTTCACCAGCGATCCGTAATATTTGCTGCTTTCTTGGGAGAGTCCGGCTGACACCAAAAACGTCGCGGCGAAATCATGTAGTGGTTCGAAAAAGTCACGACGTGCGACTTCACGGCGCAGTTCGCCATAGGTGAAGTCTTTGGCTTCTCTTTTCAGGGCGCTAATATTGTAGACTTGTTCGTCTGCTTCCAGGAGTAATCTGAGCCGTTGCCCAACTTCCGGAGTCAGCGCTTCACCGAGAAGACCGATAATGCGGGTTCGCTCGCCCGACACAACGCGACCAACAATATCTTGCAGCGACGTATAGGAAGGAGCGACAATGCGGCCGATGGTCAACTGCTGCAGCATCTCTCGAAGGATGTATACCGGCTGTGTCGACAGCATGGCGATGCGTTGTGCCTTGGCTTCAAGCTCTGACCTTTCCGCTGCACCGCAAACGCGGTATTGGAACAGATCAAGCACAGTTTTTTGCAACATGCCACGAGTCGGGCGAGACGGCAGCTTGAAGTCTTCCAATTTCCGGTTCGGGAAATAAAGCTCGGCCACAAAGCGTAAATCGTCTTGTACGCCCCGTGTATCGAACGAAAAGAACTGGCGTTTGGCTTTGAAGTAGCCCAGTTCCATTATGAGAAAGGCCGCCACTGATGCGGTCTTGATTGCGCCGGCTGCCTCCTTCTCGGCGGGACTCAGATCGAAATACAGCAAACGATCATCGTCTGTAAATTTCGGCAGGCCGTAGAGGTCTTCAATTTCCTGATCGCTGAGGATCAACAGACGATGGGATTCGTTTGCCATTCTGAAAATGGTAGTGGAGTTGCCAAAGATTAAAGAAAATGCCTGCGACTGTCAATTGTGCCGCCCTCGTGAAATGACCTATGATTCAAGTCATGAATTTCACACTCGACACAAATTGCATCATCGACTTGGAAGACTCGCGGGAAAACGCACCGTCTGTGCGGGAGTTGGTGGCACTCCAAGGGCGTGGTGGGATCAACATCGCGATTTCAGCTGTCAGCTATCGGCGCATCCGAACGTCAACGCAATGGCGGTTATGCCTCCAACTTTGCGGAATTTAAAGCGAAACTGGAAGGTGCCGACCTCGGCGCAGTGCAATTGCTCAAACCTCGCGGGTATTGGGGCATTACATTTTATGATTTCTGCCTCTGTGCGTCGCAGGCAGATCTGCTCGAACAGAAAATTCACGAAATCCTATTCCCGGACAAGGAATTTCTATGGCTAGACTATGCGTACGCCCGAGGCTTGCCGCCGGAAAATCTAGATCAACGTTGGCGCAACGCCAAGTGCGATGTGTTGGCGCTCTGGTGCCACATTCATTATGATGGCGACGTTTTCGTTACCAGCGACAAAAATTTCCATGCTCAGACGAAAATAGACAAACTTCAGGCTCTGGGCTCCGGAAAAATTCTTTTTCCAAAGGATGCACTTGCCTTGGCCACGGCTTCTTTAGCCGGCAGTACATCCGGCTAACGAATGCATTCTTTCTCCAAACCATTCAGATATTATTGGCCTTCACTCGCGCCGACCAGGCGGTCAAAACTAACGCGAATCATGGTTCGGCATCCGTCGACGCTGCAGTTAGCAAGGTCGCGGGCAATGCGCTTTCGATACGCCGCCTGACGAACGGATCGGCACCCTCAACATAGCGCATCGCCGATTGCACGTTCTTCCAGCCGACGTATTCCATCAGCGTCTTCAAGTCCCAGCCGTTGGCAGCCGCCCAGTTCGCAAAGCCACGGCGCAGCGAGTGACCGCTGTATTTCAGCGGCGAATCAATGCCAGCATCGGTAAACAGCGATCGTAGCAATGGAATCAGGCTGTCGGCGTGCAATCCCTCATTTCCCAAGTGCCCCCAACGGTCGACCGAGCGAAAAGCCGGGCCGCCCGTGATACTGGCCAACTCGATCCAGGCGCAGTAGGCCTCAACCGGGCACAAGGTCGAGAGCGCAGGCACCTTGAAGCACGTACCCTTAAGTTGTCTGTCTCCTTTGGTTTGCGGGAAATAACATGTCATACCTTCGCCGGATACCACGTCAACATAATCGACTTCCAGGCGCGTCAACTCATCACCACGAAACCCGCGCCAGAAACCGAGCAGCAGAATGGCTTTGTTGCGAACGTGCCGCAGTTCGTCACCCTGTCGGCCGGTGGTGCGAGCGTTCTCGATTGCCTGCTCAAGCCAGGTCGTGACTGCCTGAAGTTGCTCCATTTGCAGTGGTTTTGCGCGTTTTTCTTGTGCGGGATGCAGCGCTTGAATACCGCGAAATACTTTACGTACAATAGGAGCCTTGGTGGGATCCGGGAATCCCTGTGTGATATGCCACTGTGCGAGTGCCGCCAGACGTTGACGCAGTGTATTGATGGAAAGCGACTCGGCATGATCGGCCAGATAGCGCGCCACACTGTCTGTCGTTGCCGGCAGAAAACCACCCCATTCAACCTCAAAATGGCGCACGGCAGACTGATAGCTGCTGCGCGTGTTATCCCGTGTCGCCGCGTGAACGTATTGATCGAGTTTGCTCATGATGATTACCAGATTTGCGTTTGGGCACCGCTTCGACGAATTTGCACTCACGAGATAAATATATTCCTAAATAATACACAACGCTCTCGGATTTTGTGACGGATCTGAACTGCATGTACTTCACTCTGATTAATGGGGACGCGTTTTTCCTCAAATTTTACGATTCCACCAACCGCCACCCAGCGCCTGGAACAGCGCTGCAGAGTCGGTATAGCGAGCCGCCTGATTTTGCAAGCGAGTCAGCTTCGCTTGCTGATACGCCTGCTCCGCCGCCAAAACCGGCTGCATGCCGACGAAGCCGGATTCAAATTGATGTTTGGTCAGATCGGCGGTTTTTTTAGCAGATTTCTCGGCATCGACGGCCGCTTGCAAAGCCTTGGCATCCGCATCGATCGCAAACAGGCTGTCGGCAACGTTCTGAAATGCCGTCAACACCACACTGCGATATTGCGCAGTTGCCTGATCGAGTGCGGCTTCTGCGGCGGTCTGCTTATGTTTGAGCGTACCAAAATCGAGTAAGGTTTGCGTCGCGCCACCGGCCACGCTCCAGAATTGATTCCCTGCGGAGAACATATGGCTGAATCCCGTCGATGTACCGCCCAGATTACCGGAAATCGAAAACTGCGGCAGGCGGTTAGCGATCGCTACCCCTACCTGCGCACTGGCCGCATGCACCAGCGCTTCTGCCGCACGTACGTCAGGACGTTGCTGAATCAGTGAAGACGGCAAGCTGAGCGGTAACTCCTGTGGCAAAGTCAGTGTTGCCAAGTCGATGTCGGCGATCTGGCTGTCCGACGGAAATTCGCCGCACAGCACGGCCAGCATATCTTTGGTCTGATCGAGTTGCTTTTGCAAAGGCGGCAAAGCCAGCCGCGCTTGCGCTAGCGCCGTCTCCTGCGCAGAGATATCCAGCCCGGAAGAGAAACCGAGCTTAGCCTGCTGCGTCAGCATCGTCAGCGTCTTTTCTGCTGCGGCGATGATTTCCTCATTGGATTTGATCTGCGCTTGTATCAGCGACAGTTGTATCGCATTCGTGACGACATTTGCCGCCAGCGTCAGATAGGTTGCTTCCAGCTGGAAATGCTGTGACTCTTCCTGCGCTACCAGCGATTCAACGGTGCGTCGGTTCAGGCCAAACACATCGGGTACATAGCTGATGCTGAGTTGCGCCGTATGCAGCGTATAGACCGGGTCGCCTGAAGTCAGCGTCGGCGAAATCGTTCCTACCGCATTCCGTTGCCGGTTGGGCGTATAGCTCGCCTGCACCGTCGGAAAGTAAGAGCCGCGCTGGGCATCGGCATTGGCTTTTGCTTGCCGCAATGCCGCCTGCGCGCTTGCTATGCTGGGGTTGTGCGCCAGCGCAGCATCGACCAGCCGGTCGATTTCCGCTGAGCCAAAGCTATGCCACCACTGCGCGGCCACCTCTTTATCCTGCATGAATTGTTGTGCGGCGCCGCCAGCGCTATTCGTCTCATTGGTTTTGCTTAACGGGCGATTGGTATAGGCCGAAACTTTCGGTGCTTCGGCAGCATGATAATCCGGTCCGACCGCGCAGCCGCCGGCAAGCAGAGCGAAGCCTGTCAATACCAGCGATGCCGGTGCCAACCGGAGCTGAGCGTTTATTTTCGATGTATGCAAATCGCGTTTTATAAAAAATGGATATGTCATCTTATTTACCTGCTTTTTCTTCGTTTCCGAACGTCATTTCGGAGTCTTTGCGTGACCATCCCATGACCATCACCTGTAGCGCAGGGGCGACGACCAACAACATGATCGGTCCCAGCAGCATGCCACCGACCACCACCACAGCGAGCGGACGCTGTACCTGGCTGCCAATGCCAGTAGAGATCGCTGCCGGCAACAGGCCGATGCAAGCGGAAAACGCGGTCATCAACATCGGCCGCATCCTTTGCTCAGCCGCTTCGCGCATCGCTTCCAACGGCGCTTTGCCTTCCACGATCAAATGATTGAAATAGGTAATCACCATTATCCTGTATTAATATTAAGCAGTTTTTACCTTGAATTTAACCAGATTACAGTATGTAATTACGTGGTATGTAATATATTACGTAATTTGATGGGGTGATCATGGCCAGAACAGGACTATATAAATCGGAAGTCAAAAAAGCGCGGGATGCCATACTTTCCCAGGGCAGACACCCGTCGGTCGACGCAGTCCGCATCGAGCTGGGAAATACTGGCTCGAAAACGACCATCCATAAATACCTGAAAGAGCTTGAAGAAGACGGCGACCTTCAGGGACGCAAAGCCACTATCAGCGACACGCTGCACGACCTGGTTGAACGTCTTGCTGGCCAGCTGGAAGACGAAGCCAACGAACGGATTGATGACATCGAGAAACAACAGGCAGAGATGGTTCAGACGCATACTCATGCCGTAGCAGCGCTTGAGGCCAGTATCGCTGCTGTCAAAACCGAGCTGATTCAAAGTCATGAAGCGATGGCGCAAGAAAAACAAAGTCACGCGCATACGCATGATTTGCTGCAGAAAGAGACCATCACTCGGTACACGCTGGAACAGCAAGTGGCCGATCTAAAGGAGCGTTTGGCAGAGAACGAGGTACACCGTCTATCGCTGGAAGAGAAACACCAGCATGCGCGCGATGCGCTCGAACATTATCGGGAATCGGCTAAGGACCAACGCGATCAGGATATCCGACGTCACGAACAGCAGGTTCAGCAACTACAGGCGGAATTGCGTCAATTGCAGCAAGGCCTGGTCGTCAAACAGAACGAAGTCACGCGACTCAATCAGGAAGGAGCAAGACTGGTCGCCGATGTTTCTCTGGCGCAAAAGGTACTTTATGATGAACAGGATCGCCGACGGCAGTTGTCGGCCGAGCTGGAGGCATTACGCCCCGTTGCGCAGCGGGTTCCACTCATAGAATCCCAATTGCTAGATAAATCCAAACAGAGGGGTGGCCGGGATTCGTGTAAAAATACT
>NZ_JABXYJ010000018.1 GCF_013377855.1 Cognatundibacterium oligocarboniphilum | reverse complement strand
CTGAATTCTTGCATAAATAGAACGAAATTCACCCTTGCAAAATTGGCACTGTTTAACCCTTCCACACTTCAAACGGCAACAACTTAAAAACTCCAAAATCTCATCCTTCGGAACGCCTGAAAGTCTCAGGCGTTTTTTTTCGACCGCAACCAGCCGATAAAATTTGCGCCGCCTTGCGTCATGAATTGAGGTTTTTCGAGCGTTGCGAATGTACCAATAATAACCGCGAATATTTTCAAATATTTGTGTCTTTTCCGCGACAGTCAAAACCTGAAACGGAAACAATTCAAGCTGGTACATTTACAAAAATAACCAATTTCAACAAAAAGCGGCTTCCATGACGGGGGTTCGGACCGGCGACAAACTGCACGAGCAAAACAGCACCACGGCTGACCCGCTAAAAATCCCGATACCGTGCCGGATGCGGCTACTACCGTCCACGTCTGCGAAACGATCAGGAAATCATCACGGACAGTAAAACGGCAGGATATTTTGCGCCGGCATACGCCGACGCCGCTTGTACGCTACCTAACAGCAAAAAAGCGACGCCAGGCAACTGATAAAAGATACAAAACGAGGAACAACAAACAAGCAACACCAATTACAGAAAAAATCAGCGGCAAACGACCCAAATGCACATCCGAACCCCAAATACTCACAAAATCAGCGTGCTTTGTCTCAGCACGCTGAAAAGGCTCAGGAACCTGCCGCAAGTCCATAGGGTGGCCAAGCCATTGCTGACCCGCTTGCGAAGCAGCTTGAGCGATTGCAGCAGCATCCAGCCGCCGCAATTCAGCATCAACACAAGACTTACGCTGCTCACCCTGAAATCGATTAAAACATTCAGCCAGTTCCATATGAATAATCTTCAAAAGATGCGAGGAATAAAACGGTAAGGCACAGATTGCATATATGTCAAGTAATCAGGGTCAGTCCCGGACAGATGACGCTCTTCGGTCACAGCACGTAAGTAGTAACCAAAAACCCACACAGACAACGCCACAAGACGCCAAAGCCACGGCTGGCCACTCAAATAGGAATGCAGAGACGCACCAAGCGCAAAAAGAAGCCAAGCGACGCTCTTGAAAGAATACGCAGGATGACGGACCACTGAATAAAGACCCGAAGTGACAACGCCACGAGAAACCAAGTTACCAGAACGCCAGCCCAAAGAAACCGATGCAGATGCGTAACATGCAAGACAAAGAACAGCCCCAACATTCAGAATAAAATACAAATAGTCACCAAACGCACCAATAGCAAAGGGATGCACATATTCCGGCACATCACGAACAAAAAAAGCAGCAAAAGCCAGATTAAACGGCGAGTAATAAATCAGACAAATCACCCACCCCGCTAAAGTAGTCTCAACACTTTTGATCTCGTTATTCAAAAATTTTGATTCAGCCAGATAACCCACCAAAAACGGAACAACATCAAAGAAATACACTACCGCCAAAACACATTCAATAATGAGCCAATTCAAATCCGGCGCAAAGAAAGGACGGTCCAATACATCCATATGAAAATAGCGCCAAAGATCGACCAGTTTGTAATTCGTGACACGTAAATGCGCCAAGAAAATAGCCAAGATATAGGGAACAAAAACCATCTTTACAAGAAAAAACCGGACCGCCAATTTGTGTCGTTCAGTCAACACAGACAGCCTTCCAGTCAATACAAACAACACTGACTGCAAAACCAGAGCGCCCTTAGATAAAGTGTCGTTTCTCAAGTAAAAATACACAGGCAAACAAAACACATAGACCAGCAAAACAGAACGCCAAAAACTTTTAACAGTAAAGACATAACCCGACTTCCACGTTACAAGCTGCGGCTCCCAAGTAAAACGAAAACTATCTAAATGAAATAAAGCAATTTCAGTGAAAAAGTAGTAACCCAACCAAGACAAAAAAACAGCGCTACCATAATTCGCAAAAAAGCGAAACAAGGGAGAAACATCTATTTTTTTCAAAACAGCCGCATTCATAATTTTTCCTTTTCTTTATCCTTTAAAGATTGCCCGGATTGACGCTTAACAGGAGGATTCTCAAAGACCAACCACTGAGAAGGTTGCTCAGACTTTGCACCCTCTTCAGACCTGGCAACTTCTAATTGTTTTTCTTTCGGGCGCTTTGATCGTTCAAAATCCTCAAAATATCCATGCTTAACAATGCCCTCACAAAGAGCTTGCGGCATATCAATCGGCGTCGCCTGTTGTGAATAACACTTGCAGCCTGAAGATTTAGTCTGAACACAACCAGCAGGTACAGGTACTTCAACAGGTTTTGTTATCTCATCGTATTTCGGCGCGGTATGCGGCAAACCCTCAACACGCGGAGTCTGCTCAAATACGTACTGCTTCGCATCATCCAAAGCATTCGCATAAGCAACTCGACCGCCAGCAGAAGCCGGAGCCAAAGACGTTTTTAACGGCTGAAAACCCGACTCAGCCACAGGCTTATCTACATCTTTGCCGCGCTGCTTATCTGTATAAACTTTGACATACCAGACAGCAAAACCAATCAAAAAAGGAACCAATAAAAGAATATAAATGCGCATAGGAATGTTGCGCTTTACGGTATGGACCTCAGCACTTTTATAATACTCAAACGCTTTTTTATCGTAAGCCCAATGGTGTTTGATACTATCCGCGCGCCCCGCTGACTTGTCACACGTATCCTTACAACCAGCCCATTCATGAATCGTCGCAGCATTCGTACCGAATTTACGCATGACATGCAGGTGACGCCCAACCAATCTACGAATGGCAGAATCAGCGAGTAAGGGATGCTGAGTAATCAGAACAAGATCAATGCCCTGATGCCTGTGTGTCTCTAACTTAGCCACATAATCAGGCGGTTCCTTGCCAATAGAACGAGGACGGAAAACAGTCTGGCACTCATCAATAACAACAATTGAACCCGGAGGACACTCAAACCATTTAATCGGGTCAATCTCAGTCCAAGGAAGCATCAAATCTTTGATGCCAGAGTAAAAAACAGGTCGGCTGTCTTTTTCCGCCCATTGCTTAACATAGCTGAGTGCGTAGAGTGTTTTGCCATTTCCGGGCAATCCGGTAATCAGATTAATCATTTTTTAACCACCAGTTTAGTCAAAGCACCCTGCCCCATCTTGACAGCTAAAGAAGCAGCAAAGGCTGACACAATCATAGACATTGCCTTGTCAAGCCAAAGATACTGAAGGATGCCGCCAATATCACCACCAATGGAACCGAAAGAAGTTTTCATCATCAGGACAATAGAATCCGTAGCTACGTGAACACCCCTATAGGTAACGTAGGACATGGACAACGCAACAAGGACACGACCGACCATCGACGCCATCACCTGAGCCAATCCGCCCAGAATTGCTGCTACTAAAAAATTCATATTACAAATCCCTCAAAATTGTCCCGGAAACCATTTTGTAGCTGGTCAACGCAGCCATTAACATGACAGCAAATCGCAACGCCAAAAGATAATCACAAACACTCGATAACGGTAATACAAACGACCGACCAGAAACAGAAAAGGTCTTATCCGTAAAACACTGACCACCACCGCCCCACCCGTCAGCGTTCACAATATTCCCAGAGAGATCAACGACCTGAGCATTTTCAGCATTCGGCAAAGAATCCTTGAGCGGGTCATCACCAGACAACAATTGTTTTCCCAATTTCACCTGCGGGTCATTGTCGTCATGATCTTCACAATCGCGCTGCTGCTGAGTGCGCAAAATCGCACATGTGATGGCATCCCCATCACAAGAAGTCTGAGCGCAACGACCCTGAACGGAACTGTTTTTGCAGATATTCAATTCAGGATGTTTTTTGCAAAAATCGTTATCGTCACCATTACCGTTGCTTGTACTAGAACTAGTACCATTACTAGTAGACGATGAAGTGCTAGACGTAGAATTCGATGAGCCGTTATTAGAACCGTTTGACGTCGTTTGAGAAGCAGACGTACCTGGCACAGAAGAACTCGTGAGACTTGCACTTGTGCTCGACGTTGAATCACTTGATGTTGTAGCAGAGGTGCTCGCTGTTGACGTTCCAGAGGTTGACGTAGTGGCAGCAGAAGTCGCAGCAGCACTGGTCATAGACGTTGTAGCAGATGATGTAGTGGGCGGCACTGCCGATGAAGTTACGCTGACTGAAGATGTAGATGTTGTAGCCGCTGATGAAGCAGAAGTAGTTGCTGATGATGTAGATGAAGAAGAAGGCGGCGTTGTAGCCGATGAAGTCGGCGCTGACGATGTAGTACCGTTTGATGAAGCACCAGCACTGGTTGACGAAGTGGACGAGGTAGATGCCGAAGTAGAGGATGTGGACGAAGTAGTATTAGCGGATGTTGCAGCAGAAGTGTTACTCGCTGAAGTCTGGTCGTTTGATGTAGTACTGACAGAAGTAGTATTTGACGTTGCCGCTGAAGTCTGCGAAGCGGATGATTGCCCGGAAGAAGTAGCACCGGCAGACGTACCATTAGAACTGCCCCCGGCAGATGTACCGTTAGATGTTGCACCACCATCAGGAGGAGGAGGAGCTTCACATGCACCGGTCTGTGGATTAATACTTGTCCCCGTAGCACAAACTTTAGGGCGACACTGGTTCGCACCAGCTATATAATTATCACTACTGCCACACTTCGGAACATCCACACAAGTGTCAGAATCAGGCGGGAAATTTATCTGCGGAGCATTACAACTTTTCTGGCAACCGTTACTATTTTTAACATAGCCAGCTTTGCAATTATTGGTACGATACTGTGTGAATTCGTTAGTATCAACAACGCCCCTTCCGTCAACAAGTGCACATGTTCGAGAAACCATTTCGCCAGCAGTATTATAAGTGGGTCGAACAAAATCAAAATGATAACCCGCAGATATCATTGAGTCACTTAACGGCGCGGAACAATCTACATCAGGCGTCCACTGGTAACCAGCTTGACCCGCTTGAGCCAAACCTGAACAAATCAGGAAAACAAAAGCCAAGCAGCACCACAGACAGCCAACAAAACGATTAATCCCATTTTTCATGCTCCACAATCCCAATAAAAAAAAGGGCGACGCGCCGCCCCTTTTCAGATACAAAAAGGCGCAAATTACAGAGCGCGACTAACCCACTTGTACACTTTCATGCCGACGTGGAGGACCAGCACAGCAGCACCGACTGTTGCAACCGCTGCACCGGCATCAGTGATGGCAGAAGTGACCGCAGAAGTATCAACAGCAGCGGATGCAGAAAAAGACACCAACATCACACCAGCAGCAAGACCAAGATTTTTAATTTGACTCAATTTCATTTTCAGACCCCATACTTAAAGTTTTCGCTACTTGTTTAAAACCCCAAGCGACAGCCCAGACACCCATTACGTACATGGATATTTCTGTCCCCTGAGCAGGCGTCAAAGTGGTGAGCGAATTCCCCACTTCAGCACCCGTTTGCAGCACATACTGACAAAGCTGCAAATCCTGTTGCACATCCGGCTCCAAACGCAAAGAACCATCGGGCAATTGTGAAACTTTCAGACATTGCGTCATTTTTTTTCCGGCACCCAAACAGTACAAATTGCAAATGAGTCATGCAGAAAATCTGCCGCCAACTCAAAAGCAGATTCATAAGTAGGAGTCGTTCCAGCCAACTTCAAAAAAGGCGTGTAGTTGACTGCCCCGTCCTCATCCATATACAAAAAATTGAATGACTCAAGACACTGGATGACGTAGCCAACGCGCCCATTCATGACTAAGCCTTCGCTTCAGTTTTTGCAATTTGCAAAGGCTGCAAACTGACGATAATTTGACGCACTAGCTTGCCAGAAGTAACCTGATCAAACTCGACTTCAGCGAGCAAAGGAAAAGTCAAATGCTTATATTTTTCAAAAACAGATGAATCACCAAAAGTATAATCACCACCACTAAAACCCTTCGCAGTCCCCTTAGAATCATCCAAACGAACCTGAGTAAACACTTTTGTAGAATCGTAAGTGACACCGTTTTCCATCATGCCCTTTGAAGCCTTCATACCCAGAACAGTTACCTTCATTTTTAACCTCGACTAGCCGCAAAATAAGCCTTCACGTTATTCGACGCACGGCGGACATCGATAACAGGCACGAAATCTTTTTCAATATTGATAATTTTTGGGATGAAAATCTCATGAAAATATTGTTTCGCTTTTCCCATGCCAGCCAAAACAGGCTGCATCCTCTTTGGCACGGCATCACGATTGTCTGAAGATGCACGTTCAAGCAAATCAGCATCACCGTAAAATTGACGGAAAAAGGAAATGTATTTTCCAAACTGGTGTTTTAGGACAGCCGTTGCGGACTCAATCGTAATTTCAGCAGTGCGTTTTTTGAGTTCCACTTTCTGAGCAGACGCATGATAGAAAAACTCAGAAAAACAGGGATATGCACCCGCAAAATAGGCAGACGGTTCCAGCAAAATATCAAATGGAATCAGACGGTCACAGCTTTTGAATTCGACCTCTGCCCGGCACCATAGCGACGATTCATCGCCAAGCTGTTTTCCTTTTTCATAGAATCGGCAGAATTTTCCAGCTTTGCGAGTTCCCACTGTAAGCGTTCTGCCTGCCCCGGTAGGAGCGTGCCAGTTACCAACGCGCTCGATATTAACGAGTCTGCCGCCCTTCGTTGAATTGAAGCCACGTTCTGCCCAACGCTTTTCCGCCCAATCGACCGACAAATACGCGCCCTGCATATCATCGTGTGCGAGATCACAACGGGTAATAACAGGGCGAATAGCAGTTTTAGTAAGAAAATCATAGAATCTTTTTTCCCATCCTTGTGCCGCATTCATGCAGCCCAATCCTGAAACAACAATTTGCAAAGTTTCGCGCTGGCCACCGAAGCAAATGAAGCCGAAACCTTCCCCCAATTCCCATGAATCGTTATAAAAATTCATGACTTTCTGGCGATGATCAGTCACACCAAAGCCAAAGATGGACTCACAAACACGAGACGCTTCAAAAATGAATTCATCAGTAGATATCAACGAACCCGAACCGGTACGATGAAAAGAGGTTTCATGCACCGTGACAGAAAGCCAGTCAAAGAAAGCAAGGTTTTTGTGTGCCTTGGCTTTGCACAATGTCGTCAGAATGCGGCGACCGACACGGATATGCTCACCTTCGTAGTTTTCCCCCATGTTATTAATGGGGGGGCATTCCTGCCCGGTTTGCGGTACTGAAACCCCGCTTTGCAGGACGCTTTGACGCGCTAAAGCCGCGTCAGCAGCTTCCCGCGACGCGGAAAATTGTGATTCTGGCAATGATGAATTTCCGTGATGCGTCACGATAAATCACCCTGCTTCTTGGCTTTTTGGCGGAGACGATATTCACGAGCACGGAGAGCCGGAGATTTAGCATTGTGCTTACGAGGGCGACCACGGCGCGGAGCGTCAAGCAATTCCAGCGCAAATTTGTCGTCAAATTGCTTCATGTAACTTTCCGTGACACTTAAATTATTGAAGTAAACATTCACTGTGATAGAGTTCAAAGTGATTAACGTGACGTGAAATACGTAACGTGAATTTAATTCACGATTCGCTAACAGTCAAGGAGGAATTATGAGAGCAGCAAAATATTTAGATCAAATAATGCAGAAAAAAAAGCTACGCAGAGATAAAGAATTGGCAGAATGGCTACAAATATCACCAGCAGCAGTAGCACAATACAGATCAGGAGTAAGAACAATGGACAACGAAAAATGTATAAAAATAGCAATTGAATTAGGAATTGACCCGATAGAAATAATCATGGCGTCAGACATAGATAGAGCAGAAAGAGCAGGTCAAAAATCACTATGGGAAGTTTTTACGACGAGGACAGCGCAGCGAGTTAGCGCTGTCCTAGCATTGTGTTTTGTCACAAGTTTTTTGACACCCACACCCGCAGAAGCAGCAACGGCGCGGGTTTTAGCAGAGCATAGTTTGCCTGCTATAAATTATGCGAAATTCAGAAGGTATCTA
>NZ_JABXYJ010000017.1 GCF_013377855.1 Cognatundibacterium oligocarboniphilum | reverse complement strand
TCCCCTGCCTAAAGGCAGGGGAGGATGTCAATTTCCTCTGTCTCATTAAATGAGATGTTAATTCTTGTCGCTCCGGCGCGTCGCGAGTTCTGCAGCAATTCTGAGATGAACTTAGATTTGTCGGTGAAGATACTGCCCAGTTTTTGGTATAACTGGCTTTCGTTGGTTTTGAGGGAAATAGTCGATGGTGTCTCAATCATTTGCAGCATGATGGTTCCTTAAAAAAAAATCCCTTGCGGGATAAGTATGTTGTGAGGTGTGTATTGCGGTGTTTGTCGAAAGAATCACTGAGATTTGCCTTTGGCAAATCTCAGATCTGGTTGCTTACCTGCGCATTAACCGGGCAAATGCCGAATCAAGGCGAGATAAAATTTCGTAGTAGGTGAATTTGATTTTTGCTTTATTCCAACCCTGAGCAATGAAGTAGCGAACAACACTCTCTACGACGAGTGCAATACCCAGAATTAAAACAAAACCAAAAACTGAAAATAAGCCAGGAATGGCTGTCAAGATATTCATAGCTGCTCCATGAAAAAAAAGGGACGCCAGCTGGCATCCCTTTGTGAACAAGAAAACGTATTACTGTGGATCGACCGAAACCAGAACGCGAACAACCTGGCCCGGATCATAAGAAAACCGCTTACTACCCTGACGGCCGTTATATTCGTAGGTCACCAGATACCCGGTCAATTGCGAAGTGGCATTGTTTTGGCACAAAGCGTAATTCGTCCGTTGCAACGAAGGCTGACTGTCTTGACGATTGTCCAGACGATCGCCTGTCAACGCGCCGACGACACCACCGAGTGCTGCAGCTGCAATACGGCCATTACCACCACCGATTTGTGAACCCAATAAAGCACCTGCAACGCCACCGAGCAAGCCACCGGTATTGTTGCGTGAGGATTCAGTCTGCGATGACTGTTGCTGGATATTGCAGTCAGAACTGGATTGTTGATACATGGGTTGTACATTGACGACCCGGGCTGTGTCATAAAACTGACCAACTTGCGCAAAAGCTTGAGTGAAGCAAAAGGCAGTCATGGCCACTACTAATTTGAGTGCGTTTTTCATAGAAATCTCCAAAGAAAAAGAAAAAACTCCGCAATCCATCGGACTACGGAGTTTTGGTTTGAATCAACTTATCGCTGGCCTGTAATGTGGCTACTGGATAAATAGGGGTGTGGGTTCCGGATTTTTTTGTGGTCTTGTTTGATGCCGGCAAAGCAGCACAGTCCAAGCACCACTGAAACAATCGCGGTGATCAGTTGCGTTGAAAGCAAAATGATCGCTAAATTACTGAGTTCCATAATGTCCTCAAGAGTGTTTGAGTTAATCAATTCGACGGGGAATTTAATCAAGCCAAAAACACATCAGGAGGTGTCATGTCCGGTTCTTGAACGGGTGCTGGTGCTGTCATGATCGACATCATCAAAACAGCTGACCAATACCTTGATAAGCAACAGTAATGCGGTCAGGGCAAAACACCCTAATGCCACAAACATGCGCTCATGCAATTCCTTCAAGAAAATGCTGAAAAGCAACGACGTTGGTGATACCAGAGCAATCAGTTTGTCGATTGCGCGGATCGCTTCAGTGCGAGCTTTTTTGTTGAATGAAAAATGAATTTTCATGGTTTCTCCTTTAAAAAATGCAGAAACCATCCCCTAGGGAAAGATCCCTGCGGGGTTAAAAATTTCATTTGAATACTTTCGTTGTGGTACCCGTAACTAGGCTTGCTACTGGCAGCAGCAAGAATAAAAAAACGGGAAAAGTCTGGAAGTGAAACAGATTAAGTTGCATCACAAGAATTGTGATGAACCCAGGGTTTTTGCGCCGAAGCGGTGACAGACCAGAGCGGTCCGTAAAACGATGCCAGTTACCTGACTAAATTAGAAATATCTTACAGGATATTTAAAATATTTTGTCAATTTTCGTTGCGTTTTAGTGCGAAAGTGCAGAAATCTATGCTCTTGTCATATTCCACACGTATGATGATTCCCGTATTTTAGAATTTTGCGTAAATCTTCAAGGACGTTCGATTTCATGCGCGTGTCTGACCGACTTTCTTTTTTTGCTGTTGTGTTGTTTTCAGTTGTTTCCACTCTCGCAGTTGCAGACGACGATACCGAGTTACAGACAATCGGCTCTGTTCTGACGCCGACCCGTATTCGTCAAACCGTGGACAACGTGCCGGCCAGTGTGACCGTGATCACATCCGATATGCTGACCGCATACGGTATTCTGAATGTTCCCGATGCGTTGCGGCTGGTGCCTGGCATGACGGTGACTCAGGTTACCGGGAATGATTACAGAATCAATTATCATGGTACAAATATTCTGGTACCGCGCAGGATGAACGTATTGGTCGATGGCGTTTCTGCCTATGGATTAAGTATCGCCAACGTTGACTGGGCATCCTTCCCTATTCCTTTGGAAGATATTGAGCGGATCGAGATCACCCGCGGTCCGGATAGTTCCGTGTACGGTTCCAACTCCATGCTGGCAGTCATTAACGTTCTGACAAAAAAATCTAAAAATTCCCCGAATGCCTTAGCCAAAATTGTTCTCGGTAAAAACGATACCTACCACGCTTTGTTTCAGATGGCAGGCAAGCCCAATTCCGCTTCAGCCTATCGTTTATCCTTTAGTCACGAAGGAAATGACGGATTTGACCGCGTATCAACCTCCCCGGTTGCACACAACAATACCCGGATCAACCGGCTCAATGCTCGTTACAATCTGGATCTTTCAGCATCTGAAAATGTCGAATTGCAGGCAATGGTTATGCAAAGCGATCTGGAAAACGCCTACGTGGATTCAAGTCAGATTTCCTATCCGGATATCGTGGGCCGCACCTTTACCGTCAACGGTATCTGGAAAAAAGCATATTCAGAAATTCATGAGTTGCAAATCCAAGCCTATGCAACCAAACACATTCATCAGCAAAATTGGCGGAGTTGCGTGCCCTCGGTATTTTTACTTCCTTCCGTTTATCAGTTGTATGCTGCTAACCCCGCTTTTGTACAGGCATTACTTGCTGGCCGGCCACCCTCTGCCCCGTTATCGAGTGCCGATGCGATGCTCTACGCACAGGTGAAAAATGATGTGATGCAATTGGGGCGGCAGGCAAGACAGCCAGTTTGTCTCAACACCAACCAAAACCTGGATGAATTGAGGACTGACATTGAAATTCAAGATAACTTGTATTTTTCAGATCAGCTGAGAATGGTCAATGGCGTGGGTTTTCGATTTAATCGAGTGGACAGTCCAACTTACCTGAAGCAGATGCAAAGTAATCAGACCTGGCGCGTATTTTCAAATGTGGAATACAGCCCGATCGCGCAATTGAGCTGGAATTCGGGAGCCTTTTTGGAAAAGGACGAACTGACCGGCGTAGCCCTGTCACCACGGGTGGCCATGAATGTCCATCTTACCCCCCAACATACCATCCGATTCATTGTTTCCAAAGCGGTCCGGATGCCCGATATGCTGGAACAACGCGCTAACTGGGCGTACCCGACCAGTCAGTACAGTATGCCGGTCAATGGCGTGACTTCCGGATACTTTTATCGTTCTGCCGTATCACCGCAGAATCTCGTTGGCGAGAAAATTTTGTCGCGGGAAATCGGTTATTTGGGTAATTTCCCGGATATGGGGCTGATGATAGATGCCAAGATTTTCCGGGACAGAATGTGGGACCTGATCTCGGAAAAGCTGCAGAACAGTGATTTTCACCCTACCAATCACGGACGCAATGACTTATCGGGTGTGGAACTTCAGGTGAATTACCAACCGAATAGCAGCAACAGTCTAAATATTGGCCTGAGCAAAATTCAAATGGGTAGTAATAATGTGATCGAACTGAGTCAATATGCTCCCTACAGTGGTTTCATCGCTATGTACCACCAGTTGCAACAGGGTTATGAATTGGGTCTGAAATTCGAACGTAGTTCCGGCAACGATAATGGTCTGAGTTACTACGGTCGGGCCGATATCACGGTGTCAAAAACATTGCGTCTGGAGTCCGGTAAGCGCGTGCGCTGGTCAGCCACTCTCGCCCGTTTGCAAAACAATGCGACTACGGCATTCAGTAATTTTGGCTTGGTCAGAAAAAGCAATTTTGACAGTAATGTCCAGTTTTACTCATCCTTGCGTATGGAATATTAATACTATTCGGTGTCGCTTGAATGATCGTCCAGCCAGTTCATCTTGGATAACTTAAGACGCTGTGTAGGCGACATCGCTGCAAGCAGTTCAGCCAATTGAATTGCATCAGTGTCGCCCGATGCCTTAGCCTGTTCAAGCAACTCATCGGCCCAATGTTGCTCATTGTTCCCATCGTCCAGAATGATGTGGAACAGGCCGCCGCACTCGTTGCCAGGTTTCGAGTACCATTCTTTAACTACTGGCGTCACATCAGGAATGGTTGGTTTCCGCAGCATGATATTTTTCCTTTCAGGCTTCCAATTTGCGAACGTGCCACATTCCACTTTTGCGCGGCAAGCCATCGGTGCTCACCAGTTCAGCGAGACGACGCGCCGGAATGTTGCGGATTTCGCTGACGCGATCAGCAGGCCCTCGCCAAAATTCATCATTTCCGAGAATGTCGTTTTTGACTTCCACCACAATAATCATGATTATTTTCCTCGAATTTCTTCTTATGTTTTAGAGTTCGGCTTCTTGGCAAACCGGTCTGCAAGCGCAGACCACACGACAGTAATCACAGCAATCAGCATCGCGGCACGAACACCAACCTGATCGCCGCGCAAAACTTCGACCGCTCCAGCAATTAGTGTACTGACATAGATGACATTGCGTATTCTCCTAAAAAAATGCTCATTCGATTTTCCTGATTACACGGCCTGAGCCGCTGTTGCGTTCATCAATCCTGCTACCTTATCAGCGTTGACAGTAGTCAGTGTCTCGGAACAGTGATTGCAGCCGAGAAAAAATATGCAGTCCACGTCATCAGTGCGCAAGCGTCCTTGCTGAACATCTGACCGGATGATGATAGACGTTTTCCATTCAAGATCTGTGCTGCCGCACTCTCTGCATTCTGTGATTGACATGTGATTCAGGGGTCGTCTCAGAAAACGGAAAATAAAGCACGCTAAGCCGGTTGCAGCGGCCGTAGCGGCCTGAACTTGCCCGCGCCGATCTTGGCGCTGCTGCGCCAGAGGTAATCGCCGGTCAGGTTGATGTGCTCCCAGCCGAGCGGCGACAGGTACTGCAACAGGCCGTCATCGACGGCTTGACCGTGGCCACGCAAGGCGTTCGCGGCCCGCTCCAGATAGACCGTGTTCCATAGCACGATGGCCGCCGTCACCAGGTTGAGGCCGCTGGCCCGGTAGCGCTGCTGCTCGAAGCTGCGGTCGCGGATTTCCCCCAGGCGGTTGAAGAACACGGCGCGGGCCAGCGCGTTGCGCGCCTCGCCTTTGTTCAGCCCGGCATGCACGCGGCGGCGCAGCTCGACGCTTTGCAGCCAGTCCAGGATGAACAGTGTGCGCTCGATGCGTCCCAGCTCACGCAGGGCGACGGCCAGGCCGTTCTGGCGCGGGTAGCTGCCAAGCTTCCTGAGCATCAGCGAGGCCGTCGCCGTGCCCTGCTTGATCGAGGTGGCCATCCGCAGGATTTCATCCCAATGGGCGCGGACGTGCTTGATGTTGAGCGTGCCGCCGATCATCGGTTTCAACGCCTCGTAGGTGGCATCGCCCTTCGGGATGTAGAGCTTGGTGTCGCCCAGGTCACGAATGCGCGGGGCGAAGCGGAAGCCCAGCAGGTGCATCAACGCGAAGACGTGGTCCGTGAACCCTGCCGTGTCGGTGTAGTGCTCCTCGATCCGCAGGTCGGATTCGTGATACAGCAGGCCGTCGAGCACGTAGGTCGAGTCGCGCACGCCGACGTTCACGACCTTGGTGTGGAACGGCGCGTACTGGTCGGAGATATGGGTGTAGAACGTCCGCCCTGGGCTGCTGCCGTATTTCGGATTGATGTGGCCGGTGCTCTCGGCCTTGCTGCCGGTGCGGAAGTTCTGGCCGTCCGACGATGACGTGGTGCCGTCGCCCCAATGCTCGGCGAAGGGATGTCGGAACTGCGCGTTGACCAGCTCGGCCAGTGCCGCCCCGTAGGTTTCGTCGCGGATGTGCCAGGCTTGCAGCCAGGCCAGCTTGGCGTAGGTCGTGCCGGGGCACGATTCCGCCATCTTGGTCAGGCCCAGGTTGATCGCGTCGGCGAGGATCGTGGTCAGCAACAGGTTTTTGTCCTTGGCCAGGTCGCCTGACTTCAGGTGGGCGAAGTGCCGGGTGAAGCCCGTCCATTCGTCTACCTCCAGCAGCAATTCGGTGATCTTGACGTGCGGTAGGATCATCGCCGTCTGGTCGATCAGGGCCTGTGCGGTATCGGGCACCGCCGCATCGAGCGGCGTGATCTTCAGGCCCGACTCCGTGATGATGGCGTCCGGCAGCTCGTTGGCCAGCGCCATGCGGTTGACGGTGGCGAGCTGCGTTTCCAGCAGCGTCAGCCGGTCATGCAGGTACTGGTCGCAATCGGTGGCCACGGCCAGCGGCAATTCGCTGGCCTGCTTGAGGCTGGCGAATTTCGCGGGCGGCACCAGGTAGTCCTCGAAGTCCTTGAACTGGCGCGAGCCTTGCACCCAGATGTCGCCGGAGCGCAGCGCGTTCTTCAGCTCCGACAGCGCGCACAGTTCGTAGTAGCGCCGGTCGATGCCGGTGTCGGTCATCACCAGCTTCTGCCAGCGCGGCTTGATGAACTCGGTCGGCGCGTCGGTGGGCACCTTGCGGGCGTTGTCGCTGTTCATGCTGCGCAGCACCTCGATGGCGTCGAGTACGTCCTTGGCGGCGGGCGCGGCCCGCAACTTGAGCACGTCGAGAAATTCCGGCGCGTAGCGGCGCAGCGTGGCGTAGCTCTCGCCGATGCGGTGCAGGAAATCGAAGTCCTCGGGTTGCGCGAGCCGCTGCGCTTCGGTGACGCTCTCGGCGAAAGCATCCCAGGACATGACGGCCTCGATGGCGGCGAACGGATCGCGGCCCGCTTGCTTGGCCTCGATCAGCGCCTGGCCGATGCGCCCGAACAGCCGCACCTTGGCATTGATCGCCTTGCCGGATGCCTGGAACTGCTGCTGATGCTTGTTCTTGGCGGCATTGAACAGCTTGCCCAGGATGCGGTCATGCAGGTCGATGATTTCGTCGGTGACGGTGGCCATGCCCTCGATGGCGAGCGCCACCAGGGTCGCGTAACGCCGCTGCGGCTCGAACTTCGCCAGGTCGGCGGGCGTCATCTGGCCGCCCTCGCGGGCGATCTTGAGCAGCCGGTTCTGGTGAACCAGCCGCTCGATGCCGGAGGGCAGGTCGAGCGCCTGCCACGCCTTGAGGCGTTCGATGTGTTCCAGCATGTGCCGCGAGTTCGGTTTGACCGGGGATTGCCGCAGCCAGGCCAGCCACGTCGTCTTGCCGTTGTCGCGGCGCTTGAGCAGATCGTCGAGGCGACGGCGATGCACGTCCGTCAGCGGCTCAGCCAAGGCGTCGTAGAGACGCCGGTTGGCGCGGGTAATCGCTTCGGCGCTCGCCCGCTCGACGGCGTTGAGGGCGGGCACAATGACCGACTGCCGCCGCAGGTGCTCGATCAAGGCTCTGGCCAGCACGATGCCCTTGTCGGTTTGCATGGCCAGCTCGGTCAGCAACTGGACAGCCTGCCGGTAGTGGCCAATCGTGAACGGCTGGAAGCCGAACACCGTTTGCAGCTCGACCAGGTGCTCGCGTCGGGTCTGCTCACGCTGCCCGTACTCGTCCCAGCTTTCGATGCCGACCTTGAGCTGGTTGGCGACCAGTCTCAGCAATGGCGGGAACGGTGGCTCATCAGCGCCAAGGATGACGCCGGGAAAGCGCAGGTAGCAGAGCTGCACCGCGAAGCCCAGCCGATTGGCCGGGCCGCGCCGCTGCCGGATGATGGAGAGGTCGCTTTCGCTGAACGTGTAGTGACGGATCAACTCATCCTTGGTGTCCGGCAACGCCAGCAGGCTTTCGCGCTCGGCGGCGGAGAGGATCGAACGGCGGGGCATGCGGTTTCCTTCTTCTTGAAAACGTAGGTTTGTGACAAGCCCGCCAAGGCAACCGGCGCGGCACGGGAATCAAGGCATTGCGATTCTCGAAAATAGTTCTTGAAATTCTATTCTTGATTGCATATCATCTCAACGAGTTTCGATAAGAAAGGATGCGCATGCGACCGTCTGTTGTGCTTGACATGAAGCGAAGCGCAGTGCGTGAAGCGGTAGGCCGCTTTCGCGCCGCGAACCCGCGCGTCTTCGGCTCGGTGCTGCATGGCACCGACCGGGATGGCAGCGACCTCGACCTGTTGGTCGATGCGCTGCCCGGTGCCACGTTGTTGGACTTGGGCGATTTGGAAGAAGAACTGAAATCGCTGCTCGGCGTTGACGTCGATCTGCTGACTCCCGGCGACCTGCCGCCGAAGTTCCGGGCCAAGGTGCTCGCGGAGGCGCAACCGATATGAGCGAGAACCGCCTGCCCGATTACCTCGACCACATTCAGCAGGCCGCAACCGATGCGCGCAGCTTCGTGGAAGGGATGGCCAAGGACGACTTCTTGGCCGACAAGCGCACCCAGCAGGCCGTCATCATGAGCCTGATCGTCATCGGCGAGGCGGCCACAAAGGTGATGGATGGCTACGTCGAGTTCACCCAGGCGCATGCCGACGTGCCGTGGCGCAGCATGCGCAATATGCGTAATCGCATGGCTCACGGCTATTTCGACATCAACCTCGATGTGGTGTGGGAGACGGTACAGGAATGGCTGCCGGCGTTGCTCCAGCAATTGCCCGCCGTGCGTCAGGATGCCGACGATGAAGACCGTAACGACAAAGGCATGGAGCCATGACCAATCAAGCCGCCGATGTTCGGCCCCTCTGGCGTGTTCGATCCCGCGACCTATGAGCCGCGCTCGGGCAAGACCTTCTGGATGGCCGCAACGGACGTGAGTTCGCTGGTGGGCAAGGAGGCAGCAGCCGACACGCTCATCGGCAACTGCACGACCGCACGACCAGCCTCCCGTTCAAATTCGAGTTAGAATTCATATCCAGCCTGTCTGGGGGCACTGTGAAAGAGGGATCTCCGATGACTGTTGAATCGAGAATATTTTCTGTAGCCGAGTATGTTCAGCCGTCCGAAGGCGAGCCTATTCGTTCCGTTGTGCTTGAAACCCGAGACTCAATTATCGTGGTTTGGCATGTCCATCCCGGGCAGGAAATTGCGGCTCACATTCATCCTCACGGCCAAGACACGTGGACTGTTTTGTCGGGAATGGCTGATTACTTTCAGGGCAATGGGATTGTTCGTGCCCTCAGGGAAGGTGAGATAGCCGTGGCAAGACCGGGCCAAGTGCACGGGGCGCGAAATACAGGTACCGAGCCATTTGTGTTCGTCTCGGTTGTGGCATCAGCCAATGCCGGTTTCGTATTGGCTGAGCGATAGAGCCCAATCTCTGGAGTTGGTCCAATGAGCGGTCGGGGAGATAGGTAACAGACATGCAGCGGACACGGCTGCTAAACCAGGTCGCAAACCTCCTTGCGTCGCAGCGTGCCGCAAGCGACGCGATCAATCGAATGGGGTCGGCATGAGACTGAACACCATCCAGTTCCCGACCGCGTAGCCGCCTGTCCTGCCGATCAGGTCTTGACCATCGACGCCTGGGATCAGTCCTGAATGTTCTTGGAGACCACTACGTTATGAGCCGCAGCCGCCGCAAAACACCCATCGTCGGGCACACGACCTGCGGCAGCGAGCGCGAGGACAAGAAGCTCTGGCATCAGCGCTGGCGCACCCGTGAGCGCACGGCGCTGACCAGCGCGTCGCCCGAAGCCCTGAGCGCCCATCTGCCCCTGCTGGAAAACCAGGCCAGCAGCGTCTGGTCGATGGGCAAGGATGGCCGCTCCTACTGGCCCGTCAAGCGCCAGGCCGCCACGGCGGATCGCATCGCCAATCACAAGGGACGCAACCCGCAAGAACGCGCCTCCCTGAAAAAGCGCCTGCTGCGCAAGTGGATGAGCAAATGAAGCTCTCCTTCCATCAGCACATTGCGCTGTTCTGGATGATCGGTGCTCCGGGCGTCTTCGCGCCCGTGATCGAGAACGCCAAGCGGCCCGATGCCGGCGCCGTCATGGCGTGGGGTGTCGCGATCGTGGCGGTGATGATCCTCTTCACCCCTTTGCTGCTGCGCTGTCCACCATTCCGGCGCTGGTATGGCCGGACGGATGCGCTGTCGGAGCGGCAGCGCCAGGCGCTTGCCGAGCGCGGCCTGCGCCGCTACTACCAGACCGCTTTCGATGACGGCTACGTGCCCCGCGTGATGCCCTACGTGTGGCGCATCATCTGGACGGTCGGCGGGTTGATGGCTGTGACCGCCGTACTGCCTACCAACACCGGACGACCGGACGGCCAGCCTTCGATGCCTTGGTGGTCTTCTCGACCTGGTATCCGATAGGCGTGATGCTGCTGGTTTTCGCGTCGAGGCCCCTTGGCCGGTTGATTCGCCAAAGAGCACAGGAGCGGCGGAAATGAGCACGTCAACCATCGAGGCGCTGGCCAGCGCCTGGGCAAGGATTGCCGAGGAAGCGGAATTCCCCGCTGACTACGAGGGGACTGCCACACCACAAGCGCATCGGGCTAGCGAAGCTATTCAGGAGCAGATTCGGGAGCGCATCGTCGCCACCAACGACATGCGGCTGTTCAGCCTGCTGCACCTGCTGGGTCAGGCGTCGCTGCGCATGGAGCAAGCGCTGTGGCCGGAGGATTACGAGCGGATGACGCGCGAGGTTGAGGAAGCCCTGCGGCAAGCCACCGACGCCAACGCCAGATCGTACACCCACGAAGAAGTGATGCAGGCGATGCAGGAACGCATCGACCGGGCGCGAGACAAGCCATGTTGATTGGCTATGCGCGCGTCTCGACGCAGGATCAGAACCTGGAGCTGCAACGCGAAGCCTTGAGCAAGGCCGGATGTAAAAAGGTCTTCGAGGACAAGGTGAGTGGCACGCGGGCAGACCGGCCTGGCTTGGCCAAGACGCTCGAAATGCTGCGCGAAGGCGATACTTTGGTCGTCTGGAAGCTCGACCGGCTGGGCCGGTCGGTCAAGCAACTGGTCGATCTGGTCGGCGATCTGCACAAGCACGGTGTCCAGTTCAGGAGCCTCACCGACTCCATCGACACCGGCACACCATCCGGGCGGTTCTTCTTCCACGTCATGGCGAGCCTTGCCGAAATGGAGCGCGAGCTGACCGTCGAGCGCACCCGCGCCGGGCTGGAAGTCGCCAAGCAGCTCGGCCGCAAAGGCGGCCGCAAGCCGAAGATGACCGACAGCAAGATCGAGTCGGCCAAGAAGCTGCTGGCCAGCGGGGTGCCGCCCAAGGACGTGGCCAAGAACCTCGGCGTGTCCATTCCGACGCTGTACCGCTGGGTGCCAGCCTCCACGCACGCTTAGCGTGCTTTATTTTCCGTTTTCTGAGACGACCCCATTCACGGCGTTTTCCTTCGATTACTCAACAAAAACTTCTTGCAGGATCAGCAGAGTGTCAGTCAACGTTTGCGCTGTTACGCTACCCATTTTTTTTACTAATCTTGTCTTGTCAACTGACCGCATCTGATCCAGCAGAATGAGTCCCTTCTTTTTTTCAAACGTCACCGGAATACGAAACGGCGCTGGCTTATTACCCGTCGTCATTGGCGCGATCAACACCGTTCGCAGATGGTCATGCATTTCTGGAGGCGATACGACGACACAGGGACGTGTTTTCTGTATTTCACTTCCAACGGTAGGGTTAAGATTAACCAACCAAACCTCCCCCCGCACTACCATACCAATTCCTTATCTTCTTCGTTAGAGAATTCTGGCATCACCAACTTATCATCACCAGCCGCAGCAATAGTCTTGCTAAATTCCGCCCAGCCATCACGCGGTTTTTTTGCCAGTTTGCGAATGACGATGGCATCGTTTTCTATATCAATATCCACGTCGCCCATCTCCATGCCTATCTGGGTAAGGAAAGGCTTAGGGATCAAAACTCCCTGTGAATTACCCATTTTTCGAATTGCTGTTTTCATAAACACCTCAGTTATTACTATGTTAGTACAGTTAAAATTCAATGTCAACACAATGTTATTACAAAACAGCGTATTTGTCTCCCTTTCCATCTACTACTTCCAATGAGATACAATACTGAATGTATATACAGTTAATATTATGAATTTTCCCATTCCTTACCTACCAGGTGAAGTGTCGATGACGCTCATTGAATGCGCTGTCCACGCTGGCTTTCCCTCCCCGGCAGCGGACTATGCGCAAAGCCGAATTGACCTCAATCGCCATTTGCTGATCAACGAGAACGCATCTTTTCTGTTTCGAGTTTTAGGTGAATCAATGACTGGAATTGGAATCTATGACGGCGATACGCTGATTGTGGATCGCTCCATCACTCCTGCCCATAATCAAATCGTGCTCGCCGTAATCGATGACGAATTTACGGTTAAGCGGTTATACCGACGCGGCCAGGATGTCCGGCTGATCGCAGAGAATCCGGCTTTCCCTCCGATAATTCTCAAAGAAGGGCAGGAACTGCGTATTTGGGGCGTGGTGACGTTTAATTTACACCGGCTGCTGAATGTGTGAGGCTTCGCTATGCATGCGCCAAAACGCTCTATAGGGTTGATAGATTGCAATAATTTTTACGCAAGTTGCGAACGCGTTTTCCGGCCTGATCTCAACCATCAACCGATCATTGTGCTTTCGAACAACGACGGCTGCGCGGTCAGCCGTAGCAATGAGGCGAAGGCGCTAGGTATCAAGATGGGTGTGCCGCTGTTTAAGATTAGTGACCTGGTGCGCGAGCATGGCGTCCACGTCTTTTCGTCTAATTACCCGCTGTATGCCGATATGAGTAACCGCGTGATGGCGATCCTGCGCGAGTATTCACCGGTTCAGGAGGTGTACAGCATCGATGAGTGTTTTTTGGACTTAACTGGCTTTCACGACATTGACCAGCGTGCGCGACAGATACGAGACCGGGTTTTCAGGGAAACATCAATTTCAGTCTGTATAGGAATTGGTGCCAGCCCAACCCTTTCCAAACTTAGCAATTTTGTGGCAAAAAGGCATCCCCGGTCGCAAGGTGTTTTTAATTTTAATCTGCTCAACAATAAGCAACAGGAATCCGTCTTAAAGAATATTCCTGTGGAAGAAATTTGGGGCATCGGTCGGCAGCTGACCAAAGCGCTTGATGTTATTGGTATCCAGACTGCTCTGCAGCTGCGGACTGCGGATATCAGCAGTATGCGCAAGCGTTTTGGCATCGTAATGGAAAAGACAGTCCGGGAACTTCGCGGTGAAGCCTGTATCGAACTTACTGAAAGCGCCCCGGCCAAACAGCAGATCATTACGTCACGCTCATTCGGCCAGCCAGTCACAGAAATCGAAGAACTGCAAGATGCACTGGCACACTTCATTAGTACCTCAGCACGCAAGCTACGCGCACAGCATTCCTGTGCTGCGCTGCTGCAGGTTTTCATCATGACTGACCGCTTCCGGGAAGACCAGCCGCAATACTGCCCAAGTCTGGCTCTGCCACTGATGACACCAACTGCCAGCAGCATGACGTTGCAGCGGTACGCGGTCGCAGCGCTGGCCGCTATGTTCCGTCCAGGCTATTGCTACAAAAAAGCGGGGGTGATCCTCAGCGAGATTTTCCCTGAAACGCAGTTCCAGGGCGATATGTTTGCCGGTGCGCCGGATGATCCTTCGCTGATGGCGACTCTCGATCAGATCAATGCGCGATTCGGGAAGGGAACACTGAAACTCAGTCAAGACGGCTCGCGCCGTTCCTGGCAGATGCGCCAAGATCGGAAGTCGCCTGAATACACGACCAATTGGGCGGAATTGCCGGTTTGCCGGTAAAGTGACGTTGGCTCAATATCGTGTGAGGTGACTATGTGCGTCAACTATTTTCCCTAATGTTTAATCCCACGCCGGCCAAGCTCTGCCACGCCCTCGGCATCACGCTTCTTCATTGCCGCGATCCATTCTTTGCGACTCATGCTGCCACGATTGACGTGCTTGGCAAGCTCGTTTGGATGGCGCTTAAATGCCGCCTCCAGCTGTTCGCGGCTCCAGTACGACATTGGGCGCTGCACGTAGTCATCCGCGAACCAGTAGATGACGCCTGCGGCAACCAGCACAATCAGTCCAGCCAAACAGTCCATGAATTTTCCAGGTTATTTGCGTGACTTGCGTTCGGCCACGTTTTTATTCATCTTTGCCAACAATTCTTCTGATTGCTTTTTGACCGCTGAAGCCGAAGGTGAACGTAAGCGCCGGATGAATTCTGCACACTCGCTGGGAAAGTATTTCAAGGTCAGGATAACAATCACTGCAAACACGATGAACCCAGCGATAAGGCTATAGGCTTGGTTAATTTCCATTCTGAACATTTTATTTTCCCTTAATCAGAGGGTCGGCCGGGATTCATGTAAAAATATT
>NZ_JABXYJ010000016.1 GCF_013377855.1 Cognatundibacterium oligocarboniphilum | reverse complement strand
GGAAAAGTGTGCAAAGCGCGATGCGCTATGTGGATGCCGTCGATCCATTTACTCGACAGAGGATTAAATCCGATCTACCACCCTCAGCTACTCTTGAAGCGTCAGAGATCGTAAACAAATCGGGCTCTGCGTGACGTACAATTTCGAACATATTTCCCCGAACAAAGCGAGATTTTCCAACCGTAAAAATTGCTATTTCCAGCGCCTGGAGAGAAAAATACTCACTTGCAGAAGTCAGGACTTTTTCGCCAACAACATCGCCGCCAGAATTATCGGCATCATACTCAACATGACCTCATTCCCGCCACTTGTTAAGGAAACTAAGCCGGTAACGCTATATTGCCAAGAAAGTCATAAGTCACCTTGAGATGGCTTTTGACTTTAAACAAGTTGATTGGACCTCGGTGAGCAACGAGGCATCGCTACATTCTCTTGATTTGGGGAAGGCAGAAATGACCAATTTGCCAGCGACTTGCACTATTAGACAAGTCGCTGACGGGTTTCACTCAGTTTTTCGATTTTTTCTTCATCTCGTTACAGTCTTTCATCATTTGTTTCTCCTTGGCATCCACCTCTGTCTGAACAGGATTGCTACTGGAAACAGGTTGATTCACTAAAGTAGTCGCCTGATGACTTAGGCGTAGTGCCCTGGCTTTGCGGGCCAACTCCAGCATCTGGAAATCAGGGCCTGCGACGGCTGATAGTGAGGTCGCGAGAATCGCGCCGCTGACCAGCGCTCTAAATAAATGTTTCATGATAATGTCCTCTATATGCCTAAAACGAGAATGTTATTGCTGCGTATCGGTCATTCAAACTTCTAATTCCGCCAACAACAAAACCTCAATCTCAGTGCAATGCCTGGCCAGTTCTGTATCGTCGGATTCCCGAGTCTGGCAATCCGAAGTTGCTCTTCCTCTTTGATCAGGAACAGCAGATTTGAACCAGACAGGTCGATCAACTTCATTTTGTCTGGCGCGGCGATGACATAACAAACAGGGCATGGCAGGCAATCCGCTCCCAATTGTTGGGGTTGCGTCATCTCCGCATTCATTGCAATCTGGATCGGTTTCGCGAATGCACTGCCTTGAAACAATGTCGCAGCCAAAATTAACCATCGCAAGACGGCGACAAGATGGCTGGAGCTGGTCAGATTTTGACTAAACAGGTTCATCGGCATTCTCTTCGGATGTTGAGATTTCCTGGGGTTTATCGCGCAATTGTCTTCTACGCAACAGTAAATATACCGCTGGCACGACAAACATTGACAGTAAAGGTGCAGTGATCATGCCGCCCACCATAGGCGCAGCAATACGCTTCATGACTTCCGAACCAGTACCCGTACCGAGCATGATGGGGACCAGGCCGGCAATGATGACAGCGACCGTCATCGCCTTTGGCCGGACCCGTAACACCGCCCCTTCACGAATGGCATCAAGTAAATCTTGCTCGCTGCTTTTTCCATGGACGACGCGCTCTTCCCAGGCATGCTTCAGGTACAAGAGCATAATGACGCCGAATTCAGCGGAAACCCCCGCTAACGCGATAAAGCCTACACCGCTTGCGACAGAAAGATTGTGGCTCAATGCCCATAGCAGCCAAATCCCACCAGCCAATGCAAATGGCAAAGTCGCCATGATCAATGCAGCTTCATCAACACGCTTGAAGGTCATGTACAACAGCACGAAAATAATCAGCAAGGTAGCCGGTACCACGATTTTCAATTTGGCTGTCGCACGCTCCAGATACTCGAATTGACCAGACCAGGCAATCGAATAACCGGCTGGCAACTTGACCTCCCTGGTAACAACTTCCTGCATTTCTCGTACCGTTGAACTGAGATCACGATCACGGATATCGACGTACACCCATCCAGACAGGCGCGCATTTTCGCTCTTGAGCATGGGGGGGCCATCATTGACGCGTATTTCAGCGACATCACCTAAGCGGATTTGTGCGCCACGCTCTGTTAGTACTGACAGTTGTCTCAGTTTCTCGACAGAATCACGTACTTCGCGCGGATAGCGGACGTTAATGGGGAAGCGTTGCAAGCCCTCTATGGTTTCACCGATGTTATCGCCACCAATTGCAGCGGACACGATACTTTGGACATCTGCAATATTGAGACCGTAACGAGCCGCGATATCCCTGTTGATATCAACGTCGATATAGCGTCCGCCATTGAGTCTTTCTGCCAAAGCTGAAGATACACCTGTCACCTTTTTGACCGCACGCTCAATGTCACCGGTAATCCGGTCTATTTCTTTCAAGCTCGTACCAGCCACTTTTACGCCCACCGGGCTCTTAATACCGGTTGCCAGCATGTCGATACGATTTCGGATAGGCGGCACCCAGATATTGGACAGGCCAGGAACTTTGACGATGCGATCCAGTTCCTCTACCAGCTTGTCGGTCGTCATCCCAGGCCGCCATTGGTCACGTGGCTTGAATTGTATTGTGGTCTCGAACATTTCCAGGGGAGCCGGATCAGTCGCACTTTCAGCACGACCGGCCTTGCCAAAGACGCTTTTTACCTCGGGGACGGTCTTTATCAGCCGGTCGGTCTGCTGAAGCAACTCTGAAACCTTGCCAGCGCCGATGCCTGGTAGCGCAGACGGCATGTAGAGCAAATCACCTTCATCCAGTGGCGGCATGAATTCACCGCCAAGCCGTGCCATTGGCCACACGGTTACTATTGCAATCAAGCCAGCAATTAGCAAAGTGGTTTTCGGGAAACTTAGCACCACGTTGAGTAAAGGCCGGTACATCGCTATCAGGAAGCGATTCAGGGGATTCATTTGTTCATCCGGTATCTTGCCCCGGATCAGGTAGCCCATCAATACAGGTATCAGGGTCACGGCAAGGCCAGCTGCTGCCGCCATGGCATAAGTCTTTGTAAAGGCCAGCGGAGAAAACAAGCGTCCCTCCTGAGCCTCCAGGGTAAAGACAGGAATAAAGGACAAGACAATGATAAGCAATGAGAAAAACAAGGCAGGCCCCACCTCGGCAGCGGCATCGCCAATCACCCGCCAATGTGTTTCCCCCTGAAGTTTTTCTCCGGGATGCGCATGGTTCCATGCTTCGATGTGTTTGTGGGCATTCTCGATCATGACCACTGCGGCATCGACCATGGCACCTACCGCAATAGCAATTCCGCCTAAAGACATGATATTGGCATTCACACCCTGGTAGTACATGACGACGAAGGCAACCAGAATGCCGATTGGTAAGGTAACAATGGCGACCAGGGCCGAGCGCAGATGAAACAGGAAAATGGCGCAGACGATGGCGACAACGATGAATTCCTCAATCAGTTTCTCTTGTAGATTCTTGACGGCACGATTGATTAGATTGGACCGGTCATAGGTAGTGACGATCTCCACGCCTGCGGGAAGACTGGCTTTGAGCTTTGCCAATTTGACCTTGACTGCATCGATGGTTTCCAAGGCGTTCTTGCCGGACCGCATGACAATCACGCCGCCAGCGACCTCACCTTCACCGTTCAAGTCAGCGATACCACGCCGCATTTCAGGCCCGATCTGGATACGAGCCACATCACCCAGGCGCACAGACACACCAGCATCTGTGGTCATCAAAGGTATTTTACGAAAATCATCCAGTGACTTCAGATAACCAGAGGCACGCACCATATACTCGGCTTCACCCAGTTCTAGTACCGAGCCACCGGTTTCTTGATTGGCCTTCTGCACAGCTTCAATGATTTTTCCATGCGGGATGTTGTAGGCACGCATCTTGTCAGGATCAAGCTGAATCTGATACTGGCGTACCATGCCGCCGATACTCGCCACTTCAGATACATTCGGCACAGACTTCAATTCGTACTTCAGGAACCAGTCCTGAAATGCCCGTAATTGAGACAAGTCCATCTTGCCGCTGCGATCCACCAGAGCATATTCGTACACCCAGCCGACACCGGTTGCATCCGGGCCAAGAGATGCTTTTGCCTGGGGCGGTAAGCGAGATTGAACTTGATTAAGATATTCCAGTACCCGGGAACGTGCCCAGTACATATCGGTGCCATCTTCAAACAATACGTAGACAAAGGAATCCCCAAAGAAAGAATAGCCGCGTACCGTCTTGGCACCAGGTACCGACAACATGGTTGTCGTCAGGGGATAAGTAATTTGGTTTTCAACAATTTGTGGTGCTTGCCCTGGGTAGCTGGTACGAATGATGACTTGCACATCTGACAGATCGGGAATCGCATCCAGCGGTGTACGCGACAAAGACCAGATACCCCATGCAGTTATCATCAGAGTGGCCAACATTACCAGGAAGCGATTGGCGATTGACCAACGGATTAGTTTGGCCATCATTTTTTTGCTCCTGTAGAGGATGGAGGCATGTCCATCGTATCGCTCATCGGTTTAGCTGGAGGGCTGGACTTGGGTGCGTCTGCAGTTGGCGAGATCGACGTGATCTGATACATGCCATCCTTGGTTTGGCGTATATCAAAAATTACCGTATCGCCAACCTTGACATTTGCAGGCAAACCATTCGCCGGCGACTGGAAAGCCATTGTCATTGCCCCCCATCCCAAGGAAGGAATGGGATTATGGGACAGCATGATTTCGTTCTTATCTATCTGCTCGACTTTGCCGCTACCATGGTGTGCTGGTCCAGTCACTTTGTCACTATTGAGCGCTGGCGCATCGCCCATACGGGTCGTTGTTCCTTTCAAGCTCGCTTCGGAATCGATCAGGAATTGGCCGGATACGACGACTTTTTGGCCAGCTTCCAGGCCTTTACGGATTTCAGTCTGTCCATTTGCCTCTGCACCGGTTTCGACATTCACTGGCATGAATTGACCGTTGCCTTGAGCGACCATGACAACAGCACGAGTACCAGTTTGGATGACGGCCTCGGTTGGTACTTGCAAAATATCTTTGCGTGCTTCAGAACTGAAGTTCAAATTGACAAACATGCCTGGTACCAGTTGAGCGGACGGATTCGCCAGTTCGATGCGTGCTTTCAGAGTACGGGTAGCGGTGTCAATTTGAGGAAGAATGGCATTGACCTTACCGTTGAAGATGACGCCTGGCAAGGATGGGGTTCGTGCTTCAACGGCATTGCCTGTGCGTACCTGGGCGGCTAGATTCTCTGGAATGTCGGCATTGACCCAGACGGTGCCAAGACCATTAATACGAAATAAGGGAGCACCTGTCATGACGGTCATACCTTCGCGCACAGACAACTCTGCGACAACACCGCTGACCGGAGCCGTAATAGTGATGCGTGAATGTACCTTGCCACTGGCCTCGACTGTACGTATTTGATCGTCGCTCATCCCCACCAGGCGCATGCGTAGCTTTGCCCCGTCCGTTAAGCCAGCAATGCCACCGACCTGCATGCGCTTCACCGTCAGGTATTCTTCCTGCGCAGCAACCCAATCAGGCACATATAGCTCAGCCAGTGCCTGTCCTTTCTTGACTGTATCAAGAGGTGCGCGTACGTAGAGTTTTTCGACAAAACCATTGCTGCGTGCCTGAACCAGAGCGACATCGCGTTCGTTATAGGCCACACTACCGACCGCCATAACAGCCGATGCCAGGTTACTGCGTGTCACTTCAGCAGTGCGTATGCCAAGGTTTTGTTGCACACGGGAACTGACGCTGACAGAACCTTCATCTCCGCCATCGGCATAAACAGGTACCAATTGCATGTCCATAAAAGGAGATTTGCCCGGTTTATCGAATTTTTGACCAGGAACCATGGGGTCATGCCAATACAGTACCTTTTTGGCATCCGTACCCGAGCTAGTTGTTGATACACTCGCTTGCGACTTGTCAGATATTTGTATTCCCTGACTGAGACCGAGGCGATAAAAACCATAGCCACTGCCAGTAAGCAGGCCAGCAGTAACCAGAGCAATGAGGATTTTTTTATTGTTCATGGCAGATCCTTGTTCGTGGGTAGTGTTGGATAAGTTGCTTGCACGTCGACGGGAAGCAGGAAATTAAGTTGTGCCCATAAACGGGCTGTATCTGCTTGTAATTGCAAGGCTTGCAGTCGTACTTCGGTTTCGTTACGGCGTGCCACCAACACATCACTCAGACTGGATTTGCCGCCGCGATAGGCGGTCAAGGTGACTTGAGTACGCTCTTTTGCGAGCGGTATCAATTCGCGCTCATAGCGGGCACTGCGTCCCAGATTACTTTGCCATTCCTCTATCATCGCTCTGGTTTCGGCGATATGGGAGCGCAATATTTCGTCGCGTTCAGCCTTGGCCTGTTCGACCATTGCTAATTTGGAAGAAAGTTCACGATCTTGGCGATTCTTTTGATCCCACTGGAAAGGTAGTGATATACCGACTGATATCATGTTCGAGTAAGCTGGGCCGCGTTGCTGGAATGCAACTTCAATGCTCCAGTCTGGTTTTTTATTAACTTCGGCCAACTTCGCATCTGCTTCAGCAATCTCCATTTGTCTGTTCAATACGGCAATTTGCGGGTGATGGGCAAGCGACTTGTCCAGCACTGACGAATCCAGGCGAATGTTCTCGATACTGGGTTCACCCGCCAATGGAAGTTCTGAGTCAGCCCCCGTCCAACGGTTTAACATCGTCTTAGCAGTACGCACTTTGCGTTGGATTTCACTGTAACGGTCATCGACCATGCTTAGCGCACTACGGGCAGCGAAGATATCTGCCTGAGTACCTCGACCAGCGCGGTAATTACTCTCGGCGGCCTCAATTTCAAGTTTAGCTTGGTTGGATTGTTCTGCGACTACAGCAGCCATGCGCTCGACGTAGTACCGTTCAAGCCACGAGATAGCAGTATCGCGCTGGATAGCAGCAATTGCACTGACTTTCTCTGCTAGTGACTTGTCTGCTAGGCGGTCATAGCGCTCCGTCCGTAATTGGCGTTTGTCATTTCTGGTCAACTCCTGCATGACACCGATGCGGCGCATGGTCATGAAATCGCCAGTCAGGCTGCCACGGTCAGGCCCACTGACTGGCAGATTGTCGATTCCGGCTTTCACTATTGGATCAGGCAATTGACCGGCAGCGACTGCCATTTCGCGGGAAGCAGTCACTGCCATGTCCTGTGCGATCAATTGACGAGAACGGGCAACTGCTAGTTGTTGGGCATTGCTCAAAGTTAGCGTGGACTCTGTAGCAAGGGCTGAGTATGAGTTCGCCCCAAAGGCGGTCGCTACAACAACTGCGACCAGGGGCAGAAAATTAAGTTTTGTTTTACTGCGCACAAATATAGGCGCATGGATTGAGAAAGACATGGAGCCTCCAGATAGCAAGAAACGGCACTTTTGTCGATACGACGTGAAAGTGACAGATTAAGCGAATCTGGGGAGGTTAAATGCGGAAACAGCAGTTGCGAATAGCAATAGGAGGTGCGGTGACACGCGTCAGATACAAAGGGTAGGCTTGCTGATCTTGTAGAAAAGACTCAACATCAATCAGTTGAAGTGTTAAAGACAATCCAGTCAGTACAAAGGGTTGAACATCAGGTACTTGCGGTTTATCCAGCGATTGTTTCGCATAGGGTTCTTCAGCATGCGCATGGCACAATGCAGGTTGCTCTTTGTCCATGCCAGCACAGTCGACCATTGAGGCATAACCTATATCTCCAGATAAACCAGGTATGGCGCTATCCGTCGTATGGCTTGGGCATGCGTATGCTGCTACAGCAAGTTGCATAAACAGCATGCTGAAGAGTACGATCAACGCAGTGAACAGGCGATGTGGACGGGATAATTTCACGTAATTATTACTTTTAATTAACGATAAAAACAGGGTGAAACTGGAAATCAATAAAAAGCCAATTTTTCAGCATCTTAATTATAGTGCTCTTTGTCTCATATTTCTTTGATCAGTCTCAAAATAAAAACGAGCATCCACATTATTTGTCCTAGCTGGGGAGTGCCGAGATAAACGTTTTATGCCAAGCAGCACATAAAAAACGGAAATCAAACAATCCATTTAATCCCGAACCAGCGCACCGATGATCGGACATGTCGCGTGACCGTTACCGAAATCGCACTGCTTCACCAGCTCACCCAGTGCTTGCTTCATGGCAGCAAGATCTGCCATCTTCTGCTCAATCAAGCTCAGTTTGAGAACAGACAGCGCGCGCGTCTCTTCGCAAGCACACACAGTATCCAGTGTCAGTAGCGCACTCACTTCGTCCAGAGTGAAGCCAAGTAGCTGTGCCCGCTTGATGAAACGTATTCGTTTGGTCTGTTCCGAGCTGTAACGCCGATGGCCGCCTTGCGGCTTAAGCGGCTCCTTTAGCAAACCTCTTCGCTGGTAATAACGAATTGTCTCGATGTTCACCCCAGCTGCTTCCGCCAGCTTGCCGATAGTTAATTCTGCTGTAGTCATCAAATTTTCCTTGATTCTGTACCTAGGTACGGAATGTAGAGTAACACTTGTATCAATAAATTCAAGGATATGTGGCATGAAACAACTCGGCGGGAAAAGTGCATTAGTCGCGGGCATGCTTGCTGCCATTGCCGCGTCAGTGTGTTGTGTCGGCCCGCTAGTACTGTTTGTCCTGGGAATTGGCGGGGCATGGGCGAGCAATATGACGGCGTTGGAGCCATACCGTCCTATCTTTATTTGCCTGACCTTGCTTTTTCTGGGATGGGCTTTTCGCAAGCTATACCTGGTATCCCAGATTTGCACTCCGGGTACGCCTTGCGCCGATCCACGCAAGGTAAAGCAGCAGCGAATCATATTCTGGGTTGTTACCGCTCTTATATTCGGCCTGTTAGCCGTACCACGGCTGGCCTTGTTGTTCTACTAAAAGGAGATACCATGCGCAAACTGCTGATTACCGCCCTCGCTGCCTTGCCGCTGGCAGTGCTGGCCGCCGATCCGAAAACTGTCACGCTCAATGTCAGGAACATGACCTGTGAGCTGTGCCCGATCACCGTCAAGAAGTCGCTGGAAAAGGTATCTGGCGTGAGTGCCGTCAAAGTTGATTTCGAAAAGAAAACGGTAACTGTCATTTATGACCCGGATAAGGCGCGGCCGGAGGAACTGACCAAGGCAACGACAAACGCGGGCTATCCGTCTGAGGTGATACGGTGATGAGTGACGTTATTCTGGAATCCATTCTGACTTGTCCGCAATGTGGCTTTGTCAAGCAAGAAACCATGCCAACGGATGCTTGTCAGTTTTACTATGAGTGCAGCCACTGCAAGGCGCTGTTACGGCCAAATTCAGGCGACTGCTGCGTGTTCTGTTCGTTTGGTACCGTTAAGTGCCCACCACTGCAACAGCAGAGTGGGTGCTGTGTATAGTACGATTTTTCAAAATCACCTTGACTCTGTACCTGCTACAGGGTGTCTAATGAAAAGATATACACGTAATCAAAGGAAACATGATGAGCGAGCGAGAATCAAATTGTTGTGGATGTGACTCCAAGTCTACTGATAACAATAAGACTTCTTCAGTTCCAATAGTCGCGTCACCAAATAATACTGAAAAGGTGTTGAATTTATTCATTGAGCAGATGGATTGCCCAACGGAAGAGGCCTTGCTTCGCAATACATTAGAAAAAATGCCTGGAGTAAATAGCCTTGACTTCAATCTCATGAATCGCCGTCTCAGTATCAAGCACACAATCGCAGACACCTCTGCACTTATTGATACTGTTACAGCATTAGGTATGCTTCCAGTAAACGAGAATACTCAACCCACAAGCCACACTTCCAAGATAGTGTATTCCATAGAAAACATGGATTGCCCAACAGAAGAAGGTTTAATACGCAACAAAATCGGGCCGATGCCTGGGATAGCTCAGCTTGATTTCAATCTCATGCAGCGTAAATTGACGGTCACTCATACACTGGAAAATCCCGATCCGATTCAAGCAGCACTGACTTCGATCGGCATGCAGGCAGTATTGTTAAGCGAAGAAGGTAACAGCAATCAGGATGTCACCGATACCCCGCCACCAAACGTGTTCCGCAAGTGGTGGCTGCTAGGCGCAGCGGCAGCGGCTGCAGTCCTGGCCGAGACATATACTTATATCAACGGATCTGAAAAAGCCTGGCCGGTCATACTCTTGTCTGTTTTTGCGATACTGATCAGTGGCACTGGTACGTATAAAAAGGGTTGGATAGCCCTCAAAAATCTGAATCTGAACATTAATGCCCTTATGGCGATTGCTGTCACGGGGGCGCTGATCATCGGGCAATGGCCGGAGGCCGCTATGGTTATGGTCTTATTTAGCCTGTCAGAAGCAATTGAAGCGATGTCACTTGACCGTGCTCGCAATGCGATACGTGGACTGATGGCTATGACACCAGAACAAGCCAGTGTTTTACAGCAAGATGGCAATTGGCAAATCATTGAAGCCAAATCAATTGCCATTGGTGCTACCGTCCGAGTTGGCCCAGGAGAGCGCATTCCACTGGACGGTGAGCTGAGCAAGGGACAATCGTCGGTGAACCAGGCACCTATCACTGGTGAAAGCATACCGGTTGCCAAGATAGTAGGAGATAAAGTATTTGCTGGCACCATCAATGAAACCGGATCTTTCGAATACCGAGTAACGGCGACACAAACTGATTCCACGCTGTCGAGAATTATCCATGCTGTTGAGGAAGCGCAAGGTAGCCGCGCACCGACCCAGCGCTTCGTTGATGCTTTTGCCAAAGTGTACACACCCGTCGTGTTTATCCTCGCATTGGGAGTGATGATCGTGCCACCGTTGTTATTAGGGCTCCCATGGATGGTGTGGGTGTACAAAGCTCTGGTCTTATTGGTCATTGCTTGTCCTTGTGCTTTGGTTGTCTCAACTCCAGTGACCGTAGTCAGCGGCTTGGCCGCTGCGGCAAAGGCTGGCATCCTGATCAAGGGAGGTGTTTATCTGGAAGAAGGCCGCAAACTGAAATCCCTTGCGCTGGATAAAACCGGCACCATTACGCAAGGCAAGCCCATCGTCACTGACGTTAGACAACTGAGTGGTGATCAGAATACGGCAATCCAGCTCGCTGCTAGTCTGGCGGTGCGATCGAATCACCCGGTTTCTGGTGCAGTAACTACACATTGGAAAACACAAGGCAGTGACGCGCCAGTATGGGAAGTCAGCGACTTTGAAGCGATCACTGGACGTGGCGTTAAAGGTCAAATTGCAGGAAAGTGGTATTACCTGGGCAATCACCGTTTGATAGAAGAACTTAAGATTTGCAACCCAGGTACCGAAGCTATACTGTTTGCAATGGAAGCAGATGGTAAGACAGCAGTGATCATCGCCGATGAAGAAAGGCCGCTTGCCGTGATAGGCGTGGCAGACACTGTGCGTGAAAGTAGTCGTGAAGCAATTGCAGAATTGCATGCACTTGGTATTCGAACCGTCATGTTGACCGGTGACAATGAAATGACTGCGAAAGCGATAGCAAAGAGTGTGGGTATTGACGATGCGCGCGGCAATCTGCTGCCAGAAGATAAGCTGACTGCTATCAACGATGAATTGATGAACTACGGTACTGTTGGGATGGTCGGTGATGGGATTAATGATGCACCCGCACTGGCTAAATCCAGCATAGGCTTCGCTATGGGAGCTGCCGGGACTGATACTGCTCTTGAAACTGCTGACGTGGCTCTAATGGATGATGACTTACGTAAAATTCCACAGTTTGTTCGTTTGAGTCAGCGTACTGCTGCCGTCTTGAAACAAAATATCACTTTGGCCTTGGGCATTAAGTTGATCTTTCTGATCATGGCCGTGATGGGGATTGCCACCTTGTGGATGGCTGTATTTGCGGATATGGGAGCGAGTCTGTTGGTGGTATTTAATGGTTTGCGTCTCGTACGCAAAGTTAAATAAGAGATCAGCCATCATCATAAGCATATCGAAATAAATAAAGCTTGATAACTCGCATCACGGCCAAAAAGCGTTTATCTGCTATTTCTTGTTTTCACTCTCCAGGTAAGCTGGAGAGTGGCGTGTGAGTATTGCAGGCGTGAAACAGGATGTCCGTACAACATTTTGGTCACCACGATCATTAGCACAAGGCTACTGGTGAACATCAACAACCGAGCAAGAAACTGAGCTCTCCCTGAAATCTAGTCTGCTGCAAGTGATGTAAAGTTAATATTGCTTGATAAAGACTGGAAATGGAAAAATGCCGAAGTAGGCATACCGACCGAGTCCAAGAAACTGGTCATCAAACTCGTCCAAGATTGTGAATTGGTGGCGACCAGACGCTGCGAAACTGGATCAGGGCAGCAGAAGTAAAACCCAAACGTGCCGCCGACAACAAAGAGGTGACGCCAGAGGCAATGGAACTCTCCAGACTGCGCGCTGAAAACACTCGGCTGAAGCGGGAGAATGACATCATAAAACAGCAGAGGTCGGTTCAACCGGTCAACGCAATACCTTCTGGTCTAAAAAAGGTAAACGTACTCCGATCAAGGCAATCATTGCACCCGCAACGTCGAACAAGTCTGTATGTGAATTCGACTATTTTTGCGCAGGAGGGAGTTGGCTCATCCATTGTTGATGCCACATCATGTGATTCATCATCATTTGTTGCGAACCCAAATATTGATCCATCATGTACTGCCGTTGCCTGACCTGCTCAGATGTCAGCTTTGAATAATAATTACCCATCGCATGCCATCCCATTGGGCCATTCATCATACCGCCCATCATGTGACCGCCCATCATGTGGCCATTGCCGCAGCATCCCATCATACCCGGCCCCCACATGCCTTGCATCACGGACATTGCGTTTTGCATGGTCACCCAGTGATCCTGTAGTAACTGTTGACGTTCCTGAGGATCCTGAGTTTGCTGCAACTTCGTCATTTGATCCTGCATTTTTTTCATATTGTCCTGTACCTGCGTCATCTGCTTGTCGAATTCAGCAGGGCTTGGAGGTACTGGTGTTTTTGGCGCGGCTTGCGTTGTCTTGGGTTGTACAGGTAAAGATGGTTGCTGTGCGAGCGCAAACGAACTAGCGAGCACAAATGCTCCCAATACAATTTTTTTCATTTTATTGCTCCTTCAAAGTTGTAAATATCAGATCGATATACAGGGGGGGAACCCTACAGACCATACTCGCGATTGGCATGCGCTCCATTTTTTGTTTTACTCCAGCTTGTCCACCAAGCGCAAGCCATTATAACCTCTTACCAAAACACTTTTCCTGTGAAATTCCTTTGCCTCCCACCAACGTGCATGGCGATCAAAATAGCACTCTTCCCATTCATGAATCCGACGATTTTTGACACTGAAGACTTTGACGGAACGCTCAAATACATATAAACATGGCTAATCATCGAGTGATCTTCAACAACGCTCATTTTCTTCGGTTCGCCAATTTCCGAAAGTAATAATTTCAGGACTCCTCTGAAGCTTGGTTACTATCGGTTAATGATGGATTAAGTACGGTTTTGGTTCCCGATGCGCTGATTTAGTATAAAACTGATAATAATAATCACCAGAATTGCTGTTTGCGCCATAATGCTTTCCGTTGATGGATAAATTCCCAGCAGATCAATACGAGGTATTGCAATCGGTGTGACATTGATTACGCCAGCCTCTTGCAGTGCAGTGATACCTTTGCCTACCAGAACGAAAGCCAGAATCGCCACCAAGGCAGAACTGACCGCAAAGAACTGACTAATTGGCAATCTTGCTGTAGTCCTGAGCAAAACAACAGCAATCACAGCCAAAATCACGATACCCACCAACAAGCCTATTAATAAATAACCGCCGTTACCGTCGCTCCATAATGCTGCGTAAAACAGCACAGTTTCGAACACCTCCCGGTAGACTGTAACAAACGACAGCAGGAATAACATCACTGCCGAGCGCTTGTTAAGTGCGGAGGATAATTTGTCTTTGACATACTGTTGCCAGCGTCCGGCGAGGCTCTTTTGGTGCATCCAGATGCCAACACTGAGCAATATCACTGCTGCGAACAGTGATGAGTAGCCTGCGGTCATTTCTCGGCTGGCACCGCTAAACGTCACCAAATAGGTCGCTGCCACCCAAGTCAATCCGCCAGCAGCCAATGCGGCGATCCAACCAGCATGCACATACGGCAGCACATCCTTGCGTTCTGCCCGTTTAAGAAAAGCAATCATCGCTACTACCACCAGAAGTGCCTCGATCCCTTCACGCAGCAAGATAGTTAAGGCACTGATCAAGGTGCTGATGGGGTCGCTGTTACTCGACTGTAAAGCTGTTTTCGCCTGGTCGAGTTGCACCACCAATTGCTGTTCGATGGTATGAGCTTCATCCCTCTTTCCGGCAGTCACTGCTGCACGGAATTCACCCATGGTTTTTTCGATACTATTGAAGAGCACCTTATTCTTGGTAACAAGTGCCGGTTCAATTGGCTCAAAACCGTCAAGATAAGCAGAAATTGCCAAGCGAGATGCTTCAGAAATATCACCTTTATCCAGAGCAGCAAGGCTTTCTTTCAAACGTGATTTTGACAATGCCAAAGAATCGGGTTTGTTTTGTTCCAGTATTTGCGGATTACTCTTCAAGTACGCCATCACTTGTACTGCTTGCCCGTCTGGCAAACTCTTGGCAAGCGCCGTTTCTGATGTCTGACTCAATATACTCAACGACGGTACCGATGCATGCAAAGCTGAATTTGTTTCCCACAACTTCTTGCCAGCCTCACGATCCGCGTCACTATAAGGTAAGTTCGATGCAAAAAAAGCGAGAGCCCAGCGCTCATTGTCGGTCAATTGGGCAAAAGCAGGCATTGATGTACCTTTTACCCCTTGAGTGATAATTTGGTGCAATGAAAACAAGCTTCTTTCTTTGGCCCGGTCATGCCCGGTCAAGGCGATGGGTGGCGGATTCAAACTAGCCGCCAAAGGACCATCGCCGCGACCCAAACTACCGTGGCAACTAACGCATTGCGCCTGAAATAACTGCGCCCCCAGCTTTAAATCCGGCGTCTTTCCCGGGGATACTGGCACTGGATAAGCAGCCAGCAAGGCGCCTGCCAAGCCGCGCGCTTTAGTTGATACGTTTACTGCAGCAGATTTTTCTGCGACCAAACTGCGTAATTGAGTCGCCTGTAGTAGTAAATCTCTTTGAGCGGCGTTGGCAGGCAATTCTCCTAACTGGCGCTCTGCTGATAAGGCAAATTCCTGCATCTCAGCATATTCCGGGGCACTGACAACCTTCCCATCTTTGACTGCACCACCATAATCAACGGCAAGGTAATCCAGCAATTGCCAGATTTGCTTCGCCTTGTCTTGCTCAACAGTAGTTTGAGCAATCACCGGCGATACTGCGTACAGGAAGCTAATCAATAAAAATAGAAGTATGCGTAGGAATGACATAGCGTTTGAAAGATCTCTGCGCACAGCGCCCAAGTTAGAAATGAGAATCATTATACTTTTATTTTTCGCTTCTGGCCTGCACGATCCTCGACAACCGCCGGGAGTTTTATCTTAGCCCGGCGTTTTTCATTATTTCATCTTCAGGATTCGACTGGATTGCATTTAGATACAGGATGCAAAAGCGACTATTGGATTTGGAAAATTTTTGGCGAGGCGGAAATGTGTATGCACTCGTAGTGATATACTCATCATATGGCTCGTCGAACTCTTATCATGTTGATTACTATACTTACGCTGCAGTTTAGCTGGAGTGTGGCTGCGGTCTATTGCACGCATGAAACGGGTAAAGCAGCAAATCACTGGGGACATCATCCCGACACCAATCCCTCGGATAACGTCGTTTCGGTTCTGAAAGAAAAACAGGCGGACACGAAAAAGATCTCCGTTCATTCTCACTGTGCTTCGTGCGCACACGGGACGTTATCGCTTGATAGCTTCGAAAGTATTTCGCATCCTCAGATCGCCGAAGCTGCTCCAATGTTCACTGAAATCGTCCTCTCCTCGTTTTATACCGCTCCTCCAGAGCGTCCTCAGTGGGTAGCCGTCGCTTAACTCCGGCGGCTGTATTCGTTCGTCTCTCTAAAATTGTGACTTACGCCTGAATGTGGGCGGAGGTTGCTGTACACCGCCGGATTCCTTCGTCTTTAATTTTCGGAGTTATCCATGCAATCCCTACATTTAGTTTTGGGAGCGGCTGTCCTATTGGCACAGTTGATCCCTTTTAGTACTCAGGCTGCTGTACAACAAAGTGATGCCTTCACTATCGGTGAAGTAGCAACCGCAGCAAATACAAATTCCGCATCGCTGACGCTGGAACAGGCTATCGCAATGACCCTATCGATCAGTCCTGAGCTGCGTTCGGCCGCACACAGTGTTGAGATCACCGAAGGTGCTCGCGTCCAAGCCGGAGTCCGGCCAAATCCTGAATTGGCACTACTGCGCGAAGGTACTTCTTCGCGTAGTAATCGTTCCGACACCTATCAATTAAGCCTGCCCATTGAGCTTGGCGGCAAACGAGGCGCCCGCATCAAGCTGGCAGAACAAGACCAGGTTCTGGCCCGCGGCGATGTGAATGTTACAGCTGCGGAGTTGCGTGCGAACGTCACTGCTGCCTATTTAGAGGCTCTTACGACGCAAGAGCACGTTGCACTCGCTAAGGAATCTTTCAGCCTGGCAAGTAAGTCTACTAATGCCGCTGGTCGTCGCGTTGCTGCTGGCAAGATCTCCCCGTTAGAGCAAACTCGATCAAGCGTAGCGGAAGCAAGCGCACGTTTGGAGCTATCGCAAGCGGTCGCAGACGCTACATTGGCGCGGCGTCGCCTGGCTGCGTTCTGGGGCAGCACTCAGCCTGAAGAACGCAACTTGGTGACGCCTGATATCAACCTGACTGTCATTCCGTCATTGCAAGAACTGCAATCCCGTCTAAATGCTTCACCACAGATACAACGAGCGCGCGCGCAGATCGAACGCGAAGAGGCCAGCTTTAATCTGGCAAAGTCAGATCGAGTTCCTGATCTGACGCTCACATTTGGGAAAAAGAAAGACTTCCAGACTAACGTTTCTCAGACGGTTGTAGGCATGGCGATACCGTTGCCGTTTTTTAACCTAAATCAGGGCAACCTCCTGTCCGCAATGCGCCGAGTTGATAAGGCAAAGACCGATGCCGAGATTGCGTATCTGAATGCAACCCAAGCCTTAGCCGACGCACACCAACGGGCGTCCATTGCTCAGGAGCAGATTGAGAGCATGCGCAGCGAGATCCTGCCTGCCGCACAAAGTGCATTCAACGCGGCAGTTACTGGCTTTGAACTGGGCAAGTTTGGATTTATTGATGTGCTCGATGCCCAACGCACCTTATTCCAAAGCCGCGCTCAATATCTGAGCGCGCTCTCCGCCCGCTATCGCTCTCTTGCCGATCTGGAACGCTATATCTCAGTAGAACCCATCGTTGGCAACTACATAACTGACAGGAATGCAAAATGATGCTCAATATTGATAAGAAATCTCAAAAAGCCGCGCTGATCATAGTGCTTATTGGTGCCGTACTGGGTGCAGCCATCCTGTTATGGAAAAAGGACAGTGGCGGTGGCACCGCTGAAGCTCAACATGCAGAAAATTCCGCGAAGAAGGATGTTGGTGATCACGCCGGCGAAGAAGGCGTGGTACTAATGAGCGAAAAGCAGATTCAGACTGCTGGTGTGACGCTCGCAAAAGCTGAAGCGGCCACGATGGGCAACATCATCCAGTTGCCGGGCGAGGTGCGCTTTAACGAAGACCTGACGGCGCACATCGTACCGCGCACGCCTGGTGTGGCCGAGTCTGTTTCCGCAGATCTGGGGCAAAGCGTTAAGAAAGGCCAAGTTCTGGCAGTGATCTCCAGCCCTGCTTTGGCAGACCTGCGTAGCGCGTCGCTCGCGGCGCAAAAGCGACTGGGCCTGGCACAGACCACCTACCTGCGCGAGAAAAAGCTGTGGGAAGACAAGATCTCGGCAGAACAGGACTATCTCCAAGCACAGACCGTGCTGCGCGAAGCTGAAATCGAAGCTCAGACAGCTCGATCCAAACTGGCAGCATTGGGTGCAGGCGAGTTTGACGGTGCACTCAATCGCTATGTCCTGCGTGCACCGTTCGACGGCGTCATCGTGGAGAAGCACATCACACAAGGGGAAGCAGTCAAAGAAGACGCAAATGTTTTTCTGCTCTCGAATCTGTCCAGTGTGTGGGTGGAAGTTGTGGTGACACCAAAGGATCTGGAGCTGGTTCGAGTAGGTGAAACCGTTACGATCACCTCTGCAGCCAATGACACAGCTGCTACCGGAAAAGTCAGCTACGTCGGCAATCTACTTGGCGAGCAAACCCGCGCCGCCAAGGCGCGCGTTGTCATCGCTAATCCGAATATGGC
>NZ_JABXYJ010000015.1 GCF_013377855.1 Cognatundibacterium oligocarboniphilum | reverse complement strand
TCCCCTGCCTAAAGGCAGGGGAGGATGTCAAAAATGCCACGATAATTGAGCGGTGCCGGTCTGAGGACGACATGCAGCAAGTGTGATACTCATTAAGCATTGCTATGCCAGTTTCCAAACCCCTCGTTCTTCAGAGAAATAATCGCCGCTGCTGTTTAACACCTGGCGAATTTTGTCTTTCCAGTGCGGATTACGCTGTAGCTTGTCCGGAGCATTCTCTTGTATGGTCTGATAGACCACCTCCAGCTTAGCTTGACCACCCAGCTGTATCATCACATGTCGGACAATAGAGCGCCATGTTCCACGAAGTCGTTGAGCTTGTTCAATCGCTATGGCCTGCAGGAATTGCATGGTAGTGCATTTTTTGCGCTTGAATATCAAAATGTACTCATGGGTAATGAAAGGCAATTTCATTGCTTTGTAGGATTTAGCATTTGACTGCATGTTGTGCTGCGCCTTGATGAGAACCCCGGCCAATTCATCTTTGGGTAACCGGCTAATGATCTCGGCCTGATAGCTACTATACACACCACCGCGCCGCCAATCTCCTACGATAGTGCCGTAGTAACCTCCGATTTTGGTAGCTTCTCGCTGATTGATCATAGCAATTTGCATTTTTTCGCAAAAGTCGTTGTCGTCATGACAGCGCGACAAATCATCTGGATGCGGTTCGCTACCCCATTGCTGGCCGCTGTACAACACCATACCGGAGTATGGACAGTGTGATAACACCAAGTCCACTTCTTTATCGATTTTTTTCACAATCGAATCGCGAAGAATATTAAAACCGGAATGTAGGTCTAAACCGAAAGCTTCGATGCCCATCATTTCTGCAACCTGAATCGCCGTGCCACTCCCTGACATTGGATCACAGAATGAAGCAGGTTTGATGCTCTGAAACAGTGCTCGATATACGTGCCCAGAACAGTTGCCACGCCATGAACTGCTACCCCACGGTCCGCGCTCAGGGAAACTCAGAATGCTTCCTGTCACATCGATTGGAGGCAAGAGTAAACTTTGAGCATCTGCCAGAATTTGATTAGTTGATTTCATAATATGAATGAGAATGTAAATCCAACCAGTGTGGTCGGAAAATGGTTGAAAATTTCCTAGAGGGAAAACGAAGGAAATTCAGAGAGTTTCAAGCTTGAAAGTGAGGTGTTAGCCTGACTTTTGTTCAGCTATACAGCACTTTGTTTGAAACATGAGTAGTTGATTTTGGGGAAATAATCCCGTCAAGATCCGCTAAAACTGCCAGTTTCGAAGCCGGCATGTGAATAAATTTGATAAAACTGCCACGCCGATTTAACGAGAGCTTGATAGAACCTTCAGCAAAATTTACTTGACTGATGGTGACTGTGACCGCATTTGGAATGCCGTCCAGCTTGAGACGAGGGATTTGCATGCCAACGTGTAAATGCTTTGTTCTAATCACCTCTCGGCAATCATTTAGATGAATGATTGATTCACAATAAGCACGGCAAGCGAAAACATCGAATTCGAAAATCCGCCTTTGGATGAAGGATGGATCGGGTGGCGACGTATAACAATCATACTTTCCGCCGATCGCGATTCGTCCGGCACCACCGGAAATAATGGTTTCATATTTCGTGAATTCGTGGCCACCAACTCCGTCCACTTTTTCAACAATGACATAAGCATCTTTAGGAGATGATTTGACCAATGTTTCAAGTCTGGTAAATAATTCCCGTACTCTTTTTGCACGCTCTGGCAGTCGTAAATCAATTGAAACCTGTTCAATCAGTTTTGGAAGTTGACCGTACCCGGTTATTCCAAGAACATGTTGTAGAAACTGAGAATTTTCAGAAATTTGTTGTTTGATGGCTGACTGGCAAGCAGCAATCAGTTCCGGTGAAAATGGTGTTGTGCTCATATTATGACCTTGAATAATTGAGCCAACCATAGGGACTGGCCCGATAGGGTTGTAGAAGGACACTAAAAATTGTTTTAAGAAGGAGTGATGGATTGCATGATTTTTTGCTTGATCAGATCCAGGGCTGTGGATTTGCGTTCATGCAAAAAGTAGTATTGGTTTTGAAAATGGATAAAGAAGCCCCGAACATCGCCAACGAGTGGCTTTTCATCGATGATAATGTGCATATCACTGTAAGAGATGATGTTCTGGTTTCTCGATTTTGCATTCAGAAAACTTGCTTCCGAACTTGCCGTCGCGCTTTGACTGATACTGAGGTCTTCCTGAAAAGCTAACCATTCCAGGGCGCTTATGCGTTCAGCATCGGGAAATGATTTCCTGAGCTGTGACAAGGTATCCGAGACGAAAGAATCGTGTGCATGGTCTTCTAAAACCTGCAGAGTGCTTCTGCGAGATTTACTGACGATGAGGTATTTGGGCGAATTCATTGGTGCTCCATAAAAATGACCTATACCCATTGGGCATGGCCCTATTGGGTAAAATTGGCAAAAAATGTGGAGACTTCATCCCCTGACGATGCCAGTTCCCTGGCTGCCGGCAGCGGATAGATTCCGGCATGCTAACCTACCGATTTGACAAGGCAAATTTATTTGGTAGTGTTAGGAACGTGATTAATTAATGGGGAAAAAAATGCGAGTTATTGATAACAAAGTGATTTTTGAAGATAACGAAAAGGAAATGTGGACCAAACTGCTGGATCGTTCGGTGGACGGAAACATCGCCCCGCACGTACTTCGCGAATTAGGCGAAGCACGAGTGCGGGAGCTTTCGGATGAGGGCAATCCAATTTGGGCGCGAATGGCGGCCAAGATGGTTGTGGAAATTCCCCAAATCCTGCATTAATTCCTGATTGTCAGTGTCAATCAAGTATTAGCGGATGATGCCATCTTTGGAATGTTTCAGGATTTCTTGATTCCGCAGAGTATGTCTGGCGACAGCCATGGCGTTGACCATGTTGAATGATACAAATTTGCTGACACTGACACCCTCTTTTCCCAAAGCGTCCATTTCTTCGAGGACAGTTTGGGCATAGTTGGGATTGCTTGCTTGAACCAGGACAAAATCCCAAAATTCCTTACGGTAAAGTTCGGGTGTGTTGGAAAAGGCATCTGCGGCCCGTTCCATCTTGATTAATGTGGTGTTGACACGTGCTGCAGCTTGGTAGGTTACCTTCATGATGACCTCAAAAAAAAGTGAGGTCATCAAACCCATCGGGTTTGAATAACCCCAATGGTTGGATGAAAGCCGGATGGCTTTGGACGATGCGAGTTACCTCGCCAGAAATCGTTTGAGCGTATTAACAGCTCTTTTCAGCATTCTGTATCAATCACGAAATTTCTGCAAGTCCCAGAACAATATGCGAGGACTTGACTTTAAAAAATTGTTGTTACACTCAATACATGCCATAACCGTAACGAGGAAATGTAATGGAAACTGCAAATGACATGCCAACAATGGACGGAAAAATGTTCTATTTTGGCCCCCTATTGGTCTATTGCCTGATGCTGGTCGTGCAATTCAGTGGTTGGTTCATGATGCAAGTCGGGATTGATAAATTTTTCCTTGTTGTGTCACTTGGACTGACGATCGCGCACCTCTATTTTGCTTTCACACTGAATTTTGAGAAAGTCACCTTTCAGTTCTGGATGGCATGTATTTGCTGGTTTGCCAGTTTGACTGTGGGCGCATCCAAGGCCAATGCCTTACCAAGCGTATTTTTCTTCCTGGTGGCGGGAGTCTGTCTCATGCTGATGTACGAAGGATACGCAAAGATACTGAATCAGGCCGGATGCCGGACCTTGCGTGAAAATGTTTTTCCGCGGTTGTTTTTGGCCGGTCGGATGCGTGCAGCGGAAAAATTCCGGCGCTCAAATAATCAACAGCCCTCTTCTACTTCTCAACCAATCACCCGGGCGACGACGATAAGCAAATTTAATTTTTCCAGCTTAATAGGTTTGGAAGAAGAAAAAGCACGGATCATGGAGGCAGCGCAGGATATCCTGAAGGCTTACAGGACGAAAGGAAGCGCAAGGAACGGAATTCTGCTGACTGGCGAACGTGGTAACGGAAAAACTGATCTGGCGAAGGCTTTGGCAGGTGAATTGAAATTACCTTTCATCGAAGTAACGAATGGATTGGTGGCCAGCCAATGGATCAATGAAACGACCGTCAATGTCATGCGGGCCTTGAATGAAGCCCGGAGCAAGGCACCATGCGTTTTACTGATTGATGAAATTGACTCATTCTTAGTGAACCGCGCCAATATTGTTCGGGCGGATTCTGAAGATGCCAAAATTGTTAATACCTTATTGACTGAATTGGTTAACCTTCGTTCCACAGGAGTTATTATTGTGGCAGCGACGAATCATTTGGAAAAACTGGATGCGGCTGGCATTCGAGAAGGTCGATTCGATTTCAAAATCGAAGTTTTAGCACCAAATGCAGAAAGCCGGATTCTGTTGTTGAAAGATGCCTTATCAAAGAATCTCAGCACGACACCAGTTCAGGCCGGAGCCATAGAAACAGCAACGAAACGGTGGAACGGGTTTTCCGCTATCAGGATTTTGTCCGTTGCCAAAGAACTTGCTGCAATGAACAGGCATTCATCCATCCCGATCATCACATCCGATCTGATTTTTGAAGCGCTCAGAAAATTACAAGGATCGAAAGGAATGGCTGTTGATAATGCCAAAGGGATCGACAATTTATTCCTGCCGGAAGAGTTGAAAGAGGATTTGAAGTCGATTGTTTTCCGGATGAAAAATATCCAGAAAATCGAATCCGCAGGCGGCTCGTTACCGACTGGTTTGGTTTTTTACGGTTCGGAACCGGGGACAGGGAAAACAGAAAGTGCCCGGTCAATTGCAAAGGATTCAGGCTGGGCATTCTTGGCCACCACATCTAATGACTTGATTGCTGATGGCGGACTGATTGACAAGCTGTATTCAGAAGCATTGAATATTCGCCCCTGCATCATTTTTATTGATGAAGCCAATGATGTTTTGCGTGACCGCTCGATGTCTAACTACGGAGCGATTACCAATAAGTTGCTGACAGTGATGGATGGTGTTGCCAGCGAACGCCGCGATGTCATGTTTATTGCTGCGACAAATTTCATCGAACATATTGATCCTGCGGTATTGCGCGGTGGCCGTATTTCAGAAAAATTCCATTTTACGGTTCCTGATCATGCTTCCCAATCTGAGTTTATGGGTAGTTTATTGAGAAAAGCGCGAGTTGGGATGAATGAAGACATCGAGGCGGCATGGATAGTCGTGACGATGGCCAATCATGGATTGACAGGTACAGTCGCAAATATGACCGCGGTATTCCAGGATGCCATCAATGAAATGATTTACCGGGATGCGAAAGATGGCCAATTGTCGCGCAGGGACTTTACTAAAGCTATCCAGAAGCAAATGCACTGATCTGGTTGCAGAAGGAAAAAAAACCTCTCCAAGGAGAGGTTTTCATTTTTTTTGGTGCTTATAACGGGGCATCTTTTTCGATTCTCTCACAAAATTCCGGTGTGGCTGAACCAATTAAAACTAAATCAGTTTTTGATGGGATGATCACTTCCTTATAGACCGCGAATTTATGATCACCATGCCACTGTAACTGTANAAATTCCGGTGTGGCTGAACCAATTAAAACTAAATCAGTTTTTGATGGGATGATCACTTCCTTATAGACCGCGAATTTATGATCACCATGCCACTGTAACTGTAAATGGGGTCGTCTCAGAAAACGGAAAATAAAGCACGCTAAGCCGGTGGCAGCGGTCGCAATGGCCTGAACTTCCCCGCACCGACCTTGGCACTGCTGCGCCATAGGTAATCGCCGGTCAGGTTGATATGCTCCCACCCCAGCGGTGACAGATATTGCAGCAACGTGTCGTCCAGCGCCTTGCCGTGGGCACGCAAAGCACTGGTGGCACGCTCCAGATAGACCGTGTTCCACAACACGATGGCCGCCGTCACCAGATTGAGGCCGCTGGCCCGGTAGCGCTGCTGCTCAAAACTGCGGTCGCGGATTTCACCCAATCGGTAGAAGAAGACCGCCCTGGCCAGCGCGTTGCGCGCCTCGCCCTTATTCAGCCCCGCATGGACGCGGCGGCGCAGCTCCACGCTTTGCAGCCAATCCAGAATGAACAGCGTGCGCTCGATGTGCCCCAGCTCGCGCAGGGCGACGGCCAAGCCGTTTTGGCGCGGATAGCTGCCGAGCTTGCGCAGCATCAGCGAGGCCGTCACCGTGCCCTGCTTGATCGAAGTGGCCAGCCGTAGGATTTCATCCCAATGAGCGCGAATAGCCTTGATGTTCAGCCTGTCGCTGCTAATCATCGGCTTGAGTGCATCGTAGGCAGTATCGCCCTTGGGAATGAACAGCTTGGTGTCGCCCAGGTCGCGGATGCGCGGCGCGAACCGGAATCCCAGAATGTGCATCAGGCCGAACACATGATCGGTGAAGCCCGCCGTGTCGGTGTAGTGTTCCTCGATACGCAAGTCAGACTCGTGGTACAGCAGGCCATCGAGCACATAGGTCGAGTCGCGCAAGCCGACGTTGACCACCTTGGCGCTGAAGGGCGCGTATTGGTCGGAGATATGGGTATAGAACGTCCGCCCAGGGCTACTTCCATACTTCGGATTGATATGCCCGGTGCTCTCTGCCTTGCTGCCGGTTCGGAAGTTCTGGCCGTCCGACGATGACGTGGTGCCGTCGCCCCAGTTTCCGGCGAAGGGTTGTCGAAACTGTGCGTTCACCAGCTCGGCCAGCGCCGTCGAATAGGTTTCGTCGCGAACGTGCCAGGCTTGCAGCCAAGACAGCTTGGCGTAGGTGGTGCCAGGGCAGGACTCGGCCATCTTGGTGAGCCCAAGATTGATACCATCAGCCAGAATCGTCGTCATCAGCAAGGTTTTGTCCTTGGCCGTGTCGCCGGTCTTCAGGTGTGTGAAGTGGCGCGTGAAGCCCGTCCATTCATCGACCTCCATCAGCAACTCGGTGATCTTGAGGTGCGGCAGCAACATCGCCGACTGGTCAATCAAGGCTTGCGCGGCGTCTGGCACCGCTGCGTCCAGCGGCGTGATCTTCAGGCCCGATGCAGTGGTGATGATGGCATCCGGTAAGTCGTTGGTCGCCGCCATGCGGTTGACTGTGGCGAGTTGCGCCTCCAATAATTCCAGTCGGTCATGCAGATATTGGTCGCAGTCGGTGGCCACGGCCAGTGGCAATTCGCTGGCCAGCTTCAGGGTGGCGAACTTCTCAATCGGCACCAGGTATTCGTCGAAGTCCTTGAACTGGCGCGAACCCTGCACCCAAACATCACCAGAGCGCAGTGCGTTCTTCAGCTCCGACAGGGCGCATAACTCGTAGTAACGCCGGTCAATACCCTCGTCGGTCAGAACCAGCTTTGCCCAGCGCGGCTTGATGAATGCGGTTGGCGCATCGGCGGGCACCTTGCGCGCGCTGTCGCTGTTCATGCCGCGCAGCACGTCGATGGCATCGAGCACACCCTTGGCGGTGGGCGCGGCGCGCAGTTTGAGCACGTCCAGGAACTGCGGCGCATAGCGGCGCAGCGTGGCGTAACTCTCGCCGATATGGTGCAGGAAATCAAAATCGGCAGGCCGCGCCAGCGTTTGCGCCTCGGTGACGCTGGCGGCGAAGGTGTCCCACGGCATGACCGCTTCGATGGCGGCGAACGGATCGCCGCCGCTTTGTTTGGCTTCAATCAGCGCCTGACCGATGCGCCCATACATCCGCACCTTGTCGTTGATCGCCTTGCCGGAAGCCTGGAACTGCTGTTGATGCTTGTTCTTGGCCGCATTGAACAGCTTGCCGATGATGCGGTCGTGCAGGTCGATGATTTCATCAGTGACGGTGGCCATGCCCTCGATGGCCAGTGCTACCAAGGTGGCGTAACGCCGCTGCGACTCGAACTTGGCCAGGTCGGCGGGCGTCATCTGGCCGCCCTCGCGGGCGATCTTGAGCAAGCGGTTTTGGTGTACCTGCCGTTCGATGCCAGCAGGTAGGTCAAGCGCCTGCCAGGCTTTGAGGCGTTCGATGTGTTCAAGCATGTGGCGCGAGTTCGGCTTGGCGGGCGATTGGCGCAGCCACGCTAGCCACGTCATTTTGCTACCATCCTTGCGCTTGAGCAGTTCGTCCAGGCGCTGGCGATGGACAGGTATCAAGGAATCGGCCAATGCCGCATGGATGCTTCGGTTGGCACGGGTAATGGCCTCGGCGCTTGCGCGCTCGATGGCATTCATGGCGGGTAGGATGATGCTCTGCCGCCGCAGGTTTTCAACAAGGGTGCTGGCCAGCACAATGCCTTTGTCTGTTTGCAAGGCCAGTTCGGTCAATGTATGCACGGCTTGCCGGTAATGACTCATGGTGAAGGGCTTGAATCCAAACACCGTTTGCAGCTCGACCAAGTGCTCCCGCCGTGTCTGCTCGCGCTGGCCGTAATGGTTCCAGCTTTCCACCGGCACCTTGAGTTGTGCGGCCACCATGCGCAGCAGGGGCGGAAATGGAGGATCATCGACGCCCAAGAAGATGCCAGGGAATCGCAAGTAGCAAAGCTGCACGGCGAAGCCCAATCGATTCGCGGCGCCGCGACGCTGACGGATCACCGACAGGTCGGTTTCGTTGAACGTGTAGTGCCGTATCAGTTCGTCTTTGGCATCTGGCAGTGTCAGCAGACTTTCGCGCTCGGTGGCGGACAGGATTGAGCGGCGTGGCATGGTCAGTCTTCCCGCAGGTACTGGTACAAGGTTTCGCGGCTGATGCCGAAGTCACGGGCCACCAAGGTTTTCTGGTCGCCTGCCGCAACTCGCCGTTTCAACTCGGCAATTTGTTCGCTGTTCAGCGATTTCTTTCGTCCCCGGTAGGCCCCGCGCTGCTTAGCCAGCACGATTCCCTCGCGCTGACGTTCGCGGATCAGGGCGCGCTCGAACTCAGCAAAGGCTCCCATGACCGACAGCATCAGATTGGCCATCGGTGAGTCCTCGCCGGTGAACGTCAGCCCTTCTTTGACGAACTCCATGCGCACGCCCCGTTGTGTCAGCCCTTGGACGATGCGGCGCAGGTCATCAAGGTTGCGTGCCAACCTGTCCATGCTATGCACCACCACGGTGTCGCCCTCGCGGACGAAGGCCAGCAGCCTTTCAAGTTCGGGACGTTGTGTGTCCTTGCCTGAAGCCTTATCGGTGAATACCTTGCCGACTTCTATTTGTTCCAGTTGTCGATCAGGATTCTGGTCGAAGCTGCTGACGCGGACGTAGCCGATACGTTGACCTTGCAAGATGCCTCCAAAGGTAAAAATGTCAGGATGAAATCTATTACCCTTGGCTGAATGTGTCAATAAATATAAATTCACACTCTACTCTGACGTTGTTTGTGCTCAACATCTGACATCAGGTTAGGGCATAGCTCAATCTGACGCATCAACGCTTGAAAGCTAACAAAAGTACTCCTCCTGCGACCATCGCAATACCTGACCATTCGCGAAACGACGGCCTCTCTCCCAGGAACGCGAACGCAAATACAGCCACCAGAACGAGACTGAGTTTGTCGACTGGTGCAACCTTTGAGGCTTCTCCTATCTTGAGTGCCCGGAAATAACATACCCACGACGCGCCAGTGGCCAGACCGGATAACCCAAGGAACAACCATGTCTTCGATGAAAGCTCAAAGGGGTTGGACCACTTGCCCGTGTAAGCCACGAACACCGACAGGACGACTATGATGATTGCCGTTCGGATCAAGGTGGCCAGATCGGAATCGACGCCTTGAATGCCAATTTTGGCAAAAATGGCTGTCAGTGCCGCAAAAACGGCGGACAGAATTGCCCAATAGAACCAGCCGTTTAGTGACATCATCTATATTCCTTAAAGTGGTTTAGTAAGTGGGAAGTAGACACGAACACACAGGCCCGATTGTCTCACTTCGTCTGTGAACCCTAGTTGAATTTCAGCACCAATCCGGTCAGTGATCGCCTTGACGATGGAAAGCCCCAGACCTGACCCGACTTGATCGCTGCCAAGAGTGCGATAGAACGGATCAAACACCCGCTCTCGCTCAGTGACTTGAATACCTGGCCCTGAGTCTTGGATTCTCAGTATTGCGCGGCCTTCTTGCGTGGTGACAGAAAGATCGACCTTCCCGCCATCCGGCGTGTAGCGAATGGCGTTATCGACCAAGTTCTTGACGACGGCAATCAGGTCTAGTTCATTGACCCAGAGTTGGGCGTCTTGCTCGCCTTCGACACCAATGTCGATGTGCTTGGCCTCGGCCAGAGGCATCAGGTCTTCCAGCACGCAGCGATAGACGTGTTGCACCGATACAGACGACTTGGGCCGGTCGAGTGTAGCCTGAGCCTTGGCCAAGCTGAGAAGTTGATCCAGCAGGTTCTGGCCACGCTCTATGCCTCGGCGCAGTGTCACGAGACGTCCACGCGCGAGGTCAGACATATCCGCCTGATCCAGTCGCTCCGCTTGCAGTGATAAGGCTGTCAACGGGGATCGAAGCTCATGCGCTGCATCCGCGACAAACCGGCGTTGGGTTTCCATTGACTGGTCAACGCGGGCAAGCAGACGGTTGATCGCCACCACGAACGGGCGCACTTCGGCGGGTAGATGGCTTTCCTCAATGGAATGTAATTCTTGTTCGGCGCGTTGGTCGATTTCCGCCGACAAAGAAGCGATGGGCCGGAACATCTTGCGCACAAGGTCAGCCACGATCAAAAGCAGGATAGGAACCAGAATCAGAAACGGCATCAAGGTTCGCAAGGCACTGTCGCGTGCAAGTTCATCACGGACGCCAGTTTCTTGCGCCACTGCGATCCGCTCGCCACTGGACGTCGTTTTGACAAACACGCGGAACGGCTCGCCGTTGACTTCAATCGTATGCAGACCATCAGGTTGGGTCATCGGTAGTGGCAGCAGAACTCCGGAATCGCCTTTCCCAGCCGCCTTGCTGCTATCTGCAAGATTTTGGACGATGACACGGGACTCTTCATCGCTGTCTTTGGCGCGGCCATCGTCTCCAAGATGTGCAAGCGGAAGGTGTTGCCGATCAAACAACGCCGCAACTTGGCGCAGCATGTCGTCTTGTAGCTCGTGAGCTTCGTCGAATGCGGAAACGAAGGAAAAGATGCCCGCCACCACCGCAATAACCAAAATGGCTAGCGACAGCGAAAAGGACAGCTTGAACTGAACCGACTCGTTCAGACGTTTTTTGAAACCATCCATCCAACCCCCCTGACATTCTTGATGACTTCGCCGCCCAGCTTGCGCCGCAGTGCATGGATCAGGAATTCGACGGCGTTGCTCTCGACCTCTTCGCCCCATCCGTAGATACGGTCTTCAAGATCACTGCGGGAAAGAATGGCACCAGGGCGTACCAACAAGGCTTGCAACAATGCAAACTCACGATTGGAGAGTTGCACCGAGGCACTGTTGTTGACCGCCGCCTCCCGCGTGGCCGGATCGAGCGACACGACGCCGTTGCTGAGCACGGACGTTGCATTTCCTCCCTTACGTCGTAGCACCGCACGCATGCGGGCCAGCAGTTCGGCCATCTCAAAAGGTTTGAGCAAATAATCATCGGCTCCACCATCCAAGCCGCGCAGTCGATCATTGAGGCCGTCGCGGGCAGTGATGATGAGAAGGGGAACCGGATTGTCTTTGGCGCGAATGCTGGTCAGCACCTCCAGCCCATCCTTACCTAGAAGGCCAAGATCGAGCAACACCAGGTCATAGTGCTGGCAACCCAGTGTCGTGAGGGCAGTTTGGCCGTTCTTTACCCAGTCAGCAGCATAAGAAGCGTCTTTCAGCGCCCCTTGGATGGCTTCGCCAATCATGGTGTCGTCTTCGACCAGCAATACTCGCATTCCTCCTCCTATTATTGCCCCATACCCCATCCTGGATATATTCCATCTTCAAGGTAACATTGATTTGAGGACTCCATCCTTCAGTTTGACGTGGTGATACACCGCGGCTAGCGCATGAATTCCCGCTAACCACATGATGACATCGCCAAGAAATTTGTGTACTTCGCCCCAATCCGCAAGACCAGACAAATGGGCGCTTGCTATGAAAGGCATTTCGTTAATCCGAAACCCACCCAGCAACGTTAACGGGTGTCCCTCCGTCCCCAGAGCGAGCAAAGCAGTAATAGGTAACGCAAAAAGCAAAAAACACAATACGAGGTGCACCAGTTGCGACAGAAGTCGCATCCATGCAGTCATCTGGGGCCGAGGGGCAACTGGTCGCACCGTAACCCAGACCAAGCGCAGAAGTGTGAGCGTGAATACGGCAATGCCCAAAGACTCGTGCCATATGATGTCAATTCTTGTCCCCGGGTCAATACCTTCATCCAGCAAACGCCCAAAGTCACCGGGTCCCAAAATGAATGCAATGACAACAATGATTGCGGTAACCCAATGGAAGGCTTTACTCAGTTTGTCGTGTTGGGAAAAAACGTTATTTTTCATGTTTGACTGGATTTTAAGGTTATTAGTAGCTATTTGTGGTCCGAATACTCAATGCGCGGTTCTAGCGGCACGTTGCTTGAACAATAAGATAGCAGTGAGCATGAAAGCAAAAAGCGCTGCCGATGCTGAATAACGACTTAGGGCCAGTCCGCCTGCACTGAGCGGCTTATCCAGAAAATCCCCCATCACGGCTCCAAGAGGCCTGGTCAAAATGAATGCGGCCCAAAAAAGTAGGGTTCGCGACACATTTGTCCAATAGTAAGCTGCAACGACCAAAGCCAAAAGCCCGCTGAACACAATGGCGCCGCCGGTGTAACCCAATCCTGCCGTATCCGCCGTCCAATCGCCCAGTGCCGTTCCCAAAGTCTGGGAGAACATGATGGTCACCCAATAGAACATTTCGGCCTTCGACGAACTGACAGTGCTAACAGAAACTGAGCCTAGCGTTCGATGCCATATAAATAGTGAACCGAACAACAAAGCCATAAGCAAGGTCGAGCCACCCGCGTACCCAATACCGAGGGATCGGTCAGCATAATCAGCCAGTGTCGTGCCGACCGTGGTGGTTGCAATGATGGTTGTCCAGTAAAGGAATGGCTGAAAGGTCTTGGCCTTGATTTGCGCAAAGACCGCAGCCAAAAATACGGCTAAAAAAATAACCGTACCAATCAAGTAGCCCAAATTCATCGACATCGAAACGGCATCGCCACCTGTTTCACCGAGTGTGGTGGCCGTAATCTTGATGATCCAAAAAACGAGAGTGACCTCTGGGACTTTGCTCAGGGCATTTTCTACTGAAGTATTCATATTGATTCGTTTTCTCTGGTCAGAGCTTCGCTTGTAGCGAGTCGAAAGTGTTCAGTAGATCAGCCATCGTCTTTTTGCAGTCGGTTTGATTGGGGGCATCTGCACGCAGCGCGCTAAGGGCGGGATCAATGGCCTTGTCGAGCCTGTGCCAGTCATCCGCTGCACGAGGCTTCAAGCCTGCCTCCGCCGAGTCCCATGTGACCTCCAAGTCCTTGATCCGTGTCTTTGCTGCTGCTAGATCGCCCTTATCCACGATGGTGGCAACTTCTGCGGCGATGTTCCGAAATGCAGACAAGTCCCCCAATTTGGACGCGGCCTTTGCCTGCGGCGCGGAGGTGGTCTGACTTGTCGCTATTGCGGCAGAGCCTGCGGTACCGGTGTCGGTGGACTTTGAGCATCCAGCAGCAAAGGCCAAGAGAGCGATAGTCGATAGTGCAGCAACGGGGCGGGTTAGTAAATTCAAATGACGCATGATTTTTCCTTGAGTTATTGGGTAGAGGTTATTCGGCTGCTGGTGCATTCATGCGGCCGCCAACGCTGAACTGCGCAACGGCGACCAACATCACAATCACGGCCAGAAACAAAGCGCTGGTCCACATGGCACCCATGCCAAGGCCGCCATAAGTTTTAGCCTGGGTCAACAGGTCACCGAGCGCTGCACCGAAGGGGCGAGTCAGGATGTAGCCAATCCAAAAAGTCAGTACGGCATTACCGCCTAAGCGGAATGCCGCATAGGTTAAAGCGATCAGTGTGCCGAACGACACGGCTCCCCAAGTGAAGCCAAGACCGATTGCTTCAGTCGCCAAGTCACCTGCCGCTGTGCCTAGTGCAAACGTGCAGAGGATGGCAGCCCAATAAAACAACTCCCTGCGCCGCGTGAAAATCTCATGGATAGACAAGCTGCGTTCCACCCAAAACCAAACCGCAAAAATCCCCGCAAGCGCCACGGCAAATGCGGACGTGCTGACATACAAACTAACGCCCAGTCCATCGGTGAGCAGGTCAGTAATCTGGGTGCCCACCACGCTGACCAGAACGACCGTAAGCCAGTAAAGCCAGGGCGTGTAGCGCCGCGTGCGCAACTGCATAAATAGGGCAACAGCCAACAGCGCGCCCATCACTGTACGAGTCATACCTTGGCCGAAGCCTGCATTGACAGCTAGAAAGTCGGCTCCGGTTTCTCCGACCGTCGTGGACATGATCTTGATAACCCAGAACGAGAGCGTTACTTCAGGGACTTTATTGAGCCAGTTTGATGCGGAAGGCGTGATCAGCGTATTCATAAGGTTATCTCCTGCAAAGGTGGTTTGTTCTTGGGAGAAGTCTGACCGGCCAAACTTAGGCCAGCCATAGGCTCATTATTTGCGCACCCATCCAATTTGGATGAGTTTTCCGAAAAGGACTCGATGAACGCTGAGCGCAAGGCTGTAAGCGGCTGGCAGATACACGCCCAACTCACGAAACGCCAGCCAGGCACTCAGCACGGCGACCAAGACCGCGCCAACCATATCTAGCGGAAAATGAACACCAAGATAAATACGCGCCCATGCAACCGGTAATCCCAGCAATGCAAGCGCCATTCCCGCGAGGCGCGGGCTGCGGTGCGTCAGAAAACTAAAAGCGACGGCCCACAGGAGCGTCAGATGGTCACTCGGGAACGAAGAGTCAGCAGCATGGGGAATCAGGGTGTGCCCCAGACCGATCATGAAAGGACGTGGATGTTGCCAAACCAGTCCGATGATCTGGTTGATGAGTAAACCAGCTAGACCGGACGCGGTCGCTTCGAGCAAAACCTTGCGGGTATGTTCGTTTCCGCGTAACCAACCAAATCCGATGATAACCGGAAGCGCCCAAATGGCGTATTCAGCGAAAAAAGTGGCGATGGCCAGTAGCAGTGTGCTTGGGTGTTCTGGTGCATTAAGCCAGAGAAATAGTGCGTGATTGAGGTCTTCCATGTGGTCTCCGGAGCCGAATCACTCAACTGCGGCGATCCGGCCTTGTGGCGTGTAGTTAGTCTTGCTTGTCGTGGTCGTCATCGCGATCTGCTTTGTCTTCGGCGGACGAAATGACCGTGCCTTTGTCGGCATCGACCCTCACATCGAAGACTTTGGCCCCACTGACGACCTCCACGTCGTAGACCCAGCCCTGTTTCGAGTTCTCATACTCGGCGCGTGAAGCCTTGCCGTTGGCGTGTTGCTCGGCAGTGGTAACAGCCTGAGCCATCGGGATTTTGGCCTTGGTGATGGCCATGGCATCGTTTTCCATGCTGCCTTGGGCGGCATAGGCAACGGTACCCGCAGCGGCAATGGCTGCGGCCAGGAGAGAAAGTTTGCTGTAGCGATTCATGGTGTTTCTCCAAAAAGAACGCAGGTATTTGCGCAATGGAGAGATTACGGAAACTGACTTAGCTGGCACTGAGCCGCTCCAAAATAGCTTAGCGTGCTTTATTTTCCGTTTTTTGAAACGACCCCAGATAGTCATAGCCATCCATCAATCTACGCATGGCGTTGATATCCGACCATAGCAATAATTTCAGAAATTGTCTGCCACGGAGGAGTAGCGCCGATAATTCTTGGAGCAATGTCCGCTGCGAAAAAAACTTTCAGTTCATCAAGTGAACGTTTTTCTCTCCAGGTGCTGGAGATGACAGTTTGTACTATTTGGAAATCCCGTAAGACATTTTCCAGGCGCGGTAGGCAACAAAACAACTGCTTGTCGTCGTAGCACGGCTCGGGGTGCAAAAACCCATCAAAATCCAAGAACAAGATCATCGCTGATTTAGTGCACTATAAAAAAGACTGGAAGACTGCCAAAAATTGTACTTCAAGAGGGCTCAAATTTGTTTTCAATCTTTAGTGCGTCAGGTGTGGCAGGTGCCGACAGACTGGATTCAACTCTATGCCGCGCAAACGGATCAGCGGCATCAACATAGCGCATCGCGCTTTGCACACTTTTCCAGCCTACATACTCCATCAGTGTTTTCAGATCCCACCCATTACCTGTTGCCCAGTTGGCAAATCCACGCCTTAGCGAGTGGGCTGAGTAATCATTAGAACCGGCGACACCAGCATCCTTGAATATGGTGCGCAACAAAGGTATCAAGCTGTCCATGTGCAGGCCCTGATCCCCGATTTGCCCCCAACGGTTCACCGACCTGAACACGGGCCCTGACTCAAGTGCAGCCAACTCTTTCCATGCTGTATAAGCAGCAACTGGACAGAACTGCTTCAGTGCCGGTGCTTTAAAAGTTACACCTTTATTCTGGCGATCACCTTTTGTATGCGGTAAGAAAAAACTCATGCCTTGCCCTGGAGTAGCTTCGATGTACTCAACCTGCAACCGTGTCAACTCATCTCCGCGAAATCCTCTCCAGAAGCCAAGAAGCAACAATGCACGATTTCTTGTATATCTTAGTTCAGAAGCGCGGTCGCCAGAGGCATTTGCCGTGGTAATTGCCTGATTCAGCCAATGATCAACTTTTTCAAGCTGCTCAAGCTGAAATGGTTTGGCCTGTTTTTCTTGTACAGGATGCTCTCGTTGTATGCCTCTTAGGACTTTCTTGATGAGAGGTGTTTTGGTTGGGTCGGGGAAGCCCTGGTCAATATGCCATTGTGCCAAAGCTGCCAGACGTTGACGTAATGTGTTGATCGCCAGCTTTTCAGCATGATCAACCAGGTACTGAGCAATGTTTTCGCTGGTGGCGGGCAAAAAGCCGCCCCATTCGATTTCGTATTGGCGAATGGCCGATTGGTAGGCAATGCGGGTGTTGTTGCGCGTGCCAGCATGTAGATAGTGATCGATTTTGCTCATGCTACTCATCCCTAGATTTTGAGATCATTGGGTAAATTGGGCCTGTATCAAATATTGCGTCAATTTTAACGTGTTTTTTTCATTAACACTGGATAAGTATATGTTATCCAGCATTTGTATATCAGTTATTATTACTTGAATTAAAGCATAAAGTAGTATGTAATTACATGATACGTAATACATTATGATATTCAATGGAGTAATTAATGGCCAGAACTGGATTGTATAAGTCGGAAGTCGAAAAAGCACGTAATTCGCTCATCGCTCAGGGACGTCATCCATCAGTCGATGCGGTGAGAATTGCCTTGGGTAATACTGGCTCCAAGACCACCATACACAAGTACCTGAAGGAGTTGGAAGAGGAGAATGGCGGCAACGTTGATCGCAAAACCTCCATCAGCGAAGCGCTGCAGGACCTGGTAGCGTGCCTGGCTGTCCAGCTCGAGGCGGAGGCAAGTAATCGCATTGCTGAACTGGAATCGCAGCATAGCGAGAAAGATCACCTGCATGAGGCAGAAATTACAGCGCTGACGGCAAAAAATGCTGCCATCCAAGAAAAACTCGACCTTACCATAGCCGAGATAAAGCAAGAAATCCAATCCCACGAGCAAACCAGAGAAGCGTTGCAGAGCGAATCCATCGCTAGGCATACTTTGGCTCAGCAAGTGGCGGATCTTAAGGATCGCTTGGTGGAGAATGAAACACACCGGCTATCACTGGAAGAAAAACACAATCATGCGCGGGATGCCCTGGAACACTACAGGTCATCTGTCAAAGAGCAACGTGACCAGGATATCCGGCGCCATGAACAGCAAGTTCAGCAACTGCAGGCTGAGCTGCGTCATTTGCAACAGAGCCTGGTACTGAAGCAGAACGAAGTGACTCAACTAAATCAGGATGGGGCAAGGCTGGTTGCAGAGCTTTCCCAGGCGCAGAAGTCGTTATATGAAGAGAAAAATCAAAGTCGGAAGACACAGACTGAGCTGGAGGCGCAGCGTGCGATCGCTCAACGTGCAGCGCAGTTGGAAGCCCAATTAATTAAAGAAGGTGTCCGGGTGACTGACTTACAGGAGCAGCATGCCGACGCCCTGGCAAAAAATAAGGCATTAGATACGCAGATATACAGTTTGCAATTGGAGTTGGTCACGACCAGTGCCAAGCTTGAAGCTCAGCAACACGTGATGGATGAATTTAAAACTCTCTTGAGTGCGAAAACGCATTAAATTACCCTAAGGCACCATGATTTAATGAATTCTGACGACAAAAATCTATTTAACCCAGCCTTCAGCTGGCATCAAGCGTTCCGCCTGCATGCGGCACCAATGCACCAAGAACTGATGATCCATCTTCAAACAACCTTTGAGGAAAGGTTGTACGACATTGTGAGTGTGCCGCTGCAAACTCTACTCGATGATTTTGTGTAGTTTTCAGAGACCGAGCAGGTTGGTTGTATGACCAAAGAGTTGCAGGCCGCATCATTTGCGCTACGACGCGCAGCAGAACACAACTTGCTAAGAATCACGCAACCGAGAAACTTGGCTGTTGCAGTTGGTGTGATGACCAGGTTCAGTATGCGGATCGAAACGAGAGTTGAGCGGAAGTGACGAATCTTAAGATTGAGATATCTACATGTTGCGCTAGAGCACAATGTTATATTTTCAATACGCCACAACCATGTTTTGCAATTTCCCCAAAAATGTAAAAGGAGCGTCTTAGGGTGGCCTTAAAATGCTGAAAAATAGCAATCAGCGGACTGTGCGCCGATGGGTTTTTAGGATAATTTTACATTTTTGGGGGATGGGCAAATTTAACCGTTGAGCAATCCAAATCGAGATTATCGAGATTAATTGGCAATGTCAGCACTAAGTTTTGATACTGCCCATTTACAAGAGTTTTCAAAGGTAGCAAGGCCTTCTAATTCAACCAGCCAATCTGAAAGTTGCACCGCGCTTGGATGGTAAAAGTTGAGATGGCCCATTTTTCTCCCTGGTTGCAGGCTTTTTCCGTACCAGTGCAATTGCGCCGCACCGTGCTTTAACCATATCGCGTCATACGGGACTCCGAGCAGGTTTATCATCATGCCGTATCCGCTTTGTACGGGCTGCGGCAGAGGTAAGCCGCAAACCGCCCTCAGGTGTAATTCAAACTGACAAATTGACGCGCCGGCCTGTGTCCAATGCCCAGAGTTATGTACACGTGGCGCAATTTCGTTGACAAGCAATTGACCGTCAACGATAAAACATTCCATTGCCATGACGCCGACATAGTCAAGCGCTTGCATCACTTGGCGCAGCATTTTCTCGGCTTTTGATTGAAAAGCATCAAAGCGTGACGGTTGGCTAAGACTGATCGTAAGAACTCCGTCCTCGTGTCGATTCTCGGTTAGGCGGTAATACACGACTTGACCATCACGACTGCGCGCTCCGATGATCGATACTTCTGTATCAAAAAAAATTGCTTGTTCAGCGATAGCATCATCGGCCCATGTTGGAAAATCACTGATCAAGCCTTCTCTTAAACGCTGTTGACCACGACCGTCATAGCCACCACTGGCACGTTTCAAAAAAATGTCAGGGCCCAACGTTTGATGCAACGCTTCCAAAGAGGTATCAGCAGATACCGCACACCAAGCTGCAGTGGGTAATTCCAGTTGGTCAATCAGGGTTTTTTGTCGTATTCGATTCGATAGCACGGGAAAGGCCGCGCTGTTCAGCCAACCAGGATGACGCTGCAACGCTTCTGTAAAGCGATTGACGGGCCAGTGTTCACGCTCTGCAGTGATCGGCATATCAAGCGGCGGTAACAATTCGGCACCAGTGTTCAACAGATGTACATCGATGCCGATGCGCTGACCCGCTTGCTGCAGCATAGTTCCGAGCTGGCCGTTACCCAATACAGCGACTTTCATGTATTGCCCCCAATGTGACTATCTGCTAACACCGTTTGTGTTTGACGATCCCGCCAGATGTCCAACTTGGCAGCAAGGACCTGGTCATTCAATGCCAGCACTTGCACTGCTAAAAGAGCGGCATTAAAGGCGCCGGCAGTACCGATTGCTAACGTTCCAACTGCAACACCTTTGGGCATCTGCACAATCGACAACAAACTGTCCATGCCACTCAACGCTTTGCTTTGTATTGGCACGCCAAGTACCGGCAAAGGAGTGAGTGCCGCCACCATCCCTGGCAAATGCGCAGCACCCCCAGCGCCGGCAATAATCACCTCAAGGCCGTTAGCCCTGGCGTTGCGGGCGAAACTAAATAATTTTTCTGGCGTACGATGCGCCGACACGACTTCTGCATGCCATCCAACATCAAACTCGGTCAATAGTTCGCTGGCAATACCTAGTGTTTCCCAATCACTTTTTGATCCCATCACGATGGCTACTTTGTGCATCATCATCTTCCCCCCTAAAATTTTTTGATGCTGGACTGCTGACACATCAACAACCATCCAGAAGCATCGGGCACCATTCACCGCGCTCATAGCGCTCGAATCCAGATTGCTCGAAACGCCAGAGGTGGAGCCAGCCGTTCTGCAGCAATTGCTTGACGACCGCATGTTTGCCGATGACAGCGTCGATGGCAGTCTGCGGCGCGTCGATGACCACCGTTAGCCGCAGCGGCTCATGCACCCAGCGCTCACCATCGTGCAATGATTGGCGAGACAAACCGATGCGCAGATCGCCACCATTGCCCTCGAAGACGCCGATATTTCCGCCCACCACGTTGTGCAGCACCTTGTTGCCGCTGCCTAGGCGGTACGGATCGCATGTGGACGCGTGGTACTGCCAGTTGATCCAGTGTGTGACCAACATTGGCGCGGTCATCAACAGTTCCAGCACGCTGCCATCGCCATCCTGGCTGGCGTCGTAGTCGTGCATGAAACTTCGTCCGCCCAAAACAACACCACGGCTTCTGTGACGAGGTGCAATCAGAAAGGCCGCGTTGCCCGCGAGGCCCCACTCCGGTCGGGTCTGCGCCCCGTCGTTGCCACGGCGACGCAGTTGACCCAATAGGTCGTCGTGAGGCGAACGCGGGTCCAGTTGAAGGCTGGGTGCCCGTTCTCGGCGCACCTGATCGCAGGCCTGAGCAAATACGCCTTGCAGTCGCTCCCACCGGTCGCGCGCTGCAGGAGACAAGAGATCGAGGTCAAAGCCTTCGATTTCGTCTGTGGTGGTGTTGTGCAGGGCCGCCAAGAACACAGTGGCCTCGGGAATGAAAATGCTCCGTGTACATAGGCCGACGCGCACCGCGGGTTCGTTGAGCAACAGTGCCAGGCTGCGCGCATTGACCTCGCCGGTCTGACCGCAGCAGGCACCGCAGTCCAGCGCCGCCGCATGCGCATTGTTGGTGGATTGACTTCCATGCCCGACGAGGAGCACCAACGGGGCAAGGTATTGCTCCAGACCCATGGCATGCAGCACGCGCGCCGCCAGCGCGACCTTTGCGTCGAGGTCCAGTCCGACCAATTGTGGTCGGCAGATCGGGCGATAGCGGTTCGGCAGACCCTCCAGGTCATCCCTGGCTCGGTCCTGGTTGCTCGGCAGCAGCCAATTCCCAAGTTTGCCTAGGTAGCCGAGTCCTGCCGTCTCCACAAAAGAAAATGCTGCGCCGGGCCATCGGCTGGCGGACAGCCACTGGTCCTTCAACGCCAGGCGCGTCTGACGTGAACGACTGGCGGCACTTTGCAGCACGGCATTCGCTTCGCACTGAGCCATATCCGACGGCATGATGCTATCAGTCGCCTCAATGGTAGGCGCCAGCAAGCCGGGCAATTGCGGACGCCGGGCACGCGTAGCCAATGGTGTGTAGGCGACCGGCAGACCGAAGAATCCCGCAAACCCCATGGTCTGGATGCCAGGCCATACCGCCTCGAGCGCGCGGCGCAAGGGCTCGCTGCGCACGTCGATGCAAAATGCCGCCTGCACTTCGATCTCTTGCGGTGCCACGATTGAGCCGCTTGCTGAAAGCAGCCGCTGTGCAAAGGTGCGTTGGTAGCCGACCTCCAGCGCCAGTTGCCAAACCTCGTCGATCAACAACGCCTGTTCGGCTTCTGCCAAGACACGGGGGGCTTGACCCCATGCCTGCTGCAGTGCCGTGAAGGCCTGCCTGGCAGCGACATCGTCTTTGCACTCCAGCAGCAGCGCGCCCCAGGCAAGGCGGACGGCCAGCAGTTCACGCAAGTGCGAATCCTTGCGGCCCTCCTGTCCTGCCTGCCAGCCCAGATATGCACACCAGGAAGCCCAGCCGTTGACGGTAAGCAGCACCGCTTCCAGATAATCCTCCCACACCGCCTGCGGAAGGCCCAGACGCTTGATCACCCAACGCTCGGCGTCCTGTGCGGTGGCAGGCAGTGCGTCGATGGCACGGCCGATATGCGGCAAGCCCATGAGCAAGCCGATGCCATGGTCGTGCTGCAGCGTATCGCGCCAGAAGGCATACAAACCCTGAGCTCGCTCCGGCTGCCAGTCGGCCTGATGCTCGTCGAAGTAGGCCGCGCAGGTCTGGCTGACCTGATGCGTGATGGCCTGGCGCCAGGACAGTCGGGTATGACGCTGCGGATCGTTGTCGAGCACGTCAATCAAAAGCGGTAGTTGTTGCAAAGTTACGCTCGATTGCAATTCATCCATGCACTGGCGAGGCGTCAAGCCCATCGCCCTTGCTTCATGCAACTGATGCAGCGCTTGCTCCAGATCGGCGCGACTGATCCGCCCCTCGCTCCAATAAAATTGTTGCTGATTTCGCGGCGGAAAAACCTGGATATTGCCGAGCACTGCCATGCGGGCGGCCACCCGACGCACCGGCATGCCAATGCGTGACCAGTGTGGATTGACCGCGATGGCGCGATCCAAGGGCCAGGCGGGCGCAATCGCTTGGCAGGCCTGGCTGCAGGCATGCTCGATCTGGGCATGCAGCGCGTCGTCGCGGTCGAGGCCGAGGTCCTGAGTGGCTGACTGAGCGAGGGGGGTCAAGGTGTCTGTCATAGGGTTCTCCGTGTTGTCAGTTTATTGCGGGGCATTGGCCAGCGGGGATGCGGCAGCTTCGGGTTCCGCGTGCTTGAAGGACTCAGGCATCCAGCGGGCGGGCCAAAGTCGCAAGGCCATGCGTGTGTAGGCCTCGTCCAAGTAGAAGCCGGCATAGCTCCAACGCCGCCAGTTGGAGAGTAGCCGTGGCCGTAACTGAAGCAGCACCACGCAGAGGTAAAGCGCCGCCATGCCAAACAACGCAATCAGCCCAAGCTCGCGGTGGGGGGTATCCTGTATGCCAAGCGGCAGCGAATGCGCGACCATTGCGGTAGCCGTGAGGCCGATGACCATCAGCAGCCCAAACAACGCCTGCCCAACACGCGCAGGCAGACCAGCGCGCGCAGCAGGCAGCCACAACAATGGCGCCCAGGCCAGCCCCAGCACAGCGCTCCACCACCAAGGCCAACTCGCGTGGCCATACAGAGACAGGATTAAAAGTACGACCGAGATCGTTAGCACCGGCGCCAACGCCAGACTGAGCGCGGTTGGCGACGAACGGCAATGCAATGCCTGCTGACGGGTCTGGCGCACCACCGTCGAAGCTGACAGGAACGCGTGGGCCTTGTAGAGCGAATGGCCGATGAGATGCAGGGCTGCCAATGTGTAGAGGCCCAAAGCGCATTCGAGCAGCATGAAGCCCATCTGCGCCACGGTGGACCAGGCAAGTCGGACTTTGATGCTGATGCGGGTTAGCATCACCATGCCGGCCAACACTGCACTGGCCAGTCCAAGCAACATCAACAGCCAACGTGCTGGAGCTGCCTGTTCCAGCAGTGGTGCGAAACGAATCAGCACGAATCCGCCGAGATTGACCACACCCGCATGCAGCAGGGCCGAGATCGGGGTCGGCGCTTCCATTACCTGGATCAGCCAGCCATGCACCGGCAGCAATGCTGTGCGCAGGACGACGGCCAACACTAACGCCAGGGCGCTGAGTTGCAACGAGGTGGACATGCCCTCCCGCGCTACGTGCATCCACAGAGCCGACAATGAGCCGCTGCCCACTTCTACCCATGCCAAGCCTGCAGCTCCCATTAGCAGCCCATCGGCCAACCGATCCGCTATCCGCTTTTTATGTGCGGCCAGCCGCGCGAAGGCGCGGTCCGGGTAGAAGCACAGCAGATGCTGCAGGGCCACGCCCACCAGTGCCCACGCCGCGATGAGGACCAGCCAGTGGTCAGCCATTAAGAGCAGATGCACGGCAGCCAGCACTGTGGCCAGCGCCGAGACATAGCGTCGTTGGGCCGCTTCGCCTTGCAAGTACCGCGCAGAAAACCCACCGATGACCGTGCCTAGCAGTTGCACCAGAATGGCCAGAATCAGGCCGAAGGATGACGCTTGCAAAGACGCAGGCACGCGCAAGCTGCTTGGTCCTACGCAAACGGAAATGACCGTAAAGGCCAGCGCGCCAACTGAAAGCGCCTGGAATGCACGCCACAGCCCTGCTGTCGGAAGCTGACGCAACGGGGTGAGCAACGCCGCAGTCACCATAAGAGCGACCGGCGCCAAGGCGCTGGTCCAGAACAAAACTTGGGCAATATCCATCACATGATCCTCTTGAAATTCGTTATGAGGATCATGCTTGTGCCTCTCCGTTCTGTAAAATACAATGATTAGAACGAATTGATCGATAAAACAGAACTATGCGACTAGACCAACTCAACTTCCATCACCTTTTCTACTTCTGGCGAGTCGCAAAGTTGGGGCATCTAACCCGCGCGGCTGAGGAGTTGCATACCTCTCAATCGGCGGTCTCGGCCCAGATTCGTCAGTTGGAAGAGCGTATCGGCGAAGACTTGTTCACTCGCGAAGGACGACGGTTGGCGCTAACCGATACCGGGCAGTTGGTGCTTGCCTATACCGACAACATCTTCGGCCTCGGCGAGGAGATGCTAGGGCGGCTACAGGGCCGCTCGGCGGGGATTACGCGGCTGCGCGTGGGCAGCGTGGCCACGCTGTCACGCAACTACCAGGAAAACTGGATTCGGCCCTTGCTCGCGGACCCTGCCGTCGTACTGACTCTGGAGTCCGGTTTGTTGGAGGGTCTGATCGCGCGACTGACGCAGCACCAATTGGATGTGGTGCTTGCCAATGAAACTGTGCCAGTCGATCCGGAGCGTCCTCTTCATTGCCGGTTTCTGGGCAGCCAGTCGATCTCGTTGGTCGGTCCTGCCAGCCGCTGGAAATCGCAGAGCCTGCACATTCCCGAAGATCTGAATGGTGTGGACATCGCACTACCTGGTCCCCGGCACGCATTGCGCGCCCAATTTGATGCGTTGTGCGCGTCTGCGGGCGTGAGTCCTCGACTGCGAGCCGAGGTGGATGACATGGCTATGCTCCGCCTGATTGCGCGGGACAGTGGCTGGTTGACTGTACTGCCAGAGGTGGTGGTTCAGGATGAGCTACGGTCGGGTGTTCTTGTCACCGTGGGCCATTCGGCAGCCTTGCAAGAGAGCTTCTACGCCATCACCACGCCGCACCGGTATCAGATCGAATTGCTAGAGCAACTGCTGTCCGGGGCATCAAAAACTGCCCCTTGCGTTTTAGCATCTTCTTAGCCATGCCCTGCCAGATTCTGGTGAAAGCAACTTTGATTGCTTAGCGTACTTTAATTTCCCTTTCGCCAAACGCCCCCTGGTTGACGGTAGAGCGGCCCTCTAGCACCTCACCATCGAGCGCGATGCGCTCGCCCGGTTTGACCCGGGCGCGGCTGCCGACGACGATTTGCTTGGCGCTCACCTCACGCCATGTGCCGTCGGCCTGTTGCACCGTGGCCTGTTCGGGGGTCAGGTCGAGCAAGCCACGGATGGCGTTGCGGGCGCGATCCAACGACTTGGCCTCGATCACCTCGGCCAGCGCGAAGAGCACCATTACCATCGCCGCTTCGGGCCAGTGACCAATCAACATGGCCCCCGTGACGGCAATCGACATCAGGGCGTTCATGTTGAGGTTACGGTTCTTGAGCGCGATCCATCCCTTCTTGTAGGTGGAAAGGCCACCCGTGAAGACCGCGACAAGCGCCAGAACGACAACCGACCAGTGATTGCCGTTGTGGAGCCAGTAGACCGCCTCGGCCGCCGATGCAGTCACAAAGGAGATGCCCAGCGGCCACCAGTTAGTCGGCGTGGTCACAGGGGACGCGGACGGCGATGCGGCCTCTGCGGTGTCCATTACCTGCGCCTCGAATCCAAGTGTTTGCAGTGCCACGAGCACGTCTGGCAGAACATGGTCCGCATGGCGTACCGACAGCGTGCGCTGCATCAGGTTGAAATCGAGATCAGCAACCCCGGCCATTGTGCCGAGCTTCTTGCGGATCAACGCCTCTTCGGTCGGGCAATCCATCTTGGCAATGGACAGCTTGGTTGTTTTTTCGGTCGATGCCTGATCCATGCGCACGGCTTGCATGCCGATGGCGGCTAGCGCCTGCTCAACGGGTGACAGCGAAGGCAGTTCGTGCCGAACGGCCAAAGTACGCTGCATCAGGTTGAATTCAAGACCTGCCACACCCGCCAGCCCGGCCAGCTTGCTTCGGATCAGCGCCTCTTCCGTGGGGCAATCCATGTTCTCGATGCGGTACACCGCTTGAGCCGATTCGGTTGTCTGCGGGGCTTGTGTCGGGGGTTGGGTGATCGGCCCAGCCGAGCAGCCACACCCTTTTGAAGCGCATTCGCTCATGGATAACTCCTTTAAATCGTCTGTACAGCCTCCATTAAAATCTCTATAGTCGCTATAGAGTCAAGCGATAAATGGAGATTGAGGCATGGAAATCAGAATTGGCGACCTCGCCAAGCGCTCTGGATGCGAGGTCGTGACCATCCGCTACTACGAGAAGGAAGGGCTACTGCCGAAGCCAGCGCGAAGCGGTGGCAACTTCCGCCTGTACGGTGAGGCGCACATTGAGCGCTTGCAATTCATCCGTCATTGCCGTTCGCTCGACATGACGTTGCGCGAGATTCGGGCATTGCTGGGTCTGCGAGACAACCCGATGCAGGACTGTGGGGAGGTCAACACGCTGCTGGAGGCCCATATTCAACAGGTGGAAATGCGTGTGTCCGCGCTGTTGCAGTTAAAGCGGCACTTGGTTGATTTGCGCGAGAAGTGTTCTGGCTCTCGATCTGTAGAGGCGTGCGGCATTTTGCAAGGGTTGGGCAATTGCAATTGCCATGGTGAAAGTGCCACGAACAGTCAAACATCTGGGTAAGTAAGGGCTTAGCGTGCTTTATTTTCCGTTTTCTGAGGCGACCCCTAAATGGCTCAAATCGTAATCCAATTTGTCTTTGAGGACCGAATTTTGGTTCCCACCCAAATAGATGGTTACATCACTGCCAGCAATCAGCAGTGTGTCCCCTGTGCAGTCCCACTTACCATCCAGACTGGTATTGGGTGTTTTGGTGCAAGCTGACAGAATGAAGAAGCACATGAGCAGGGAGAGTGTTTTTACTAATGAAAACATGGAATTTTTCCTTAAAATAATGATTACAAGAAGATTGAGGTGTGCCTGTTCCTAAACGTAAAAGGAACAGGCACGTGAAAGAACTCTTTCATTGTTGAGATAAGCAGGCTCAGTTTTTATGCTGATCCAGCAAATAGGACAATGAACAAACAAATGCGGAAGACGAGCTATGATGAATCAAACGTGCTGTGACACCGCAAGATTCAAACTGGCTATGAAGTCCTGCATTTGATGCACATCGACTGGCAGAGACAGTGATGCAGAAAATGCTTTGAGAATGTCAAGCAGCGGTGTGACCTGAAGTTTCTTTTCCGCAATCACGACGCACGTCGCCGTGTTCTGGCAGCCTGTCATGCTTGGAATACGCTCACTCTGTAACGCACGCTGAACAGAGACTTCTGGTTTTTCACCACGCATTGAGAACAGTAAGTGCGACAAGGATGAAGTATCATCGTCGTGAACTTGCTCATTAAATACTTCATCAGTTTCATAACTGTCCAATTGCAGCAAGGCATCGGAAGGAAAGTCATTGCCACAGATGATGTTTCCATCTTCCAGCGTGATGCTCTCGTTCGTAATGTGATATGAGTGTCCCCAGGCATTCACGGTGAAACCCGGAACAAGGTGTAGATTTCCACAGACAAACCGGAATGAAAAATGTTCTGACGAACTCGCTTCATAAACAACGTCAAGTTTGGCGGCTTTCGGATCTTTGGTCATACCATGCACCCAATGATCCTTATGCAAATCTCGCGTTTTAATCAAGAGTGCATCTTCCCAAAACAACAGCGAAGACAGGGCGAAATAGTTGTCAATCTCTGAGTGATGATAATTGTCCAAATTGGCGATCAACAACTGCTGATTACCAACCAACTTATTTTTGTGAATTGGTTCATCCACAAAGCTTGTTTGAAAACTGTTATGCCTATCTGGTATGTGATCCATTGTTTCAATCACCTCAGTAGGCAGCAAGTCAACATCATTCAACAGATATTGGGCATCCACTAAACACAGGGCTTTAAAATATTCGACAAATTCAGTGACAGGCCGGGTTGCTTTGATATTGTTCAGCGTGTTCAAGATTGCTTGCTTCAGCGCTGATTTAATTCTCTCAGCTGTTTCAACCGGGTCGATAAAGCTATCTCGATCCGGCATTCTGACGGAAAACGTATTATCGATATGGACGATATTCACTTTGGCAAACTGCCATGCAGTACCGAGATCAGGGCATGAAACAGGCAATCCCTGAAAATAGATGACTGACCTGAAATCAATATCCGAGTTTGGCTTTGCAAGCCCTGGAATGTAGGCAACGCCGCAACCGATGTCACAGGTGGTCGGTAAATGAGCAATAGCATGAGGGCGTTCCAGTTCTTCCCCATTCAAAAACACCGGGATCGAAAAGCCCTTCACGATAGCCAACAGTGATTTCTTCAGGCTGGTCAAGGTGAAATTGACCTGCTCCCCAATTTAGTCCGGAACTGACATAGAGTCTGCGGTTAAAAAACTATCTGCAAATTGATTTGGTGTCAGATAACCAAGTGAGCTGTGCGGACGCTCTTCGTTATATTCCTGACGCCAAGCTGCAATGACTTCTCTTGCGTGACGCATTGATAAGAACCAATGCTCATTCAAACATTCATCCCGAAACTTGCCGTTAAAACTTTCAATGTAGGCGTTTTGCTGAGGCTTGCCCGGTTCGATGAAGCGTAATTGAAGCTGCTTTCGGTACGCCCATTCATCAAGTACTTTGCTAATAAATTCAGGCCCGTTATCTACAGTCACCGATCTTGGCAATCCTCGACTTTCTGCAAGCCGTTCTAAAACAGTAACAACACGACGTCCAGGTAGCGATGTATCTACTTCTATTGCCAAACATTGTTTTGTGAAGTCATCAACGATATTCAAACAGCGTAGCCTTCGCCCGTCAATAAATCCGTCCGAGACAAAGTCCATTGACCAACTTTGATTCGGTGCTAGAGCTATTACTTTCGGCTGTCGTTCAATGCCTGCAATTCGTTTACGTTTTCGCCTACGTACCATCAGGCCAGCATCATGATAGACCCGATAGGTACGTTTGTGATTAATCAACCAGCCTTCGCGACACAACAACACATGCAGGCGTCGATAGCCATAGCGGCGCTTTTGGCCGGCGAGCTCAGTCAATCGTTTGGACAACTCCTCGTCTCTCGGGCGAGTCGATTCATATCGATACAACGACCTGGAAATACCGATCAGCCCACAAGCACGCGTGATGCCTAATCCGTGAGTTGCCATGACATAGGAAACAGCGTCGCGTCTGGCTTGTGGGCTTACCACTTTCGGCCAACAACATCCTTGAGTGCAGCGTTATCGAGCATCGTTTCCGCCAATAACCGCTTTAGCCGGGCATTCTCAGCCTCCAGTGTCTTGAGCCGCTGCGCTTCTGAAACCGTCATCCCGCCGAATTTCGCCTTCCAGTTGTAATAAGTCGCATCGCTGATTCCGTGTTTACGGCAAATCTCTGCCACTTTCACACCGGTTTCAGCTTCTTTTAAGACACTAATGATTTGCTCTTCCGTGAATCGATTCTTCATGTTTGCCTCCATCAGGGCAAACTCTACATTATTACCGTACTAAACTCGGGGAGCAGGTCAAAATCGACACCGAGCAGATGGATACGGGTAAAACCAGTGTCTTGTACAGAGGTCAGTTTGACGGGCTTCATATCAAGCACATCTTTGGACACCAGATGACAAGATTTACCCGCGGATTCAATGGTCACGGATTGTGCCGAAAACAGCGTGGAAAACCAACCAATACCAAACGGTTTTTCGACTTGGCTGACATTTTCATCCCAACCACTTTCTGCGAGTGTGAGTAATTTTTGAAAGTCACTAATCCCGCTTCCGTTATCTTCTACGATCAGTGATTTAACAGATTGCGCGGAAATCCTCCCCGTT
>NZ_JABXYJ010000014.1 GCF_013377855.1 Cognatundibacterium oligocarboniphilum | reverse complement strand
CCGGGGTAGAGGCAGTAGGAATCCCCTGCCTTTAGGCAGGGGAGGATGTCAATTGCTCTTGTTTTTGCCTCTTCATCAGTTTTTGCTCAAGATAAAGTATTGTCAGTCGTTACACTGAAAACTGGTGGTGTTACTGTAGGTCTTCCGAAAACAAAAACGGAAGAAGGATTGATCTGCCAAAGTTATGTGAGTGATGTTAAGCGTGAAAGGGATGGTGCCATGACCCTTAAAGTTTCGAAATTTTGCGGAAAACCAGTGGTTTCTCAAGATTCGTTCGGTAATGAGCAAATATATCCAGCAGGTCTCTTATCAGTACAGGATGTAACAGTCGATGGCATAGTGGTTCAGATGCTTATAACGAAAAGTGACTCGATGGAATGATTTAGCGGGACAAAAATTATAAGGATTCAGAAATTGAACAAATTGCTTATCCCATTGCTTCTGTGTTTGGCTTTGTTGACCACCCAGGCCGTGGCTTGCAAGTTGACGGCCAGTGAAGTGGTGAACAACATGCAGGCGCAGTCCCTGACCACATTCAAGGTCGAGGTATCCACAGACTTTTGTATTGATGCGAGAAAATTTCAGAACTGGTCTATCGCGGATACTCAACATTGGCACACCAAAGTGACTGCACGTGATCAAAACCAGAACGCGGTTGAATACAGAATTGTGCCGCAAGTTAAAGGATGGACCACCTCAGTGATACTCATAGGGCATGATGGTAAGACCTATGAGATTTTACTCACGTCTTAATTGCAGATTGCAGAATCATCATTAGCATGACGCAAAAAACAAAATCCGAACGTTTTAAGATTTTCCTGCAACGATTGCAATTAGCCGAATCTGCCGACTCGCGTGAAGGCGCGCTGGCATTGTTGAAGCAGATTATGAATGAGGTTGAAGATGGGTATTCAGGCTATCCAATGTCAGAGTGGGATCGAAGGATGCATGTGTACGGCTGGGATCACGGCTGGGAAAATTTAGATACAGACCCTTGTTACTGGGATGATCGGATATCCAACAAACACAGAACGTGGATATTTAATGATGGGCGCATCGTGATCGAATCACTGCATGAACAACGTATCCTCATAGACAAACAAGGATTTAGTCAGTCGTCATCACTACTACAGCTACCAGAATCGAACGAACAGCTGCCACAGTCAAAATTACTTGAATCTGTGTCACAGTCTTGAAAGAAATTTCCGCCTGAACTGGTATCTGAGTCACTTTGGCTGAAATTCAAAGTGCTGCGGTTGTCGCCGTGGTCTGAATGGCTTGCCAGCATCCCGCCTAAAAAACCGCCTGAATATCCACCCAATAAGCCGCCGAGAAATCCACCACCAACATTGCCACTAATTAGTGTGCCAACAGAAAAGCCGGTCAAAAAATCATCTGACCGCGATGGCCGAGCTTCAAACTGTGACTGATTTCCAAGCACAGGGCAGGTGTACAAACCGGGCGTTGGAACAAAGTGCGTATTAAAACACTTAGGGCAGCGAACCCGGTAGTGTGGCCGGAATTCATCCTGGCAAGATTTTGCTTCTTGCAGCTGCATCTCTGCCTGATGGGATGATTTGCGTCCGTTGGATGAAAACAGATTTTTGATCCAGTTCCACATGCTCAAAATCCCTTCCTTCTAATTTCATGAATGCTGACAAAGCCCGGCTGTTATGATCGACCAGGTGCGCTGCAAACCCGGTCTTGCCAAGTAACGGTCAGATAATGGGGGTCGAAAGCAGGTCGGCAGCATCGGTATGGGACTTTTCCAAAGACTCCCAGGCTGCAAGGGTTTCTTCATGATCTGATCCGTAGCGTACATAAGAACGTTGGAACGCGCTTACGTTTTTTACCAAACTTTGCAAATGCTTTTGGTAGTGAATGTGCAAAGGGTCGGTTTTGTCACCATACAAAAGCTGTGGTTTAGCCGGTGATGCAGACGAAGTAGCTTGCCGGAGGATTTCAGTGATGGTATCGGTGATCGCATACCTGTCGGCAATATCAACCAAGTCCAGCGCCTGCTTCAATTGGCATCGGCAACTCAGATCATCCAGCACCATGAACGCCGCGAGGTTAGGGCTATTGACAGCATTCCTGCCGTCATAACTCTCGGTCTGGACATTTTCCAGCGCCTTTGCAGCAGCTTCATGAGATTGCAGACGGTCATACCGCTCGCCGGGACGAAGCTTGGCATAATACCGGTCATTCCGCAGCCACTCATACTCAGACAGCAGAGTGGCAAATTTGTTTGCCTCATCGCCTAAACCTTGAGACCGCAACTTCTCCGTCAGTTGACGCAATTTTTCGACATTGAGCGTATCCATGCGCTGTGAGCTTTCTGCTTTTATGAAATTAAATCAGTAGCCGTATCAGGCTTTACTGTTCTTGTTACCGGCCTGGTCAAATTTCCGCATTTCTTCTGCAGTGACATGAACAGTGCGCGACGTGTTAGGAATTTTAATACAGAGTTTCCCTTGATTGTCGCCGGACTTGGCCTCCCTGAACTCTGCTCCTGTCACGCTCATAACATCGTAAACCTTGCCGTTACCTAGCCATCCTGCTGCATAGAGTCGGAAATTGGCGCTGACCGGTGCCAACTTTCTCAAAGCAATCTGACCAAATGGATATTCGGAAAAAATGTCTGTACGCATGTCCATGAATTAACCTCCAAAAATTAAAATCTGCTGGCGCTGCTTATCGGAAAATGGCCTTCAAACCACGCTCCACGACCGCAGACATGTCATTGTTTGCGGCATGCCGTGAATGTGACCGGCCTCCTTTGTCATTGTGCGGAGTTGGCTCAGGCAGTCTGGCCGCTTTCATTTTGATGGATTCAGTAATGCCAGGGAAGACGTTGATGCCGATCTGACGTTCCAGATCGTGAATACTGACCACCTCATAATCCATACCCGGTGCATTTTGGACGATGTAAGCAGCGGCTTCTTTGCGATTGGGGTCATAAATCGCTTTGAAAATACGCGTCGGAATCATGATCCGGCCATTCAGCAGATGATCTCGCTGATCGAAGATTGGACCGGTGACGACAAAGAGTTTTTCATGCTGTGTTGCCAATGTCCGCGTAGCCGACTCGATGCCTTCCCACAGAATCTGATTATTGTTTGAGTCCTGGGCAATGATATTCGCCAGTGAAAACGATTCAAACTGCGCAGAGTAGGTCGAAAAGTCGCTATTGGGACTCATGTGGCCCCTGTCAATGGACAGCCTGCCAATACCCTTAAAATCCTTCAGCGTGTTGCGATCAGAAACCGGCAACCGGTCTTCCTCATGAAAACTGTCCTGTCGCTTTAATCTGCGTGCTTCCTTGACGCGATTATTAGTCAGGTATTCCGCTGTCCATAATGGGGAGCGCGTCACGCCGGAGTAGGTCAGCGCATACTGTTCAAAACAGAGAAAGGTGGTTCGGGATTGCAATTGCGCAGACAGCTGCGGTGCCTGGCCGTTATAGAATTGACTGCTGCAATCGTCGGCATACACGATAGGGGTTAGGAATACTGTCAGCACCAACAGTTTCATCATCCAATTTTTAAACATTTCATTACCTTTATACGTGGTGGGAATAGATGCAGAATCTCACGAAACGACAGGAAGTCAAATTCTGGATTCGCGTTAATTCTGAACTTCAGGAAGCGTAGGAAAGGGTGAACCATCTTCGCGAATCCAGGAAAGATAGCGTTTGCCTGATCCTTCGAAAAATTTGCCGCGCAGAGCAATATTATCCACACCATCCTGTAACAGTGAATCGAAGACTTCACAGTATGTTCTGGGGAAACCGTCAATCAAAATGAATTGGCAACGTGATTGCAAGTCATCCGGACCCTCATGAATAATGCGGACAAAGCGTCGCTCCTGGCTCACCAGAAAAGCCGCGAAAGCTAACTCAGCGATGGAGTTGCATGGGATAAGATTCTGATCGGTAATCATTCCATTTAACGACTCGCAATTCCACCACTCCTTATTGTCTGGCGCTATACGAGCAAGCATGATTTTGCTGGTCTGGCCAATGGAGTTGTCCCCCACATGCTGATGCGCGTTCAGGAACGATTCCAATTGCTCTCGCTGAACTGAAATGCGTGGAATGCCGCTGAATTCTTTCAGTGGCAGGATTTGGCGTTTTTTTTCAGGGTGAATATGGTGTAGCCTACCGATCACCAACAATTGGTGTTTTCCATTGCCGGCATGCGCCATCACAGTTTGATTATGGGCATTGATCAGTTTATCGTGGTTAGCCGCAGCGATAAGTAAATACTGGTCAAGCGTTGCGCCGGACTGATTGATGATGAAGCGCTTGGCTGCATTGAGTATTGCATAGCACGCTTGAAACCATTGAGTCGATTTTCCACGGAAAATATTCAAACTGCTTGTTCTCCATAGTGTATTGAGCAGCGTAGCATCGTCCAGCCGGTTTCGCTTTACCTCAGCGGACTTCGATTTAAATGATTTTAATTGCCCCGGGACGCTGGCTTTTGAAGGTAATTCCAAACCGGCTTCCAGATAGATTCTCTGCAGGCCTTCTTCTGTTTTTACCACGGCGGGCAGGGCGTGTTGAAGTCGATCAATTGGATTATCTCCAAAAAACAGACAATCCTGATGATGGTCAAACCCTGTTTCTGGCCACCGAGCCAGTCCATGCATCACATTCAAAGTGCCCTTGTGATAGCACTTGATAATCAGCTTCACCGGTTGTGAATGGCACATACAGAATGCTTCGCTCTTGTGATAGGCATGAGAAAGCGCGGATTGCAGAGCGTGGCTTGAACGGTCGGTGTATGTTTGATTATTTACCAGCACGCGAAAAATAGCTGACATGACAAGTAGCTCCCGGTTAGGTACTGATACCGATGAAGTATCCTGCAATCAACGGACTGCAGGCCATGCAAAAGCAATACGATATTTGTGGTCATTCTGTTTCGAACGTAAACGCCTGCTGCGCTGGGAGAATGGGGATCACTTTGCGTTCCGGGTCAGAAAAGCGTCGATCCAGTGCGTTGTCCGATGTCTGAAGTGCCGCTGCCGAGGTAATAAAACGCTCGATGGATTCAGCGCTGCGCCACACTCTGAAATCAGCATCGACCACATTATTGACTCTGGCCCACTGGTTCCAGCTGAAACTGCGGCCCAAGCCGACTGTAGTTGCGGTGGATGGAAATCGATCTGCGTTACGCACCAATTCTTCCCATGATGCGCCAAATTCAACTTCATCAAATCGGGAATGTTTGCCGGTCAGGGCAACGCGTTCCATATACAACGCCCGTTCCAACAACTCAGGTTCATGCGCTGCTATCCAGAACAATTCCCATACTTTGGATGCAGGACAAAAGAAACAGGAGGATTTGGTCGGCACCAATTCCGCACCCAGCAAATCCGTAATCGCCCGGACGCAATCGGAACGTTCCCAACCAAGCGTCTGTAAAGGATAGAAATAATCAAAATCAACATCAGATGTAGGAATTTTCTTTGATCGGCGCATATCCGCACGCCCCGCATCATAGCCAATCAGTTTAACGATCCGCTGACCGGTTTCTAGATAATTCAACCAGATTGGATGGGGAGGGCGCTTAGCAGGGCCGGACTTCGCGCCTTTAATATGTGAGTCCTGCGGACCTTGCTTCCACTTGACTGAACACGATTTTCGAATGCTAGCGCGGGCAACGTTTCATTATCAATGCAATTGCCGAACAGGTCGTCATAGCTGGTCGATTCCAGCGTAATTTTTTTGCATACTGTCACTAACGACCATCCCCAGGATGGTAAAACCTGATTCATTTTTTGTACATGCTGGTACGTGATGTTTTTTTCAGCCCCGGTATCTGCGAAGGTAATTAATTCCGGACGGATATTGGCAGCATGCAAGGCGCAAAGCATCGCGGTGCTATCCACGCCTGCACCAAAGCAAACCACCACGATGCGGCCTTCTATCGATTGTTGTAAACGCTGAATTTGTTCGTGCGTGAGGATGGAAACAGAGTTGGTATTCATGACGGACTCCAAAGGAAACATATTCCCATTCTCCGCCTGACAGAAAAAAATCAACTTTTCGCAACAAACCCACTCTGATATCGGATTTGGCAATTTTCTTAAAGTGCGGTATATTTAATCATCTTCGCGAGGCAACTCGCATCGTTTACTGGCGCAATGCCATATTTGTAGGTCAACCCATAGGGAAACATGTATCCCTATGGGGGCATAGTTTCCCTTTTTTTTTTGAGGACATTATGCTTACCGAATCTCAACCATCATTCCAAGATCCAACACAATTCCAAAGCGCAGCCGTATTGGAATCTGATAGTAGCTCAGGTAAAGATTGCCCTGATCGCAGTTACTACAAACTCGACGGGCTTGAACGTATCATTGACGCTAACTCTCTCACCACGCCTATCTGGTCGTTAGTAGTCGGTGATAATCCTCGTCAGTATTTTGATCCCCAAAATATGGACGAACTGAAAGCCGGCATTGCTGCACAGGGTTTGCTTCAGCCTATCCTGATTCGCGTCAATGAAAACAATTTATTAGAGATTGTCGCTGGCGAACGTCGTTATCGAGCATGTCTGGAACTCTTCGGTGACGACTATGAAATGCCGATCCGCTTTGCAGTCATGAGTAAGCAGGAAGCGGAAGCTGCTGCGATCATGGAAAACCATCACCGTGACAATGTATCCCCAACGGAGGAAGCCACGCATGCGGCTAAAGTCCTGGCGGAATTTCAGGGAAACAGAGAAGCGACAGCCAAGTTTTTAGGTTGGTCGCCGGCGACATTGAATAATCGTCTGGCGCTGATGAATCTGACTCAAGCAGTACGAACTGCCGTCAACACCAAGCAAATTACCGTATCAATCGGTGAATTACTGGCCACGCTGAATAAAGAGCGGCAAGAAAAGGCGCTGGCAACCATTCTGGAGAAAAAACTCACCGCGGTTCAGGTGAAGGCTTTCATCCAAAGCCAGGCAAAGGAGTTGGCAACGTGCATTTTCGATAAAACCGAATGTAATACCTGCCAATTTAACTCAGACCTGCAGCAAGGCCTGTTCGCAGAAACCATCAAGTCAGGTGTTTGCAGTAACAGTCCGTGTTTCGACAAGAAAACTGACGAAAAGCTGGAAGAATCCAAGTTATCGCTCCAGGACGAATTTCCGCTCGTGAAGTTCATCAATGTGGGTGATAACCATACCGTGATTCGTATTGTTCCTGACGGTACCAATGGCGTCGGGCAGGAACAGGCAGAGTCGTGTAAAGCATGCGCCAATTACGGCGGGGCAGTATCAAAATTGCCGGATTCGCTCGGTAAGATTTTTACTAACCAATGCTTTGATGTGAAGTGCCATAAAGAAAAGGTGGATACATTCAAAAAAATGTCTTCGCCAAATCAGGGTGCCAGCGCATCGAAACCCACTCCAGCTTCAGGTACCACTGCCAAATCCGATGCCAAAGCAAAGGATAAAGCCGTGTCCACTGAAACTAAAGCGGTGGTCACGTCAATTATTGAAACCACACGGGTAGTCGAATATCGTGTTGATGTCTGGCGAAATGCGCTGCGTGCCGTTCTGATGACGTCGCCGGAAAAGTGCTTGTCACTGTTGTTTGCGTTAGCAGCCACAGGAAACATTCACCATCTGTCGAGTTCGTCAATCAAAGACGCAATCATTAAATTGTCTGCCTCTGACAGCACTGAGGAAAGAACCAAGGAATCCTCATTTGATGTGTCCGCTCTGGCGACTAAAACCGACGCACTGAGCAACGAGAATCGTGAAAAACTTCTCAGCGGTTTGACGCGCTCTGCAGTAAAAGGCGTTGAGGTGCATGTTTTGAAATCCATGTTGAAATATGCCAATGTCAATCTGGCCGATCACTGGGTAATCAATGCTGACTTCCTGAACTTGCTGACCAAATCGGAAATGGAAGTTCTGGCTAAAGAGATTGGATTGATTTCATATCTCGACAGCAAATACGCTGCCATGAAGCAGAAAAAAAAACCCGAATTGATTACTGATCTGCTCGGTTGTGGTTTCGATTTCAAAGCCATCGTTCCTAAAGTCATGCGATTCTGATTGAACAGATTTGCAGTCTCCAACATGCCGTGAGGCTCCGTAGATTACGGAGCTTTTTTTCGGCCAAATCAATCTACTTCTTGAAAGAAAATATGAACCAATTTTTCTCAGAATTAATGCCGGTCATCCAGCAATGCAAAACCTTTTTGATCAGCATTACGGTCAACAGCGACGGTAGCCGATTGAATGTCATCACGACACCTGTGTTGAATCATTCTGATGCCAGTACGGTAGTCACTCCCATGCAACTGGTGGGTACACCGGAAGAACTGGATGCCGAGTTTATTACAGCCATCCAGGGTCAGACTCCAGAATTTGCTTCGATCAATGAAATGCTGATTCAGAACAAAGAAAATCTGGAAAAGCTGAAAACAAAGATCGCCAGCAAGAACAAATCGAAACCGGTCAGTGCTCCAAAGCAGGCCAGTGAAGACGATGATGATGATGAAGATTCAGATTCTGATGATGAAAACCAATCAGAAAATGAAAATCCACCAAAGGCATCCCCTGCATCTCGCGATCAGGAAACCATGATCGATTTATTTTAAAAGGATCACAACATGGCACTCGAAATTGCAAATGTGATCCGTTTCTTTGTCTATAACGGCACAAAACTACCTGATATCAATCCAACTTTTTCGGTTTCAAAAATCGCTGAACTCTACTCTGCAGCATATCCGGAATTAACCAACGCCCTGATTGAAGGGCCGGTCATGAAGGATGGCGAAGCCATATTTACCTTTTCCAAAGCCGCTGGCGGGAAAGGCTAATCATGAGTGCTGAAATAGATGCTTGGTTATTTGAAGCTCTACATTCAGCGAAAGTAAAGGGACTCACAAGAGTCTCTTTACTTCCTGAGTTCAATGAAAAACAAGCCAAGGACTTGAAACTATGTATGCAAACTTTGATGAACTTGGAATTCCACAAGTCAGAAAATCTGTTAAATCTTCCAAACGCAGGACTTCCCCCTCCGTTCTGAACGGTCTCCCTCTCATCGATGAGAATGTTCCGTTTCAATATATTTCACCACCTTCTCCTGTGTTGATCAAATCGATTTATCAGGCAGCGCAATACGGCCTGATAAACGAAACCGATCGCCAGCAACAAATGCCACTGCAAGAGATTTTCAAGAATGCATGCCTGCGCCGCTTCACGCAATTGCTAGGTCAAACGCATTGTATCGATATCGATATCGAACTCATTACCAGCGAAAGTAATTATCTGGGGGATTTATACGAAGCCATGCCAGAAGAAACGGAATGGATGGTTTTGCGAATTCATAATGCAGCGCAATTCCACATTGCCTGTATCGGTGGTGCAATCGCTAAACTCAATCTGATTCATCCGGATTTGGGCGAGACGATGTATGCCATTCTGGAAAATGTGAACGACCATTATTTTCCGATTCATACGATTGCGGAATTGGTGAATCGCTTTTCTTGGGAATTACGATATACAGAAGATTCCCTCGAATTTGAGTATATGGATGACGATGAAGACTCGGATACCACCATCTTAAATCAACACGAACTACTGACTTATCTTAGTCAACTACCCTTCGACTGGGTGGGTAATGCAAAACAAAAGCTCACGCTTGAACAGCTTCAGCAACTGCATTCCTCAACCCAATCTGTTGAATGCCAGTCCGTGATCAGCGCTGCACTTGACCTGGTAAGAATGAATCAGACAACAGCCAAATTTCCAGTTGTCGGATATTGCCCAGTTCACCCATTACTGATTCTCTCAGTAGATTCGGATGTCGAAACTGATCCGGTCATCCAGATGCAAGATGATGTGATTGAAATCGCAAACGAGTGTGAAGATAACTTCAGTCATTACCAATATCAACAGCAGATTGATGTCAGTTCTGCAGAGGCATTTGGTGAAACTTTTCACCAATTTGAACAATACTTACAGCGTATTTCCATTGTGGATCGGTTGATCTTTGCATTGGAAGCTCTTGAGGAAAACTAATATGGAATTTTCGATTAACACAAACTCGGAATCGCATTCTTTGAAACATGCAATCCTGATTTATCAGAGTGACCACCACAATGGAACGCATTATCTGACCAAAAACGAGGTCACCGAAATCAATGGTAAGTCGGTGATTGGCGCAGGAACCATGTTGACAGCTGATGCTTTGAAACAAGTAGCAAACAGTTTAAAAACACGCCAGAAAAAGCAAGAAAATCTGGCATTTCTCGATACCAGCGTGATCGCCAAAAGCGACAAAACCATCATTTGGTGGGTGCCGGCCGGTAAGCAAAAAATCTTTTTCAATACCAAAACAGAGGGATTGGAAAAAGTTGCTGCTGTTGTAGATCAACCGGCGTTGGTGTTCTTTTATTCAAAAAAGACCTGGAAAGTTTTTGCTTTGGCGAGTAACAAACGCCCTAATGAAAATACGCCCTTGTTGGTAAGTCCGTATCTGAACGTCAATGATCAGCATTCCATTTGCATAGGAAGCACAGTCATGCCGAAAGGTCTGGACCATCAATTGCTGACGCAGGCCTTTTTTGCATCGGCGTTCACGCATTCAAACTATCGTTCCCGGCCTATCAAATATGACGGAGACAGAGAGCAGCTTTGGATCGATTTGATCAATGGAAAGCTCACACAGTTTCCGCGCAAATGCCTGCCTAAGTGCAGGCTGACCGTGGGTGACTTAATTGCAGAAGGGAGTCGTCGTGAATCTATCTCCTATTGATGCACAGCTGCAAGGTCAGTTTCCAACAGTGATGGTACCTATTTACTCCACATTGGACGGACTCGACAGGAACGGCCATCGATTTCTGATGGCCAAAAACGGTTTATGGATGGAAGTAAAACGATCGTATCTCCATGCGGTCATTCCAGTTATCAACCAAATTCCCTGCGTTGTGCCTTATGGTCAAGTGGAAAAATCATTATCGATCCTCCCGATCGCCAGCCAACTCATCCGTGAATTCAAAAATTATGCTGCTACGGTTTTACCGTTTGAATGTGCAGGACGGATATTGCTGCATAAACCAACGGGCACTATGCGCCTTGAAATCTTGAAGGCAACATCAGTTAGCCCAAGTCACGTGGAATACCAAATACCAACTCTGTCAGTCGATGAGGAAATGGTATTGGACATTCACTCGCATGGAAACTTCAATGCCTTCTTTTCATCGCGCGACGATGAAGATGATCGGTCTGAAGTCAAGATTGCAGGGGTGATTGGAAATCCAGCGCGCAACGAGCGCTGGGAGGCCTGTTTCCGTCTGTGTCTGAATGGATTGTTTTTTCCATTGAAAGTCAATGTTGAAAATGATCACTACCTATTTTCTTTTGGAGAAGTCGTAAATGAAACACCACATTCATAGTGATTTACTGACTGATAAAGTCAATGTATTAGTGGTTGGTGCCGGAGGGACGGGTTCTCAAATCCTTTCTGTGCTGGCCAGACAACATCATGCGATGCTCGCATTTGGTCATCCTCATGGATTGGATGTCATGTTGTGGGATGACGACACGGTATCTGAAACCAATTTGTTTCGACAAGCCTTTTATCCTTGTGATGTGGGAAGTTATAAATCCCACGTGGTAATCAACCGGATCAATCTGGGCTTTGGAACGCAGTGGAAGTCGGAAGTGAAGCGGCTGTCTGAAAATGACAAACTCTCAAATTTCGACATTATTATCGGCTGCGTTGATAATCGGGCAGGCAGACAGGCAATACTTAAAGCCTGGAATAAAGGGCAATCCTACAGCAATAGTTATTGGCTGGATTGTGGTAATCGCTTATCTGATGGGCAGATCGTGCTGGGTGAATTGCCCGGTACCAGAGCCAAACAAGAACGCGACATTCTGCCCCATGTGGGTAACCTCTATCCGGAGCTGCTTGATCCGTTTTTGGATGAAACCGATGTCATGCCAAGTTGTAGTGTGGCAGAAGCACTGGAGAAACAGTCATTATTTGTCAATTCGGCGATGGCCATGTATGCAGGCAATATTCTCAATGAATTGTTCAGACATGGGGCTATTGATATACATGGCTATTTTGTGAACTTGAAAACTGGCCGTTCCAGTCCGTTAGAAGTCGATCCGGTAGCATGGGAGCGTATGGGCTACCGCCGGCAGGTAGTGTAATAGTATTCTGTTCAGAGCAACGCCTGAATATTTTAAAAAAAACGCCCCTAACCGAGGCAATCAATTAACCCAGAGGGTACGCATCCCCGCTGGGGATGCTCTCGCTTCATTAAGTAGGTCTTTATGGTCAATAAAATAAATAACAAAATTGTAGTGCATAAATGTAAGACATTTTGTGCTACTATTAATTCCATTCTCACTGCACTTGGAATTATCATGTCTACAACACTATCGTTTCGTACAACCAGTGAATTTGTCGAACAAACACAATCGTTCGCGGGTATGGTCGGATTAAAAAGTTCTGACTATGTTCGCGAAGCTGTTCGTGAAAAAAACGAAAGGGTTATGGCGGATCGTTTGGCCAATCTGTCACGTAAACTTTCAGGCAAACATCAGTCATTCAATGAATCTATGGATGATTCGATAGGAGATGGAATTGCATAATTTTAAACGCGGACAAATCTGGGAGGTTGATTTTACCCCTCAGACACATAAGGAAGAGCCAGGCAAGCGACAACGCCCAGCTCTGATTATTCAAACCGACAAGCTCAATGATGCCGGACATAGCACAACCATCGTCATTCCTAGAACATCTGATGTCGAAAATGCAGATTATTTTCCTCTTCGGGTTGCGCTTGGAAAATTGCCTGGGTTGACCTATTCGACAGATTTACTGATTGATCAAGTCCGGACAATATCAAACAAACGTTTCATTGGAGAGCAACCCATTGCAACGTTGACTATAAATCATATGCGTCGAATTGAGGATGCATTGAAAATTTTGACGTCGTAATTCATTGATCTACAAAACCACCTCACCTCACGGCAAGGTGGTTTTTTTTTCGTCTATTGGTTTTGGATTTGATGGCGACACTGTTCCGAATTGCAAAATGGTTTTCCTAGTTTTCCACTTTTCGCGTGCTTTTCCGAGGACTCAAGCCAGTGCTTGATAATCGAGCATTTCAGAGTTAATATTTGTCTGTTAACTCTGAATAAATACGATTTAGGATGTAAATTAATGGCAAAAGCTCCATTTATTGAAGACGCGAAGCTGAAACATTTACTGAAAGTCGCAAGCGTTTCTGGCGGTCTTCCAGTGCGCAATATTGCTCTGTTGTACGTGATCTACGGAACCGGCCAAATGCTGACAGAAGTTGCGCGTTTCCCCCTGTCTGCATATTTGAATGCTGACGGCACGATCAAAACAACCTCCGAAGTTTCAGCAGAAGTGGCATATAACGGGAAAGCAAGGCCGCTTTATTGGTCAAGTCCTCGCGTTACAACAGCTATCGACAACTACCTGACATACAGGATTGCCGCGAAACATGGCGTAACAACTCGATTTGCGGCCTATCGCGGCCTCGATCCCGATTCCCCATTGTTTCGAACTGATGAAGGTGAACCGTACCGCTTGACGAAGCGCAAAACAACGACTGGTGCGATCAGCTATTCGTGCGATTCATTAAGTCAGCTTTTCAGAAAGCTTCACTTGCAATCAGGGATAGAAGGGGCAAGTGCAATGTCAGGTCGTAGGACGTTTGCGATCAGGCTGCATCAGAAAGGCTATGACCTCCGGCACATCAATGAGCTTCTTGGGCATGAGACGTTGACAGCGACCAAGAACTTGATTGATGCTGATCCGGTGCGGCTGGGTGCATTGGTTGCTGGAGTTATCTAATGGTCAAACCGTTCAGATTCCCATGGAACGAGTTTCCAGATGTTTTGATTCACGCGGAAGAGTTATTTGTAAAGAAACACCCCTCCTATATGGCAGCTAAATCTGGTGATGTGGATGCTGCGTCAGAGCTGGTGTTAGCAAGTGTAAACGAAGACGTTCTCTATCAATTACAAGATCAATTTGATGAGGCAGAGCCGCCAACATTAATCAGTGTTCACGCCGAAGAAGCTGTTGGAGTAAATGCGATACCTGAAATAATGGCTGACTTTCTGTCCTATATTTTGCAGTGGCGAATTGAGCGATTTGTTATACAAGCCAATGTTGTAAATCACACCGGAGCGAATGGGTTTTCTCGCATGGCAAAACAGGCTGTCTTTGAGGGTGAGATTGCGCCAGGCAAAAAATATGTGATTGTTGATGATTTTATTGGGCAAGGTGGAACGATTGAAAACCTGCGCGGGCATATATTGGCAGGCGGTGGTGAGGTAATCGGTTCTACGGTGCTTACAGGGAAAAGTTATTCAGCAATATTAAGTCAGCAAAATAAACAGTTATTGGAATTGAGGGAACGTCATGGACAAATTGAAGACTGGTGGAAAGAGCACTTCGGCTTCGGATTCGACTGCCTTACAGAATCGGAAACAAGGTATCTTATTAAGACTCCAACAAGCGAAAAAATCAGGGGAAGTATCCAAGAATACTTTGAGCAAAACAACCAGGTCTAGCAGCCATTTAATTGTTTCTGTTGGGACTGGCGACACGCTGCGAGGCAAGGCCAGAATGCTGACAAAAATTGAGTTAGACGGACTTAGAAAATCTAAAAAGATAATCGCCAAACGAGCAATAGCAATCATAAAAAAACGTTCAGTGTGATTATTTCGCATGCGAAAACGTGATACTTGAGAAAGAAACGATGCCTAAGAAGATGCAAGCCCCGCCAAACTACGATTACACAGGCAAGGAGCGCGTCCAGCGGCAGCGTGACGCCTTGGCACAAGCTGGCGGTGCGCGAGTAGAGGCGCACCTTGATGCAAGCGAGCTTGCCCGGTTAGACGCCCTGGTAGCGACCGGCATAGCTCAGTCCCGCCGCGCTGCATTGAAATACCTGGTGCAGCAATTACCTGAAGCGAAATGAAAGAAATTGCTTGACACCGTAACCGGCTACGGTATAATGTAAAACATAGGCAGAGCATTGTGCGCGAGTAACCGGAGATTAAAATGAGCGTAGAACAAAAAGGCAAACTGATTTGGGCGATCATCGCGCACTTGAAATTTGCCGCGCAGTCTCAGAAAAAAGCATTTGACGAAGGCGATACGTTTTTCTCGCTTGCTTTCAAAAGTGACGCCGAATTGCAGCACATTGCGAAACTGGCAGGCGTATAAATACCAACCGCCCCGAAAGGGGCGCTACCGAAGGAAAACGAAATGGATGACGTGACTTTCAAAGTAACCATCAGCGAAGATCACAGCAAAAAACTGAATGCCCTTGCGAACGCCAAAGGAATTTCAGTCAATGAGCTAATCGAACAACTGATTGAAACAGCCAGCGAATAGGAAAAATCGTGACAGTTAAAGCATACAAAGCAATCAAGTTTCACTGCGAAATATGCGGCGCAGCCCAACATGCAGACTACTCATTGGCACCGGATTGGGAAGATGATCGTGCGGTGAATGCAGACACTATTGACTGCAACTTGTGCGGCCACACAAACCGCGTGATTGAAGAACTCTAATCGGATCGGAAAAATCGTGACAGTTAAAGCATACAAAGCAATCAAGTTTCACTGCGAAAAATGCGGCGCAGCCCAATATGCAGACTACTCATTGGCACCGGATTGGGACGATGATCGTGCGGTGAATGCAGACAATATTGACTGCAACTTGTGCGGCCACACAAACCGCGTGATTGAAGAGCTCTAATCGGATCGGAAAAATCGTGACAGTTAAAGCATACAAAGCAATCAAGTTTCACTGCGAAAAATGCGGCGCAGCCCAATATGCAGACTACTCATTGGCACCGGATTGGGAAGATGATCGTGCGGTGAATGCAGACAATATTGACTGCAACTTGTGCGGCCACACAAACCGCGTGATTGAAGAACTCTAATCGGATCGGAAAAATCGTGACAGTTAAAGCATACAAAGCAATCAAGTTTCACTGCGAAAAATGCGGCGCAGCCCAATATGCAGACTACTCATTGGCACCGGATTGGTAAGATGATCGTGCGGTGAATGCATACATTATTGACTGCAACTTGTGCGGCCACACAAACCGCGTAATCGAAGAACTCTAACCGGATCGGAAAACGACCATGACTGCTGTCGCAGATCTATTTCCAGAAACAGTTAACGGAGTTGTGCCAGTGCGTCGGTTTGAAAGCACGCTTTGCGATCCAAAATGGGGGAATCCTCGCGCACTTGCCGAGTTGCGTCCACAGTGGAATGCGAGTTCCGGCGAATGGGTCATCGGTTGGTTCTGCTTCGTTGAAAAGGCAAGTGCTGACGAATGGCTGCATGGACAGAATACACCGCAGAGTTGGCCGTGGTATCGACCTGGTAGTCAACCTAACGGCAAAGAGCTTGATGTTGCGTTAGCGGTTGCCGCGAGGGCGCTGAAGATCGTCCTGACGCAGATTAAAGAATACGCTCAACCGGAAGCAGCAAAGGCCGCTGATGAACTGATCGAACGCTTGGAAACCGAAGCTCGTAAGTGGCTCGGTGCAATCAACTAAGGAAAAATCAGAAGTGTCAATGAGCGATAAAGACCAAAAAATAGGAGGCGTGGCGTTTCTGACGTATATCGGCGGGGTTGTATGGCTATTCCTTGCAGAGACTCGTCTGACTACGCTCCTGGCTATGACGGTAATAGTTATCACGGGTTGGATTTTGGCGAAAGTGATCAACAAAAGCGGCTTTGCCAGTCAGATCACCCGCGACATTCTGTTTGACAACCCGATTCAGGAAATGCGCAAAAATGAATTGGCTAGTTGGAAAGCACGCTGGCATAACGCACAAAAGAAAAACAGATAGGAAACCAACCGTGAGCACTCCATCTGTCGATGATATGTATGTGGCAGCGAAGAGGCTTATGCTGTACTTGTTTGCGAAATTCGCACGTTACGGGAGAAGCTGGATCGTACAGAAAAGAACCTGCGGAATGCCCTCGATCTGATTCCCCGTAGTCCGTTATTTTGAAAAACAAATTAATGCCGTTCGAAAACCGCCCTAACAGACATGATCAAAAATGCCCTGATGGGTTCGTCTGCAATGGATATCGACGTATCAATAAGGGCGGCTACGTTCGATTTTCTTCAGACCGCCATTACCATGTCGAACTTGCGAAATATGTTGGGGAGTGGGTCTTTGTTGAGCTGGATGATCCCTACGGTATTCATGTGAATATTTGGCTAAACAAGCCGTGGCAGAGTGGCGTTAGGCCGCTGGCGGCATATAACGAGCGCGAGTGGATGCTTGCGCAGAAAACATAAAGGAAGAATAGTGGAATCACCAGTCATCACTAATGAATATTTATCGACGCTGGACATAATCGTGCGTGAGGCACGGGCAAATGGCGACTTTGAATCGTCGATTACGGATACTGAGCGTACAACTACGATTTCGAACATTCAGAAAGCGCTACGGCAATTTGGTCACGAGGTTTCAACCGGACAGGCTGAGGAAGTGTACCGAATGTATTCGTATAACAAATGGTCAAGCTGGATAAGCGGAGGCTGCAAATCGCCTGAACATGCTGTTTTAATGCTCAAAGAGTTCTGCCATGACGTTCGATTTGGTGAAAACCACATTGGACTGTAACCAAGGAAAGCTAATGAACAATCCACTCAAAAATCCAATCAGTGTTGGTTTTTCAATTCTGATTACAATAATCACCTTTGCCAATTGCGTATTTGACAGTCAATCAAATGAAGTAATACTCTTCCATTGTTTTGTCGCATTTATGAGCGTTACAGCGGTATTCGGATTTTTAATGTTTTTAGCGCATTTAGATAAGTATGAATATCTCGATAAATTTAGTTTTCAAGATATAAGGCAAGTAAATTGGTGTCCTGCCGCAATCGAGGTTTTACAAAGTCGTATAAACAACAATCAAAAACTCCGTGGAATTGATGCTGACACTATGCGATCTATCCAGGATGAATTTGAATGTAGCGAGTCGATAAATGACATCTTAAAAAAAACATGAAACCACAACATTTCCATATTTTCGTAGCCGTAATTTTGTTCGTCTTGGCCCTTGGTTTGGTTGTCAACAACGAACTCGCCATAGCACTCTTTTTTGGGATTGGCTCTTTCGTGGCACTGCTACACTGGAAAGCTGCTAAGGTAGGGTTGGCTGATTGAAAGAATCAGGTTTACGTGAATCCAACGAGTGCGGGTTGTTCTTCGTGGGAACAAGGTGATCTGAGTCTCAGGATTTACAAGTCACCATATTAGATCGAGGAATAAAATGAAATTGATGGATTTACGTGTTATCGCGAGTTTAGGGTGCTGCTGTGGCGTTGCAACAACCATGATTGCAAATCATACGGGCAATGTCGCTTACGCACTGTTTGCGTGTGTTGGGTTGGCCGTGATGTGCGGTTTGGGTTACGGACTTTTCTTGATCTCTAAGAGATAGGAATTCACTATACAAGAAGAAACGAAAGCTCAAAAAACATACTCTTTGTTCTTTACTGTTGGGGTGGTTCTATTGGGTGTAGTTGCGATTTATTTTCAGTTTCAATAAACAACTGCAAAACTTGATGAAGATTTCAAAACTTTTTTTTTCAAAGGAGGTTGCGCAGGAAGTTATATTTGCCGCTGACATGATCACCTCAAGAACTACCAGAGAAATCGATTGTACAGGTAACGAAAATCTTGGCGTCACATGCAAAGCAATTGGGCAAGAATTGTTCACCATAAATTTTACCACCACATTTCCGATGCCAGATTTTAGAATCCATGTGGTTAGAGAAAACAATAGTCTGGATATTCGGCAAGCGACTGGATTGCCATTGCATCGGGATAGCCCCGATATAGAAAAGATTTTGAAGGTATTTAATAACCCTATTCTTAGCCAGGAAAATGTTTAAAGTGAGACATAACTTAATGCCGATGAACAGGCTATTGCATTGGCAGTAGATGAATTGGCTGATTGGATTTACAGGCATCAAGCGGTATTAATGACTGGACGGATAACATAGAAGAAAAACCGGCGCTGGCCGAAAAAAGGAGAAAACATGTTTGCAAAGCTGTTTGGATCGGATGACGATCAGATTCTTGTGACGGCTGGATCGGCGGAAGATGGTAGGCCAGAAGTGAAATTTGCATTCGAGCCGAAGGGCTTGGGTGTTTGCCACATCGCGGCGTTCTATCCTGACACCGATGAGGGTTGGGATAAGGCGGAACTGGCACTGAAAGAGATGACCGAAGAAAAGGCCCGTGCTGCTATTTCTGCTGCGAAAGCGCAGATGGAAGCGATGGCTGAATAACCGAGGAAAGTAATGCAAAACAATCATAGTCATCAAATCAATATTGGCAAGACTTCCGACGCCATGAGAGAAGCGCCAAAAGGTGGCACGTTTACGACGTTCATTGCTGCTCCGTCAGGAGAATCAAAATCTTTATTGTCGAAGCTATCGCCTGAGCAGTTTAAGACATTAAACGAATGGTCGAATGCCCAGCCGTGTCGGGATGGTTGCATCAATTTAATGGAGTGGCCTGGTTGGGCTGAAGCGCTGCAACAAAATTTGATATCCAAACCATAGGAAAATAGTCATGGGCGACCTTGAGAAGAAGGTTAAATCCGTAATCCAAAGCGCGGCAACGGAAGCGCGAACCGCGAAAGCGGAATGGGAACAATTCGGCACCAACACCGCAGGCTCACGGTGGTTCAATGGAGTGCCGAAGGTTGCACTGACGGAGAGCCATCGCGTTGTGTGGAAGTGCCCGACAACAGGCTGTGATGGCGATATGCAGGACACCGGCGAGATGTGGATGACTGGCGATCCCGGCTATCACCACGAATGCAATGTCTGCGGCTTCAAAGCGGCAATAAAGGGAGCGGTTTTTAACCCTCGTGGCGATCAATAGTTTTCAAGGAAAAAGATGAGCTTTATTGAGTGGACAATAATTGCAACAGGTGAGGTTAAACGAACTCGCCAAAAAATTGAAAATGATGTTGCGGAAAAATTGGTGAAATGGTTAAACACACCAAACTCGGCATCACAATACAAACTTATTCCAGCGTAGAGGAAAACATGCTTGCCCCTAATGACCGAACGCCCAATGTTGTGATTCAACTGGCTGGAATCAGCAATAAGGGCAAGCAGCGCATCAAACAGCATGGGTCTGCCTGGCGAGTGATTTTTAGGCGAGATACGGTACTATTCAGCACTCAGCGCGGACCGTGGCTCATGGTTGTACCAGATAGTCATGGGGATACCAGTGAGGCTTCCAGATGGGTGCATGCACTTTTTGACGCAAATTTCAAAGTAATGCCATAAAATTACAAACAAAAAAGACAGCGAGATTTCCCGCTGCCTTTTTGTTTTAGAAAGCAAATTCTACCTGTTTCACTTCATGACGAGCCGGTACCGGCCTGTCAATCAGATTGCCGGGAGATGCAACTTCTGAAAGCACCGGTTCCTGCGTTGTGAATCGTTTCAGCACTTCTACCGCGTGCGCGTTTTCAATCAAAGGAACTTTCACGGATAAACGGATTGTGCGTACAAGCGTGCCACTTTCTTTAAACGCATTTGCCGGATTTTCGATGAAGCTACCATTCATCGATTCAATGAGTGCTTTGAATTCCAATATCTTCCGGTTAGTACGAAATAACAAAGAAGCGCTCATAATTGCACGTAACTCACCACCTGGCTTCAAGAACTTCAGCGCATGCAAGACATGATCCAGATCGCGTTGTTGCTCAAAGGGCGGATTCATCACTACGAAGTCCGCGAATGGGACCGGAATCTGCTGCAGGAAATCACCCTCGGTGACGTTAAAACCCAGATTTCTTAAGACATCACAATTTTTCTTCTGGATCTCAAAGCAATGGATTTGACTGATATCCACAATTTCCGCACACAACTTGGCGAGATTACCGGTTCCTGCTTCGGGTTCCAAAATAATGGAATCCTCGTTGATCGGTAAGTCAGCCAGCAATTCACGTCCAATCGCCGGAGGTGTAGGAAAAAATCCGAATTTCTTCGGCTTTTCAAGCTTTCCGGTCAGAATGAAATCTGCGATGACTTCCTCTGGGTCATGTTCTTTAAAGACATGCCCTTTTGCAGATTTATTCCATTTACCACCCAACGCATTCAGGATGGTGTTGACGGTTTCATAGTCCTTTCGTTCGAGTTGCATAGGAAGGCGCACCATCTGACCGTCATAGCTCAGATTTTTCAGCGAATACATGACTGAATCAAAAATGTGAACCTCTTCGATGTCATCGTTAAAGTATTCCTGCAGGCAGCTGGCATCGACTTTTCCCAAAGCCCACTCATCAATGTCGATCCTGCACTTTGACTGGATAAGTTCAATATCTGCTTTGCTGATCGTGCCGTCAATACGTCGCTTGGACTGGATCAGATGGTAGATATCTGCAGAATTTTCCATGGTCAAAATTGCAGACCATGTGGCAGACAGAGTGTGATCCGGATGCGTGATTTCCTGGATAGCTGAAAGATATTCTTTCGAGTAAGTTTCGTTCATGGAGATTTCCTTAATCAGTTGAAAAGGGAAATCCCCGGTCGGGAGATTTCCCGATGGGATAGAAATGGCGTTGAACGAACAGACCGGGTACGCCCGATCTGTTCGCAAGTCAGAATTCAATAGATGCTTCTGACAATGGCTTGTGGCCGGATTTATTCCGGAATTGATTGAGTATTTCTTTGCGTTGCATGTCCGGCAGTGTCTTTGTCGATTCGCCATTCAAAAAGGAACAGACAGAATTCGTCAAGTCTTCTTCGGATAATGGAAGTGCTGAACAGTGATCTTCAAAGAGTTGCAGCGCTTGCTGTGCTTCCACCAAATCCAATTGCTGCAACATGGATTGAATGAAAGGCAATGCTTCAGAGACGGCGCAGGCGGTGAAAATCGAATGCTTGTATTCGTCCCCCAGAACAAGGGCAAAATGCAATTTATTCGCAAACAAAATCCAACGCTCGGCACCGCAATCCTTATGGATATTCAACATGAATTCCATCGGGTGACGACGATCAACATAGACACCAGTGATCTGATCCCGTTGGAAGTTCATTCTTTCAAGTAAAGCTGGAGTTTGCATGGGTGATTCCTTATTGATCAAGTGGATGTGATGACTTAATACGGGAAATGACTTCACAAGCCTTATCACAAGCGTCTTTGCCGTGGTGCTCATGAATGAGACCAACAACGCCGGGATGCAGCAGTTTCAGCAAGTCAGCGATATTCTGTTTCAAAGTCACCATCTGATCTGCAGAGACTTCTGCAAGCGTGTTTTGAATGATTTCCTTGTCGTGTTCCAGCATATTGATAACGCTTTGCTGGACCACTTTGTCCAAATCGGACTGTGCTTCAATCTGCGCCCAGTTACCAAGGTTGACCGACAGGAAGCCGGTGACAGATTCGCGGAGGCTGTTATTCATTGCCTGTTGATTCGCAATGACTGGTTCTTGATGACGCACCCGGCTTTCGAGTTCGAGACAGTATTGCCGTAATTCGGCAATTTCCTGTGCTGCATATTGAAGATCGGTATGCAGCACTTTTTCGTGTAGCCAAAGATCGGATTCTTTGCGATCGTGCCATGGTTGAATATTGGTTTTCATGGAATTACTCCCTGTAAAGCGGATCATTCCCCTGCGGAAATGGGTACCCGCAGGTTTATCAATTTTGGATTTATAAGCGAACGATTACGTTCCCTGGTGAAAGATCAGGTAACTCAAATTCTTCGCTTTTGCCTGCTCAAACACTGGTTGCAATCGTTCTGGAATTGCATCAAATGCATTGGAAAGATTCAAAATAAATTCGAATACGCCATCTTCGCCATTTGAGCAGTGTTGATACGACGCATTCTGTTCAATCCATGTCCACTCCGGGATTGTGTTTGCATCATCATAATCACCAACAACATCCGGCATAAACACTTCTGCGACCGCATACATGGAACCTTGCGTAATGAAGGCTGTCGCTTCATTTTGCGATTGGTAAGTCATCATTTCTCCTGAATGGATTGTTCGACCCTAACCTCATACCAGGTGGTCATAAGTGGGTGATGTTGATTTCATTGACAATTTCAATACCAGAATCTGGTGGTTGAAATAAGGATGCTTGTGAATGCAAACGCATTCGCAAGATGCTTTATCATGGGTTCTACAAAAAAGAATGCGGAGCTTCCCATGCGGGATAGCGTACCCGCAGAATAAGCAAAAGGAATGTGAATAAAAAAGTTCAAATCACGATAACCTCCGGGGAACTAATGGAGAATCGTGAATGAATGGAATTGTTCAACTACCCATAGGGACTGATGAACACTTGAATGACAGGCATTCGCCCTGACGATGTGAGTTTCCTCACGTAGATAACATCAAGTATAGCAATAAGTCGCGATTTAGTGCTAAAAAGTGCTCAAGGCAAGAAATAGTTGCTTAATGAAAATACGACCCTATCAGATGGGGAGGGCGTTGTGGGTGTCTATCGCTGGGTAAATGAATAAAGTGAAGTGCAAGATATTCACCAAAAAATGCAGAATAATAGACAAAGAAACACGCTTGGTAGTTGCATACACAAACCCGTTTCCTATGCCGGCCACAGTTGCCGCTATCATCAATGGCCAGCCGCCACCAAGATGAACCAGCCCAAAAAATATGCCGGTAATGACTACAGGTATTAAATTGCCGGCAAAGCGATGATGGCAGAATCGTTGAATTCCGGATCGAAAGAAGACTTCTTCCGTAAAACAAGTAATGAATAAATTAACCATCACGAAAGGCCATAGGTAAGAACTGAGGTGGGGATCAAACCGGGTCATTCCACTGAGTAACGCAAAGCCAAATACAGCCAGGATGGTAGCCACAGCGATCACACTAATACGATTTACATTGAGCGGTGGCGGCGTCCTGACCTGATCCAAACCAATCAGGGTAGCAAACATAAATAAGCCAGCGAGTCCTTTATCCAGGTTCACGTAAAGTGTAAAGGGAATTGCTGAAGTGGATAACACCGCTTTTTCTACAATGAGCGGATTATGAAAAAATGGAATTTTATGTAAAGAGAGTGCAAGCCCAATACAACAGGTCAGCAAAATTGACAGCCGTCTGTATCTGGCCTGATTGCCATTCAGGGCAGTAAAATGCAGGCTGGTTAGTACAACGATTAGCGCAAGGACAGTCGGTGTGAAAAAGCCTTCATAAATTCCAGCAACTAAAAATGCACTTAAAGGGATATACCAATAGTGTTTCGCGGGCTTGATGACCAAGACACAAAGCGTGGCTAAATAGAGCAAAAAAGATGTGCTTAACATAAAAGAGCAGGATTCAAGCAAATTTGACTGGCTGGCTCAAAATAAGCGCAACCGCGGCCAACATTATGACGGATGAGGTCGTTTTCGTGTTGGTCTGTAAGTAGATTGACACAGATAAATTGGTTAGGTAGAATCAAATTATCTTCAGTGAGGCAACTCACATCGTTTAAGGCAAACGCCTTCTTACCCATCGGGAAATCTACCCGATGGTATGGATTTCCTGAAATTTTAAGGAAATTCCATGCAAACACTACCTCCTGGCATCTTTGCCATCGATCCTTCCGAATTACAAGATGTCTTTTCTTTCGCTGCAAAGTCCATACTTTGTTTCCCGGCATTGTATTTAAAAATGCAGGAAACAACGGCAATTCCCATTGCGCAACAGGTTCAACACTGTATTGATGCCAAACAGAATTCCGGTATCCGTACTGACATTGAATGTTCTATTCAAAAATCAACAACCTCACAACCGCGTAATTTCAAAAAATCACCGCGAAATATTTTCACAGATATTCTCGATGCGTGCGAAATTTCTTCCTCCAACTCACCACGCGAGCCAATCCGGGTTCGTCGAGATCTGATCGCCGGAGAAGTATTGTCATGGTATCCAATCGATACTGTGATCACGCGTGAACTCTATGACACAGATACGCAATTCGGTGAATTATTAATTTGGCTTAATCCACATTTCGAATTTCCCGATTGGGAAGGTTACACGCTGTATAAATACCTGCGGAAGTTTGCAACGAAAGCTGATAATGCGGCGCTGAATGCACTTCAAATCAGCAGCAAGCAGATCAATAAAGACGGAGTATGCGCCGTCAACGTCACCCTTCAACATTTATTTGATGCGCAGCCCATTGGCGAATCAGGATGGCTTCTGCCTTCTGGTTTGGAAGTCTGGTTCCATTAAATCCAGCGCCGGCCATGACAGCCTCAGCGACAAATTTTTGATGATCATCACGTTCATCACAACCCATAACGATAAAAAGAAAGGTCTCTTTAAAGAGACAGGCATCTATGCGAAATTCAACATTAAAAAATTACATCCAGCTGATTCCAATCCAGAATCTGACAGCAATAACAGAGGAACGATTTGAACAGTTTTTCAAACCGGAACCCAATCCGATTGAACATTCAGAAGTCACCAACACAATCCACCGTGCTTTTCTGGACCCGTATGATCCTGCTCAAAAAAAGATCATTACCCATTTCCGAGATGTCTATCCACGTCAAATCTGGACATTAATGGAGATCCAGGATCAGGATGTTTTGGTCTCCGGATACATCCATGCAAAACGGGAAGGTTTCCGTAGTCTGGGATATCTGCTCTCCAAAACCAGCGTCAACGTGGGTACGGAGTTTGCTGTACCTATGACCAAAAAATTCATCTGACCAATCCACACGCAACGCCATGTTTACAACGGCGTAAATCTAAAAAATAAGGAGTACATCATGGAACTTTCGCAAGTTCTGCATGCAGATTCTGCACAACTGCAGATATTCGATTCTGCTCTCTGCGGGCTATCACCAACAGTGATGACCATCGAAGAACACAAATCCCTGTTCAAAAACATCGTTTCCGGCGACATGCCAGAAGTGGGTGAAGTAAAACTCAGCTTTGAACGACTTGTCAGAGATGCGGAGCCGATCAAAGCGGAATTGAAGAAATTCAAAGTAGCCGAACTCGAAGCAATGAATGGCCCGATGTTCAGAAAGGAAAATAAACCGCAACTCATCAATAGCGTTTATGCCCGATTGATGAATGACTACGGTTTTCTCACGGTCAGGGACGGGTGCCTGAGCATTTCAGGTTATGGTGACGACGCCCGGACTATTGGCATCAGAAAACGACTGGCTTCACTGACAGCCGCCGACCTGGAATTTCGACGTGAGAAGGCGAATGCTCAAATCGCTGAACATAAGGCTAAAATCGATAAGATTAAAAACGCCATCTCCAATCCGACGACAAAAGAAGACTTTGAAACGCTTGTGAAATACAAGGGTGAAGAAAGTCTCACTCCCGACCAACGGATTTTGCGCGATGAACTCGTTGCAGCAGAAATGAAAGCGAAGCTTGAGTCAGCACAACTGGCAAAAGCTCAGGTGGATGGTGTGAAGGTTGACACGGAAGTGGAGATCATCAAGACACAACATACACGCGATCATTATGATTTATTCGTGGTGCGCTTTAGCAATCGCGTATCCCCGGATGAATTCAAACAACTGCTGGCATCGGCCAAGAAACTGGGAGGCTGGTATTCCTCTTACCAGGCTTCAGGTGCGATACCGGGTTTTCAATTCAAAGTGGAATCTGATGCAGAAAGTTTTAAGGCAATTTGCCGTGGCGACACAGTAAATACTTCAAACAAAATCATCGGTGCCATTGAAGAGAAAAAATCCACTGCGGTGGAAAGACTGCGCGTCATGGCCGAGCGTCTGCACATTTCTGGTTCGGCTGCATTGAATCAGACACGCAAAACCAATACGCACAGAAGGGCAATGCAAGCGTCCCGTACTGAAGGTGTGGCGCGTGAACTCATCGCACTTGCCAATACCATGCAAAACATCGCCAATGCAATTGAAAGCGGGGCTGCAAAGCATTTGGATAAATTGCGGGACAGAGCACAGGTGGAAATGTTTATTCGTTTCATCAAAAATGCGAAGTCCGACGAAATCTTATCCACATCAAGTGGCTATGCCGAACAATTGAAACGCGAAGGTGAACCGGCAACGCTTGCTACGATTGAGTATGTCAAGTTTCCCGATTACTCAGCATACGGATACAACTTGTCACCGGTCATCAAAGCGTTACGCCAACGTCCAGGAATGGTCCGGTTGGCTGACCGGGTTCAAAAAATGATCCCTGCGGACAATCAAGACAATGTGAAGCTGCGCATACCTGCTGAACTGGCCGAAGAAGTGTTTGCAAAACTGGGCAGTGCAAAAGATCAAGTATGTCCGATGTCTTGGTTACTGGCACATGAAAGACGTGAGCGCCTGCAAAAGATGGGGATCACGTCGATTGAACAGTTGCGTGCAGCCTGCCGGGAGTTCCTGGAATTTCAGGGAGATGCGCCAAAGGTGGATAAAGCAGTTCAATTGGAGCGTGCATTGGTTGGGGCGAAGGTCGGCATTGACTTCTTCCCGACACCAAAACACGTTGCAAGAGAAATGGTCCAAATGTCGGGTTTGTCGGATTGTTTGCATCGGAATCCGGAGGCGCTTGAACCACAAGCAGGGAATGGCAATATTGCTGAAGCGATCCGGGAAACCGGCGTAGAACCAGATGTAGCAGAAATTTCATCGCAGCTGAGAGAAATCTTGGAAGCCAAGAAATTTAATCTGGTCGCGTGGGATTTTCTGGAATACAACACGAAGCAGTATGACTTTATTTTTGCCAATCCACCGTTTGGCAACAATGCAGACATTATGCATACGCGGCACGCCTACTCCCTGTTGAAGGAGAACGGTGTGTTGACAACCATTGTGGGCGAGGGCGCATTTTTTCGATCCGGCGCAACAGAAAGTAACTTTAGAAACTGGCTTGATGAAATTGGCGCTGAAATTACACAGTTGCCAGATGGAACGTTCAATGATCACACATTATTGGCAACCACCAATACCAATGCCCGGATCGTTAAAATCATCAAACGCGTTTCAGCTGACAACTGATTCCGCTACATCTTGAAATCCCGATATCCCATGCTTCCGATTAGGAAGCTGGGATATTTTATTAAAGGATAAAAAATGTCGGATAAAAATTTCACGATAATCCTCAACCAAACAACCGTCAGAATCGAAGCGGAAGAGGAAGGGAGGGCACGCTATATGGTGCGGATGGTCAAGAACGGTGAGAGTGGGGCGACTCGGATAGGCTATTTGACGGGAGCCAATCAAACCTGGCTGGCCGAACCCTATTCCGGTACCAAGCAATCTTTCACCGCCACCTCCGCGAAAGAGGCCTGCACAATCCTGGCAAAGATGGCGAATTCAATACAAGCCTGATCTGTATGTATGGTTGGCGCATCGTCAGATGCATATGCACGCCAAACATTTCAGGTCATATATCCTCAGTAAATCACAAAGCGGCATTTGCCGCATTTTTTTTTGGAGATCCACATGGATACCACCCAAGAATCAAAACCCATTCAGTTTTTAAATTGTGCCTGCTGCGGCAGTGAAACATTAGGACGTCAGTGGTTCAACCAGGATGTCGGCTATGGTCTTTGCAATAACTGCATTCCTCGTTGTTTGACATCATATGGTGCGGAAGAATTTCAACGCATCTATGGCGTTATCACAGAAAACGTAGGTATCCAACCACAGCAAATAGTCAGACAGTTATTTGCGAAAGTAGCGCAGGTTAATCAACTGGAATCGCGTGTTGACTACATCGGCAAAGGTGCCGACACTCCGATCCAATCGGATGAGGCATTCAATCGCCGGTACCGGTCGTTCCAGCGTCAATTACAAGATGCTGGACTGTCACAGCTCGGCCCGGGTGGTTATGAATTAAAACTCGAAGACAAGGGTCGTATCTTCTACGCTGTAAAACGAACTCACGGCCGGAAATGGCAAGTCTATTTCTCTGGAGTGTCGATCGGTTTTTCGGATGCGGAGACATCCGAGGGGGCGATTGCTGATTTACACCGAAATTGTGTGAACAACGCGCTGTATGTTAATTCAAACAATGCAGGCAAGTCACTTCCAATGGAGTACACCATACCGCCTGCAGAAGTTCTCGCTGATTATCCTGACCTGGTGAAAAAATATGAAATCAGTTAAAACAAACCACATCCCTGATGAGATCAAAAATGCGGCTATTCAATATGGTTTCCATATTGAATACAGCGCATCCGAAGCATGTGAAATGCTTTTACGGTCATCAGATAGCAAGCCACTGCTCGGGTTGGAAATTAAGAAGAATCGTTTGCGCGTATTTTCACCAACGACAAAAAATCTTCTTTTCTCCGGCTCGGTGACCGCTGCTGCCATTGGCAATTTTTTGGAAAATTTTTTCTACGCCAGAAAGGTACAGCAAAACTAAACTCTACTTACACGAACTAAGCCACTTTCAACGTGGTTTAGTTCGTTGAGAATGTGCCTATCTCGCGGCTTTGGTTCATCTGGAGTGTGACAGCCCAAGTTAGCCAGCAATTTAAATTTGACGATTTCATACCTAACTCCTAAAATGCCATTAAGTGACTATCAAACAGGGAGGAAACTATGAAATCCAAAACCATTTTAGCCTCTTGGATTATTTTCTGGGGGGTGGCCGCGCTACTGATCCCGGTAGTGTTGATGCAATTCGTGCCCAGTCTGAGCCAAACTTGGTTATTGTCGTCTTCGTTGGCATGCTTAGTGATTGCGTGTGCCAATATTTCAGAATTTATCCCGGCAAACGAATAAGCCGTTCAAAATCAATACAGAAACCACCTTTTAAAAGGTGGTTTTTTTGTGCCTGAAAATTCCACGATTAATCTGTTCCGGGGATTTTTTGCTATACTTCCAGTCACTCCAGTGAGGAAACTCACATCGATCAGGCTCATGGCCTCAGCGCAGTTAATACTGTAGCTTCACGCAAGTATTCAGCCGACGGATTTCGATTTTGAATCTGGCTGTTTAAACCAACAGTAACTCTGATATCCCTATTAAATAGTCCTTTGAATGGTTAGCAATGACCATTTGAATTCATTTTCACACGGTACCAACTCACTTTGATCAGCTGTGATTCACACAGCGTGATTTCCTATTTGTAAATTTCATTAAACCCTGCGGGTATATGCCTCCCGTCAAGGGTGGCTCCCCGCTATTCGTGGAGAATAATAATGTCCTTTCAATACTACGCAACCGGCGAACACACCGCCGTTAAAATGTGGGCCAAATTCAAGAAACCCATTGAGCATGTCTGTGAACCAAATGCGGGAAAAGGGCATTTGCTTCGTTATGCCCTGGATGGGTTTTCAGGGGTGTCTGATGACGAAGTTCCCTGGCTATCCGAAAAAAATATGCCAGACATAGAATCACTTTCCCTGAAAACACAGTTCAAAAAACATTACCGGCAGATCTTGGATCGCAATATTCCAATATCGGTAATCGAAATTGATGTGAGCCACCATCCCAATCTGAAGGAGATTGGATCAAATCTCAAAATTGTTGGTTATGATTTCTTGCAGACCGAATCCTTGGCCACCGTCACACATGTAATTATGAATCCGCCATTTTCTGAGGGTGTAACGCATGTTTTGCATGCGTGGGATATAGTGTACGAAGCGGAAATTGTTGCCATTATCAACGCTGAAACCATTCGTAATCCATACTCTGCAGATCGTAAGCGACTCGTGGAACTGATCCAAAAATACGGAACCGTCGAATTTCTGAAAGATGAATTTATACATGACGTCGAACGGAAAACGAAAGTCGAAGTTGCTTTGATTTATCTGGAAAAAATTCCTGATAATGGTTTTGATGTAGCGGCCATTCTCAGTGAATTAAGTCCAAGGAAGAAGGTTGAGGATCTTGAGCCAGAAATCAATCACGCGTTAGCGCTGCCTGGTAATCTTGTAGAGAATACCTTTGAACGTTATCACATAGCTGTGAATGCAGCCGTGAAGTCTATTCAGGCCAACATGGTGAGTGAATGCGCAGAAAACTCTTTGGGGGTAACTCTGGAGGTAATGCAGTCTAAGGGCGTCAATAACAATTTCCGGTTGAATTCAGACAAACGATCCTTCCAAAAGGCTATGAATGTCCAATTGCGGAAAAAAATGGACGAACTGACTCGCAAAGCATGGTCACAGATCATTCGATCGTCCTTGTTGACCGATAAACTCAGTAATCAGGCGCGAAGAAAAATGGAATCAGAAGCCGAGTCTATTTTTCAGCTTGAATTTTCAATCGGTAATGTCCATGGATTTTTAGCAGGTTTGTATGCATCGTTGGGCGACATATATGCCGATATGATTTGCGGCATGTTTGACAGCATCATTGGACGTGATTCAGATAATGTAGCGTTTTTCAAAACCTGGAAATCCAATGAAAAACATCGATTTGGCATGCGTATCCGGCGCAGCCGGTTTATTTTTCCTTTGCGTATGAGCTTCAGTGGCTTGAACTATGAAGCGGAGCAATTCTTAGCCGATATCGATAAGGTATTTGGTTATTTGCATGGCATATCGGGAAAATATAATGGATTGGTTGCCGGCTTCCAAAACAATCTTCATGCCAATGGCGAGCGTGCTAAGACTGAATATTTCGACTACCGTTACTATCCGGGCGTTGGATCGATTCATATCTTCCCTAAGTCACATCAGGTGATTGAAAAGCTGAACCTGTTTGTTGGTAAGCGCAGGCAGTGGTTACCTGACCAAATGGAAGCAGCGAATGATGATTTTCTTAAGCAATATGAAGAAGCAGAAGATTTGTCGAAAAAATATTTGACGGTTTTCAGGCGGACAACAACTTCGACGTATCGTCCAGCTCAGCTGTTCTCTGCACTAAGACACAATACTTGTGAATCAGATCAGGAAATTTGTCAACAAATGGCTGATTGCATTGACACGGTTCATACTGAGTTGAATTTACAGTGCGGCCCGTCTTTGACCTATAGTGACAAGGAAAAAGAAACAACGGAACCCCCGCTGAGACTGGCAGAGAGCAACCAATTAATATTTGAAGCCCTCTGATATTCATCCAGCTGGACTCGAAATTGACATTGAAACAATAACAAATGCACCTCTTATGGGGTGCATTTTTTTTAAGAAAGGATTTGCATATGTCCAAAAACGTACTAATATTAAGTAAAAGTACCGATATGGATTGCAGCATGAAAAAATTACCATTAAACGATCAGCAAAAATCAAAGCAACTTTCCGTGGCTGGTATCAAGGCCTTCTTCAATATTGCCGCAGCCTGGAAGTTAAATAATGCTGAAGAAATGATCTTGTTGGGATGGCCGGGTCGCACAAATTTTTATAACTGGAAGAAAGATCCCACTTCGGCCAGACTCAGCCGCGATACGCTGGAGCGTATTTCGTACATCCTTGGCATATACAAAGCCTTGCAAATTTTGCTTCCGGATGCAACAGCAGCGGATGCGTGGGTAAGCCAACCCAATGAGGAAGTCATTTTTGGGGGCCGTCCTGCAATTGCAAGGATGTTGTCTGGCAATGTTGCTGATTTATATGTTGTCCGTCAGTATCTTGATGCAATGAGGGGAGGGTGGTCTTGATGGATTATCCTGAATTGAATCTGAACTGGTCACCGGGCTATCGGATTATCCCCACACGATTTCCTTCAATTTACCTCTATGACCGGGTTGCTGATCAAGATGAATTTGATTTGCTTAATGAAATTGAATCAATGACGAATGATCGTTTGCGCGAAGAGATCGGTAGTTTGAATCTGGTGCCCGAATCCGAACGCATTTTCGGAAATGGATGTGGTCCGATCATGAGCGCTTTTACACACCTGAATCCTTTGGGGAGCCGGTTTTCCAATGGTAGCTATGGTGTGTTCTATGCTGCGAATGACAAGGAAACAGCTATTGCAGAAACGCGATATCACAGTGAGAAATTCATGCGGGCAACTAAGCAAGAACCGACGTATTTGCAAATGCGTTTGTACTGCATGCAGGTTAAGGGTTCAGTGGTTGATTTACGCCATGTGAGCCTCGAAGACACGCGCATGTTCGATCGGGAAAGTTATACCTATTCGCAAACAAAGGCACTGATGCTGCGTCAGTCAGGTGCTAATGGATTGGTATATCCTTCTGTAAGAAATGCCAATGGAGAATGTCTGGCAGCATTTAAAACGACTATTTTGCGTGATTGTCTGCATGCTTCGTATTTGGAATATCACTGGAATGGACATTCAATTAATTATGTGACTGAAAAAATTTCTTGACATCCAATTTCCAAGGTGAGAATATTGTCAAACCAACCCGTTTCGCCCTTGGATCGTTGATCCTTACCTTAGCAAACGGGCGCGAGTAACAGCGACTAACAAGTTACACAACCAATCCGCTTCGGCGGATTTTTTGTTTTTAGCCTGCCTTTCCTGTTGTCCGGGTCACTTTGCTCCCGGTATCCTGAATGCCGCTTTAATAGGTCTTCCTCCTTTACGGATTCCTTCAGCGGGTATCGCAAAGCGTTTGGTTTCCCCGGCCAGATAACTGCGCAGCGCCAGTACCACCCCATGCATCAGATTCTTCCGCCTGGCAGTAATTTGCATGGTGGGGACCCAGACTTCTTCGTTCAATAAGACTTTAAGTTCCTTGATGCTTTCAGCGATCAATTCGTTTTCATCAGTATTGTTTTCACTCAACCGTTGATAGCTCGCAAATACAGCCTGTTCGAAGATATACCGGAATGGTTCAATCAAGTCATAGACCAGTGAAATATAGTTTGTGGGCTGATGCAGATAACCGTGCGTTGGTGCTAGTTTGTGAAACAAAATCCAACGCAATAAGATCCCGGCCATGAAGGTGCTGCAGGCATCTAAAGCAGAATTGACGATATGGGCCTCTCTACGGGAGACATCAATGTTCAGCGCGTCGTAGTACGCATTCCAATACCGCCTTGTGGCGGTTGCTTCAATATTACGGACAACGGCAATGGAAATCGCAGCAGACAATTGCTCTTGCGTTGTTCCGCTAATAGCAATCAGAGATTCCATCTTTTCTAATCTGGCGCGAATCAACGTTTTGGCGATAAAACAGCGTTTTCTCTCATTAGTACGAAACTCAATTTGCTTACTAAGAATATCTACATTGTCAGAGCCATTAGACGGAGAAAAGAAATATGGCCGGGGTTGGTTCCGACGATGAATTGCCAGCGGAATACCGAGATCGTTGAGCAGATCAAGAAATTCGAGTGGAAATGTGCAGTTTGTTTTTCCGCCATAGATCAAAATGAAATCTACATTTTTTAAATCAACCTCAACTTCTCCACCATTGTATTCAAATCTGAACTGGTGTTTTTTGCGTGGAATAGGATTGATGGAAAGTAAGTACGGAAGCCACAGAGAAAATTTCTTTTTGCTTGAATTATTCCATGTCCAAATAGAATCTGGATGTGTTAATTGTAGTGTTTTCACTTCAAAAATTTATTTTCATTGTTGGAATTAGTCTTATAATTCAATTTGCTATATGTGTAAAGGTAGGTGTTTTAGTTTGGTTGAAGGTTCCAGGAATGACGATGGGTAGGTGTTTTAGTTTGGTTGAAGGATATAAGGGCACATAGCGAGTAGGTGTTTTAGTTTGGTTGAAGGTTCGGCTCAAACTGGGCGAGTAGGTGTTTTAGTTTGGTTGAAGGTTTGGGCGTCGGGTAAAGTAGGTGTTTTAGTTTGGTTGAAGGATCGCGTTAGCTTTTGTCGTAGGTGTTTTAGTTTGGTTGAAGGTCCGGTAGTCGGTTTAGGTAGGTGTTTTAGTTTGGTTGAAGGATCTTCTAGGGAAAGTATGTAGGTGTTTTAGTTTGGTTGAAGGATTTTTCCATATGCATTTGTAGGTGTTTTAGTTTGGTTGAAGGATTCACCACATCTTATGAGTAGGTGTTTTAGTTTGGTTGAAGGAACCAGCCCTAGTTGAGGTAGGTGTTTTAGTTTGGTTGAAGGATGATGTGACAGCAGGCATGTAGGTGTTTTAGTTTGGTTGAAGGTTCGTCCTTAGATCCGCAGTAGGTGTTTTAGTTTGGTTGAAGGCGATTTAGCGCACCAGCTGGTAGGTGTTTTAGTTTGGTTGAAGGTACAAATGAAGACATCGCGTAGTGAAGTTAGTTTGGTTAAAGGATCGGTCAGAGATTTTGGGTAGAGATGTTGGTTTGGTTAAAGGTTTTGTGTTTGCTCCAAAGTAGGGATATTGGTTTGGTTGAAGGTTCGACTTCCTGTAAAGAGTAGGAATGTTAGTTTGGTTGAAGGACGATGCAAGTGCCGTAGTAGGTATTTTAGTTTGGTTGAAGGATAGACACATTGATCTGGGTAGGGATGTTAGTTTGGTAAAGGAAAAAATAATGCAAGTAGAAACAAACGCAAAAATAAAGTTGCATCAATCAAGAAATTCCGGTGCTCAGGCGCGACAATGGAAGGGAGAAATTGCGCTACTTGCTAAAGCAAATAAGCCATCAATGAGAACTCTGCAATTTCCACTTGATATCACTGACTTTGTTGGTATCGATCAAAATGAATTAGGTCAGCTGTACAACGTTGTAGAAGGAACTCAGCCGGGATCACTCTTCCATTTTTTTTCTACTTTGCACATCTGTGGATTTCAGTTTTTCGCAGCAGCGGGGGACGCCACAACTTTTCGTCAACTAAAAATATTTGATGATAAAAACTGGCACAACACATTTTGCCGGGTCTCGGGACTATCCATCGACAATTTCATTCCAAGCCAGTTGTATTCCTCCTTGCAAAAGGGTGTCAGAAGCACAGGGGGTAAAGATGTATCATTTACTCCCAACGTTATCGCCAACGAAATGGCAAAACGAATCTGCACCAAGTCCTTACAAAATTCAAAGGGTGAAGATAACTATCCACAAGAGGTGGTTGCGTTTTTTACTGAACTCGGTGACTCAATTGCCCAGTCATGCACCAGTTGGAAAGCACTCAATGACAATCCTGTGCTTGGTATGCAGTCAATGGATGCTTTGTTCAAGGCGAAGGGCTGGCAGCTGCCGTCATTAGCATCAAAAGCATTGCAATTGGTGGACACTGAACCTGCAGGGGCGACCATTGCATTCAATGGCAATGTATTGCCAGCTGGTGAATACCCGATTCAAAGCGTATTCGCCATTATCGCGGCAAGAAAACCCGATGAAATCAATTTAAAATCCTGGGTACAAGCGGAGTCCGTCACACCCAATGCCAGCGCGTTGAGTTGGATTTTCAATAAAGGGATTGCCTATTTTTCCGAAACGAACCTTGATCAGATTCTGAGTGATTTCGACATTGCGGATAATTTCAGATCCAATATCGCTTTGGTAAAAAGTGCTGCAACATCGATCCCTCCGATAAACCAGCTCGGCCAAAAGCATTACGGCGGATTCAGAGCAAATTTTGGTGGAAAGGTGACTTCATGGGTTGCCAATTATCATACGAGACTGGAAGAACTCACGCAAATCCTGGAGGGTATTCATCGCATCGAATTACCTGCCGATCTCGTCAGTGAGCCTGCAGAACGGTTTTTCAAAGGCATGGACATCACCGCGCACAATTTGACGGATCTGTGCTCTCATATCCTTACTCAGTCTGAATCAGCCAAGGCAATGTTGCAGACCATATCAGGCAACATCGTCATGCCGGTGGACGAAGCCTGCAATGGCATAGTGCGCTTATCCAACGATATTGATACGCTGCATGGACAGCTGAGTATTCTCAAAACCAATATCGAGCGTGAAAAAGACATCGCGCTTGCCAATAGTGATAGCAGCCTTTTGGCGTTAACCACGGCATGTGCTTTTGAAATTCCAAAGTGGCTCAGGGCCTTGCCCAAGCTCAACCAGTTTTCAGGAGGTAATCCTGACGTTGCTAAGGAACTGGCAACGAAGGTAAGCACCTTCAATGTGCTTTGGCAGGATTGGCACCAAAACAGCCAACGCTTATTCGATTATGCTGGCGCTGATTGTGATGCCTATCAACGTGTAGCAGAACGTGAAGCCATGCATCTGCATATCATCAATCCAAAATTTCATGAGCCGCGTGGTGATCGCCGTGCTCGCCGGAATATCTTGAACAGAATCGGACGCAGCATCCAAAACTGTTCCGAAAAAACCAAGCATGCACTCGTTGTTGCGCTCAAAGCAATTGATGTATTTGAAAATCCTTCCCTACTGAACACCTGGATTTTTAATCAAAAGGGGCGTGTTTATGCCAGCGTCTTTGATAAATCACGGCACGGCACCTACCCATTGAAGGACGGACCTTTAATGGGTACCGATTGGTTGCAGTGGCTGTCCGATGTTATTGACGACATGGAAATCCAGTCTCAGGATGATATTGAAGATGTCCTGACCCTGAAAAAAGCTTTGCATGCCCTGCGTTGCTCCGGATTGCCTGCCATCGACTATCCGACAGAATTACTGACACCGATGGTGTCCCAGTTAACTGCCTACGTGGAAATCCCGGCGACTGTCTCGATCAGCCTAAAAAACGCCAGCGTACCGGTCTCCATCGTTCAAAAAATACTGAATCTGTATTCATCTGCGGTGTCAGGTTTGATTTTTCCGTTATTGCGGAAACAGTTCATTATTAAAATGCGATTCGCACTCGGCGGCGACAACGCCCTGATGTACGTACCCAAGGATAAAGAGTGGTCGTTCCCGGCGCAATATCTGAAGTCCGATCAGCCAATCGGCATCGCAGCTCGCATCCTGCAGGCCAGCGCATTGCAAACAGCCAAACCGGTAACGATGTTGAACCGGCTACAAAAGGATGATGTGCCGTTAGAGGCATTGAAGGCGTGGATGGTACAGGCTCCCCATGACTGGTATTACTCTCCAAAACTGGGCAATGAACCTGCGATACATGGCCTGCGTGTCTCCAAAACCAACGGCAGCTTTCATGCATTCAAACAAGAAACCGGATATCGCCTCATTGGTAGTCCAACCTATAAATCGGTGCTGGAGCGCACGCTGATCGACCAGACCGTCATGAGCGATATGTCGTTCATCGTTACCCAGCATTATCAGCAGCAAGTGACCTGGAACAACAACCAGTTACGAGTGACCGCGCATCAGGACAATATGACGGCGATGGTATCGATACCGGTAACGGAGACCAGACCGGCAAAACCGGCCAGCGAAAGCTTTTACGACCACATCGTTTCCATTGACCTGGGTGAATTCGGCATTGGGTACGCATGCCATCATATCCGTAGCAAGAAATTGATTGATTCCGGATACCAGTCCATTGCTTCCATCCGGCGTCTGATCAAAAAGACATGGAGTTATGAACACCGCCCGAACATCCGGCAGAAATTCCAGAGCAAATTCAATATGAACCTGTCTTCAGTGCGAGAAAACGTGGTGGGGGACATTTGCCATCATATCAACCGCATCTGCCAGTATTACAACGCGTTTCCGGTGCTGGAGTCATCAATAGGTGACACAGGTAATAAGCAATTGAATTCGGTTTATGAATCCGTATTGAACAGATATCTGTATTCCGGAACCAGCATGCATCAAATGGACAGAAAACAGTTCTGGTTGGGTGCGGAGACCTGGCACCATCCCTATTTGCTCACCCAAGAATACAAAGAGGGTAAGCCAACCGGGAAATACAAACCGATGAATTTATTCCCAGGTGCATCGACCAGCGGTAAAGGGACCTCGCAACGTTGCTCCTGCTGTGGCAGGAACCCATACGACCTCTTGGCGCAGTACAAAGACACCGATAAACTGAGTGTGCTCAACGGTAAATTAACGATTGATGGTTTAGTGATGCAATTACGTGAGCGCAATCCGGACGGCCAGCAGCATCATGCGGCCAAACAGCAAAACAAGCGACTCTCGCCTGTCAGTCTGGTGTCATCGGGAAATTACACGATCAAAGAACTGCGCCGCATGCTGAAAACATCACTGCGCTATGCGCCGGAAAGTATGCAGGCGAAAGGAAGTACGGTGAGCAAATACCATTGTGTATTCGAGTTATGCGGTCAGAAAATACATGCCGATCAGAATTCATCAATCAACATTGGTGATAAATTTCTGAGTGAAAAGACGCTGGCCAGCGCTTGACGCGACTGAAGATAATAGAGTTATTTGGAGGTCAGGATATGCAACAGACTTTAAAAACTGCCCGGAAAATCTTTTGCTTATTCTGGAGCGCTGCCATCGTATTCACGGTCGCGCCAACTACTGCGTCAGCAACTACTCCGTTGCCGGTACCACTGAGTTACCGGGCACTCAGTGGCTTGTGCCTTCTGGAAGAGAAAGCGGCCATCGATGGTGTTTCCGGTGCTTATCCCATTGGAATGGTGGTCGTGACCAAATTGGGGACGTGGAAATGTATTGAGGCCGTGATGCAACAGTCACCTTTAACTATTGCGGGTATCTGGGTAGTGGTACCGAATCGACCATATACCATCAGGTCCGGCGCACAGGAAAAATAGTAGATTTTGACTTTGAATTCAATCAGTCTTATCATTTAGAAATCTAAGCAGGGAAACTTGCATCGTCTTTTCACTCACTGAACCGGACTTCCAACTTGCAGGTAATGCCAAGCTGGACGATCGCTTGCTGTGACATGTGCTTCCGGATTTTCCGGTGTCAACAACCTAATCCCCTTTCGGTCTTTTGAAGACTTTCTTTCCAACCCACGCGGGCAGATTCCCCGTTGCTGGGGAAGGTCTGCCTACATACTTTAAGGTGGCTAATATGAATACCTTCTCCAAGCAATTTGATGCAGCCATTGCATGTCGCACAGGCTACATCCTGTACCAAATTTTTAACAAGCACGGCGTCAATTCCCCAATCGATGACGCTGATTACTGTCTCGATGCATTTTTGTTGGCATTCACGCAGCCATACTCTCAGCTGATCGAGAACTATTTTGACGGCACGCCATTAAAAGAGTCATACATATCCGGATATCAGGCCTTGCAAAACGCCGGCACCGATATGGATTGTTTTGATTCAGGAACCCTCGAAGAATATCTCGCTTTATCCGATGAGGAAAAGCAAGACATTTGGGAGGAATTTCACAGCAAATGTGCGCAAGGCGTCGCGGACGAATTGTATTTCTATCATGTACTGATGGCGCAATGGCTAGAAGGCTACGTTGGCCATTAGTCGAACAATTCTTTTGAAATTTCATTCAACCACTTTGCGGGTATTCGCTACCCGTCAAAGGGTAGCTCCGCATCTAATTCAGATAGGAGCATCAAAATGAAAGTCACATTCTGGAAATTTGTTAATCACACCATTTCCACTACACCCGAAGAAGCACGCGCTCTGGCAGAAAAAATTGAATCCGGTGAATTCGTACCTCACAACAATCATGGGGAACGGTTTTACAAGTGGATGGGTTATTGCTATGACATTGGCAGAGTCCCATATCTGATTCAATACAGCCACGGTTCAATTGAGCGTGCCTGGGGCTTGTCTGTGAAGGAAATCCGGGAAAGCCTTTACTTGAAACGAAGTGATAAGGTTATTCCAGATCCATTCCTTCTTAAAAACATGCGTCATTTAAAAATAGCAGCGTGAAATTCCGCGTTGTTCATCTCGCAGTAAAAATCAAACATCACGCCTACGCTCGTGCATAAATTCAACTATCAAGGTTGAAATTATGTGTAAGGAAAGCGTGACATCAACTAACCAGGCGGGTACGCATCTCCCGCTTGGGGGAATGCGCCGCCATGATCGGAGTAATCAATAATGGCAACATCTACACCTTGGGGCGTGGCCCAGAACGTAACGAATATCGCTCGTGGAATTCGCTCTGTTACAACAGCAGGACATGGTGGTGTGCTGGTCAGTCCTACCAAAAACAACTTGATCCCTGAATACATGCGCCATCACGCGGGAGAATACGAAGAAGATTGTGAATGGTGTATTCCAGCAATCGTCTTCGAATCAGAGTGGCGGCTTTGGGCAGACAAAACGAATTGGACTTCCGGTGACTTTCAAATGGAATGCGCCTGGAACACTTTTAAAAACTGGTTTCCGGAATCTTACGAAAAATTCACCGGCAAGCAACTCCAAATTGGTGAATCGTATAACTACAATGAACGTATCCTGAAGTTACAGGTACGTGAACAATTTGTCACATGCGCTGCCTGGGGAGACTGGCAGGCGGGTGTTCCGGAGGGAATGGTTGGCCTGTTGGCACGACGTGCGGCAGACGGCCAAGAAATATTCAGTCTGGTGCCAAAAGCAGAATACTCGGATAGGAAAAATGTTGTTGTCGGAAAGGCGGGAGTCTTTGTTATTGACCCTGCTAAACATCAAATAATTCCAATACCAGAGTATGCAAAGTAAGTTGGTCTGAAATAGAAATTTTCCGGGATGGCTGTTCACATAATGAATGTCAAACCAAAAAAATTGCATGCGCCTATCACTTAACCAAGCGGGACGCCTCCCGCTTGGGGGGGGCTTCGCACTTCTCTCAGACTATATCATGCAAAATATTCAATACGAATACAAACTCATATCTCACTCTCATGATGACTGGCAGGCAATGGTCATCGCTCAACATGAAAATGAAAAACCTCATGCACCAGAAAACGGATCGCCGCTGAAATTTAAAGTCGGAGATTCGGTCATTTTCACCAATGATTATGGTGTGACTTTCAAACTAAAAATCACTGGCTTGTATCAACCAGAGCCTATCAACTCTTTGTATGCTACGGGGAGCCGTTATTTGCTGAGTGGTTCATCCCCTTGGTTCCCATGCAAAGAATCATCGCTGCAGCTGGATAGCTAACGGTTATTTTGGCAATCGGCTGTTCATGGCATAATGGGTTCAAACTAAAACGCATAGGCGCAGGCAAATTGGCGCAAAATGCATATATTCGATAGGAGTAATACATGATGGCAATCCCTTTCGACACTTTGAAAGTCGTAGAACAACTGGAAAATGCTGGTTATTCACCGCAACAGGCCAAAGCGCAGGCTTCGGTCTTGGTGGATGTTTTGTCTGAAGAAGCAGAACGCGTGGCGGACAAGTTTGCAACCAAGTCCGACTCCACACAAGAACTCGCTAATGTAAAATTGGAAATTAATAATTTACGCCAGGAAGCAAAAGTAATGAACTCTGACACAAAATCGGAAATAATCCGCTGGGTGGTTGGTGTCAGTGTTTTGCAAATGGGATTAATTTCTGCATTGGTTCTGAAAATCGTTCACTAAAAAAATACAAAAAATCCACCTCTCCCCGGGGTGGATTTTTTTTAAGGCTTATACATAGCAATCAATTGCTGCTGCATCATATTCAATTCATCCATGACGAGGTGAGGGTGGTTCAGCTTTATCTGCTGATATAACAACGACGTCCAATTCAGCGAATCAGCCACAGAGACAGGGATAGCGATCGGAGACCGTCCGCGCTGAACCATCCTGAAAAAGAAATGGCTGTCTTGCACCTGGCCTTCCAGCAATTTGTCATGTTGACGACCGTGGCCAGCAAATTTCAGGCTCACAATTTTTCGGTTGAACAGCGCCAGCATGATAAACATTTCCTCCGGCGAGAGTTGCATGGTCATTTTTTGCTGCCAATCGTAGCGATTGCCGCTCAGGGCATGCGCGCCTTCAATGTTAATGGTGGCACGTTGCTGCACTCGTGTCCTGGCCTCAGAAATGCATAAGGCGGCTTTGGTGGAGTACACATGAAAATTGTAATAGGGAGCCGGCGTGGGGATTTTATCCATTCGCTTAAATCCCTGCCGAGCGATGTAGTCGCGCGCCGCCGCATCGGTGCGCGCCTTGTGTAAAGCGATGAACAGGCCTTTACGTTCACGGAGTGCAGCGTCGAGCAGAACAGACAAATCAAACTGGTATCCCAGTTCTTCCAAAGTTTGCTGCACCGTGGGCTGGACACTGCGAACAAACAATTCCAGATCCGCGGCGTCGCAAAAATGTTCGAGGTCCACGAGAGCGGCCCCGGCCAGTGTTTGGACAAGTTGCGCCCATTGCGCCGGCGTTAAGCGCGGGAAATGGGCGGCGTCGCATGCTTGGTTGAAGTGATCTAAAGTCAACTTAATTTACTCCATTCGCGGCGTTCGCGTAAATTTCAAGCGAACGTTCCTCAAACAACCCCATTTTTTCAACCAGCTCCGCGGTTGCAGTCCCGGACGACAACTCACTCACCGCATAGGTATTGCGCAAGGTACGGCCGCCGCGCCGGGCAATCGCAATGCCTGCCGCATCAAAGGTCTTCCGGATCTGACGATACACGGATGTCTTATCCATCACTTTTCCATCTTTTCCTGGAAATACCAGAGAACACGTTGGAAACAGGGTGCGCCGTTCGTTCAGCCAGCACAGGAGTTCAGGGCAGAGGTCAGCATGCATGAAAGTGGTGTGAGAAGTCGTTACCGGCGCATCATGCGCAGATGTACCATCGTTGTGGACGGTGATACGCAGGGTTCCATCCGTCTGCAGCAGGGGATCGATATCTTGCATGTTTAGATGGACGACTTCCTGAACGGTCAGCCCGGCTCCGAGCAGAGTGCATTGCAGGGCGCGGTCACGCCGTTTTTTCCAGCCGGCCAGCGATCGGTTGGAGCGAACCTGTGATGTATCGACCGGCAGGCAAGCCAGAAAAGAGGTTTTTTCTGCGTCCGTCAGCGCTACCGTCTGCAGATTACGACCCCGGAGCTTGTATTGCTCTTTGAGCGGGCCGAACAGCAAATTATCTGTTGGCCGTGGAAAGCATTGCAAATGTGTGAACACACGCTCCAGCAGCCGCAGATACCGGTATTGAATCTCACTTTCCAACACCAACCCCGCACCGTCCTGGCGCTCGGTCAGAAAGGCGTAAATGTCTTCCGCGGAGGCATGCTGTAAAGAACAGCCACGCTTGGCCAGAAAATTCAGAAAGCGTTGGAACATGACCTGGTACACGTATACCGAGTTAGCCGACAAAGTGGATTTGCGCCGATCCCGGAACGCGGTTTTTTTGAATTCCTCAGAACTGATCCATGCGGTAAACGCCGGCAGGGGGGAGTTGAGCCAGAGCAGACGATCTGCAGGAGAGAGTTGGGTATGCATAGCAGTCAAAAGGAGAGTGATGCTGATATCGTAGCAAAGAAATCAGAAAGTCAAATGGCGGGGTAGCCGGGAATTTTGCGTCATGGACATTGTTGAGGAATGGTCAAATTCCCACACTGAAAATACAGAAATAGCACACAAAATCAGTAAGTTAAGTGAATTTCTGCGGAATTTTAAGGAATCCCGGTCGCGCCTCCTATCCAAATTTCCGCAAAAGATGACTTGACTGAATATACCATAAGCGCAATTAACGCACATACACCCCGTATAACCACAACCCCCCGCTGATCCGACCGCCTTCCTTCTTGCTGGCGCAGCCCATTCCCATTCTTTTCGTTCTTTCTTTTCTTTCTATTCTTTTCACTCTTTGGGGCGGTCATTCAGAACGGCGCTCTCAACACAGTGGGGGGTTGAGCAACGGCAAGGGTAGCAGGGAGGTGGTGGGGTGAGTTAAGGTGGTGTGTATGTGCGTTAATTGCAGTCGTGGTATATGGTGACCTCCGTTTTGCCTGTTTCCTCGTGGCCCAGGTTCACAGTAACTTGCCGATACCTTACTTGCGCGTCCTGGGTTTCTGCCCGCCTGTGCTCTGGTGGTCGCGGTGGCAGTCAACTTTTCAGGAAAACTTTGGTCTGCCAATTTGTTTGTGCTACCATCATAGTTATCCCACGTCAGGCAACTGACATCGTTCATGGCAATCGCCACTCTTTCCCTTTTCCGGGAGTATTTTCAGATAGTTCAATGACTGTATACCAGTCGGCTATCTGATTACCTTTTGCGTCTCAAGCAACACCGTATCTGGCATTTGTCAGACACATTACCCATACCACGTCTATTTTCACACAGCTACTTGTATTCGTAGTTACTAAGAAAGCACAACCGCCTTAACAAAGGCAATCATCAACCGGCCATGTTCACAAGGGAATCGGTGAGATTCACGCCAGTTCTGAAAGCGCTTCCGAGTCCGTATTTCAGTATTCGCATCGTGACTAAAAACAAGTTGGTCATCAGCAATTGACCAATGAATTAAAACCTCAATGGAATCGTAAGATTCTTTTTTTTTACGGAAATCATATGCAATTATTTGTCGAAAACCCACTCGCAATACTGAGTAACTTGTTTCTCAGTAATCCCTATCTGAAAAAATACATGGAGGATGTTCTACTCTATGCAGATTTAAAACAGGCTAAAAACCGCTTTCGCTATGTCTTATGGAAGTATTTGTCTGCTCACGTCACCGATCAATCCAGGGTATTTCTTGGCTTACCGGAGAGAAACGGCCTTCAAGTATGCCCAGAAGTCACTGTTGAGGTGCTGATGGACTTCATGGCGGCGGTGATTCTCTGTACTGACAGTAACCGGGTCTGGACAGGCTCGGATGTCTGTTCACTGATGGCCTGTTTGAATCGCTACTATGCCATTATCCCTGCTGAATCCGGCATTCTGACACCAGAATACTGGGATTGGAGAATGCAGGAGATTTACCAAAAGTCTGAACAGGCATTATCCGATTTGTTCAAAGAAGCCAAAGGAATTCACCATGTCCACAAATGCTAATGCGGCGTCGATTATCAACGTACACAGCCTTCCTGGTGTACTTCACGTTGAGGACGCAAGCAACGAATATCCACGTATGAAAATAGTCTTCGCTGACGGCGTTGAGGCAACCGTTGCGCGGTCTCCAATAAACAAAGCACTGTTCGATATTTGGCTTCCGCCAGATAGTCCGTTCATGGCCGCATCCGTAATGCCGAGCATCGATGAGACAAGAGTTATGACCGAGCTTACAAAGCTTGCCGCAAAAGCGACGGTATCGGAATAGGAAAAACCGCTGGCGCAGACCAGCATTCAATGAAAGGCATTCAAAATGGACGCATCAGAATTAAAAGGTCCAGCCCTTGATTGGGCTGTAGCTACAGCAGCTGGCATACCAGTTGTTATCGGATGGAGTAGGGGAAGAAAGGCACCTCTCCTTGATCAAGGTGAGCGGCTGACGTTGATCAACCCATCGGCAAATCCGGAGCAGGCTGGCTAGATCATCAAACGGGCAAATATCAAGATTTACCCTGATGACCCGGTTTCACCCAAAGCTGTGATAACGCCGGACCCAAAAGAGCCGCATTATTGGTTTCGGCAATATGGTCCAACCGACCTGGTTGCCGCGATGCGATGTTTTGTGGCGAGTGTTCTGGGAAATGATGTCGAAATCCCAGAAGAGTTGTTTGCTTAAATCGTAACTAGAGAAAACACAATGCCACCCGGTTATTCCTGGGTGGCATTTTTCTTTGGCGGAATGGTTTTCCCATTTTTCCGACAACCCCGCTGAAAAGCTTGTGATTCGGGCATTCGATTGGATCACGTGATGCCGTATTTAGAGTTGCAACCGAGCAAGCTGAGAGAGATGTTTGCCGAAATGATTCAGTAGATACATTGTTTAAACCAATTGCTTGACAAGGTAAATTAAAGAATCTACATTGTAGATACTTATAGGGAGTTTGCAAATGGAACTATCAATTCAGAAATGGGGCAACAGCGCAGCGGTTCGCTTGCCGACCGAACTGCTTAGTATACTCAAGGCATCGCTAGGCGATAAGTTGTCTGTCGATGTGCGGCCAGAGGGCGTCATGCTCAAAGCCAAGCGCCCCGCATATTCGCTGGTCTGCCTTGTGGCGCAGTGCGATATGAGCGCACCAGAACCCGCAGATATGGCAGTTTGGAACAATGTTAAGCCTGTCGGTCGTGAAGCATGGTAAAGCGCGTCAAATTTGAGCGCGGGGACATCGTGTTGGTCAATCTGGAGCCAGCAGTGGGACGCGAACAAAAAGGTGAATATCGACCCGCCCTGGTGCTCTCTACATCTGTGTTTAATGTGATGGGCGTCGTTTTGATCGCACCGATTACGCAAGGCGGTGACTTTGCGCGGCATGCTGGCTTTGCGGTGCAATTGAGCGGTTCAGGTACAAAAACGCAAGGTGTGGCACTGGTCAATCAAGTACGCATGCTTGACCTGGAAGCGCGGGGCGCGAAGAAAATTGAAGCCGCTCCCGATTTTGTTGTTGAAGATGCGCTTGCAAGACTGCAAGCGATTACGGTATAAAAGGAAACGACATGACGGCAATCACGCCATCTCATGAAGACATGAACTTAGCAGCTCAGTGGCTTACGGAAAACGAAAGCGCTCATGGCGCTGATGCATGTAAACGGGTTGCTGAATGGTTGCAGAATCAGATCTCGAACAAAGGATTTGTTTTAGTGCCGCGTGTACCTACCCCTGAAATGACCGATAAAGGCCGCAACAGTGTCGCGCAACTCAGCGAACATCGTTTCCTGCTTATCTGGAACGCTACGCTTGCTGCTGCGCCTGCAAACCAATAACCGCAAGGATGACTTTAATGTACTTCATATTAATGATAATGCTTTACGCTGCAATTGGCGGTTTAGCCTGTTTTGTAGGTATACGTAAGAAATCACGAAGACTTAATGAACCCTTGCCTCCAAAAGAAAAAATGATTTTGCGTATCATCGGTTGTGCATTTTTCTCGGCAATAGTTTCTACATTGGTAATTCAGGTTGCTGCATCAATATATATAGACAACACTATAATAAAAGCCATTAAAGAAAACAGGGAGCTTACAGCGGATGAAAATCAAGCGGTCTACAAACTGAGTTTGCTACGGTATGGTCCAACTTGGAATGTTAAGAATCATATATTTGCGCGAAGAGATTGATCTGAAAGGAAAAACTCCATGTTCGGACAAAAACAACTAGACGAATTCATGACCGCCCTGAATGGCGGTCGTGGCGACTTGGACGCCTGGCTTGAAGCTAATGACGAAGCAGAAGTCAGAACCGCAGTGAAAGCGGTTATCCATGTTACCAAGACCCAATGCGCAAATGCATGCCTCGACATCGCATTGAAACACCAGCAGACAATGGCAACGCATGGCACGGGCAAGAGTGATGGCGCAAAGGAGTGCGCTGAAACGATTCTACCTTCCCCGTTTACACAACCAACCTGACAAGGAAATTCATTGTTTTGGTCTAATAAAAACTACCAGGTGATTGAAGGTGTCTTGAGAGGATCTGGTCGGAAATTTTCTGACGCCAAACGGCTGCGATTAATAGATGAGCACATGCTGCCTCTCGTACACGGTTTAAATTCACTGTTTGAAGTCGAGACGGTTGCATGCTGTCATGGGCATGGATTTTTAGGTAGATACAGTACGCCTTATGTTGCGTTCACTGCTCCGTCAAATGTTGCATGTCGATTTCAAATTTCTCTTGATCGAGCATGCAACTCGAACAGCGCAACCTTGAATTATTGGTGGGATATGGACGCAAGATATAGGGAAGATGGCATCCTCATTTACCGGATTAATGCACCGAGCCTTGATCACCATTTCTGGGTAACTCGGCAGAAGCTAAATGCAGATTTCGAAGCTATCCTGAAGTTGTTTCAGGAATCTCACTCGCAAAGCCACTAATTAAAGTAAAACGAATCATGCTTAACACATTTTGGGCTAATGGATTCATGGACGATTTTGGCAATTTGATTGATCACGAAATTGAAGCTCTCGATCTTGCGATCGGTTCTCTCACTTGCCTTATTTAGGATCGGAAAACGAATTATGCGATTCAGTAACATACCTTACCTGGCATTCGGTCCTAACGGAGAATACGAACGCGACGCTTGTGTAATCGGTGAGCTGCCGCACGAAATGCGCAAAGTAGCGTCGGAGCATGCTGCACAGTGTATTGCCCAGACGCTCGGTTTGTCTGCACCGCGAAGAATCTTGGCAGGGGTTCCTGTTTATAGGTCATTCGAAATGCGCCCCGCTGACGCTAAACGTCATCAACATGCTGGCCTCTTGCTCACCCTCGGCACTGATGTGTCACTTTCTCACTGCGGGTAAAGGAAAAACATGCCGAACTATATATACGCATTTCTGGTTGGTACCGCAGTAGCGGCTATTATTTACCTCATAACCCGCTTTGTACTCGGTGATCGCGCCGACAAACTGATCGGCGGCGCTGTTCCAATGGCCTTTTTTGTCTCACCATGGTGGGCAGGACTGGCTGGAGCACTGGTGGGCCATTTTTTTGCGATCTTCGTTTTTCGTTACATCGCTAAAAAATCCATCCCCACGCATTTGCGTGTCATAAGCATTTGTGTTCTCGGTGCATACTATTTGACATCAATATACGCTACTCACTCAACGATAATGGAGGCGCAGCGGATTGGGCAGCAATCGCTGAATTACGCGTGGGAAAAATTCTCCGGTGAAGGTGACGCGCAGAAATACGTTGCTGATCATTACCGTCCGTGCATTGAATCAAAGCTTCACAGCTTCATGTCAATTTCGTCACGTAACGATCCAAGTGTTTGCCTTTCGTCGGTCGTCCACATGGCGGCATCGACAAAGGGACAACAGTTTGCAAATTCCGTTCAAACCGCGGTTGAAATCTGGAACATGACTGGAAGAATCGACTCCGATGCCGACGCAAAGATTAAACGGATATTGACCTCTCTCTGATTGAGGGGTGGCCGGGATTCGTGTAAAAATACT
>NZ_JABXYJ010000013.1 GCF_013377855.1 Cognatundibacterium oligocarboniphilum | reverse complement strand
TGAACGACTTACCTACCCATGTCAACTACCTTCCCACAAACTCCTAGCCGCATCAGTTTTAGATGTGACTGCCCGACAAAATTTCTTTGTATCGAACTGAATTAAAGACTGCGTCACATCAAAGGGTAGAATACCGTTTTCGCAGCAATAAAACGCTTCAGGCCATTTCTGACTGAGGTCTCTGGAATCAATCACTATGTTACGCATTACCGATTTACAACTCCCGCTCGATCATTCTGAATCTGCTTTGCAGGCAGCTATTCTGCAGTTACTTAATTTACCAGCAGATGAATTAATCCACTTTGAAGTATTTAAACGCAGCTACGACGCCCGTAAAAAAACAACCATCATTCTCATTTATACGGTCGACATTGAAGTAAAGCATGAAGAGTCTGTTTTGCAGAAAAATAAAAATAATCCTCGCATCAGCACGACACCGGATACAAGTTATCAGTTTGTTGTGCAAGCTAAAGGCAACCAATTCAAACGACCTGTTGTCATCGGCTTTGGTCCTTGCGGTTTATTCGCTGCATTGATACTAGCTCAAATGGGATATCGCCCGATTGTTCTCGAAAGAGGAAAAACGGTACGAGAGCGAACTCAGGATACCTGGGGACTATGGCGAAAACGGGAATTACAACCTGAATCCAACGTTCAGTTCGGTGAGGGCGGAGCCGGTACCTTTTCGGATGGCAAATTATATAGCCAGATTAAAGACCCTAAACATTATGGCAGGAAGGTATTAACTGAGTTCGTCAAAGCTGGTGCGCCAGACGAAATTCTATACGTCAGCAAACCGCACATCGGCACCTTTCGTTTGGTGAAAATGATTGAAGAAATGCGTCATTCAATCGAGGCATTAGGTGGAGAAATCCGCTTTCAGCAAAGGGTCACGGATATTGATATCCAAAATGGCGCAGTTCAGGGCGTAGTGGTGAACGACGGCGAATACATCGAAACTAATCACGTGGTTCTGGCAATAGGGCACAGCGCACGGGACACTTTTCAGATGGTGTATGACAAAGGCATTTACGTGGAAGCCAAGCCGTTTTCTGTTGGCTTCCGGATTGAGCATCCGCAATCCGTGATTGACCAGGCCCGGTTTGGCCCGAATGCCGGCAATAAAATCCTGGGCGCGGCGGATTACAAACTGGTCCACCACGCGTCAAATGGACGTTCCGTCTACAGCTTTTGCATGTGCCCGGGCGGCACAGTAGTGGCCGCCACCTCGGAGCCGGGACGCGTGGTCACCAACGGAATGAGCCAATATTCCAGAAACGAACGCAATGCCAACAGCGCCATCGTAGTTGGCATTTCACCCGCCGATTATCCAGGCCATCCATTGGCTGGCATACAATTTCAACGTGAACTGGAGTCACACGCTTATGTCATGGGAGGAGGCAATTACAATGCCCCTGGTCAGCTAATCGGGGATTTTTTGCGCAACACCAGTTCAACGGCATTAGGTGCGGTAACACCGTCTTACAAGCCTGGCATTACATTAGTCAATCTGGCTGCTGCCCTGCCCGGATTTGCCATTGAGGCGATACGCGAAGCCATTCCTGAGTTTGATAAAAAAATTAAAGGCTTCGCGATGAATGACGGCATCCTGACCGGCGTCGAAACAAGAACATCCTCTCCCATCAGGATAAAAAGAAATGATGAAACACTTCAAAGCATCAATACCACAGGACTTTACCCAGCCGGTGAGGGGGCAGGTTATGCCGGCGGGATTTTATCTGCCGGTGTAGACGGCATCCGGGTTGCAGAAGCAATCGCTTTATCGATGAATAAAACCGCATAAAGATCGCACTGGGGCAGACATCAGGGAAGATCGCCGCCCCACTATCAGAGCAAACCAGCTATACGATTTCTATCGAGGGATGCGACTCAATCATCCTTCGCGCCATCAATTCCCAGTTCATGAATTTTACGGGTAATCGTATTGCGCCCGATCCCCAATCGTACTGCCGCATCGTTCTTCCGCCCATGCGTATATTTCAACGCGGCCTTAATGACGATGGCTTCAAATTTATCACCCAGCTTGACAATAACTTCCGGCTGCCCCTGAGCAAGCATGCTGGTGGCTTCGGCTTCCAGCAACTCCAGCCAACTATGCGTCACTGCAAAAGTATGATGTCTGTCAGCCCCCCCTTCTGCTGAAGTGTGTACGACAGGATGATTCGCAGCTTCAGTACCGGATCTCTCAAGCTGCGAACTGTGCGAAGTCAGGGAAGAAAGTGAATTCAACGGCAATAAATCCTGAGGCAAATCAGGAATTTCTACTGTCTGACCCGGAGCCATCACGGTAATCCAGTTGCAAAGATTTTCCAGTTGCCGCACATTTCCCGGAAAATCCAGCGTCGATAAAAACTGCATCGCGGAATCAGACAAGCGCTTCACCTCCACATCAAGCTGTCTTGCGCTTTGGCTCAGAAAGAATCTGGCCAGCAAAGGAATATCTTCCCGACGTTCGCGTAAGCTGGGTAAGCGCAAGCGAATGACATTCAGACGATGGTATAAGTCCTCACGGAACAAACCCTCTTTGACACGAGCTTCCAGATTCTGGTGTGTGGCGGCAATCACACGCACGTTGGCTTTCATGGGCTGATGCCCGCCAACTCTGTAGAAATGCCCATCAGAAAGCACCCGCAACAATCTGGTTTGCAGATCAAATGGCATATCACCAATCTCATCCAGAAACAGAGTACCGCCTTCCGCCTGCTCAAACCGCCCCCGGCGAGTCGTCTGCGCTCCGGTAAATGCACCGCGCTCATGGCCAAATAATTCAGATTCCAGCAAGTCTTTGGGAATAGCGGCTGTATTTAACGCAATAAATGGCTGATGGGCGCGAGGGCTGTGTTTATGCAAGGCGCGGGCGACCAATTCTTTACCGCTACCGGATTCGCCGGTAATCAGAACAGTTACGTTGGATTGAGACAAACGGCCAATAGCACGGAATACATCCTGCATCGCCGGTGCCTGCCCGAGAATTTCAGGCGTCTCGGATGTCGCCTGCTCAACGTTTGACTCACGCAAACTTTCCTCAAGCGCCCTGCGGATCAACTCTACCGCTTTATCCAGATCAAAAGGCTTTGCGAGATATTCAAAGGCTCCGCCCTGAAATGCGGCCACAGCCGAATCCAGATCAGAGAATGCCGTCATGATGATGACTGGCAGGCCGGGATGTTTGGCTTTGACTGTCTGCAACAATTCCAGACCCGAAGCGCCGTGCATACGGATGTCAGATACCAGAACTTGCGGTGTTTCTGATTGCAAGGCAAGCATGGCATCACGCGCATTCGTAAAACTTTTTGTCGTCAGATTTTCTCTTGCCAATGCTTTCTCAAGCACCCAGCGAATCGAATCATCATCATCCACAATCCAGATAGGTTTCATATTTTTGTCTTATTTCCAGTATTGAACTGATGCATTCATCACGATATCTTGTCTTTATACTTCGCACCCAAAATGGTGCGTGATTTTTACGGAAGCGGAATCAGGATTCTGAAATCCGTACAACCCGGCCGGCTCTCACACTCAATCACACCTAAATGCTGCTCGACAAAGGTCTGTGCCAGAGTCAGCCCCAGCCCGCTGCCACCATCCCTGCCGGAAACCAGCGGATAAAAAATCCGGTTCCGGATTTCCGGAGGTATGCCAGGTCCGTTATCAATGATATGCAAATCTAATGCCAGCCTGTATCTGACTTTGGCCAGCGTGATCTGCCGCACCACTCGCGTTCTGAAAGTAAGGCGAGCATCCCCCAGACGAATACGTTCAGCCAATGCCTGTGCGGCATTATGGGCAATATTAAGAACAGACTGGATTAGCTGTTCTTTATCGCCGCGGAATTCCGGAATGGACAAATCATAATCACGCTGAATCCTCAGACCTTGCGGAAACTCCGCGACGATCAGACTCCGCACCCGTTCACAGACTTCATGAATATTGACATCGCCCACGATGTGCGGGAAACGATGCGGTGCCAGCAAACGGTCAACCAGTGTTTGCAGCCGGTCGGCTTCTTTAATGATCACCTGCGTATATTCACGCAACTCTTTCAGATGACGCTCCGGCAATTCCAGCTCCAGCAACTGCGCAGCACCGCGGATGCCACCGAGCGGATTTTTAATCTCATGCGCCAGATTGCGGATCAGCTCTTTGTTCGCTTTACTCTGATCCAGCATGCGCTCTTCGCGATCAAGCTTCAGTTGCTGAACATTTTCTCTGAACTCGATTAAGACCGGCATCTCGGGATTATCCAGCGCAGTCACAATGCTGTGCACGTGCAGCGACTCCCGGCCCGCGCGCTCCAGCGTCAGATCCTGCCGCTTATCCGCAAATTGATGCGCCACGGCCTGATGAAAAACCTCCACTAATTCTTCGCCATTCAGAAACAGGTCTGTCAGACGTTGCTGCGCCAGCGCCTTCATGGAACTATCAAGCAGACTTTCGGCCGCAGCATTGGCGAACAAAACACCGCCCTGAGCATCCAGCACCAGCACAGCGGAAGTCAGCAAATCAAGACCGGTAAATGAGGGGAAAGTATTTTTCAAAATCATTCATGAAAAAAGGTCGCATTCAGCGACCTTGTTACGCAAACATCATGCCTGAAAATAAAGTGAGATTGTCATATGATTTCCTGCATGATTTACCGGGGCTCACTTCAGGTTCGCCAATTCCCGTTTGAGAGCCTCAACATTTTTTTCACTGCGGCTGATACTGTCTTTCAGGTTAGCCACACGCTCCTGGTATTTGGCGTAATTCCGCTCATCGCCGCGGCGCTCCGGTTCCCCGTTGTTGTACTCCTGCTTCAGGTCAGCCAGTTTTTGCTCTTCGTTTTTCAGTTCATCTGCCAATATCTGCTTACGGTCTGAATCCCTGGCCTTTTGGGTGCCCTCATCCACTTTGGGGAAATCTGCCGGACTGGAAGCTGACTTTCCCTGTGTCTTTTTGGCAGACGCCGGCAAAGTGGGCGCCGGAACCACCGTAATACCCGGCAAATCTACCTTCTTGCACCCCTTTGTTGCGCCGGTATTTTTATATTCTTTTTTCCCGTGTTCATCGACGCACAAAAAAACCTCTGTCTGCGCATGAGCGAGACTCTGCAAAAGAACCAGAACCACAAAACCAGTCAAAAGTCGCTTCATATTCAATCATTCATCAAAAACAGACAAGTAGTGTATGCGAAGCAAGGTTTGAGCACAATTCCAGGTTACTTAAGGTAACAAACAAAAAAAGCGGGGTGAAAACCCCGCTTTTCTTTTCCCGGTGAATTACAGGGAGTAGTACATATCGAACTCTACCGGATGAGTAGTCATGCGGAAGCGCTGGACCTCCTGCATTTTCAGTTCGATGTAAGCATCGATCATGCTGTCGCTGAATACACCGCCACGGGTCAGGAACTCACGGTCTTTGTTCAGTGCATCCAATGCTTCTTCCAGAGAAGAGCAAACTGTCGGGATCAGTGCATCTTCCTCAGGTGGCAGATGATACAGATCTTTCGTTGCGGCTTCGCCTGGGTGGATCTTGTTCTGAACACCGTCCAGACCTGCCATCATCAGCGCGGAGAATGCCAGGTATGGGTTTGCCAGCGGATCAGGGAAACGCGCTTCAACGCGGCGACCTTTTGGATTCGCAACGTAAGGAATACGGATAGAAGCAGAACGGTTACGTGCCGAATAAGCCAGCTTAACCGGAGCTTCAAAACCTGGAACCAGACGCTTGTAGGAATTGGTACCCGGATTAGTAATGGCGTTCAGTGCTTTGGCGTGCTTGATGATGCCGCCGATGTAGTACAAGGCGAATTCAGACAAACCGGCATAGCCATCGCCAGCAAACAGATTTTTACCGTCTTTCCAGATCGACTGGTGAACGTGCATGCCGGAACCATTGTCGCCAACGATAGGCTTAGGCATGAAAGTCGCTGTCTTGCCGTAAGTGTGCGCCACATTCCAGACCACATATTTCAGATTTTGGGTCCAGTCAGCGCGCTCAACCAATGTAGAGAATTTAGTACCAATCTCATTCTGGCCGGCACCAGCCACTTCGTGGTGATGCACTTCAACCGGGATACCCATGGATTCGAGGATCAGGCACATTTCAGAACGCATGTCCTGGAAGCTGTCGACCGGAGGAACAGGGAAATAGCCGCCTTTAACGGTTGGACGATGACCGGAGTTGCCACCTTCGAGTTTGGCACCTGTTGTCCAGGAGGCTTCTTCGGAATCAATTTTCACGAAGCAGCCGGACATATCCACATCCCAGCGCACGCCATCAAAAATGAAGAACTCTGGCTCTGGGCCAAAGTAGGCAGTATCACCGATACCGGAAGACTTCAGATACGCTTCTGCGCGCTTCGCGATCGAACGCGGATCACGGTCGTAGCCCTTGCCATCGGATGGTTCGATAACATCACATTGCATGAACAATGTGGTTTCTTCCATGAATGGATCGATATTGGCTGTGTTAGGATCAGGCATCAGCAACATGTCAGAAGCTTCAATGCCCTTCCAGCCTGCAATCGACGAACCGTCAAATGCGTGGCCAGATTCGAATTTATCCATATCGAATTGGGAAACTGGAACAGTCACGTGCTGTTCTTTGCCTCGGGTATCAGCAAAGCGGAAATCAACGAACTTAACTTCGTTGTCTTTCGCCATCTTCAAGACTTCTGCGGCTGTCATTGCCATGTGAAACTCCTCAAATAGAGCTAAAAAATAAATTCAGAAATTGCCGAGCCCATTATCAGCCATGACAACCAGTAAACGATCGACTTGTTTACTTGTCAGTCCCGATATACCGTGGCTGCTAAACTCAATAAAACATGATAGCAGAAACTATGCCACCCGCCTGATATACCAGAATCAAATATCCGTATTTCTAAACCCTTGTTTTTACAGGTCTTAAATCAGGGCGCCCATAGAAAATGTTTTATCACATTATAGAAATTCACCACGATGAAGCACCCGCCCACCAAAGCACTAAATAAGTGCACATAAAATCACCAAAATAGTGCACCCTTGTTTTAGTGCAAGACGCCCCTTTCATGATGCAAAAAGAGCCGCCTTCAGATTCTCAATATCAAGATCATTCTGTTCTTACCCTCAGTAATAAGAGACTTGATGCGCATCACAATCTCTGCATCTTTCCAAAGAATGCAATTGACTCTCATTCCGTGACTGACTATTGTGCTGCAGAGCATCAATAGTGTTTTGTCGATACATCCGACAAAATAACTCCATTGCAATCCATCTTTTTCTCTTCCAAATGCTGCGTTTTTTTCAACGATTTAAGGGCAATCCCTATTTATGGGCAGCAGTTGTCTTTTGTATTGCCCTCAGTTTATGTACGGAACTGATTCTTAAGCTGGAAGAATACAATGACAAGGAAACACTGACTCTCACGCATGATCTGGCCACAGTCCATGCGCACGCGATTGAACATAAGATCGGACAAGCGCTCTCTGCTGCCTATGCGGTAGCTGCCCTGATCAAGGATACGCAGGGACAAATCACTAATTTTGAAACTTTCGCAACCCAGTTGCTGGAATTTCATCCTGCCATTTCAGCGATCTATCTGGCTCCTGACGCCATCACGCGCCAGGTCGTGCCACCACCATGGAGAGAAAAGGGACTGGGCGTCAATCTACTGACCGATCCTGAACGAAAAACGGAAACCATTCTCGCAAAAAATACCAAGCGCCTGACACTTGCAGGTCCACAGACCCTGAGCCGGGGAGGCGTAGGAATCATCGGTCGCCTGCCTGTCTTTTTAAAGAGGAATGACGGAACAGAATATTTTTGGGGTATGGTATCGGTCGTTATTTCCCTATCGAAAATTTTGCAGGATGCCGGTTTACCTGCGCTGGCACAACGCGACTACCAATACCAACTTTGGCGCATCAAACCTGAAGCCGGGCAAAAACAAATCATTGACGGTAATCAGGAATTGAATGCCGGCGATCAGATTCACTATCCCTTAACCCTACCTAACACAGAATGGAATCTGGATGTCGCACATCAGGTTAGCGAGGCATCCCTCTACGGGCTTTACCTGAAGTACAGTCTGGGTTTCATTTTCAGCCTGATGCTGGCCGATCTGGTCAAGTTATTACTGGAAGCACGGATACAGAAGCAGAATCTGAAAAACATCATCGCCAGCCGCACCGCAGAACTCGCCGAAAGCGAAGCCGATCTGCGCAGAGCACAGACCATATCCAAAACAGGCAGCTGGATCATAGACATCAACAAACATCAGATTCAATGCTCCGAAGAAGCTGCACGCATCTGGGATACTCCGGCTGACGCAGCATTGAGCCCGGATACGCTGATACAGAAAATCCACCCTGATGACAGGGATGCTGCTTTCAACAACTGGCTTAAAGCACTGGCCGGACAAGAGAGTGAAATCGAATACCGCCTCGAGATCAACGGACAAATCAGGTGGGTGCATTCCCAGCTGGAAAGCGTGACCACCGCTGAGCAACTATCACACCGCCGGATCGGCACCATCCAGGACATCACAGATCGCAAGCATGCCGAAGAAAATATGCGCGTGGCAGCGATAGCGTTTGAAGGTCAGGAAGGCATGGTAATCACCAATGAACAACGCGAGATTTTGCGGGTTAACCAGGCATTTAGCCGGATTACCGGCTATACGCGGGAAGAAGCCATTGGTCAAAAAACCAGCCTGCTGAAATCAGGCATGCATAGCGCCAGCTATTACAGCGACATGTCCGAACAACTGGAGCAACATGGATTCTGGCAAGGTGAAATCTGGAATCGCCGTAAAAACGGGGAAATCTATCCGGAATGGCTGACAATCACTGCCGTGACATCAGAGCATGACCAGAGCATCCATTTCGTCGGCACCATGCTCGACATCACTCAGCGCAAAGCCACCGAGGCCAAGCTGGAACACCTTGCCTACCACGACCCGCTGACTGGCCTGGCCAACCGGAGACTGCTGCTGGACCGGCTGGAACATGCGCTGGCCAGCAATACCCGGAGCCATCGTTTTGGTGCCATCCTGTATCTGGACCTCGATAACTTCAAGACCATCAATGACATCAATGGTCATGGCAAAGGCGACCAACTCCTGCAGCAGATTGCCAAGCGGCTGACGGCCCGGCTGAATAAAGGCGACACCCTGGCGCGTATCGGTGGCGACGAATTTGCACTGATACTGGAAGACCTCGGTGACACCATGCGCGAAGCCGCGATCTGCGCGAAAACACTGGCTACCCAAATCCTGGATGACATCGCCGTCAGTTATTTCCTCGATGACAGTGAACACCACACCTCGGCCAGTATCGGCATTGACCTGTTCAGCGCGCACAGCCATTCGGCAGAAGACATCCTGAAACAAGTCGAAGTCGCCATGTATGAAGCAAAAGCCAGCGGCGGCAACAACGTGTATTTCTTTGATCCAGACATGCTGAATATTGTCACCACACGCGCAATGATGGAAGCTGATATGCGCACCGGAATCAGCCAGGAGCAATTCATCCTGCACTACCAGCTACAAGTCAACAGCGCGGGAAAAATCATCGGGGCAGAAGCCCTGCTGCGCTGGCAGCATCCGGAAAAAGGCATGATTTCACCGGCAGAATTTATCCCGCTGGCAGAAGAAAGCGGACTGATCATCCCGATTGGCAACTGGGTCATGCGCACAGCCTGTGCGCAACTACGCGCCTGGCACCAACAAAAAGAAACCAGCCATCTGACCATGTCCATCAACGTCAGCGCCAAACAGTTCCGGCAACCGGATTTCTCGGACATCGTCTTGCACTGCATCGATCATATCGGCGTAGATGCCCGCAAAATCAAACTCGAACTCACAGAAAGCCTGCTGGTCGACAACATCGAAGAAACCATTCAAAAAATGCACCTGCTCAAAGCACACGGCGTCTGTTTTTCACTGGATGATTTTGGCACCGGTTACTCCTCCCTCAGCTACCTGAAACAGCTTCCACTGGATCAGCTCAAAATAGACCAGTCATTCGTCAAAGACATCCTGATCAATCCAAATGACGCCGCCATCACCCGAACGATTATCGGACTGGGAAAAAGTCTGGGGCTCGCCGTCATTGCAGAAGGCGTGGAAACAGAGACGCAACGCCTGTTTCTGCAAAATCAGGATTGCCATGCCTTTCAAGGCTATCTGTTTGGCAAACCGGTCCCCGAACTGGATCTGACGCGAAAATTCAGCCTGTCACGCTGAATGCAGAACGCCTTCGCTTGAGGCATAATTCACCATCTGCTTCCACTCTTCAGCCTTCATCATGACAACGACGACCTTGTTACAAACAGCCCGGCAACGCGGTCAGGATCAGACACTCCCTTACGCCGGAGCAGTCACTCCTGCAGAAGCATGGACACTATTAAGCACTGATCACCAGACCATCCTGATTGACGTACGCACCAACGCAGAACGGGATTGGGTCGGCAAAGTCACCCTGCCGGAAACGCAGCACTACTCCGTGCAATGGAACCTGTATCCGGGCGGCACACAAAATCCCGATTTTTTAGCTGAACTGCAAGCTGTATGTCCGGATAAAAATACAGTACTTCTATTCCTGTGCCGTTCTGGCGTACGTTCACGTCATGCAGCCAAACTGGCTACAGAACACGGATATAGCCACTGCTTCGATATCCTGCACGGCTTTGAAGGCGACAAAAATGAACACGGCCACCGGAAAACCGTTTGCGGCTGGTGCCAGCAGAATTTGCCCTGGAGCGGCGCCTGATTTCGAACAAATCTGCGCAAAAGCTTCCATCTGATCAAATAGTTTGCTAGAATAGCGAGCTTCGCTGACACAACTATTTGTGAACACGAAAAGCAGGAGAGGTGGATGAGTGGTTTAAGTCACACGCCTGGAAAGCGTGCGTAGGTTAATCCCTACCGGGGGTTCGAATCCCCCCTTCTCCGCCAAAGATACATAAGCCCTTGATTTTTCAAGGGCTTTTTTCTTTTGGTTTCGCACATGGTGGCACTCATAGGGGTACCTCTTCACTGGAGGTTTCCATGAAGATCGCCCCCAAGACTTTATACGAGTACCGAAATCATCAACAGCTGTTCGCTGACTGGATAGCGATTCGTAAAAATACCCCACACTTCCCTATCAAGAAAATTACTCGTCAAGATATTTCTGACTTCATTGACGAACTTTTACAAAAAGGGCTATCCAATCAAACTGTCCAACTCAAATATCTAAGCTCCATATACGACAAAACACACCTCGCCATGAAGCATGTCTTGTATTAGCAAGCTGCTTTTCCGTTTTACTTCAGACAGGCTGATGACGGTAATCATGCAGCCAGGTTCCGGCCTGCATGGCTTCCTGCTCGTGCTCCGGTTCACGGAGGTTTTCCTGCAACGCATCCTGATACCACTGTTTCATGCCGGGCAGCGCCAGCATGTGCTGGCAATAGGCGGTGGCAGCAGCAGACATGGTCAGGCCGTAAGTCTGGATGCGGAACACCACTGGCGCGAAAAAAGCGTCTGCTGCGCTGAACTGCGCGCCTGCCAGATACGGGCCACCAAATCGGCTTAAACCTTCCTGCCACAGTTCATCAATCCTGGCGATATCTTTTTGGAGCGCTTCGGACATGTTTGAGAGGGCTACGCGTATGCCGCAATTCATGGTGCAATACTGGCGTAAAGCGGTGAACCCTGAATGCATTTCTGCTGCAGCGCAACGCGCCCAGCTACGCGCAGCCGGATCGGATGGCCATATCTGCGGATAGCGTTCTGCCAGATGCAGGGTGATGCCCAACGAATCCCAGATGACCTGCCCGTCCTCGATCAGGCAGGGGACTTTTCCGGTAGGAGAAAATCCACGAAATGCCTCCCAGCTGGAGCCTTTGCGGAAATGTTCCAGATGCTCGGTAAAGGGAATGCCCAGTTCACGCATCAGCAGCCAGGGGCGGAGAGACCAGGAGGAGTAATTTTTGTTGGCGATGAAAAGCTGAATCATGTGACATTTCCTTGTTAAAGTCAGGGAGACGGAAATGTTTCATTGTGCGCGAGCCTTACCAAGCAGGCAACATTTTTATTTAACCGGAACGCGGCAACCAGAAGCACGAAGTAAAAAACCATACTCTGCATGGACTTCGGTAATTGCAAAGCACGCATCACACTATCCGTAGCATCAAATCCGGTTGGCGATATCTGCGATTGATTCCTCCGTTTCTGCACTCTGTCGCATCCGCCTTGTGCCGTCACAGTGCTTCTTCTACGATGCAGCCATGTCATTGACAAACGTCCTGACGGTAAAACAGTTATACAGATATCTTTTATATCATTAACGAGGGGAACAAAGATGAAAACAACATTCAAGGTATTTCTCGTGTTGTGCGTAGTGCTGATCACAGCCATGCTGTGCATGCCATTGCTGCCGGATCAACAGGTGTGGATTAATGGGGAAGAAATCCATGGCATCACGGGATTCGGCGTCATTCTGTGCGGGATGATCTTTGCGGTATTTGCCGGAGTGCTGGCTTTTCTGTTCGGTGGACTGGTGCTGGCCGGTGTCGGCGTGCTGCTGGCATGTATCGCCATTTCTGTGTTTTTCGGCCTGATGTTTGCGCTGTTGCCGATGTTCGTACCTGTGCTGGCTGTTGTCGGCGCGGTCATGCTGTTTCAATATTTCCGCCGCAACCGGAACCGGGTCAGCCATTAATGCGCCATCACCAGCGCCGTCTGCCGCAGAATCCGGTGAATACAGGCCGGGGCGCTGGTACAATCTCAGGCTATTTTGCTGATCGCCTGTTATGAAATCCCCGGAACTGCGCAAAGAATTATCTGAACTCATCCTGCACAAACGCGGCATCCGCCTGAATCTGCAACTTCCACTAATTGAAAGCGAAGAGGAAATTACCCTGCGCAGCAAGGACGATATCGCCCAGCGCCTGTATGCGTTGTGCCTGCTGCATCACAGCGCACAGGAAACACTGCGACCAGAGGTACGGCATCTGCTGGATACCACCGATGCCCAAAGTTTATCCCAGCGTGAGCAGCAGCAGTTATTCACACCGGGAGCAACAGCCGCCAGCACCGATGCCCTGTCGTTTCTGCTCTGGTGCTGTGGTCTGAAAAAAGAGGCAGGAATGCCCGACGGCAAGCAGGCACTGCCTGAAATTACCACGCTCTGGCAAACCCTCAGCCGCCAGCCTGCCACTTTACCGGAGCAACTGCATCTGCGCTCCAGAACAGATATTCTGGACTGGGCTGATCTGTTGTACCGTCTGCACTGGGCGGTCAGACATGCGCATCTGAACGGCAAGCCGGTGCCGGGCCGGCTCGACGCCCATGCGGTGCATGAGTGGCACAAAGCCGTGAACTGGATGATTCGCTACGATGACGAAAACGACTGGGACCAGGTCAGTACAGAAACAGCCGGTTAAGCTTTTTTACCGCTTCAGGCAAACGATTTTCTATGCATTCCAGTTTTATTGTGCCGGGGTTGCGCCGGTCGCCATTCGCTCACGGATCGCAATCGCACAAAGCTGCAAAAGCCAGTCATAGCGGCTACAATAAAACGATATCGCCGATCGCATTATCCAATTCCAGTGCTCATCATGCCTGTCCGCCCGTTTCTGCTCATCAGCGCCCTGCTCTTCGCCGCCAGCTTGCTGTGCCAGCCTGTCCGTGCAGGCGATTTTGAAGATGGAGTCAGTCTGTATGAACAGGAAGAATTCTCCGCCGCTGCAGAAGCCTTTCAGGCTGCCGCCAGCAAAGGACATGCCGATGCGCAGTTCAATCTCGGGCTGATGTATCTGAACGGCGAAGGTGTTCCCGAAGATTACCGGCGGGCGCGTGAGCTATTTGAACAGTCGGCAGCACAAAACAATGTGCGGGCACAGGTGAATCTGGCGCGGATTTATGCCAAAGGGAAAGGTGTCGCGCCGGATTATGGCAAAGCCGTCAGCTGGTTCAGAAAAGCGGCCGATCAGGGTTATGCCGATGCCCAGTACAGCCTGGGAGTGCTGTACGTGACCGGAAATGGTATCGCGCTGGATTATCGCAAGGCACGTGAGCTGTTTCAACAGGCTGCCGATCAGAATAATGCCAGCGCCCAGTACCAGCTGGGCCTGATGTATTTCAAAGGCAGGGGTGTTGCGGTGAATCTGGTTGAGGCCTACAAATGGCTGCTGCTGGCAGAGGATTATGACGATGCCGCAGTCTATCGCAGCTATGTGGCGCGTTCCATGAGCGTGGAGCAGATCAGCGAAGCCACCACCCGCGCCAAAGAATGGACGGCAGCGGGTCAGTAGGCATGGGATGACCGCCTGTCCGACATAAAAAATCCGGCACCGTTTTCTGGTGCCGGATTTTTTTTGATGCCCGGTACGATCCGGCATCATGCCACCATGCATCAGCCGTCGATAGCCCGTCGTCCAAGCGCCGAATCATCCGAAAAGAAACCATCAATACCAGCCTCGATATAACGGCGCATTTCTGCCACGGAACCGCTGTCGTGCCGCGCATCTTCCCCCTGATCATTGCGGAAATCCGCTGCCAGAAAACGGTTTTCCGGACGGAAGGTCCAGGTATGCACCAGCAGGCCGGCCGCATGCGCATCGGCAATCAGGGCTGTGGGCTGCCCTAACCTGCCATCCGCCAGCAGAGGAATCAGCGCTCTGGTTGGCGGCGCTACGATGTCGGCATAACGCGCCATCTCTTTCAAGCCTTGCGGGGTGCACATTTTTTCAAATGTCAGATCACCGCCAGCAGCCACCACATCGGCAGGGCGCCCGCGTTCCACCAGTTGCATCAGGCGGATATTCGGGCGCTTGCCCAGCACACTGCGCAGGTATTTCAGGTTCGCCACTTCAAACGACTGCACCACCAGCGGACAGCGCCGGGTGTATTCATGCGCAGCGATGCTTGCCAGAAAACGGTCTTCCAGCGGCAGGCCGATGGCCGCAAAATACGTCGAATGTTTCAGTTCCGGAATCAGGCCGATCACCTTACCGGTGGTAGCGGCATTGGCCGCAGCGAAATCGATGATCTCGTCCCAGGTCAGGATCTGGAACATGCGGTCATACTGCGTATTCTGCGGGCGTACTTTAGGCAGACGCTCTACAGCACGCAGGGTCTTGAGTTCTGCCAGCGTGAAATCTTCTGAAAACCAGCCGTTCAGCGTCATGCCATCAATCGTGCGGGTCACACGCCTGGCGGCAAACTCAGGATGCAGCGCGACGTCTGTGGTTTCGTTGAGGAAGTTCTCATGTCGTGCCACCAGTACGCCGTCTTTGGTGCTGACTAAATCTGGTTCAATAAAATCAGCGCCATCGGCAATCGCCTTGGCGTAGGATGCCAGCGTATGCTCAGGACGCAGAGCCGAGGCGCCGCGGTGTGCGAACAATTCCACCTTGCGGCCGGAGGTGCTCTTTTGCGCAGCACCTGCCGCAGCGGATGCCTGCTCCGTCGAGACACCGGCTGCTGCCAGACTGAGCTGGGTCAGTGATAAACCGGTACCGGCAACCATAGTATTAAGCCATTTGCGGCGTGTCAGATTAGTTTGATCCATCTTTGTCTCCATCAGAATTCCGCGCCAAAGGTCACGAACACCTGGCGTGGTGCAATCGGGAACGTATTGTAAGTACCGCTGGCAGCACCGACCACCACAGCAGAAGCGCCGGTTACCTGATTCAGATTGCTCACGTTCAGACGTACCCGCGCATTTCTGAGGAAGACGTTCTTCTCCATCGGAATCTTTGCGGTAACGCCCAGATTCAGCATGAAATAGCTGTCAACGGATAAATCGTTGGTGTAAGTCGCGTAACGTTTGCCGACATAGTCACCGATCAGCTGCGCTTCGATATTACCGAAAGTTGCCGTTGCCACGAATTTATTCATCCATTCCGGGCTACCCGGAACCCGCTTGCCGGAGGTGGCGACATTATTCTTGCCGTTGCTGTAATCATCGTTGTAGACAGAGCGGTTATACGACAACGCATTGTAAAAACTGAAGTTCTTGCCAAAGTACACGGTGCCCGCCAGATCGATACCGTCCGTGGTGACGCTGCCGACGTTGGCCAGCACAGGGTTGCCGCCGACAATGGCGGTAATCACCGGCGTCGGGCTGATCTGCAACAGGCGGTTGCTGAAATCGACGTGGTAAACGTTGACCTGACCATCGATCCTGTTCAGCGCGCCCAGCTCCAGATTGCGTTTGCCGCGCAGACCCATCTCATAAGTCACCGAAGTCTCAGGCTGTGCGGTGTTTTTGAACAGATCGAAAGAGGACTGGCTGGACAAGCTCCACGGTGATGCACCGCCACCGCCATAGGTGACGAACTGGCGCATGTTTTTCTGCACGTTCACAAAGAACTGGTCGCGCGAGCTGATATCCCACAACAGACCAAGCTGCGGCAGGAACCATTTCTTGGTATCGATTTCACCGACCGGCAGGGCCGTGGAACCACCGGAAATCGCCCCCGGCAAAGGCTGTACCGGGAAATCGCCTTTTGCATATTGCAGACTGGATTTGAAGCCCATCTGCACTGACATATCCGGCCGCACGCGCCATTCATCCTGCAAATGCAACTGAACCACGTTGTTGCGGATTTCGCTGCCGTACTGCGTGATCAATGGGTTAGACGGTCTGTCGTAAGGAGAGCTTGGATTATTCACATCCAGCGGATACCAGCGACGGTAAGCGGATGATTCATTGTGTTCCCACCAGCCGCCGAATTCGATCTGATGATTGCCGATTTCGCTGCGCAGATTAGAGATCAGGCCGGAACGGTGAATGTCGTATTCGGTGGTGCGGGTTGCATAGCCAGAATTACCAAAAACCGTTTTCAGATTCTGATTCGGGAAATACACCCTGAACAGCGCTGGTAAACCGGCAGCACCGATCGGTCCGGCGACCACGCCGACGCCATCATCACGGTGGAAATAAACCTGATTCGACCAGACCGTGGAAGGATTCAGATTCCAGTCATATTTGGCATAAGTCAGCACGTCTTTGCGCTGCGCATCGCTGTAATAGTTCCGGTAGTTAGCGCCATCTGCTGCAGGTGTCGCACCGGTCGGCGACAGGTAAGACAGGGCACCGGCAAAGTCGGGGTACCAGAACGGACGTGTGTATGGTGCACTGGTCTCACCGGTCACATGCACGGTGCTGTCTTCGTTCGGCTCAATCTTGTCGCTGTAGTTGAAAAACAGCGTCAGCTTGCCGGAGTCGTTGTTGCGGACAAATTTACCATTGAGTTGCTTGCCACCCTGCTTGCCATCGAAATCCCAGGCGCGGGCATTCTGACGTAATACCGACACATAAGCGGAATTGCCTTCCCCAAAATTACCGGTATCAAAACGGGCAAAAGTGCGTGATGTGCGATAGCTGCCGAATGTCTGCTCGATGCTGGTTTTACGGGTGGCAGACGGATCGCTGGAGAACACTTCGATGGTGCCGCCCAGATTGCTGGTCGATGGCGTTGCCAGATTACCAGCACCGGACGACAGGATCACATTGCGTACGTTTTCACTGATGACGGCGCGCTGTGGCGACAAACCGTTGTAGTTACCATATTGCTGATCGCCGAGTGGCACGCCGTCCATAGTGTAGCCGAGCTGCTGGCCGTTAAAACCATGCACAAACAGCGACAGATTCTGTTCGTTGTTACCCCATGGGTCAGCGGTCGCAAATGTCACGCCAGGCAGCGTCTGCAAGGATTTGACCGGATTGATACCCGGCAGAATTTTCTGAATTTCATTACCGCGCAAAGAGACGGAAGAGCGGGTGCTTTGCGAAGAAATCTCCACAGTCGCTACAGCGTCATCTGCTTTTGCAGTCTGATCTTGCGTTGTACTGCCGGCGTTCGCCGCCACAGTCTGCGCCTGACTCAGCGCAGGATAAGCCATGAGGCAGGCGGCACTGATCGCGAGCAAACGGAATGTCTGCTGCACGGGAATTTTTTTTGTGGATTTCGCTGATTGCATGCGGTTCTCTCAAAACGGAATAGAGGAAAAGAAGGTTTATAAAAAACCCGCGTAGCTTAATCAGCATTTGTGACGATGACGTGACGGATCGGCTGATTTTTCGAGAAATATCTTTCCTGACGGAAAAAATATTTCTCCCCAATGTCATGACCCGGAAAGAAAAATGCTTTAAAAATCCTGCTCATACGAGATATCGCAAGCGGTACAGGCTGGCACGACAAGATGCGGCAACAGGGCCAAATCCGTTTAGCCTCAGTCCTGACATTTACAGCCGTTGCAAAGCATCCAGCAAGGGAATACAGGCATCGGCAATGCGGTTGATGCTGTGCTCGCGCAGTGCCGCCAGATCAACCCGGGCATCGCTGCGCAATCCTGCCCATGCCAGCAACTCGGCACTGGCCGCCGGATCATCGAACATGCCATGCAGATAGCTGCCGATGATCTGGTCGTCCGCCGAACGCGCACCCTCGTCAAAAGGGAGAGCAGCATCCTTGCCATGCAGCCGGAATACCGGCAACGTATTCTGACTGATGCGGCTGGCGGTGGTAACGCCCATATGAATTTCGTAACCCTGCACGGTTGCACCCGGTGTCTGACCGAACAGACATATGCCGCTGACCTGCTGCAGGCGTTTTTCCTGTGTGAGCTCGGTACGGATCTCCAGCAAGCCAAAGCCTTCAGACATGCCCGGCGCGCCTTCCACGCCGTGCGGATCATCAATAACCTGCCCCAGCATCTGATAACCGCCACAAATACCAATGACTTTGCCACCGTAGCGCAGATGCCGCCGCAAGGTCTGCTGCCATCCCTGCTGCTGCAAAAATGCGAGATCGGCGCGGGTGTTTTTGCTGCCCGGCAGGATGATCAGATCAGCAGGCGGAATCGTACAGTCCGGGCCGATGAATTGGAGATCAACATCCGGATGCGCGCGCAGGGCATCAAAGTCGGTGTGATTGGCAATGCGTGGAATCGCCGGCACGATTATGCGGAACTGGCCGCTGCGGTTCTGACTCGACTCAATCGCATCTTCCGCGTCGAGTTGCAAACCATGCAGATAAGGGAGCACAGCAAGCACCGGCTTGCCGGTCTGTTGTTCCAGCCAGCGCAACCCGGGCTCCAGCAGACGGATATCGCCACGGAAACGGTTGATGACAAAACCAACGATGCGTTGCTGTTCCGATGCCGACAGACACGCCAGCGTACCGACGAAGTGGGCGAATACGCCGCCACGATCAATGTCCGCTACCAGGATCACCGGACAATCCACCGCTTCGGCAAATCCCATATTGGCGATGTCGCGTTCGCGCAGATTGACTTCTGCCGGACTGCCGGCCCCCTCGATGATAATCGCCTGATACCGCATCTGCAGACGCTGATACGACGCCAGCACCGCCTGCATCGCCATCGTTTTATACTGGTCATAATCACGCGCCTGCATATCCGCCCGCACCTTGCCATGAATGATGACCTGGGCACCGGTATCGGAAGACGGCTTCAACAGCACCGGATTCATATCGGTATGCGGCGGTATGCAGGCGGCCAGCGCCTGCAATGCCTGAGCGCGGCCGATCTCGCCGCCATCGGCGGTGACGGCACTGTTGAGCGCCATGTTTTGCGGCTTCATCGGCGCCACACAGACGCCCTGACGCTGCAGCAGGCGACACAGGGCGGCCACCACCGTACTTTTACCTGCATCGGAAGTGGTGCCCTGCACCATCAGCGTGGAAATATTCATTGCGCTGCGCCCAGTTCTCCGGAATTCGCCTTCTGCCAGTCTGCAATGATCTTCTGCAGCTGCGGCAGCCCATACCGGATTGCCGATGGCCCCGGCGACAGGATGTCGGGAGATTTGATTTCCCAGACCTGACCATTGCGCACCGCTGACACGGCAGCCCAGCCGGGACGCTGGATCACGCTGTCCGGCTGGAATTTTTTACCACACCACGAACCGATGATGATGTCCGGGGCACGACGCACCACTTCTGCCGGGTCAGCTATGATGCGCTCTTTGGCGCTGTGAAAGCCGGCCAGGTCGGCAAACGCATCTTCCCCGCCAGCCACACCGATCAGCTCGGACACCCAGCCGATGCAGGACATCATCGGATCATTCCATTCTTCAAAATAAATCTTTGGCTTGCTCGTCCAGCCTGCGCTGAGCTGGCGTGCCTGCGCAATCTGCGCCTGCAATTCCGCCACCAGCTGCGCACCGCGCTCAGCCCTACCGGTCAGCGCCGACAGCACATGGATCATCCTGAAAATACCCGATAGACTGCGCTGATTAAACGCATGCACTTCCACACCGGCGGCAATCAGTTCACGGCACAGCTCAGACTGCATATTTGAATACGCCACCACCAGATCGGGATTGACGGCCAGAATCCGCTCCGTCTTCGCAGAAGAAAAACCGCTGACTTTCGGCTTCTCGGCCCGCGCCCGCGCCGGATACACGGTGTAGCCGGAAATGCCCGCGATCTGGTCTTCCGCACCGATCGCATATAGCACTTCCACCGCTTCGGTCGACAGGCAGGCGATACGTTCATAATGGCCCGTGACATCACTCATGACGTGCCTTTCTGAGTGCTCTGACGATGCTGCCGCGCCTGCTCCAGCGCCTCGCAGATGGCCCGGGCGCCGTCGATGATGCGCGGTCCGGGGCGATTCATCAGATCGCCGTTAATGGTCACCAGATTCTGATTCCTGACTGCCAGCAGCGTCGTCAGCGCTTTCCATTGCGTCATGCTATTGCTGCGCTGATCCGGACTCTCCGAACTGATGATGGCTTCCGGATTTTCCTGCAATACCGCTTCCATGCTGACCACTGGCGCAATCGTCGTCAGTCTGCCGAAAATATTTTCGCCGCCGCACAGACGGATCGCATCGCTGACGATGTGCCTGTCGTTGAGCGTATAGAGCGGCTGATGCCATACCTGATAAAAGGTCCGGACGATCGGCTTTCCTCCGTACAGTGACTGCAATTGCTGTAATTGCTGACGAAACTCCGCCGCAGCCTGCTGTGCCTGCGCTTCGGTGCCAAGCAGACTGCCGAATTTTTGCAGCGTTTCAGGAACCTGCGCCAACCGGTGCGGTTCGCTGAAAAAAAACGGAATACCGGATTGCCGCAACCTTTCCTGCTGTTTGTCAAAGGCGCCGTGCATCCAGACCACCAGCAGATCCGGCTTCAGCGCCATGATACGCTCCATGTCAACCAGACGATTATCACCGATACGAGGAATCTCTTTGGCTGCCGCAGGATAATCGCTGTAACTCACGGTGCCGACGATTTTAGCACCACCGCCCGCTGCAAAAATCAGTTCAGTCACATGCGGTGACAGGCTGATGACACGCTGCGCCGGGCGGGACAGGCGCACCGTATTGCCCATGTCGTCCGTCACGCTGATAGCCAAAGGCTGCGCGGCCTGAGCGACCTGTAATATGAACAGAGAGATCGTGAACAATATCCCTGTCATACCAGCAATGACCGGAGTGCACCGCCAACCGTTCAGGAATGTGGAATTGATTGTGCTGGCAACATGCTTGTGCCTGATTTTTTTCATGCTGAGTCACCTCTGCCGATTGCGATGAGTGTGCCGATTATGCTGACTGTTTTGCTGACTGTGCTGCTGAGTGTATTGCTGACGTTGCTTGCTATGTCTATGGCGGTCATTCGTGTTTCATGGCTACTGCTGAGTCCATTCGCGGCAAGCCTGTTGCAAACGCTGCCACCCTGCCTCACTGCCGGGTAAGCCCAGCCGCACGCCATGCGGACGCTGCGGCCCGGGTGCAAACCAGCGCAGCCAGATGCCGCGCTGCGCCATGAAGTGAAATAAATGTTCGCTCTGCTCCCCGGTTTCGTGATGGCTGATCCACTGAAACAGATCGGTGCCGGTGGTGTGCCATCCGTGCTGCCGCAGCAGATTGCGCAGACGTTCACCGCCATGCTGCAATTTGTCACGGGTTTCTTGCTGCCATGCTTTGTCCTGCAACGCAGACAAAGCGATCTGCTGCGCCGGACCGCTGATCGTCCAGGGGCCAAGTGCATGCGCGAGCTGACGCAACAGCTGTTTTCCGGCAGCGACAAAACCGAGCCGGATACCGGCCAGTCCAAAAAATTTTCCGACCGAACGCAAAACGATCACACCGGCTTGCTGACTGTACCGGGCAATGCTGAAATCATTGGCAGTATCGGCAAACGCTTCATCGACAATCAGCCAGCCGCCGCGTGCCGCCAGCCGCCTCGCCCAGTCCAGCAACTGTGCCGGGGCAATCCGTTCGCCGGTCGGATTGTTCGGATTGCAGATCACGATCACATCTGCCGCATCGACCTGCTTGTCCAGCAAGGCATACGGCGCTTCATCCACGCTGAAACCGGCCTGCCGCCATTGATGAGCGTGTTCGGCATACGAGGGGGCAGACACCACGACCCGCGAAGCCGCGTGCGATACAGCGCGCAACCGGGGCAATGCCTGAATCGCGGCCTGCGTTCCGGCCACCGCCAGCATCTGCGGCGCCTGATAATACGCTTGCGCCGCTTCCAGTAAGGCAGTCGAAGGTTCCGGCAAGCGGTGCCAGGCATCCGCAGGCAATGACGGCACCGGATAAAAACCGGGGTTGATCCCGGTCGACAGATCCAGCCACTGTTCCAGCGGACGTCCGAAATTGTGAACTGCATCGCGCAGATTGCCGCCATGTTCCAGCATCTCACCACCCTCCACAAAGAAACGCAGCCAGCGCCATACCACCCGTCCAGAAAAAGCTGCCGCCGGACACCAGCAACAAGGCACGCCGGATATCGGCCGCAGCTGCAGCCGGGCCAGCGCCGAGCAAAGGACGCAGTTCACCCACACCGTCATACCGTGCCGGACCACCCACCATGACACCGAGCGCACCGGCGCCTGCCGCCATCACAGGGCCTGCATTCGGACTGGGCCAGGCGGGCGCCTGCGTCCGCCAGCAGCGCCATGCCAGCGTAGTATGACCGAGCAAGGCATAGGTCAGCGCAGTCAGCCGGGCCGGTATCCAGTTCATGACGTCATCCACACGCGCAGCAACACAGCCAAAGCGCAAAAAACGCGGCGAGCGATAGCCCCACATGGCATCAAGCGTATTCACCAGCCGGTAGCAGACCGCACCGGCACCGCCCAGCAGCACGAACCAGAACAAGGTGCCGAAGACCGCATCGCAGCCGTTTTCCAGCACCGATTCGACGCTGGCTTTGGCCAGATAGGCAGCATCACCATCAGCGGTATCCCGGCTCACGATACGGGCAGTCAGTGCGCGGGCGAGTGGCAGATCCCCGTCTTCCAGTGCGCGCTGAATCGGCAGATTATGATCGCGCAAACTGCGCAGGCCGAGACAGAGATACAAGAACAATGCCTGTGCTAACACCGCCAGCCAGAATGACTGCGCCCCTGCCCACGCCAGTCCAAACCAGACCAGTGCAGTTAACGGAATCACCGCCAGCAGCCATGCCGCGAGCCCCGTCCAGCGGGTCGCGCGAACATGATTCAGATGGCGTTCCAGCCAGTTGGCCAGTCTGCCAAATCCGACCAGCGGATGCCAGCGCTTTGCTTCGCCCAGCGCCAGATCAAGGCCCATGCCCACGATCAGACTCAATGCCAGCAATGCCGGTGACAGAATCAGCATGTGCCTCCCGCGGGCCACGCTTGTGGTGCATTTTTCAGATACAGAGGCAAACCGGCCGCTACCCAGATTACCCGTTCGCTGCATGATGCCAGCGCCTGATTCAGCCGCCCGGCCTCATCGGTAAACCAGCGCGATACGGCTCCCATCGGCACAATGCCCATGCCAACTTCATTGGATACCAGAATCACTTCACCCGGTGCCTGTGCCAGCGCATCGAGCAGCGCAGCCCGCTGTTCCGTATAAATCGCGGGTGGCGTGATGGTGCCGATTTCAGGAAAATCCCGGTTGTCAGAAAACAGACAATTCGACAGCCAGACCGTGATGCAGTCGATCAGGATCAGCACATCCGGCTGACTATGACGACGAATCGTATCCGCCAGCGCCAGCGGCTGCTCCAATGTGATCCACTCTGCCGGACGACGCTGCTGATGGTGTGTAATGCGCTGCTGCATCTCGGTATCGGCAGCCTGCGCCGTTGCCAGGTAAATCACCTGTCTGCCGTTATCCGGTGCACTGCCCACCTTTGCCGGTTGCGCCATCCATTGTGTCGCCAGTCCTTCGGCAAACGCGCTTTTACCGGAACGGGCACCGCCGAAAATCAGTGTGCTGCTCATGCGCCATCCCGGAGAAACAGGCTGGCGGCAGCGTCAGGCGATGAGCTGAAATATGCATGAAAATACGACGCGTGCAGTTGTCGGCTGCGGTAAATCGCTTCCCCTGCGCCTGCCAGCTCGCCGCGCTGATGCTTGCAGGTATGCTGCGCCGGAGTCAGCGTGGTTTCAAAACGCGAGTAGTGAAACGTATGACCACGCAATTCGCCTTGCGGCGTCTGCCACGCCTGCCCACCCAATGCCGCCAGCCGCGGCTGCATGACAACCTGTCCGCCGAGTAATCCCGCCATGGGCCAGTGCTGTCCCTGCTGATCGGTCAGCCCTTCGGTCAGCGCCATCATGCCGCCGCATTCCGCCAGAATAGGCATATCGTTCAGCCAGGCTTTGCGCACTGAGCCTTGCCAGCATTGTGCCTTGCTCAGTACGGCAGCATGCAGTTCCGGATAACCACCCGGCAGATACAGCGCATCCGCCTGCGGTGGAATACATTCGTCGGCCAGTGGGGAAAAAAAGACCAGTTCCGCCCCCAGCTCACGCAGGCAGCGCAGATTGGCCGGATACAAAAATGAAAAAGCGGCATCGCGCGCAATGGCAATGGTTTTATCGCTCAGCAACGCTGCCGGCGCCGGTTCTGACATCAGTTCAAATGCGGTGCGCGGTAATCCCTCCCAGGCATCCGGCGACAATTCCAGCTGCGCCGCCAGTTGATCCAGCAAAGCGTCGATCTGCGTGACTTCATCCGGCAGCACCAGCCCCAGATGCCGTTCTGGCAGCGTCTGCGGCTGACGCGGTAGACTGCCGAGCAATGGAATATCACGCATTGCAGCGGCGACCATGGCCGCATGGCCGGCAGAGGCGATCCGGTTCGCGATCACGCCCGCCAGCTGCACCGGGCCGAAATCGCGCAGGCCGAGCGCCAGCGCACCGACGGTCTGCGCCATCGCAGAGGCATCCAGCACGGCAATCACCGGCACACCGAAAGCCCGCGCCAGATCTGCGGATGACGGTTCGCCGTCATACAATCCCATGACGCCCTCGATCAGTATCACGTCTGCCTCGGCAGCGGCTTGCGCCAGCATCTGCCGCGATGCAGATACGCCGACCATCCACAGATCCAGCGAATAGACCGGCGCGCCGCAGGCACGTTCCAGAATCATCGGGTCGATAAAATCCGGCCCAGTTTTAAACACCCGGACGCGCTGCCCCTGCTGCACCAGTTTGCGCGCCAGCGCTGCGGTAGTGGTGGTTTTTCCCTGTCCGGAAGCAATCGCCGACACCAGCACCACCTTCGCCGATACCGTGCTCACGCCAGCAACCGGAGGCGTGGCAGCCAGTGCGCCGGCCATTACCACTCCACTCCGGCCTGCGCCACGATGCCTTCTTTAAACGCATGTTTGATGACCTGCATCTCGGTGACAGTATCAGCAATCTCAATCAACTCAGGCAATGCGCCACGCCCAGTGACTACAACATGCTGCATCTCTGGCCGGGCATCCAGATCCGCGATAATGTCCTGCACATTCAGGTAATGGTATTTCAGCGCGATATTCAGTTCATCCAGCACCACCAGTCCGATGGCCGGGTCACGCAGGAATTGCCGCGCCTGCTGCCACGCAGCTGCAGCTTTTTCGATATCGCGTTCGCGGTTCTGGGTTTCCCAAGTGTAGCCCTCGCCCATAGCGTGAAACTGTACTTCCTCCGGAAAGCGCCGCAGGAAAATTTCTTCGCCGGTAGACATCGCGCCTTTGATGAACTGCACGACACCAACCTGCATGCCATGCCCAAGCGCGCGCATCACCATGCCGAATGCGCTGGAACTTTTTCCCTTGCCGTTGCCGGTATGAATCAGCAGCACCCCGGTTTCGCGTTGTGCCTGCTGGATCTTGTCATCCATCAGCGCTTTTTTGCGCGCCATGCGGCACTGATGACGGGTATTGATATCGTCCGGCAGATCCGGAACAGAGGGTGTATTCATGATTTATCCTGTGACTGCATGGCGGGGAATAAAAATGGTCTGTCCCTGATGGTTCAGGCTGTCGACCGGGTGCCCCAGACAGCGGCTCAGATGGCTGGCCGTCAGCATCTCGCCGGCGCTGCCAGCCAGCCAGCTACCGTCTCCCATAAGCAACAGGGCGTGGGTAGCGACACTGTTTGCCAGATTCAGGTCGTGACTGACCATGACCACGGATTTCTGCTGTTCCCGGCACAGGCGCGACAACAGCTGCATCACGCTGACCTGATGCGCCATATCGAGCGCATTGGCAGGTTCGTCCAGCAGCAGCAGTTGCGCATCCTGCGCCAGCATGGCGGCAATCGCCACCCGCTGCCGCTCGCCGCCGGACAAACTGCGCACATCGCGGTCGGCAAGCGCATCCACATCCAGCGCACAGAGCGCAGCCTGGGCCTGTTTCAGATCGTCGGCAGATTCCCAGTATTGCGTGCCGTGATAAGGATGCCGGGCGCTCAGTACGGTTTCCCGTGCCGAATAACCAAAAGCGTCTGTTCTGTTTTGCGGCAGGAAGGCGCGCTCCCGCGCCAGTGCCGTCAAGGGCCACGTCGCCAGCGGTTCGCTGTGCAGCAAAATCTGGCCGGCATCCGGCTGCCGCAATCCGGCCAGCGTGCGCAGTAAGGTGCTTTTTCCTGCGCCGTTACGGCCGATCAGGCACCAGCATTCACCGGGCAGTATCTGCCAGTTCAGCCGCCTGACCAGAATCCGGCCTGCGATAGACAAAGACAGTTGACGTATTTCCATCAACGCCTCCGCAAATGATGCAGCTGGAGCAGAAAAACCGGAACACCGATGATGGCGGTAATCACGCCGACCGGCAACTGTTGCGGCGCAATCGCGGTTCGCGCAATGGTATCGGCCAGCACCAGAAAACTGCCGCCAGCCAGCGTGGCGGCGGGAATCAGCAGGCGGTGATCCGGCCCCAGCGCAAAACGGCAGGCATGCGGCATGATGAGGCCGACAAAACCGATGCTGCCCGCTGTGCTGACAGCGCTGGCCGTGAGCAGTGCAGCGCAGACAAACAAGGATTGACGCAAACGGCCGATATGCACACCCAGCGTGCTGGCATTGTCCGCATGCATCGCCGCCACGTTGATTGCCCGGGACCGGTGCATAACAAACAGCAGCACGGCAGCACCAATCAGCCACGGCAGATAACGTGACTGGGTATTCGACAAGTCGCCAATCATCCAGAACACCATGCCGCGCAGGCGGCTGTCCGGCGCAACCGATAACATCAGCGTAATCAGCGCGCCACAACCGGCGGCCACAATCACGCCGGTCAGCAATAACAAAGGCGCGCTGCCATCGCTGCTGCCGGCACCGCGCAGATCGCGGTATGCCAGCGCAAACAGCAACAGGGCAACCGTGATGGCGCCGCCGAATGCGGCCAGATCGACCATCCAGAATGCACCATAAAACAAAATCGTAGCCAACGCTCCGACTGCGGCGCCACCGGAAATGCCGAGCACATAAGGATCGGCCAGCGGATTGCGCAGCAGCGCCTGCATCAGCACACCGGCCAACGATAACGTGGCGCCAGTGATGAATCCGGTCAACGCCCTTCCCAGCCGCAAATCCAGCAGGCTCGCTGCAAGGGATGGCTGTGCACCTTTGCTCAACTCAGATGCTGCCTGCAATAATTCGGAAAAACTGAGTGGTACAGAGCCAGTTACGCAAGCCAGTACGAGGCTCGCCAGCGCTGCGACAAGCAGCACAGGAAGCGCCTGCCAGCGCGGAGTGCGGACAGCCTGCCAATGCCGCTCTGCAGAAGAAATCGCCATCTTTATCCTGTAAGGCTGTTTTATTACAAAAAAGAAGAATGCACTAAACGTGCATTCTGGTTACCCGGCACAGTCTGGCGTCAGACGACAGGCTGTTCCGGGCGACAGCGTTTGTCGTCATGACAAACGCCATCAGTTTTTATCTGAAACCGTAGTTCAGACCAACATACAGATTCGAACCGGGAGTGGCATAATTTTTCGCCAGCTCATAGTCCTTGTTGAGCGCATTGTTCCAGCGGCCAATCAGCGACAGATCTTTGGTCAGCGCATAAGTACCGTACAGGTTCAGTAATCCATAGCCTGGCAACACTTTTTTGTTTGCCACATCATCGTAACGGTTACCCGACAGCACCGTTTCCACACCCAACTTGAATGCAGAGACAGCATACTCCGCTGCCAGTGTGCCATGCTGCCTGGAACGGCGCGCCAGACGCAGACCGGTGGTATCGTCTTTCGGATCCTGCAGATCCAGCGAGCCACGCAGACTCCAGTCACCGAAGCGGGTTGCCGCGCCCAGTGTCAGACCGGACATAGTCGCCTGATTCACGTTATAAGCACAGCCATAAGGATGGGTCGCCGTTTCAACCGGGCAGACATTGGTGCTGACCAGCAGATCCGTGGCTTTATTCTGATAATACACGGCGCTCAGCTGCATATCGCCCAGCGCATAATAAACACCGATTTCCGCATTCCTGGCGCTCTCTGGCTTATTGCCTGCCACACCGTAACCCGGGTAATACAGTTCATTGAAAGTCGGTGCGCGGAAGCTGGTGCCGTAGCTCGCATTGACACGCCAGACGTCGCTCAGGCGATAGCCGTATGCCAGATTGCCGGTCGTGTTGTTGCCATACACCGAACTGTGGTCGTAACGCACACTGGCACTGGCCAGATGCGCATCCCGCTTCAGCACATAGGATGCGGCCAGCGAGCCGGTGCGCCGCCGGCCATTTAAGCCGTCAATGGTGGTGGCCACATTTTCTTCACGGCGCTCTGCGATCAGTTGCAACACGTCTTTGTCGATACGGATATCGTTCTGCAACGTGATGAAATTCTGACGGGTGTCGATTTGGCTCTGACCGTATGAAGCATCGGTAAAGGTCTGATCAGCGGACTGCGCAACCTGCAGGGAAGCAGTCCAGATGTCACTGATTTGCGTTTTACCGTGCAACGTAATCGTTTCCAGATTTTGTACATTATGGTCGTCATACGAAGGGCCAGCATCGAACTGGGCATTCAGACGGCTTTTCAGATAGCTCGCTCCGACTTCGCTATCGCGGCTGATCTGCAGATTCATGCGGGCGCTGAAGCTGTCGAGCTTGTAACCGTCTTTATCCGGGTTGTAGGTATAAATACCGGCACCGGGCTTGGTGGCTGAAAAGCCTTCGTTTTCATCATGCCCGGCATTCAGGGCGAAGCTCAGGCTGTTGGAAATCGAACCGCTGATTCCGGCCTGCATCTTGCGGGTGCCATAGCTGCCCACGCCGACTGCTGCTGTCGGGCTCAGTGTGCCGGCTGTTTTTTTGGTGAAAATCTGGACCACGCCGCTCATTGCATCCGCGCCATACAGGCTCGACAACGGACCATACACGATCTCGACATGATCAATCTGATTCAGCGGAATATTGGACCAGGTTGCACCGCCCGTGGTGGAAGAACCGACGCGCACGCCATCGACCAGCACCAGGATTTGCGAGTTGTTACCGCCGCGCATAAAGACCGAACTATTGGTGCCAGGGCCGCCATTGCGGGCCACCTCGATGCCGCGTTGCTGCTGCAGCAGATCGACGATTGTGGCTGCACCGGATTGTCCGATTTCATCAGCGGTGATGACCGCATTATCGGCCAGCACATCTTTGGCAGCCTGTGCCTGACGACCTGCCGTGACAATCACGCTGGAAGCAACGGAAGCAGTAACAGTATTTGCTGTCTGTGCGGAGGAAATGGAAGGAAATGCGGCGGCCACGGCCAGGCCGATGGCGAGAGGTTTCAGTACAGAAGTCATGATGTAGAAAAATAAGCTAGGCGCACAGCCAACGTCCCCGCAGGCTGTCCTGAACAAAGTGCACAGAAAAGATTTCGCCGGGCAATGCCCGGGATGAGAATTGACGCAGTGTTCCTGCATCAGCTATTCACGAAAATCCCCGTCCGTATCACTCCACTTATTCTGGCCGGTATCCGGGCTGACAAGTATCACCATCTGACCTTCCCATGCAATTGCACAGTGGTGTTGAGAGATGGCTGTCAAAGTTCTTCAATGACAACTTGCACACCGTTGCGGGGGCAGCACATTCCTGCATATCCGTAGCCCGATCGTCAGTCAGGCTGACTAGCGAACAGGTCCGGTACACATCATGTTTCCCGTTTAACCGCAGACACGATCATGTCCGCGAGCACCAAAACTCTGCTATTTTAATGGCAGAACCGCAGTGCAGCAAGGTTGGCGCAGCGGCAGCGCCTTGTAAAGCAACAGGTGACGCGCTCATGACAGACGCATTTTCCTGTTTCCTGACTCAGATCAATGCGCTGGTCGTGAGCATGATTTCTTGACAGGAACCGAAATCCAGCGTCACCTGCCGGGTGCTGACTAACTGCGCCAGTTCAGCGTGAGACAGGGCCGCATTCCATGCCAGGATGACGCGAATCACGCCGCCATGACAAACCAGCACTGCTTCATCCTGCCCGGTCTGCTGTGCGGCGCGCAGCAGCTCACGTAAAAAGCTGTCTACCCGGCCGACCATCTGCAGCAGATTTTCGCCGCCTCCCGGGCAATAATGCGCAACATTTTGCGCCCAGACCTCAATGTCGGCACGGGGAATCGCAGACCAGCTCCGGAGCTCCCATTCGCCAAACGACATTTCCATCAGACGGGCATCCGTTACCGGTCGCTCATGCAGCAGCACAGCCAGTTGATAGCAGCGCTGCAAAGGGCTGCTGTACACCGGAATGCGGCCTTGCCAGCGCGGATACATGCTTGCCGCGAGCCGGATGCAATCTTCGTGACTGACCGCAATATCAGCCTGTCCGTAGCACACATCAGAATCGATCTGCGGCGTTGTATGGCGGATCAGATGCAGACGCACAGCAACACTATCCGGCGGCGACGTCATTTTGCCGCGTGCGCCAGCAGTCCAAGATAAAACACTACTTCGGTGACCTGCTGGACAGCCCCCAGACAATCGCCGGTATAGCCACCTATTTTTCTGACAAACAATCGTGCCATCCAGAACGCCGCCAGCAACATCAGCATCAGCGCAGCGATCAGACGCTCCAGCACCAGTGGTTCGCATAACAGGATCATGCCGACCGGCACCAGCACACTCAGGCAGGCGATGCCGAATTCATTGGAGCTCATATGCTGCGCCAGCGGCTTGGCTTTTCCCTCGGTACGGGCATATTCCAGCAACCAGATCAGACTGCAGGAAAACAGCCGCGACAAAGGATGCGCAATCAGCAATGCCGGCACCACCAGCACGACGGGCAGGCTGACCAGCAAAATAAATTTACTCAGCAACATCATGCCGATGCCGATCGCCCCGTAAGCACCGATACGGGAATCCTTCATAATTTCCAGGGTACGCTCCGCCGTCAGTCCGCCCCCCATGCCGTCACAGACATCGGCAAAGCCATCCTCGTGAAAGGCGCCGGTCAGCAAAAGTCCGGCAATCATCGACAACAGCACGGCCACTGCCGCCGGCCACCATTGCACCGCAAAGATATACACGCAAGACACCACGGCACCGACCAGCCAGCCCACTGCGGGGAAATAACGGGAGGCCTGTTGCAGCCAGTCCGGATCATATCCGACCCAACGCGGGATAGGAATTCGGGTAAAAAACTGCACGGCGATAAAAAATAGCCGCAGCTGATGCAAGGTCAGTTGCGTGATATGGGTGAATGCATTCATCGGAATGCTTCAGTCAGCCGTTTTTTCACTGACACGGGCGTCGCCAAAAGTCGCCATCTGGTTCAGGAAATTCACCGCCGCCTGCACCATCGGATACACCAGCGCCGCACCGGTGCCCTCGCCCAGTCGCAGATCGAGCTTCAGTACCGGAGAAACCTGCAAGGCATCAAGCATGCGGGCATGACCGCTTTCGTCTGACTGATGTGAAAACACACAATAATCCAGAATCGCCGGCTGTAACCGCGCCGCCACCAGTAAGGCGCTGCTGACGATAAAGCCATCGATCAGCAACACCATGCGGCGCTGCGCAGCTTCCAGCATAGCACCCGTCATCATCGCGATTTCCAGTCCGCCGAAACAGGCCAGCACCTCCTGCGGTGCAGTCACACCAGCATGCAGTGCGACTGCTGCCTCAATCACCTGCTGTTTATGGCGTATACCCTGTGGCGATAAACCGGTTCCGGCACCAACGCAATCCGCCACCGGAATGCCGGTCAGCTTGTGCATCACTGCCGCCGCCGCCGTAGTGTTGCCAATACCCATTTCACCAAAGCCCAGTACATTGCCGCTCAGACCGCGCACCAGCTCTCGACCATGCCGGATGGCCTCGGCGCACTGCACAGGACTCATCGCAGCTTGCTTCGCAAAATTCTGTGTACCGGGTGCCACTTTGCGGTCAGTCAGCCCGTCACGCTGTCCAAATTCATGCCGGACACCGCTGTCGACGATATGCAGCGCAATACCGTTCTGTCTGGCAAAGACATTGATTGCCGCACCGCCAGCCAGAAAATTCTCGACCATCTGCCAGGTCACATCCTGTGGAAATGCCGAAATTCCCTCTGCCACGACACCATGATCACCTGCGAACACGATGATGGCAGGGTCGCGTAAAACAGGCGACGCGGTTTGCTGGATCTGGCCGATCTGGGCTGCCAGCAGCTCAAGCCGCCCCAGACTTCCCGGCGGCTTGGTCTTGTGATCGATCGCGTGCTGCAGCACAGTCTGCAATTTACTGTCTTTGGCTGGGGCAATATGCAAATCAGAAATCATGAATCTCATATTTTTCTTCTTTATGGATAAAATCGGTTCACCAGAATGACCGTCCAGGTGGCGACGGCAATCACAAATGTCAGCAGCACGGCAGCGCTGCCAAAATCCTTGGCATTTTTGGACAGCGAATGCCGCTCCAGCGAGACCCGGTCAACAACAGCTTCAATTGCCGAATTCAGCAATTCGACCACCAGAATCAGCAGCAATACCGCAATCATCATCAGCTTTTCAATCCCCGACACCGGCAGAAACAGGGCGATCACAGCGCCAGCCACCACCAGCACCAGCTCCTGCCGGAACGCATGCTCGATTTTCCATGCAGAACGGAAGCCGTCGATGGAGTAAAAAAGTGCTGAAAAAATACGCTTTAAGCCGCTCTTGCTTTTAAATTCACTGACTGGTTGCTCTGGTGCAGACATCTCATTCCCTTATCGGATAAAAACGGCATATTGCAGGTACGCAAGACCAGTTCGCATAGCCAACACCGCCGCCGGATTTTACATGACAAAACTTCCGTGTCGCGCCAGAAAATTACAGACAACATCAAAGAAACCGTATCAAAAACCGCTGCTTACGCGGTCAGAGCGCCACCGGTGGCGGTTTGCAGACGCGTTGCATTTCCCAGCGCTCATGCTCAATTTTCAAGGAGAAAGATGCGGATTTTGTATCGTTTTTGTCTGAATTGCTTTTAAGCCTGTTATTTTTTCTTCCAAAAGATGACTGTTTTTTTCACATTGTGGTATAACATAACTATTGCACTGCACCACATTTTCCATGAAAAACGACGCTCCCGCTTCAGAAAAAACATCTATTCAGGTCATTGAACGCATGGTTTCCTTGCTGGATGTCCTGTCCCAGCATCAGGATCCGGTCAGCCTGAAAGAACTCGCAATTGAAACCGGCCTGCATCCATCCACAGCCCACCGCATTCTGAACGATCTGGTCACAACCCGCTTTGTTGACCGTGCCGATACCGGTTATTACCAGCTTGGCATGCGACTGCTGGAACTGGGTAATATCGTCAAAAGCCGCCTGAATGTGCGCGAAGCGGCACTCGAATTCATGCGTACCCTGCACCGGCAGACCAATCAGACGATTAACCTGTCTGTGCGTCAGGGAGACGAAATTGTATATATTGACCGCGCCTATTCCGAACGTTCCGGCATGCAGGTGGTACGTGCCATCGGTGGCCGCGCGCCGTTGCATCTGACGTCCACCGGCAAATTATTCCTGTCGCTCGACGAGCCGAAAGCCATCCGCGCCTATGCCACCCGCACCGGCCTGGCAGGACATAATAAAAATTCGATCACCGACCTCGCCAAACTGGAAAAGGAACTCGCTGAAGTGCGTGTGACTGGTTTTGCGCGCGACAACGAAGAGCTGGAACTCGGTGTGCGCTGTATGGCTGCCGGCATTCACGACGACAGTGGAAAAATGATCGCCGGATTATCGATTTCCGCTCCTGCCGATCGTTTGCAGGAAGACTGGCTGACCAATCTGATAGACACAGCGCAACAAATTTCAGCGGCGCTCGGCTATCGTAGCGGCGCCAGCAGCTGACGGATCCGACAGCGCATGATTGCTGCTGCCGAATCCAGATTGCAGATTGCCTTCTACGGCTGATTTCCCCAACATAGCAAATATCGCCTGTGCTTTGACGGCACCTTCGGGCAGTGAGATTACGGCTACTCAGAGAGACGACAGAATAGCAGCGTCATTTTTTCAGGCACAGATCTTCCCCGCGCCGCGTGCTCAGACTGCCGAACCAAAACGCTCGAAACGCGGCATGTAGTAACGGTCGCCATCCAGAGAAAACATCAGATGTTTGATTTTTCCGGTGATCAGCTCGCGCTTCACCAGGCCGATATAACGGGAATCCTTGCTGTTATCGCGGTTATCACCCAGCATCAGAAATTGTCCTTCAGGCACGGTTACCGGACCAAAACTGCGCATGGCTGGACGCTCCGGCATGACGATGATCGGATGATTCAGGCTGCCGAGTTTTTCCTGATAAACCTGCTGCTCGCCGGCATATTCCCGTTGTGGCGTCAGATGACTGCCGCTGAGCTGTGACACAGTTTCGTAATTTGCCGCCTGACCGTTGATGAATAAACGCTCTTCACGCATTTCGACCACATCACCCGGCACGGCAATCAGCCGCTTGACCAGACGGGTGCCGTCTTCCGGCGAAGAAAAAGTCACGATGTCGCCACGCTGCGGATCAGCCAGATGTTTGACAATCAGATCGGTGAACGGGATCTTCAGATCGTAAGCAATCCGGTCGCAAATCACGCGATCACCTTCCAGCAAGGTCGGATACATGGAACTCGACGGCACCAGATAGTAGTCGGCAAAAGCACTGCGCACCAGCAACATACCCAGCATAAATGCGGCAAAACCTTTGTTGTCTGCAATCAGTTTTTTAAAATTCAACATCCCAGTCTCCATCTATAATGACCTGCATGATTTATATGCGTCAGCTGCCCTGCATTGATTACCGGGCATACAAACTGAACCTCAGACAAAAAAATACCCCGAAAGTTCGGGGTATTTTGAATTCCGTTTTAAAAACCGGGATTATTTTGCGCTCATCAGTGCGACAGTGGTGTCGAGCATACGGTTGGAGAATCCCCACTCGTTGTCGTACCAGCTCGATACTTTCACCAGACGGCCGCCGTTGACTTTCGTTAAAGTTTCATCGTAAGTCGACGATGCCGGATTATGGTTGAAATCAACCGACACCAGGGGTGCCTTGTTGTAATCCAGAATACCTTTCAACGCACCTTCGGATGCTTCTTTCAACACTTTGTTGATTTCTTCTACTGTCGTATCACGCTTAGCGATGAAAGTCAGATCAACTACAGAAACGTTGATGGTTGGAACGCGCATGGCGTAGCCATCCAGCTTACCGTTCAACTCTGGCAATACCAGACCAACTGCCGCTGCTGCGCCAGTTTTGGTCGGGATCATGCTCATTGTGGCAGAACGTGCACGGCGCAGGTCTTCATGCATCACGTCGGTCAGCACCTGGTCATTGGTGTAAGCGTGGATCGTCGTCATCAGACCGCTTTCGATACCGATCGCGTCGTTCAGTGGTTTTGCCAGCGGAGCCAGGCAGTTAGTGGTGCAGGATGCGTTGGAGATTACAGTGTCAGTTGCTTTCAGAACGCCGTGGTTAACGCCGTATACAACCGTCGCGTCGACATCTTTACCGCCTGGTGCGGAGATGATGACTTTCTTGGCGCCACCAGCCAGATGGGCAGAGGCTTTTTCTTTGGTTGTGAAGAAGCCTGTGCATTCCAGCACCACGTCCACATTCAGTTCACCCCAAGGGATGTTGGCTGGATTGCGTTCTGCAAATACTTTGATCTTGTCGCCATTGACGATCATGGAGTCGCCTTCGACCACGACGGTGCCAGGGAATTTGCCATGAGCAGTGTCATAGCGTGTCAGGTGGGCATTCGATTCCGCATTGCCCAGATCGTTGATGGCGACGATCTGAATCTCATTTTTGAATTTGCCACCTTCATAGTGTGCGCGAAGGATGTTGCGGCCGATACGGCCATAGCCGTTGATTGCGACGCGAATCGTCATGGTTTTATCTCCAAAGGTCTGAACAACAATAAAAGAACAATAAAAATCAAACTGTTTTGCAAAAATCTCAGTGTACTGCACCCGATGTCGGCATCGCATTCACTGATGCCATCAGCACCGATAAATCGCGCCAGCCGTAACCGACTTCTTTCAAATCGATGCCATCCCAGGTAAACGCCTGTTCATGCATTAAAACAGCACCCAAATCTTCGTAAAAATTGCGGGCGATCGCATTACCTGAAATCACCCAGACCAGCAAATTATCAGCACCCTGCGCTTGCAATGTACGGGCGACCTTTTGCAGCAAACGACGACCAATGCCAGAACGCTGCCAGACCGGACGCAGATAAATTGCGGTCAATTCTGCACACATCCCCAACTTTGGCTCTGGCAACAACATGCCCGAAGCAAAGCCGATAATGTGTCCTTCGCTTTCTGCAACGTACACGCACACGCGGTCACCTGCAGCAGGCAAGGCTTCCAGTATCTGCTTCCAGTGCAGGAAGCTATCCTCAATACGCATCTGATCCAGATAGGTATCCGGAATCATGCCGCGATAGGTGGTTTGCCAGCTTTCCACACGCACGGCGGCGATCGCTTCTGCGTCGGCGACTGTAGCACGACGCAGACTGACTTCTTTGATGCTACTCATAACTTCATTCATCGCGCTCAAGCCAGCGTCGCCTTGACTTTGGCAACCACGTTCTCAACTGTAAAGCCGAAATGCTTGAACAGGACACCTGCTGGTGCAGATTCGCCAAAGGTATCGATACCGACCACCGCGCCTTCCAGACCGACATATTTGTACCAGAAATCCGTCACACCGGCCTCAATCGCAATGCGTGGCAAGCCTTTGCCCAACACCGCAGTTTTATATGCAGCATCCTGACGATCAAACACATCGGTGGAAGGCATGGATATCACTCGTACTGCGATGCCCTGTTCAGCCAGCGCAGCAGCGGATTTCACCGCCAGCTCGATTTCAGAACCGGTCGCAATCAGCACCGCTTTCGCATCTGCTGCATCTTGCAGGACATAGCCACCACGCTGAATGTCAGCGATTTGCTGCGCTGTACGTTCCTGATATGGCAAGTTTTGACGCGAGAAAATCAGGGTCGATGGGCCATTGTTACGTTTGACTGCATGCGCCCAGGCCGCAGCAGATTCAACCGTATCGCACGGACGCCAGTTATCCAGATGCGGGATCAGACGCAGACTGGAAACGTGCTCAACAGACTGATGCGTCGGGCCATCTTCACCCAGACCGATAGAGTCATGCGTGAACACAAACAGTGTGCGGATTTTCATTAACGCGGCCATGCGGATTGCGTTGCGGCTATAGTCAGAAAAGGTCAGGAAAGTCGCACCGAACGGAATGTAACCACCATGCAAGGCGATACCATTCATGATCGCGCTCATGCCGAATTCACGCACGCCATAGTTGATGTGATTACCAGCCTGATTGCCGCGTACCGCAATACATTCTTTCCAGTTGGTCAGGTTGGAACCGGTCAGGTCGGCAGAGCCACCGAGGAATTCTGGCAGCGATGGCGCAAATGCCTGAATCGCATTCTGGCTGGCTTTACGAGTCGCGATGTTTTCTTTTTTCTCTACGCAGGATGCAATCGCATTCGCGACCAATTCATCGAAATTCGCAGGCAAATCGCCCTTCATACGGCGCGTCAGTTCAGCGGCTTTTTGTGGAAACTGTGCAGTGTAAGCGGAAAATTGCGCATTCCAGTCGGCTTCAGCCTTGGCGCCACTTGCTTTTGCATCCCAGGCTGAGTAAACGTCTGCAGGCATTTCAAACGGAGGCAAAGTCCAGCCCAGATTTTCACGAACTGCCGCCACTTCTTTGTCACCGAGTGCTGCACCATGCACATCGTGCGTACCCTGCTTGTTCGGCGAGCCTTTACCGATCACGGTTTTGCAGCAGATCAGTGTCGGTTTGTCAGATGTTTTGGCTGATGCAATTGCCGCATCCACCGCTTTGGCATCGTGACCGTCCACTGCACGAATCACATTCCAGCCGTAAGCTTCAAAACGTTTTGGCGTATCGTCGGTGAACCAGCCTTCGACGTGACCGTCGATCGAGATGCCATTGTCATCCCAGAACGCGATCAGTTTATTCAATTGCAACGTACCCGCCAGCGAGCAGGCTTCGTGCGAGATACCTTCCATCAGGCAGCCATCGCCCATGAATACGTAGGTGTGATGATCAACGATATTCATACCGCCTTGATTGAACTCGGCGGCCAGCAATTTTTCGGCCAGTGCCATACCAACGGCATTGGTGATGCCTTGCCCCAATGGGCCCGTTGTCGTCTCCACACCCGGAGTGACATGCACTTCAGGGTGCCCTGCTGTTTTGGAATGCAATTGACGGAAATTTTTGATTTCATCCATCGACAAGTCGTAGCCGGTCAGATGCAGCAACGAATAATGCAACATCGAGCCATGGCCATTCGACAGCACAAAACGGTCGCGGTTAATCCACTGCGGATTCGTCGGATTATGACGGTAGTGGCCTTTCCACAATGCCACCGCAATATCCGCCATGCCCATCGGTGCGCCCGGGTGACCGGAATTGGCTTTTTGAACGGCATCCATGGACAAAACGCGCACGGCATTGGCCATGGTGGTGAGTGTTGCAGGCTGAAGAGTTGAGATCATGACGATAGATGGTGTATTGAAGAAACTGGTCGAAATTATGCGGTACCTGAATGTGCGCTATAGCGTTATCCGGCAAGCTATTCGGGAATTAGACAAAACGATAAACTGCCATTTTACCAGAGCACGCTAGTGCGTCATACAGATGTATTTTTGATAGCCCGATACAGGGTTGTATTCTTCTCATTTTGTCCCGATTGTCCTTGCCACATGGGAAACTTCTTGTCACGCATTTCCAGGGCGTTATCGTATAATCAAATCCGTTTCCATCTGGATTACATCATCATTCTTCACTGACCTTCATGCCTCGTTTTTTTTGTCAGACACCGTTATCGGTCGGTGCCCTCGTTGATCTCCCTGCCGATATCGCCCATCATGCACAGGTGTTGCGCCTGCAGCCCGGAGATGCCATTCAGCTGTTTAATGGCGAGGGCGGCTGTTATGTCGCCAGCCTGACGATCATTGAAAAAAAACGTGCCAGCGCCGAGGTGAAAGTATTTCTGCAGGAAGAAAACGAATTACCTTTTTCGCTGAATCTGGTGCAGGCGTTGCCAGAAGGCAGCAAGATGGACTGGATTATCGAAAAAGCGGTTGAACTTGGCGTAAGTAGCATTCAGCCGGTGGCAGCGCAACGCTCTGTAGTGAGACTGAGTGCCGAACGGGCTGAAAAAAAACTGACGCATTGGGAAGGGGTGATCCGTGCAGCATCCGAACAATGCGGCAGAAATCGTCTGGCGCATCTGGCTACTCCGGTCGACATCGGAAAATGGTTACAGCAGCAGGATTTGCATCCACGTATCATGCTGTCTCCCCGCGCCGGACAGTCACTGGCAGACTGGGCGCGGCATCATCCGCCGCAGGCAATTTCCCTGCTGATCGGACCGGAAGGCGGACTGACTGAGCAGGAAGAAAATCTGGCCATACAGCAGGGCGTTCTGTCTTTGTCTATGGGATCGCGGATTTTACGCACTGAAACTGCCGGACTGACGGCCATCGCCATTCTCAGCGCGGCCTGGGGCGGCATGTAATCAGTCATACCGTCCTGGCGACTATCCGGGGAATTGGTGCATCACTTAGGGGGAGGAAGCGGATGATCTTTTACCGGTGCCTCTGTCACTACCGGCATTTTTGTTATCACGACAGGCTGCCACTGATCCCAGTCTTCACCGAATAATTCGGCAGGATGCGGCGTCCGGTCAGCGCCATTACCACAGCTCATGGAATCTGCCGGACAATACAGATCACATCCCCAGCAAATGCGTTCCGGGTTCTTCGGATTGGCAGGAAATTTCTTGGCCATGATATGACGGACGAATGAAGGATGTGTGCATTCCCCTTTTTGAGGAGAATGCCGATTCATCTTACGCCTTCCCGACACATCCTTCCTTGATATGCAGCAATATTTCCTGCACTGTCAAGAGCAGCAATAGTGATCAGAGGAATACCTGCCGCAGGCCGCCAGCTCCCGCGAACTGCAGAAATCGAATCATTTCAATGGCTTTTATCATTCAGCATCATGTTGCGGATCATACTAACAGGGGTGCTGCCGTAACTCAGAAACTGTTCGTGAAAACGTTTCAGCTTGAATTGCGCTCCCTGCTGCTGTTTCAGCTCATCACGAAATGCCATGATCTCGCTGTAACCACTAAAATAACTGGCCAGCTGCACGGAGCTGTACTGCACCCGCAGCCATTTGCCATCCGCCTCTGCTTTGGTCTGAAATGCCTGATGCATCAGTAGATCTTTTGCCTCTGCTTCACTCATACCTAGCACATGGACGCTGTAATCAAGAATCGTGTTACAGATCGTCCGCAGATTCCACTTGTAATACATGAGCCACATCTCCGGTGCCTGATCACCATAACCGGATTCAAGCATCATGCGTTCGCTGTAGACCGCCCAACCTTCAATCATCGCACCGCTGCCGAACAAGGTTTTGATGACAGAAGGATACTGATTCGCATACTGCAATTGCGTGTAATGGCCCGGAATCGCCTCATGGATATTCAGTATCTGCAGCACCCAGCGATTGTATTCGCGCAGCGTGCTTTCGATCTGTTCCGGCGTCTGTCCGTCCAGTGGCGTCACGTTGTAGTAAGTTTTATCATTGGGTCTGAAAATACCCGGAGCCTCGATGGAGGCCACCGTCACGCCGCGTTCATATTCCGGCGTTTCACGCACGACCAAGGGCTTTTCAGCATCCAGACTCAGCAGGTCATGTTCGCGTATCCAACGCTCCAGCACCGGAAGCTGACGCCGGATTTCCGGGTAAAGTTCTTTCGCGGGCACATGCTGTTCGGATAACTTGTCGATCATCATAGCAATTTTCTGTACGCGATCTGCCGGTTTTGCCGTATCGCCCATGGTTTTATCCCATAGCTGATCGGCCAGTTTTTCCATGTTGTCGTGCGCAGCCTGCTTAGCAACCAGGGCGCGCTGATACATTTGTTCTGCAGTCAGTCCGGATTGGATGTCTGCTTTGAATTTTTCTTCATACAGTGCGCATCCGATACGGAAAGAACGTGCCGTAGCAGGGTTCATCGATTGTTCGGTATTTTCCAGAAACTGCACATATTCCTGAATCGCCGTGCGTGCCTGACGCAGTCCGGTTGTCAACGCAGTCTGTTCCGCATGACTTAATTTTTGTTCTGCGGCAGCCGACTCCAGCGCTGCCAGCACAGAAACCGCACCGCTGCTCTGTCGAATTCCCAGACGGGTGTGCTCCGGAGTCGGCTGGCTGATGCTGGCTCTGGCGGCGGCATAGTAGGCTGGCACCTGTTGCAGACGCCGGATCGCCGCCCGGATGCGCTGTATATTCGGTGCATAATCGGTATTCAGAATCGCATCAAAACCGCCGGCAATATTATGCTGGGACGGGTTCCAGGAAAATTCGCGGAATCGCGTCAGATACCAGCGCGTGCCATTCAGGTAATTCTGCATCAGTACCAGATCGGTCTGCTCCCGGGGGGGTAACCGCGTCGCATCGACTTGCTGCAACCGTTGCAGCCAGCGTTCAGCAAAAGCCACGTAAGCATCGCGTTCTCTCTGCCCCGGTAGCGCCAGCCGGTCGGCCTGTGCGAAATGTCCGGCAGACATCGCCAGATCAGGGTCCTGCCGCCACAATTCTTTTAAAAAAGTTGCCTTGATTTTCTGAAAATCCAGATCTGCCTGATGCTGATCCGCAGCCAGAGCAGACGCCGCAGGAGTGACGGCAGAGTACGCCGGTAATGACGCAGCGGGCAGCAAACCCGCCATCAGGCTCGCAAGCAAAAGGCGGAAACCGTGTTTTTGCATAAAAATATTCGGAAAAAATTCAGAAAATCGGGCAGGTGGCAACGCAGTGCCACACCCGACAGGAAAGCATAATGTCGCTAATATATTAAGGCTCAAGGACTATCTCAAAAATATATCTAATCGTCAACATTTGTTCTGTTGATCTGCCACAACAGTGCGACTTGTTCGCTTTTACCCTCATAGCTGCGGCTATTCATGAACAAAATGGGCTGTCACATACTCCCGGGCAGTATATAAATAAATAAATAGCCTTATTCTCTATATAAAACCTAGGTTCTCTTTACATACTCCACAGTTTTAACCCAATATTGCCGATTGTTTTCACTCCGGAAAGACTGAACAGCCCGTTCCCGGCGGCATTCTTTGTTACACTCCCTGCTGCTTCTTTTTCTGAATAAACCATTTCCATGAATACCTCCTTACCGCAGTTGCACTGGATTGAAGACGGGCAAGCGCGGAGTTGCCGCTGGCATGCAGAAAATGGCAGCCCGCCACCTAAAAGAGTGCAGGTAGCAGATGAACGGCTGAATGCGGATACGGCTTACCGCCTTGCCTGCGAAGGCACCGCGCTGCTGTGGCAGGGTGATTTTCATCAGGCCAAGCAAATGCTGCAGGCCATGGCACGGCGTATCGACAAAAAACCGGTAAAGAAAAAGACTGCGCCGGCCACGGATGCGCAAACCGCTTTTCACCTGCATCGCCAGGCACAATCGCAGCGAGCCCGGGTGCTGGCAATGCTGCTGATTCCGTTTGATACCGACTACCGGATTCCGTTGCGACGGGCACCCGATGTGCAACAAGCCTGCACCGAAGCTTATGGCGCGCCAACCACTGCCTTCGTGGCTTCTTTGCGCGAGCTGCTCGGCATTATCGGTGCGCATGAATGGCGCAGGAACGGGGTTGAAGTTGCCGCACTCGGCGCAAAAATTTATCCGCACTACGGTGTTTTTTCTCCGGTCCGCGGCGAATACATTGATCTGGTCTGGAAGGCGCGCCTGCCCTCCACCGAACTCGCATTCGACATCGGTGTCGGCAGCGGTGTATTGTCCGCCGTGCTGGCAAAGCGCGGTGTGCAAAAAATCATTGCCACCGATCAGGACCCGCGCGCGCTGGCGTGTGCCAGAGACAATCTGGAACGTCTCAGCCTCGCTGCACAGGTAGAGTTACAGCAAACCGATTTATTCCCGGCTGGAAAAGCGCCGCTGATTGTGTGCAATCCGCCGTGGCTGCCCGCCCGGCCAAATTCACCGGTTGAACACGCCGTATATGACCCTGAAAGCCGCATGCTGCGTGGATTTCTGACCGGTGTCGGCGTCCATCTGGAACCCGGTGGTGAAGCCTGGCTGATCATGTCCGATTTCGCAGAACATCTGGGATTACGCAGTCAGGAAGAGTTCTGGCAATGGATCGACGCCGGCGGTCTGACTGTGAGTGGAAAAATGGATATCCGGCCACGCCATCCGAAATCGACAGATACCTGCGATCCACTGCACGCCGCACGCGTGCAGGAAGTGACATCTCTGTGGCGCTTGAAATTAAAATAAACTCCAGGCTTTTATTACAGCAAGCTGCCGTCAGGCATTGTTTGTGATGTTCGGGTTCATTTCACGTTTTCTTTATTTTAATTTTTGATTTTCTTCTTTGTTTTAACCATTGTCTTTATGAATAAACCAGCCAGAATCCTGACATTTAAATGCACCAGCTGCAGTAAGCCGGTGCAGGTCTTTTTACAAAAAGTATCTGCCTGCGCCCATATTGCGCCGTATCAGGGCATCTGCAGTTGCGGGACCGTCATGAAACATGCAACCGGCAACAAAGAAGCGGTCGAATCCTATATGCATTCCGATTCCGTCACCTGGTCACATCATCATTGAGACTGACGGCTCACTGCGCCGCAAACCAGATGTTCCGGTACTGAAAACGGATTTCAGCACCGGCATTTGCACCGGACTATGACCGGTTACCCGCGCCGGATGCGTTTTTAGAAGTCCTTCCCCGCGAAAGCATTTATAATCGAAGGCTTTTGCAGCTGTTTTCTGAACATAATGAAGGTATTTCGCGGACTTCCGAATGCCGCCTCCCGTGCTCCCTGTGCATTGGCGATAGGTAATTTTGATGGTGTGCATCGCGGCCATCAGACTTTGCTCGCGCATTTACGTCAGGCAGCCAACCAGCTGGGTCTGGAATCGGCTGTGATGACATTTGAACCACATCCCCGTGCTTTTTTTGCCAAACTCGCCGGAGATTTATCCAAAGCACCTTCCAGAATTGCCAATCTGCGTGACAACATGACATCGTTGCAAAAAGCCGGTGTCGACCGCGTGATTGTCGAACATTTCAATGCCCATTTTGCTGCACTGTCGCCGGAAGACTTTATCCGCAAGGTACTGGTCGAAGGCCTGCATGTGAAATGGCTGATGGTAGGCGAAGATTTTTGTTTCGGCGCACGCCGGGCCGGCAATATCGCCACGCTGGAAGAGGCCGGCAAACGCTATGGCTTTGAAGTCCGGACCCTGCCGGCAGTCCAGAATAAAGGCGTCAGAATCTCCTCATCGGCTGTCCGTGCTGCTTTAGCGCAAGGCAATTTTGAAGACGCACGGGAGCTGCTTGGCCATCCCTACCGGATCTCCGGCCATGTGATCCACGGCCAGAAACTGGGGCGCACGATCGGGTTTCCGACCCTGAATCTGCGTATTGCACATCATCGTCCGGCGCTCACCGGTATCTTTGTTGTCCAGGTACATGGCCTGGCAGAACAGCCTCTGCCCGCAGTAGCGAGTCTGGGCGTCCGTCCGACGGTTGATGATAGCGGCCGGGTACTGCTAGAAACCCATGTGTTCGATTACGCCGGCCATGCCTATGGCAAGGTCGTGCAGATTGAATTTCTGAAAAAACTACGCGATGAAGAAAAATACGGCGATCTGGAAACCCTGACCGCCGCGATTGAACGTGACGCCGAACAGGCGCGCACTTATTTCGACGCCGCCTCACGGATTCCGGCCAGTAGCGCCACCGACCGAATTTGAAGCTCTGTCAGGCTGATCAGCAGCGTACGACAACACCGCTGTACACAGCAAGCAGATGCTTCCACCTGTATTTATAAATTCAAAGAAAATAATTATGTCCGATAACAAACCTGCAAAAGCTGCCAATAAATATCCGGTTAACATGACCGAAACACCCTTCCCCATGCGTGGCGATCTGGCCAAGCGCGAACCGAAATGGGTGAAGGAATGGCAGGATAAAAAAATCTACGAACGTGTGCGCAAAGCTGCTGCCGGTCGTCCGAAATTCGTTCTGCATGATGGTCCGCCGTATGCCAATGGCGATATCCATATCGGTCACGCTGTGAATAAAATACTCAAGGATATGATTGTCAAAGCCCGCACGATGGCAGGCTTTGATGCACCGTATGTACCGGGTTGGGATTGCCACGGTATGCCGATCGAAATCCAGATCGAAAAACTGCACGGTAAAAATCTGCCGGTGAATGAAGTGCAGTCCAAAGCCCGCGCTTATGCTGAAGAGCAGATCGCCCGCCAGAAAGCTGACTTCATCCGTCTGGGTGTATTGGGTGAATGGGATAATCCTTACAAGACAATGAACTTCAGCAATGAAGCGGATGAAATCCGTGCGCTGGGTCAGTTGCTCGAGAAGGGCTATGTTTATCGCGGTCTGAAGCCAGTGAACTGGTGTTTCGACTGCGGTTCCGCGCTGGCCGAAGCGGAAGTAGAATACGAAAACAAGCGCGATCCGTCGATCGATGTCGGCTTTCCGTTTGCCGAGCACGACAAACTGGCACAAGCGTTCAAAATGGACAAGCTGCCGCATCAGAACGGCTTCTGCGTGATCTGGACCACCACGCCGTGGACCATCCCATCGAATCAGGCATTGAACATGCATCCGGAAATCAGCTATGCGCTGGTCGAAACGATACGTGACGGCGCGCCGCTGTTGCTGATCCTGGCGCAGGAACTGGTGGAATCCAGCCTCGCAAAATATGAACTCGAAGGCAAAATCATCGCGACCTGTAGCGGTGCTGATCTGACAGAGATCCGTTTCAAACATCCGCTGTCTTCGCTGCATGAGGGCTATGACCGCTATTCGCCAGTCTATCTGGGCGATTACGTAACGCTGGACAGCGGTACCGGTGTAGTGCATTCGGCTCCAGCCTACGGTATCGAGGATTTCCAGTCCTGCAAAGCGCATGGCATGCAAGATGACGAGATCATCGCCCCGGTTATGGGTGATGGCCGCTATGCGTCCAGTCTGCCGTTTTTTGCTGGCATGACCATCTGGGAAGCCTCCAAACCGATCTGCGATAAATTGCGCGAAGCCGGTGCCCTGTTATCGCTGAAAATGTTTGATCACAGCTATATGCACTGCTGGCGTCATAAAACACCGATCATCTACCGCGCCACCTCACAATGGTTCGCGAGTATGGATAACACACCGAAAGACGGTCGTGCCTCGCTGCGTGAAACTGCACTCAAGGCAATCGACGAAACTGCATTCTTCCCTGCCTGGGGGAAAGCGCGTCTGCATGGGATGATCGCGAACCGTCCTGACTGGACCTTATCCCGCCAGCGTCAGTGGGGCGTGCCGATGGCATTTTTTCTGCATAAAGAAACCGGACAATTGCATCCACGCACATCGGAATTGCTTGAACAGATCGCCCAGCGCGTAGAGAAAGAAGGTATCGAGGCCTGGCAACACATGGAAGCCGCTGACCTGCTGGGTGATGACGCAGCCATGTACGTGAAAAACCGCGACACGCTGGATGTCTGGTTCGATTCCGGCACCACGCATTTCACCGTCTTACGCGGCTCGCACAAGGCGCAGTCAACTTATCCTGCTGATTTGTATCTGGAAGGCTCGGATCAGCATCGCGGCTGGTTCCACTCATCCCTGCTGACAGCTTCCATGCTGGATGGTCACGCACCTTATAAAGCATTGCTCACGCATGGTTTCGTGGTGGATGGCGAAGGCAAAAAAATGTCCAAGTCCAAGGGCAATGTGGTGGCACCGCAAAAAATCTCCGATACGCTGGGTGCCGACATCCTGCGTCTGTGGGTGGCATCGACCGATTATTCCGGTGAATTGTCGATCTCGGACGAAATCCTGAAACGGGTCACCGAAGCCTATCGCCGTATCCGCAATACTCTGCGCTTCCTGCTGGCGAACACCTCTGACTTTGACTTCAGCAAAGATGTCGTAGCAGTAGATGCGATGCTGGATATCGACCGCTATGCGATTGCGAACATGGCACTGCTGCAAAAAGAGATCCTGGCTCACTACGAGAGCTTTGAATTCCATCCGGTCATCGCCAAGCTGCAGTCGTATTGCTCGGAAGATCTGGGCGGCTTCTATCTGGATATCCTGAAAGACCGGCTGTACACCAGCGGTGTGAATTCACCGGCACGACGCTCTGCGCAGACTGCCATCTGGCATATCACTCAGGCGCTGCTGCGTCTGATGGCGCCGACTTTGTCCTTCACCGCCGAAGAAGCCTGGCAGTTCTTCGCCTCCGCCGAGACGTATCAGGCAAGCGGGGAAACCATCTTTACCCAGACTTACTACCAGTTGCCGCCGGTCGCAGATGCAGAGGCGTTGCTGGCACGCTTTGCAACGCTGCGTACGATACGCGCAGATGTGACAAAACAACTGGAAGAAGTACGGGTGGCCGGCGGCATCGGTTCCTCGCTACAGGCCGAAGTGTTGATCAAAACCAGCGGCGATAAATTTGCCGTGTTAAACAGCTTTGCAGATGACCTGAAATTCACCCTGATTACCTCTGCGGCCAGCGTAGAACAAGTCGCCAGCGAAACAGATGAAACCGTCGTGGTCACCCCGTCCAGGTATGAAAAGTGCGAGCGCTGCTGGCATTATCGTGCTGACGTCGGCACCCATGCAGACCATCCGGGTCTGTGTCAACGTTGCCACAGCAATCTGTTCGGCAGCGGTGAATCGCGCCGCTTTGCCTGATTAACCTGATTTGCAGCAAGCTGTGTACGGTCATACACTGACCGCACACAGCCATCAGCAGGACTCCGTTCCACTTATTACCAGTTAATGGATTCATCTTCATGGCAAGTAAAAAATCCCCGAAATCCGTATCCCGCCCGCACAGCTCCGGCAACAGCCTGATTCCGTGGCTGGGACTGGCAACCATCGTCATCCTGCTGGATCAGGTCAGTAAGATCACCATCACTAAATTGTTCGCTTATGGCGAAACGCTGGCTGTCACCGGATTTTTTAACCTGATGCTGGTCTATAACAAAGGTGCAGCATTCAGTTTTCTGGCGGCCGAATCCGGTTGGCAGCGTTATCTGTTTACGGCAATCGGCCTGATAGCGGCTGCTTACATCACGTTTCTGCTGAAACGTCACTCCTCACAAAAACTGTTTTGCTGGGCGCTGTCGCTGATCATGGGCGGCGCACTGGGCAATGTGATTGACCGGCTGCTGTATGGTCACGTCATTGATTTCCTGGATTTTCATTATCAGGAGCTGTATCACTTTCCGGCCTTTAATATTGCCGACAGTGCCATCACCATTGGCGCAGCCCTGTTTATTCTGGATGAATTGCGTCGCGTCAGAAAATAAGGAGTACAGATTATGGCTTTGCGACTGGCAGGAAAAAAAATCGTACTCGGCATGACCGGTGGTATCGCCTGTTATAAAGTTGCCGAACTGGTACGCTCGCTCGGGAAAGCAGGCGCTGACGTACACGTGGTGATGACCCAGGCAGCAACACAATTTATCACCCCGGTGACAATGCAGGCGTTGTCGGGGAATACGGTATTTACCGATCAGTGGGATGCCCGCATTGCCAACAACATGCCGCATATTGACCTGACACGCGACGCGGATGCGATCGTGATTGCGCCCTGCAGTACTGATTTCGTGTTCAAACTGGCGCACGGTGCCTGTAATGATCTGCTGTCGACGCTGTGCATCGCACGGCCGGCACATATTCCCCTGCTGGCTGCACCGGCCATGAATGTCGAGATGTGGCAAAACCCGGCAACGCAACGCAATGTCAGCCAGCTTCTGGCAGATGGTATCCTGCTGATGGGACCTGCGGCCGGTGATCAGGCCTGCGGTGAGACAGGCATGGGACGCATGCTGGAGCCAGCTCAGTTGCTGACAGAAATCATCGCTGCATTTCAGCCCAAATCGATGGCTGGCAAACACGTCCTGCTGACCGCAGGGCCCACATTCGAGCCAATCGATCCGGTGCGCGGCATCACCAATCTGTCTTCCGGAAAAATGGGGTATGCAATTGCCGAAGCCGCCTGGGAAGCAGGTGCCCACGTCACGCTGATCTCCGGCCCGACCGCGCTGCCCGCACCCTACGGTGTACAGTGTCTGCATGTACAGACGGCGCAGCAGATGCATGACGCCGTCATGGAAGCGATCGGGCTGCAACATCAAGACGCTTTCATTGCAGTCGCTGCAGTGGCAGACTGGCGCGTCGCCAATGCCAGTTCCCAGAAGCTGAAGAAAAATTCCGGATCCGATATGCCGGAACTGAAATTCGCTCAAAATCCCGATATCCTCACCAGTGTCGCAGCCCTGCCGGATGCACCGTATTGCGTCGGTTTCGCAGCCGAATCAGAAAATCTGCTGGTCTATGGTGCGGCTAAACGCATCAAGAAAAATATTCCGTTATTAGCCGGTAATATCGGACATCACACCTTCGGCCAGGACGATAATGAACTCATCTTATTCGATGCCAACGGCCATCATCATCTGCCGCGTGCGGACAAGCACACGCTGGCGACACAACTGATCGCAGAGCTGGCCGAACGCTTGTCTCAACACTGAGGCACAAGCTGATGCCTTTCCTCTTTTTACTTTGAACGATCTATGAAAAACATTGCACTGAAAATCCTTGATGCCCGCATGAAAGATCAGTTGCCGGTTTATGGCACGCCAGGCAGCGCCGGCCTTGACCTGCGTGCTTGCATTGATGCTCCACTCACAATTCAGCCAGGCGAAACGGTGCTGATTCCAACCGGACTCGCAATCCATATCGCCGACCCCGCTTATGCCGCCATGATTCTGCCACGCAGCGGCATGGGACATAAACATGGGATCGTGCTCGGTAATCTGGTCGGCCTGATCGATTCGGATTATCAGGGGCAACTCATGGTATCCACCTGGAATCGCAGTCAGACCGGTTTTGTCCTGAATCCGATGGAGCGCCTGGCACAGCTCATCATTGTGCCAGTGTTGCAGGTCGGATTTGATATCGTGGAAGAATTTGAAGACAGTGAGCGCGGTGAAGGCGGCTTCGGCAGCACGGGCAAGCACTGAACCCGGCAACAAATCCTGGCGCCAGCCTCTTTTGCCGGAAGCTGGCCCGCACCTCCTGCAGTACTACAGTTGCAACCATTGACCTTTGAATAAAATCGGACCGGATGGCTTGTCCGGATTGCCGGAGCCGCCCTTTGGTTCCAATGAAATGGCCAGCAATGCCTGCTCGTGACTGATCATATGCTCCGGCATCGGCAGGGTTGCGCTGCCCTGACTGGCAAGCAGACCTAGTGACCGGACTTTTCCTTCTTTCGAGACAGACCATAATTCGAGACTCTGATCAGCGCGGATCTGCGGTGCATTCAGCATGCGCACTACCAGTTGCCGGCGGCTGCGGTCGCCGGTAATTAAAGCAATCGCCTGGGCTTTATCATCTTCCAGTGCCGCCACATACTGGGCAGGACTGCGTTCCGGGCGTTCGCTCTGTTTATTCAACATGACTGAAAACAGAATCACCGCGGCAGTCGTCGATACCAGTCCGAGTCCACGCCAGAATGCGAGATCATTTCGTAATTCCCGCCAGAATTGCCAGCGTCCCGAGACAGACTGGGTAACTTTACGGGCGTCCCCGATACGTTGCCGGATTTGTTCCCATACCTGCGGTGAAGGATGGCTAAGCGGCGCAAGTTCTGCCATCGCCAACAAATGTGCCTCCCACTGACGGACCAGCTGGCGCAGACTGGCATCCTGCCGCAACCAGTGCTCAAAACGGCTCCTGGCTCCACCGCGCAAAGTGCCCAGCACATATTCGGCAGCCAGTTTGTGCTGTAATCTGGAGTTATTCTGCAAGGTCTGAAGATTCATCATGCCTCCCGACGATTCAGACATAAGCGCAGCTTATCCAGACCGCGTCGTATCCAGGTTTTGACGGTGCCAACCGGCAAGCGTAATTGTTGGGCGACCTCGCTGTGAGACAGGTCATGAAAAAATGCCAGTGCCATGGCCTGCCGGTGCGCATTTTCCAGACGCGCCATGCAGGAGGCCAGCGCATGTGCATCCTGACTCAATTCCAGATGTCGCGCCGGTGAAACCGTTTCACCTTCCATGGCTTGCAAAACATGCATATCAAAATCGTCGCCATCTATTTCCACGGTGTGATCCAGCCGGCGCAACAAATCAAATGCCCGGTTGCGCACAATCGTTGTCATCCATGTCATCGGCGCAGCCAGACTGGACTGATAACTAGCCGCACTGTTCCAGATATTCACATAACTCTCCTGTAAAACTTCTTCAGCCAGCTCACGTTTATGCAATATACGTAAAGCGAAGCTAAACAGTTTCGAGGATGTGCTCTGGTACAGCAAATGAAATGCCCGGGCATCCTGCCTGGCAACAGCGGCCAGCAAGTCATGCAATTGTCGGGTATCGGCGGTGGACTGAGTCAATGGCGTATCCATCTCTGTCAATGTAAGTATGTCAGGGATTGTAGCCGGATTTCACAAGATTTTCCTAAGTAGGACGAATTGTCAGCAAAGTGTCTCATTTCAGATTTTTTACAGATTCTGAAAAATAGTTGAATCCGTTTGCAGATGACATGCGTATCAGTCTTCGGGCAAATGTTCTTTCTCTGCTCAAAAGAGAAAGAACTATTTTGATTCAATGGAGACCAAGGAGCGGATATGCATTTAACAAAACAACTGGCCTGTGCGGGCCTCTGTGCGGTGATGAGCTGGGAAACTGCCGGTGCTCAGGAAATGAACCGCCCTGATATGGGCAAACTGACGGCCACGGGCGGTGTCAGCAGCGTGGAAGGCACGGGTGGTGGTGGCATTACACCGTGGGCCTTAATCAGCGGCTATGGTAGCAGGGACAGTTATGGTGCCAATGTTCATTACACACAGTTAAACACTCAGGATTACGCCTTGAAATCCTACGGAGTCGCTATGGGCATAGCCGACCGGGTGGAATTATCACTGGCGAATCAGGAATTCACCGGAAGTCTGGCGCCACTGAACGCGCTGAAAATCAGACAGGATATTGTCGGAGTAAAAGTCAGGCTTGCCGGCGATGCTGTCTATGATCAGGATAGCTGGATGCCGCAAATCGCCATCGGTGCACTCTATAAACGGAACAATGGTATCGGGGGTCTGGAAGGTCTCGGTGTCACCAATGTCAAACAACTGGGTGCCAAAGATGATCATGGTACGGACTACTACCTTGCCGCCACCAAAATTCTGCTCGATCAAAGCCTGCTGCTGAATGGCACCGTGCGAATGACCAAGGCCAATCAAATGGGTTTGCTCGGTTTTGGCGGAGATAAAAAAGACAACTACCAAGCTATGCTGGAAGGCTCTGTTGCCTATCTGATTAACCGCAAACTTGCCGCAGGTGTGGAATACCGGATGAAGCCACGGAATCTGGGTGTTGATAACGAAAAAGATTACTACGACGCATTCGTTGCCTGGTTTCCATCAAAAAATCTTTCTATCACAGCGGCTTATGCCAGACTTGGCGATATCACGGTTTTTAACCCGAAAAATCAGCGTGGCTGGTATTTATCAGTACAAGCCGGATTCTGAAAGCCCGGCAGTCTGTTCTCATTTTTTAAGGAAACCGTATCATGAAAAAATTTAAGTATTCCGTAGCCGCAATGTTGCTGACATTCAGCGCTCTTGGTCTGATCACCAGTCACAGTCAGGCGCAGAGCATGTCCGATGCTGTATACCGGGGACTAGGTGAAAAAACAGGTATCAGCAAGATCGTGGCTGATTTTTTAGCTGTCGTGACGAATGATCAGCGCATCAGCGCCGCGTTCGCAGAAACAGATATGGAACGGCTTGCTCTGATGCTGACAGAACAATTCTGTGAACTGAGCGGCGGCCCGTGCAAATACAGTGGAAAAGATATGACCTCTGCGCACCAGTCAATGAAAATTAACAATGCGCAATTCAATGCACTGGCAGAAGATTTACAGATAGCGATGGAAAAGCATCAGATCGCATCTTCCGTTCAAAACAAGTTGATTGCAAAACTAGCCCCTATGCAGCGGCATATCGTGACCCGATAACCCTGCTCTACAGCGATGATCCGGAAGCAATGCCCGGCATTTCTTCCGGTCACTCCACATCAACGGATACTGACATCATGCAGCCAAACTCATTTTCGTTCACCAGACTGATCCTGATTGCCATCTTTATTTACAGCGGCATTGCGGATTCCCAGGCCGCCAATCTGTACGTCAGCACGTTGGATAAAAATGGCGCCCCAATGACGGATGCCGTAGTCTACGCAACACCGCTTAACGGTGCTTTACCACCTGCAGCCAAAACGCCGCCCGCCGTCATTCTCCAGCGCGACATGCAGTTTTCCCCTTATGTCACCGCGATTCGGGTGGGGACGCAGATTGAATTTCCCAACTACGACAAAATGGAACATCACGTTAAATCATTTTCACCGGCTAAGGAATTTGAAATTAAAACGTATGAGCGGGGCGTAACGCCGGCACCGATTCTGTTTGACCGGACTGGTCCCGTCGTTGTCTATTGCTTGCTCCATAACTGGATGCGTGCTTATGTGCTGGTGCTGGAAACGCCTTATTTTGCCAAATCCGATATCAATGGTCAATTACAGCTCGATCACCTGCCAGAGGGTCAATATAAAATCGAAGCATGGCATCCGAATCTGGGCAGCATCAAACCACCGCTCAGTCAGATAATCAGCATTCAAAACAATAACAGTCCGGTCAAATTTCAATTTGATTTCGTTCCGATTGCCCGAAAATCCAGAAATCCTGCTTAAGAAGTACAGCTGCGAATCAACAACAAACAGAAGAAGGGAGTGCGCCTTTGAGACAGAACATCTTGCAGAGTTCTGGTCAACGCTTGTGCGCGATCAATCCGATCAGGGCAGACATCCCTGCATGTTGCGTTCCTTCGTCCAGCGCCTTTTCATATGATATCAGCTGATCAATCTGCATCAATGAAAAGGCATCGCGCAGCAGCTCCTCCGTATAAAGATGCGAAATATCAGGCGGACCGCCGGTTTTATATTCCAGCTGCTTTGGTTTATAACCCTGCAATATCAGGAGTCCGCCGGGCTTTAATGTTTTTTACGAAATTGGGAAACATCCGAGCACGCATAGCAGTATCGGCAAATTGAATAAAAATGGTAACCACTGCATCGTAGTGGTTGTCTTCCCAATGCCAAGAATCGCAATCAGATACCCGCTCCTAATATAATGATGTGCGCCATAGTCTCCTTCATTCAGGCGATTGGTTAGTACACGACAATTTTTAATTCTGGTATTTATTTTCAGAACAGATACCATCTCTACAGTGTGTTAGCGTTTTATTGATGACGTTACTATGGTTCAAGTCACGGATATATATGTCTGCATAACTATGTCAGCAGATAAATCCAAGTCAGATCACATAAACATCAGCTATCAGTAACACTTTTTCTAAATATAATATATTTTTATTTGCTCATTTGCGCAAATTAATTTTTAAATAAATTAACCAATTTAATTTGCAATGGACTTCTTTGATGAAGACGATGCTGTCTCAATGAGGCAGGAAAAACCCGAAGAAGGCGTGGTTTTACTGCGCCAGTTTGCTCGTGCGAATGTGGCGGATATGCTGCAAGATATTCATCAGATAACGGAAAAATCGCCTTTTCGACATATGCTGACGCCAGGTGGATACACGATGTCAGTCAGTACCAGCAGTTGCGGCACGATTGGCTGGATTTCAGACAGGAAAAGCTATCGTTATTCGCCATATGATCCGGAAACTGGTGATCACTGGCCTGTTATACCACCATCCTGGTATCTGCTTGTCCATCAAGCCGCGCATCTTGCAGGTTTTTGGGATTTTGTTCCAGACACCTGTTTAATTAATCGATATGCACCAGGTAATCAATTATCACTTCATCAAGATAAAGATGAGGAAGATTTTAATGTCCCAATTGTGTCGGTATCTTTCGGATTAGCTGCAACATTTTTCCTCGGAGGAATGACCCGATCTTCCAAGGTACAGCGACTGCTCCTGACACATGGCGATGTGCTCGTATTCGGAGGTCCCTCACGCCTGCGCTATCATGGCATTGCACCAGTCCGCACCGGCCATCATCCGGTAACAGGTCCATATCGGATTAATCTCACATTCCGCCGCGCCCTTGGTTGACTCCGACA
>NZ_JABXYJ010000012.1 GCF_013377855.1 Cognatundibacterium oligocarboniphilum | reverse complement strand
TATCCAGCTGAGCTACAGCCGCGAAGAAAAAAATTATAGCACAGGTATTTGATTTTTATAAGCCCTACGGAGGCCAGGGCTGATTTTTTCATACGTACAGATTTCATTACACATGAACGCCCTGCGCCTGACACAGAGCCATCAGCCACTCCGCACAAATTCCTACCCCCTCATCCGGACAAGCACTGATCACAAGATATGCCTGACATCCTGTTCCCTGACCTGATTAAACTGTTCGAGCGCCATAATCAAATTTTCAATGGCACTCAAACCATAGGCCTCCTCAATATGTCGGTATTGAGCATCAATCAGCGGTGCCATTTCCGCCATCAGCGCATCGCCATGAGCTGACAAAGCAATCATGACCCGGCGCTGATCGCCTGTCACCGCGCTGCGCCGGATCAAATCCAGCTCTTCCATCCGCTTCAGCACACCGGCCATACTCGGACTGGATATCTGACATAGCTCGCAAAGCTCACGTGGCTCAGCCTGAGCATGTTCATCCAGCACACGCAAAATCCGCCATTGCTGATCGGTCAGTCCGAACTTGCTGATGATGGGCCGGAAATGACACATGAGGTTCGCCCTCGCCTTCAAAAATAACTGTGGCAAATTCCGGTTAGCAATCCGATGCTTCATTCCGCCTCCTGCGAAATTTATTTCCCAAAGAATATCCGTCATTGTACAGATTTGACTTACTAACATATTAGTGATTTAATTCACTAACATATTAGCGAATTTCGATACTAAATGAAAAATTTAATCGCCAAAACATTGATCCATTCCGGGGAAATCGCGTGATTATCAGAGATCGTCCTTCCGGATTTCGTTTGTTCTTAATGCTGCGCGGCTCCGTTCTGCCCCGGATACTGCCCGCGCTGACGATCAATATCATCATTGCGACGCTGGTCACTTTGTCGCACGGAGATCTGTTTGAGCTGAAAATTACGCTGACGACCATCCCCTTCTCCCTGATCGGCCTGCCGATATCGATTTTCCTGGGCTTCAGGAACAACGCTGCCTATGACCGCTTCTGGGAAGCACGCAAACTGTGGGGCGAACTGGTGCTGAAGAGTCGTAATCTTTCCCGGCAATGCCGCAGTCTGATTCATGATCCCCATCCGGCGGTTGCCAGCAACGGAGTCGGAGATATCCGCATCCGCATGGTTTACCGGACGATCGCTTTTGCTCATGCCCTGAAAAATCTGCTGAGAAATCAGGACAATGGAAAAGAATTCCAGCAATGGCTGACCACGCAGGAACTGACGGAGTCCGGCCGTTTCAGAAACAAGCCGGATTTTCTGATGCAGTGCATGGGTGCCGATTTGCAACGCTGTCTGCAGGAAAAACGGATTGACAGCTGCCTCGCTGCCAATATCGACAATACCCTGTCAGCGCTGACTTCGGCAGCGGCTGCTTGCGAACGGATCCGCAATACGCCGATTCCATTTTCCTATACGCTGCTGTTGCACCGAACGGCTTATATCTACTGCTTCCTGCTGCCTTTCGGCCTGGTGGACTCAATCGGCTTTATGACACCGTTTGTGGTCGCGGTGGTGGCTTATACCTTTTTCGGGTTGGATGCGCTGGGTGATGAAATCGAGGAACCGTTTGGTACCGAATCCAACGACCTGCCGCTCGATGCCATCTGCCGGGCGATTGAAATTGATTTACGTGAATCCATCCACGATGTGCATATCCCCCCCGCTATGCTGCCGGTGAATTACTGCCTGACCTGAATCCACCGTCACCAAGCCAGCCAGACAACCTGATCGCAGAATCAGGACAGATAACGATCCCGATTACTTTCAGAGACAAAGGAACATCATGCAAGACGCTCAACAACAAAGGATACGCCTGCCCGAATTACGCAACCGCATCACCAGTGCCGAACATGCCGCCTCGTGGATAGAAGACGGCATGACTATCGGCATGAGCGGTTTCACCCGGGCGGGGGATGCCAAAGTCGTCCCACTGGCAATTGCAGAGCGCGCCCGGGCTGAGCAACTCAAAATCACTCTGATGACAGGCGCTTCGCTCGGCAGCGACATCGATAAGACCCTAACGGAAGCAGGTGCCATGTCACGCCGGATGCCGTTTCAGGCCGATCCTACATTGCGTGCCGCGATTAACCGCGGCGAAGTGATGTATGTCGATCAGCATTTATCCGAAACGGTCGAGCAGTTGCGCACCCGTCAGATTAATGCGATCGACATTGCGATTATTGAAGCCGTGGCGATTACTGAAACCGGTGCCATCATTCCTACGACGTCGGTTGGCAACAGCGCCAGCTTCGCGATTCTTGCGGATCAGGTCATTGTCGAAATCAATATGACGCAATCAATGGAACTGGAAGGTCTGCACGATATTTTCATTCCAAAGCACCGTCCGCAACGCGAGCCGATTCCACTGATGTCTGCCCATGACCGTATCGGCACAACTGCCATCATGATCCCGCCGGAAAAAATCGTTGCGATTGTCATTACGCAAAAAGAAGACAGTGCATCGACCATTCTTCCACCCGATGCAGAGACTGCCCAGATTGCCGCGCATCTGGTTGATTTCTTTAAAGAAGAAGTCCGCGACGGCAGACTGACCAATCATCTGATGCCCATGCAGGCGGGTATCGGCACCATCGCCAATGCGGTCATGAGCGGTTTTATTGACAGCCCGTTTGAACATCTGACGATGTATTCCGAAGTCTTGCAGGACTCGACTTTCGATCTGTTTGATGCCGGCAAACTCGACTTTGCTTCCGGCTCCTCCATCACCTTGTCTGCCGAGAAAAGCAAAGCGGTGCTGTCTGATATCGGCAAGTATAAGGACCGGCTGGTGTTGCGTCCGCAGGAAGTCAGCAATCATCCTGAAGTCATCCGGCGACTCGGCATCATCGCCATCAACACTGCGCTGGAAGTCGACATTTACGGCAACGTAAATTCCACTCATGTACTCGGCACGCACATGATGAACGGCATCGGCGGTTCGGGAGATTTTGCCCGCAATGCTTACCTGTCGGTCTTTGCGACCAAATCGACAGCCAAGCATGGCAAAATTTCCAGCATTGTGCCGATGGTGACTCATGTCGATCACAGCGAACATGATGTCGATATCATTGTCACTGAAGTCGGGCTGGCTGACCTGCGCGGCCTGGCGCCGCGCGAACGTGCCCAGAAGATCATCCATCACTGCGTTCCTGCGCCTTACCGGCAGATGTTGCTGGATTATCTGTCCGAAGCGGAAACCCGGGGCGGGCAAACGCCGCACGTATTGGAAAAAGCATTCAGCTGGCATACGCGCTACCGTGAAACCGGCTCCATGCTGGAAGAAACTGCTGTTCTGAAAGCCGTCGCCTGAAAACGCCAGATTCAGAATCCATCTACAATGTCACCCTTCTGCCCCGGAATCCGGGGTAGATAGCGATCACACTGACCGATGGATACCATGACGACGACGCAAACCCCTGATCACCTGCCGGCTCTGGCGATTCCCCTGTTATCGCTGGCAGCGTTCGGCAGCGGCGTTTCACTCAGGGTGATGGATCCGATTCTGCCTTTGCTGAGCAATGAATTCCATGTCGGACTGGGCGATGCTTCGCTCGTGATTACGCTATTCTCGGTTGCCTATGGTATCGCTCAATTATTCTTCGGCCCGTTAGGGGATCGCTTCGGCAAATATCTGGTCATTGCCGGTGCCTCACTGGTCTGCGCTGTTACTGCACTGCTGTGCGGACTGGTCAGCAATTTTTCCATGCTGCTGAGCGCACGCCTGCTGGCTGGCGCTACTGCCGCCGCAATCATTCCGCTCTCCATGGCGTGGATCGGCGACGTCATCCCTTATGCGCAACGGCAGCCTGTGCTGGCAAAATTCCTGATCGGGCAGATTCTCGGTTTATCGGGCGGCGTACTACTCGGTGGATTTGCCGCAGATGCGCATCAGTGGCGCTTACCGTTCCTGCTGATCGCCGCGATTTTTATTTGCACCGCTGCCGGCCTGTTTGCAGTCAACCGCCGCCTTCCGGCGCATGCCCGCCTGACCCGTGAAACAGAGGGTTCGGCGCTGATGCATATCCTCAACGAATTCAGCGAAATCGGCAGGCTGCCGTGGGCAAGACTGGTGCTGGCAACCGTGTTTCTGGAGGGCGCATTTCTGTATGGTCCATTTGCGTTCATCGCCTCCCACCTGCATCAGCGATTCGGTATCTCCCTGACATCGGCAGGCTCGATCATCATGCTGTTCGGTTTCGGAGGATTTGCCTTTGCCATGAATGCCAGAAGACTGGTACAGCGCTGGGGAGAAAGCGGACTTTCACTCCGTGGCGGCATCATTCTCGCCGCTGCGTTAATGACTACGGGGCTGGCCGTGCAGTGGTGGTATGCCATCCCCGCCTGTTTCATGGCTGGACTGGGCTTTTACATGCTGCATAATACGCTTCAGATCAATGCCACTCAGATGGCGCCAGAACGCAGAGGCGCTGCCGTTTCCGCTTTTGCTTCCAGTTTTTTCCTGGGTCAGTCTGCCGGTGTTGGTCTGGCAGGCCGCCTGATTCACTATACCGATACCGGCAATATCATGTTGTACGGTGCAGCGGGACTGATCGTGGTCAGCCTGTATTTTGCGCGACGTCTGCAACATAAGCATCGTCATCAGATGTAAATCCTCTCGCGGTATCTCCGCACCAAAACATCACGCCTGCCGCACCAATTGAATGCACAATTCAGGAGCAGCGCTGATGCCATACTGCCAGCCGCTTTCTGGCTGGTTTCACCACGCGCTGCCAGCCCCTGTTTCAGGTTGGCACGCTATATGCTTAATAACGGATAACTGAATCAACGGCGATTCAGTCCAATTTCAGCAGATCTAACGATGGGTTTGCACGGACAACGGCGTCCGCCCGGTCAGGGAGAGTTCCTGACTGCGCGGACGCCTTTTTATTTTTACAGGATAAAAATGATCATGGCCAGCAAAGCAGACACTATCAGACTTTTCAGTTTCGACACGCCGCCGATGCGTGCGTTCCATTTAACCTGGATGGCTTTTTTCACCTGTTTTTTTGCCTGGTTTGCCTGTGCGCCGCTGATGCCGGTCATCAAGGGGGAATTTGGCTTGAGCATGGCGCAGATCGCCAATATCAATATTGCGGCCGTCTCCGTCACGATCCTGGTGCGGCTGATCATCGGTCCTATGTGTGACCGCTTCGGCCCGCGCAAAACCTATACCGGCCTGCTGCTGGCCGGTGCATTGCCGGTATTCGGTGTGGCATTTACGCAGAGTTACGAAAGCTTTTTGTTCTTCCGTCTGTGCATCGGTGCGATTGGCGCCAGCTTTGTGATTACGCAGTACCACACCTCGGTCATGTTTGCGCCGAATGTGGTTGGCACCGCCAATGCCGCAGCTGCGGGCTGGGGCAATACCGGTGGTGGTGCTGCACAGGCGCTGATGCCTTTACTGTTATCTGCTTTGCTGATGCTGGGAGTCAGTGAATCACTGGGCTGGCGGCTAGCGATGATGGTGCCTGGTGTGCTGATGCTGGTGATGGCTGCCATTTACTGGCATTTCACACAGGACTGCCCGGAAGGTAATTATGCAGAATTACGCGCTCAGGGTATCGCTATCGAGGGTGGGAAAAAAGGCGGCTGGGCCAGCTTCTGTGCGGCCAGCCGTAACTATCGCGTCTGGCTGCTGTTCATCACCTACGGAGCCTGCTTTGGCGTGGAAATTTTCATCCATAACATTGCTGCGGTGTATTACGTCGACCATTTCGGTCTGTCGCTCAAAAGCGCGGGCATGGCAGCAGCCAGCTTTGGTCTGCTGGCACTGTTTGCACGGGCACTGGGTGGCTGGCTGTCTGATAAAGCAGCCTTGCGCGGCGGCTTAAATACCCGTGCCAGCGTGCTGTTCGTGATGATGCTGGGCGAAGGTCTGGGCCTGCTATGGTTTGCCCATGCCAACAGCGTGACGCTGGCGGTCTGCGCCATGCTGACCTTTGGTCTATTCACCCACATGGCCTGCGGCGCGACTTACGCACTGGTGCCTTTCATCGACCGCAAAGCACTCGGTGGCGTGGCAGGCATTATCGGCGCGGGCGGCAATGCCGGTGCGGTGCTGGCCGGTTTTCTGATGAAAAGTCTGGGTGATGTGCAGCAGACACTCGGCCTGTTAGGAATCGCTGTGACGGTTTCCGCACTGTGCGCAATTGCTGTCCGCTTCAGCGCAGCGCATCAGGCCAGCGAACAAATCAGCATGCATAACATCACCGCTTAAGGAATCACAGATCATGAAAATTATCGTTATCGGTCACGGCATGGTCGGCCATAAATTTCTGGAATGCCTGGCAGACAGCCCGGCAGACAATCTGGAAGTCACGGTCTTGTGCGAAGAACCGCGTCCGGCGTATGACCGCGTCCATCTGTCAGAATTTTTTTCCGGCAAATCGGCGCAGGACTTATCGCTGGTAGCGCCCGGCTTCTTTGAGCGCAGCCACTTCTGTCTTAAACTCAATGCCAAGGCGCAATCTGTTGATACCGCGGCCAAAACCGTCAGCTATCACCTCGACGGCACGACAGAAACACTGGCGTACGACAAGCTGGTGATCGCAACCGGTTCTTACCCGTTTGTGCCGACACTGGCCGGCAACCAGCGCAAAGATTGTTTCGTTTACCGGACAATTGAAGACCTGGAAGCCATGCAGGAATGCGGCAAGCGCTCCCGCAGTGGCGTGGTGATCGGCGGCGGTCTGCTTGGCCTGGAATGCGCCAAAGCGCTGCGTGACATGCAACTGGAAACCCACGTCGTTGAATTTGCCCCGCGTCTGATGGCAGTGCAGGTCGACGAGAGTGGAGGTCGCATTTTGCGCCAGAAAATCGAGGAACTCGGCGTCACCGCACATACGCAGAAAAACACACTGGAAATCGTCGATGGCAAGACCGGCACGCATCGCATGAATTTTGACGATGGCAGCCATCTTGACGCCGATATGATCGTGTTCTCAGCAGGGATACGGCCACGCGATGAGCTGGCGCGCGACAGCGGGCTCAAAGTCGGCGATCGCGGCGGCATCGTAATTGATAACCGCTGTCGCAGCTCCGATCCGGATGTCTACGCGATCGGCGAATGCGCGCTGTGGAATGGAAAAATCTACGGTCTGGTCGCGCCGGGCTATGACATGGCACGTACCGCAGCCCAGGATATCCTGGCGCAACGCGATACCGGCAACAGCATCGTGGTTTCCGAATTCACGGGTGCCGACATGAGCACCAAGCTCAAGTTGATGGGTGTGGACGTCGCCAGCATCGGCGATCCGCATGGCAAAGTTGCGGGCAGCCGCTCTTATCAGTTCACCGATGAGCGCAAACAAATCTATAAAAAAATCGTAGTCTCCGAATGCGGAAAATACCTGCTGGGCGGCGTGATGGTGGGCGACGCCAGCGAATACGGCACTCTGCTGCAGATGATGCTTAACCGTATCGAATTGCCGGAAGCGCCGGAATTCCTGATTCTGCCGCAGGCGGACGGCAAAGCGAAACCGGGTATCGGCGTGGATGCCCTGCCTGACACGGCGCAAATCTGCTCCTGCAACAATGTCTCCAAGGCGAAGCTGTGTGCTGCCGTCTGTGATGGCGCCACCGATATCGCGGCTCTGAAAAGCCGCACCAAGGCCGGCACCGCCTGCGGCGGCTGTGTACCGCTGGTAACGCAGATCATGAAAGCTGAAATGAAGAAACAGGGCATGGCCGTGAATAACCATGTCTGCGAGCATTTCGCCTATTCCCGGCAAGAGCTTTACCATCTGGTGCGGGTCGGTCAGATCAAAACCTTCGATGCCCTGCTGGCGCAACATGGTAAAGGTCTGGGTTGCGATGTCTGCAAACCGCTGGCTGCCAGTATTCTGGCGTCATGCTGGAATGAATTCATTCTCAAGAAAGAACACGCCAGCCTGCAGGACACCAACGACTATTACCTCGGCAATATTCAGAAAGACGGCACCTACTCGGTCGTGCCACGCATGCCAGGTGGCGAAGTCAGCGCCGAAGGTCTGATCGCCATTGGCCAGGTGGCGAAAAAATACGGCCTGTACACCAAGATTACCGGCGGCCAGCGGGTTGACCTGTTCGGTGCGCGGGTCGAGCAATTGCCACTGATCTGGGAGGAACTCATCGCCGCCGGTTTTGAATCCGGCCATGCTTACGGTAAATCGCTGCGCACCGTCAAATCCTGCGTCGGCTCGACCTGGTGTCGCTACGGGGTGGATGACAGCATGGGTCTCGCGATTGCCCTGGAAAACCGCTATAAAGGGCTGCGCTCCCCCCACAAAATCAAATTCGCAGTCTCTGGCTGCACCCGTGAATGTGCAGAAGCGCAGAGCAAGGATGTCGGTGTCATCGCGACTGAAAAAGGCTGGAACCTGTATGTCTGCGGTAATGGCGGTATGAAACCACGTCACGCCGAATTACTCGCAGCCGATCTGGACAAGGCAACACTGATCCGCTACATCGACCGTTTCCTGATGTTCTATGTCCGCACTGCCGACCGCCTGCAGCGTACCAGCGTCTGGCGCGACAATCTGGAAGGCGGACTCGATTACCTGAAGCAGGTGATCGTTGATGACAAGCTGGCATTGGGGGCAGAGCTGGAAACCGAAATGCAGCATGTGGTCGACACTTACGAATGTGAATGGAAAAAAGCCGTGAACGACAACGAAACACGTCAGCGCTTCCGCCACTTCATCAACAGCGATCAGGCCGACCAGAATATCGTATTCATGGAAGAACGCGGACAGATCCGGCCCGCCACCGTGCAGGAAAGAAAACGGATCGCGATTTCTGCCGTAGCAGCGGATGCCTGAACATGACGGCTACAACCCAGGCAATCAATGACTCAATACCTCCATCAAAACCGGAAAACATCATGCATAGCGATCGTCAACTGAACCAATGGATACCGGTCTGCAATTTGAGCGATATCCTGCCCAATACCGGTGTCTGCGCCCTCATCAACGGTGAACAGATTGCGATCTTTCACATCCATGACGGGGAAGACCGGGTATTTGCGATTCACAACTACGACCCGAATTCGGAAGCTGCGGTACTCGCACGCGGACTGGTTGGCAGTCTGGGAGAACGCATCGTGGTCGCCTCGCCGATTTACAAACATCATTTTGACTTGCAAACCGGCGAATGCTTAGAAGCGCCGGAACATTCGGTACATGCCTATCCGGTGCATATCAACAACCAACAGGTCTGGATCGGCATATGACAGCCATGCAAACCGGTAAAACAAAGCCCGCTCTGGTGGTGATCGGCAATGGCATGGCGGGCATGCGCACGGTCGAAGAACTGCACAAGCTGGCGCCCGACCTGTACGACATCACCGTTTTTGGCGCTGAACCGTATGGCAATTACAACCGAATCTTATTGTCGCCGCTACTGGCTGGCGATAAAAAAATGGACGATATCATGCTGCATACGCGCGAGTGGTACCGCCAGCACCAGATCACCCTGCACACCAGCGACCCCGTAGTGGCGATCGACCGCCGCCGGCGCACAGTACGCTCACGTGCCGGCATTGAAGTCACCTATGACCGCCTGCTGCTGGCGACCGGTTCGACGCCGTTTATCATTCCTGTACCCGGCCATCAGCTACCGGGAGTAATTGCCTTTCGCGATATTCAGGACGTCGAAACCATGCTGCAGACGGCGCGCAGCCACCGTCATGCAGTGGTGATCGGTGGCGGTCTGCTGGGCTTGGAAGCGGCAAACGGCCTGCTGCGTCAGGGAATGGAGGTCACCGTGGTACACGTCTGCGGCAGTCTGATGGAAAGGCAACTGGATACCGCCGCCGCACAGCTGCTGAAAAAAGCGCTGGAACAAAAAGGTATGCGCTTTCTGCTCGATACCAATACCAGCGAAATCGTCGGCAGCGAACGTGTCACCGCGGTGCGTTTTCAGGATGGCAGTGAAATTCCGGCTGATCTGGTCGTCATGACGGCAGGCGTACGTCCGAATATCGCCCTGGCAAAACAAGCCGGCTTGCATTGCGAACGGGCGATCGTGGTCGACGATACGCTGCAAACCTATGATCCGCGTATTTATGCAGTTGGGGAATGTGTACAGCACAGAATGGCGACCTTTGGTCTGGTCGCGCCGATCTGGGATCAGGCACGCGTTTGCGGCGCACATCTGGCCGGTGCCGGTCACCGCCGTTATGTGCAGCAGGCGACAGCGACCAAGCTCAAGGTTACTGGTGTTGATCTCTACTCAGCGGGGAATTTCATCGGCGGCGAAGGCAGCGAAGACCTGGTGATGCGCGATCCGCGGCGCGGCATTTATAAACGGCTGGTGCTGAAAGACAATCAGATCATCGGCGCCGTGTTGTATGGCGACGTGAAAGATGGTCCGTGGTATTTCGAACTGATACAGAATCAGACAGATATTTCGGCCCTGCGCAATCAACTATTGTTTGGGCAGGCGCTCTGCAGCGAAGCCGCCTGACCAGGAACCGAAGATGAACATTCCCATCATCCCAGAAACTGCCAGCAGCGTGCGCACCACCTGTCCTTATTGCGGTGTTGGCTGCGGCGTGCGAGCCACCGTGCATGCCGATGGCACGACAGAGATCAGCGGCGATACACAGCACCCGGCAAACGCCGGACGCCTGTGCGTCAAAGGCTCTGCGCTGGATGAAACCATCGGGCTGGATGGTCGCCTGCTGTATCCGCACATGCGGGATAGCTCCACTAGCAATCTGCAGCGCACCAGCTGGAATCAGGCACTCGATACGGTTGCACAAGGTTTCAGCGACATCATCAAACGCCACGGCCCCGATGCGGTCGCCTTTTATGTATCCGGTCAACTGCTGACAGAAGACTATTACATCGCCAACAAACTGATGAAAGGCTACATCGGCAGCGCGAACATCGATACCAATTCCCGGCTTTGCATGTCGTCTGCAGTCGCCGGACATAAACGCGCCTTTGGTGCGGATCTGATGCCGGTATGCTACGAAGACCTGGAGCTTGCCGATCTGGTGGTGCTGATCGGGTCCAACACCGCGTGGTGCCATCCTGTGCTATTCCAGCGCATCGCCAAAATCAGGGAAACCCGGCCTGCCATGAAGCTGGTGGTGATCGACCCGCGCCGCACGGCGACCTGCGAGCTGGCTGACCTGCATCTGCCGGTCAAGGCAGGCACCGATGTCTGGCTGTTTAACGGATTACTGCACTATCTGTCGCAACATGGCAAAACTGATGCAGCATTTGTCGCCGCACATACCAACGGGCTGGACGAGGCGCTGGCCGCTGCCGCCGCCAGCAGTGCCGATCCGCTCACGGTCGCAAAAATCTGTAAGGTCAATGTGCGTGACCTGCTGGCATTTTACGACTTGTTCGCCAGCACAGAAAAAGTCGTCAGCGCCTTTTCACAAGGCGTCAATCAATCGTCTGCCGGTACCGACAAGGTCAATAGCATCATCAACTGTCATCTTCTCAGCGGTCGTATTGGCCGCCCTGGTATGGGGCCGTTTTCCATCACCGGTCAGCCAAATGCGATGGGCGGCCGGGAAGTCGGAGGTCTTGCCAATATGCTGGCAGCACACATGGATCTCGATAATCCGGCACATCGCCAGACTGTGCAAACATTCTGGAATGCACCGCGTATCGCTGACAAGCCGGGGCTCAAAGCAGTTGACCTGTTCCAGGCGATCGAGCAAGGTAAAGTCAAAGCGGTCTGGATCATGGCCACCAATCCGGTAGTCAGTCTGCCGGATGCCGATCAGGTACAGCGTGCGCTCGCCCGATGCGAGCTGGTGGTGGTCTCCGACATCACTGAAAAAACAGACACCAACGACTACGCTCATGTGCTGCTACCGGCCCTCGGTTGGGGCGAGAAAGACGGCACGGTCACCAATTCTGAACGTCGTATCTCACGACAACGTCCTTTCCTCTCCCCGCCCGGAGAAGCGCGTGCCGACTGGCAGATTTTGTGCAGTGTTGCGCAACGCATGGGATTTGACGGTTTCCGTTATCAGAGCGTACACGAGATATTCGACGAACATGCCAGGCTGACTGCTCATGACAATGCAGCGGAAAACACCGGTAGGCAGCCGCGTCTGCTGAATCTGAGCGGGCTGTGCGGCATGAGCAAAACACAGTTCAATGCCATGCAACCTGTGCAGTGGCCAGTCATGCCCGCTGCGCATGACGAACCACAAGGCACGCAACGGCTGTTCACCGATCATCATTTTGTCCACCCCGACGGTAAGGCGCGCTTCATCCCGACAGCGCCGCGCACACCGAAAAACATGCCGGATCAGGACTATCCGCTGAGTCTCAATACCGGCCGGGTGCGCGATCAGTGGCACACCATGACCCGCAGCGGGAAATCGCCAAAACTGAACAACCACATCACCGAATCATTCATCGACATGCACCCGCAAGATGCGTTGCTGTGCGGTGTGCGCGAAGGCAGTCTGGCACGGGTTTCCTCACCGTGGGGAGCCATGGTCGCCAGAGTGCAACATGGCGGCGGCATCCCGCGCGGCAGCATCTTTGTACCGATTCACTGGAACAATCAATCCGCATCGGACGCCCGTATCGGCGCCGTCGTGAATCCGGTCGTCGATCCGATTTCCGGTGAGCCGGAATTCAAACATACCCCGGTGCGGGTGGAAGAATTTCCAGTTTCCTGGCACGGCTTCATCCTGAGCCGTCACGATCTTGCACTTGGTGAAATCGCACACTGGGGCCGGATTCAGGGACGTGCATTGACGCATTACGAAGTCGCTGGCCGCAATCAGATCAGCCATCACGGTCAATGGGCACGCCAGTTATTCGGCATTCACGACCCCGACGCCGACTGGCTCGAATACGAAGACAAGACTGCCGCTATCTACCGCGCCGTCCACATACGCGACGACCGCATCGAAAGCTGCCTGTTTCTCTCCCCCCGCCCTGATCTGCCCTCGCGCACCTGGCTCGCCAGCCTGTTTGCCAAAGACATGCTGGAAGAAGCCGACCGCGTCGGCCTGCTGATCGGCCAGCCAATAGAAAAAGGCATCGACACCGGCTCCACGATCTGCTCCTGCTTCGGCGTTGGCCGTAACACCATCTGCGACACTATCCGTCAGCAAAACATCACCTCTGTCGCCCAGGTCACAAGCTGCCTGAAAGCTGGTGGAAATTGCGGCTCATGTGTACCTGAAATTAAAAAACTGCTGGAACTGACGATGGCAGCAACAGAGGAGAATTGATTTCAACTACGTATCGTTTTTCAGATTCGAGTTAAGAAATTTTTTGGAAAATGACATGATTCCTGCATTTGCACTCATTTGAATTCTTCCACTTCACTACCAACATTGCCTGATCAGGAAAAAGTATCTGATTTCGTCTCGACACAGGTATCGAGGCTCTCCCAAATCAATAATCAAACCAGAAAATTTTGGTCTGATAACGTAGATAAAATACTTGCTTTAATTCCTGACCTGAAAATCTCTTACTCCCCATAAGGAGCATGCTGAGACCTCCAATCAATGCTGGAAGTGCGACAAAGACAAAAACTAAAGGTAATCCCAAGCCGAGCGATAACATGCAACCCCGGCCATTGAACCTATCACCGTGTTTACCATATTCACACTGGTACCGGACGACTACAGCGCGCTAAATGCCGCCATCTGCAGCGGCCACGTATTTGCCATTAATACGCAAAATGCGCGTCAGATTTCAAGCAAAGAAGTCGCGGAGCAATCGACAAGCAAAACGCACTGCTTGCCTTTGCGATACTACAAAGGCTGAGTTGCCGTGCATCGCTGCGATTTATAGGAAAAAGCAAGTGGCAACGGAAGAGTCACGGACACGCATTCCACATGCGATCCATCAAAACAGCCGACATGACCAACAGGCTATCGCATTTAATCAAAAAAAGGGGGGGTCTGGCGTCCATTTCAAGTAAACTGAAGCCAACACAAAATGGGATACCGACCGATCTAGAAAAAGAAAAAGCCCTTGATTTTCAAGGGCTTTTTCAGTATTACTGGCGGAGACGGTGAGATTCGAACTCACGATCCAGGTTACCCCAGATGCTTCCTTAGCAGGGAAGTGCCTTCGGCCACTCGGCCACGTCTCCACACTATGAAGGCTGGATTTTGCAATCCAGCCCCAATCGAGACCAAGATCATATCTGCTCAACTGCTTTTGGTCAACTATTGCAACAGGCAAAAGCGGTATTTTTTCCAGCAGAGGCAGGCAGCGATCAGGCGGATTCGAGACCGAACGCCTTATGCAAAGCGCGTACGGCCAGTTCCATGTATTTTTCGTCGATCAGGACGGAAATCTTGATTTCCGAGGTGGAGATCATCTGGATATTGATGCCCTCTTCCGACAAAGTACGGAACATTTGAGAGGCAATGCCGACATGACTGCGCATGCCGACGCCAACGACAGAAACCTTGGAGACTTTGGAGTCCCCCTGAATGCTGGCAGCGCCGATGTGGGCTTTGACGCTGCCTTCGAGCACTTCCATGGCTTTCTGATATTCCACACGCGGTACGGTGAAGGTGAAGTCGGTCCTGCCTTCGACGGACTGATTCTGGATGATCATATCGACTTCGATATTGGCGTCAGCGACCGGGCCGAGAATCTGATAGGCCACGCCTGGCTTGTCCGGCACGCCCAGGACAGTGATTTTTGCTTCATCACGGTTAAACGCGATGCCTGTGATGGTAGCTTGTTCCATATTGGTATCTTCCTCAAACGAAATCAGGGTGCCGGAGTTCGCTTCTTCTTCCAGCGGCATTAACGGGTCGGTCAGGGATGACAGAACGCGGGTTGGCATACGGTAGTTGCCGGCAAATTCGACGGAGCGGATTTGCAGCACTTTGGAGCCGAGCGATGCCATTTCCAGCATTTCTTCAAATGTCACCGTATTGAGGCGACGGGCATCAGATACCACGCGCGGATCAGTGGTGTAGACGCCGTCAACGTCGGTGTAGATCAGGCATTCCTGCGCTTTCAGCGCAGCAGCAACTGCCACGGCGGAGGTATCGGAACCACCGCGTCCCAGTGTAGTGATGTCACCCTTATCATCCACGCCCTGAAAACCAGTGATGATGACGATTTTGCCGGCGTCGAGGTCGGCTTTGACCTTGGCGTCATCAATCGATGCAATACGAGCCTTGGTATAGGCAGAATCCGTTTTGATCGCTACCTGCCAGCCGGCATAGGAAACCGCCTGTTTGCCGATCGCCTGCAATGCCATGGATAGCAGGCCGACCGACACCTGTTCGCCGGTGGAGGCAATCATGTCGAGTTCACGTGGATCGGGTTGCGCCATAATTTCTTTGGCGAGGCCGATAAGACGATTTGTTTCGCCAGACATGGCCGATGGCACCACGACTATCTGGTGACCGGCATCATGCCATTTGGCGACGCGCTTGGCGACATTCTTGATACGCTCGGTCGAGCCCATCGAAGTTCCGCCGTATTTGTGGACGATTAAAGCCATAGATATTAAGAAGCTAAGGGTGAAAAATGAAGTAAATTAACCCCTTACTCTACATGTTGCTCCGCAAAATAACAAGGCGCGAATCCCTCAACGGGCAGAAGAATTCGTGGAGAACTGAAGATTCCAGGCAAATTTTCTACAGTTTCAGAGAAAAAATCATCAAAAAACTGATGAATCTTCTGTTTATCAGACAGAACGGTGGTGCTGACTATGCGGTGCCGGGTGCCGGCATATTGCCTGATAATAGGGAGTATGTGTAAATATTCGCGGGTTCCCAGCGAAAAATAAGGGGAATCAAAAATACTCCCTCCCAGTATGTTTTCAGAAATACCTCCTGAAAACATTTCATGGCTTTCTCGCGCAGCAACAAAGCTTCATTACTTTTTCAGCTATTAATATAAATAAAATATAAATAATTAATGTTAAATGTTGCATTCATTCTTGTCAGCCCAGGCAAAAATCGCGGACAAGCGTTTGTCAGGATCACTTCGACCGATCGGGAAACAGGCGATGCCAGCCTTCGATGCCCAGTTGCTCCATCGTCTCAATATTTTTCTCGAAAATGGCTTCAGCTTCCGGAAACGCTTCTACCGCCCGGCTAATGCTATCTTCTCGCAATAAATGCAGCGTCGGAAACGGAGATCGGTTGGTGTAATTGCTCATGTCGTCCGGACTGCTATCTGCAAACTGATAGTCGGGATGAAAATTGGCAATCTGCAAAATACCGTCCAGATCCAGCTCTTCCAGCAGGCCATCAGCGACGTCGAGGAAATCATTGAAATCCAGAAAGTCATTCAGGACAAACGGGTGGATCAGCAGCGTGGTATCGATTTTTTCAGGATTGGCTTCGGCCAGGGTTTCCAGCTCCTGTTGCAGATCGTGTAGCAACGCCTGCGGTGTTTCTGCGGCAGAGACAACGTAGCGAATCTGCTTTTTAACCTGCACCGCTTTGGCAAATGGGCAAAGATTTAGACCGATCACGGCTTTTTCCAGCCAGTCTTCGGTCTGTGCAATGATTTCCTGCTGTGACAGGGTATGGGCTTGCGGCATGCTGAGAACTCCTTAAAGAAGCATCAAGAATACCATGCTGCCCACACGGCAGCCGGGATGCATTCCCTCAAACGACAAAAAAACAGCCCGTTGAACGGGCTGTTTTAGGCGACTGAAACTGGCGGTCAAACTACCTGCGCCAATCAGATTTCTTCATACAAAGGCAGGGTCAGAAATTCTGCAAAATTTTCAGAAGTCGACATCTCTTCAAAAATCTGCGCTGCACGGTCGTAAGTCGCGCCGTTGCCAGCCACTTCCTTCACCTTGACCAATTCTTCAGGAATCATTGCGCGCACCATATCGGCAGTGACTTTGCGGCCATCTTCCAGATTGCCTTTGGAAGAACGAATCCACTGCCAGACCTGGGAACGGCTGATTTCTGCGGTTGCCGCATCTTCCATCAAATTGTGGATAGGAACGCAGCCATTGCCTGCCAGCCACGCGCCGAGGTAATGAATACCGACGTTGATGTTATAACGCAGACCGGCTTCTGTAATCGGTGTTTCAGGCTGGAAGTTCAGCAAATCCTTGGCGGAAACTTCCACATCAGGACGCTGCTTGCTGATCTGATTCGGCGCATCGCCCAGCACTCTCCTGAATTCAGTCATGGCCAGATCAACCAGGCCCGGATGTGCTACCCAGCCGCCATCGTAGCCGTCTGTGGCATCGCGCGCCTTGTCGTTACGAACGCCGCCCATGGCGATGTCATTTTTCTCAGGATCGTTTTTGATCGGGATCAGCGCCGCCATACCGCCAATCGCCGGTGCATTACGCTTGTGGCAGGTTTTCAACAGCAACAAAGCATACGAGCGCATGAACGGCGCCGTCATCGTGACCTTGGCACGGTCTGCCAAACAAAAGTCTTTATTATTCTTGAATTTTTTGATGCAGGAGAAAATGTAATCCCAGCGTCCCGCATTCAAACCCGAGCTGTGTTCGCGCAGTTCATACAGGATTTCATCCATCTCAAATGCAGCAACGATGGTTTCAATCAGCACTGTCGCCTTGATCGTGCCTTGCGGAATACCGATTTCATTCTGTGCCATAACAAAAATGTCGTTCCACAGACGCGCCTCCAGATGCGACTCCATCTTTGGCAGGTAGAAATAAGGGCCGGCACCGCGTGCCAGCTGCTCTTTGGCGTTATGGAACAGGAACAGTGCAAAATCAAAAATACCGCCGGAAATACGCTTACCATCGACCAGCACATGCTTTTCATCCAGATGCCAGCCGCGTGGACGGACAACCAGCGTCGCCACTTTGTCATTCAGTTTGTAAGACTTGCCGTTCTGTTCCAGGCTGATGGTGCGGCGAACAGCGTCGCGCATATTGATCTGACCGGTAAGCTGATTGTCCCAGTTAGGCGTATTGGAATCTTCAAAGTCGGTCATGTAGCTGTCTGCACCGGAATTCAAAGCATTAATCACCATCTTGCGCTCGACAGGCCCCGTGATTTCGACGCGGCGGCATTCCAGTGCCTGAGGGATCGGGGCGATTTTCCAGTCACCTTCACGGATATGGCGGGTTTCCGGCAGAAAATCAGGCAATTCGCCTGCATCCAGACGGGCTGCGCGCGCAACGCGGGCTGCCAGCAATTCCTGGCGGCGCGGTTCAAATGCGCGGCTCAGTTTCGCGACCAGCGCCAGTGCTTCCGGCGTCAGGATTTGTTCGAAACCCGGTTTGATTTCACCCGTAATCTGCATACCTGCAGGTAAGCTCAATTCTGTCATGCTGCTCTCCTCAATCAATAAAATGGAATACCAATTTCAATAACGGTTCTTTTCAACAAAATCGATCACATCCTGCAGAGTGCGGCCAGTTCCATGCGGCGCGACACCCAACTCTTCCAGCGGCGCCTGCTGACGATTAACCCAGAAGGTGGTGTAACCAAACCAGGTCGCACAACACACATCCCACGCATTGCTGGAAACGAACAAAATCTGCTTGGCCGGTACGCCGAAGGTATCCGGACCGAGCTGATAAGCTTCCGGTGCGGTTTTATATTTGCGGACACTGTCCACCGACAGCAGGTGGCTGAATAATCCCTGCATACCTGCAGCCTCGACTGCAGACTGCAGCATATGGCTGGTTCCATTCGATAAGATGGACAGCTTCAGCCCTTGCGCATGCAAATCGCGTAATACAGCCAGATTTTCCGGAAATGCCTTCAGGCGGGCATATTCTCCCATGAGTGCATTCTGCGCTTCCAGACTCAGCTCCAGCCCCAGTTTTTTGCAGCTGAAAACCAGCGCATCCTGCGTCACTTCCCAGAAAGGCTTGTACATACTGCACATCGTGCGTAACTGGGTATATTCAATTTGCTTGCTGCGCCATAATTGCGCCAGCGCTTCGCCTCGGCCGGGAAATAATTTATCGCCCAGCACATTGACCGAATAAACGTCAAACAGCGTGCCATACGCATCGAATGCAATTGCCTGAATAGACATCGTGCCAACCCCTTTACCATGCCAAAGTGATGCTCACTCACATGCAGCACAGTATATGCAATAAAAATCAACATAAATATACATATAACTCACTTTATCTTTTACTTTAAGTTAAAAATAAAGGCACAATGCTAAATGTACACTGTCGCCAATATTCTGATAACAGGATGCGTAATATGGATCAGTTCAAACAGATCAGCACTTTTACCGAAGTTGCCACAAGGGGCAGCCTGTCAGCAGCGGCGCGTGCTGAGGGCGTGGCTCCCGCCATGATCAGCCGGCGGCTGGACGCGCTGGAAGAACGGCTGGGAGTAAAACTTGTGCAGCGCACGACCCGTAAGATTGCACTCACCAACGAAGGCGCCTCTTTTCTGGAGGATTGCCAGCGCATCCTGGCTGATCTTGAGGAAGCAGAGTCTTCGGTGTCCGAGCGCAGTGCGCATGCCAGTGGTGCGCTGACGATTTCAGCACCAGCCGGTTTTGGCAGGCAACATGTGGCTCCGTTGATTCCCTCATTTCTGGCAGATCATCAGGATCTGAAACTGACCCTGAGTCTGAACGACCGTGTGGTGGATCTGATTGGCGAAGGGATTGACGTTGCGATCCGTATTGCTTCGCTGACTGACTCTAACCTGATCGGCGTGAAGCTCGCCGATAACAAGCGCGTCGTCGTCGCCTCGCCCACTTATCTGAAACGCCATGGCACACCGCGCAGCATTGATGAGCTCAGCCACCATAATTGCCTCGCCTTCAGTTCCGACGGCAGCCAGCGCGGCTGGACATTCCGACAACATGGGAAAAATGTCACTATCAAGGCTGAAGGCAATATGGTCTGTAACGACGGCGAAGTACTGCATGACTGGGCGCTGGCAGGAAAAGGGCTGGCATGGCGCTCAATATGGGAGGTTGGCGCAGAAATTGAATCCGGAAAACTGGTCACGGTACTGGACGAGTACACCGCTCCGGGAAATGACATTTACGCGATTTTTGCGCAGCGCCGGCATTTACCGCTACGGATACGCGCCTTTGTCGATTTTTTGCGACAAGCCTACAATAAACCGGATTACTGGAAAAAATCCTGATCATCATGCTCAGGTGGCTGTTCAGGAATGGCGGTATTTTCCACTGAAAAAAAACGGATGAATCAATCACCCGTTTTTTGATACGAATACGTACTGCACGAAACACAAGTGCAAACAAACAGGGAAATCAGAATTCCTCCCAATCACCTTCCGCTGAAGCTTTGGCCGCTTTCGCCGATGCATTGCCGGCCGTGATCAGAGGCTTCGCCGCCTTCACCACTGGCTGACTGGATTTTGCAACAGGTCGCACTACCGGAGCCGGACTGGCAGCAACAGACGGACGCTGATAACCGGAAGCCTCTGCCTGCAATTTGAAAATACCAACCGCCTGATTCAGATTTTCAGCCTGCTCACGCATACTGCCAGCCGCCGCAGCAGCCTCTTCCACCAACGCTGCATTTTGCTGTGTAGCTTCATCCATTTTGGTGATCGCCTGATTCACCTGATTGATGCCATCACTTTGCTCGGCACTGGCGGCAGTAATTTCTGCCATGATGTCAGCTACGCTCTTGATCGATACCACGATTTCATCCATGGTTTTGCCTGCGTTATCCACCAGTTGCGAACCTTCTTCAATCTTATCGACCGAATTACTGATCAGCTCTTTGATTTCTTTTGCTGCATTGGCAGAACGCTGCGCCAGATTCCGCACCTCACTGGCCACCACCGCAAAACCGCGTCCCTGCTCGCCTGCTCTGGCCGCCTCAACAGCTGCATTCAGCGCCAGAATATTGGTCTGAAACGCGATGCCATCAATCACGCCGATAATGTCAAAAATTTTCTTCGAGCTGTCTTTGATGGAAGACATGGTATGCACCACATCCCCCACCACCTTGCCACCCTTGGTTGCTACTTCCGAAGCAGTCAGTGCCAGCGTATTGGCCTGACGCGCGTTGTCGGCATTCTGCTGCACAGTGGAAGTCAGTTCCTCCATCGAGGAAGCGGTTTCTTCCAGACTGGCTGCCTGCTGTTCGGTACGAGAAGACAGATCCATATTACCCGTGGCTATTTCCTCGGCGGAGATCGCAATGGAACTGCTTCCCTGCCGCACCATCGTCACGGTCTGGACCAGGCTTTGACGCATATTCTCCAACCCGGCAACCAGCTCGCCCATTTCATCTTTCGATGCCGGTTTCAATTGCTGTGTCAGATCGCCATTGCCAATTGCACCGAACTGACGTAACGCCTGGTGTAAAGGCTGAGAAATTGCACGCAGCAAAAAATAGGCAGAGACAAAAACGGCAATCAGACCGCCACAAACGCCGAGCATATCCACCCAGATGAAGGTGGTGAACTCCGCCTCACTCTTCTTCAGTGCGTCAGCTGAAGACTGGAATTGGTATTCGCTGAGTTTGCTGATCTGGTCGGCGTAGACACTGAACAATTTAGGAGCAATCGTCATATTGATGCGGTCTGCTTCATCTTTGTTACCGCTTTTAATCGCAGCCGTCATCGGGATGAATGCTTCTTTCACAAATTTTTCCCGGGTCACTGCTGTCTCTGCAGAAATTTTCTTTTCATTCACACTCTGCGGCAACGTTAAATAACGCTTCCATTTTTCCTCTGATTTATCGAGGAAAATTTCCGCACGCTTGATCGTTTCAGCGGTATCGGGATATTCAGGATGCGCGATCCCTCTGTCGATAGCTGTCCTTGCACGCAACAGATAGATTTGCGACTGCCCTAATGCTTCAACGGATGGCATCTCGTTAGATGCAATTTCCTGGATCACGTTATTACTGTTGTGAACGCCATAAACACCCATCAATCCACCAATGACGAGCATCACCGCCATGAAACCCATGGTGCCAATCAAACGCAATCTGATCGTTAAATTAAACATTGCTTTATCTCCGGTGGCTGTATGTATTTATCTCAGCAAGGATACAAAAGTTTGATTAAAAAATATTGATTACCAACAAGAAATTTATCTTTAAACAGATAAGGCAGTATAAAGATTTTTTTATCCAGAATAATCACATGCATTAAATTTAACAGTTAAAAAAAATAAACAGGCAAAAAAAAACCCCGACAAGTCGGGGTTTTTTAACGGGCTGAAAAACAGCCAGATCATCTGTAAAAATTACAGAGGCTGGATATTCGAAGCCTGTTTGCCTTTAGGGCCTGTCGTTACTTCGAAAGAAACGCGTTGGTTTTCTTTCAAAGATTTGAAGCCGGAAGACACAATAGCGGAAAAATGCGCGAACAAATCTTCACCGCCTTCATCAGGTGTAATGAAACCAAAACCTTTAGAATCATTGAACCATTTAACAATACCAGTTGCCATTACTATTTCCTATTTCAGTTAATGTGGGTGTTTACCCGATAAATCGTTTCAACCAAGTAAGAAATGACAGACTGATACTGCACTACCACTTTGAATCTCAACGACCACCTGATTATACGCACAATTTTTAAGGGAAAGTAAAATAAAAATGCAGTTCACGTCAATTAAGGTTGTTTTTACTTATTTTTTCATTTTATCCGGTACGATACCTGCTGGTTTGAGCCGTCGCGCAGGGGGGAACGCACATTAACGAAAAAAATTGTTTTTCCTTTATTACATAAACACTCCTGATGCTTTCTTCAATTAATTTCTTTCATGCAACATAAATGCAGCAGCACCGGTTGCCACTAATTCATTTTGTTCATTCCGCAGCGTCATCAGCACATTAGCTACCCGCTTTCCCAGGCGAGTCACTTCTGCATTGGCAGTAAACGACTGCCCTTTTCCCGGCTTCAGATAATCAATCCGCAAATCAATCGTGCTCATCAGACCAAATTCCCTGAGCTGGGAAAACACATCCTCCTTCGGTTGCTGTTGCGCCAGTTTCAACAAAATCGCCACGCCAGCCACGCTATCCAGCACAGAGGCAATCACACCGCCATGCAGCATCCCCTGCGCAAAATTACCCAGCAACTCAGGTTTCATCGTCAGTGTCAGCGCCGGAGAATCAGGTTCGAGGCTGTGCACTTTCATGCCGAGCAAACGGCAAAAAGGAATCTGTTCTTCAATAATCTGTGTCAGCAGTTTCTGAAACTCCGGATCATCAAATATTTTGTTTTTCATGTATCAACCTGTCGTCTGTGATTCTGTTGGCTTTATTAATTTTTGTTAGCAAGCCTTTGATTGTATAAGGATCGATGCATCGGGCTAATCCACCTTAAGAATTTTTATTTTTTATCACCGTGCGATCACAGGTGTGCCGCAAAACAGAACACAGTTTAACTTTCAGGCCAAACCATGACTGCTGCGGGGACGCTGATCACAACATTACCATCAGCCTCTGCAACACAAGGCAATATCCAGCCATCTGTTTTTTCTTCAGCACTGAGTCCGGGCCACTCAATGCGGTAATGTACCTGACCGGCCTGTAAGCGGCATAAACATGTCCGGCAAGTGCCGTTGCGACAGGAATTCGGCAGGCGAAATCCTGCCAGCAAAGCAGCTTCCAGCAAGCTATCGCCATCTTGTATTTCGCATTGCCAGTCCTGCGGAAGAATCGTCAACATCCCCATCCTTTGATTTGCTCCTTACTGCTGTCATCTGTATCAGCGATCCCAAGAAAAAAGCTGCGGCACAAAAATGCGCTGCAGCTTTTTACGATACCGAAAACACGTCAATGACGGTATGCCGGCCAATAAAATCAGGCTCAGACGACGGTCTGCAGGCGCATTGCGACGCCCATGTCACCAGCCACTTTCAGTTTGCCCATCATGAAACCATTCATCGGATTTAACTGACCAGTTAGCAGCGCGCCCAGATTTTCCAGAGAAATCGTGATGGTGCATGCCGCATCCTGGTTATCATTCGAGACGGAATTCGGTGCAGTCAATGCATCCACAAAAACCACACCATCGCTACCGCAATCGAATTTCAATGTGGAATTCAATCCGCTGTCATTCCCAACCTTGGTACGAATTGCTTCTGTGCATGCCTGCAAATCCATGTCTGCTCCTTTGAGTGAACTTTGAGTGAAAAATGAACTGCAATGTAGCACGCCTCAGAATCGAGGAACAATACTAGAGCAAATGGCTGTTCTCATTTCAGAACACAACTCAGCAACCAGTAATATTGATTCCTGAAAATACGGATATCCCTGACCAACCCTCCGAGTTTTTTACGTAAGGCACTGTCGCTCGGAAAATTTTTGACTATTTCGACGCGGCTGCCATCTTCCTGCGTCCTCAGTTGGTAGGTATTGCCTTCGACGTCGGTCCGCGCCACTGGCAGACTACTCCCTTCAACATCGTTATTATCGATCATTATCAGCAGGCTTCCTGCTCCTGCAGCACGACTGAATCCCTGCAACAGCTCCGTCTGCTGCTCACGCTTCGTATGGGACCAGAGAAATCCGGCAAAACATGCGGAATACTGGCACGGTTGCGCTGACGGCAGATGATGAATATCCGCTACCGAAAAACTGACTTTTCCTGGCGGGTATGGCTTTTTTTGCGCCAGATCGAGCATGTTCTGATTGATGTCCGTGGCATGAACGCTGGCTGCTTGCGCAGCATATTTTTCGGTCCAGAATCCGGTTCCGCAGGCCAGTTCCAGCACCTGCTGATTTCTGAGCAAAGCATTGACCCGCTCAGCGATTTCCTGCAAATCCTGTTGCCGTTCGGGGAGAGTGTAAATCTGCTCAAGTTTTTCAGCGCGCTGAGCATAATAGTCACGCATAGTCTGTTCATTCATAACGGAATTTGTTTTTGTGTTCTGTGTTCTGCACACGCTTTTACCGCGAAGGGGAGCGGCCGACTGCGTACCCTATTTCGATTGGTGGCGATTTTTTATAAATCGTAATTATCTTTATTTCCCTGCAACACGTTGTCCACCATTTTTCTTGTCAGGGTCGGATTCAGCAGCTCAATGAAAGTGTAAATATAACTGCGCAGATATGCGCCCTGCTTGATGGCGACACGTGAGACATTCATGCCGAACAAATGCCCGACTGGTATCGCGCGCAGATTTTTGTCGCGCTCCGGATCGAATGCCATGCCGGCGATGATGCCGATTCCCATTCCCAGCTCAACATAGGTTTTAATCACGTCGGCATCAATCGCTTCAAGCAAAATGTCCGGCTTCAGATCCCGTAATTGAAAGGCATGATCGATCTTGCTGCGTCCGGCAAAGGCGGAATCATAAGTCACCAGTGGATAATGTACGATCTCTTCCAGCGTGACATTTTTCAGCTTCAATAAAGGATGTTCCGGCGGCACGATCAGTATATGTTCCCATTGGTAGCAAGGCAGGGAGATCAGACCATCAAAACCGGAAATCGACTCTGTAGCGATCACCAGGTCTGCCTGATCCCGCATGACCATTTCAGCAATCTGCTTTGGGCTGCCTTGTAACAGGGAAAGACGGACTTTCGGATATTTCTGCATAAAGGCCTGCACCACCTTCGGCAGAGCATAGCGCGCCTGTGTATGCGTGGTGGCAATCGTAAAGCTGCCGCTGTCCTGCGCAGCATATTCTTTGCCGATCCGTTTTAAACCGTCAATTTCCTGCATAATCAGCTCGACCGACTTCAGCACCGCCCGCCCCGGCTCCGTCAGTCCGCGGATACGTTTGCCGTGGCGGGTGAAGATATCCACGCCCAGCTCCTCTTCCAGCTCGATAATGGCCTTTGATACACCTGGTTGCGAAGTAAACAACGCCTTTGCAGCCTCAGTCAGATTAAAATTCTGCCTGACTGCTTCGCGTACAAAACGTAATTGATGTAAGTTCATAGAAAGTCACGAATCGTTAGCTTATGCTTTTTATCCTGAATAAAGCATGATTAATATACTTCCGGCAGTATATAGAGACCCAGACAAGAATTCCATGCTCAATCGATTTCTCCCATACCGCATACTGCTGCTCCAGACTCTGCTGGCGGTGATCCTGCCGTGTTTTTTCCTGGCGGATGTCTCCGCGGAGAGCATGACCGTGCAGCACCTGCAGACCCGTCCCCAGAAAATATGCCTGGTGTTATCCGGAGGCGGAGCACGGGGATTCGCCCATATCGGGGTACTGAAACAGCTGGAAGCTATGCATATCCCGATCGACTGCATTGCAGGCACCAGCATGGGAGCCGTCGTCGGCGGCTTATATGCCGCAGGACTGCCTGCGTCAGAAATCGAAAAACGCCTCGAAAAACTCAAGCTCAACGATATCGCACTCGATCGTGTAGACCGGCGTATGCTACCGCAATCGATACGGGAAGAAGATGAATCCTATCCACTCGGGGCGACACTGGGCCTCAGTTCCAATGGTGTCAAATTACCTGCGGGAGTCACCCAGGCAAGCCAGTTTCAGGAGCTGATCCAGAACTGGACCTCGCATCTGCCGCCGGAAATTGACTTTGACCGGTTGCCGATTCCTTTCCGCGCCGTCGCGACTGATCTGGAAACCGGCAAGATGGTGGTGTTTAATAAGGGTTCACTACACAAAGCAATCAGGGCCAGCATGGCCGCACCCGGCGTCTTTGCGCCGATAGAAATTGACGGCCATCTGTTGTCCGACGGCGGCCTGGTCAGAAACTTACCGGTCGATATTGCCCGCGACATGGGAGCTGACATCATCATCGCGGTCAATATCGGGACTCCATTGTTGCCCCGGAATCAGTTACAGACGCTGTTCAGCGTCAGCCAGCAAATGGTGAATATCCTGACGGAGCAAAACGTGCAGGCGCAAAAAAGCTTGCTGCGGAAACAGGATATCCTGATTGAACCGCCACTGGGCGACATCGGTTTCATGGATTTTGACCGCGCCAAAGAAGCAACTCAAATCGGAGAAAAATCAACGCAAGGCTTGGCGGATCAACTGGTAGCACTGAGCCTGTCGGAACATCTGCACATGGCGACACAGCAAATGCGTCTGAATCCTCAGTTGCCGCCGCTGCGCATCGCCTTTGTTGATATTGATACCGACGGGGCGATCCCGGCACACGATATACGCCGCCAGCTATCGATCAAAATCGGCTCCATGTATGACGCGGAAGAAATCAACCGCAAACTGGCAATCCTGAACAATGCCAGAGAATTTGACAGCATCAGCCACGAACTGGTGCAGCGGGATGATGAATACGGCATACGCATCAAAGCAACGGGAAGAAACTGGGGACCACATTTCCTGCGTTTCGGCCTGAGTCTGTCGAGCGGTTTTGACGGTGCCGGCGGTTATCGCCTGCAAGTCGGCCATCGTCGCCCCTGGCTGACCGAAGGCGGGCTGGAATGGCGTAACGATGTCGAGTTTGGCAATATCATCAAACTGCATACCGAATTGCGTCAGCCTTTATTTGAACGGGAAGGCACCTATGTCTCACCCTACCTCGAATTCAATGAAAACAGCCTGAACTATTACAAGGACGATATCCGGCTGGCAGAATATACGCTTCGTTCAGAAAAAGCCGGTGTCGATGTCGCCTATAAAATCGGAGAACAGAGTGTGCTGGGAGAAGCGCGGGTTGGGGTGCATTTCAATCACTACAGCGTGCGTCCGAAACTGGGTGGGCTGCTGATCAGCAATCCGGACGGCAGTCTGTCGAACGGCACGCTTCCCAGCGCCGACTTACAACAGTTCGGCATCAAAACCGGACTGGTGATCGATCAACTCAGCGACCCCAGCTTTCCACGTGATGGCTACAAATTCGACAGCAGTCTGTTCCTCGGCCTTGATAAATCACGCAACAGCTATCAGGAATTCAGCGTCAACAGCATCTGGGCAAAAAGTGTCGGTAATCACAGCGTGAATCTGAAATTCAGCGGTGCCGGACTGTTCCAGAAAGACACGGAAATCCGTGGGCTGGGTTCTACGCTTGGCGGCTTCCAGAAACTCTCGGCCTACCAGCCGGATCAGTTCAGCGGCAACTATATGCTGTATGGCAGCGCGACCTATCTGCTGCGAGCGGTGAATTTTGAAATGGCGGGGCAAAGCCTGTTTCTGGGCTCCTCGCTGGAAGCGGGGAATACGTGGAACAGCGGTAAGGATATTTCTGCCACCTCTTTACGCAAAAGCATGAGCCTGTTCGCCGGATTTAACAGCTTCATCGGGCCGATCTATCTCGGCTTTGCATTTGGGCAGCATGGCGCCAGAAATATTTTCTTCCAGCTTGGCAGGCAATAAAAAAACTCCTGTTGAAGAAGCGGGTTGCAGCAGCTTTTTATCTTTGGCAAAACGCTGCGGTTATATTGTTCGCAGCGCTCATGCATCTTGCATCAGGATTCTCCGGATTCCACGACGCTCTGATTAATCGTACCGAAAATAGATTTGCCATTTTTATCCAGCATTTCAATTCTGATGCTGTCGCCGAATTGCATAAAATCTGTAACTGGCGCGCCGGTTGCAATCATTTCCAGTGCGCGTTTTTCCGCAATACAGCTATACCCGTTCCCTGCGTCTTTATTCGATACGGTGCCGGAGCCAATGATGGTACCGGCTCTGGCCCGTCTGGTTTTGCACAAGTGGGTAATCAGCTGGGGGAATGAAAACACCATATCCACTCCGGCATTCGGCTGGCCGACCAGATTGCCGTTCCAGACCGAGCGCAATGGTAAATGGACTTTTCCATCCTGCCAGGCATCGCCTAATTCATCAGGAGTGACCGCGACCGGCGAAAAACTGGAAGCTGGTTTCGACTGAAAAAAACCAAAACCTTTCGCCAATTCAGCCGGAATCAGATGGCGCAATGAAACATCGTTGACCAGCATCAGAAGCCGGATGTATTCCCCGGCATGATTCACCTTGACACCCATGGGAACGTCGCCGGTAATGACCGCAACTTCACTTTCAAAATCAATTCCCCATTCCGCCGATGCCAACACGATATCGTCGCAAGGTCCGATAAAATCATCGCTGCCGCCCTGATACATCAGAGGATCATGCCAGAAGCTGTCTGGCATCTCGGCATTCCTGGCTTTACGCACCAACTCAACATGATTCACATACGACGAACCGTCTGCCCACTGAAAAGCACGCGGCAACGGCGCCATGCAACGGGTTGGATCAAATTCAAAGCTGTTGGCAGCCTTTCCGGTATTGAGCTGGACAGATAAAGCCTCAAGCTGCGGAGCGATGAAGCCCCAGTCATCCAGCGCCCGCTGCAAGGTCGGTGCAATACCGTCAGCGATGCAGGCTGTCTTTAAATCCCTGGCAACCACGATCAGCTGACCATCGCGGGAACCGTCTTTCAGGGTGGCAAGTTTCATAAAAATCCTGTCTTCAAGCAGTGGCAAAGGATTTTACATGAAGTGCAGATATTACAAACCGGGCTGATCCAACCATAGTATCCAGCGACAGGCACTTCGTCGTTTGATCCTTTTCCCGACAAATACCGACTTTATATCAACTGAATGCTGAAGCTGATTCATGAGACTACTTGGCGAAACAATTTTCTGAATCTTGCTACAGAACTGATTTTTTCTACACTCTCTGCGCAGATTCTGATAGCAGGTACCGTAAAATACCGCAGTTTCCCTTGTTCACCGCCAGCCATGAAAAAAAGACGCTATTCCCTGTCACTGAGTTTACTCTTTGTCGCCCTCCCCAGCAGCCATCACCTTAGCGCTGCGCCACTGGATAGTCAGGCAACAATCAATGCTGCGCCACAGACCGTCAGCAGCAACGCTCCCAAAACCGGAGCAAAAAAACTGGCGGCACTGGCTGAGCGGTATTACGAACAGCAGGCGCGTTTTGAACCCGTCGCTGCAACTTACAACGGCGACAACCGTTATGATGACCAGCTACCGCAAACCCTGGATCTTAAGGTCAAGACAAAGCAGATTGCCATGTGGCGCCAGCTAGCCGGTGAATTACGCCAGATCAGCCGCACGCAGCTCTCCGCCGCAGATCAGGTCACTTATGATTGCCTGCAATACGAACTGGACACTGCGATCAAAATGTCGGCTTTTGACGACCGCCTGATGCCAGTCAATCAGATGGACAGCATTCCTCTGACCATGGCGCATTTTGCCAGCGGTCAGAGCGCACAACTGCTGAAAACCGTTCCCCAGTACGACGCCTATCTGAACCGTCTGAAGCAATTGCCGGGATGGTTGCAACAGGCAACAGCCAATATGCGTGAAGGTATGCGCCGCCAGATCGTTCTGCCCAGAGCGCTGGTACTTTCGATGTTGCCGCAATATACGCAACTAATCGGCGACAAGATAGAAAGCCATCCTTACTATCTGCCAGTCAGCCATTTTCCGGCGGGCTTCAGTGAAGCTGACAAACTGCGTCTGAGCAAAGATTACCGCAGCGTCATTCAGGATAAGGTTTTACCAGCACTGCAACAATTTACCCAGTTTCTGAATCAGGAATATCTGCCAGTCAGCCGTACAAGCACCGGCTGGAGCGCTCTGCCTGACGGTGAACGCTGGTATCGCGCCTGGGTCGGGGACCAGACCACCACCCGTTTGAGTCCGGAACAGATTCATGCCATCGGCTTGCGAGAAGTGGCGCGGATTCAAAACGAATACGTGCGGCTCGGGCCGCAGCTGGGTTATCAGGGTGATCCCAAAGCCTTGCCAGCCTGGATGGAAGCGCAGACGACTTACCGACCGTTCAAGTCGGAAAAAGAAGTGCTGGACGCCTATCGCACGATTGATGCTGCTGTGCGGGAAAAACTGCCATTATTTTTTGGAAAGATACCCAGGGCAGCGCTGGATATCCGCTCCGAACCGGAAATCAGCCGGGCAACAGCTTCTGACCATTACTCTGTTCCCGCGATTGACGGCTCCCGTCCCGGGGTATTCTGGGCAGTTATCAATAATCCGGCAGACTATGCAACAACCGGCATGAAAACACTGTTCCTGCATGAGGGGCAGCCTGGTCATCATTTTCATCTGGCAACCCTGCAGGAACTGGATGTTCCCCAGTTCCGCAAAGTCGGTGGCAATAATGCCTACACCGAAGGCTGGGCCTTATATGCGGAAACCCTGGGGCGCGACATGGGGCTGTTTGAAAACGATCCTGCCGCCTACTATGGACACCTGAGCGATGAAATGCTCCGTGCAACCCGACTGGTCGTCGATACAGGCATGCATGTCAAAGGCTGGACCCGCGAACAGGGCATCCGATATCTGCAGGAAACCCTGGGTTACAGCGAAGCCGCCTCCCGTCAGTGCATAGAGCGATATATGGCATGGCCAGGGCAGGCACTCGGTTACAAGATCGGGGCATTAAAAATCATGGAATTACGGCAAAAAGCGCAGGCCAGCATTGGCGCACACTTTGATTTACGTCAGTTTCACGATGCCATCCTGAGTGATGGCACCCTGCCGCTTTCACTGCTGGAAACGAAGATGCTGAAATGGATCGCCGCCCGGCAGAACAACAAATAGACATTTGTTTGCTTTTTTCAGGTTGCTTGATTGACCTTCACAGGTAAGTCGAGCAAAATGAAGTATGGAAACTGATTGCCGGAAAATCATATTGTGGTTTTCCGGCAATCAGCGCAATTGTGATAACCTGAACAATTATTTCTGCCGCTGTTCCCTCAGGCAGAAAAGTAGAGTTGCAGTCAGCAAACATCTGCGATGTTTAACTCCAATACACAGACCTCTGCGATGAACAGATCGAAAGCACTCAAATGCATCGTCGAACAAGCAAACAACGACGACCTGGTATTCCCGACCAATGTCGCTGCCTCGTTGAAAATTCAGCAAGTTCTGGATGATCCCGATTGTTCAGCAGATACCGTCACCAAACTGATCCTGAATGAACCTCTGCTGGCTGCACGCGTTGTGGCGATTGCCAATTCGGCAGCCTACAGCCGTGGAACCGACATCACCAATGTCAAAGCCGCAGTTACCCGGCTCGGTTTCCGCACATTACGCGCTGTCGTGGTTTCCATCGTGGTGCGCCAGCTTGCCGGAACCAGTAAAAACAAAGACATTCAGCGCATGGCCAACGAACTCTGGGAACATACGGCCCAGGTTGCCGCATTGTCGCAAGTCATTGCCCGTCGCATCACACGCCTTGATCCGGACACGGCCATGTTTGCCGGCATCGTGCATGAAGTCGGTAACTTCTATCTGCTGTCGCGCGCTGAAGAATTCCCATCGCTGCTGGAGCCGGAAGCACCGCCAACCGTGACCAGCGAGCTGCCCGAATTTGAAGATACCGTCGTCGATCTGGACACCACCGAAGCCATCATTGGCAGGGCAGTCATCAAAAACCTGCATCTGCCGGCAGCCGTAGTGGAAGCGCTGGAAGCCCTGTGGTTTGGTTTGCGCGCCATGCCGCCAGAGACCCTGGGTGACACGATCCTGCTGGCTAATGAGCTTGCTCACCGGCATTCGCCGTTCGATTTCACATCTGAAATTGACGCAGAACTGTATGCTTCAGAAATTGATTTTGTTGTCGGCGATGGCACACTCAACAGCATTCTGGAAGAATCCGAGGAGGAAGTCTCCTCGCTGACATCGGCACTATTGGTCTGAACTGTTGTGGTGACTCATGCAGTCGCCATCGTCCATACTGCCATTTGCTTCAGACATAAAAAAGCGCGAACAATCTGATGTCCGCGCTTTTTTTATTTCCCGCATCCTTGAACTCAAGCCGAGACAGCCGCTTTGATCTGAACTAATGATGACGGATCTTCTATCGTCGTCAGATCGCCGGCATCCCGTCCTTCGCAAATAGCCTGAATCGAGCGCCGTAATAACTTCCCGGACCGGGTTTTCGGCAACATAGTCACAAAATGCACGCGGGCTGGCCGCGCTACCGCACCCAGTTGCCGGACCACTACAGCCATGACTTCGCCTTCCAGTGCCAGTTTCTGCTCCAGCGTTGCGGCCAGTTCGGGATGTTTCAGAATCGCAAAGGCGACGGCAACCTGTCCTTTAAGTTTATCTTCCACGCCAACGACCGCGACCTCGGAAACCTGCGCATGACTGGAAATGCTCTCTTCAATTTCCCGGGTGCCAAGACGGTGCCCTGCCACATTGATCACGTCATCGGTACGACCAAGAATAAAATAATAACCATCGGCATCCCGGATGCCCCAGTCAAAAGTGGAATACAGCTGTTCCTGCGCAAAATTGCTCCAGTAGGTATTCACAAAACGCTGGTCGTCGCCGTACACGGTCTGCATACAGCCCGGCGGCAAAGGGCCGCGGATCGCCACCACGCCTTTTTCTCCGGCACCGCATTCCGCACCGGTGCTTTCATTGATGATGCAGACGTTATAGCCATACATCGCCACACCGGGGCTGCCGAGCCGGGTATCCTTATGCTCCACACCGCAGGCCACCGACAGAATCGGCCAGCCGGTTTCTGTCTGCCAGTAATTATCGATAATCGGCACTCCCAGTTCTCCGGCAATCCAGTCGGAAGTAGTTTCATCCAGCGGTTCCCCTGCCAGGTACAGGGCTTTCAAAGAAGACAGGTCGTATTTTTTCATCAGCTCAGGCGGATGTTTTTTCAGCACCCGGATGGCCGTCGGTGCAGAAAACATACGGGTGACTTTATATTTTTCGACAATGCTCCACCAGATACCGGCGTCCGGACGAATCGGTGTACCTTCGTACATGATGGTCGCCATACCGGCAATCAGCGGGCCGTACACGATGTAGGAATGCCCAACCACCCAGCCGATGTCGGAAGTGGCAAAATAAGTTTCCCCCGGATTACCGCAATAAATATGCTTCATCGACGCCGCCAGCGCAACTGCATAGCCACCGACATCACGCTGCACGCCCTTCGGTTTGCCAGTGGTGCCCGAGGTGTACAGCACGTAGGACATCGCGTTCGATTCCAACCAGGTGACCGGCACCTGCGCATTGATGTACTGTGCCCGTAATGTGGCGTAATCCACATCCCGGTCACTGACCAGATTCATGGTGTCGAGCCCGCGATTAACCAGCAGCACATGCTGTGGCGGATGATCCGCAGCGGCGATCGCCTCATCCAGCAAAGGCTTGTAAGGGACAGCCTTACCGCCGCGCATGCCGGCATCGGCTGAGACGATCAGCACGGGCTGCGCATCATCGATGCGCGTTGCCAGACTCTTGGAAGCAAAGCCGCCAAACACCACAGAATGCACCGCACCAATGCGGGCGCAGGCCAGCATCGCAAATGCTGCCTCGGCAATCATCGGCATGTAAATCAGCACCCGGTCGCCCTGCTTCACACCAAGGCTTTGCATAATGGCTGCCATGCGCTGCACTTCAGCGTGGAGTTCAGCGAATGAATACGTTTTTTCGGTATTGGTTTCGGTCGAAATAGCGATCAGTGCGGGCTGATCAGGCTGGGTACGCAACCAGCGGTCTACCGCGTTGTGGCACAGATTGGTCTCGCCGCCGACGAACCAGCGCGCAAATGGCGGACAGCTGGTATCGAGCACCTGCTGATACGGCCGGTGCCAGTCGATCAGCTGTGCTTCCCGGTCCCAGAATTTTTCCGGTTGCCGGATTGATTCCTGATAAAAATCTGCGTACGTCATAGTCCCTCCTGATTGGAATTTCATGGGCATTACCGCGGGCAGGCCGGGCAGTGTCACGTAAGTTTTATGTAAGCCACCAACAAAAAACGCGGCCTTTAAAGGAGCCGCGTTTTTTGAGAATGATTCATCGTATCTGGTCGTCTGCTATTTTAGAAACTGTCGCCGGGAATCCGGACCCAGCCTTCCATCAATACCCGGGCGCTGCGGCTCATGATCGCTTTTCTGACGCACCATTCGCCATTTTCCTGCGTAGCTTCGGCGCCTACCCGCAAGGTGCCGGACGGATGTCCGAAGCGCACAGCCTGACGCTGACCGCCGCCCGCCGCCAGATTCACCAGCGTGCCGGGTATCGCGGCCGCTGTGCCAATGGCAACGGCTGCCGTGCCCATCATCGCATGGTGCAGTTTTCCCATCGACAGCGCACGGACCAGCAGATCAATATCAGCTGCTCTGACCTGTTTGCCGCTGGACGCGATGTAATCTGCCGCCGGCGCAACAAATGCCACCTTCGGCGTATGCTGACGCTGAACTGCGTCCTCAACTTTGCTGATGAGTCCCATGCGAACGGCACCGTGAGCCCGGATGGTTTCGAAAATGGCCAAGGCCTCAGGATCGCCATTAATGGCATCCTGCAGCTCTGTACCGGTATAGCCAAGGGCTGCGGCATTCACAAAAATTGTCGGAATCCCGGCATTGATCATCGTGACCGTCAGTGCACCGATTCCCGGCACGTCCAGCGTATCGACCAGATTTCCGGTCGGGAACATCGCTCCCCCGCCATCCCCCTCGCCTTCATCAGCCGGATCTAAAAATTCGAGTTGTACTTCGGCAGCCGGAAAAGTCACACCGTCCAGCTCAAAATCACCGGTTTCCTGCACTTCACCATTGGTGACGGGCACGTGCGCAATGATTGTTTTGCCGATGTTGGCCTGCCAGATACGCACCGTGCAGACACCATTGTGCGGCACCCGGGCTGCATCCACCAGACCGCCACTGATTGCAAAAGAGCCGACCGCTGCAGACAAATTGCCGCAGTTGCCGCTCCAGTCAACGAATGCCTTGTCGATCGAGACCTGGCCGAACAGGTAATCGACATCGTGATCCGGACGCGCCGATTTCGCCAGGATCACCGTTTTACTGGTACTGGAAGTGGCACCGCCCATGCCGTCAATCTGCTTGCCATAAGGATCGGGACTGCCGATGACACGCAACAGCAAAGCATCGCGCGCCACACCGGGAACCTGTGCCGCCGCCGGTAAATCCTGCACACGGAAAAACACGCCTTTACTGGTGCCGCCACGGATGTAGGTGGCGGGGATTTTGATTTGTGCTACATGGACCATGAATATTTGCTCCTGAATGCACCGGCGGGAAATGTGCCCGGAATGCTGCACACGTCCGCACCGGCTTCCGGTAAGGATCAAGCCGCTTTCGACGATTCCAGGAAATCCTGGGCAAACCGCTGCAACACGCCACCGGCTTCATAAATCGATACCTCTTCTGCGGTATCGAGGCGGCAGGTCATTGGCACTTCCACCCGTTCGCCATTGGCGCGGTGTATCACCAACAGCAAGTCAGCACGCGGTTTGCGCTCACCGACCACATCGTAGGTTTCCGTACCGTCGATTCCGAGTGTCAGGCGATTGACACCGGGCTTGAATTCCAGCGGCAGCACACCCATACCGATCAGATTGGTGCGGTGAATACGCTCAAAACCTTCTGCGGCAATCGCTTCCACACCCGCAAGACGTACACCTTTGGCGGCCCAGTCACGCGAGGAACCCTGACCGTAATCCGCGCCGGCGATGATGATCAATGGCTGCTTGCGCTCCATGTAGGTTTCAATCGCTTCCCACATGCGGGTCACTTTGCCTTCTGGCTCTATGCGTGCCAGTGAACCGGCTTTCACTTTGCCATCGACCTGCACCATTTCATTCTTCAATGTCGGATTCGCAAAGGTCGCGCGCTGCGCAGTCAAATGATCGCCGCGATGGGTTGCGTAGGAATTGAAGTCTTCTTCCGGCAAACCCATTTTCGCGAGGTAAGCACCTGCCGCACTGTCAAGCATGATCGCATTCGATGGTGACAAGTGATCGGTTGTAATGTTGTCCGGCAATACTGCCAGCGGACGCATGCCTGTGAGCGTGCGTGCTCCGGCCAGTGCGCCTTCCCAGTATGGCGGACGACGGATATAGGTAGACATCGGGCGCCAGTCGTACAGCGGGCTGACTGCCGGCCCCTGATCTGCGCGGAGAGTAAACATTGGCTCATACACCTGTCGGAACATTTCCGGCTTAACGCTGGATTTCACGATCGCATCAATTTCCTCGTCGGTCGGCCAGATATCTTTCAGGCGGATTTCTTTACCGTCAACCACGGTCAGCACATCTTTTTCAATATCAAAGCGGACCGTACCGGCAATCGCGTAAGCGACCACCAGCGGTGGCGAAGCCAGGAAAGCCTGCTTGGCATAAGGATGAATGCGGCCATCGAAATTACGATTACCTGACAGCACAGCCGTGGCATACAGATCACGGTCTACAATTTCTTTCTGGATCACCGGATCGAGTGCGCCGGACATACCGTTGCAAGACGTGCAGGCATACGCAACGACGCCAAAGCCGAGCTGCTCCAGCTCGTTCATCAGTCCGGCTTCCTGCAGATACAGCGTCACTGCTTTGGAACCGGGCGCCAGTGAAGATTTGACCCAGGGTTTGCGCACCAGTCCCAGACGGTTTGCATTGCGTGCCAGCAGGCCAGCGGCAATCACATTACGCGGGTTACTGGTGTTCGTGCAGCTAGTGATGGCGGCAATGATGACGGCGCCATCCGGCATCTTGCCGTCTTCCTGCTGCCACGGTGCGGCAATGCCCTTGGCTGCCAGTTCAGATGTCGCCAGTCGTGCATGCGGATTGGACGGACCGGCCATGTTGCGCACGACGGTGGACAGATCGAATGTCAGCACACGTTCGTATTCTGCCGTTTTCAGCGCGTCGGACCACAGACCCGCCTGTTTCGCATACGTTTCTACCAAATGGACCTGCTCGTCGGTACGGCCGGTCAGGCGCAGATAATCGATGGTCTGCTGATCGATGCTGAACATCGCTGCGGTGGCACCGTATTCCGGCGCCATATTGGAAATGGTGGCGCGGTCACCCAGCGTCAGCGCGGCAGCACCCGGACCGTAGAATTCCAGATAGGCACCAACGACTTTGGATTTGCGCAAAAATTCAGTCAGCGCCAGCACGATGTCGGTCGCGGTAATGCCGGGCTGTGGCTTACCGCTGAGTTCGACGCCGATGATGTCCGGCAGGCGCATCCACGATGCGCGCCCCAGCATAACGTTTTCCGCCTCCAGACCGCCGACGCCGATAGCGATCACGCCGAGCGCATCCACATGCGGGGTGTGGCTGTCAGTACCGACGCAGGTATCGGGATAAGCCACCCCCTGATCTGCGTGAATCACCGGCGACATGCGTTCCAGATTGATCTGGTGCATGATGCCGTTGCCTGGCGGGATCACATCCACATTTTTGAAAGCGCGCTTGGTCCAGTCGATGAAATGGAAGCGGTCTTCGTTACGACGGTCTTCAATCGCACGATTTTTCTCAAATGCCTGCGGATCAAAACCGCCGCACTCCACCGCCAGCGAATGATCGACGATCAGCTGCACCGGCACCACCGGATTGACCTTGGCAGGATCACCGCCCTGATCGGCAATCGCATCACGCAAACCAGCCAGATCCACCAACGCGGTCTGGCCGAGAATGTCGTGGCAGACCACGCGTGCCGGGAACCACGGAAAATCGAGTTCGCGTTTGCGTTCGATCAGTTGTTTCAGCGAGGCTGTCAGCGTCTCCGGGTCGCAACGGCGGACCAGATTCTCGGCCAGCACGCGCGATGTGTAAGGAAGGCGGTCATAAGCGCCGGGAGCAATGGCATCCACCGCAGCACGGGCATCAAAAAAATCCAGCGCGGTACCGGGCAGGGATTTGCGATATTGAGTATTCATGATAAGTCAGAAAATGGGTTCAGATTCCGGGGGAATTGTCTGCCGTACCGCGACAGCATCAGGCACATCAGACAGGCTCAGGCAGAAGGCCAGCCGCGATGCCGATGGCAGCACGGCTGACTTCCCGTTTTACTGACGGTCCTTGATCGGTACAAATTTCAGATCTTCCGGGCCCACATAATTCGCACTCGGACGGATGATCTTGTTGTCGATGCGCTGTTCAATGATGTGCGCAGCCCAGCCTGACGTGCGGGCAATCACAAACAGCGGCGTGAACATCGCTGTCGGCACGCCCATCATGTGATAAGACACCGCAGAGAACCAGTCCAGGTTCGGGAACATCTTTTTGATATCCCACATCACGGTTTCCAGACGTTCTGCAATGTCAAACATCTTCATGGAGCCAGCGTCTTTAGACAGATTGCGTGCAACTTCCTTGATGACTTTGTTGCGCGGATCGGAAATGGTATAAACCGGATGGCCGAAACCGATCACGACTTCTTTGTTTTCAACGCGTTTCTTGATGTCTGCTTCCGCTTCGTCCGGATTGTCGTAACGTTTCTGGATTTCAAAGGCCACCTCGTTCGCACCGCCATGCTTAGGACCACGCAGCGCGCCAATTGCGCCGGTAATCGCGGAATACATGTCGGAACCGGTACCGGCGATCACGCGGCCAGTAAATGTCGATGCGTTGAATTCATGCTCCGCATACAGGATCAGTGAGGTGTGCATGGCTTTTTCCCACAGTGCGCTTGGTTGTTCGCCATGCAGCAGATGCAGGAAATGACCACCGATCGACTCATCGTCGGTTTCGGTTTCGATCCGTTTTCCATTGTGGCTGTAGTGATACCAGTACAGGAGCATGGAGCCCAGCGACGCCATCAGGCGATCAGCGATATCGCGTGCGCCCGGTGTGTTATGGTCGTCTTTTTCCGGCAAAACGCAACCCAGTGCAGACACACCGGTACGCATCACATCCATCGGATGCGACGATGCAGGCAGCCATTCCAGCGCAGCTTTCACATTGGCTGGCAGACCGCGTAACGCCTTGAGCTTGGCCTTGTAGGCACGCAGTTCGGCGACAGTCGGTAATTTGCCATGCACCAGCAGATGCGCAATTTCTTCAAACTCGCAGGCGTCAGCCACATCCAGAATGTCGTAACCTCGGTAATGCAGGTCGTTGCCGGTTTTACCGACAGTGCACAGTGCCGTATTGCCGGCAGTAACGCCAGACAGGGCAACGGATTTTTTGGGTTTGAAAGGAACGGCTTCAGTCATGATAATCTCCCGAAATGATAGATATATACTCCCCTCCAGTATTCTTTAAAGCCCTTTCTAATCAAGGGCATCAGACCATTTTTAATAAAAACAAGGGGGAGTATGTGTTTTATTGCATGCGATTTATTGGATAGGTAGCAGAGAATCCGGCTTATAGCATCTGATGCACGGTCTTATTTGCTTTTCTGCTGTGCAAACAGCGCATCAAGTTTCTGTTCAAACGTGTGGTAGTTGATGCGTTCATACAGTTCCATACGGGTCTGCATGGTATCAACCACATTTTTCTGCGAGCCGTCACGGCGGATCGCGGTATACACATTTTCGGCCGCTTTATTCATGGCGCGGAATGCCGACAGCGGATACAGCACCAGACCGACATCGGCAGATTTCAGTTCTTCCACGGTGTACAGCGGCGTGGAACCGAATTCGGTGATATTGGCGAGAATCGGCACCTTGACCGCGCTGGCAAACTGCTGATACATCTCCAGCTGAGTGATCGCTTCCGGGAAAATCATGTCAGCACCCGCTTCGACGCAAGCCTGTGCCCGTTCAATTGCTGCCTCCAGCCCTTCGACTGCCAGCGCATCGGTGCGTGCCATGATCACGAAATTTTCATCCGTACGGGCATCCACTGCAGCCTTCACGCGGTCCACCATTTCCTGCTTCGATACGATTTCCTTACCCGGGCGATGACCGCAGCGCTTGGCGCCGACCTGGTCTTCAATGTGCATGGCTGCTGCGCCGAATTTAATCATCGATTTCACGGTGCGAGCCACATTGAACGCCGAAGCGCCAAAGCCGGTATCCACGTCCACCAGCAAAGGCAAATCGCAGACATCGGTGATGCGGCGCACATCGGTCAGCACATCATCCAGATTGGAAATGCCGAGGTCGGGCAAGCCGAGCGAACCTGCCGCCACACCGCCGCCGGACAGATAAATCGCCTTAAAGCCGGCACGTTTGGCCAGCAAAGCGTGATTGGCGTTGATCGCCCCGACCACCTGCAACGGGGATTCTTCTTGCATCGCCTTACGGAAGGCGGCACCTGCGGAGTATTGACTCATCGTATTGTTTTCTTTCCGGTGAAGGGCTGGCGACCAGATCGTTACCAGACTCCATGTTGAACAACGTCAGCACAGCATATTGCAAACCGTGTGCCAGCATCAGGCGGTAACGCCAAAGAATAGATCAGAGCGTATAAAAATCAAGGGCTTAATCATCTTCAGCATCCTCACAGACAGGAAAATTCATTGCCTTACAGCGATATTTTGTTTCATAATACACTTCAATTGAAACATTTATTTGAAACATGAAACAAGTATGAAACTACCGCCACTCCCACGCGACGTCCAGGACAAGCCCGTCATCTGGACAGTATCCATTTCCCGCCTGTTCGACATGTTTCGCGACATCATGCTGGAATACGATGCCAACGCCGATATCGTTCCGCTGCAGCTGGGTTTTGAAGAAGCCGTCCAGCACATCCGAGAAAGGCTGCTGACCGAACGATGCGACGCCGTGATCGCTGCCGGCTCCAACGGCGCCTATCTGAAAAGCCGCCTGCCGGTACCGGTCGTCATTGCCAAAGCCAGTGGTTTCGACGTCATGCAGGCGCTGGCGCGGGCACGCAAGATTTCACCGGAAATCGGCCTGATCACCTATCAGGAAACCGTGCCGGAGCTGAGCGATTTCAAAACCACATTCGGCTTTCAGCTGGAACAGCGCACCTACGTGACCGAACAGGATGCCCGCGCCCAGATCCGCGAACTGAAAGCCGCAGGCATTCAGGCGATTGTCGGTGCCGGCCTGATTACCGATCTGGCGGAAGAAGCCGGGCTGAACGGGATTTTCATGTATTCATCCGCCTCCATCCGGCAGGCTTTTGACGATGCGCTCGAAATTGCGCGCATCACCCGCCTCGAATCGGCGCGGGGCAGGCATCATCCGGCCAGCGACGCCCTGCGCGCCCGGCACGGACTCAACGATCTGCGTGGCGATTCGGTATCCATGCAGGAAATCCGCCGCACCGTCACCCTGTTTGCCCGCTCGCCGGCCACCGTGTTGCTGCAGGGTGAAACCGGCACCGGCAAGGAACTCGCGGCGCAGGCCATTCACCGCGAAAGCCCGCGGGCGCGGCAGCCATTTGTGGCCATCAATTGCGGCGCGATTGCCGAATCCTTGCTGGAATCAGAATTATTTGGTTACGACGAGGGCGCGTTCACCGGCGCGCGGCGCGGCGGCCATGCAGGTCTGTTTGAAGCCGCAAGCCGCGGCACCCTGTTTCTGGATGAGATCGGCGAAATGCCGCTGAACCTGCAGACCCGGCTGCTGCGGGTACTGGAAGAGCGCGAAATCGTCCGCGTCGGCGGTGTGCGCCCGGTGCCGGTGGATGTGCGCATCGTCAGCGCCACCCACTGCGATCTGGAAACACGGGTGCGGGAAGGAAAATTCCGCGCCGACCTGTTTTACCGGCTGGCCGTCCTGCGGCTGAGCTTGCCCCCCCTGCGTGAACGCCGGACAGACATCATGCCACTGGCAGAATGGTGCCTGAAACAGGCGCTGGCCGCGATGGGCGCCAGACCGCATCCGAATCTGCATGCCGAAATCAGCAGTTGCACCGCGCTGCTGGAACATTACGACTGGCCGGGCAATGTGCGAGAAATGCGCAATATGATGGAACGTCTTGCGCTATTTCTGGCCGCAGAACCACTGCAGGCGCTGAGCCCGGCATTCCTGGCCCGCATCCTGCCCGAATTGTGGATCGACATCGCCTCACCGGCCACACATACATCAGATACGATAACTACCCCGCCAACAAACAACCGAGGCACGGCAGACAAGGTGGCAGACCTGACAGCGCTGATGCAGCGCTTTGACAACAACCGGGAAGCCGTCGCCGCCCATCTCGGCGTCAGCCGGACTACGCTGTGGCGCAGACTGAAGAAAGGAAATTAAGCGAAAATTGCCATAAATCAATATTTTTTAACGTAAATTAATCTATGTTGAACCAGGAAAAAGCCTATTTCTCTGGGGTAGAATATCGGGCTAAAGTGAACTGACTGGCATGAGACCAGATTCACATGGTTCCAACTACCCACATTCCTCAGACAATAATGAAAAAACTCCTGATCGTTGACGACAGCAAAGTCTCCCGCATGGTGATCCGCGCACATATCAAAGCGGCACAGCCAGACTGGGAATTTGCAGAAGCCGGCTCCGGCGAGGAAGCTCTGCGCGTAGCAGCAGAGCATCATCCGGATTTCTGCACCATGGACATCAACATGCCTGGCATGCTGGGTACTGATGCCGCGGAAGCCTTACTAAAAGCCCATCCTGCAATGCGTATTGCTATTTTTTCCGCCAATGTGCAGGATGCCATGCAAACCAGAGCCAATTCCATCGGTACTATTTTTGTCGCGAAACCCGTAACTGAGAAATCCATTGGCATCGTTGTCGATTATTTCGTGAGCGGACAATGAACAGTCTGAGCGAACTTCATATCGATGCGTTAAGTGAGGTTTTCAATGTAGGCGCTGGCCGCGCAGCAGCGAGCCTTTCTGAGATTGTCGGCGATGAAGTTCGCCTGTCCGTACCCTCGGTGGAAATCCGTAAGGCTTCCGACATTGATGACACCTTGATGGGGCCGCGCTCCGACCGTTTTGGCGCTGTGCATCAGACGTTCAGCGGATCTTTCGATGCCGAGGCGATTTTGCTGTTCACCGAAGAACATGCACTGGAAATCGTGCGCGACATGATGGGCTCCCAGATCAGCATCGAAGACCTGGCCGAATTCGAGCAGGAAGCGATGTGCGAGCTTGGCAATATCATCCTCAATGCCTGCCTGTCTGCCATGGCTGACATGCTCAACGTGCCGCTGAACTGCTCATTGCCGGATTACAGCGTAGCGACCATGGATGAAATTTTCAACCGTATCTGCCCCGATCAGGATCAGGATCAGCAATACATCCTGTTGCTGCACATTGATCTTGCGATAGAAAAACGCCACTCCGAAGGTCATCTGATTTTCCTGCTGAGTTCCACTTCCCTGAGCAGTCTGATGACGCAAATCGAGCGTTTTCTGGGAGAAATCTGATGTCGGTGCAGTTTGCTTCTGAAGTACTGAACCAGATTTTCAACACGATCAGCGTCGGCCTGATTGTGGTTGACAGAAACAATCAGATCCGGCTGTGGAATGACTGGGTGGAAAAGCGCAGCAATATCGAAGCCAGCGCCGCCATCGGGCAATATATTACCGCTATTTTTGATGAGCCACCCAGCACGGCATTCACTTTGGCGATTACAAAAACCATCGATTACAGATTACCTGTCATCCTGTCGAATGCCTTGCACCGCAGCCCGTTACCGCTCTACGAACGGAACGATAAAAACCGTGAGAAAAAACGGATTCACCAATCCATTACACTCACGCCGCTGGAGGTGGGCGGAGAACGTCAGTGCCTGATCCAGATCACCGACTCCACGACATCCATCAAACGCGAAAAAATATTGCGCTCCCATTCCGAGCTGTTGAAAAAGGAAGCCACCACGGATAGTCTGACCGGTATTTATAACCGCCGCTTTTTCGACGAACATTTCAAAATGGCGCTGGCGCAGGCGGTACGACATGGCACCAGTCTGTCTGTGTTTATGGTGGACATTGATTTTTTCAAGCAATTCAATGATTACTATGGCCATGTTGCCGGTGACAAGGCGCTGGTACAGGTGGCGGGTGCGCTCAAGTCACAGCTGCTGCGTGCCAGCGACGTGCTGGCACGCTTTGGCGGTGAGGAATTTGTACTGATGTTGCCCAATATTTCCCAGGAATCGGCAATGCAGTTTGCAGAAAAATTACAGAATGCCATTCGTGATCTGCACATCCCGCACGAGAAATCGCTGGCCAGCCCGCATATCAGCATCAGTATTGGCTTCAGTCATTTTTCAAAGGATGCCCTGCTCGATTCTGCTGCGTTGTTAAAGACTGCGGATGCCGCTTTGTATGCAGCCAAAAACAATGGTCGTAACCGGATATTTTTTCTGTCTCTGCCATCGTTGACGGAACAGTCCAGATCACTTTCAACACCGGCCTCCAAACACTGATTCTCCCTGCTTTGAGTCAGAGGCTGCCGCATTGATGCAGATGTAATCAGGTCATTTTTCTCTGGCAAACTATTTCTTCTTTCATCATTACTGATTTTTTCATTTCATCATGACTTTTTCCTCTCGCCTTTCTGTTTCCCGCCGCTGCTTCCAGACCCTGCTTGCAACATCTCTGCTGACCTTGGCCGGCCTCAGCTTTGCGCAGCAATCGGCGCAGGTATTGCGTGTTTCTGCCATCCCGGATGAAGCACCGACCGAGTTGCAACGAAAATTCAAGCCGCTTGGCAGTTATCTGGAAAAAAAACTCGGCATGAAAATCGAGTTTATTCCGGTCACGGACTATGCAGCATCCGTTGAGGGGCTGATCAATAAAAAACTCGATATGGTCTGGTTCGGCGGTTTCACCTTTGTACAAGCCAAAGCCCGCAGCAAAGATCAGGTCATCCCCCTGGTACAGCGCGAAGAAGACGAGAAATTCAAGTCCGTTTTCATTACCACTCACCAGGACATCCGCAAACTGGAAGACCTGAAAGGCAAGACCTTCAGCTTTGGTTCTGAATCCTCGACCTCAGGTCATCTGATGCCGCGCTCTTATCTGCTGGCAGCGAAAATCAATCCTGATACTGACCTGAAGCGGATCGCATTTTCTGGTGCGCATGATGCAACGGTCGCGGCCGTATCCGGCGGAAAAGTCGATGCCGGAGCACTGAATATTTCAGTCTGGGAAAAACTGGTGGCGCAAAACAAGGTCGATACCCGGCAAGTTCACGTGTTCTACACCACACCGGGCTATTTTGACTATAACTGGTCTGTCCGCACCGACATGCCTGCAGAATTACGCAAAAAAATCAGCGATGCCTTTTTATCGCTGGATGCGGGTAAGGCCGAAGACAAGGAAATTCTTGATCTGCAGCGCACTGCCCGCTTCATCCCGACCAAAGCGGACAATTACAAAGCGATCGAAGCCGCTGCGCACAATGCCGGGCTGCTGAAGTAATGACGATGCAGCAGTCACCGCAGGTCGATCTGCGGCATCTGTATGTACAGTATTCGGGCAAGCGCCACGGATCTGCCGGCTGGGCGCTGGAAGACATCGTTCTGCAAATCCGGCGGGGTGAACAGATTGCCGTCATCGGGCCGTCCGGTGCCGGGAAAACCACGCTATTGCAGACTCTCGCCTGTGCCAGCGAACCAGTGCAAGGTGAATATTTTTTTCACGGACAAGCAGTCTGGCAACTGAGCGGATCGCAACGCCACCGGCTGCGCCGGCAACTGTTTCTGGCACCCCAGACGCCCCCCTTGCCGCCGCGGCAGCGTGTCGTGACTGCGGTGCTCGCTGGCCGCCTGCCGCAATGGTCTTTTCTGCAGGCCTGCAAAAATCTGATCTACCCCAGCGACCCGCACGCCGCGTTTGATGCCTTATCCCGTTTCCATTTGCAGCATAAGCTGTATGAACGGGTGGATCATCTGTCAGGCGGCGAGCGCCAGCGCTGCGGCCTGGCGCGTCTGCTATTGTCCGGTGCTGAGCTGCTGGTGGTCGATGAACCTTTGTCCGCACTCGATCCGACGCTGGCGCTGCAAACCCTGCAGGCATTGCAGCAGGCGGCCCGCGAACGTCAGGCGAGTCTGATCTGCAGTCTGCATCAGGTTGATCTGGCGCGCCGTCATTTTGACCGCATCATCGGGCTGCGCAACGGCAAAATCATATTTGACAGCCATCAGGTCAGCGATCAGATGATTGCCGGGCTGTATCAGAATGCAGGCACGGCTTCCGCTGCAAATCCAGATAATGAAGCAGGCAGCACGGACAAGATACGTACTACAAACGCCGGTTTGCCATCCCTATCGGAAACGATGCTGGCGACTGACCACAGCCGTTGTTCCTGACGCTGAATTCAAAGCATGACAAATCGAGTGCAACCCAGGACTGTTGTCCCACCTGATCCGGCATGGCGCAAACGCCTGACAATCATGCTGCTGGGACTGCTGCTATTGTGGCCGCAGCTGGTCATCACCGAATTCAAACCTTGGTCACTGCTCGACGTGCAAAGCCTGTCCGCAACAGGTCACTTTCTGGGCAGCTTTTTCCCGCCTGCGCATGATCCGGACTTTCTGCTGCTCGTCCTGCAAGCCACCTGGCAGACCATCGCGATGGCGACGGCAGGCGTGTCGCTGGCGATCATAGCGGCGATACCGATGACGCTGCTGATCACTGAACAATTATCGGTCTCATCCCTGTATCAGCGACGCATGCATCCGTGGTCACACTTGCTGCGTCAGATCATACGCTGGCTGCTGGTTTTGTTGCGCAGTGTGCCGGAGCTGGTCTGGGCATTGCTGTTTGTACGTATTACCGGTCTGGGGCCGACTGCCGGCGTGCTGGCTATTACACTGACTTACTGCGGAATGCTGGGTAAAGTCTATGCCGAAATCATTGATACTACCAACGTGCACGTCAGCCGTACACTACTGGTCAACGGCAGCCCGCGCCTTGCCACTTTTCTTTATAGCATATTGCCGGCTGCTGCATCCGAATTATTGTCTTATACCCTGTATCGCTGGGAATGCGCGATACGCGGTTCGGTAGTGATGGGTTTCGTCGGTGCCGGCGGGCTCGGTCAGCGCATGGATGAGTCGATGAAAATGCTGGCAGGCGCAGAGGTGTCGACCATGCTGCTGGTATTTGTGCTGCTGGTTGCAGTGGCCGATGCAGTCAGCCAGTATTTCAGGAAGGCGCTGGCATGAACCGCCATCAGCAGCCCGATACACCGGCATTGCCGGAACAATCCGTGCATTCCGGCCTGCCGCCTGCACCGCCGGTGATGCAGGTCAAAACCGCACTGATACTGCTGATGCTGACAATAGTCGTTGTCGCCAGCTTTATCAGCCTGTCGTTGGACTGGTGCAGTTTATTCAGCGCAGATGCCGCTGCCAAAGTCCGGGAATTTCTGCTCGGTTTCTTACCGCCGGATGTATCAGCGACGATGCTAAAAAAAATTGCCATTGCAACGCTGGAAACGCTCTCGATGTCTGCACTCGGCACCCTGATTGCTGTATTGGGTGGCATCCTGCTGGCATTGCCGGCGAGTGGCCGGGCTGGCAGTATGGCTAAACACAGCACCCGGCTGTTGCTCAACATCCTGCGCTCGATACCGGAACTGGTGTGGGCTTCGGTCTTGCTGATTGCTGCCGGACTGGGGCCATTTGCCGGAACCATGGCGCTGGCGATGCATACGACAGGGGTACTGGGGCGGCTGTTTGCGGAGACACTGGAAAACCTGCCACCCGACGCGGAAATCACGCTCAGACTCAATGGCAGCAGTGCCGCCGCAGCATTCCTGTATGCCGCGCTGCCGCAGGGCTTGCCGCAAATGCTGTCTTATACCCTGTATCGCTGGGAAAACAATATCCGGGCCGCCAGCATTCTCGGTATCGTCGGTGCAGGTGGTTTGGGACAAATGTTGAAATACCATTTGTCCTTATTCCAGATGCCTGCTGCAGCCAGCGTAATGATCGCAATGCTGATTCTGGTTGCGCTGGTGGATGCGGCCAGCTTTGTAATCCGACGTGCGCTCACCCGCTGATACCGGCGTTATTGAATACACCATCCAGCCGGCCAAATGCGCTGACCGTATCGACAGTCAGGCGATCGGCCTGTTCAGTGGATGAAACATGAGTCGACATAAAAAAGCAGGGCCCGGAATAACGGGCGTTCAGTCCGGCCACCACCTGTTCCGCTGTCGGTCCAGGCAAATCGGCAATCGCAACTGAAGCCCCCTCTTGCAGGCAACGTTCCGCAGTTGCCAGACCAATGCCGCTGGCACCACCGGTAATAATCATTTTTTTCATTCAGACGCATGATGCTGTTTCCTGCAGAATGTGCAGAAAAATCATCCACCACAGTCAGACCGCGCCAAAAATCCTGATGCTGCAGGAGCATTGTCCATGCTGCCAGCAACATACCTGATGAATACGATTTCCTATGCCGCTCATTTGCACAAAAAACGACGCACTCCGGTATTTTTAACGGGTTTTATTGTTTCTATTCTGAGAACACACACTCTGCGGCAGGGGCTGGCGCGCAAGATCAGGATCAAAACTGATCAATGCATTTTTAGCCAGCCCTGCATCTTTTTCAAACTCCGTGAGATAACGGCTGCGTTCCTCACTGCTCCACTCCGTATCGGAAAACGTTTTCAGCGGATACGTCTTGCTGACATAAGCCGTGCCTTCGATCCGCGGCATCAGCGCACGGTCAGGGTCGGTGTTTTCTTTGAGCAGATAAGCATCCACATCCCGCAGCGTCAGCGGAAAAACCGGCGTCTGATCCCTGAGCAGATTGCCTGCCACGACAAGCGGAATATCATTACTCCCCTGCGGCAGCAGATCATTGAAACTCACCAGCGCAAACGGTTTTCCTCTGGCGTCGTCAACCCGGCCATGCACGATATAGCGACCCGGCATCTGTACATTGGCTTTCAGGATGAAACGCAGCGCACCGCCTTCCGTGCTTTCCCGGACCGGACCGGCCCAGATTGCCGGGACTTCAGGTGAATAGATCACATCAAACAGAACCACGCCGGCCTGCCCGTTGACGGTATAACTGAGCTCTGTGCGGATGGTGCCGTTAAAACTTGCAAGGCCGGTTTGCGCCGGATTCAGCACACCGCTGTAAATACCATCGCCGGCGACCTGGTCACCCTCGCGACCGCTGTCCGACATCGCCACCGGTGACTGCGGCGCCTCGCGCGATGCATTGTAGGTAATCCCTCTGGCGAGCGCTCTATCCGTTATCAGCGGCAGCATTTGCCCACTCTTGTTTTTCGCCTGTATTGTGAACTGCACGCTTTCTCCCGCAGCCAGATACACGCGCGACTGGGTGGTCTGAATCTGAACCTCCTGGTCAGTACCGCCTCCCTTTTTGCGCATCGGGTGGGATTCTGTAATCAGCTGATTCGGATACACCTGATCAGGATGTTCAGCAATCGGACGGGAATAATTCGGATAACGGGTACTGTCCTGATACTGGCACAAAGTCTGATCGGCCTGCAGCCATTGGGCGAGCAGTGCCTGGCGCTGTATCTCACGCGCCTGTGCTGGATTGGCAGACACCGGATCGTTACGGGCTGGCATAGTCAAAAAATGACTGCCGTCGCTTTTGGCCGGTGTATTCGCCGCGACTTCTTCTGCAAACCAGTTACCGCTCACCAGTAAAACCAGCACACCAATCAGCACAGCCACCGTCACCAGATACCGCCAGCGGTATCTGGTCGCAGCGCCAGAGCCAGATTTGTCCCGGCTGCGGCCTGAGCCGCGCGGCTCAGGCTTGCGTGGCGAATCAGATGGCATTACTGACCATCGCCGCCCGGACTACTGAGACAATCCCTTCCCAGTTACTGTTGGCATAGTGGTTGAAGGCCTCGGCATCATCTCGGAAAGCCACCGAATGATACCCCCACTTGACGGAACCACCTTCGTTGACCGCGGTTCCCAGCGTCAGATCATTACAAAACCAGTCAGCGGGATTACATAACGCCTGTCCCGCAGAACCTGCCACACCGCCAGTGCTGTGATAAGCGACCGCTGAATCATCCTGCCCTGGCAGGATGCCGGAATACCAGGCACCCTTAGCGCCGGCATACATGTAGAACCAGACATTGTGTGTATCGTTGTGGTTGTACATGGCACGTGCCGTCGTGGTTTTCAGATCCTGCACCAGCGGTTCGCTCACTGCCCAGGAACCGACATCCGATAACTCGGAACCACCTGCCGCTCCGGATGCTGCCCTGACCCATTTAATATTCCATCCAACCTGGGTTGTACCGTCGGCATCACCGCACTGGCCGGAAGAATTGGCCACTGCGTTTTTCTTGACGCGGGCAGAGCCGCCATAATTCGCCAGTGTGTAACCCATCATCAGGTCTCCGGCGCTGTGGGTGGCGATATAGCACCAGTTATTTCCTGTGCAAAAACAATCCAGCGCATCGCGGATAGTTCCGTTTTGCGATGCGATGCTGTTATAGCCATCCCAGTTCACCGCTTTTTTGTTGATGCCTGCATTTGTGCTGGCCGGTCCCCAGTAAGTGAAACTGGTGTAATCACCGATCACGCCGCCACCGCCGCGGCCATTGACCCACAAGGTGTAATTCGCAGCACTCGCCACGCCGGCAAACAGCCACAAGGAAAAAACCGCCACCGCCAGAAAAATACGTTTCAAGCTCATTCTTTTGCCCCCTCTTCGTTAAGGTAAATCGGAACACCCAATCACGGACATCACTAAACACCGTACGGAACAGCAATCAGCAGGAACTGCATTCTTTTTCTGATGAGATGGTTTTCTGTCGATCGCAGCGCAGTATCAAAATCCGGGAGATCGGTGTCAATTTGCGACGCAGCAAAAAAATAACAGGGCGAAATGGCTGGTTTGTGACACGCGCTATGAAAACAGCCGCGATATGGATAATTAGAGATTAAACTCTAAACAACACATTTACTGTTTTGAAGAGCTATGCCGGACGAGTTCATGATTTCTGATCAAATGCAGGAATGTAGCGGCGTCAATCGTCCATTTCCGTTCATACCAGTCAAATTGGTGACGGAAGATGCAAAGAATGCTTTTTCTTTTGAAAAAATGGGTTACCCTGAAGAGCACGCTATGTGCGTATTCTGTGGAAGGAAAATTTCATGCTGATCAGGAACACCATCGTTGCAATACTTGCTGTCTGTGCCATGACCGCGCCAGTTACGGGTCAGGCTGCTGACAAACCTGAAGATGCCATCGCCATGGTAAACAAAGGTCTCAACTATTTGCAGAAAAACGGGAAAGAGGCATTGATCCGGGAGATCAATCAAAAAAATCCGGATTTTCTCGTCGGTGATCTGTATCTGTATGTCCGCAGTATTGACGGTCCGATTCTTGCTCACCCTATCAATCCAAAGCTGATCGGAAAAAACATGCTGGAGCTGCCGGATGCGGAAGGTAAGTTGTACCGGAAAGAGATCGTCGAGCTGGCCAAGACCAAAGGTAAAGGATGGGTGGATTACCGTTACAACAATCCGGTCAGTAAAAAAGTAGAAGCCAAATCTACCTATCTGGTTCGCTCCGGAGACATCATTCTGGAAGCGGGTATCTATAAAGGGAATTAGTTGTAAAAAAGGATGCCGGCAGTCTGCGGGCATCCTTTTGACAGATCTGCTGAATTCAACGTCGTGAAACCGGCGAAAAATTCAGCAAAACAAACAGTTACTGATAATCCGACAGCGGTACGCAAGAGCAGAACAGATTGCGGTCGCCATACACGTTATCAGCGCGACCTACTGGTACCCAGTACTTCTGGTGACGCAGGCTGGCGACCGGATACGCTGCTGCTTCGCGGCTGTACGGACGGTTCCATTCGGCGGACAGCAATGCCTGCATGGTATGCGGTGCGTTTTTCAATGGATTGTCTTTCGCATCGAATTCACCACTCGCCACTTTGGCGATTTCTTCACGAATCGCAATCATCGCATCGATAAAACGATCCAGCTCTGCCAGCGATTCGCTCTCGGTCGGCTCAATCATCAAGGTGCCGGGAACCGGGAAGCTCATGGTAGGTGCGTGGAAACCGAAGTCAATGAGGCGCTTTGCCACGTCTTCATTCGAAATACCTGTCGCATCAGATAAAGGACGCAAATCCAGAATGCACTCATGCGCCACCAGACCGTCATGACCGGAATACAGCACCGGATAATGCGGAGCAAGGCGTTTGGCGATGTAGTTCGCTGCCAGAATTGCAGTTTCTGTTGCGGCTTTCAATCCTTCTGCCCCCATCATCGCGATATACATCCACGAGATCGGCAAAATCGATGCCGAGCCAAACGGTGCTGCGCTGACAGCAGAAATACCGTCTTCACCACGCACATAGCCAGTCGATTTCTGATTCGGTAAAAATTTTGCCAGATGCGCACCGACTGCCACCGGGCCAACACCCGGACCGCCACCACCGTGAGGAATACAGAAAGTTTTGTGCAGATTCAGATGGCTGACGTCGCCGCCAAATTGCCCCGGTGCGGCCACACCAACCAGCGCGTTCATATTAGCGCCGTCAACATAGACCTGACCACCGTGACTATGTACGATTTCGCACAATTGCTGAATGCCTTCTTCAAATACGCCATGGGTCGATGGGTAAGTCACCATGATCGCTGCCAGATTGGCGCTGTGTTTTTCTGCCTTGGCAGCCAGATCAACCAGATCGACGTTACCGCGTTCATCACAGGCAACGACCACAACTTCCATACCGACCATCGCTGCCGATGCCGGATTGGTACCGTGTGCAGATGATGGAATCAGGCAGATATTGCGATGACCTTCGCCACGGGACTCATGGTATTTGCGGATCACCAGCAAGCCAGCATATTCGCCTTGTGAACCGGCATTCGGTTGCAGGGAAACAGCCGCATAGCCAGTCGCTGCACACAGCATGGCTTCGAGCTGGTCAATCATTTCGCGGTAACCCAGCGTCTGATCTTGCGGTGCGAATGGGTGAATATTAGAAAATTCCGGCCAGGTGACGGGAATCATTTCCGACGTGGCATTCAGCTTCATGGTGCAGGAACCAAGCGGAATCATGCTGCGATCAAGTGCCAGATCCTTGTCAGCCAGACTACGCAGGTAACGCAGCATTTCATGTTCAGCATGGTAGCGGCTGAAAGTCGGATGAGTCAGGAAAGCGCTGCTGCGAACCAGTGTGGCTGGCACTGCATCGCTGACAGTAACTTCAACCGCATTGAAATCCGGCGTTGCTTTACCTTGAGCAAACATGCTCCAGACGTTCACCACGTCCTCACGCGTCACAGTTTCGTCGAATGAGATACCGACTTGCGTCGCGCTGATCTGGCGCAGGTTATAGCCTTGTGCCGTTGCTGCTGCATGCACTGCGGCTGCATCAGCGACATTCACCGTCAGCGTATCAAAATACGTGCTGTTCGCCAGTGTAAGGCCCATCTGTTGCAGACCTGCCGCCAACACTGCAGTCAGACGCTGTACACGTTGCGCGATACGGCGCAAGCCATCAGGGCCGTGATATACGGCATACATGGATGCCATCACTGCCAGTAGCACCTGTGCAGTACAGATGTTGGACGTCGCTTTTTCGCGGCGGATGTGTTGCTCACGGGTTTGCAATGCCAGACGGTAAGCAGAATTGCCCTGTGCATCAATGGTCACGCCAACCAGACGACCAGGCATGCTGCGCTTGAATGCATCGCGGGTGGACATATAGCCTGCGTGCGGGCCGCCGAATCCCAGCGGTACGCCAAAACGCTGGCTGTTGCCAACCACCACATCAGCACCCCACTCACCCGGCGGTGTCAGCAATGTCAGTGCCAGCAGATCGGCAGCGGCAATCACCATAGCGCCTTTAGCGTGGATGGCAGCAGCGTATTCGCGGTAATCACGGATATCGCCATTCGCGCCCGGATATTGCAACAGCACGCCGAAGCAATCATTGTTCAGTGCATCGCTGCTGTGGCAGGTACGGACTTCGATGCCCAGCGGTTCAGCGCGGGTTTCGATGATTTCGCGGGTTTGCGGCAAGACATCGGCGGCAACATAAAACACATTGGAATTGGATTTGCCGACACGCTGGATCAGCGTCATCGCTTCGGCAGCGGCGGTGCCTTCATCCAGCATCGAGGCATTGGCGATATCCATTGCGGTCAGGTCGGTGATCATGGTCTGGAAATTCAGCATTGCTTCCAGACGACCTTGAGAAATCTCTGGCTGGTAAGGCGTATAAGCGGTGTACCAGGCTGGGTTTTCAAAGATATTGCGCAGAATGACACCCGGCGTGTGGGTGTTGTAATAGCCCTGACCAATCAGGGATTTCAGCACCTGGTTTTTACCAGCGATGGCTTTCAGTTGCGCCAGCGCTTCCGGTTCGGATTTCGCTGCGGTAAATCCAGCCAACGGCAAAACATCATGGCGGCGGATATTGGCAGGCACGATCGCATCAATCAGCGCATTGCGGTCAGCATAGCCAAGCACAGCCAGCATCTTCGCTTGTTCAGCGTCGGATGGGGCGATATGGCGGGAAATGAAAGCGTCATGCGCTTCCAGTTGAGTCAGTGAAGGACGGGTCATGATAGGTCAGTGGCGAGAATACGAGTAATGGCGAAAAGAACGCATTCGGTGGATGCGGAGCAGTGCTGCTCCGGCATCTGTACCGGCAATTGTCTGCCGGACCGGATGAGGCAATGAAGACGGTTGTATTAGCCGATGTTCTGTGCGTAAGCGTCGGCGCTCAGCAGACCATCCAGCTCAGCCGGATTCGCTGGCTTGAGCTTAAACAGCCATGCACCGAAGGCGTCGCTGTTGATCGATTCCGGCGCATCGGCCAATGCCTCGTTGATAGCAACAACTTCGCCACTGACTGGCGCGTAGATGTCGCCAGCCGCCTTGACGGACTCAACAACGGCACAGTCTTTACCGGCAGCGAGTGTAGTGCCGATTTTTGGCAAGTCAACGAAAACGATATCACCCAGTGCATCCTGTGCAAATTCGGTGATGCCGACAGTCAGCGTGCCGTCTGCTTCTGCGCGTACCCATTCGTGGGAGGAAGTGTATTTCAGATCTGCTGGTACATTCATGATGGACTCCAAATAATCAATAAGAATTTGTTTAAATTTTTCTGAGATAAAAAGATGCTATTACGCTGCCTGCGTCTGCTACTTATGCTGCATCTGCTGTTGATACTGTTGCTAATACCGGAAATTAAGCGACCAGAACTTTACCGTTACGCACAAACGGCAATTTGACAACCGTTGCCGCCAGTTGCTTGTCGCGGATCACGACCTGTACGGTATCGCCAATCGCCACGCCCATCGGCAAGCGTGCCAATGCGATGGCTTGTTGCATGGTCGGGCTGAATGTGCCGCTGGTGATTTCGCCTTCGCCCTGTGCAGTGACAACTTGCTGATGTGCGCGCAGAATGCCGCCTTTTTCACGCAGAATCAGGCCGAGGAATTGTGCTTTCTGACCTTGCTGCTGCAGGGCTTGCTTGCCAACGAAATCGCGTTCACTGACCAGATCAATCGTCCATGCCAGACCTGCGTCAAGCGGATTCACACTTTCATCCATATCCTGACCGTACAGATTCATACCAGCTTCCAGACGCAGCGTGTCGCGTGCACCAAGACCAGCAGGTTTGACACCGGCAGCGGCCAGTGCATTCCAGAGATCGTTCACACGATTTGCAGCAACGGCGATTTCAAAACCGTCTTCGCCGGTATAGCCGGTACGCGCCACCATGATTTCACCGAAGGCGGTGTCGGCCACAATCACGGCATTAAATGGTTTGATTTCTGCACTGGCGGTCTTGGTTTCTGGCAGCACTTCCCAGGCTTTGGCGCGCGCATTCGGACCTTGCACGGCGACCAGCGCAAACGCGTCTGCACCGTCACGGCGTTGCGTGATCGTGAGGCCGGCACCTGTCTCCGCATTTCGGGCATTCATCCAGGCGATGTCTTTTTCGGCAGTGCCGGCATTGACCACCAGACGGAACCAGTTTTCAGCAAAAAAATAGATGATCAGATCGTCGATGACCGTGCCTTCGGGTTTCAGCATGCAGGAATACAGCGCCTTACCGGGCACCTGCAGTTTATCGACATTATTCGCAACCAGACCACGCAGGAAGCTGCGTGCATTGTCGCCTTTCAGATCCACGACGCACATGTGAGACACATCGAACATGCCGCAATCGCTGCGCACGGCGTGATGCTCTTCGATTTGTGAACCGTAGTTGACCGGCATATCCCAACCGCCGAAATCGACCATTTTTGCGCCAGCAGCACGGTGCGCTGCGTTAAGGGGAGTTGCCTTGAGTGATGTCGCTGCTTGCGTCATGAGAACCTCATTACCAGATTAGAAGGGACGAACAAACGCACATCGACGAACCATATCCGTCGCGTGCGAAAAAATCGCAGACCCCTCTGTCCTGGTACCTGAGAGATTACGGGAGCAACGATGTTTGCCATCCCGTGCGCACCTTCGGTGGGTAGTCCGGCTGGCTTGCGCCGCCGCTACCACTCTCCAGAGTGTGGGGTGTATATCAACTCCCCAGTTGATCGGTCCTTTTGCCTGAGAGTTTGTTGGGTATTAGCCCCTTCGGCGGCAGCGCGTTGCTGCTCTCTCCCGATCAAGTAGCAGGATTATATAAGGCTTGACTGAGCTTGGATATATTCAAAACCAAATATTTGGTGAAGTCGGGTGAAAGTGGAACATGTGGCAAAACACCGCTTTTTGTACCCAACAGCCTGCGCCGGCAAGCTGTGATGCGGTTCGCCAGTCACGCAGCGGGAACAGGGAATACATTGCATTAAGAATATACTCCCCTTCAGTATCTGAAAACAGCCTTTAACCATCTAAGCATCAGGCTGTTTTTTATAAAATATGGGGGGAGTATGCTGCTTCAACATTTTTTGGCATGGACAGGTTGCTGTGCAGCTTCAATCAGTAGTTTGAATAAGCTGTTTAAATAAGCAAGTTGAATAAGCCAGCCAGGCAAGCAAGCAGGCTGAAGTTTTGTCAAGCCGTCTCGTCAGCGCAGGGCATCGCGCTGTATCTGCTCCATATCCTGCTGATAGCGGTATTCCCGGTTTTGCAGATCGTCAATGCGGTAACGGAGGAATTGCCACTGATCACGCAGATCGCTGCGGTCGCGCTCATTGCGACGATCGGTATTTGTGTTTTCAGGTGTGTTTGGCCGGTTCTTGTCGTCGCGGTTACGCTGCATTTCTGCTTCCAGACGGGCTAAGCGACGCTCAACATCGCGCAAACGGTCGCGTTGCTCATCCAGCTCGCGATGGTTGAACGCCTGACGGCGACGGATTTCTTCTACATCGCGGCCCGCCGTCAGCGCACGCTGCAAGCGATATTGCAAAGGCTGCTGGCAAACTTCGATCGCCATCGGCTGATTGGTTCTTCCCCAGTTGAATGCGTTTTCCAAGGTGCAATAGGCAGCGTTCTGACGGTTCCATGCCTGAGTATAGAGGTCGCGGGTCTGGGCAATCACAAATACCTGTTCGTTGCGGGCATTGCTCATCCGCTGCTCCAGCATGAATGGTTTGCCATAACCGTCTGCGGTGCCAGCCTCGGTCCAGTATTGCATCAGGCGCTGCTCCCATTGCTGGCGGTAGGCCGCTTCATCCAGCCTGAGACCGCGCCGCTTTGCATCATCGCGCCGCATGTAGATATCACGTCCATTGACGGCGTCATCCCATGCCAGCCGCTTCCAGTATTCGGTGATTTCACGGTTCCAGCCAGTATGGTAGGCATCTTCCAGCACCAGCAGGTCACGACTCTGTGCCGCTTTCACATGGACGCCCAGAGTGCTGTCCGGAATCCCCTGATGCGCGTCCTGATAGCCGAGCTGCTGCCAGTAGGCGTAATTACCCTCGCTCCACCCCTGACGGTAAGCATCGGCACGGAATACTTCCGGGGCACCCGGCAGACGACGTGCGCCCTCTTCGTCGGCCTTGCGCCCTGCCAACCCTTCCTGATGGCCGCTCTGCTGCCAGTAATCGGCATTACCGAGCTGCCAGCCCTGCTCATAAGCCGCCTGATTCAGCGGCGTTTCTTTCTGACGAATCTGGTCTGACTGCACCTGCTGCTGGTAATAGCTGAGCGCCAGCGCATTGCGCCCGTCCGTCCGCCCCAGCCGGTACCAGAATTGCTGATTACCCTGCTGCCAGCCCTGCTCATACTGCTGCGCCGATTCAGGCCGGATCTTACTGCTGTCCACCGAAGAACAGAATTGCCTGCGCTCTTCATAATTACGATGCAGTCCATCTGAACCATCTTTGTTACCGATAAAATTCCAGTCACCGGTCTGACAGTCATTCATCCGGCTGATGGTGCTCTGGCAAGCCATCAGCGGCAACAACAACAGGAACGACACCAGACGACAGGCGCGCTGAAGCAACTCCCTGGCAGTTGATGAGGTAGTCAGTAAGACAGGCATCTGGTCAGCTATGGCGGGCATACAATCACTTTCAACGGAAGGGGTGATGACATAACGTAAAGAGTGGCACGGCTGTTGACGCCGTTTCACACATTACGTTACATAAAGAGGCAGGGATTATCGCATTCCCTGCTTGATTTTCCGATTCAGGTCATCATGTAGGCGAAGCTGTCTTTTTCTGCTGTACGTCCTGCTGCGTTCTTTTGTCTTATTGGCGTCATTTGAATTGTTTTGCTTTGCCTGCTGCCAGCAAGGTCTTTTCTATTTTCTATTCACTCAACCATTTTCTTTATGCCCAACTCCGAACCCTCCACTCAGCGCAGCAGTCTGCAGACGTTACGGGGACTGCTGCCCTTTCTGCGCCCTTACCGCCGGCAGTTTATATATGCCGGTATCGCACTGCTGATTGCCGCCAGTGCGACGCTGGCGATTCCTGCGGCTTTCCGGCAAATGATTGATCTTGGTTTTGGCAGCTCCGGCGACCGCCAGATCCATGATGTGAATCTGACCTTCCTCGCGCTGTTTGGTGTGGCAACGATTCTCGGTATCGCCACCGCAGCCCGTTTTTACATGGTGTCCTGGCTGGGAGAGCGCGTCACCGCCGACATCCGTAATGCAGTGTATTCCCATGTGGTGACACAAAGCCCGCAATTTTTTGAAACCACGCAAACCGGCGAAGTGCTGTCGCGCCTGACCACCGACACCACGCTGATCCAGACCGTGGTCGGTACCAGTATTTCGATGGCATTGCGCAATCTGCTGCTGATGAGCGGCGGACTGATCATGCTGTTTGTCACCAGCGTCAAGCTGTCGATTCTGATTATCGTGATGCTGGCGATGGTGGTGCTGCCGATCATCCTGTTCGGCCGGCGTGTGCGGCAACTGTCTCGCGATTCACAGGACAAGATTGCCGATGCCTCAGCCATCGCAGGAGAAATTCTGAATGCCATGCCGACAGTGCAGGCATACACGCATGAACAGATTGAAGCCCGTCGTTTTTCTGGTTTTGTAGAAAATGCCTTCGGCACAGCCATGCGCCGCATCCGCGCCCGCTCTCTGCTGACCATGATGGCGATTCTGCTGGTATTCGGCGCCATTGTATTTGTGCTGTGGCTGGGAGCGAACGCGGTGATGGATGGACGTATGAGCGGCGGCCAGCTGGGGCAATTTATCCTGTACGCATCGATTGTTGCCGGAGCGCTGGGTGCCCTGTCTGAAGTCATGGGCGACGCCCAGCGTGCTGCAGGTGCCACCGAACGTCTGCTGGAGCTGCTGGCTGCGCATTCACCGATTCAGAATCCGGCACATCCTGCGATGCTGCCGGCACGCAGCAGCCAGTCGGCAGGCGGCGCCAGACTCTCGCTGGAAGCCGTCAGTTTTTCTTATCCCTCCCGTCCGGGAACCCTGTCCGTTGCCGATCTGACACTGGAGGTAGCCGCAGGCCAGACTGTTGCGATTGTCGGCGCCTCCGGTGCGGGAAAAACCAGCCTGTTTCAACTGCTGTTGCGTTTTTACGATCCGCAAAGCGGAGTTATCCGGCTCGATGGTGTACCAATACGCGATCTGCACCTGCATGACCTGCGGCAAGCCATCGGCATTGTCCCGCAGGACACGGTGATTTTTTCTGCCAATGCGATGGAAAATATCCGTTATGGCAAACCGGAAGCCACCGATGCCGAAGTCATGCAGGCCGCAAGACTGGCAGCAGCCCATGAATTCATCGAGCGGCTGCCTGAAGGCTATGCCTCGTTTCTGGGAGAACGCGGCGTGCGTTTATCCGGCGGCCAGCGACAGCGGATTGCCATTGCCCGTGCCCTGCTGAAAAACCCGCCGCTGTTATTGCTGGACGAAGCCACCAGCGCACTGGATGCCGAGTCGGAACGGCTGGTGCAGGGCGCACTCGAAGTGGCGATGCAAGGCAGGACCACGCTGATCATTGCCCACCGGCTGGCGACGGTGCAACGGGCCGACCGCATCATTGTGATGGAACACGGAAAAATCGTTGAAACCGGCAACCATGCCACGCTGGTCGAACAGAATGGCGTTTATGCCAGACTGGCAGCGCTGCAGTTTAATCTGGATACGCAGGAACAGCCTACCACCCCATAAGCTGCAAAACCAGCCAACCAGAAACAGGCAGACAGCATATCCCCTGCACTGCTGCCTGTTCCCGCTTCAGGGGCCGGCGTTATCTGATGCCGGATACGTCAACACTTGCGGCAGTGCTGGCTCCGGCACGGTACACGCGCTGCCCTGCCACCCAGGTTTCCAGAACCTGGGTCTGGAAAATCTGCTGTGCCGGGATACGGAAAATGTTACGGTCAATCACAATGAAATCGGCCCATTTTCCGGTCTCCAGACTGCCCAGGATGTTTTCCTGATGTGCCGCATACGCCGCATCCAGCGTGAAGCAGCGGAATGCTTCCTTCATCGTCATTGCCTGCCCGGGATACCAGCCGTTGCGTGGCTGCCCCTGCATATCCTGTCGTGTCACAGCGGCATACATGCCCCAGAACGGGTTGGGTGACTCCACCGGAAAATCAGAGCCGCATGCAATGCGCGACCCTTGCTGCAAAAACCTGCGCCACGCATAAGCACCACGGATGCGCTGCGACCCGACCCGGCTTTCAGCCATATTCATATCGGATGTGGCATGGGTTGGCTGCATTGAAGGAATAATGCCCAGAGTCCGGAAACGGGGAATATCTTCCAGCGAGACCACCTGCGCATGTTCAATACGATGACGCAACTCCGTTCGCAGTGAGGCTGGCAAGACAGCGAAAGCATTGAGTATCTGCCGGTTCCCGGCATCGCCGATCGCATGGACATTCACCTGATAATGTTGCTCTGCGGCTTTGCGCACCATCGCATTCATTTCCTGCTGCGACTTGAACAACAGCCCGGAAACCTGCGGCGCATCACTGTAAGGCGCGAGCAATGCCGCACCACGGCTGCCCAGAGCACCATCGGCAAACAGCTTCACGGCACGCAGTGTATAGCGGTCTGCGTCACCGTTGAACGGCCCATCCACAACAACACTGTCAAAAAACTCCCCGACACCGGCGATCATGCCGTAGACACGGACGGTCAGGCGGCCCGTCTTTGCATATTCCCGGAACAGATGATCCGCCGGCGCGGAAACACCGGCATCATGCACACTGGTCAATCCTGCCTGACGGATTATCTGCAGCGCCGTATCCAGCGCCTGCAGGTTTTCCGCCTCTGTGGCCACAGGCAATACCCGATCGATCAGCTCCATGGCGCTATCGATAAAAATGCCAGTCGGGTTGCCATAGGTATCCCGTTCGATTTTTCCGCCAGCCGGATCCGGAGTTTCACGGCTGATTCCCGCCAGTTGCATCGCCTTGCTGTTGGCCCAGGCCGCATGTCCATCCACCCGACTCAGCCAGACCGGCCGGTCACGGACAACGGCATCAATATCCTGAGCCGACGGAAAGCGCTCCAGCTTCCAGTTAGCCTGATTCCATTCACCGCCTAAAATCCATTGTTTCTGCGGAAAACGGGCTGCATAGTCAGCGATCACCCGTTGCGCCTGTGGCAAATCTTCCGTGCTGCGCAGCGCCAGTTGCAGTGCGCTTATCCCCAGCCCCATGATATGGCCGTGCGCATCAATCAGACCTGGCAAGACGGTTTTTCCCTGCAGATCAATATGCGAAGCAGCGGGAAACTGTTTGCGTAATGCACGCGCATGACCGACTGCGCGGACTTTCCCCTGCTCATCAAAAGCCATGGCATCAAACTGCACCAGTTGCTGTTTCCGGTTCAGCGTATAACCATCAGCATGTTCAATCAGGACAATACCTGCCGGTGCAGGACACACCACACAACAAGACATTCCAATGCCCAGCACCCATGATCTGTAACGATGCAGCATATTGTTATTCCACTAATATCAATAAAACCGCATTGTAGGACAAAGTTTCGGTATTGGCACAGGATTATTCCGGCGTATAACCCCGACTCCGGCCAGATTACCCCAGACTGACAGATACATGCTGTTCAGCATCACTTACCCTCAGATCAGGAGAAGTTTCTGCTTGACGCGATCTTCTGCCCTTGCGTACACTCTCGTGATACTGTCATTAACGTCGACACAGGTCGGCAAACGCCTTCTGCCTATGAAACGATTACGTTCCCGACTTTGTCCCGTTATTGCATCCATGCTGTGCTGCTGGACCCTGCCCTCACTGAGTTATGCCGATGCGCCTGCATTAAACGGCATGAATACCCGTCCTGACATCAGTAAAATTTCCACCTCCCCTGTTTCTTCTGCCCTCACTGGTACCAGTTCCAGCGAACCGGCTTCCTTTGTCTATACCAATCAGGAAGCAGATTTATGGGAAAGAATCCGGGCCGGGTACGCGATTCCTGATCTGAACAATAAGCAGGTTGACAACCAGCTGACCTGGTACAGCACCCGGACTGATTACATTCTCAGGACCGTACAGCGCGGTTCCCGCTACCTGTACCACGTGGTGGAAGAGCTGGAAAAGCGCGGGATGCCGACCGAGCTCGCCTTGCTGCCTTTTATCGAATCTGCATTTAACCCACAAGCCATTTCAACGGCAAAAGCCAGCGGCATGTGGCAATTCATGGCAGCAACCGGCAAGGATTTCAATCTGAAGCAAAGTATGTTCAAAGATGATCGCCGCGGCATTCTGGATTCCACAGATGCTGCGTTGAATTATCTGGAACGCCTGTATGGCATCTTCGGAGACTGGCAACTGGCGCTGGCGGCGTATAACTGGGGTGAAGGCTCCGTACAACGCGCGATCAAAAAGCAGCAGGCACAGGGTTTGCCGATCGATTTTGACAGCATGTCGGGACTGATGCCGCAGGAAACCCGTAACTATTTTCCCAAATTACAGGCCGTTAAAAATATTATTGCGCATCCTGAACAATTTAATATTTCCCTACCGGCGCTGGAAAACCAGCCTTATTTCGTCACGGTAGAAAAAACCCGGGATATTGATGTACGTGTTGCGGCACAGCTTGCGGAATTGTCGATGGAGGAATTCACAGCCCTGAACCCGCAATTTAATCGCCCGGTCATCACCGGCGACAGCAATACTAAAATCCTGTTACCGGCAGACAATGCCAATCTGTACAAAGAAAACCTCAGCAAATGGCAAGGGCCATTGTCCTCATGGGCGACCTACACGGTTCCGAGAACTGAAAAGGTGGAATCCCTGTCGCAAAAACTGGGGCAGAAACCAGAATTTATCCGTGAAGTGAATCTGATCCCGGCCAAAATGCTGGTCAAGGCAGGTTCAACGATCCTGATTCCCAAATCCAGCAAGACTCCGGATCAGGATATCTCTCCGGAGATAGCCGAAAAAGCACAGATCATCATCGAAAAAGGCGTTGCAACCCGTCAGCTGAATCACAAGGTCAGCAAACAGGATAATCTGAACAGTATCGCCCGCCGTTATCATGTCACTGTCGCTGATCTGAAAGGCTGGAACAACCTGAAACGCGACAATCTGAATCCGGGCCAGACCTTGCATATTCAGGTACCGGTGCTGGCGAAGTCGCGTCATACCGCCGTCGCCGCACATCAGAAAACGCCGGCACACAATTTCCACGCCCGTCCGGCAAAAACCCTCGCAGTCAATACACGTGGCGGTAAAAAACGCCACGGCTAAAATTGTACGCACCTGTTGATACGTTCTGAATCACGGTGTAATTCTCAGCAGAAATCAGGATCAGACAATAAAAAAAGGACGCCGGAAGCGCCCTTTTTTATTGTCTGATCTCATTAGCGATATCAGCTGATGCCAGCTTATTTGCCTGACTGATTTGCATAGATGATCCAGTAACGCGCCAGATCAGCAGTACCATCATTACCCTGCACCGTACGGAATGTTTTGATCGCATTCGCTTTTTTACCTGCCTGTAATTGCGCAATACCCAGATGCAGTTTAGCGTCTTCAGGATGCTTGAGGCTGTCCTTCTTGATGCCTTCTTCCATCATCGCGATACCCTGATCTGCCTTGCCTGCAGCCGCTGCAGCAAAACCCAGATTCACGAGGTTGCTGCCGTCCTTACTCTGCTTCGCATCTGCTTCGGCGGCGGCGGCGCCTTTATTGGCCTCATCCAATGCTTTGGCAGCCATATCACGCAAACGCTTATGGCGCTCTGCGTCATTGCCTGCCCCCAGGGCACCGGCTTTATAGCCAGCATCGATAATCTTGACTGCCTCAGCCGGATAACCTGCCTGAATAGCCATCAATGATGAATCCATATAATCGGACGTTTTGGTCACCTGCCCCAGTACCAGCTTCAAGCGGTACAGATCCAGCTTCAGGCGCTCGGAATAACCGGGCTTACGCTCAATATTATTCAGCAGATTGACCCAGTATTCCTTCTTGCCATGGTATGCCACCATTTTTTCCAGTGCGCTGGTATAACCGGCCATATCCTTCTGCTTCAGAGCAGCATTGGCATAGGTTTCCAGATTAATCAGGCTTGGCGCACGACCAGCTTTTTCATCCGCAGCCAGATCAGCCATGACTTCCTTCATCGCCTTTGCGCCGTCACCACTCTGATTCATCGCCTGAATCATGTACTGACGCAGCGACTGATCGGTGCCGCCATCAGCATAATAACGGTTGTACCATTGCGCTGCTTTGGAGTAATTGCCTGCTTTAAAATAAGCATTCGCCAGCACCTGAATCATTTGCAACTGATCCTTGGATGGCAATTTTGCGGCAGCGACGATTGCCTCCGCCGAACGAATCACCGTATCGTTATCGCCTGCAGCAGAAGCGATTGAAAGACGCATCCGTTCGATTGTGAAATTTTCATTGACTGTCTTACCGCTGACATTGTCTGCCTCGTGAATCTTGGACAATGCATCTTTATATTTCTTCGATTTATACAACTCGCCGGCAGCCTGGACAATACGGCCAATTTCCGGACGCATCGCTTCCTGAGCATAGGCAGTATTTGCTGCGATATTTGTTAATTCCGGCACGGCTGCAAAACCGATCGCTGCCAACAATACAGCGATACGAGACAAACGAAGTTGCTTCATATGTTGATCTCTCAATCAATAAATTAAATAAACTCAGGAATAATGCCACCTGCACATGACAGCAAGCCGGCCAATTTTCCAGTCAATATGCAAATCGGCAGGGAACTCCCTGCCGATTTTCAATCATACATCAAGATGTGAGCATTGGAATGCGTCCCGGAGAATAATCACCGATTACTTCAAGAACTGCTCATTACCCACCATGCC
>NZ_JABXYJ010000011.1:57316-71512 GCF_013377855.1 Cognatundibacterium oligocarboniphilum | reverse complement strand
ACGACTTACCTACCCATGTCAACTACCCTTTTGAACAATCTTCCAAAACAGCATTCACAATTTCAGCGGCCTGAACAAAATCAAACTCTTCGATCGCCCTCTTTAAGGCAGATGCTTTGTCAGGAAAAGCTCGTTCAATAGACGAAGCCAATTCAAAATATGATTCTTCTGCATCAAGATCATCTGCCACCAATTGTTTCTGCAACAGAATCAGCCGATCCTGAAAATCATCGGGTAAGACAGAATTATTTTTTACCAGATCAACCATGCGCCCCAGAGCTAACCTGATTGCGTTACATACTTTGGATAACTCCTCGTCTAGGTCACCAACCCCGGCAGCTTCAGGGTTAATTTCCACATCTAGATTCTGACCAATCCATCGCTCAGTTTTTTCGGCCAACTCACTCAGCCGGCCAAATCCGATCATCCCGCTCACACCTTTCAATGTGTGCGCTCGTCGCTTGGCATCCACATTCTGTTTTGCTTTCAGCTCCGATCTCAGACTGGCAGCATCTCCCCCGTGATCCTCTGCAAAAGACCGGAGTAAATGATTTAATTTTTCAACATTATTTCTGACAGACCGTAGTCCATCTTCAACACGTAAATTTTTAATTGCCTTTATCTTTGTCAGAATATCTATTTCACGCAAAGAGAAGGATTCATCTCTATGGATAGTCACGTCACCTTTGACTGCGGCCGGCAACCATTTGGCGAGAACCTGGCTTAACTGCTGAGGGTCAACAGGTTTCGGTACATAGTCATCCATTCCTACACTCAATGCAGCAGCGCGATCTTCCGCAAAAGCATTAGCAGTCATTGCAATGATCGGTATTTTCTTACAGACATCTATGTCTCGGATATGTCGCGTCGCCTCCAAACCATCCATTTTAGGCATTTGAATATCCATCAGAATCAGGTCATGATTACCTGTTGCGGCAAGCGCAATAGCCTGCTCCCCATCTTCTGCCAGGTCAACCAGAAAACCCATATCCTTCAATAGTTCCATCGCGACTTCCTGATTCATCAGATTGTCTTCAACAAGCAGCAGATGATGCCCTGGGACAAACGCCAGCAATTCATTTTTTTTCTCTGGCACGACAGCCATCCGATTTTCGCCAGAAACTCTGGCAATGGTGTCGGCCAGCATGGTCGGTAACACAGGCTTAGGGATAAATGCAGAAAATAGCTGGCTCTCCTTTTCATCACGAGGACAGCCGCTGCTGCCACTGACCAAAATGCATACTGGCTGTATTCTGAGCGGAAGCTGCCGCAGCCGCTCGCAAGTTTCCGTCCCGGTAAATTCGGGCATTTGCCAGTCAGTGAAAATCATCTGATAGGAGTCACCCATCGCATCTGCCTGTGCAGCCAGCTCCAGAGCATCTGCTCCTGAAGTCGCCGTACTGACTCGCGCGCCCAGCGCTCTCAGCATATCGGCAAGAGTTTCTCTCGCATCCTCCATATCATCAATCACCAGAATCCGGGTGCGGGGCTGCAATAATTGCGCTCCTAGCCCGGTAAGCTCTTTGCCTTCACCAAATGGTGCTTCAAACCAGAACGTACTGCCTTTACCGTACTCACTACTGACACCAACCCGCCCACCCATTAACTCAGCAAATTTCCGACAGATCGCCAGTCCCAGGCCGGTTCCGCCATATGTTCTGGTTGTTGAAGCATCCGCTTGTTGAAAAGCAGCGAATAATTTTGACTGCTGATCAACGGTCAGACCGATTCCCGTATCCTTAACCTCAAATCGTAACCACCTCCGTTCTGCGTCCTGCCGGGTCATTATGACGCGCAAAATGATGCTGCCCTTTTCTGTAAATTTAACTGCATTGCTGGCAAAATTAAGCAATATCTGCCCGAGACGAACGCTGTCTCCATATAAAGCTGTTGGTACGTTATTGATTTCAGCAATCATCTCGAGCCCTTTTTCCTCCGCCTTATCAGCAATCAGGGCAAAAACATTGGAGACCACCCGTTCCAATTGAAAATCAGTCGGATCGAGCGTCATTCTTCCGGCTTCAATTTTTGAAAAATCAAGAATATCGTTAATCACGGACAGTAACCTTTGCAGATGGCCATCAGGAACTGATCGTTTCCATTCAGACCCGGATTTATGATGCAGAAGGCAAGTTGTTGGGAGTTTTGGGGGTAGGGCGAGATATCACTGCGCTGGAAATGGCGCAACAGGCATTGCGCGAGCGAGAGCAGCAATATGCTGCCATTGTGAGTCAAAGGCGGTATCAATGCACTGACCGCCAGTCTCGCGTTGGAACACGCTGCAGATGGTATCCGCGTTAATGCAGTAGCGACCGGCGGCACAGAAGCGCCACCGCGTAAAGTTCCCCGCAATACACAGCCGCTCAGCGCGCAGGAAGAAATCTGGTATCAGGGCATTGTCGATCAGACGATTGCCTCCAGCCTGATGCACCGCTATGGCACGATTGATGAACAGGTCAACGCTATCTTGTTTCTGGCGTCGGACGAATCCTCATACATCACCGGCTCCGTGCTGCCGATCGGTGGTGGCGATCAGGGATAATCCTGCGGTATCGGGACAACACAGGCAAGCCACCATGATCAATACACCGCACTCCCTGCTGAAAGACTGGTCATTCTCAGCGACAGTAGCCGGTTTTCTGGCAGTGCTGATTTCTTATTCCGGGCCACTGGTTATTTTTTTTCAGGCTGCACATTCGGCACACGCCACACCGGAAATGACCGCCTCCTGGGTTTGGGCGATTTCAGCGGGAGCGGGCATTTCCGGCATCATCCTCAGCTGGTATCTGAAAACGCCGGTCATCACGGCCTGGTCAGCGCCGGGCACGGCACTGCTGGTCAGCCTGTTTCCGGCGATGCCGCTGAGTCAGGCGGTCGCAGCCTATATCACGTCCGCTATCATGATTCTGCTCATCGGCCTGTCCGGCTATTTCGATAAGCTGATCCGGCAGATTCCCAAAGGGATTGCCGCTGGCATGATGGCAGGTATTCTGTTTCAGTTCGGCGTCAACAGTTTCAAATCCGTCACTGCCACCCCCGTGCTGGCAACCGGCATGATCCTTACCTATCTGGTCGGTAAAAAACTGCTGCCACGCTATACGATTATTATTGTCCTGCTGGCTGGCGCATTGCTGGCATGGATGACGCAGCTCGCTGATCTCCGTACAGTGCACGTCACGTTGTCGGCTCCGGTCTGGATCACGCCGGAATGGACCTGGCAGTCCACGCTGAGTTTTGCAGTGCCACTGATTCTGGTCAGCCTGAGCGGACAATTTCTGCCTGGCATGGCTATTCTGCGCCTGTCGGGTTATCAGACTCCGGCCAGACCTATCCTCATCATCACGAGCCTGCTGTCTGTCATCGTCGCTTTTTTCGGCGGCGTCACGATCGTCATTGCCGCCATCACGGCAGCGCTGTGTACCGGCAAGGATGCCCATGAACATGCCGGTAAACGTTATATCGCCGGAATTGCCAACGGTATTTTTTATCTGATAGGTGGCGCACTGGCGGCAACGATTGTGGCTTTATTCACCAGCCTGCCAAAAGAGTTTGTGGCCGTACTTGCCGGACTGGCGCTACTAGGGGCGATCAGCGCCAATATCATGGGGGTGATTCAGGATGAAGAGCATCGGGAAGCCTCAATGATCACCTTTCTGGCGACAGCATCCGGCATGACCTTATTTGGTCTCGGCTCGGCATTCTGGGGGATCGTGATCGGCATTGCCGCTTATCTGATCCTGCACCACAAAGCGGCTGCACACTAGATCATCCGTATTCGGCCGCGACGGATGAACGGATGTTTCGTATTTTTTGAATCACTGAGTAACAAACACAGTAACAAACACAGGTAAAGATATGATTGATAAAACCAGTATCACTATGCAGGACGTGATCGGAAAAATTCACGACGGTGCCACGGTCATGATCGGTGGTTTCGGCACCGCTGGGCAACCGGCAGAATTAATTGATGCCCTGATTGCGCACGGCGCCGGTGACTTAACGATCGTCAACAATAACGCCGGCAATGGCGATCTCGGTCTGGCGGCATTGCTGAAAGCTGGCCGCGTGAGAAAAATTATCTGCTCATTTCCCCGTCAATCGGATTCCTACGAATTCGACAAGCTCTACCATGCAAAAAAAATCGAGCTGGAGCTGGTACCGCAAGGTAATCTGGCAGCCCGTATTCAGGCTGCCGGTTCTGGTCTTGGCGCGATTTTCACGCCCACCGGCTACGGCACACTGCTGGCAGAAGGCAAGGAAACCCGCAATATCAACGGCAAGGATTATGTGCTCGAATACCCGATCCATGCAGACTTTGCACTGATTAAGGCACAACAGGCCGACCGCTGGGGCAATCTGGTTTATCGCAAGAGCGCCCGTAACTTCGGCCCCATCATGGCGACCGCCGCTGCCTGCACCATTGCGCAGGTCAAAGAAATTGTGCCGCTGGGCGCGCTGGACCCGGAAAACATCATCACACCGGGTATTTTCGTCCAACATGTTATCGCCGTCTGAGCAAGGAGAACCGCATGAGCTACCAACGTTATACCCGCGATCAGATTGCACAGCGCGTTGCCCGTGACATTCCCGAAGGTTCCTATGTCAATCTGGGAATCGGTTTGCCGACCCGGATTGCCAATTATCTTGACCCCGACAAAGATATTTTCCTGCACAGCGAAAATGGCGTTCTGGGCATGGGCCCGGCCCCGGCTCCGCAAGACCGTGATCCGGAACTGATCAATGCCGGAAAAGAGTTTGTCACGCTGCTGACCGGAGGCTGTTTCTTCCATCACGGCGACTCATTCACGATGATGCGTGGCGGACATATTGACATCTGCGTGCTGGGCGCATTTCAGGTTGCCGCGAACGGCGATCTGGCCAACTGGCATACCGGTGAGGCCGATGCCATTCCGGCAGTCGGCGGTGCAATGGATCTGGCAATTGGTGCGAAAAAGGTGTTCGTCACGATGGAACACCTGACCAAATCCGGAGAGTCAAAAATTGTCGATCGCTGCAGTTATCCGCTGACAGGTATCGGCTGCGTTGACCGGATTTACACTGACCTGGCTGTCATTGATGTCATACCGCAAGGATTGATTGTACGTGAAATCGTGCCCGGACTGAGTTTTGAAGAACTGCAAACCCTGACTGCCGCTCCCTTGCTGCAGAATCAGGCACAATAAAGCACCATGCGACTGGTATCCATCAGGTAATGCAGGGATATCAGCGGGCGAATGACAAATGGTAAATGACACCCGGCATACGACATGAATAATGGAGGAGACACAATGAATCAGGCGTTTATATGCGATGCAATCCGCACCCCTTTTGGCCGTTATGGCGGTACGCTGTCGGGCGTCAGAACCGATGATCTGGCCGCCTTGCCGATCAAGGCGCTGATGGCGCGCAATCCATCTCTGGACTGGTCGAAAATCGACGATGTGATCTACGGCTGCGCCAATCAGGCAGGTGAAGACAACCGCAATGTGGCCCGGATGGCGAGCCTGCTGGCAGGTCTGCCGGTAGCCGTTCCGGGCAGCACGGTTAACCGGCTCTGCGGTTCCAGTCTGGATGCCATCGGCATCGCGGCCAATGCCTTAAAAAGTGGCTCCTGCGATCTGATGATTGCTGGCGGCGTCGAGAGCATGTCACGTGCGCCATTCGTGATGGGAAAAGCAGACAGCGCCTTTTCTCGCAATGCCAGAATTGAAGATACGACGATAGGTTGGCGTTTCATCAATCCGCTCATGAAAGCGCAGTATGGTGTCGACTCGATGCCGGAAACCGCAGAAAATGTTGCTGCCGATTTTTCCGTCTCACGCGAAGACCAGGACCGCTTTGCACTGCACAGCCAGATTCGCACAGCGCTAGCACAACAAAACGGCATTTTTAATGATGAAATCGTTCCGGTCACACTGCCGCAGCGCAAAGGAGATCCACTGATTTTCAGCCAGGATGAACATCCGCGTGCCACAACGCTCGAAGCGCTGGCAAAACTCAAGGGCGTCGTCCGGCCAGACGGTACCGTGACGGCGGGCAATGCATCGGGAGTGAATGACGGCGCCTGCGCTTTGCTGTTGGCATCCGGGCAGGCGCTGACAGAACACGGACTAACCCCGAGAGCAAGAATTATTGCCGTTGCTGCAGCCGGAGTAGCTCCCCGCATCATGGGATTCGGACCCGCACCGGCAATCCGCAAAGTGCTGGCCAAAGCCAACCTGTCACTGAGCCAGATGGATGTCATCGAACTCAACGAAGCCTTTGCCGCGCAAGCACTCGCCGTTACCCGCGATCTGGGTTTGCCGGACGATGCGGCGCACGTGAATCCGAATGGCGGTGCGATCGCTTTAGGGCATCCGCTCGGTGCATCGGGAGCACGGCTGGTGACCACCGCTATGTATCAGCTGCAACGCACTCAGGGACGTTATGCCCTCTGCAGCATGTGCATCGGCGTCGGCCAGGGAATCGCCATGATCATCGAACGCGTCTGAATTCATTGACTGGAAAAGCCATGCCCATCGCCCACATCCATCACACCGATATCTTCTACCTCACAGAGGGAAATCCCGCACACCCCGCGATCCTTTTTTCCAACTCGCTCGGCACTGACCATCGTATGTGGCAGGCGCAGGCTAAACACTTACGCGAACGGTTTTATGTTATCCGTTACGATACGCGCGGCCACGGCGACTCTGCGTCTCCAGCTGGTCCTTATTCGTTGCAGCAACTGGCTGAAGACGCGTTAGGGTTACTTGATTTTCTCGGTATAGCAACAGCGCATTTCTGCGGATTATCTATGGGTGGCGTGACTGGACAATGGCTGGGAATACATGCAGCAGGACGCATCAACAAACTGATTCTCGCCAACACCGCAGCCAAAGTCGGGGACAGCATTGCCTGGCAACAGCGGGCTGATATGGTACGCACCAATGGGCTTGGCAGCATTGCAGACTCTGCCGCCAGCCGCTGGTTTACGCCAGACTTCGCCCGCAGAATGCCGGACCAGATTTCTGTTCTGACAGAACATTTGCGGCAAGAAAATCCATCAGGTTATGCCGCCTGCTGCGAAGCGCTTGCCGGCGCGGATCTGCGGCAGCAGATTCAGGCTATTACGCCTCAGACACTGATCATCGCCGGCAACGCAGATCCGGTCACGACCGTGGCAGATGCCGTTTTCATGCAACAGCAGATTCCTGATGCCCGGATTGCCGTGCTGGAGGCATCGCATATCTCCAACATCGAAGCAGAGAGCGCATTCAACCAGGCATTACTGGCTTTTCTGAGCGACTGAACACACCCGCAACCGATTGATTCCCCCGTTTTACCCAACCCGCTGTCATCACAACGGTTGGTCTGCTGCACCCTTTTTTACAAAAATAACCCCTGAGGAGACTTAATTCATGAAACAGATTGACGTTCACCAGCTAATTGACGAGGCGCGCTTTAATCGCTTCCACTGGATGCTGCTGTTCTGGTGTGCACTGGTGATTATTTTTGATGGTTATGACCTTGTGATTTATGGCGTGGTACTGCCAAAACTGATGACAGAATGGGCGCTCACACCGTTACAGGCGGGCGCCTTGGGCAGCTATGCCTTATTCGGCATGATGTTTGGGGCCATGTTTTTCGGCCCTTTATCCGACAAAATCGGACGTAAAAAGGTTATTGCAATTTGCGTTACTTTGTTCAGCGCATTCACTTTCATTAACGGTTTCGTCAGCAATATGACTGAATTCGGTATCTGCCGTTTTATTGCAGGTTTGGGTATTGGCGGTGTGATGCCGAATGTGGTGGCACTGATGACGGAATACTCTCCTAAAAAAATCCGCAGTCTGCTGGTCACGATAATGTTCAGTGGCTATTCGGTCGGCGGCATGTTATCCGCCGGGCTGGGTATCTGGCTGATTCCGGCTTACGGTTGGTCTGCAGTATTTTTTGTCGCCATTATCCCTTTGTTGCTGTTGCCGCTGATTCTGTATTTTCTGCCAGAATCTCCTGCCTTTTTACTGCACTCAAAAAATTACGGGCAAATGGGACGGATACTGCATCAGCTGAAGCCCGGTTTTCATCCGGCACAGGATGCCGAGTATCACTATGCGACCGGTAAAACAGTGAATCAGGCACCACTGATCGCGCTGTTCAGAAATAATCGTCTGCTGACCACACTGATGTTCTGGATTGCGTTTTTCATGTGTCTGCTGATGGTCTACGCATTGGGCTCATGGTTGCCGAAACTGATGAATAAAGCCGGCTATCCACTAGGTTCCAGCCTGATGTTCCTGATGGTGTTAAATATCGGTGCAATTTTCGGTGCAATCGGCGGCGGATGACTGGCAGACCAGTTTCATCCGCGCCGTATCCTGACGATTTTCTTTATTATTGCCGCCGGTTCGATCAGCCTGCTGGGTATCAGGAGCAATACGCTGATACTGAATATGCTGGTAGCCCTGGCCGGTGCGACAACAATCGGCACACAGATTCTGCTGTATGCCTATGTCGCGCAGTATTATCCGCTGAGCATACGTTCCACCGGCATCGGTTGGGCTTCGGGTATCGGGCGTAGCGGCGCAATTCTCGGGCCGATTCTGGGTGGTACTTTGCTGAGTATGAATCTGCCCCTGGAATTTAATTTTTATGCCTTTGCCATTCCTGGTGCGATTGCCTGTGTCGCCATTTCCCTGGCCGGCAGACAAACCCAGACCCTGAGCAGCTAAACAGATTTTTCCTATAAAAATGCCGGTTCTCAAAACCGGCATTTTTTTATTTGGCAGATGATCGCTCATCAGTTACGCAGTCGCAGGCTGACTCACAGGCTCGCTAATTGCAGGGAGATAGGCCTCACAAAATTCCTGAGGCATACGCCGTACTTTTCCGGTACTGATTTCAATGCAGACCAGTTGCCAGCATCCGCGCAGTATAGTCGCCTGATCCCGGTCACGGATCAGCTGGAAACGTCGCTCCATGGTCAGCTTGCCGTCAGTCGCCACCAGCCAGGTGGCCAGTGTCAGTGGTTCACCGAGCAAAGATGGCAAAATATAATCATATTTCCCGTGCCGGATCGCCATTGCGCGGTCCAGCCGGTGATAGTCTGCCAGACGCATTCCCAGTTTTTCTGAATGCGCCCATGCCACCTGTTCGCACCAGCGGACATAGACGGCATTATTGGTGTGATGCAGACCATCAATGTCATCCACCTGCGGCGATACGGACAAGGTAAAAGCTTGTAAATAATCCCAAACCATAACGCGAATTTTTCCTATAATGTTCAACGAGGCGGAATGCATAGTGAAGCTGGCGCATTATTCCATAGATTCAGGATACCGCCCTCCCTACTACACAGCATGGCATTACACACAGGAGTCACCATGAATATCAGCTCAGTATCCGGCGGATCAGGAAATAGCACCAGCCAGGTAACGCAAAACACAGCGGAAACAGCGGAAGTCAAAAAAACCGGTCGCGATAAGGACAATAATCAGGATGATTCCGGTCTCAGCGCAGCACAAACTGTTCAGCAAACTCAGTCGACGCCGGGCTTGAATACCAGCGGTCAGGTTGTTGGCCAGCTGATTAACACCCAGGCCTGATGAGGCCTCAGACCGGTACGCCGAGAATCACGCTGGACGCTTTGAAAACGCCGGTGACCCGGCTGCCGGTATGCAGCGCCAGTGCCTGTGCACTTTCATTGGTAATCATCGCTGCCAGCACGCCGCCTCCCGGTAAGGTGATGGTCATTTCAGTATTGACTGCACCAGCCTGAATCCGGGCGATTTCTCCTTGCAGTTGATTGCGGGCTGACAAACGGATTCCGGCATCATTTGCCATGACGATCACTGATGATGCCTTGATCAGCGCGAAAGCCTCGACACCAGGCGCCAGTCCCAGTTCTTCGGTACTGTCGTGCGTGATGATGGCGATGATTTGCTGACCACCCGTAATGTCCAACACAATTTCATCATTGACCGCCCCCTGTTTAATCCGGGCGACAGTCCCGAGATACTGGTTACGCGCGCTGGTTCTCATACCGATTTTTTTCATGAGTAAAAAATCATCCGCCATGCCGGTCGCCTGCTGATCCAGATGCCGGATAAACTGACGATGTTCAGTCTCGATCACCCGGAAATTCTCCAGCAATTGCCGGCCGCGTTGGGTCAGATGTGTGCCGCCACCACCTTTGCCGCCCGTCAACCGCTCAACGAGCGGCTCTCCGGCCAGATTATTCATGGTATCAATCGCATCCCAGGCGGCTTTGTAACTCATTTTCATCATTTTTGCCGCTTGTGTGATGGAACCGCATTCTGCGATATAAGCCAGCAGTGCCATCCGACCTTTACCGCCGAGATTTTCACCATTGACCGTCATCCATACTGATCCATGCAGGGAGATTGTCTGTTCTTTTTGGTCCATGAAATTATTTGCTGTTGATAAATACCGTGATCACTGCGGAAAGCAAATGGAATAGTCCGGACACCGCCGGCATTGGGGAGCTTGTAAATTTTTTTGTCCCAGATGATGCCCGAGTTCCTGATAAATCCATTTCTTCCATTTCAAATGATAAATATTCCGTTCTGCCAGCGGTGCAAAATAGTCCTGCAATAAACGCGATACCTCATCCCGTCCCTGCAATCCCAAATCTTGCCAGAGATGGCGCCTACCCTGACAGGCGATAGCGAGCGCACGCGCCAGCCAGTCGGCCTGTTGCTTGTCGGCAGTGGCAGAGCGATGCGTCATCAGCATATTTCGTAAAGGGTAAAAATCAGCAGGTACCGATTGCAGCAATCCCAGATACTGTGCTTCCGGTAGTGGTGTCAGCGCCCCCAGTTCAGGAAAGCGTTGCGCCAGCATTTGTCTGTATGCGGTCTGGGTCAGGCCGAGTGTCCAGGCAAATAAAGGCAGCTCACCTTCCTGCGCATGCCTGAGCACGCCAATGATTGCGCGGTCCAGCAAATCTTCTGGACTGGATCTGGCCGCCTGCTCTGCCATGTGGTGTAAATCAAAAGTATCCATCTTTTATCTTTTCACAGTACTCCTACTTAATACGGCACTGACCAGCAGGTGTTTGCATCAATCAGCCATTCATCGAATTCACGCCAACACGACAATTGCAGATGGATGCACCAGCCTTTTCACGGCCAGTGTTGCGCCTGCCGCAGTAATTGCCCATGACGTAACTGCAGGACTTCCTCACCAAACACGTCGGCATCCCGCTGATCATGGGTAATCAGTACCATAGGCACCTGTAGCGACTGCTGCAAAGCATCCAGCTCGCAGCGCATGGCAATCCGCAAGACCGGGTCAAGTGCGGCAAAAGGTTCATCCAGCAGCAATGCTGCCGGTTTGGAAATCAGTGCACGCGCCAGCGCTGTACGCTGCTTCTGCCCACCGGACAATTCGTGCGGAAACTGATGCGCGACGGCATGCAGGCTGAACAGATCGAGCCAGTAACCAACTTGCGGATCACTGTTTTTCCGGTCAGGATTACGCCAGCCACGACGCAGCCCAAACTCAATATTCTGACGGACATTCAGATGGGGAAATAAAGCGTAGTCCTGAAACACGTAAGCAAGATGCCGCATTTGCGGTGCAAGATTGATCTCTGTGGCGGCATCAAACAAGGTGCGGCCGCCGATCTGTATATGTCCCTGATCCGGACGGATCAGGCCAGCCATCGCCTGAAGTGTCAGGCTTTTACCGGCACCGGATTCTCCCAGAATCACCAGCCGCTGAGAGTCCGACTGCCATTGAATATCCAGCACAAACTGACGCTGTGCAGATCTGAACGTTTTATAAATCCGAAAATCGAATTGCATGATAAGTCATCCAACAGCGAACTTCAGGTCCTGACCCGGTGCGCCACCCGCCCCGGCGCCAGATAACCTGCCAGCCATAAAACGGCAATACACACTACCGACGTCATGAGCACCAGCATATTTGCCACATCATCTTGTCCGGCCTGCACTGCCTCATAAACGGCAATCGATAAAGTCTGGGTCTTACCGGGAATGCTGCCCGCCACCATCAAGGTGGCGCCGAACTCGCCGAGTGCGCGGGCAAATGCCAGTAATACGCCAGCCATAATTCCGCGCCATGCCAACGGCAAGCTAACCCGGAAGAAAATCGACGCCTCAGAAACACCCAGCACCCGTGCCGCCTGCTCCAACTGCCCGTCAACGGCCTCAAATGCCGCCCTGGCCGGCTTAAACACCAGTGGAAACGCCACGATCGCCGCAGCAATCACCGCCCCCTGCCAGGTGAAAATCAGACTGATTCCAAACTGACTCTGCAACCATCCCCCCAACCAGCTGCGCCGTCCCATCAACACCAACAGGTAATAACCCAATACGGTCGGCGGCATTACCATCGGCAACGTCAGCAAGGTATCGAGTAAATTTCTGCCCCAGAATTGTTTCCGTGCCAGAACATACCCAACCAGAATTCCCAGCAACAAATTCAGCGTCGTGGCACAACCCGCCACTTTCAGCGATAACAGCAATGCACTCCATGCCAGCTCCATACTTCAGACTGTCCTTATGGTTTCAGAAAGCCGTATTTACCAAGAATAGCCTGACTCTGCGGCTGCAAAACAAACTGGATAAACCGCTTCGCTTCCTCCCGATGGGCGGCGTCTCTGATCGTTGCGATCGGATACGTAATCGGTATCGAAACCGGTACGTCAAAAGCCACTCTCACTTTATCCTTCATGCTCACGGCATCCGTTGCATAAACAAAGCCGGCATCGACCTCACCGCGCGCCACATAGTCGAGTGATTGCCGGACATTTTGAGTGCTGATCTCCTTGCTTTCGAGTCCGGGCCACAATCTGGCGGACTCCAGTGCCCGCATGGTGTAGCGTCCGACAGGCACGCTCACCGGATTACCAATTGCAATCCGGTGAACTGAAGCTGCACTCAGATCCTCCAGACGATGCACATGCAGCCTGCTGTCAGCCGGCACCACCACCACCAGCGAATTCCGGACAAAATCATACCGTTCCGCAGCCACAACCAAGCCTTGCTTTTGCGCAGAATCCATCGTCTCCTGATCCGCCGAAGCCAGCACATCCACTGGCGCGCCTTTGGCAATCTGCTGTAGTAAAGCGCCAGATGCTCCGAAGTTAAAAGAAACCTTCGCATCCGGATATTGCACCTGATAACTCTGCGCAATTTCCTTGAACGCATTCGTCAGACTCGCCGCCGCCGATACCGTCAACTCCCCCGCCAGCGCAGCACCATGTAACACCAAACCATAAACTGCCAGTAAGCAATGTCCAATACCATTTTTTCGCATACATTCTCCCGTCCATCACACATTTCGTAATGTACACTGATATATAGCGCCTTATCAGCAATACTGACTGAAAAGATGTACTGAATATGGAATGTTTGAGTTAGGTCACGACAAACGAAGATTTCCTCCGCTTGTCATATTGGACAGAATGACTAGGGTAGATTCTTTAGGTCGATATTGCCGGGTAAAACCGGACTATTCGAACGAGGTCTCGACATTATGGAAGCGGCAAGCGTGACTGGTCACAAGACACACAAAAGTTACCGACGTCAAGAATATTAATTTTGAAACGTTTCAGAATGAATTTTGAAACGATTGCTTGAAAATGCGCAGAACAAAATAGAACAAACCAAGAGGCAAAAAGAGGTAATTGGAGATAAAGAAAACTTAAAAGGATGATTTTTTCACACCTTTTTATTTTGTGTTTTCTTCGAAAAATTTCCCCTGATTGAAAAACAAAAAAACCTGGAAAGCCTTGATTTCATTAGCTTTTCAGGGTTTTTGATATTCTAAAGTAGTGCTTGGTGCCCGAGGCCGGAATCGAACCGGCACGCCCCTTTTACGGAAAGCGGCGGATTTTAAGTCCGATGTGTCTACCTATTTCACCACTCGGGCCCAACTGCACCGGGAATGATATTCCCGATTCTGGAAAAAAAGCGCCCGAAAGCGCTTTACAAATACTGGAGGCGGGGGTCGGGATCGAACCGGCGTCTACGGCTTTGCAGGCCGCTGCATAACCACTTTGCTACCCCGCCAGGGATACTGACTTAACATTTCAGTCAGACACCTAACTCAACAAAAAAGGGAAGCTTTGCTCCCCCTTTATAACCTGGAGCGGGAAAAGAGTCTCGAACTCTCGACCTCAACCTTGGCAAGGTTGCGCTCTACCAACTGAGCTATTCCCGCATT
>NZ_JABXYJ010000011.1:0-57304 GCF_013377855.1 Cognatundibacterium oligocarboniphilum | reverse complement strand
CCAGGGATACTGACTTAACATTTCAGTCAGACACCTAACTCAACAAAAAAGGGAAGCTTTGCTCCCCCTTTATAACCTGGAGCGGGAAAAGAGTCTCGAACTCTCGACCTCAACCTTGGCAAGGTTGCGCTCTACCAACTGAGCTATTCCCGCATTTTCCTGATACATCAGGTACTACTGAATCTGGAGCGGGAAAAGAGTCTCGAACTCTCGACCTCAACCTTGGCAAGGTTGCGCTCGACCAACTGAGCTATTCCCGCATTTTCCTGATACAGCAGGTACTACTGAATCTGGAGCGGGAAAGAGTCTCGAACTCTCGACCTCAACCTTGGCAAGGTTGCGCTCGACCAACTGAGCTATTCCCGCATTTTCCTGATACAGCAGGTACTACTGAATCTGGAGCGGGAAAGAGTCTCGAACTCTCGACCTCAACCTTGGCAAGGTTGCGCTCGACCAACTGAGCTATTCCCGCATTTTCCTGATACAGCAGGTACTACTGAATCTGGAGCGGGAAAAGAGTCTCGAACTCTCGACCTCAACCTTGGCAAGGTTGCGCTCTACCAACTGAGCTATTCCCGCATTTTTTTACTGCTTTTCGCTTGAAAACCTGGAGCGGGAAAAGAGTCTCGAACTCTCGACCTCAACCTTGGCAAGGTTGCGCTCTACCAACTGAGCTATTCCCGCATCAACGAAAGACCAGAATTATATAGGATATGCAGATTCTGTCAAGCCGCTACTCCATTTTTTCGGTCTCCTCTTTGATCATCGGCCAGGCTTTTTGTAAATAATATAGCATCGACCAAACAGTCAATACTGCAGCAACCAGCAGCAACCATGAACCGAATATTTTGGTGTCGACGATACCAAACAAAATATCATAATAAAGCAGCATCGGTATCGCCAGCATCTGCGCTGTCGTTTTGATTTTTCCCAGCGAATTAACCGCGACAGATTTCGAAGCGCCGATCAGTGCCATCCACTCACGCAATGCAGAAATGGTGATTTCACGTCCAATGATGACGAAGGCAATTACGGCATTCACGCGGTCCAACTGGACTAACACCAGCAACGCACCTGCGACCATCAACTTATCGGCAACAGGATCAAGAAAAGCTCCAAACGAAGAAGTCTGATTCCAGCGGCGCGCCAGAAAACCATCAAACCAGTCGGTCACTGCGGCAATGATAAAAACCAGCGTCGATGCCACGCCTTTTTGAAACAACGTTAACCAGGTATCCGGCAAATAAAAGACGCCGACAACCAAGGGAATCAGCGCAACGCGCAACCATGTCAGCAATATCGGGAAATTAAAAGGCATGACCTTGTCGATAAAAAATTTTTCTTAATTATATGGGGCTATCGCAATCGCTTGTAAATTTCTTCTGCCAGATGGCGGGATATACCTTCAACGCTGGCCAACTCTTCCACACTGGCGTCACTCACCCCCTTCAATCCGCCGAATCTGATCAATAATTTCTGACGTCGTTTTGGTCCCACACCTTCAATTTCATCCAGTTTCGATGTTTGTCTGGCTTTGTCGCGTTTTGCACGCATGCCTGTAATCGCAAAACGGTGAGCCTCATCGCGGATATGCGCGATCAGCATCAGCGCCGCAGATTCTTTGCCAAGTTCTTTTTCCGCGCGGCTATCTGCAAACACTAAGGTTTCGAGACCAACTTTCCTGCCTTCGCCTTTGGCAACACCAACAATCAAGCTGACATCCAGCCCCAGCTCAGCAAAAACCTGCCGGGCCATTTCGACCTGCCCTTTTCCACCGTCAACCAGCACAATATCGGGCATCCGGATATCGTCACCTTCTGCATTGACAATTTTTTCATAACGGCGCAAGAGCACCTGACGCATCGCTGCATAATCATCGCCAGGCGTAATGTCTTTGATGTTGTATCGCCGGTATTCGGCATTCTGCATTCCATGATGCTGATAGACGACGCAAGACGCCTGTGTTGCCTCGCCCTGGGTATGACTGATATCGAAGCACTCGATACGGAGCTGTTCAAGATCATCCGAATCCAGTTCAAGCACGGACGCCAGCGCTGCCGTTCTCGATTGTTGCGATCCCTGCTCGGACAATACTCTCGCCAAAGCAAGCTGGGCGCCTTTAACCGCCATTTCAAGCCAGATACGACGCTGTTCCTGAGGCTGGGATGTCAAATAAATTTTATGACCACATTGTTCCGTCAGAGCCATGATCAGGTCAGGCTCATCAAACTCAATATTCATCACCAGTGTGGACGGAATAAACTGATCGACATAATGTTGTGCAATGAATGCCGCCATCACTTCAGCTTCTATCGGCTGCTCTGCTGTCAATCGTGCGTCGTCGACATGCGCAGGGAAATAAGCTCTGTCCCCCAGATGGCGCCCGCCGCGTATCATGGCGAGATTTACACATGCTTTCCCGCCCTCAACTAACACCGCAATAATATCGATATCGGCATTACCGGTCGTTTCCATACTTTGCTGATGTAATACCTTGGAGAGTGCCGACATCTGGTTTCTGACCGCTGCAGCCTGTTCAAACCGGAGATCAGCCGCATAAGCCAGCATCTTTGCTTCCATGCTCTGCAAAACCTGGTCCTGCCGCCCACGCAAAAAATCTGCAGCATGGGCAATATCTTCCGCATAGTCATCCTTTGAAATCAGGTCGACACAAGGCGCGCTGCAACGTTGAATCTGATACAGAAGGCAGGGTCTGGTACGGTTGGCAAAAACGCTGTCCTCGCAAGTGCGCAGGAGAAAAACCTTCTGCAAAATCTGCATAGACTCTTTAACAGCCCACCCTGATGGAAAGGGTCCGAAATACTGATGCTTTTTATCGATGGCACCACGGTAATACACCATACGCGGTGTTTTTTCGGATGTTATTTTCAGATAAGGATACGATTTATCATCACGAAAAAGAATGTTGTAGCGCGGCTTTAATGCCTTGATCAGATTGTTTTCCAATATCAAGGCTTCCGCCTCACTCCGTGTGATGGTCGTCTCGAGACGAGCGATCTTGTCGACCATCATGGCAATGCGCGGACTGGAAAGAGTTTTCTGAAAATAACTGCTGACACGCTTTTTCAGGTCTCTGGCTTTGCCGACATAGAGAACCTGATCCTGGGTGTCGAAATAACGATAGACACCCGGCAAATGCGGTAATTGTGCTACGGTGTCCAGAACCTGCTGGCGTCCGTTATCTGTTGTGGAATCCTGCTCTGCGTTCATATCTGAGCTGAGCTTGTTTCGACGAGTGCAAAGGCGATCACATAATGCGCTTCATCGCTGAGCGTAATCAAGCCGCGCAAGCGATTCGCCGTCATCCATTGCTCCAGCGTCCCGCTGACTGCCACCTCCGGCTTACCCAATACCGAATTGAGCGTTTCCATATTGTGCCATGTCATGGGCGCCCGGATTCCGGTTCCGATAGCTTTTGAAAATGCCTCTTTTGCAGCAAATCGGGTTGCCAGATAACGGATCCCCTTTTCCTCGGCCAGTGCCATACGCTGATAAAACACGTTCAGTTCCCGCTGCCCCAAAATTTTCCGTGCAAAATGTTCACCATTTCGCATATAAACCTCTCTGATGCGCGATAACTGAACAATATCGGTACCAATCCCGTAAATCATCCGCTCAGCATCCTTTCAGCCTGCTGCGGATCAGACCGGCCTTGATATGCCTGACGGACTGATGCAGCCCATCAAACACTGCGCGTCGAAAAACCGGGTCACCGGTATAGACTGCTTCAATCCCGGGAATCGCAGCCGCCGCGTTGATCAACGACTCAGACTCAGCATGGACATGCATGAGCAGACCACACAAGATTGATTCTCTCTGCATTTCCTGCAGCTGCTGGAGTAATCCTTCATCAACATCCGCCAGCCTCTCAACAGGAGCTAAATGAATGCGGACACACGACGCACCTGCCTTTGCGCTGGCCTGCATCTGCCTGGCTGAACCATCAATCATCACCGTCGTGGCTATACCTATCGCCTTCAGTTGAGCAATACAGCTTTGCACAATATCAAAATGACGGCAGACATCGACCACATTTGGATTTCCCCGCTCATCCTGTTGACCAACCAGACAAATATGCGCTGGTTTGAGCGGCAATATTTTGTCCAGTATGATTGATTGTGGTTCAATACTGAACTGTAAAAAATGGCCGTATTCCTGTACATGCTGCGTCAAACTATCCAGTAAAAATGCATCTTTAGCCTGCAGGTAAACATTAATGCTGTCAGCGCCAGCCTCAGTCGCTGTCTGGCATATCTTTCGGAACATCCATACGCAATCATCTGTTCTGCGGGACCAATTCAACATGGAGTGCATGTTGATACCCAGATTAATCATCTGATGATAAGAGTGAATATTCATAGATTCTGCAAATCAATCAGTATCTGACGTGTATTTAAAGCGCTGCCCTGCAGGTGATGCCCCAATACATGACGCATCAGCATTTTGCTCTGAAACTGCGTGACAGGGTCGCTGTAATTATCACTTTTCATATCCAGCAATGTTTTTCCGGATACCGCCGGTAAAGTGTCGCTCGCACGTATGGGACGAACACCGGCATCAGGGTCCAACACATAATTCTGAACGGGGTCAACACTTTGCCTGGTCTGGGTGCAAAAAGTGAGATCGGCCAGCAATCCTGATTCACGCAATAAAATCAGCTCGAACTGCCGCAGTACAGCAGGCGCGGAAGTGTCATGCGCCAGTTGATTTAATGTTGATACATACTGGTCAAAAAGTGGTGTCTGCGGCTCGTCCCGGATCAGGAATTTAATCAGCAATTCATTCAGATAAAACCCGCAAAGCAGCGCTGAACGCTCCAGTGGACGCATTCCGCCAACCCAGTCAGCCGTGGTCAACACCCTGATTTCAGATTTCCCAGTCCATCCTACCTGCAATGGCTGGAAAGTCTGCAGTACGCTGCGTAGCTGCGAATGTGGTCGCTTGGCTCCTTTTGCGACCAGCGCGATACGGCCGTAATCACGGGTCAAAACATCCAGAATCAGGCTGGTTTCTTTATAAGGCCATGAGTGAAGAATAAAGGCTGGCTGATTTTGGACTCGTCTTTCACGCGAAAGGCTGGTGTGATTGCGCCGGTGATCAGAGGTGCGCTGTAACCGAAAATCAGAAAATGTTATCTCACCACCTGACGAGATGTTATCTTCTGATGCAGCAATCTGAGACTCATCTGCCATGTGCCGTTTTACTCATACCCGTAGGCGCGTAACCCAGCCTCGTTATCAGCCCATCCGGATTTGACCTTTACCCAGATCTCAAGATAAACAGGGCCTCCAAACAACTTCTCCATATCAATTCTGGACTGAGTGGAAATTTCCTTCAGACGGGCACCTTTATTTCCGATCACCATGGATTTATGTCCGTCCCGATCGACCAGAATCGCTACAAAAACACGGCGCAAATTACCTTCCTGTTCAAACTTTTCAATCAGTACCGTACTGGTGTACGGCAACTCATCGCCGACAAAGCGAAATAACTTTTCCCGCACGATTTCGGCAGCCAGAAATTTCTCACTGCGGTCGGTAATATCATCTTCGGCAAACATCGGCGGGTTTTGAGGTAAATGCTTGCGAATTTCGCCTTCCAGATTGTCCAGCTGAAAGCGCAGCGTTGCAGACACCGGCACCACGGCGGTAAAGGGGAAAAGCGCTGCCACCTTTTGTGCAAAAGGCATCATGATCGCTTTATCTTTCATACGATCCGATTTATTGATGACCAGAATGCAGGGGACATTTTTGGGCAGCAGGTCAAGTACCTGTTGATCCGGCGCTCCAAACGTGCCCGCTTCCACGATCAACAAGATGACGTCTGCCGCGGTCAGCGTGGTCGTCACCGTACGGTTTAAAGTGCGGTTCAGCGCATTTGCGTGGCGGGTCTGAAAACCAGGCGTATCGATATAAACGAATTGGGTATTGTCTTTGGTCTGAATCCCGGTAATACGGTGTCTGGTCGTCTGCGCCTTGCGGGAAGTAATGCTGACTTTCGCCCCAATCAGGGCATTCATTAATGTCGATTTACCGACATTCGGCCGGCCAACAATAGCAATATACCCACAACGAAACTCGGGATTGTCTGGTAATTCATTCATGGGGTCATCAGGCTGTTTTTGGATGTTGAGTGGAAGCAGGCTGATCAGCCGGGGTGATGCCTTCGATCGCTGAAGTATTGGAAGGCGCCCCATCACGCAACTCATGATCCGGACCTCCGGTCTGATTCGACTGCGGTGTGGCGATACCGGCTAGTTTCAGCTGGGCTGCGCGTGGCTTTGTTTTTCGTGAGGCAGGTGTCTTGGCTAATGCCACGACCGCGGTTTCAAGCGCCAGTTTAGCGGCCGCCTGTTCCCCGGCGCGACGGCTTCCTCCAGTACCAAATACCTGAATATCGAGTTTAGGAACCAGACATTCAATTTCAAATTCCTGACTATGGGCAGCACCACGCGTTGCGACGACATTGTACTGAGGCAGGGCAATTTTCTTACTCTGCAAAAATTCCTGCAGCAATGTCTTTGCATCTTTACCCAGAGTCGTCGGATCGACGACTGCCAGAACCGGTGCGTACAATGTACGTATCACTTCACGCGCTGCATCAAAACCGGCATCCAGAAATATTGCGCCAAAAAGCGCTTCCAAAGTATCTGCCAAAATAGAGGGACGGCGAAAGCCGCCTGATTTCAGTTCCCCTTCCCCCAAACGCAGAAACTGCGAGAGCTCAATCCGTTGAGCAATCTCATATAAAGACTGTTGTTTCACCAGATTCGCCCGGACACGTGACAAATCACCTTCATCGATGTCTGCAAAACTATCAAATAACAGGAAAGCAATGACACAATTCAGAATTGAATCGCCCAGAAACTCCAGACGCTCATTATGCGTACCGCTATGACTACGATGTGTGAGCGCCTGCTGCAATAAAGCGGGATTTAAAAACTGGTACCCCAGCCTTTTCTGCAATAACTGAAAATTCATACGTCTGTCTGCTATTCTGTTTTCTTGGGTGCGTAACCGTTTTTTGCTGTCGTACCTTCATACTCCAGCAATAAGCTTGCCGGCCCGAATAATGGAATTTTTTTCTGATAGGAAAAACTTACATCAATTTCACCGTCATTTCTGGTCACGATCAGATCTTTCCCTTCGATCGAGGTGATGTAGTTCACTTCTGCCTGTTTATCAAAAACCTTATGGATTTCAGCAACCGTTGTCCCGCCATTTTTTGCAGCGATAATCGCTTTTTTTATAGAGACATATTCAATCGCAGTAGGAACGACTTTCATCGCAACTATCGCCAGCAAAATCAAAACTCCCAAAGAAAAAATCAAACCAAACAAAGAAATGCCGCGCTGAGAATGTAATGAATGCTGTTGTTCAACCCACATTTTTTTCATATCGAACCCTGTCCGTTTTAATGAAAGCTGCCAATACGTTTGATATTACCCAGATTCATCCAGATAAAAAATGCCTTACCAACAATATTTTGATCAGGAACGAATCCCCAGTAACGGCTGTCCAGACTATTATCACGGTTATCGCCCATCATGAAATAATGTCCCTCAGGTACAACACATGAAAAACCTTCGTTGTCGTATGAGCAATTTTCCCGTTTAGGAAAATTAAATGGATCATTCACAAAGGCAGGAGCCCGATCGTCATTCAGTATCCTGTGTGAAACACCGTTAAGATTTTCAGTCAGTTGTCTGGAGTAATTCAGATGCTCTTCATCCAGGAAATCAGGCATCGTCTGATAAGACAAAGGCTGACCGTTAATCAGCAAGCGCTTGTTATGGTAAACCACCTTATCACCGGGAACGCCGACAACACGCTTAATGTAATCCACTGTCGGATCAACCGGATATTTGAATACCATAACATCGCCACGCTTTGGATTATTCAGCTCAATCACTTTTTTATTAATGACTGGCAGGCGAATCCCATATTCAAATTTATTAACCAGTATCAGATCACCCACATATAAGGTGGGTAGCATAGAGCTGGACGGGATTTTAAAAGGCTCATAAAGAAAAGAGCGAAGGAAAAAAACCAAGGCAATCACTGGAAAAAAGCTGCCTGAGTATTCTACCCAGACTGGCTGTCGCAAAATTTTTGCTTCCAGTTCAGCGCGATCGACCTCATCAATTTTAATACCATCTGATGCAAGCCTGGCCTGGCGTGCATCTAACTCTGCCAATGCCTTGTCTGCGGCGGCTCTGCGCTGCTTTGACAGAACAAACATATCGAGAAACCAGACAATACCTGTGCCGATAGTCAGGACAAATAAAATCAATGCAAAATTTCCCAGAATCGACTGAAAACTCATTTTTCATCCACTTGTAAAATTGCCAAAAATGCTTCTTGCGGAATTTCCACAGAACCAACTTGTTTCATGCGCTTTTTACCTGCTTTTTGCTTTTCAAGCAATTTTCGTTTACGACTGATATCCCCACCATAACATTTTGCAAGAACGTTCTTGCGCAAGGCTTTGACATTCTCACGGGAAATAATATTGGAGCCAATCGCTGCCTGAATCGCAACATCAAACATCTGTCGTGGAATCAGCTCACGCATCTTCGCAGCCACAGCGCGTCCGCGGAACTGGCTGTTGGCGCGATGTACAATAATCGCCAGCGCATCGACTTTTTCGCTGTTAATCAGCATGTCAACTTTTACCACGTCCGCAGCACGATTTTCCTTGAACTCGTAATCCATAGAAGCGTAGCCGCGCGACGTCGATTTGAGCCTGTCAAAGAAATCCAGAACAATTTCGGCCATCGGCATTTCATAGGTCAGTTTCACCTGACGTCCGTGATAACTCATGTCCATCTGCACACCACGCTTCTGGGTACAAAGGGTAATTACAGAACCGACGTATTCCTGCGGCATATAGAGATTAACGGTGACGATTGGTTCCCGAATCTCTTCAATCTTGGATGGATCGGGCATCTTGGAAGGATTATCGACCATAAGAATGGTGCCATCCGCCATCACTACCTCATAAACAACCGTCGGTGCGGTTGTAATGAGATCCATATCAAACTCACGCTCAAGACGTTCCTGCACGATCTCCATATGCAACAACCCGAGGAATCCACACCGAAAACCAAAGCCAAGCGCCTGCGACACTTCAGGCTCGTACATCAGTGCCGCATCGTTCAGTTTCAGTTTTTCAAGAGAATCTCTGAGCGCATCATACTGGTTCGCTTCTACAGGAAACAATCCGGCAAACACCTGCGGCTGAACCTCTTTAAAACCGGGCAGCGGCCTCGTTGCCGGGCGGTTTGCCACGGTAATGGTATCCCCCACTTTGGCGGCCTTCAGTTCTTTAATTCCGGCGATCACAAATCCGACCTGACCTGCCGTTAACTGATCGCGGGACAAAGATTTCGGTGTAAAAACACCGACCGACTCCACGAGATGTTGAGCCTCAGTCGCCATGAACAAGATTTTATCTTTAGGGCGCAGAGTACCATTCACAATACGAACCAGCATTACTACTCCGACATAATTATCGAACCATGAATCGATAATCAAAGCCTGCAATGGTGCCGTCGGATCGCCTTGCGGTGGCGGAACCTTTGCAATCAGGGATTCAAGCACATCTTCAACACCCAGCCCAGTTTTAGCAGAGCAGTGGACAGCATCGCTTGCATCAATGCCGATTACCTCTTCAATTTCTTTACAGGCATTCTCAGGATCGGCAGACGGTAAATCAATTTTATTCAATACGGGAACAACTTCCACTCCCAATTCGATAGCCGTGTAGCAGTTGGCAACCGTCTGAGCCTCCACCCCCTGTGATGCATCCACCACCAGCAAGGCGCCTTCACAGGCGGAGAGAGAACGACTGACTTCGTAACTGAAATCGACATGACCAGGAGTATCAATCAGATTCAGATTATAAATCTGGCCATCCCGCGCCTTGTAATGCAGCGCAGCAGTCTGCGCCTTGATGGTAATCCCACGCTCACGCTCGATATCCATAGAATCAAGAACCTGAGCTTCCATCTCACGATCAGACAGTCCGCCACACAGTTGAATAATCCGATCAGCCAGCGTTGATTTACCGTGATCGATATGGGCAATAATAGAAAAATTCCGGATGTTATTCATTGAAGTAACTAAAAATTACTGAAGCAGACAAACGCCAGCTAAAAAAAAGCGCTCAAGTCTGGGCAACGTTCCCCAGGCGAGCGCCTTCAGTTCGGGTTTTGCAAAACGCCATTTTACCGGATTTCAGGTAGTAACACGGAGAATTCCCTCTCAGTCCGGGCATTTACTACAAAAGAGGCAAGAATCCGGGAATTCCGGCCGATGGGGATTGAGGTAACGCCCACTTTTCATCGTACTCAATTTTCGCCAGATACAAACCATCAGGCATAAATGTTGGCGCGGCAACGCTACGATCCCTTCCAGCCAGGAGTTCAGCCATCCATTCAGGTGATCTTTTTCCCGTACCAACAAAAATGAGTGAACCCACAATATTTCTGACCATATGATGCAGAAAAGCACTGGCTCGCAGTGTAATCACGATGATCTCTGCCTGCTGACGGATTTGTATGGAATACATATGCTTCACAGGATTTTTTGCCTGACATTCTGCCGCCCGGAAGGCAGAAAAATCATGTTCACCCAGCAGATAATCAGCACCTGCTCGCATTTTTTCCACATCTAAAGGCCGGAATACCCAGCCAGCACGACCGATCAGTAAAGGAGACCTGATTTTGTCATTCAATAAAACGTAGTGGTACGTTCTTGCCCTTGCGCCAAATCGGGCATGAAATTGATCGCCATCAGGTGCAACAAGCTCCAGCTCCCTGGCCCAACGTACGGCAACAGTATCCGGCAAAAAAGCATTGACGCCATTTACCCATGAATAAGGGGTTCGGATTAAAGGAGTATCAAAATGAACAACCTGCTCAACACCATGCACTCCAGCGTCGGTACGGCCGGCACAAACAGTATTGACCTCGATATTACAAAACTGCCGCAGTGCTTTTTCAAGGGCATCCTGGACTGTGTTTCCGGAAGGTTGCTTTTGCCATCCTTGCCAGCCATTACCGTCATACTGCACGCCCAATACGATACGCTTCACAAACCGCCTCATTCATTTCAGCATAGAAAAACAAACGGGCGCAAGCAAACGCTGCGCCCGCGGAGCACTCAGACTACGACTCAAGCCATCTGAGACAACATAGATTCGGCTCTTGCCTTCTGGGACGCACTACCGCCCTTCATCACCTCGTCCAGCAACTCTCTGGCGCCTTCTTTATCACCAATTTCATGATAAGCAACGGCCAGATCCAGTTTGGTGGACATTTCCGCATTCTCGGTTTCCACGTCAGCAACCGCAGGCTCAATATGAACAAGCTGTTCTTCCTGAGCTTTACTCGGCTCCAACTCTAGATCAATGCCTGACAGATCAAACTCAAATGCAGACACACTATCTATGTTGCCCTGAGCTTCAGGTTCCGCCTTTTCTGCCGGCATCATTTCAAGAGCAAGCCCATCAGTCATCCCGGACACGCTTTCATCTGTGGGAGCAGAAACAGATGTAACGATTTGTTCTTTCTCGGAAGATAAATTGAAATCCAGCATATCCAAGTCGTCACTGACAGACTCGTCCGAAGCTACCTGTACAGCATCATGTGAAGGAGATGCTTGTTCAGCACTGGATTTATGATCGCCAAAATCAAAGTCGATGGTTCCAAAATCAACAACCGGAGCCTCCTCCTGGGCTGGCAGTAATGCTGCGGCAGGTGCAGATTCGGGAATAACAGGAACCTCGGATTCGTCCAAGCCAAGATCAAAGTCCAAATCAGCGGCACTGTCCAGATGCAGCGGAGCAGCCTCCTCGCCAACATGTCCATCACCATCAGTTAATGTTGGCGATTCAGGCTTCGATGCTGTATCAATGATACTTATCGCATCCAGCATATCCCGGGACAAAGAATTTGCCAGCAAGGCGTCTGGATCCAGATCTTCCAACGGTTGCGTCGTCACTCCCAACACAGAACCGACAGCCTCAGGCTTCGCCTGACCGCCAGCATAGAGTGGGTTACCGGGTTCAAGAACGATACCCATGGATGCCGCTTGTGCCCACTCCTCCCCCTCGCCACTGGTCATGCCATACAACTCACTGGCAAGGCGCTCAAAAGTTTTGGCATCTTTACGCGCAAAATAAATTTCCAGTAGTTTTACCCGGACTGCATGGCGATCTGGCTGGGTTCTCAACGCCTCCTTCAGAATTTCTTCGGCCTGAGAATCACGTCCATAAGCAATATAGACATCCGCTTCAGCAACCGGATCCACCTCGTTTGCATCCAGCTGACTGGCTGAGGGTGCAAAATTAGAATTGAAGACGCTGTTGTTAGTATCCACGCTCTGACCACCGGTTGAGCCAAACATGGAGTTTGCCTTCATACTGGATCCGGTCAGAATACTGTCTTCAAATTGCTGCATTTTTTTCTTGCGGTGATTTGCCCATAATCCGACCCCGCCCAATAAGGCAAGAATCAGGGCTCCACCGGGAACCAGAAAATCAGAGATGCTTTCAAAAAAGCCAGGCTCAGGTGGCGGCGGCGGGACAGGACGACGACGCGGTGGCTTCGAAGTATTAGCAGACGACGCGCTGACCGATGCTGAAATGGCAGATGGTGATGCTGTTGTTGCGCTGACAGCAGCGGAGGCATTGACCTGCTGTACAGAAGATACCGGAGCCGAGGCTGGAATTGCTGCCGCTTTTTCCTGCACAGCGCTGGCTGCCGCCAGTTTGGCATCCTGCTTGCCTTTCAGATTCAACTCAGCTTCTTTAGAAGCGAGATCTTTATTTTTTACCTCCAGCAAACGCTGAAGATCGCTAACATTTTTTTCTAGCTCTTTGACACGATTGCTGGCATCTGCTGTAGCCTTATTCTTTGCGAGCTTATCCTCTTCCGAGACTCCCTTGCCATTCGTACCTGCTGTTGAAGCTGCGGCCTTCGAAAGTTTCAATTTATCAGGGGACTCAGCAGTCAGATTAGGTACTTCTTTCACCTTGGCTGAAATCGCACCACTTGCAGTTTGTTTGACGGATTGCGATTTTGCCGCCGGAGTATGTTCCACATAATCGGCTAGTTTATTTCTATAAGCGTTGAAATCAGCAGCATGGGCCATCACAACAGAATGAGCCTCAGAATTACTGGTAACCCGCACTGATTCTGTATCCGGAATCACCAGAATCTGTCCCGCTTTCAGGCGATTCATGTTGTTTCCGAGAAAAGCCTGTGGATTTGCACGATAAAGACTGACCAACATCTGATCCAGCGATATACCTTCTTTGCGATATGCGCCAGCAACCTTTCCTAGGGTATCGCCAGCCTTCACAGAGTATTCACCAACAGGCGGCTGAACGGAGGTTGCAGGTGTATTTTTTTTAATCTGCGCAGAGGTGTTGATAGCTCCTGCCGTTGTGACGTTCGCAGACGCGCGACCGCCAATACCGTCTGTCGTACCACCTGCCTGCGGTTTGCTATTGACTACGTTCGGACTGGATACCTGAGCAGACTGACTGTTTCTCAACTCGGCAGGATCAAGAAGGAAAGTGTATTCCCGCAGTAACTTGCCATTGGACGAATTCATCTCCAGCAACATATCGACAAAAGGCTCATTCATCGCCTGCGTCGAATTCACCTTGATCACGTAAGCCGCGCCGCGCGGTTCAATAGCGAACCTGAGGGACAATAATGCAGGATTAAAATCAATATTCGCCTGACGGAATGCTTCCGCTGATGCCAATTTCGGCACCAGTGAACCGACCTCATCTTTGTCCGGCGAAGTCAGTTCAATTTCTGCGCGTAAAGGCTGCCCGAGGGAAGAAAGTACCGTTAGCCGCCCCATCCCTGTCGCATGCGCGTTCGACACAAATAGTAAGGTCGAGGTGACGGCAACGCTCAAAGCTTTGCGCCCCAGAGAAATCACTGATGTTCTTTTTTGTTTAAGCATTTTTGTCAGATATATTGGGCATTTGGCGAACAAGGTCCGCTGGGATAAGCCATTTAGCTTGCCGCTAAAGCGTGATATTGTTCCAAGATAACATTACAAACTTAGCGGTGCAAGCTTAACTCTATTTCACCGTATGGTAAATACATTAAGATGCCAAGAAGCAAGCAAGTAGGGAATTCGTTGTTACCATTTAACAAGCAACACAAAATTACAAATAGAAACACTAAATCACTATAGTAAAAAAGGGAGGCAAGCCTCCCTTTTTTTAGCCCGTATCAGTCAATCAGTATTCGTAACATACGGCGCAATGGTTCAGCCGCACCCCATAACAATTGGTCTCCAACGGTAAATGCACCAACGTATTCAGACCCCATTGCCAGCTTGCGAATACGTCCAACCGGAATCGTCATCGTCCCGGTCACAGCAACGGGGGTCAGATCCCGGATACTGTCTTCGCGCGTATTCGGCACGACCTTCACCCACTCATTATCTGCTGCAATCATTGCCTCAATATCTGCAACGGGAACGTCTTTTTTGAGTTTAAAGGTTAATGCCTGACTGTGGCAACGCATAGCTCCAATGCGGATGCAAAATCCATCAACAGGAACAGCCGCTGTACCAAACCCTTCACCCTGCCCCAGAATTTTGTTGGTTTCCGCCATGCCTTTCCATTCTTCCTTAGACATGCCATTTCCCAAATCCTTATCAATCCAGGGAATCAGAGAGCCACCCAGCGGGACTCCGAAATTCGCAGTTTCTGCAGCATTCAATGAACGCTGTTTAGCAATCACCTTACGATCAATTTCAAGAATCGCGCTTTTCGGATCATCGAGCAGATTCTTAACTTCTGCGTTCAAAGTCCCGTATTGAGTCAACAACTCGCGCATATGCTGCGCTCCGCCACCGGAAGCAGCCTGATAAGTCTGGGTACTCATCCAATCAACCAGTCCGGCCTTATACAGCGCGCCAACCCCCATTAACATACAACTGACCGTACAATTGCCGCCGATCCAGTTTTTCTGGCCTTTGGCTAGTGCATTTTTAATCACGGGCAGGTTGACCGGATCCAGAACGATAACGGCATCGTCATTCATACGCAAACTGGAAGCAGCATCAATCCAGTGGCCATTCCAACCGGCAGCGCGCAATTTCGGGAAAACTTCATTCGTATAATCACCACCCTGGCAGGTCATAATGATGTCGCATTTTTTCAGCTCATCAATATTGTGTGCGTCCTTCAGTGTCTTTTCATTTTTCGCCATTACAGGGGCAGCGCCACCGGTATTCGATGTCGAAAAAAACACTGGTTCAATATGTGTAAAATCGTTTTCTTCCTGCATACGCTGCATCAGAACCGACCCCACCATGCCACGCCAACCTACCAAACCCACCAGTTTCATCATTTTTCCCTATAAATTGCAGGAGACTCCTGCCCGAACAAAATTCAATTTGCCAATGCGCTGACCACAGCCTGCCCGATTTCAGCAGTACCAACTTTTGTGGTACCAGCTTCGTAAATATCGGGAGTACGCAAACCTTGCACCAACACTTTTTTCACTGCGGCCTCAATACGGTCAGCCTGCTCAGTCTTCCCGAGAGAGTAACGCAACATCATTGCCGCCGACAAAATCGTTGCCAGTGGGTTCGCGACTCCTTTACCTGCGATATCAGGCGCGGAACCATGCGAAGGTTCATACAAACCTTTGTTATTCGCATCCAGCGATGCAGACGGCAACATCCCGATCGATCCGGTCAGCATCGATGCTTCATCAGACAAAATATCGCCAAACATATTTCCTGTGACGATTACATCAAATTTTTTCGGTGCACGTACCAGCTGCATTGCGGCATTATCAATATACATATGATCCAGCGCAACGTCCGGATACTCTTTGTGCACATCGGTCACAATATCCTTCCAGAACTGGAAAGTTTCCAGCACGTTTGCTTTATCCACGCTGGTTAAACGCTTACTGCGTTTTTGCGCGGTCTGAAACGCCACGTGAGCAATACGGCGAATTTCCGTCTCGGCATAACGCATCGTATCGAATGCTTCGCGTTCCCCTTTGAAAGGACCATCAGGGCACTCACGCATGCCACGAGGCTGACCAAAATAAATATCGCCTGTCAGTTCGCGGATAATCAGGATATCCAGCCCCGAAACAACTTCCGGTTTCAATGTCGATGCACCAGCCAATTCTGGATATAAGATTGCAGGGCGCAGGTTAGCAAACAACTTCAGGTTTTTACGCAACCCCAGAATTGCCTGCTCCGGACGTAATGCACGCTCCAGCGTATCGTACTTCCAGTCACCGACAGCACCGAACAAAATAGCGTCAGCATCCTGCGCCAGCTTTAACGTTGCGTCCGGCAACGGATGACCCGATGCCTCATAACCGGCGCCACCAACTGGCGCCGTTTCCATTTCAAATTTTTCGTCCAGTGCGTTCAGCACGTTCACTGCCTGAGTGACGATTTCAGGTCCTATGCCGTCACCGGGCAAAATCGCAATTTTCATATTCTTCGTTTTTTTAATAGCTTAAATCGTATTCGCAAGCCAGGGCTGGGCAGCAATATGCCGTTCTTCAAATGCACGGATCTTATCTGCCTGACGCAAGGTTAGTCCGATATCATCCAAGCCATTCAACAGGCAATATTTGCGGAATGGATCAATCTCAAATGGATAACTGACACTGGTGTTGCTTGTAGTAACGACCTGTTTTTCGAGATCAATAATCAGGTGAAAACCGGGGAAAGCCTTGATCTCATTAAACAGATGATCCACCTGGCTTTCAGTCAGAACGATCGGTAACACGCCATTTTTATAACAGTTATTGAAGAAAATATCAGCAAAACTTGGAGCGATGATTGCCCGAAAGCCGTACTGTTCCAGCGCCCACGGTGCGTGTTCGCGGGATGAGCCACAGCCGAAATTTTTACGTGCCAGTAATATGGATGCCCCTTGATAACGCGGCTGATTCAGTGCGAAATCAGGGTTTAACGGACGCCGACTATTGTCCATCCCCGGCTCACCATGATCCAGATAGCGCCACTCATCAAACAGATTAGGGCCAAATCCGGTGCGCTTGATGGATTTCAGAAACTGCTTGGGAATAATAGCGTCCGTATCCACGTTTGCCCTGTCCATTGGGGCAACCAGACCATTCAGTAAAGTGAATTTTTCCATGCCATGCTTTATTTTTTACCAGCGCCTTCAACCACTTCACCCGCTTTTTTCACATCCTTGCCAATACCTTGCACAGTATTACAAGCAGTCATTACCAGAGCGCAAATCAGGAGAGCAAAAATCTTTTTCATGTTAATTCCTTTTCTTTTACGAGTTTTACGACAGACGACGGACGTCAACAAAGTGCCCTTCAATACCAGCTGCAGCCGCCATTGCCGGAGAAACGAGATGCGTCCGCCCCCCCTGCCCCTGGCGACCTTCAAAATTACGATTCGATGTTGATGCACAACGCTCACCCGGTTCCAGGCGATCAGCATTCATAGCCAGGCACATCGAACAACCCGGTTCACGCCATTCGAAGCCGGCATCACGGAAAATCTTGTCCAGACCTTCGCGCTCGGCCTGCTCTTTAACGAGGCCAGAACCAGGCACCACCATCGCCAGCTTGATATTCGATGCGCGGAACTTGCCACGCACCACTGCTGCTGCTGCACGCAGATCTTCAATCCGGGAATTAGTACAGGAACCGATAAACACCTTATCAATACGGATATCCGAGATGGCCGTGTTCGGTTTCAGCGCCATATACGCCAACGCCTTTTCGATCGCATCACGTTTTACCGCATCTTTTTCCTGATCCGGATCAGGGATACGGTCGTCAATCGCCAGGACCATTTCCGGAGAGGTGCCCCATGTTACTTGCGGCTTGATTTCTGCTGCATTCAAAGTGACGACCATGTCGAATTTCGCACCTGCATCAGAATGCAGTGTTTTCCAGTATTCGACGGCGCGATCCCAGTGCGGCCCGACCGGCGAGAAAGGGCGTCCTTTCACGTAGTCGATTGTCGTCTGGTCAACAGCAACCATTCCGGCACGCGCACCTGCTTCAATCGCCATATTACAAATAGTCATGCGTCCTTCCATCGACAAACTGCGAATGGTGGAACCTGCAAATTCAATCGCATAACCTGTACCGCCAGCCGTGCCGATGCGGCCAATGACAGCCAGCACAACATCTTTTGCCGTCACACCCGCAGGCAATGCGCCATCGATCTGCACCAGCATGGATTTCGATTTCTTCGCAATCAGGGTCTGGGTCGCGAGAACATGCTCGACTTCGGAGGTACCGATACCATGCGCGAGACAGCCAAAAGCGCCATGGGTGGATGTATGTGAATCGCCGCACACTACCGTCATACCTGGCAATGTCGCCCCTTGCTCAGGTCCGATTACATGCACAATCCCCTGACGCTTATCCGCCATGCTGAAATAGGTCAACCCATAGTGTTTTGCATTTGCATCCAGCGTTTCTACCTGCAAACGGGAAACCGGATCATCAATACCATTCACACGATTCGTTGTCGGTACGTTGTGATCTGCCACCACCAGATTGGCAGAATGACGCCATGGCTGACGCCCTGCAATTTTGAGTCCTTCAAACGCTTGCGGACTGGTCACCTCATGTAGCAAATGACGGTCAATATACAAAATGGCGGTGCCATCATCTTCCGAGTGCACTACATGAGATTCCCATAATTTGTCGTAAAGCGTTTTAAGCATAATCTGAAGCCTGAAGATAAATCGTTAAGTCGGGTAAAACAGCTGTTTTTTGTATTTGATTATGCCACAGTTGTGCATTGCAGAACACGGGTACCGTCTTCGAAAAACCGAATCACTCAAGAGAAAAATAAAAAAAATGACGATCAAACCAAATTTTCAATCATTTAAATCAAAATTTTTTCGCAAAAACCCGATGATTATTCAGTCAATGCCAAAGTCCCACCGGACACAGAAATCATGGCTTTGCAAGTCAACGCAAGTCCATAAGATCAGATACTCCCCCCGAGTATCTGGCACACCTCAGTCTTTACAATGGGGATAGACTATTTTTCCTGAATACTCCCCCGACTTCCCCGAAACTAAGCAGAGTTTTGGAGAAACCCGGAATCTATCCTGCCAGTCAGTCGCCCGTGAACAGGTTTTGTGGCATGACGTCACTACACTGAGCACGGTGCCGTAATGCATGGTCCATCAACACCAGCGCCAGCATGGCCTCGGCAATCGGCGTCGCCCGGATGCCCACACAGGGATCATGCCGGCCAAAAGTTTCCACCACAACCGGATTTCCGTGAATATCAAGCGAGCGACGCGGCACACGAATCGAGGAAGTCGGCTTAATCGCGATGGACACCGTAATATCTTGCCCGGTTGAAATTCCACCCAGTACGCCGCCCGCATTATTTCCGACAAAGCCATGTGGCGTAATTTCATCACCGTGCACTGAACCACGCTGCGAGACCGATTCAAAACCAGCACCAATCTCAACGCCTTTCACTGCATTAATCCCCATCATCGCATAAGCAATATCGGCATCCAGTTTGTCGTAAATTGGCTGACCCAAGCCTGCCGGAACATTGCGGGCCAGCACCTGGATTCTGGCGCCAATCGAATCGCCATCCTTGCGCAAAGCATCCATATATGACTCCATGCGTTCCAGCAAAGCGGCATCAGCCGTCGGTGCGAAAAATGGATTCTGTGTCGTATGCTCCCAGCCCTGAAACGGAACCTGAATATCTCCCAGTTGCGTCATGCCGCCTGAAAATTCTGTCCCAAATTTTTGCTTCAGCCATTTTTTAGCAATGGCGGCGGCTCCGACCACTGGTGCAGTCAGCCTTGCAGATGAACGACCACCACCGCGAGGGTCGCGGATGCCATATTTACACCAGTATGTGAAATCAGCGTGCCCAGGCCTGAATGTATCGGTGATATTGCCGTAATCTTTACTGCGCTGATCCTGATTCCGGATCAGCAATGCGATCGGCGTTCCGGTTGTCTTCCCCTGGTATACCCCGGAAAGTATTTCGACCAGATCCGGCTCCTGCCTTTGCGTGACATGCCTGGAAGTTCCGGGTTTACGACGATCCAGCTCAGGCTGGATATCCGCCTCTGACAATTCCATCCCCGGGGGACAGCCATCAATCACACAACCGATCGCCGGCCCGTGGGACTCACCAAAAGTTGTCACTGTAAATAAAGTACCAAAAGTATTGCCAGACATAATATTTTGCAATAATGATTAAAAACGGAATTTAAATCATTTTAACAGAGCACCGGAACGGCGCCGGTGCCACTCTCGCCTGATACGTCGATCAGCAACAAATAAATAGAAAATAGAATGAATTCACAGAAGGTGGCGCACGATCGAATGAATATTGTTTTATTATTGCTAAACAAGAAGATATGAGACTTGGCTGCAAGCATTTTTAATGTCATAGTTCGTCAAGGACGTCACATTACATTACGCAGATCGCAAAGAGAGTTGCTAAGCATGGAGCCGTATTGCAGATGAATTCATCGATTCACTCTACCGAAGACGATCTGATTTTCCTCGATGAGCATGATCATGACGAGTCTCTGACTGCCTCAGGAGCCAATGTCAGCTGGCGGATCATGATTATCGACGATGATCCGGATGTGCATTCTGCAACCACATTTGCACTCGGTAGCCTCGAAATACAACACCGTCCACTGAGTTTCCTCCACGCTTATTCTGCAGCAGAAGCACGGGGTATTCTGCAAAGCGAAACCGATATTGCCATTATTTTGCTTGATGTGGTGATGGAGCAGGAAGACGCAGGGCTACAGTTAGTCAATTACATCCGCAAGACACTGGGACTGACTGACGTCAGAATTATTCTCAGAACCGGTCAACCAGGCTATGCGCCGGAAATCGATGCGATCCGTGATTACGATATCAATGATTACAAAACCAAGTCTGAACTGACCCGCACCAAACTGTATACGGCAGTCACTTCCGCAATCCGCTCTTATGAGCAAATTTGCGCAATTAACGCCAGCCGTCACGGACTGGAAATGATCGTCAATGCCAGTACGGAACTGATGGCCTTGCATGGATTGCATAATTTTGCTTCCGGTGTACTGACACAGACCACCAGCCTGCTGGGATTAAATACCGAAGGTTTTGTCTGTTCCCGACAAACGGTAATGCACAACCGGGGGCAAACCGAAGAAGTCCATGTGATCGCAGCCACCAAGGGGTTTAATTACTTGCTGGATCAGCCAGTCTCCGCAGTTAATCAGCCACGAGTTGCCGAGATCGTCACCCGCTCCCTGAATCTGAAACATAGTATTTATGAAGAAGATCTGACGGCGCTATATTTTAACAACGTCGCTAAAAAAGATTTCACGCTGTATCTGGAAGCCGGCCTGCAACTGAATGACATGGATAAGCGCCTGCTGGAGGTCTTCTGCAGCAACGTCTCCGTCGGCCTGGATAATGTGATTCTGACCTCCAGGCTGCATAACTATGCCTTCTATGACCCGCTGACAGGTCTCTCAAACCGTCTCAAGTTATTACAAACGCTGAGTGAGACTCTTAAATCTCCGCTCAAAAACCATAGCGCCCTGTCACTGATTGACATTGATCATTTTGCAGAAACCAACGATGCTCTCGGTCATCAGTTCGGCGACCTGCTGCTCTCTTCAGTGGCGCAACGTCTGCAGACGCATTTTGGAAAAACCTGTCATACAGCTCGCATCGGCAGCGATACCTTCGCACTACTGGGAGATCAGGGACTGGTTTCGCCTGAACAGATTCTTACATTGTTCACCGAACCATTTGATGTCGACCGGCAGGAAGTTCAGTTAACTGCAACCATCGGCCTGATCAAGCTCGATGATTATGATGGCGATGCATCTGAGGCACTCAAAGATACCAATATTGCATTAAAACGTGCAAAAACTCACCGCCGGGGAGGTTATGAATACTTCACCCGGAGCATGGGAGTAGAAATCCGTGAACGGGTGCTGCTGATGCATGCTTTGCGCGCGGCATTTGAACACGAACGTCTGTTTCTGGTCTATCAGCCTCAGGTAGACATGCGGACTGGCAAGATATTAGGTGCCGAAGCGTTGTTGCGCTGGAAAACGGATGAAGGAAAATTCATCCCTCCTGATCAATTCATACCGATTGCCGAATATTCCGGCCTGATCGTTGATATCGGTGAATGGGTATTACGCAGTGCCTGCCACGAACTGGTGACCCTGCGCGAGCTTGGCTATATCGACTTCCAGATGGCGATTAATGTCTCTCAGGCACAGTTCTCTCATCCATTGTTTATGCAGACCCTGCACAGGGCATTAGAAGAAACCCAGGCACCTCCTGAGTTTGTCGAACTCGAAATCACCGAATCTATGGCAATGAAAGATCCAGAGTTACTGATCAAAACATTGCACCAAATTAAACAACTCGGTGTCAGCATTTCCATTGACGATTTCGGAACCGGATTTTCATCGCTGAGCCATCTGCAAAAGCTCGATATCGATAAACTCAAAATTGACCGCGCATTTGTCAATGATATTCAGCAAGATGGAAACGAAGGCAGCATCGCCAAAATGATCGTTCAGCTCGGGCAAAATCTGGGGCTGTCTATCATTGCAGAAGGTGTTGAAAATCAGATGCAGGCGGATACATTGATGTCCTATGGCTGTCATCTGGCTCAGGGTTACTTTTATGCCAGACCGATTGCCAAAGCGGAATTGCATGAATGGCTGAAAAACAGATCTGCCACTAGTTGAGAAATCCGCTTTTCCATCCTCTTTCCACCAGCAGGCCAAGGCGACAGATAACAATCATGTCGCCTATTTTTCATTCTATCCTGCAATCCTGACCGACTATCGCATAGCGGTAGCGTCAATCGCCTGATTTTTTTACAGTACATACATAAAACTTCGATCCACCTTGCCAGCTTGAAAAGAAAGCCATGAATCCGACCGTCATTACCATCAAAGAACTGCTCCGTGAGTTGCGTGAATGGCTGAGCCTGCGCTTTGACCAGACCGCAGCCTGGGTGACTAAATTATCCTGGTGGAAATTTTTTCTTTTTGCGGTAGTGACAATGTCTGCAGGTGCCATGCTGCAGGACATGCTCTTTACATCCGAAGAAAGCGTTGTCGTCACAAAAAACAAACCTCTAAAAAAACTCAAAAAAACACAGCCTATTGATAACGATACCAATATCGAAATTGATGATACCGGGCTACGCATCCGAAAATCCAGCGTCGGTGGAGCCGGCAAACAAATTGAAATTGATGAAAATGGCGTCCGCACAAAGAATATTCCCGCAACACCGGCCAGCAGCGCCAGCGACGCCTTGCCGCCGCCACCCGTGCCGGCACCACCGGTGGCAGCCGCTCCACCAATAGCGCCAGCAGTACCAGTGATGCCGCCAGGCCCCAAAGATCTTGCGCCCGGTGATGACATCCACATCAAATTACCTGCTGACGTGGCAAAAGAAATCAGCGAGGATATCAATAATGCCGTCGCTGATGCTGCCGATGAAGAAGTCCGTAGCTATAAAAAAACTTCCTCAAAATGGTTTGTCAATTTTGTCCTTTTGCTGATCTTTGGCCTGTTTGGCATGAAAATATTAATGAGCGGCAAAGTCCGGGCTGAAGAAAAAGCCAAGGAAGCCGGTCAGGCTGCAGAAAAAGAATCGCTGTTGCGTCAGGTCAGCGAAGCCAAAATGCAGATGATGCAGGCACAGGTTGAGCCACATTTTCTATTTAACACCCTGGCATCGGTCGAACACCTGATCGAAACCGATCCGCCACGCGCAGCCGCCATGCAAAGAAGCCTGATCAGCTATCTGCGCGCCGTATTGCCTCAAATGCGGGAAAATGCCTCAACAACCAATCTGGGACGCGAGGCGGATATGATCAAAGCCTATCTGGATCTGCTGAAGATGCGCATGGAGGAAAGGCTGAATGTTGATTTTGTCATGCCGGAAGGACTGCGCAGCGCCTCCTTCCCTCCCATGATGTTACAGTCTCTCGTTGAAAATGCGATCAAGCACGGGCTGGAATGCAAAGCCGAAGGAGGTACCATCCAGTTCCGGGTTGAAGTTGCCCATAATAAATTGAGAGTCAGCGTTTCTGATAATGGTTTGGGATTCGGTGCAATGCCAAGCAACGGTACAGGCCTCGGACTTCAGAATATCCGTGAAAGACTGAAATTAATTTATAAAGAAAAGGGGCAAATGATCATCACACCGAATCAACCAAGCGGTGTTTGCGTTACCATAGAAATTCCTTATGAATTAGCCAACTGATAATCATGATGCCAACTGCAATCCTTGCCGACGATGAGAGACTCATGCGCGACCAGCTCAGATCAAGACTCGAGCAGGTCTGGCCAGAACTGACCATTCTGGATGAAGCGAAAAATGGTAATGAAGCGATACAACTGGTTGAGCAACACCGCCCCAATCTGGTTTTTCTGGATATTCGCATGCCGATTAAAACAGGCTTGGAAGCTGCTAAAGAAATAGGTAATAAAGCGCACATTGTCTTCATCACGGCTTACGATCAGTACGCGATTGAAGCCTTTGATCATGGTGCAGTCGATTATGTATTGAAGCCTGCTGACGCAGATCGGCTCACAAAAACCGTCGAAAGACTGAAATCACGCCTGCATAGCCAGACACAACCTGCAGACATGAGCACGCTGCTGTCACAATTGGCGAAACAAATGGGGATGTCTCAAAAACCTGTTTATTTGCAATGGATACAGGCATCAATTGGTCAGGAACTGCGCCTGATCCCGGTAGAGGAAATTCTGTTTTTCCAGTCTGACGAAAAGTACACCCGTGTACAGACTGCGTCATACGAAGCACTGATACGCAAACCAGTCCGGGATCTGGCTGAAGAATTAGACCCGGCTTTATTCTGGCAAATTCACCGTTCAACCTTAGTCAATGCCAAGTCTATATCTGGCGTTGTGCGCGATCTCCGTGGGCGCCATCTGGTTCAAGTCAAAGGCATGAATGAAAAACTGGAGGTCAGCAGAAGTTTTGTGCACTTATTCAAACAAATGTGATCTTATATACGACTCAGATCAGGTCAAATACCTAGAGACACATTCCGAAAAAAAGCGCCTTGCTCAGGCGCTTTTTTCTTTCCAATCCGGGAAGTGATTGATTACAAAAGACGCAAACCAAACCACCAGGCAATCGCAGCCACAAATGCGGATGCTGGAATTGTTAACACCCATGCCCAGACAATGTTTCCCGCCACACCCCAGCGTACAGCAGACATTTTCTGTGCTGAGCCAACCCCGACAATCGCTCCAGTGATGGTATGGGTCGTTGATACAGGAACACCCATTGCTGTCGCAATAAATAAGGTAATTGCACCACCTGTTTCTGCACAAAAGCCACCGACCGGTTTTAATTTGGTAATTTTCTGCCCCATCGTTTTCACAATGCGCCACCCCCCAAATAAAGTACCCAGACCAATCGCGCCATAGCAGGATAAAATCACCCACCATGGCGGCATCGCATCCTGCGCACTGGAGTAACCGCCTGCAATCAGCAGCATCCAGATAATTCCCATCGTTTTCTGTGCATCATTACCGCCATGCCCCAGACTGTACATGGAAGCGGATGCCAACTGAAACCGGCGGAACCATCTGTCCACCTTTAATGGCGTTGAATGAACGAACAGCCAGGACACCAGCAACATCATCAGTGACCCCAGGATAAAACCCAGTAACGGCGACAGAACGATAAATGCGATCGTCTTGAGCAAACCGGAGGATAACAAAGCGTTCGTTCCCGACTTCGCCACAGCCGCACCAACCAGACCACCAATCAGGGCATGCGAAGAAGACGAAGGAATACCGAAATACCAGGTAATCAGGTTCCAGAATACGGCACCGACCAATGCACCAAAGATCACGTAATGGTCAATCGCCCATGGCTCTATCGTGCCTTTGCCAATTGTCGCAGCCACTTTCAACTGAAAGAAAAAAACAGCAATGACGTTAAACAGTGCAGCCATGGCAACTGCCGTCTGTGGCTTCAATACCCCTGTTGATACCACGGTTGCAATGGCGTTTGCCGCATCGTGGAAACCATTCATAAAATCAAACAGCAGCGCCAGCACGACCAGCGCCGCGACGACGTAAATGCTTATCTGCAAAGTTTGCATGAAATTTACTCTTTTTGAATTCGGCCTGCACAACCGTAACAGGCCTGTTATTTTTTATTGTGTATCTTCCCCGCCAAACAACCACTTCTCTCCCCGGCAGGTCAGATCAGATCAGACATTCAGACTATTCCAGACCTGTGCATCAGGCGTTTTCAACAATAATGCCTTCAATGATATTTGCCACGTCTTCACAACGATCTGTCACTGTTTCAAGGATTTCATAGATCGCTTTCAGCTTAATCAGATTCCGTACATCAGGTTCATCACGGAACAGTTTAGACATAGCCGCCCGCATGACATGATCAGCATCTGACTCGAGACGATCAATTTCCTCACAGATCGACAAAATTTCTCTTGAGTAATTCATGTTGTGCAGCTTGCTGACTGCCAGCTGAACCTTTTCAGAACAAGCCAGACACAACTCCGCCAGCCGCTTTGCCTCAGGGGTGATTTCACGGATGTCGTACAGCGAAATAGTTTGTGCCCCATCCTCCAGCAAGTCGAGAATATCATCCATGCGGGTAATCAGTTTATGGATGTCATCACGGTCAATCGGCGTGATAAATGTTTTATGCAATAACTCAATGGTGTTATAGGTCACCGTATCGGCTTGTTTTTCTATGCCTTCAATTGCATGTACGCGATTTTCCAGATCATCGAAATTGGTCATCAAAGCCAACATCTCCATGGATCCTTTTACACACAACTCTGCGTGCTGATTAAAAAGCTCAAAGAATTTGCCTTCAGTAGGCATCAAGCGTCCAAACATTTTTTTCTCACTGACAAATAGAAATGAAGATGAATTCTGATCAGAAAAACATCGGTCTGGGAATTGAAACAATCCGGTGGCCGGACTGTTCACCATCACCCTGTCTTAAAAGTTACTCGCTATCTCCGTAGATAGACAAAGAACCAACATAATTATCGAATTTCGTGTATTCACCCAAAAAGGTCAGGCGCACACTGCCAATAGGACCATTACGCTGCTTACCAATAATGATTTCTGCAGTCCCTTTATCCGGCGAATCGGGGTTATAAACCTGATCGCGGTAAATGAACATGATGACGTCAGCATCCTGCTCAATCGCGCCCGATTCACGCAGATCCGACATCACCGGACGCTTATTCGGGCGCTGTTCCAGAGAACGGTTCAACTGGGAAAGCGCAATCACGGGGCAATTCAGTTCTTTTGCCAAACCTTTCAGATTTCGGGAAATTTCCGAAATCTCTGTCGCCCGGTTTTCACCTGCCACATTGGCAGACATCAGCTGCAAGTAATCCACGATAATCAGACCCAGCTTGCCACATTGACGCGCCAGCCGCCGGGAACGTGCTCGCAGCTCAATTGAACTGAGCGCCGGTGTTTCATCAATATATAGCTGCGCCTCATTCATTTTCTGGATGGCATGCGTCAGTCTGGGCCAGTCCTCATCACTCAGCTTACCAATCCGCAAACGGCTCTGGTCAAGGCGCCCAACCGACCCCAACATACGCATTGCCAATTGTGCCCCGCCCATTTCCATAGAAAATACAGCGACAGGTAATCCACTGTCGATGGCAACGTTTTCTCCGATATTCAGCGAAAACGCAGTCTTACCCATCGATGGACGACCCGCAACGATAATCAGATCGCCAGGTTGCAAACCGGAAGTCATTTTATCCAGATCAACAAACCCCGTTGGCACGCCAGTAATATCATTTTGGTTGTCGCGGTTGTAGAGCTCATCAATGCGCTCCACAACCTGCGTCAACAGCGGCTGAATTGCCTGAAAACCCTGGGCACCACGTGCGCCCTCTTCTGCGATGGCAAATATTTTAGACTCTGCCTCATCCAGCATCTGTTTGACTTCTTTACCCTGCGGATTGAAGGCATTGCCTGCAATTTCATCGGATACCGTAATCAGCTTGCGCAATACGCCACGGTCACGGACGATTTCCGCATATCGTCGGATATTTGCAGCAGATGGTGTATTTTGCGCCAGTGCATTCAAATAAACCAAGCCGCCAGCATCCTCTGCTTTACCCTGTACACTCAGCGCTTCATATACAGTAATCACGTCTGCCGGCCTGGATGAATTAATCAACTTCACCATGCACTGAAAAATCAGACGATGGTCGTAACGATAAAAATCATCCTCGCCAATAAAGTCTGCAATTCGATCCCATGCAGCATTGTCCAGCAACAAGCCGCCCAAGACGGACTGTTCTGCTTCTATTGAATGAGGAGGAACGCGGATAGCGTCTAACTGTGGATCGGGAGCGGCTTTCATGGCGCGCATTATACCTGCTAATTCTGATTACCAACGAACCCGGACTGGGTAACAATTGGACATTATGCTGTTCCAACAACAAATAAATTATATAAATAATTTATCAAAAAAAATAAAAAAGCCGGGCAATAACCCGGCTTTTTTATTTTGAAAAGCGGCTAAATTACGCCTGCTCTCCAACAACTGCGACGTTCACATTAACAACAACGTCAGTGTGCAATGCAACGGAAACCGCGTGGTCGCCAACAATTTTCAATGGACCTTGTGGCAAACGGACTTGTGCTTTCTCAACCGCGAAACCTTGTTTAGCCAGGGCTTCAGCGATATCAAAATTAGTTACGGAACCGAACAAACGACCATCAACACCAGCTTTCTGAGCGATCTGAACAGTAGAGCCTTCCAGTTTTTCGCCTTGTGCCTGAGCTGCTGCCAATTTCTCAGCTGCCGCCTTTTCGAGCTCTGCACGCTTTGCTTCAAATTCAGCAATCGCTGCCGCAGTTGCGCGACGAGCCATACGTTGCGGGATCAGAAAATTACGTGCGTAACCATCTTTCACACGAACTACATCACCGAGATTGCCGAGATTAACGACTTTATCCATCAGAATAACTTGCATATTTTTCTCCTAATATCCTGTCGTCAATTACGCTGTGTGCAGATCAGTGTAAGGCAACAACGCTAAGTAGCGTGCACGCTTGATCGCTGTGTCAACCTGACGCTGATACAAAGCCTTAGTGCCGGTCAGACGGGCTGGCATGATTTTGCCATTTTCCTGAACGAAATCTTTCAGAGTGTCGATATCTTTGTAATCAACTTTCTCTACATGTGCTGCTGTGAAGCGGCAGAATTTTTTACGCTTAAACAAAGGATTTTGTTGCTGGCGCTTTTGCTTCAATTTGTTTTTATCAAATTTTTTACCGAATGCCATTTTTGGCTCCTAATCTAGTAAATTCATCCCGAAATTCGTTACATGAAAAACGAGACTTTTGCTGTTGCGGTTTTTGCGTGCCAGGAATCCGGTGAATTCGCACTCCAGTTCCAGCGGAATTTCAGAAAAGCTTTTCGAAATATCTCCTGCAGCAATTGCAGAAATTTCCATTTCAACCAGTCTGATCAATCCTGCTTCTGTCTGCTGAGAACTGTGCATCAGCACAGCACTGGCTATCGGAACACCTGCCGGCGTAAAACGTAATGCAGATTTCTCGATGATTTTTGCAAACAGACTGAGTTGGTTCACCGTACCGTCACACGACCTTTTCAACTAATGAAATTAAGCGGCTGGCGCTTCAACGCGCTGTGCCTTCGCTGCATCTTCCTTCTGAACAGCTTTCATCATTGGAGATGGTGCTGTTTCAGCTTTTTTCATTTTAACTGTCAGGTGGCGCAGAACAGCATCATTGAATTTGAATGCGGTTTCCAGTTCGAGCAGAGTTTCTGCGTCGCACTCGATGTTCATGCAAACATAGTGTGCTTTTGCCAGTTTCTGAATCATGTAAGCCAATTGACGACGGCCCCAATCTTCAACGCGATGGATCTGACCACCACGTGCAACAACACTGGCCTTATAACGCTCGATCATTGCCGGCACCTGCTCGCTTTGATCGGGATGTACGATAAATACGATTTCATAATGACGCATATATTCTCCTTGTGGACAATAAAAATAGCCTGCCCCGGCGTCAAGACGAGTGCAGGAAGAGGAAAGCCGATTATGATAACCCAGTTTAATGATTAATACAAATCACTTTAACTAATCGCAATAGACATCTAAAAATATATCAAATTTTCCTTGCACAGAACATCTCACTGTATAAAAATACAGACTGTCTATACGTACAGCGCAATTCGCGCATTGACCTCATGCTAAAGCTGACCGCAAGACAGGAACAAATCCTGAATCTCATAAAAGATGCCATCCACCAGACAGGTTTCCCTCCAACCAGGGCTGAAATAGCATCTGCGCTCGGCTTCCGCTCGACTAACGCTGCCGAAGAACATCTGCAGGCACTCGCCAGAAAAGGCGTGATTGAAATTGCGGCAGGCACTTCACGGGGAATTCGCTTGCTGGACTCTGACTTATCGAGTCATATTACCGGCTCTCTCTCTGCCAGTTCAGTATCTGCAAATCTGACCATTCCGCTAGTCGGACGCGTTGCAGCCGGCTCCCCCATTCTTGCGAGCGAACATATTGAGTCAAGCTATCAGGTGGATCCCGCTCTTTTTTCTGCCAAACCTGATTTTTTACTAAAAGTTCGTGGCATGTCCATGCGCGATGCCGGTATTCTGGATGGTGATCTGCTGGCTGTAAAAAAGACAGATCATGCCAGAAATGGTCAGATTATCGTTGCCAGACTGGGTGACGACGTCACTGTCAAGCGTTACAAAAAAACAGAAAACGGGGTAGAGTTAATTCCAGAAAATCCAGACTACTCCATTATTCACGTCAGCGAAAATGAAACAGATTTTTCTTTAGAGGGATTGGCTGTGGGACTAATGAGAAACTGGGTCTAATCTGATGCCGAATTGAAGAACCTCTTACGACACCTGCTATCAAATTTTCTGATTGACAAAAAAATGCCCTGAAAATCAGGGCATTTTTTAAATCACAAAAACAGACTTAATGCTTTACCACCGCTGACTCATCAGTGCCCGCCGCTGGAGTAGCGGCGATACTGACATCCTCATCCGGCAACGCTGCCGGCTGACTCTCCAGAGCAATTTCAAGAACTTTATCGATCCAACGGACTGGAATAATCTCAAGCCTGTTTTTAACATTATCCGGAATTTCCGTCAGATCCTTTGCATTTTCTTCCGGGATTAAAACAGTTTTGATACCCCCCCGGTGAGCTGCAAGCAACTTCTCTTTCAGCCCACCGATCGGCAATACTTCGCCTCGCAACGTGATCTCACCAGTCATTGCAACATCGGCACGAACCGGAATTCCGGTAAAAACAGAAACCAATGCAGTCGTCATCGCAATACCTGCGGAAGGGCCATCCTTGGGCGTTGCACCTTCCGGTACGTGGATGTGTATATCGCTTTTCTCAAACACATCCGACTTGATGCCAAGCCGCTTGGCGCGGCTACGCACAACAGTTCTGGCTGCCTCAATCGACTCCTTCATCACGTCGCCCAAAGTGCCAGTACGGATAACACCACCCTTGCCAGGCATAGACACGGCTTCAATCGTCAACAGATCGCCACCAACTTCGGTCCATGCCAGACCGACCACCTGCCCAATCTGATTTTCCTTAACAGCAACACCAAAATCATAACGACGGACTCCGAGATATTTATCCAGATTTTTTGCTGTGATAGTCGCCTTTTTCTCATTTTTTTTGAGTAACAGCATCTTCACCACTTTGCGACAAATCTTGGAAATTTCTCTCTCCAAAGAACGGACGCCAGCTTCGCGAGTGTAATAGCGGATGATGTCCCGTATCGCACTTTCCGCAACGCCGATTTCAGTTTCTTTTAAACCGTTATTTTTAATTTGTTTTGGCAACAGATAACGTTGCGCAATACTGGTTTTTTCGTCTTCGGTATAACCGGACAAGCGAATCACTTCCATCCTGTCCAGCAGAGCAGCTGGAATATTGTAGGAATTTGATGTTGCAACAAACATCACGTCAGACAAATCGAAGTCAACTTCGATGTAATGATCGGAAAAAGTATGATTCTGTTCCGGATCAAGCACTTCCAGTAAAGCTGAAGATGGATCGCCACGGAAGTCTGCGCCCATTTTATCCACTTCATCCAGTAAAAACAGGGGGTTGCGCACACCGACTTTGGCCAGGCTCTGCAAAATCTTTCCGGGCATTGATCCGATATAAGTACGACGATGACCGCGGATTTCCGCCTCATCACGCACACCACCGAGCGCCATACGCACAAACTTCCGGTTTGTCGCGCGGGCAATGGATTGTCCAAGTGACGTTTTTCCGACACCGGGTGGACCAACGAGACACAGAATAGGCGCCTTCAATTTATCTACGCGTTGCTGTACTGCAAGATACTCAAGGATGCGCTCTTTCACTTTATCGAGTCCGTAATGCTCATCCTCCAACACTTTCTCGGCATTGGTCAGATCATTATTGACCTTAGACTTTTTCTTCCACGGTAAACCGACGATCGTATCAATGTAGTTACGCACGACTGTCGCCTCGGCAGACATGGGCGACATCATCTTGAGTTTTTTCAACTCATTCATCGCTTTGTCGCGGGCTTCCCTGGGCATTTTGGCAGCGGTGATTTTTTTCTCAAGCTCATCAATATCAGCGCCTTCCTCTCCCTCGCCCAACTCCTTTTGAATCGCCTTGACCTGCTCATTCAGATAATATTCGCGTTGAGATTTTTCCATCTGACGCTTGACGCGGCCACGGATACGCTTTTCAACTTGCAAAATATCGAGCTCTCCCTCAAGCTGCCCCAGCAAATGTTCGAGCCGCTTAGCGACGCTGAATATTTCGAGAATAACCTGCTTTTGCTCGAGCTTCAGAGGTAAATGTGCGGCAATCGTATCGGCCAGACGGCCGGCATCATCAATGCCGGAGAGAGAAGCCAGAATTTCAGGCGGGATTTTTTTGTTCAGTTTGACGTACTGATCAAACTGTTGAACGATCGCACGGCGCATCGCCTCAACTTCGGAATCATCTTCTTCAACAGCCGCTACCGGCGTCAGTTCTGCACTGAAATGCGATTCAGAATCATGGATTTTGTGAATCCGCGCACGCTGCGCCCCCTCTACCAGCACTTTTACCGTGCCATCGGGCAACTTCAGCATTTGCAGGATATTGGCAACACAGCCAATTTCGTAAATATCGTCCGCAGATGGCTCATCTTTCGCCGCGGCTTTTTGCGCAGCAAGCATAATGCTTTTACCCTGATCCATTGCAGCCTCTAAGGCTTTGATAGACTTTGGTCGGCCGACAAATAAAGGAATCACCATATGTGGAAACACCACTACATCCCTCAGTGGAAGTAATGGTAATTGGATTTGCTCGGTCATCAGAGTAGTCGTCATGGCGCACCTTTCATAAATACTGGTTAACAATGTTGGCGCACAGGGCTAAAACACAAGCCCATCTCATTAAAAACAACAAAAAAAGCCACGCAGAGGGGTTCTCCGGGTAGCTTTACGATTGAAGCTGATCTATTTTATCGCCCTATTCTACAGCGATTAGATTTTTCTGGCAGGCAGATGAAAGACTTTTTCTTTGATCTGCTTGCCAGGTTTCCCTGATCAGGCACCAGAAACTTTCGCCGGCTCCTGATAAATCAGCAAAGGCTTCGCACCATTAGTAATCGTATTCTCATCAATGACTACTTTTTCAACGTTCTGGTGACTAGGCAGATCGTACATAATGTCCAGCAATGCATGCTCAAGAATAGAACGCAGTCCGCGGGCGCCTGTTTTACGGGCAATCGCTTTTTTCGCAATGGCTTGTAATGCCGCAGGACGAATTTCCAGCTCAGTGCCTTCCATTTCAAGCAACTTTGCATATTGCTTAATCAGCGCATTTTTTGGCTCAACCAGAATCTGGATTAACGCTGCTTCATCCAGCTCATTTAATGTGGCTATCACCGGCAAACGCCCCACCAGCTCGGGAATCAATCCAAACTTAATCAGATCCTGAGGCTCTGCATCCTGCATGACTTGACTGGCACTTTTCTCGGTCTGACTTTTAACGCTGGCAGAAAAACCAATCCCACTACGTTCGGACCGGTCAGAAATAATTTTGGCCAGGCCATCAAATGCGCCACCACAAATGAACATGATGTTAGTCGTGTCAATTTGGATGAAGTCCTGATTTGGATGCTTGCGTCCACCCTGAGGAGGCACGGACGCCATCGTGCCCTCAATCAGTTTCAGCAACGCTTGCTGCACACCTTCGCCGGAAACATCGCGCGTGATGGAAGGATTGTCAGATTTGCGGGAAATTTTATCAATTTCATCGATATAAACAATCCCCTTTTGCGCGCGCTCGACTTCGTAATTACAGTTTTGCAGTAATTTTTGAATAATGTTCTCAACATCTTCGCCGACATATCCAGCCTCGGTCAACGTCGTCGCGTCAGCAATCACAAATGGCACATTCAGCATACGGGCCAAGGTCTGTGCCAGCAACGTTTTTCCCGACCCTGTCGGGCCAACCAGCAAAATATTACTTTTTGCCAGTTCCACATCATCTTTTTTTCCGAGATGCTTAAGACGTTTGTAATGGTTATATACGGCAACTGCGAGTATGCGCTTGGCTGTTGCCTGCCCGATCACGTACTGATCCAACAGATCCGTAATTTCCTGGGGTGTGGGGAGTTCATTTTTTGCACTCGCAATGTTGTCAATCTCTGAGACTTCATCGCGAATGATATCGTTACACAAATCAATACACTCGTCGCAAATGAAAACCGACGGCCCAGCAATCAGTTTCTTAACCTCATGTTGACTCTTTCCACAGAATGAGCAGTAAAGCAGTTTTTCACTGCCGGAGGATTTTTTATCGGACATGGTGCGAATAGAAAGCAAATAAAATTAAATCAGGACAGCATGGATGCATATTACCTGCAAAAACCAATTTCGTCATGGCATCTCAGCATTTAGACAGATTGCATACGCCCAACCGGCATAGCGCTGACGACCACCAATAAAAAACGCCCGAACCTTCGCAGGAGCGGGCGTTTCAAAATCAGTGAAACTCACGCGCGATGTGCCAGTACCTTGTCGATCAAACCGTATTCCACCGCGGCATCGGCGGACATGAAATTATCACGGTCAGTATCTTTCGCAATCTGCTCGAGGCTACGGCCAGTTTTTTCAGCGAGAATACCATTGAGGCGTTCACGCAGATACAGGATTTCCCTGGCCTGGATTTCAATATCCGATGCCTGCCCCTGAGCACCACCCAATGGCTGATGAATCATGATACGAGAATTCGGCAACGAAAATCGCTTACCTTTTGCACCGGCAGCCAGCAGGAAGGCGCCCATCGAAGCCGCCATACCAGTACACAGAGTGGAAACATCCGGTTTTATGAACTGCATGGTATCGTAGATTGCCATGCCAGCAGAAACGGAACCACCCGGTGAATTGATATAGAGAGAAATATCCTTATCCGGATTTTCACTTTCAAGAAAAAGCAATTGCGCCACGACCAGATTAGCCGTCTGGTCATTCACCGGACCTACCAGGAAAATCACCCGCTCTTTGAGCAGACGGGAGTAAATATCGTAAGAACGCTCACCACGCCCACTCTGCTCAATCACCATCGGCACCATGCCCAGCATATTGGTATCCAACGCCGAATTACGGATGATGCCTGTCATGTAGAGTTCCTTTATTTGTTAAGCTTGTGCGTTATTGCCCATCAACTCATCAAAAGGCAGTGTTTTTTCTGTGACTTTTGATTTACCCAGCACATAGTTAACGACGTTTTCTTCCAATACAAGGGCTTCTACTTCTGCCAGACGATTGCGGTCGCTGTAGTAGTATTTCACCACTTGCTGCGGGTCTTCGTAACTTTGGGCAAAATCTTCAACTTGCGCCTTGATCTGGTCAGCAGTTGCCTGCAGGCTATTGGCCTTGACCATCTCAGCCAGAATCAGGCCGAGACGCACACGGCGCTCTGCCTGTGCATTGAACAATTCTGTAGGGAATGGAACATCTTTTACATTCATTCCACGCTGCGCCATATCCTGCCGGGTCATTTCTGCCAAACGTTCGCTGTCTTGCGCAACCAAAGCTTTAGGCACATCAAAAGCAACAGCTTTAACCAGCGCATCCATCACGCTTTCTTTGGTTTTTGCCTTGACACGTCCGCGTACTTCACGCTCAAGGTTATCCTTGATGTCATTGCGCATCTTTACCAGATCGCCATCCTCGACACCCAGCATTTTAGCGAAATCAGCATCCACCTCAGGCAAATGCGCCAACTCAATCTTCGTCAGGGTAATAGTGAATTCAGCAGTTTTTCCGGCAACGTCTTTACCGTGATAATCCTCAGGGAAGCTCAGCGGGAAAGTTTTGGATTCGCCAGCCTTCAAACCCAGTGTAGCAGCTTCGAACTCCGGCAGCATGCGACCTTCGCCCAAGATAAAAACGAAGTCATCCGCTTTACCGCCTGCAAATTCAACACCATCAATTTTTCCGACGAAATTGACAGTCACACGATCGCCATTCTGAGCGGACTGATCAGCGCCGCCGTCACCGTGCGCGCCCTGTTCCCCCTTCACATGGAAGTGAACGCGCTGCTTGCGCAGAATATCGATCGTCTTATCGATCTCAGCATCTGTCACATCCGATTTAACCTGCTCAACTTCGGCAGAAGACAAATCACCAATCCGGATTTCCGGATACACTTCAAAAGTCGCATTGAATGCCAGCGTACCCTCTGCAACACCTTCGCCGGACTTCGGCTCGATGTTTGGATAGCCTGCGACACGCAGATTATTTTCATTTGCCGCAGCAGCAAATGCCTGACCGACTTTATCGTTCAGAACTTCATTTTCAATCTGATAACCGTACTGAGCCGCGACCATCTTCATTGGCACTTTACCTGGACGAAAACCAGGAGCCTTTGCTGTACGTGCACGCACCTTCAAACGCTTTTCAACTTCCGATTGCACATCAGCGACCGGGAAGGAAATCGTGAGGCGGCGTTCCAATTTATCTAAAGTTTCGACTGCAGTTGCCATGAAAATCGTCCAAATAGTAAAAATTCTGTGGTGCGAGGAGGGGGACTCGAACCCCCACACCATTGCTGGCGTCAGGACCTAAACCTGGTGCGTCTACCAATTTCGCCATCCTCGCGGAATGAGTTTGTTAGCTACCCTGAATACCGGCATTGATCTGCGACGCATCCGGCACAAAAGCAAAGGGCGACCCGAACATCAAGCGTCGCCCAGAACTAATGTATGTGGCATTACAACTCCAGCCCATTATTCTACTGGATTTTAAAATCCTGTGGCTTATTTTTTTGATGTCGATTACAAAACATTTCAGGGCATTTCGGGCAAATCAGAAATAATTTGCCCGAAATACGGCTTATTTTACCGTTTCTACGGGCTTTTTGACCCGGAACCAGGCAGCATACAATGCCGGCAGGAACAATAAAGTCAGGGCGGTAGCAATAATCAGCCCCCCCATGATCGCCACGGCCATCGGGCCCCAGAATACCGATCCGGACAAGGGAATCATGGCCAGCACAGCCGCGGCAGCGGTGAGAATGATCGGGCGGAAACGTCTGACCGCAGACTCAACAATCGCGTCCCAGACTTCCACGCCCTCCTCAATATCATGCTCAATCTGATCAATCAGAATCACCGAATTCCGGATGATCATACCGAACAAAGCAATTACCCCCAGCTGCGCCACGAAACCAAACGGTCTTTGCAGTATCAGCAACGCCATCGCAGCGCCGGCAACACCCAATGGTCCGGTCAGAAACACCAGAATGGCTCTGGAGAAGCTGTGCAATTGCAGCATGAGCAAGGTGAAAATAATGAAAATCACCAGCGGCACATTGGCGGCAATCGATTCCTGCGCTTTTCCGCTGTCTGCGGCAGCGCCGGCCAGCTCTACTTTATATCCAGGTGGTAACGCATCACGGATTTGCTGCAATTTTGGCGTAATCTGGCTGGAAACCGTCGGTCCCTGAATGCCGTCGACCACGTCAGATTGCACCGTCACCGCCCATTCCCGCCCTTCGCGCCAGACCACGCCTGGTTCCCAGACCAGCTTCACGCTGGCCAGCTGCGACAGCGGTACCGGTTTGCCACTGGCAGTCGGAATATTGGCATTATTCAGCGCATTGACAGTGGAGCGTTCATCCACCGGTTGGCGCACCACGATATCAATCAGCTTGTTACCATCCCTGAACTGACCAACGGTGGTTCCAGTCAGAATCGTGTTGGCTGCACGCATAATGTTTTGCGATGTGATGCCGGCAGCACGCAACTTATCCTGATCCAGATCGATCCGCACAACTTTCACCGATTCATTCCAGTTGTCGTTGACGCCCACCGTATTCGGATTGGCGCGCATGACTTCCTTAACGCGATCAGCAATGGCGCGAACCTGAGCGACCTCCAGTCCCGTCACGCGGAACTGCACCGGATAAGGAACCGGCGGACCATTCGGCAGCAGCTTCACACGCCCGCGCACCTCAGGAAAATCGGTTTTAAATAAATCGATGATCTTCAGGCGTAACGCTTCCCTCGCCTTCAGATTTTTCGGCAACACGACAATCTGCGACACGTTCGTCTGCGGAAATATCTGATCGAGCGGTAAATAGAATCGCGGACTACCCGTACCGACATAACTGGTGATACTTTCCACCCCTTCCTGTTTCTGCAGAATGCTTTCAAACTTCTTCGCCTGCGCCTCGGTCGCCGCAAAGGAAGAGCCTTCCGGTAGCCATAATTCCACCATCAGTTCCGGCCGGCTGGAATCAGGAAAAAACTGCTGCTCGATAAATTTAAAACCAAACACACCGAGACCAAACACCATCAAGGTAATCGCAATCGTCGTCTTGCGCCATTCGACGCACCAGTTCACCAACGACCGGAAGCGGCTGTAGAACGGCGTATCAAATAATTCATGCGGCTGACCACCAGCATGATGCGGCTTGATTTTTAAAAACAGATAACCGAGATAAGGGGTAAACAACACCGCTGCCAACCAAGAGATAATCAGCGCCAGCGCATTCACCGAAAACATCGAAAAGGTATATTCACCCGCAGCCGATTTCGCCAGCCCGATCGGCAAAAAGCCTGCCGCAGTAATCAGCGTTCCGGTCAGCATCGGCATCGCGGTCGAGGTGTAAGCAAAAGTCGCCGCATCGAAACGGGAAAACCCTTCCTCCATCTTCCGCACCATCATTTCGACGGCGATAATCGCATCGTCCACCAGCAACCCCAGTGCAATGATCAACGCGCCGAGTGAGATTTTATGCAAATCGATGTCGAGGATACGCATAAACAGGAAGGTAATTGCCAGCACCAGCGGAATAGTCAGCCCCACCACCAGCCCAGGCCAGATATCGAGCCGGAACGGTTTGGTATGCAGGCCAAGTGACAGGAAACTGACGGCCAGCACGATCACCACGGCCTCAATCAGTGTATGCACAAATTCACCGACCGATGCCTTCACCGCATCAGGCTGATTGGTGACCTGTTCCAGCTGGATACCGACCGGCAGCTTAGCTTTGATCGTGGCAACTTCCTGCTGCAAATGCTTGCCGAGCTCGATAATGTTGCCGCCTTTTTCCATGGAGATGCCGAGACCGACGACTTCCTTGCCATTGAAGCGCATTTTGTCCTGCGGTGGATTTTTATACTCACGCCGGACCGTCGCAAAATCTCCGAGCCGGAAAGTCGTACCATTGGCGCGCAGCTGCAGGCTTTCCAGGTCCTTGACCGTCATCAGCGCACCGGAAATCCGCACCTGCAGATTGTCGGCCGACGTCGTCAATACGCCTGTCGCCTCGATACCATTCTGGGAATTGATCTGGGCAACAATCGTATCGAAGGGAACACCGAGTTGGGCAAATTTTTTCTGTGAAAATTCAATATTGATTTTCTCATCCTGCACACCAAACAACTCTACTTTGGAAACAGAAGGAATACGCAGGAATTGCTGACGTACGAAGTCAGCATACTCCTTAACTTCTTCATACGAAAAGCCATCACCGGATAACGCAAAAATCGATCCGTAGGTATCGCCGAATTCATCATTGAAAAAAGGGCCGATCACGCCAGATGGCAGAGTAGAGCGGATATCACCGATTTTTTTCCTCACCTGATACCAGGCCTGAGGGGTTTCTTTCGGCGGCGTCGATTCACGCAATTGCAGAATGATCAGCGTTTCACCCGGTTTGGAATAGCTGCGGATTTTATCGATGTAAGGTGTTTCCTGAAGCTTCTTTTCCAGCTTATCGGTCACCTGATCGGCCATTTGCAACGCCGTTGCTCCGGGCCACATTGCGCGCACCACCATGGCACGGAAAGTGAATGGGGGATCTTCATCCTGCCCCAGCTTCGCATAACTGAAAATCCCTCCGAGCAGCAGAGCAACGATCAGATAACGGGTTAAAGGGATGTGTTCCAGCGCCCAGCGTGAGAGGTTAAAACCGGAAGACTTGCTCATTGCGAAGCCCCCGTACGATTGGAAACAGCAGTACCAGAAACCGGTGCGGAAGAGGTATTTTTTCCGGCGGCAGACTCTGCACCCAAGAGAGTAACTTTTTGCCCGGCCTGCAACTGATTCACACCGGCGGTCACCACAACCTGACCTGCTGCGATGCCGCCGGTTACCAATAATTGTTCGCCGTCAGCACCCGCCAGCTGCACCGGCACCAGCTTCACAACGCCATTATTCACCACCCACACAGAAGAGACGCCCTTGTCCTGGAATAATGCCGTCATCGGCAAACGGAAAACCGGCTGCTGACCCGGTGTGGAAAAACTTACGTTGGCAGTCATTCCGAGACGCACATCCCTGGCATCGGCGGGCAGGCTCACCTTCGCCTGATATGTTCTGGTCACCGGATCGGCGATTGCAGACAATTCCCTGAGCTTGGCAGGCAGTGGCTGCGCAGGATTTGCCCATAAAGCCACGCGGATATCGCTCATCTGGCGGATCTGGTTAATTTTATTTTCAGGAATTCCCACCACCACATCCATGTCCCCGCTTTGGGCGACACGAATCACCGGTGTGCCCGCAGCAACCACCTGACCTGCTTCCGCATCAATGCCTGTCACCACGCCATTCACGTCCGCGATCAGAGTGGTATATGCCGTCTGGTTACTCTGATTTTTGTATCCAGCCAAAGCCTGTTCGTAGCTGGACTGCGCGGCTCTGAATGCCACTTCCTTAGCATCCAGAACGGCCGCCGCGACGAAATTTTTACTCCGCAGTTCCTGATACCGCCGGAGTTCGGCCTGCGCCAGATCACGGTTACTTTCCGCTGCCATCAGACCGGCTTTTGCCTGCGTCTGCGCTAATGCCAGATCCTGAGGGTCGAGCTGCATCAGAACCTGACCACGTTTCACGACCGCGCCAAGATCCACTTTGCGTTGCACGATTTTTCCCGGTACTCGAAAACCCAACCGCGATTCGATCCGCGGACGAACCTCACCGGACACTTCAAATACAACACTCGCACTGGCGCTGGCCACGGTGACGGCACGCACCGGGCGAACGTCTTCCGCTTTCCCGACCGGCTTGGAACAGGCGCTCATCAAGGCCAGCACTGACGCCAGCAAAACACCGGAGGAAAGCGCCGGAAGCAGGCGCCGGTCAGCGCTCCGCGCTGAATGCGGGTAAGCAACAGATTTGAGTGTTAACACAAGATTTTTCCTTTACTATGCAGGCTATGGATATCGGCCAGCCGGTCGGATCAGGGCAAAATTTTCTATCCGTTAAAAATAACTGACTCGGTGGTTAGTTATTATAGTGAAGCCTTTTATTTTTGCCAATGACTTTTCGGTCATTTATTTTTCCTGCGTTTTCAATACCTTATGTCGGTCGATCATTACGAGAATTTTCCTGTCGCCTCTCTGCTGCTGCCATCCTCGCTGCGCCCTGCGGTAGAGGTAATTTACGCTTTTGCGCGCAGCGCAGACGATATTGCCGATGAAGGCGACGCCCTGCCCGGGCAACGGCTTGCGGCGCTTGCCGAATATGAAGCAGAACTGGATCGCATCGAACGGGGCCAGCACAGCGATTCGGCCTTGTTCGCGCGACTGGCGCACATCATCCGTCAGCACAGCTTAAGACTGCAATCATTCCGTGATTTGCTGTCGGCATTCCGGCAGGATGTGCAGACCACCCGCTACGACAATTTCGCGCAGTTGCAGGATTATTGCAGCCGTTCCGCCAATCCCGTCGGGCGCATCATGCTGGAACTGTATCAGCGCAATACTCCGGATAATATCCGCAGCGCAGATGCGATCTGCACCGCACTACAGCTGATTAATTTCTGGCAGGACGTGGCGATTGACTGGCAAAAACAGCGCGTCTATCTGCCGCAGGAAGATTTGCGGCATTTCGGCGTCAGCGAACAGCAAATCGGTGCGCAGCAATTAAATCCGGCATGGCAACAGCTGATGGCATTCCAGACCCGCCGCGCACACGACCTGATGCAAAGCGGTGCCGGGCTTGCACGGCATCTGCCGGGACGCATTGGCTGGGAATTGCGACTCGTGGTTCAGGGTGGTTTGCGGATTATCGAAAAAATCGACCGTGTGCAGGGCGATGTGTTCCGGCACCGGCCACGGCTCACTGCGGTTGACTGGCTATTGCTCACTGCCCGCGCATTTCGCATGTAATTCCCCCCTGCCTTCAAGCTGGCTGACTGAGGACCCGGAACAAACCGACCGGAAAAGACCGTACCTGGATTCGATTGACCAGCCTGCCGTTAAAAAATTTCGTCACGGCTCAATTTTATGAAAAATACTCCCCCCAGTATATTTCCGAGACCAATAAAATCAAGGAGATCGGGGCATTTTTGAATAAAACAGGGGGAGTATGCTGATACATCGCTGCTATTGCTCTTAATATCTGGCAGTAAAAACTATTTACCGGAAGTCTGTTGCAACAAAGAACAGGCATGCCCATCCTCCCCAAAAACCACTCAAGACATCAGAAACGATGGCAAGGCAGAGTATTTGAACTAAATATTTTTTGTCAGCTCTGAGTAAGCATATTCTGTCATCCAGGACGATTTGATGGATAATATTGCTTCCTGTAAAGCTGCAGCTGATCAGCTTGCGCCAACATTCTCATCCACATCAAGGATTTGTCATGCGAACTTGTATATCCGGCCTGCTTTTCCTACTATGCATTTTCTCCCTGAATGGATGTACTGTGCTGGCGGTCGCCGACGCTGCTGTCTCCACGACGGTCAAAGTCGGCAGTGCTGTCGTCGGTACCGCTGTCGACGTGACGGCGGCAGGCGTCAGAGCAGTGACCAGCAGCCCGGATAAGTAAGTCATCCACAACCACCAGCGATTGAGTGCATCATGCCCACCGAGCCAGAAATCACACAACACCGGAAAGTGCAGATTGCAGCCAGAGCCGTTCTGAGCCAGATCACGACCATGATCACGGCCGACGACACGGAAAAAAGTATTGCCGATAAAGCCCATCATCTGCTCAAGGCCCAGGGTTATCCGGATACCTGGTATTACACCTGCCCGGCGCTGGTGCTGCTGGGTTCGCGCAGTTGCGTTTCCATTTCCGGCAAAGATTACCAACCCCATGATGAATGCGTCGGCCACTCCAATCTGGTCACGATCGATCTCAGCCCGACGCTGGGACCGTACTGGGGGGACTGTGCACGTTCATTTCCGATTGAAAATGGCCGGGTGACCAGCAATCCGAAACAGTTGGAATTTCAGAATGGCCTGAACTTTCTTGACCAGATGCATCTGCAGATGCAGAAACTGGTGAAACCGCATACCACCTTCGGCCAGTTGTTTGACTGGGCCAATATGCGCATACGGCAAAGCGGCTTCGTGAATCTGGATTACCGCAACAATGTCGGTCACAGCATCGCGGCCGATTCTGAACAGCGGCAATTCATTGAGACAACCAACAGCGCACCATTAGGAAATGCGCCATTTTTCAGCTTTGAGCCATTCGTCCGGCTGAAAGGCGGCAAATGGGGATTCAAACGGGAAGAGATTTTTTATTTCGACGAAACCGGCGTATTAAGGGAACTCTGAGTCCGGAAAAACGACGCATTCCGACACTGAATACCGCCTTCCTTCGATCATTTTCATCCCGCAGCAACCGGCAACAGCAAGCCAATATCATTATTCCCAACACGCTCTCTCAAAAACAAAACCGGCCTGATGCCGGTTTTTGTTCGCCGGCACATCCAGAGATATGCCAGTGATCTGACACAATCAGCTGCAATTGACCACGATATTACTTGCAGCGGTCGGTTTGGTGATATCGGCCACGCCGGAACCATTGACAACCGTGCAGGTCTGGCCGGTCGGCTGGGTATCGACCGTCACAGCATACGGCATACCATTGAGCAGACTCCAGTTGAATGCATAAATACCGATCGTACCAGTGGTCAGCTTGTCCACCCTACCGTTTGTGGTATTGGCGAGCGTCACGGCGTTGCCAGCTGTCAGGCCATTGATCGTGACCTTGACCGGCACGGCAGGCACGCAGCTGACAGCAATATTGTTGATGGCATTCGGATTATTCAGATCAGCCACCCCGGTCGCATTCGCCACAGTGCAATACTGCGCAGCAGGCTGGTATTTCACTGTCACATTGTAACTGTTGCCGCTGACCACATAATTCGTGAACGAAAAGCTGCCATTGGCGGAAACAGCCGTTGTATAGTCGGTCGCGACCTTGGTGACCGGATTCACGGTATTGTTATTCAGCGTGATGCTGCCGCCGTCATTCATGCCTGCCAGCGTGCCGGACACCTGCACATTGGGGACGCAGGTCACGACGATATTGTTCACTGAAGCATCGCCGGTCATTTTTCCGGTGCCATTGGCGACCGAGCAGTTCACCAGATTCGGCTGGGAAGAAACAGTAATCGCATAATTGGCATTGCTGGCGACATTGAATGAAAATGCTCCGTCTGCTGTCAGCGTACGGAGGTAATTCAGATCATTCCGCAAAATCAGGGTATTTGAGCCGCTTGTTCCCAGGCCGGTCACCGTGCCACCCACGGTGGTGTACACAAAGCCGCCGCATCCGGCCAGAACCAGTCCCAGGCCGCCCAGCACCACTGCAAGTTTTGATTTATTCAAGATGTTTATCCAAATGTAGAGTTTCGAATCAGGTACCTGCTCTATGTTCATCCAGCAAGATGCCCGATAAATATATAATGCGCCGACTATTATACGAGCTAGCGCATTTTGGGTTAAGCATTCTGCCCGGAGAATACATTACGATACCTTACTGCATCGCCCCGTCTCCGGCTGCATAAAACCGCAGGAAATCGCCATAAAGCGCCTCAAAGCGGCGCGAAGTTTGCTAGCATATCAATTTTTTTTGGCATTGCGCCAATTTCCTTCTGAATCTACTTCTGAACAACAGCATGTCTCCAGACGAATATTGCCAACAAAAAGCTGCGGAAAGTGGCTCCAGTTTTTATTACAGCTTTCTGTTTTTACCGGCAGAACGTCGCCGCGCCATCACTGCTCTGTACGCTTTTTGTCGCGAAGTCGATGACGTGGTCGATGAAAGCTCTGATGATATGGTAGCCCGCAGCAAACTCGGCTGGTGGCGTCAGGAAATTCAGGCGATGCTGGCTGATGCGCCGACGCATCCGGTCAGCAAGGCATTACTGCCGCACATGAGCACCTATCAGCTGGATGGCGCGCATCTGATGGCAATCATTGACGGCATGGAAATGGATCTGAACCAGACCCGCTATCTCGATTTTCAGGCACTGCAAAAATACTGCTGGCACGTTGCCGGCGTGGTCGGGATTTTATCCGCCAGCATTTTCGGAATCACCAACCCGCAAACCCGCACGTTTGCCGAAAAACTGGGTCTGGCATTCCAGATGACAAACATCATCCGCGACGTCGGGGAAGATGCGCGCAAAGGCCGGATTTATCTGCCGGTCAACGAGCTGCAGCAATTCAAGGTCACCGCAGCAGACATCCTGAACGCGAAACATTCGCCCGAATTCGTCGCCCTGATGCAGTTTCAGTATGACCGGGCGCAGGCCTTGTACGACGAGGCGCTGAACATGCTGCCGCCGGAAGACCGCCGCGCCCAGCGTACCGGCCTGATCATGGCGGCGATTTATCGCACCCTGTTGAAGGAAATTCAGCATGACGACTTTCATGTGCTGAATCAGCGTATCTCGCTCACGCCAATCCGCAAACTCTGGCTAGCCTGGACAACCTATATCCGTGGCTAAACAAAGTCCGCAACGCGTTGCCATCATCGGTGCCGGCTGGGCAGGCTGCGCAGCTGCCGTCATGTTGTGTCAGGCAGATCACCGGGTCACACTGTATGAAGCAGCTAAAACACCAGGCGGACGCGCCAGGCGAGTTCGCCTGCATAACCGGAATCTGGACAATGGCCAGCACATCCTGCTCGGCGCTTACCGCCAGATTCTGAAACTGATGCAGCAAGTCGGCATCCCTCAGGATCAGGCATTCGTGCGTTTGCCGTTACAAATGGTGTATCCCGATCCTCAGGCAGACATGGCGCTGATTGCAGCGCACCTGCCCGCCCCGTTACATCTGCTGGCGGGCCTGTGGCAAGCCACCGGTCTGCAAAGGGCAGATAAACTGGCATTAATCCGATTTTCATCTGCTGCACGCTGGATGGGCTGGCAGCTGTATCAGGACTGCTCCGTGACAGAACTGCTAGCCCGTTTTGGGCAGACTGACCGGCTTTGTCAGCTGATGTGGTATCCCTTATGCCTCGCCGCTCTCAATACCAGACCTGAGCAAGCCTCGGCGCAGGTATTCCTGCATGTGTTGCGCGACAGCCTGGGTGCGCGCCGCAGTGCTTCCGACATGCTGTTGCCACGCATGGATTTATCAGCACTGTTTCCGGAACAGGCCATTCGCTTTCTGCGACAACGTGGTGCCGAAGTCCATTGTCAGCAACCGGTGCGGCAACTGAAACGCGGTCACGAGCGCTCATGGTCGGTACAGACCGCAGATACGCAAACCGATGGCTTTGATGCCGTCATTGTGGCGACGGAAGCGCGCAATGCCCAGCGCCTGATCGTGCGCACTCAGCTGGAGACAACGCCGTTGCCGGTTTTCGCTGACGAAGCAATTACCACCTGTTATCTGCAATATGACGCTGCATTTCAGCTGCCGCGTGCGATGTACGCATTAAAAGAAGACGCTTCCCGCCAGTACTGGGGACAATATGTATTCGACCGCGGGCAACTGCACCCCGATCAGGCAGGCTTGCTGGCAGTCGTCGTCAGTGCGCCGGACCTCAACATCACGCACGATCATGCAGGGCTTGCTGCTGCAATCGCCCATCAGCTTGCCTGCGAATTGCGCCTGCCGGTGCTGGCACAGCCGCTCTGGCATCAGGTGATTACGGAGAAAAAAGCCACGTTCCGCTGCACTCCCGGCTTGCAGCGACCGGACAATCTGACCACAATCTCCGGACTGCTGCTGGCAGGCGATTACACACGCGGCGACTATCCCGCCACGCTCGAAGGTGCGGTTCGCAGCGGGCAGCGGGCAGCGCAGTTGATCATCACCGGCCAGGCCAGCTTCTGACACATCTGGCACCGCGCATTGCACACAATGCGGACATAAAGTCAGAATCAGCCGAGATCATCGACATCACGGATACGGTTCATCGCTTCATCAATCCGGTCCACGGCGATAATCGTCAGGCCGTCAATCTTCTGTTTCGGTGCATTGGCTTTGGGGATCATCGCGATCCGGAATCCCAGTTTCGCCGCTTCTTTCAAGCGCTCCTGACCGCGCGGCGCAGGCCGGATCTCCCCGGCCAGCCCGACTTCGCCAAACACGACCAGATGACGCGGCAAGGGTTTGTTGCGCATCGATGAATTAATCGCCAGCAGCACAGCCAGATCGGCAGCCGGCTCCGCAATTTTCACTCCGCCCACGGCATTGATGAACACGTCCTGATCAAACGCCGCCACTCCGGCATGCCGGTGCAATACCGCCAGCAGCATGGCAAGCCGGTTCTGTTCCAGACCGACAGAAAGCCGTTTGGCATTCGGTGCAAATGAACTGTCGACCAAGGCCTGTATCTCGACCAGCAGCGGCCGGGTTCCCTCCTGCGTCACCATCACACAGGAACCGGCAACCTGCGTTTCATGCTGGGATAAGAATAATGCCGAAGGATTAGATACCCCCTTGAGGCCGCGCTCTGTCATCGCAAAAACACCAAGTTCATTGACGGCACCAAAGCGGTTTTTAATCGCACGCACCAAACGGAAACTGGAATGGGTGTCGCCCTCAAAATACAGTACGGTATCGACGATATGCTCCAGCACCCGCGGTCCTGCCAAGGCACCTTCTTTGGTCACATGCCCGACCAGAATCATGGTGATATTCATGGTTTTCGCCACACGGGTGAGTTGCGCTGCGCATTCCCGCACCTGCGCCACCGAACCCGGCGCAGAACTCAGTGCGTCTGAATACAGTGTCTGAATCGAATCGATGACTACCACCTGTGGGCGGTGATCTGCCAGCGTGTTAAGAATTTTCTCGAGTTGAATTTCTGCCTGCAGCGCCAGCTCCCGCGTATCCAGTGCCAGCCGGTGCGCACGCAGTGCAATCTGCGCCCCCGACTCCTCGCCGCTGACATACAACACCTTTTTCTCTCTCGCCAGATTCGCCAGTGTCTGCAGCAGCAGCGTGGATTTGCCGATGCCCGGGTCACCACCGATCAGCACTACACCGCCCGGCACCATGCCGCCGCCCAGCACACGATCAAACTCTTCAATGCCGGTACTGAAACGCGGAATGTCGGCGGCTTCAATTTCCGCCAGATTCAAAACCGGTGCGGTCTGGGCCAGGCTCTGATGCTTTCCTGAAAAGCGGTTGACCGATGCTTCAATCACGGTTTCCACCAGCGTATTCCACTGCCCGCAGGCCGGACACTGTCCTGCCCATTTATTCACAATGCCGCCACATTCGGTGCAGGTGTAATTGGTTTTTGCCTTAGCCATTATTTTCAGGAGTAAGTGAAATAAACACTGATATTTTAACCAGTATTCAATCGATAACATGCGCTATTTCACAGAGCCGGTGCATTTTTCATGGTATAAAGCTGACCGATAACACTTTGTAACAGGCAAACAATCAGCATGAAACATGGTTTCTATACGATTATGGCGGCGCAGTTTTTTTCATCGCTGGCAGATAACGCATTACTCATTGTCTCGATGGCCTTATTGGTGTCTATGCAATCACCCACATGGATGCCGCCACTGCTGAAATTGTTTTTTGTCCTGTCCTATGTCCTGCTGGCAGCTTTTGTCGGCGCCTTTGCTGACTCACTTCCAAAAGGAAGAGTCATGTTTATCACCAATATGATCAAAGTCGCCGGCTGTATCCTGATGTTCGTTCATGTTCATCCGTTACTGGCGTATGCGGTCGTCGGATTCGGTGCTGCAGCGTATTCTCCTGCCAAATACGGCATCCTGACAGAGCTGCTGCCACCGGAAAAACTGGTTGCTGCCAATGGCTGGATCGAGGGTCTGACGGTCACGTCGATCATTCTGGGTACGGTACTGGGCGGCGCACTGGTCACGCCACATATTTCGGCTGCCTTGTTAAATTTTGATTTTCCGGTTGTCGACTTTCCGATTTACACACCGACCGAAGCCGCGCTGACGGTCATTACCGGCTTTTACGGTCTGGCTGCTTTATTCAATCTGCGCATTCCAGACACCGGCGCGCGCTATGAGCATCAAAAGCATCATCCGATCCGACTGATAGGCGATTTCTCCAGGTGTTTTACCACTCTGTGGAAAGATAAGCTGGGACAGATTTCTCTCGCAGTCACCACCCTGTTCTGGGGTGCGGGTGCGACATTGCAGTTCATCGTGTTGAAATGGGCCGAGGAATCACTACAGATGCCATTAAATAAAGCCGCCGTGCTGCAAGGCGTGGTTGCCATCGGTATTGCATTGGGAGCAGTGGCTGCCGCCCGGTTTGTTCCCCTGAGAAAATCGCTATCCGTGATGCCGCTTGGCATTGCGATGGGGCTGGTGGTCACGACGATGATTCTGGTGCGTAACGTCTGGGTTGCCTATCCGTTGCTGATCCTGGTGGGCGCCCTTGCCGGTTTCTTTGTGGTGCCGATGAATGCACTGTTGCAGCACAGAGGGCATGTACTCATGAGCGCAGGCCATTCCATCGCAGTACAGAATTTCAATGAAAATCTGTCAGTTCTGACGATGCTGGCACTCTATGCACTGATGATTTTCATGAATCTCAGCATACAGATCGTGATCGTGCTATTCGGTTTGTTTGTTGCCAGCACCATGTTCCTGGTCATGAAGAGGCATGAAGCGAATCAGCGTCAGCATGATTCGCTGTCCCTGATCGGAGAACATAAGCACTGATTCATCACATCTGATCAGAACCAGCGACATTCTTTCGCCCCGGCTTCAGCGCAGGTCTGGCCAACGCAGCACGCGCCCACCAGTCTTCAGGCAACACCATACCGCGACATACTTCCTGTGCTCTGCCATTGACGGTCCGGGTCATCGCCAGCATCACCGGCGACGCAATGCGCGCCATCTGCCTGCCGATCTCATCAATCAATGCTGGTTGCGACGACACTTGCTGGGGCAGGCATTGAACCGGCGCCAGCCATTCCAGTCTTGGCAGTATCACACCTTGAAAAACCGTGTTCTTCTTCAGATCATCCAATGTCCAGATGTAACCGGCACAATGATGCGCAGCGATTCCCTCCGGTAAATTATCCGTACGGGTCTCCGCAGGATTGCGGTAAAACAGCCAACCTTTAATCCAGGCCTGCGACTGGCGGACAGGCCAATCCAATACTTGCGTAGCTGCCGGGTGATGCGGTAAACGCAACTGCTGGCGAACGATTTTATCCATTTTAGCGCCCAGCGTATCACCCAGATTGGGGCCCAGATAATCGAACAGATCAAGATGTTTGTTTGGATGCTGCAGGATTTGATCGCCTTCACATACACTGTCCAACAGATAAAATTTGGTCGCCAGTTCCCAGTGCGATAAGGCATCCGATTCCCGCACCAGAAAATCAAATTCGCCAACCGTACGCCCGCTCAGATCCTGCACCTGCAAACCATGTGCATACAAGGTGGTAACTTTATCGAGAAAAAATCCGAACAACGTTTCCGCATACAGGCCGAGACGGCGCGTCGGAGCGGCCGCCAGTGCAGCGTACAAGGCAGCAGGTTGCTGATCCAGCATGGTCAGAAATGTATGCACGGCATCGCTATGGGATAAAACCGGTGCGACATTAGCACCGTGCCATACTGGCGAGGCGGGATTCAGCAAATGGGGCGAGGTCAGCAACCATGCCAGCGCACGCACATGAGGATCGTTCAGGTGCGACCAGTCAGCATGAAACTGATGCTGATAATCCCCGAAATTCAATTCAGCTGGCTGCGACATGCAAGGTGCTCTGGGCAAGGCATAAGTCAGTCCATGCCTTGCTTTTATCGAGTGGTTTGCGCAGCAGATAAGCCGGGTGGTATGTTACGATCATTGGCACTCTGCCGACGCTGTGTACGCGTCCGCGCAATTGTGCAACCGGCGTTTCCGGATCTGCCTGCAGCAGGGCAATTGCCGCCGTTTTTCCGAGCGCAACGATGACCTCAGGCTGTATGAGGGCAATCTGTCTTTTCAGGTAAGGCAGGCAAGCCTGAATTTCCTCTGCGGTCGGTGGCCGGTCTTTCCCGGCAGGATCGGTCGGACGGCATTTGACGACATTGGCGATATACGCCCGCTCACCACGTCGCAAGCCCAGTGCGGTCAACATGTTGTCGAGCAACTGTCCGGCAGCGCCGACAAAAGGCTCGCCCTTGATATTTTCGTTATAACCCGGTCCCTCACCCACAAACAGCCATGTCGCACGCGGATCACCGACACCAAACACCGTCTTGTTACGCCCTTCGCATAAACCGCAGGCGCGACAATGCGCAACAGATTCCTGCAAAGCAGGCCAATTCATTTCTGCGACCGGAGCGTGCGCAACTGTATCTGCCGGTTGCGGCTGAGGCGTCATGTGAGGAATGGTTTCTGCCGATACCATTGCAGCAAATTCCGGCATTTCGGCAACAGCAGCGGCAGCCGGGGAGTGCGATGAGCTCATGATCTCTGCCTGTGTGCTGGTTGCCACAGCATGGCTTCCTGCCGGTTGCCGCAACAGCCACAGCGGTCCCAACCCCATTTCATTCAGCATTCTGAATTTATTCCGGTTCATCCGCATATTCTCCGCATCACAATAGCGTCCTCACGAGTCTGATTCGCTGACGGATAATATCCTTTACGACGCCCGATTTCCTGAAACCCGTCAGCCAGATAAATCTGGATTGCACGGACATTACTCTGGCGCACTTCCAGTAAAACGGAATCCATATGCCGGGCTCTGGCGTAATCCAGCAGGTAACGAAGCATAATCCGCCCCAATCCCTGCCGCTGATTTTCAACCTGGATTGCAAAATTCAGCAAATGCAATTCATCGACAACCGGCATCACAAAAAAATAGCCGACCAGTTCTGAGGCGGCATTCCGTAATCCCCATGCGGTGTCGCCATTTGCAAATGAATCGCTGAAATTACCGCGCGACCAGGGGTGAGAATAGGCGGCTTCTTCTATTGCCAGAATCTCATCCAGGTCTGCAGGTTTCAGTTTTTCAAAAGTATACTCGCCCATGTCCTGACTACCCCTCATTCGATCACCATCCATCAGGCGGATAGCCTGGCCTGCTCACGTTCAGCAGTGGTCAGGGCGATTTTATTACGCAGATACATTGGTTGCGCCTGTTCCGGACTGAATACGGCGCCATTCCGGAATGCACGCATTCCGGCCTGTGCAATTTCTCTCGCATGCGGCATGCAAGGAGTGACGGTGAATGCGGATAATTCCGGCGGCAGGAGCACGCCGTTTCCGACAGCCAGGGTCAGCGGATCAACAGCCTGCAAGGTGACTAAGCTGATTGCCGTCAGTGCTGGCGGACAGATTACCTGACAGGCGTCATCCGTCAGGTGGTATTGCGCCCAATAGATTTCATTCATACGCGCATCCAATATGCAGGCGATTTGCGCACAACCAGTCTGCTGATACGCGCCAAGCGCCATGGCTTCCAGGCTGGTCACCGGGATCACCGGCAAATCTGCACCGACAGCCAGTCCCTGCACGATGCCGCAGGCAGTGCGAATGCCAGTAAACGCACCTGGGCCGCAACCGAACGCGATAGCGTCGCATTGTTTCAGAACAATACCGGCTTCAGCCAGCAAGGATTGAATAGCGGGCAGGATACCCTGAGAATGCGTCTGTGTTCCAGAAAGTTCACGCACCAGATAACGGTCATCAGCCAACAGCGCTGCTGAAGCAAGTTCTGTGGAGGTTTCTATTGCTAAAATTATTGTCATGGCCGTATTTTAACGTGTTCAATCTGTTCACGACGGATTTCTGCAGGATCAAATCAGTTAAAATTGCTGCATGAGCACTTATCAATATACCGACAACCTGCAACTGCTGAAACAGGACTTATCAGGTAAAGACTGGCTGGTTGCCTGCCTTTGCGCCGCCTGGTGTGATACCTGCACCGCGTACCGAGCGCCTTTTCAGGAGCTGGCAGCACGCCACTCCGACAAATGCTTTGCCTGGATTGACATTGAAGAATCCGCCCATCTGATCGACGAGATTGACATTGAAAACTTTCCCACCTTACTGATTCAATATCAGGATCAGGTCGCATTTTTAGGAACCATGCTGCCTGATATCGGGCAACTGCACAGGCTGATTAGCTCGTTACAGGAAAGTCTGAGATCCGCCCCCATCAAGCGCAGCGCACTCAATCAGCAGGCGCCTGCCGGCTGGAATCTGCGCCAACTAATCCTGGCCGAATAATCAAAACCCCCGCTGTTACGTCCAGTCTGCAGATCGCAAGAGCGTAACCGGACCATAATCAACCCCAACAACGCATACGCAAAAAGAAAAAAGGGACCAGATTTGCATCTGGTCCCTCGTATCTGGTGCGGCTGGCAGGAATCGAACCCACGACCCCTTGGTTCGTAGGATCACATGCAATACGCAATTTTATTACAATTCAATCACTTACGATACCTGCTCATTGTAATGCCTAAACTTTATCAAGGGGGACGTTAGCGCAACCAACAATTGCAGCGTGACAATTTCCCTACATAACAAAAACGATGATTTCAAGACTGAGCAAATAACTATGGAAAAAAGATGTAGTTAGGTTGAATGAATGCTGCAGGGTGTTGCAAGTATTTCGCAGAATGTCATTTTTACATATCAATCAATGGATAATTAATAAAATCATACCAATCGTCAATTTAGCATGTTATCCACAGCCCAGCCCGCTGCTCAATGTATCGAGCACGGGCGGGCTGGGCTGTGGGTAACTTGCGGCACATTCCGGTGTTGTAAAAAAACTTTACCCTCCTTGCATCTGCATCATCGCTCGTTTAGGATTGAATCGTCACTGGTTGGGAACTACACTCAATCGAAGACGGACATATAGCTTCGCAACGAATTAGGCCAGAAGTGCCTACGTATGTCGACAAAAGCTTATCGCACAAACTAAAACTCGTCCTTCCGTGACTTCATCGTCCTTACTTTTTAATCGACGATGGGGTCAAACTCCTTTTAAATTTGGGCACTGATTCCATCGTCTTTACGATTGGAGTCATCATGTCCGCTAAAATTCATCACCAAAAATACAACGATTCAGCAATCGACAGCAGCCTCGTCCTTCAGGACGAAAAGCGGTCGATTGCATCCCGTCTAGTAATACGGGATAAAAGTTCAGCAATAGAACCCCTCCCCGATAAATCAGCAACCCAACCATTTGCATCATTCGATTCAGAAGAAACAAAAATTCGCTTTTACGGCGAAAATAATTCCGTATTAATTCAGCACCCCATTCCAAATGACTCAACCGACCAATCAGTAGCCCATATCGACTGGTTAGGATTTTCATTAAGGGTCAATTACAACGACATCCGCTCTTGGCTGTTTCAACAAATCAGTGCAGTGTTCGATTTACAAATCACCGAAATTAAAAAAGCGGGCTGGAATGGATTTAAGCATTGCGCTTTACTTGATAAGTATGGATTTGTTGCTTGGGGTGGAAACTCTCAGCGCGGCAAAGCACACATTGTGATCAATGGGACAGGTTGCTCACGCATTTCCAACTGGGCAGGAATAAGAGAATGGGGAGAAGAACACAACGCAAACATTACTCGCATCGATCTTGCGCACGATGATTTGGATGGGGCAATTTGCAATCCCGAGCAAATTTTAGAATGGTATTCACTGAAAGGCTTTAATTCTGGTGGCAGAGACGCCAAAATCAAAGTTGCCGGTGATTGGCACAACCTAACCGATGGTAGAACGATTTACATAGGTACACGTGGCAATAAAATGTTGCGCTGCTACGAGAAAGGCAAACAACTAAGAGACCCTGAGAGCAATTGGTTTCGAGTAGAACTTGAGTTGAGAAACAAAAATAGATTTTTACCTTGGGAAATGCTTGTTAAGCCTGGTCAATATTTGGCAGGTAGTTACCCCTGTCTCGCATTTCTTACAACAGAACAAATCAAACTCAAAACTTTGCAGAAAGCGACCACATTGACACTTGCTTCAATCACTGCAAATGCAAGCAGATTGTCAGGAAAGGCTATCAATGTCCTTATGGCAGTACATGAGGAAAATGCAGGAAAAGTAATCGAAATACTGCGGCGAAGCGGAGTACCAAAAAGACTCGAACCCTACACCAGAGAAGTCAAAAATCCGAGAGATACGGGTGAATCAAGATGACGACCTTAAATTTAAAAGAGGCCGCACAATTTTTAAAAATTCATCCAATCACTCTTTCACGGCTCGCAGCACATGGACAAATTCCAGCGGCAAAAACAGGGAAAAAATGGATCTTCATTACTGTTGACTTACTCGACTGGCTTAGGGCAAAGTATGCAATGCAGGTGTCGTTGAGTGACTCTCACGAAAGGAAAACACTATGTCACTCTTCAGGCGCAAAGACTCACCTAATTGGTGGATCGAACTTACTGCACCGGACGGACGACGCATACAGCAAAGCACTGGGACTTCCGAAAAAGTAGCGGCGCAAGAGTTGCATGACAGACTCAAAACGCAATTTTGGAACGAAAAACGGTTAGGCATTAAACCTAATCGAACATGGCAAGAAACTGTTTTGCGCTGGCTTTCCGAGCAAGCAAACAAGGCTTCAATTGAAACTGATAAATCGCATTTGCGATGGCTAGATGGCTGTTTAGCAGGGAAATACTTGAGTCAAATTGATCGCGACCTAATATCGCAAATCACGGTGGCAAGAGGATTACCCTACGAAATAGCCCGAACAAAGGGCAGACCTAGACAAATCACACCAAAAACCTCCACGGTAAACCGAACTTTAGAAGTATTAAGGGCGATTTTAAGGAGAGCGCGCGATGATTGGGGATGGATAGATCAATGTCCAAATATTCCGATGTTAAAGGAACCAATCAAGCGTGTAAGCTGGATTACTCGGGAACAAGCATTAGCACTATTAAATGCCCTCCCAGATCATCAACGGCAAATGGTGCGCTTTGCTCTGGAAACCGGACTGCGTAGGAAAAATGTAACGCACTTGGCATGGTCGCAAGTTGACCTTATCAAACGTCAAGCGTGGATACATCCCGATCAAGCCAAGGCAGGAAAAGCAATCGGAGTGCCATTATCAAATGAAGCTATGCAAGTTTTGCGGCAGCAAGTCGGTAAAAATGAAAATTGGGTTTTTCCGTACAGAGGAAAGCCTGTAACTCAAGTGGCAACAAAGTCATGGCGCAATGCCTTAGCCAAAGCAGGCATTTCAGCAGGATTTCGCTGGCATGATCTACGGCACACTTGGGCATCGTGGCACGCGCAAGATGGGACGCCGTTAAACGTGTTACGGGAGCTGGGCGGATGGGCTACGTCGGAGATGGTGCAGCGGTACGCTCATCTTTCGACAGAGCATTTAGCCCAATGGGTAAATCGTCGAACTGGCGTCGGGATGGAAATAACGTGACGAAATCCCTACGCTGAAAGAAAAAAGGGACCAGATTTGCATCTGATCCCTTGTATCTGGTGCGGCTGGC
>NZ_JABXYJ010000010.1 GCF_013377855.1 Cognatundibacterium oligocarboniphilum | reverse complement strand
GCGGGTGTGGTTGCCAAGATTATCGAGTAATAGAAGTTTGTAAGCTGCCATTCAAATACGGCGATCTGTTCTGGGTCGCCGTGATAATTTGAGTAGTTTCAAAGATGTAGGGGTGTAGCTCAATTGGCAGAGCGACGGTCTCCAAAACCGTAGGCTGGGGGTTCGATTCCCTCCGCCCCTGCCACCATCAAAGCCGCAGGGCACCGAAAGTAAATGAGTATGTCTAATCATTCCGTACAAACAGTTAATACCTCAGGTGACAAATATAAAGTCATTCTGGCGGCTATTGCGATCGTTGCTGGAATTGCTGCTTTTTATGTTCTTGCTGGTCAGTCCTCGTGGGTTCGTGTGATTGCATTGTTGGCTGGTTTGGTGGTTGCTGTCGGTCTGGTTTCTGTTTCTCAGGTGGGACGTGACTTCGTTGAGTTCGCGAAAGAAGCGGTCCGTGAAACAAAAAAAGTTGTATGGCCAACGCGTAAGGAAGCCGGGCAGATTACTGCCGTCGTTTTTGGTTTTGTTTTGATTATGGCGATCTTTCTCTGGGGAACGGATAAGTTTCTGGAGTTTATGTTGTATGACGTAATCCTTGGATGGAAAAAATAATGAGCGATAACATTCAGGAAAACGAACAGGGTACAGCGCCAGTGGTGTCTGTGCCCAAAAGTGCTAAAAGATGGTATGCGGTTCATGCCTACTCAGGTATGGAGAAAAGTGTTCAGCGCGCACTGGTTGAGCGTATCGACCGTGCTGGTATGCAAGATCTGTTTGGCCGGATTTTAGTGCCGACAGAAGAAGTAATCGAAGTTCGTAACGGCCGCAAGGCAGTCACCGAGCGTCGTCTGTTTCCGAGCTATGTGTTCGTTGAAATGGAAATGACTGACGATACATGGCATCTGGTGAAAAACACCAACAAGGTAACCGGTTTTATCGGTGGTAAATCCAATAAGCCATCTCCTATCCCTCAGCATGAGGTTGATAAGATTTTGCAGCAGATGCAGGATGGTGTTGAGAAACCACGGCCAAAAGTGTTGTATGAAGTTGGCGAGGTTGTCCGGATTAAAGAAGGTCCATTCACTGATTTCAATGGCAATGTTGAAGAAGTGAATTACGAAAAATCTAAAGTCCGCGTGACGGTCACTATCTTTGGTCGTGCAACCCCGGTTGAGCTGGAATTTGCTCAGGTCGAAAAGGTATAAGGTTAAAGCGCTGATTGGTGCGTAACAGAAGTTTGTTGAAACTGATTAAAGTAAGCAGGCAGAGGAGCCTGTCAGTGTGTGGTAGGCATTGGCGGGCGCTATTACTCATTTAATGAAGGAGCCATCATGGCAAAGAAAATTATCGGTTTTATCAAGCTGCAAGTGCCAGCTGGTAAAGCAAATCCATCTCCACCTATCGGTCCAGCTCTGGGTCAACGTGGTCTGAATATCATGGAATTCTGCAAGGCGTTCAACGCGCAGACCCAGGGTATGGAGCCAGGTATGCCGATCCCTGTTGTGATCACTGCATTTGCTGACAAGTCTTTCACTTTCGTGATGAAGACCCCTCCGGCAACTTACATGATCAAAAAAGCAGCTGGTATCACTAAAGGTTCTTCCAAGCCACATACTGATAAAGTTGGCAAGATTACTCGTAAGCAGGCGGAAGAAATCGCAACAGTTAAAGCAAAAGATTTGACTGCTGCTGACATGGAAGCAGCTGTGCGCACTATCGCCGGTTCTGCTCGTTCCATGGGTATCACGGTGGAGGGTCTGTAATGGCTAAGTTATCTAAAAAAGCAAAGTTGCTCGCGACTAAAGTAGATCGTCTGAAAGTCTATCCGTTTGATAACGCTATCGCGTTGATCAAGGAATGCGCAACAGCGAAATTCAATGAGTCTATCGACGTTTCCGTGCAGCTTGGCGTTGATCCTAAGAAATCCGACCAGGTTGTCCGCGGCGCGGTCGTTCTGCCTGCCGGTACTGGTAAATCTGTACGCGTAGCGGTATTTGCACAAGGTGCAAAAGCTGAAGAAGCGAAAGCCGCCGGTGCAGATATCGTCGGTATGGAAGATCTGGCAGAGCGCGTTAAAGCTGGCGACATGCCTTTTGACGTTGTGATCGCTTCTCCTGACACAATGCGTATCGTTGGTACTCTGGGTCAGGTTCTGGGTCCACGTGGTCTGATGCCTAACCCAAAAGTTGGCACAGTGACTCCGGACGTAGCGACCGCAGTTAAAAATGCAAAAGCGGGTCAGGTTCAGTATCGTACAGATAAAGCAGGGATTATCCATGCAACTATCGGTCGCAAATCTTTTGCTGACGGCGACCTGAGAGCTAACCTGGTTGCGCTGATTGATGCCCTGAACAAGGCAAAACCTGCATCCAGCAAAGGTGTATATCTGCGTAAAGTCTCCATCTCATCCACGATGGGTGCAGGCGTTCGCGTTGATCACGCTAATCTGGCTTAAGTAAAAAATTAAGTCCCTGCGCTTTTGGCGCAGGGCGATTCTTTGGGCTGAATGTGCTGTCGTACATTCAGAGTGTCAAAGACCGTTGGGCTTGATATGCATCTCTGATGCCTGTCAAGTTAAATATCTGGAGCATAGACGACAGAGCCCAACGCAGATGGTGTACCCGAACAAGTTTTGTAGTGGACTGGTCCGCCAGTGAAGCTCCTAACTTCGGACGCCGTGTTCGAAACGATATAAAGGAAGCTCATCATCCTGATGTGCTGAATGAGTATCACTAATGGAGGTTGACCGTGAGTCTCAATCTGAATGACAAAAAGGCTGTCGTCGCTGAAGTCTCTGCAAAAGTAGCAACTGCACAGACTATCGTCGTAGCTGAATATCGTGGCATCCAGGTCGGTCATTTGACGCAATTGCGTGCATCCGCACGTGCTCAGGGCGTTTACATGCGCGTGTTGAAGAACACACTCGCACGTCGCGCCGTTGAGGGTACTGCATTTGCTAACCTCGCTTCTGAAATGACCGGTCCGTTGATCTATGCGATCTCGGACGATGCTGTTGCTGCCGCTAAAGTCGTCAATGACTTTGCAAAAGGCAATGACAAACTGGTTGTTAAAGCAGGTAACTATGCAGGCAAATCGCTGGATAAAGCTGGTGTTGTTGCACTGGCAAGCATCCCAAGCCGTGAAGTTCTGTTGGCACAATTGTTGGGCATGATGCAGGCACCTGTATCCGGCTTCGCACGTGGCCTGGCAGCTCTGGCAGCGAAAAAAGAAGCCGAAGCTGCTTAATTGCAGTCTCGCTTTTTCGTCAAATACCGAATCGATGTGATTTAAAAATATTAGGAGTTTCAAATGGCAATTAGCAAAGACGATATCCTGGAAGCCGTAGGCGCGATGTCCGTAATGGACCTGAACGACCTGGTGAAGGCATTCGAAGAAAAATTCGGCGTATCCGCAGCTGCAATGGCAGTCGCTGGTCCAGCAGCAGGCGGCGCGGCTGCTGCAGCTGAAGAGCAAACAGAGTTCACAGTCATTCTGGCTGAAGCTGGCGCGAACAAAGTTGGCGTGATTAAAGCAGTTCGTGAACTGACAGGCCTGGGCTTGAAAGAAGCGAAAGACGTGGTTGACGGCGCACCTAAAGCAGTTAAAGAAGGTGTTTCCAAAGCTGACGCTGAAGCTGCTAAGAAGAAGCTGGAAGAAGCTGGCGCGAAAGTCGAAGTCAAGTAATTCAGCATCAAGGCAAATCTCCGGATTTGCCGAAGTCAAAGGAAGGAATCCTCTTGCAAGAGAGGATTCCTCTTTGGCTTCTTTGTCGTTTCGGGTTGTTTAGTTGTTTATTAAGGCTGAGGGTTGAGACTTGAGGCTTTTTGTCGCAAGGTATTTGTAATGTGCGTCAGGAATCCTGAATTCTCCTTCCTTCCCTGTCACTCACGGAGTGTCCATGCACTACTCATTTACTGAGAAGAAGCGTATTCGTAAATCTTTTGCGAAGCGCGCCAACGTCCACAACGTTCCGTTCTTATTGGCGACCCAAATCGAGTCGTATCAGAGCTTTTTACAAGAAGACAGAACTGCTGCAAACCGCAAAAATGAGGGCTTGCAATCTGCCTTCACTTCGATTTTTCCTATTGTTTCGCACAATGGGTTTGCTCGTCTTGAGTTTTTATCCTATGTATTAGGTGATCCCGCTTTTGACGTCAAGGAATGTCAGTTGCGCGGACTGACTTATGCGTCTCCGCTGCGTGCTAAGGTGCGTCTGGTGATTCTGGATAAAGAGTCGCCGACCAAACCGGTCGTGAAGGAAATGAAAGAGCAGGAAGTCTACATGGGCGAATTGCCTCTGATGACCACCACCGGCTCGTTTGTGATCAATGGTACCGAGCGTGTGATTGTGTCCCAGTTGCACCGTTCGCCGGGCGTGTTCTTTGAACATGACCGTGGCAAAACGCATTCTTCCGGTAAATTGCTGTTCTCGGCACGGATTATTCCTTACCGCGGCTCATGGCTGGATTTTGAATTCGATCCGAAAGATATCCTGTTCTTCCGTATTGACCGCCGTCGTAAGATGCCTGTCACGATTCTGTTGCGTGCAATTGGGATGACCAATGAGCAGATCCTGGCTAATTTCTTCGTTTTCGATAATTTCACGCTGCATAACGATGGCGCTGAAATGGAATTTGTTTCCGAGCGTCTGCGCGGTGAAGTGGCGCGTTTCGATATTACCGACAAGTCCGGTAAAGTTATTGTTGCCAAAGATAAGCGCATCAACGCAAAACATGTCCGCGAAATTGATGCCGGCGGCATCAAGCATATTTCTGTTCCAGAAGATTATCTGATCGGCCGTGTGCTGGCGAAAAATATTATCGACGCCGATACTGGCGAAGTGATTGCGAATGCCAACGACGAACTGACAGAAGAATTATTGGGACGTCTGCGCGATGCTCGCGTCACTGACATTCAGACCTTGTATACCAACGATCTGGATCAGGGTGCTTACATCTCCCAGACTTTGCGTACCGATGACACTGCCGACCAGATGGCAGCACGCGTGGCGATTTACCGCATGATGCGCCCTGGCGAACCGCCGACAGAAGATTCTGTTGAAGCGCTGTTCAATGGTTTGTTCTACAGTGAAGAGCGTTACGACCTGTCGGCTGTTGGCCGTATGAAGTTCAATCGCCGTATCGGCCGCGACGAACTGACCGGCGCCATGACTTTGTCCAACGAAGACATCCTCGCCGTAATCAAGATTCTGGTTGAGCTGCGCAATGGTCGCGGCGAAGTCGACGATATCGATCACCTGGGTAACCGCCGGGTACGTTGCGTTGGTGAATTGGCTGAAAACCAGTTCCGTGCCGGTCTGGTGCGTGTCGAGCGTGCCGTCAAAGAGCGTCTGGGTCAGGCGGAAGCCGATAACCTGATGCCGCATGACCTGATTAACTCCAAGCCGATTTCTGCAGCAATCCGCGAATTCTTCGGTTCTTCGCAGTTGTCGCAGTTTATGGATCAGACCAACCCGCTGTCCGAAATCACGCACAAGCGCCGTATTTCCGCACTGGGACCTGGCGGTCTGACCCGTGAGCGCGCCGGCTTTGAAGTCCGCGACGTGCATCCGACCCACTACGGCCGCGTTTGTCCGATCGAGACACCGGAAGGCCCGAACATCGGTCTGATCAACTCGCTGGCTTTGTACGCGCGTCTGAACGAATACGGTTTCCTAGAAACGCCATATCGCAAGGTTGTTGACAGCAAAATCACGAACCAGATCGATTATCTGTCTGCGATCGAAGAAGGCCGCTATATCATCGCTCAGGCGAATGCGACCATCGACGGCACAGGCACGTTGGTCGACGAACTGGTGTCTGCCCGTGAAGCTGGCGAAACCATCCTGGTCTCGCCAGAGCGCATCCAGTACATGGACGTGGCGACCGGTCAGGTAGTTTCCGTTGCGGCATCGCTGATTCCATTCCTCGAACACGATGATGCGAACCGTGCGTTGATGGGTGCCAACATGCAGCGTCAGGCAGTTCCTTGTCTACGTCCGGAGAAAGCTTTCGTCGGTACTGGTATCGAGCGTACCGTGGCAGTTGACTCCGGCACCACAGTGCAGGCGCTGCGCGGCGGTAAAGTCGATTACATCGATGCGGGTCGTATCGTGATTCGTGTCAATGATGCTGAAGCACAGGCTGGTGAAGTCGGTGTGGATATTTACAACCTGATCAAGTACACCCGTTCCAACCAGAACACCAATATCAACCAGCGTCCTATCGTCAAAGTCGGTGACGTGGTTGCCAAAGGTGACGTCCTGGCTGACGGCGCATCGACTGACATGGGCGAACTGGCTCTGGGTCAGAATATGCTGGTCGCGTTTATGCCGTGGAACGGTTATAACTTCGAAGATTCGATTCTGATCTCTGAAAAAGTGGTAGCTGACGACCGCTATACATCGATTCATATCGAAGAGTTGTCCGTTGTGGCACGTGACACCAAGCTGGGCGCGGAAGAAATCACCCGCGATATCTCGAATCTGGCTGAGAACCAACTGGCCCGTCTGGATGAATCCGGTATCGTCTACATCGGCGCCGAAGTAACAGCTGGCGACACACTGGTTGGTAAAGTCACGCCAAAAGGCGAAACTCAACTGACACCGGAAGAGAAACTGCTGCGTGCGATTTTCGGTGAGAAAGCGTCCGACGTGAAAGATACGTCTTTGCGCGTACCGTCCGGCATGGTTGGTACAGTCATCGACGTTCAAGTGTTCACTCGCGAAGGTATCCAGCGCGACAAACGCGCACAGCAGATTATCGACGATGAACTGAAACGCTACCGCCTGGATCTGAACGATCAGCTGCGTATCGTGGAAGGCGATGCGTTCGAGCGTCTGGAGCGTATGCTGGACGGCAAGATCGCTGACGGCGGTCCGGCCAAGCTGGCAAAAGGCAGCAAGATCACTAAGGAATATCTGGCCAGCATCGATAAATATCACTGGTTCGATATCCGTCTGGCATCCGATGATGCGGCGAATGCACTGGTTGCGATGAAAGATTCCATCGCCGAAAAACGTCATCAGTTCGATCTGGCGTTCGAAGAAAAACGCACCAAGCTGACTCAGGGCGACGAATTGCCGCCAGGCGTACAGAAAATGGTCAAAGTGTATCTCGCGGTCAAGCGTCGCCTGCAGCCAGGTGACAAGATGGCGGGTCGTCACGGTAACAAGGGTGTGGTTTCCCGTATCGTACCGATTGAAGATATGCCATACATGGCCGATGGTACGCCTGCAGACATCGTACTGAACCCGCTGGGTGTTCCGTCCCGTATGAACGTGGGTCAGGTTCTGGAAGTGCATCTGGGCTGGGCGGCAAAGGGTCTGGGTCTGCGTATCGGTGAAATGCTGAAAGCGAAAGCGAAGGTTGAAGAGCTGCGCGAATTCCTGAAAAAGATTTATAACGAATCCGGCAAGAAGGAAGATATCGACGGTTTCAGCGATGCAGAAATTCTGGAACTGACGAACAACCTGAAAAACGGTGTGCCGTTTGCGACACCGGTGTTTGACGGTGCGCATGAGTCTGAAATCCGCCGCATGCTGGATCTGGCTTTCCCTGATCACATTGCCGAACAACTCGGTATGACGCCATCCAAAAATCAGGTTACCCTGTACGATGGCCGGACTGGCGAAGCGTTCGAGCGCAAGGTGACTCTTGGCTATATGCATATGCTGAAACTGCACCATCTGGTTGATGATAAAATGCATGCCCGCTCAACCGGACCATATTCTCTGGTCACGCAGCAGCCATTGGGCGGTAAAGCCCAATTCGGTGGTCAGCGTTTCGGTGAGATGGAAGTTTGGGCACTGGAAGCTTACGGCGCGTCTTACGTCTTGCAAGAGATGCTGACCGTCAAGTCGGATGACGTGAATGGCCGTACCAAAGTATATGAAAACCTGGTCAAGGGTGATCACGTGATTGATGCAGGTATGCCAGAATCGTTCAACGTTCTGGTCAAGGAAATTCGCTCTCTGGGTATCGATATCGATCTCGAGCGCGATTAATCCGGATTACTGCAAAGCCTTCCGGCCCGCTGGAAGCTGCTTTGCAGCAGATGAAAAAAATTAGTAATTTGCAGTATGTGTACTACCGCCGCCGCCCGGACGAGATCCGGGCGATGGTCATTCAGCCAGCCAGCAGTTTGGAAGTGAATTCGTTCCCGGTATCTGATGGAACCAGTCCCAGCAAGGGATTCCGGCTCTCCCGTCGATGCGAACAGGGTCAGATGACGAAATTGCTTCTGTTGCAGCACTATTCAGCCAACTAGCGTGAATTTCAAAGTAAATTCGCACGCTTTACTGGAGTGATATACATGAAAGCCCTGCTCGATTTATTCAAGCAAGTCCAGCCAAACGAACAATTCGACGCGATCAAAATTGGTCTGGCGTCTCCGGAAAAAATCCGTTCCTGGTCCTACGGCGAAGTCAAAAAGCCGGAAACCATCAACTACCGTACCTTTAAGCCGGAACGCGACGGCCTGTTCTGCGCCAAGATTTTCGGACCGATCAAAGATTATGAATGCCTGTGCGGTAAGTACAAGCGTCTGAAACACCGCGGCGTCATCTGCGAAAAATGCGGTGTTGAAGTCACACTCGCCAAGGTACGCCGTGAGCGCATGGGTCACATCGAACTGGCGTCGCCAACAGCGCATATCTGGTTCCTGAAATCGCTGCCTTCCCGTCTGGGTATGGTGCTCGACATGACACTGCGCGATATCGAGCGCGTGCTGTATTTTGAAGCATACGTTGTGACCGATCCCGGCATGACTCCGCTGAAAAAATGCCAGATCATGTCGGAAGACGATTACGCTGCCAAATACGAGGAATATGGTGATGAATTTACCGCGTTCATGGGTGCCGAAGGTATCCGCGAACTGCTGCGTTCGATTGATATCGACCGTGATGCGGAAACTCTGCGCACAGAGCTGAAAGAATCCAAATCCGAAGCCAAGATCAAGAAATACGCGAAGCGCCTGAAAGTGCTGGAAGCATTCCAGCGTTCCGGCATCAAGCCAGACTGGATGATCATGGAAGTACTGCCAGTGCTGCCGCCTGAATTGCGTCCGCTGGTACCGCTGGATGGCGGGCGTTTTGCGACCTCCGATCTGAACGATCTGTATCGCCGCGTGATTAACCGTAACAACCGCCTGAAGCGCCTGATGGAATTGCGCGCTCCGGAAATCATCACCCGCAACGAAAAACGGATGTTGCAGGAAGCGGTTGATTCCTTGCTGGATAACGGCCGTCGCGGTAAAGCGATGACTGGTGCGAACAAGCGTCCGCTGAAATCGCTGGCTGAGATGATCAAAGGTAAGGGCGGTCGTTTCCGTCAGAACTTGCTGGGTAAGCGCGTCGACTACTCCGGTCGTTCCGTTATCGTTGTGGGTCCGCAACTGAAATTGCATCAATGCGGCTTGCCGAAACTGATGGCACTGGAACTGTTCAAACCATTCATTTTCAATAAACTGGAATTGATGGGTCTGGCAACCACGATCAAGGCAGCGAAGAAACTGGTAGAGATTCAGGAACCGGTCGTCTGGGATATCCTGGAAGAAGTCATCCGCGAACATCCGATCATGCTGAACCGTGCGCCCACGCTGCACCGTCTGGGTATCCAGGCGTTTGAGCCAGTGCTGATCGAAGGTAAAGCGATCCAGCTGCATCCGCTCGTTTGTGCGGCATTTAACGCCGACTTCGACGGTGACCAGATGGCGGTGCACGTTCCTCTGTCGATCGAAGCACAGATGGAAGCCCGCACACTGATGCTGGCGTCTAACAATATTCTGTTCCCGTCCAATGGCGAACCATCGATCGTACCTTCCCAGGATATCGTGTTGGGTCTGTACTACGCTTCCCGTGAAAAAATCAACGGCAAGGGCGAAGGCATGATGTTCCCGGATGTTTCCGAAGCGATCCGCGCCTGGGACAATAAGGAAGTCGAACTCAGCACCCGTATCACCGTGCGTATCACCGAGTACCCGAAAGATGTGGCAACCGGTGAATTCACCAAGACCATCAAACGTTACGAAACCACAGTCGGTCGTGCGATTCTGTCTGAAATCCTGCCGAAGGGCTTGCCATTCAGCGTTCTGAACCGTCCGTTGAAGAAAAAAGAAATTTCCCGCCTGATCGATACGTCTTTCCGTAAGTGCGGCCTGCGTGCGACAGTGGTATTTGCCGATCAGCTGATGCAGATGGGTTTCCGTCTCGCGACACGTGCCGGTATCTCGATCTGTATCGACGATATGCTGGTACCACCGCAAAAAGTGACCTTGCTGGCTGCAGCAGAGCACGAAGTCAAACAGATCGAACAGCAATACGCTTCCGGCCTGGTGACTGCGGGCGAACGCTACAATAAAGTGGTCGATATCTGGGGCAAGACCGGTGATGAAGTCGGTAAGGCGATGATGGAGCAACTGAAAGTTGAACCTGTCACCAAGCGCGACGGTAGCGTCGGCACGCAAGAGTCTTTCAACGCGATTTACATGATGGCCGACTCCGGTGCGCGTGGTTCTGCGGCGCAGATCCGTCAGCTGGCCGGTATGCGTGGTCTGATGGCGAAACCGGATGGTTCGATTATCGAAACACCGATTACCGCGAACTTCCGCGAAGGTCTGAACGTTCTGCAATACTTCATTTCCACACACGGTGCGCGTAAAGGTCTGGCCGATACGGCGCTGAAGACAGCGAACTCCGGTTACCTGACACGCCGTCTGGTCGACGTGACGCAGGACCTGGTGGTGGTGGAAGACGATTGCGGTACATCGAACGGTTCTTCGATGAAGGCGATCGTTGAGGGCGGTGAAGTCAACGTGCCTTTGCGCGACCTGATTCTGGGCCGTGTTTCTGCCAACGATATCGTGAATCCTGAAACACAGGAAACCCTGTATGCAGCGGGTACGCTGCTGGATGAAGTGGCTGTAGAACGTATTGAAGCTCTGGGCATTGACGAAGTCAAAGTCCGTACACCACTGACCTGTGACACCCGCTATGGTCTGTGTGCGATGTGCTATGGCCGTGATCTGGGGCGTGGCAATCTGGTTAATTCCGGCGAAGCCGTCGGTGTGATTGCTGCGCAGTCCATCGGTGAACCGGGTACACAGCTGACGATGCGTACCTTCCACATCGGTGGTGCGGCGTCCCGTGCAGCCGTGGCCTCTTCCGTGGAAGCCAAATCCAACGGTACGATCCGTTTCACTGCGACGATGCGTTATGTCACGAACGGTAAAGGCGATCAGATCGTCATTTCCCGTTCCGGTGAAGTGCTGATCACTGACGACCACGGTCGTGAGCGTGAGCGTCATAAAGTACCTTACGGTGCGACACTGATCGTCAAAGACGGCATGCTCATCAAGGCTGGTACGGCACTGGCGACATGGGATCCGCTGACCCGTCCTATCATTACCGAATACACCGGTACGGTGAAATTCGAGAATGTCGAAGAAGGCGTGACCGTTGCAAAACAGGTTGATGAAGTGACCGGTTTGTCCACGCTGGTAGCGATCGATCCTAAACGTCGTGGCGCAGCCGGTAAATCGGTACGCCCGCAGGTTAAGCTGCTGAATGAAAACGGCGAAGAAGTGAAAATTGCCGGTACTGAACATGCAGTGACGATCGGCTTCCAGGTTGGCGCGCTGATTACCGTTAAAGACGGTCAGCAGGTGACAGTGGGTGAGGTTCTGGCGCGTATTCCGACCGAATCGCAAAAAACCCGTGATATTACCGGTGGTCTGCCACGCGTTGCCGAACTGTTCGAAGCACGTTCACCAAAAGATGCCGGTATGCTGGCAGAGGTAACCGGTACTGTTGCGTTCGGTAAGGAAACCAAAGGTAAGCAGCGTCTGGAAATCACCGACATGGACGGTGAAAAACACGAGTTCCTGATTGCCAAAGACAAGCAGGTGCTGGTGCATGACGGTCAGGTGGTGAACAAGGGTGAAATGATTGTGGACGGCCCGGCCGATCCGCAAGACATCCTGCGCCTCCTGGGTATCGAAGCGCTGGCCCGCTACATCGTTGACGAAGTCCAGGACGTGTACCGTTTGCAGGGCGTCAAGATCAACGACAAGCACATTGAAGTGATCGTGCGTCAGATGCTGCGCCGTGTCGTTGTCGTCAATCCGGGTGATGCCAACTACATCACCGGTGAGCAGGTCGAACGTTCTGAACTGCTGGATGAAAACGATCGCGTGACTGCTGCTGGCGGTATTCCGGCAACTTATGAAAATATCCTGCTGGGTATTACCAAGGCATCGCTGTCGACCGACTCCTTCATCTCCGCCGCGTCCTTCCAGGAAACCACACGGGTTCTGACAGAAGCAGCGATCATGGGCAAGAAAGACGGCCTGCGTGGTCTGAAAGAAAACGTGATTGTTGGTCGCCTGATTCCTGCTGGTACCGGTCTGGCGTTCCACCGTGCACGCAAGATGAAAGAAACCTGGGAAGCTGATGAACGTCAGGCTTTACTGGATGCAGAGAAAGTCACTTTTGCACCGGTTCCTGAGGTCGCAAGCAACCTGACAGACAGCGACGCCTGATCTGTCAGTCAGCATCAGAACGGCACCGCAGCAATGTCTACGGTGCCGTTTTTTTATCTGCTTTCTGAGCAATCGGGCAAGCTATTTTCCAAATCATCAAACAATACTCATGCAGAATGAATCAGGCACCGCTGCGGCAGCGGACAGGCAACCACGATACAACGGCATTTTGAAAGCAGACGCAATCCGGCAACGGCGTGATGCCTTCGGTATGCTGGCCGAAGTGGAAGTTGTTGAGAGCACGGGTTCCACCAATACCGACCTGATGAACCGGCTTCCCGGTCTGGAGCGTGCCGTCATGCGGATCGCGTTGCATCAGACCGCGGGTCGCGGGCGTGCTGGCCGCAGCTGGAGTTCGGTACCGGATGGCATGCTGATGTTTTCACTGGCATGGCCGATGAAGCAGGCCAGCCATCAGTTAATGGGATTGCCGCTGGCTGTGGGCGTGATGATTGCCGAGGTGCTCAACAGTCTGGATGTCAACGTCCGTCTGAAATGGCCGAATGACGTGCTGCGCAATGGCAATAAACTGGCCGGAATTCTGATTGAAAGCGCCACACAGCCGGAACAGGGCAGCTGGATTGTGGTCGGCATAGGATTGAATCTGCTGGTTCCCGATACGCTGGAATCGGAACTGGGACGTACGGTGGCAGACGCGCCCTGGCTGGCGAGAATGGACAGAAATCAGCTGGCAGCGATGCTGTTGAATGCGTTGGCGCGCGGGCTGGATCAATTTGAGCGGGAAGGATTTGGCGGCTTCCTGCAACGCTGGAACACACTGCATGCATATGCCGGGCAGGTAGTGCAGATTCTGGATCAGGGCCAGGTCATCCGGCAAGGTATCGCGTTGGGTGCCGACGCGATGGGTTGTCTGTTATTGCAGACGGGACAAGGGCAGGTCAGTATACTGGCCGGGGACGTCTCATTACGTCCGGCTGACTGAATACGGAAAAATGATGCCACACACCAGCACACCGATAACCGCACACAGCACCTGTTCCAGTCACAGGCAGCCGGCCGATACGCTGTTGCTGATTGACGCCGGTAACACGCGCATCAAATGGGCGATGGCAGACCGCAACACGAAACCGGAAGCCGGTATGACCTGGCGATGCATGGGCTCAGTCACGCATCCGGAGCTGTCTGCGCTGGAAACAGACTGGCAGAAATATGTGGTGCAGGATATCTGGATTTCCAACGTCGCAGGCCCGTCTGTCCGCGCTCTGCTGGAACAGTTGTGCGCCAAGGTTTTTCCGCAAGCCAGCTGTCACTGGCTGACTTCGCGGGAGGAACTTGCCGGTCTGCGCAACGCTTACCGGCAGCCAGCCCAATTAGGGGGGGATCGTTTTATTTCCGCTATCGGCGCGCATGCACTCTTTCCGCAGCAGGATCTGATTGTCGCGACCTGCGGCACCGCTACCACGGTCGATGCAGTGAGTGGTGCGGGTACGTTCAGCGGCGGCATGATTCTGCCCGGCCTGCAACTGATGGCCGGCTCGCTGGCCAAAAATACGGCGCAACTGCCGCAAGTCGCCGGACATACTGACATGGCGCAGATATTTGCTGACAATACCGATCAGGCGATAGTCAGTGGTTGTATCCATGCCCAGACCGGCGCGATTATGCTGGCCTGTGAGTCGTGGACGAGGCAGACCGGAAAGCCGGTGTTGTGCCTGATTTCCGGCGGCGCAGCGCCATATCTGATCCCGCATCTGACAGTCAGACATCAACATATTCCGAATCTGGTCTTGACGGGCTTGCTGGTCGTGGCACAATCCAGACCGGACTGATTTCTTATCTGACTTGATCATGTTGCGATTTTTCTTCTGGAGTCTGCTGGTACTGAATGCCTTGCTGCTCGCATTGAATGTGGGTTGGCTGGGTAACTGGTCGCTGGAATCCCATGAGCCGGAACGTCTGAAAATGCAGCATCATGCCGACCAGCTGTTGCAGATTTCCGCCAGCGCTGCGCAGTCCAGAGTCGAACCGGTCCCGGAAGTCAAAGCAGAAATTACCGCCTGTCTGGAAATCGGAAATTTCCTGCAGAACGACGCGCCCAAGATTGAGGAAAAACTTAAAACACTCGCGCTCGGCGAGCGCCAGTCGCGTTTGAATGTGAGTGAATCTGCCAGCCACATGGTATTTATTCCCTCTCAGGGAAGTAAAGACGGCGCCGATAAAAAAGTGAGCGAACTGCGCCGCATCGGCGTGACTGATTTTTTCGTGATTCAGGAACAGGGGTCTTTGCACTGGGGCATTTCACTCGGGGTATTCAAAACCGAAGAAGCAGCGAAGCAGCATCTCGCCAATCTGAACAACAAAGGCGTGCGCACCGCGCGCATCATGCCGCGAACCGTGACCACCAGTAAATTCGTCTACCAGCTACGCGCGCTGAGCGCTGACGAAAAGGCCAAATTTGATCTGATCAAGGCAGGCTTTCCGGCACAGGAAGTCAGAAATTGCCAGAACACGGCCTACAGCAAAAGCTAGGCTGCGTATCTCCCCTTAAAACTCCCGCACGGATATTGGGCTTCAGAGCCGTCCAGGTTTATCGTTTCACGAGATTAATTTCCAATAAATTCTCATTGAGTGAGAAATTTTGCTTGAGATTTGATTCCGGAGTGCTAGCATCGGCAACATTCAGTGAAAGCTTACGATGACGACCGACAGCGCCAGATTAAACGCCACCAGCGAACGGGTTTTGCAACTACTGGCTTGCATTGCCCGTCAGGGACAGGCCATGTCGGCGCGCGAGCTGGCGCAGCAGACCGCATTGCCGGCCAGTACCGTTTATCGCCATCTGCAGGCCTTAAAAAAATGGGGCTGGGTACAGGAACATGCGCACAGCGGCCTGTATGAGCCGGGGCCGTTGGCTGTCCAGCTCGCGCATGGTTTCGATCAGCATTCCTGGCTGATGCAGGCTGCGCGCAGCGAGATGGAGCAATTAACCAGCCGCTCCGGCGAAAGTGTCGGCTTGCTGTGTTATGTGCACGGACAGGTCATCTGTCTTGATATGCAGGACAGCCAGCAGGCGCTGCGTTGCTCGTTCGCCAAAGGGCGTGCGAATTCCACCGTGCGCGGCGCTTCTGCCAAAGCCTTGCTGGCATTTTTATCTGCACCGCTGCAGCGGCAGATACTGGAGCAGAATTTCCCCGATGCAAACGCCATAACCGAGCGTGCGACACTCGAACAGGAACTGCAGCGCATCCGTCAACAACGCTATGCCGTCAGCGAGAATGAAGTCGATCTCGGTGTCTGGGGCGTGAGTGCACCGATTTTCTCCGGCAAGGAGCAGGCTATCGCCACCTTGTCGCTGATGGCCCCGGTACAACGCAGCAGATTGCGCCAGACAGATTTCATCAGCATGACCCGCGCCGCTGCAGACCGCATTGGCCTTGCCTTACAACTCTGAGACAGACAGGAGCACAGTATGACTTCCGTATTCCATTTCGAGGCGGGCAGCACTCCGCTGCTGATTTCGATGCCGCATGTGGGAACGACGATTGCGCCTGAAGTGATGGAGCAGATGTTGCCGGTGGCAGCACAAAAAGCCGACACCGACTGGCATTTACCCTTGCTCTACAACATGGCGCAAGAGCTTGGCGCTTCGACGCTTGCCGCAGAATATTCACGCTACGTCATTGATCTCAACCGCGCGCCCGATAATGCCAATCTGTATCCGGGGCAGGATACGACGGGTTTGTGTCCTGTCGATACCTTCCACAAACAACCCTTATATGCACCAGACCGCCTGCCTGATGAGGCGGAAGTCCAGCGCCGCATTGCAAGCTATTGGCAGCCTTATCATCAGCAGTTGCAGACCGAACTGGAACGCTTGCTGAGTCTGCACGGCCATGTCGTGCTGTGGGATGCGCATTCGATCGCTTCGGTGGTGTCCCGTTTTTTTGAAGGCAGATTGCCGGACCTGAATTTTGGCACCGCCGACCAGCATTCCTGTGCTCCCGGTTTGCAGAATACGCTGGCAGCCTGCCTGCAGTATTCAGCGGCTGCGCAAAAATATAGCCATGTATTCAATGGCCGTTTTAAAGGCGGCTACATCACGCGTCATTACGGTCAGCCTGTACGTCATATTCATGCCATCCAGTTGGAAATGAGTCAGTGCATTTATATGAATGAAGCCGCGCCGTATGCATATCGCCCGGACCTGGCTGCACAGGTGCAGCCACTGCTCAGGGAATTGCTGCAAAGCTGTCTGGATTGGCAGCGAGGGATAGGCGGTAAAGTGACAGGAGCTTCAGCATGAGCCTGCACCAGTATTTAGATCGGAGCGTATTTGCGCAGCACGCCTATCTGCCGCACGGCTGGACTGAAAATGTGCGGCTGCACTGGAATGTTGCCGGCGACCTGAGCCAGATCGAGGAAAATGCGGCGCCACTGCCCGGCGAGCCCCAGGCGGTGCTGCTCTTGCCAGGCATGACGAATCTGCACTCCCACGCCTTTCAGCGCGCCATGGCAGGCATGGCGGAGATCGCCGGAAACAGTCAGGACAGCTTCTGGACCTGGCGCGATCTGATGTACCGCTACGCTTTGCACATCACGCCGGAACAGATACAGGCGATTGCCGCACAGCTGTATGCAGAATGCCTGCGGCACGGTTATACCAGCGTCTGCGAATTTCATTATCTGCACCGCGATCCGGCTGGTGCCATGTATGCCAATCCGGCTGAAATGGCGCAGCACGTGATTGCGGCAGCCAGCCAGACCGGCATCGGCATGACGATGCTGCCGGTCTTGTACAGCTACGCCGATTTTAATGAAAAACCGTTGCGCGACGATCAACGTCGCTTTGCTACCAGCGTCGACGACATTTTGCTGCTGGTACAGAAACTGGAAACAATGCGCAGCCCTCAGCTAGAAGTCGGCGCTGCGCCGCATTCCCTGCGCGCTGCCAGTCTCACGCAGATCCGTGATCTGATACAGACCTTACCGGCTGACCGGCCGTTACATATTCATATTGCAGAGCAGATGAAAGAAGTGAATGCCTGCATCGTGGCGAATGGCCGACGTCCGGTTGAGTTGCTGCTCGACAGCGGTCTGGTCGATCAGCGCTGGTGTCTGGTGCATGCTACCCACCTGACACCACAGGAAGTCAGGGATATGGCAGCCAGCGGCGCCGTTGCCGGCATTTGCACTACTACCGAGGGCAATCTGGGCGACGGCTTTTTTGACTTGCCAGCCTATCTGGCCGCCGGCGGCCGCTTCGGGATTGGCAGCGACAGCCATGCGTCGTACAGCCCGGTTGAAGAATTACGCTGGCTGGAATACGGTCAGCGCCTGCGTTTACAGGGGCGAAATATCGCTACTTCCGCGCATCAGAAGCAGATCGGCGATTTCCTGTGGCAAGCGGCGCTGCAGGGTGGGATGCAAGCCAGCGGACGGGCAGTTGGTCAGCTGGCAACAGCTTGTCGTGCCGATTTCGTGATTCTCGATGATACCCATCCTCATCTCGCCGGACTGCCGGTGCAGCACGTATTGAACAGCTGGATTTTCGCGGGCAACGACAATCTGGTGCGCGATGTGTATGTCGGCGGACAGCAAGTGGTCAGCAATGGCCGTCACTGCCAACAAGCGCAAATACAAAACGTTTACCTCAACTGCATGCGTGAATTACGCCAGTTATGATTTTGCATTTGTTGTTGTCTGAAGTGAAAAATATACTGGGGGAGAGTATTTGTAAGCAACCTTACTTTCTGCAGAGACTAAGGATGTTTTTGCACATACTCCCTGATTTTTGTGAAAATATGCCTGGATGGGGATTTTTTCTGACACACCAACGTCGCTGGAGTAAGCAACGACAAGCAACGACAAGCAAGCGATTAGTGTGGAAATGCCACTGCAGAGGAATGCACCGTTATGATTTCATCACTAAAAATGTTGTTATCTGGCGATCAGTACGGGTACGGTTGTGATTGTCGTCAGCCAATGCAGACAATCTCAGCGACACTCCCCATAATTCATTATAATCCTTCGGCGACTCCGCTTTTTGCCGCTGGCTTCCGGGTTTACTCTTGATAGTGAAAGTGTTTAATTATTATGATTATTCGTTTAATTTATGCCAGCCGCGCGGTGAATCTTGGTCCTGCAGATGTGAAAGATATCCTGGCCAGTTCGCGTAAAAACAATCAACAATTGGCGATTACTGGAGCACTGAGTTTATCGAACGGCATATTTTTGCAATGTCTGGAAGGCGAGCGTTCTGCAGTGAACGCACTCTATCACCATATCTTAAAAGATAAGCGCCACACTAAACCCGAAATACTGGTTTTGGAAGAAATCACGCAACGTCAGTTCACCAGTTGGAACATGGGACTTATTGCTACAACAAATGAGAACTCAGCCCTCTTCCTGAAGTATTCCGCTACAGCAGAATTTGATCCTTTTACGCTCACCGCGCCAGCGTTGAAGGAGTTTTTTACAGAAGTCATCAGTAATGCCAGGTTATTAAGCTGAGATTCTACAGACCATGATGTGCGACGCGGTAAAGGGCTGAATATCATGCCATAGAGAGGCATTACATGCCATTCGCTGGCACGCAGTATGAGTAAACGTCCATCGCCGGCAAGTCAGATTAACTGTAAATCGCGTCTGAAATAGAGAATACTTCCCCCCCAGTATTTTTAGGCGTCCTTATTTCGTCATGAGATGATGGCGAAAATCCTGCATACTCCCCGGTTTTATTCATATTGTCGGTAAACGTCACTGTTCTCACCGCAGTTAAATTCGGGCTATTGGCTTATCCCATTCCACGTTTCGTCGGCGTATTAATCATTTCGTCACAAATTCTCGCAAAACAATGAAAATTTGTTATGCTTCTTTTCTCGTTTTAATAAAAGAACGATAATTTTCTTTCATATGAAATGCACGCGAAACCACCTTCACCATGTGATGGTGTTCGTTACCCTGATCGCTACCTTTTGTATCAGCATAATTTGAGAGAAATTTAAGAGAAATATAAAAAAGTATGAAGAAGTAGTGAAGTTGACCGTTTAATGACTAATGGAATAAATCAATGAAACTCAAACCAATCCAGCTTGCATTTGCCCTTGCTTTTACCACAGTGACAGCAATGCCTGCCTTTGCAGCAACCCCCAAAGCAGTTATTGCAGCAAAAACGACTGCGTATACCAGTGTTGAAGGTATTACCGAATACCGCTTGCCAAATGGCCTGCGTGTATTGCTGGCGCCTGATGCCTCCAAGCCGACCACCACCGTGAATGTGACTTATCTGGTTGGTTCGCGTCATGAAAGCTACGGTGAAACCGGTATGGCGCACTTGCTGGAGCATATGTTATTCAAAGGCACCAAAGCACGCGGCAACATCATGCAGGAACTGAGCAAGCGTGGCATGCAGTTTAACGGCACCACTTTTTACGACCGCACCAATTACTTTGAAACTTTCCCTGCCAGCGAAGACAATCTGAAATGGGCGCTGGAAATGGAAGCCGACCGCATGGTCAATTCCAAGGTCGCGCGGGTTGATCTGGATACTGAATTTTCCGTCGTGCGCAATGAAATGGAGATCGGTGAAAACCGTCCTTTCAGCGTTCTGTGGAAGCAGCTCAGCGCCGTCACTTTTGACTGGCACAATTACGGTCACAGCACCATCGGCGCGCGTTCCGATGTGGAAGGTGTGAAGATCGATAACCTGCAGGCGTTTTATCATAAATACTACCAGCCGGATAATGCTGTCCTGATGGTGGCAGGTAAATTCGACGTGCAGAAAACCCTGGCGCTGATCGAAAAATCATTCGGTGTCGTTGCCCGCCCTGCGCGTACTCTGAGCAATACCTGGACCCGCGAGGCCACCCGCGATGGCACACGTGAAGTCACTGTACGCCGGGTTGGCGACCAGCAGCTGGCAGCGGTACTGTATCCGACAGCAGCGGGCAGCCATAGCGATGCGGCTGCCGTGGCTGTTCTCAGCGACATTCTCGGTTCATCGCCGAATGGCCGCCTGTACAAAAAGCTGGTGGAAAATAAACAGGCAGTGAATGTCAATGAAATGGCGTTCCAGCTGGCCGAGCCGGGCTATGTGATGTTTTTGGCCGTGCTGAATAAGGAACAGAAAATCGACCAGGCCAAAGCGACACTGATTGACACCGTCGAAGGACTGGCGAAAGAGCCTGTGACCGAAGCAGAATTAAAACGCGCCAAAACCAGTTTGCTCAACGACATTGAAAAGACCATCAATGATCCGCAGCGCCTGTGCGTGGCAATGTCAGAATCGATTGCACTGGGTGACTGGCGTCTGTTCTTCATCGAGCGGGACCGCATCGAAGCGCTGACCGTGGCGGATGTACAGCGTGTGGCACAGCATTACCTGAAGCAGGATAACCGCAGCTACGGACAATATCTGCCGGTGGAAAACCCTGACCGTGCTGAAATTCCTGCGACGCCTGATGTGGCGAAACTGGTCGATGGATACAAAGGCCACGCCAGCGTCAGCACCGGTGAAACGTTCGATACTTCCACCGTGAATATTGATAAACGGACTGAAAAACTGACACTCGCCAACGGCGCGAAAGTCGCTTTGCTGAGTAAAAAGACTCGTGGTGAAACCGTCAATGGCCGCCTTACCCTGCACATGGGCGATGAACAATCTCTGTTCGGCAAAGTCACGGTTTCTGATCTGACTGCCGACATGCTGATGCGCGGTTCATCCAAATTCAGTCGCTCCGAACTCGACACCCGTCTGGGTGAACTGAAAGCCAAGATCAGTATCTCGGGCAAAGGACAAACGCTGTCCGTCAGTTTTGAAACGGTGCGCAGCAATCTGCCGGCTGTGCTTGACCTGTTGCGCGATGTGTTGCGGGCGCCGGCCTTCCCGCAAAGCGAATTTGATTTGCTGGTGAAGGAAAATCTGGCGTCGATCGAGGCATCCCGTAACGAACCGCAGTCGGTCGCAACCCGGGCACTGAGCGCATTGAGGAATGCACCTTATAAAAATGGCGACGTGCGCTATACCAAATCGTTTGATGAATCTGCTGCAGAATACGGCGCCGCCAAGCTCGATGCGGTGAAGGATTTCTATAAAACTTTCTATGGCGCGGATCATGCGGAATTCAGTCTGGTCGGCGATTTCGATACAGCAGACGTGAAAACCAGACTGGCTTCATTGCTGGGTGACTGGAAGGCGGCAACCGCATTCAAGCGCGCTCCGGATCTGAATCTGACGGCAGAATCCCAGTCGAAATCGATAGAAACGCCGGACAAGGCGAATGCTTTCTACCTGGCGATCCTGCCATTTGCGTTGAATGATCAGTCGGCGGATTACCCGGCCTTGCTGGTGGCTAACAATATTCTCGGCGGTGGTATCAAATCCCGTTTGTTTAACCGCCTGCGCCAGAAAGAAGGCATCAGTTACGGAGCCGGTGCTTCCTTGAGTGTGCCGTCCGAAGATCAGAGCGCTGCGGTGATTTTGTATGCGATGTATGCGCCGCAAAATCTGGAAAAACTGCGTAACGGTGTGAAGGAAGAACTGGCGCTGTTGGTGAAGGATGGCGTGACGGCAGCGGAACTGGCTGATGCCAAGCAGTCTCTGGCGCAGGAAATGCAGATTCGCCGTGCGCAGGATCCGGCTTTATCGGCGCAGTTGCGCAATCAGCTGTACCTGAACCGCACGATGGCGTTTGATGCTGCCATTGAAGCAAAAATTGCAGCATTGACGCTGGATGATGTGAATGCCGCGATCCGCAAATATGTGAAGCCTGACAGCTTTGCCCATTTTTATGCCGGTGATTTTGCCGGTGCGGCGAAGAAGGCAACGGCTGCAGCTGCCGCGAAGTAAGGGATCAGGGAACCGGTATGCAGCGGCAGACAAGTGCAGCAGCATACCGCCCTTTTCACCGGAACAACCGCCAGCCAGACTGGCGGTTTTTTATGGCGGACAGTTTATTCTGCGTTACGGGTTCTGAGTCTCGCGGCCGCTTCGCGCAGCATGTTGGCCGTGGTGTCCCAGTTCACACAGGCATCCGTGACCGAGCAGCCGTATTTCAGCTGACTCAGGTCTTCCGGTATCGGCTGGTTGCCGGCAATGATGTTCGATTCAATCATGACGCCGACGATCGAGCTATTGCCATTGGCAATCTGATTCACCACATCGGCCATCACCAGCGGCTGTAATTCCGGTTTTTTGTAACTGTTGGCATGCGAACAATCAACCACGATATTCGGCGGCAGTTTGGCCTTGACCAGCGCCTGCTGCGCCATGGCGACCGAGACTGTGTCGTAGTTGGGGCGGTCGCCGCCGCCGCGCAGGACGACGTGGCCATACTGATTGCCGCTGGTGCGCACAATTGCCACCCGGCCCTGACTGTTCAGCCCGAGGAAGGAGTGTGGGTGCGATGCCGACAGAATCGCGTTGATCGCAATGCTGATATCGCCATCCGTGCCGTTTTTGAAACCGACCGGCGTTGACAGCCCGGAAGACATTTCACGGTGTGTCTGCGATTCAGTGGTGCGTGCGCCGATGGCGGTCCATGCAATCAGGTCGCCCAGATACTGCGGCGAGATTGGGTCCAGTGCTTCCGTCCCTGTCGGCAAACCGAGTTCGCAGACATCCAGCAGAAAGCGGCGTGCTTTTTCCATGCCTTCATCGACCCGGAAAGAGTCATCCATATACGGGTCGTTGATGTAGCCTTTCCAGCCGGTCGTGGTGCGTGGCTTCTCGAAATATACCCGCATCACCAGCAGCATCACGTCCCTGACCTCTTCCTGCAATGCTTTCAGGCGGCGCGCATAATCCAGACCGGCAACCGGATCATGGATCGAGCAGGGACCGACCACTACGAACAGGCGCGGGTCTTTGCGTTCCAGAATACGGCGTAATGCCTCACGGCTCTGTTCGACCACATCGCCAGCCAGGTCGCTGAGCGGCAGGCGAGCATGCAGTTCTTCCGGCGTCGGCATGTTGTCAAAGGAGGTGACATTGATATTTTCGAGTACGGTATGTGTCATGGCTGATCAGTAAGTGGAAAGGTTGGTCAGCCATTATGAACCAATTTGCTGCTTTGCCGCAAAAGCAGTTAAAAACGGATATTTCCCGTCAAAATTGATATGGCCCATACAGACGGATTCCTTAATTCCCGCATTCTGTTACCGGCAGTGATTATCTTCGCGTGGCACAATCAGTGTTTGATTCAGAATAAATGGAAACTGCCATGTTAACGACCGCCCAGCTTCAGGCGTTTGATACCCGGGGCTTTCTGGTATTGCCGAAACTCGCCACGCCGGAATTTTGCGAATCCCTCATCCGGCTGGCGCAGCAACAGCTGGAAGCGCATGCTGCGCCAATAGAATACGAAACCGATACCCGCTATCCGGGAGCGCCGGTTTCGCGCGAAGCGGAGGGTGGACAGACGGCGCGCCGTCTGCTGCAGGCGTATGCGCGCGACCCGGCAATCGCTGCCTGGGCTACCGGTTCCGCACTGACGACGCCGCTGAAACAGCTGCTGGGGCCGGATGCGCTGCTGTCGCAGGCGCATCACAACTGCATCATGACTAAACAACCCCGTTATTCCACCGCTACCGGCTGGCACCGCGACAGTCGTTACTGGCATTTTCAGCGCGCCGAGCTGGTTTCGGCGTGGCTGGCATTGCGGCAGGAAACGGTGGAAAATGGCTGCCTGCTGGTGATTCCTGGTTCGCACCAGCGCGTGATTGAAGCAGGGCAGCTGGATGACGCCCAGTTTTTGCGGACAGATTTGCCGCAAAACCAGGATTTGCTGACGCAGGCAGTGGCGGTACCGCTGGCGCAGGGCGATGTGCTGTTGTTCCACAGTAATCTGTTTCATGCCGCTGGCCGCAACCAGACCGGGAGCACGAAATTTTCCATGGTATTCACTTACCGTGCAGCAGATAACCCACCCGCACCCGGTTCCCGTTCGGCCAGCCTGCCGGAAAAAAGTTTGTGAAAAAACAGGTATAGTGTGACTTCGCTATAGGCGGACCAAGCCCCGGGCGGTGCAATTTCCGGATAAGCGGACAATGATTTCACAGTCAAGGAGAAACATGATGGCAATATTCAGATGGAGTATGGCGGCTGCCTTGTTGGTGAGTGGTCTGGTGCAGGCGCAGACGGTCGAATTGCAATTTGTGGATGCGAATGGTAATACCGGACCGGCAGGGAAGGTGACGCTGGAAGATACCGCGTACGGTTTGCTGATTACGCCGGAATTAAGCGGCTTGCCTGCCGGTCTGCACGGCTTCCATGTGCATGCCAACCCATCCTGTGCGCCGGGCATGAGTAATGGCGTTGCCGCTGCTGCCATTGCTGCGGGCGGACACTGGGATCCGGAAAAAAGCAATGCGCATCAGGGGCCTTATGGTAAAGGACATAAAGGCGATCTGCCTGCCCTGTATGTGAACGCCGAAGGAAAGGCCAATTATCCGGTGCTGGCGCCGCGTCTGAAAGCGGCCGATCTGAGCGGCCATGCGCTGATGATTCATGCCGGCAGTGATAATCACAGCGATCATCCGGCTGCGCTGGGCGGTGGCGGTGCCCGCATGGTCTGCGGCGTCGTTTCCTGAAGCACTGACCGATTCTGTTACCAACCAAAAACCTCGCGTTTAACGTGAGGTTTTTTTATGCATTCAACAAATTTTGATAAGGTTTTTCGCGGGAGAGATGGACATGCAGGTTGCTGCTAAAACAGGTTTGCCGGACATCTTGTGCTGCATGCTGCTGTTCGCCGTAATCGTGATCGGGCACGCTAGAACGGCATTTGCCGGAACGATTCCGGTAGAACCCAAACCTGTGTTACAGACCGTGACAGCCTGCGGTGCGGATACGCCAGTCAATCTCGATATGCTGACCCCGGCACAGGGAGCTGCGCCTTATCCTGCGGTGCTGGTGGTGCACGGTGGCGGCTGGCTCAGCGGCTCGCGTACTGATCTGCGCGGTTTGCTGTTGCAACTCAGCCGCTGGGGCATTCTGGGTGTCAGTGTCGATTATCGGCTGGCTCCGGCAGCGCGCTTTCCGGCGCAGATTGAAGATGTGAAGTGCGCAGTGCGCTGGCTGCGCGCGCATGCTGCGGAGTACGGCATTCAGGCTGACCGGATCGGGGCGCTGGGTATTTCTGCCGGCGCGCATCTGGTAGCGCTGGCGGCGCTGACCGCCGGGCAATGGGAACAGTACGGCGACAATCCGCGAATCAGCAGCGCGTTACGCTGTGCGGTGATGCACGCGCCGCCGTTGAATTTGCCCGCCTGGTGGGACGAAGCCGATCCGGCCATGCGTGGCCCGATGTCGCCACGGGTGATGCTCAACAGTTTGTTCGGCGCGGATTACGCCGAAGCGAAGCAGGCCTATCGCATGGCAAGTCCGGCAAACTATACCCGCTTCAACAGGCAGCAGAAACAGACGATTCCTGCCATGCTGTTGATTCAGGGGGAACAAGATGTGACGGTGCCGGTTAGCCAGTCGCGTCAGTTTGCCGCGCAGTTGCGGCAGGCCGGGGTCGCGCTGGAACTGATGACGCTGGCCGATGGCGACCATTTCACCTTCGGTTCGCAGGGGCCGCAGGTCGGCGAAAAAATCCGTGCCTTTCTGACCGGCTGCCTTAAATGAAACAGAGTGGAGCGGTCTTCTCTGTTCCGTTTTTTGCGCTGACCTGAGCGGAGAGCGTGGCAGATTCAGCTATTCCTATGAAACCAGATCATCAGATTTCCAGTGCCAGCAATTCCTGTATGGTCTGGCGACGGCGAATCTGGCGGATGGTGTCGCCATCGACCAGTACCTCAGGAATCAGCGGACGCGAATTGTAATTTGATGACATGCTGGCGCCGTAAGCACCGGCATCGTGAAACACGAACAGATCGCCAATTTCGCAGGCAGGCAGATTCTGGGTGGTGACAACACCGCCATCTTCTTGCGTGAACACGTCGCCGGATTCGCACAACGGCCCGGCCACCACCGTCGGCTGCAATGCGGTCTGGCGCTCGCTGCCATCCGGCGCATGGGCGCTGATCCTGTGATAACTGCCGTACATCGCAGGACGTGCCAGATCGTTAAAGCCGGCATCCACCAGCGCAAAGAAATTATTGCCGACTTTTTTCTGCGCGCGCAGTTCCGAAATCAGGATGCCGGACTGTGCCACCAGGAAACGTCCCGGCTCGATTTCCATGCTGATGCGATGACCGAGATGCGCTTCAATCGCTTGTCGCGCCTTGTTCCAGATCTGGAAATAATGGTCGGTATCTACCGTTGCCTCACCCGTGCGGTAAGGGATCGAGAGGCCGCCGCCAATCGAAATCGCCGGCAGGTCGCGGTTCAGTGTCTTGATCTGCGCAATCATCGCATCGCATACACTTTGCAGATGGTCGTAATCCACCCCGGAACCGATATGCATGTGCAGGCCGGCCAGTTGCAGGCCATACTGGTCAAGGATTTGCACAGCCTGCGGCAATTCTTCAAACCAGATGCCGTGTTTGCTCTGTTCACCACCGGTATTGGTCTTGCGGCTGTGACCGTGTCCGAAACCGGGATTGATGCGCAGCCAGACGGCATGCCCGCGATGCGCCTGACCGAGTTGCTCCAGCATTTGCGGGGAGCCGCAGTTGACCGGGATATTCAGTTCCACCACGCGCTTGAGCGCATGGCGGTCCAGCAGATCGGCGGTGAAAACGATGGGAGCATGTTGCTGGCCGGCGGCCTGCGGATCATAACCGGCAGCCAGCGCGCGCTCCACTTCGCCCAGCGAAACTGAATCCACCAGCACGCCCTCGGCCCGCATCAGGCGCAGCAGATGCACATTGCTGGAGGCTTTCTGCGCAAAGCGGATGACATCAAACTGTTTCAGGCGCGCGATCTGCTGCCGGATGGTGCTGGCGTCGTAAGCCCAGCAAGGTGTCTGGAAGTCCCGCGCGATTTGCGCGATCTGGATGTTGCTGATGGAAGTCGTCATGATGATTTCTCAAAAAGGCGGCGCTGTTGCGGTGGCGCAGCTGGTTAAGCATGACCCAGACTTTAACAAGTGTTTCGCCCGGGATGAATACGATATGATTGGTAAATCAATTCAGATTCAATGAATTCATCGGAAAATAACGGATATCGCTTATGAACCTGAAAATCGACAGCTTTGATCAGAAAATTTTAATTTTATTGCAACAGGATGCCCGTATGTCGCACGCAGAAATCGGGCGGCAGGTGCACCTGAGCCAGCCTGCGGTGTCTGAACGCATCAAACGGCTGGAAGCTGCCGAAGTGATACGCGCTTATCGGGCAGAAATCAACCCGAAGGCACTGGGTTATCAGATCACTGCCATGATACGGCTGTCAACCCAGCAGGGGCGGCCGTATGCGCAATATGTGGCTGCCTGCCCGGAAATCATCGACTGCTATACGGTGACCGGGGAGGATGGCGCCGTGATGCGGGTGCTGGCGACGGATGTGGAGCATCTGCAGCGGATTATCAATGCGCTCAATGCGTTCGGATCAACTTCCACCGCGATTGTGCTGACCACGCATGTCGCCGGAAAAACCATTATTGTGCCGGCGCCGGATCAGAATGAAGCTTGACCGGACTCAGATGCCGGGTCGGAACGGTGGCCCATAAAAACGTATAATGTCCGCTTGTGATCGAAGACCGAATCTGAAGGAAAGTCCATGTTAGCGCCATCCTCACCCCGTAAATTTACCCTGTTCAGCGTGATCGCCGGGCTGGCCCTGCTGATTCTGGGCGGTTTATTCTGGCAATCCCTGCACGCCAGGCCTCTGATGCCGGACGTTACCTTCACCAACCTCAAAGGTGAGCGGATGAGCAGCCAGCAGTTGCGTGGCAAGGTGCTGATGGTGAATTTCTGGGCCACATCCTGTTCAACCTGTATTGCTGAAATGCCACGTATGGTGGAAACCTACAATAAATACCATGCGCAAGGGCTGGAATACATCGGCGTGGCCATGAGCTACGACCCGCCAAATTATGTGCTGAATTACGCTGAAACACGGCAATTGCCGTTTCATGTCGCGCTCGATCCCCAGGGGAAACTGGCGCAGGCTTTCGGTGAAGTCAAACTAACCCCGACAACGTATGTGATCGATAAGCAGGGACAGATCCTGAAGCGCTATGTCGGCGAACCTTCGTTTTCTGAGCTGCACACCTTGCTGGAAAATGCGCTGAAGGCCTGAACACAGCTTCTACAGCTTGAATGCGGCGGCGGCCTGTCCTGCCGCTGCATGATTTTCATGACGCCGGTATGATGCCGGAACACTATCCGCCTGACCGGTTTCCGCGGCCGGCTGTTATCTGACCGAAAACCGTGCCGTCAGCCTGTCACGCAGCGTTTTGCTCAATGCCAGCAGCACAATGCAGGCAAGCGCTGCCGCCGCGCCGGACAACACATTGTGCCATTGCGGCCGGCCAAAATAGAATAACTGGCTGAGACCCGGCACCGTCAGCGCCAGCAGCAATACCGCCATACCAGTGCCGACCACCCACCATAGAGCCGGATTCGGCAGGCGCAGGCTGTGCCAGAGGCTGGCTGACTGGCTGCGGTGAATAAAAATCAGCCCCAGGTTGCCCAGCACCATTGTCGTGAATGCCAGTGCCCGCGCTTCCCCGGCATCAAACTGTTGCAAGGCCATCCAGTACACCGCCAGTACCGTCAACAGCAATGCGCTGCCACGGAACAGTCCCGTCAGCAGAATGCCGCGATCAAACAGGCTGGCACCGGATGCGCGCGGCGGCTTTTGCATGACATCCGGTTCTTCCGGTTCCGCCTCAAACACCAGCGAGCAGGTCGGGTCGATCACCAGTTGCAGCACCATGATGTGCACCGGCATCAGCACCAGCGGCCAGCCTGCAATGACCGGAATCAGCGACATGCCGATGACGGGAATGTGGACGGCGATAATGAAGCTGATGGTTTTGCGCAAGTTATCGAAAATACGGCGGCCTGCACGAATCGTGGTGACGATGGAGTTGAAATCGTCTTCCAACAGCACCAGCGCAGCGGATTCACGCGCCACGTCAGTACCGCGCTTGCCCATGGCGATGCCGATATGCGCCGCCTGCAATGCCGGCGCATCATTGACACCATCGCCGGTCATGGCAACTGTTTCACCGGCCTGTTGCAGCACTTGCACCAGACGCAGTTTCTGTTCTGGCGAGACGCGGCAGAAAATATGGGTATTCTGCAAGCGCTGCAGCAGTCCGGCATCGTCCATCTGCGCCAGCGCATGGCCGGTCAGGGTGCCGCCGGGACTGTCGATACCGCATTGCGCCGCAATATGGCGCGCGGTGGCCGGATAGTCGCCGGTAATCATGATAACGCGGATACCGGCGCTACGGCAGTCGCGAATAGCGGCAGGCACGCCGACCCGCACCGGGTCGGCAAATGCAATCAGCCCGACCAGTTCAAACACAAAATCATGCTGGATTGGCGGCAGATCGTGATTGTTTTCACCCGACGGAGAGCCGCTTTCCGGCATAAAGAGCGCTCTGGCTACGCCCAATATCCGCAGGCCTTGTCCAGCCATGTGGTTGACTTCCGCCATCAGTGCGGCAGTCTGGTCAACACTCAGGTGGCACAGGTCGGCGATTGCTTCCGGCGCGCCTTTGCTGGCAATGACGAAATGGGCATGGTCGGTGGATTGCCATACCCGCGACATTGCCAGCAATTCTTTTGACAAAGGGTATTCCTCGACCAATTCCCAACTGTTATGCCAGTGTTCCGTCTGCGTCAGGCTGGCCTGGCTGTATTCCTGAATCGCCAGCTCCATCGGGTCAAAAGGTTTGCGCTGACTCGCAAGAATGGCGTATTCCAGTACCTCGTGAAATGTTTCCGGCAGTTCGGCCGAGGAATCGCTGCAGATGTGGCTGGCGCCATTGGCAAACAGCTGTGCGACTGCCATTTTGTTCTGGGTCAGGGTGCCGGTTTTATCGGTGCACAACACGGTGGTTTCCCCCAGCATTTCGATGGCCGGAATCCGCCGTGTCAGCACATGCTGCCGCGCAATCCGCCATGCGCCGATGCCGAGGAACAGGGTCAGGATGACGGGCAGTTCTTCAGGTATCAGTGCCATCGCAAACGTAATGCCAGCCAGAATGCCAGTCAACCAGTCGTGGCGGCTGACGCCATAACCAAGTGCCAGCAGGCAGGCAACCGACAGGCTGGCAATGGCGATCACTTTGACGACATGCTGCATTTCCGACTGCACCCGCGTCGGCTCAGAATGCGTTGTCGCCAGCGCCTGCCCGATTTGGCCGATCGCGGTACGGTTACCGGTAGCGAGCACGCGGGCAATGCCGGTTCCCTGAACAATGAGGGAGCCGGAAAACACGAACGGTGTTCCTTCACCACCTGCCGCACCCATTTCTGGCGGTACCGGGTCAGCCGGGATTTTGGTGACAGCCAGCGATTCGCCGGTCAGCAGCGACTCATCGGCATTCAGGTTGATGCCAGTCAGCAATACCCCGTCAGCAGGTATCCGTATGCCTTCTGTCAGCAGCATCAGGTCACCCTGCACAATATCCCGTCCCGCAATGCTGATTTGCTGCCCGTTGCGGATCACGCTGGCACGCGGGCTCGACAGGTCACGCAATGCTTCCAGCGCCCTCTCGGTCTTGTGTTCCTGAATGATGCTGATGATGACGATAATCAGTACAAAGCACAGCAGCACGATGGCTTCATGGGGATCGCCCAACAGCAGATACACAGCGCCACAGGCGAACAGTAACAGCAGCATCGGTTCCGTCAGTACCTTCCAGATCATGCTGCCCAGTCTGCGCGATTGCGCTACCGCCAGTTCATTGGGACCATCAGTTAGCAGCCGTTGGGCAGCTTCCTGCGTCGTCAGGCCGGTAGTGAGCCGATCGCGTTCAGGAGTCATGTTTGTTCAGTCATCCATCAGTATGGAAAATCGGAAAATCTGCCGGTACAGTGTAGCTCACGCCTATCAGCGTGCAAAGAAGCGGGATGTGGTCAGGCGTTGTTGTTCAGATGGTGCCGCGTTGGGATGACGTCTGCATGACAGTGACATCAATGGCGGCATGAAGCAGAGAGCAAAAAAATGGCTGCCGTATTTCAGCGGCAGCCATGATGAGTCTGTTGGGCGACTGATGATGTGCGGTCAGGCCAGTTTTTTGACGACCACGCAGCCGATTGAGTAGCCAGCGCCGAATGAGCAGATCACACCGATGGTCCCTGCCGGCAGATCGTCCTGATACTGATGGAAGGCGATGATGGAACCGGCAGAAGAGGTATTGGCATAAGTATCAAGAATCGTCGGTGATTCTTCCGGGGTGGCATCACGGCCGAGAATCATGCGGGCGATCAGCAGGTTCATGTTCAGGTTTGCCTGATGCAGCCAGAAGCGTTTGACATCGGGGATAGCGATGCCAGAGGTTTCAACCGTTGATGTGATAACGGCAGCCGCCATTGGGCAGACATCCTTGAATACTTTGCGGCCTTGCTGGCGGAACAGTTTATCCGGCGTGCCGATACCGGATTCATCGGCACGGTTCAGGAAGCCGAAATTATTGCGGATATTGTTGGAAAACTGGGTTTTGAGTTTCAGACCGACGATTTCAAACTGATGCGCAGAGGTCGCCAGATCGGCGCGTTCAACCAGAATTGCCGTGCAGGCGTCGCCGAAAATAAAGTGGCTGTCGCGGTCGCGCCAGTTCAGGTGGCCGCTGGTGATTTCCGGATTCACCACCAGCACTGCCCGCGCCTGCCCGGACTGGATGGCGCTGACTGCTGCCTGAATACCGAAAGTCGCGGACGAGCAGGCGACGTTGATGTCGTAGCCGTAGCCATCAATCCCGAGTGCATTCTGGATTTCGACAGCCATCGCCGGATAGGCGCGCTGCATATTGCTGGCGGCGCAGATCACGGCATCGACATCGGCAGCGGTACGGCCGGCGCGTTGCAGCGCCTGGTTTGCCGCAGCCACTGCCATGTCGCACATCACTGACGGCTCGTCGTCGCTGCGTTCCGGAATCCGGGGTACCATGCGCTGCACATCGAGTACGCCTTCTTTATTCATCACATAGCGCGATTTGATGCCGGATGCCTTCTCGATGAAGGCAACGCTCGATTCTTCCAGTGCAGTCACTTCCCCGGCAGCGATGGCGGCGGCATGTTCGGTATTGAACTGCTGCACATAGGCATTGAAACAGGCAATCAACTCTTCGTTAGAGATCGATTCGGAAGGGGTAAACAGGCCGGTACCGCTGATGACTACTTTGTTCATCGTTTGCTTTCTGTGGATGGGCATCCTGATTTTCTGTCACGTTCCTGTTGTTTTCGTCAAAACCTGCTGGGACGACAGACGGAAGAACCAATGCCCGGTCTGATTGGGTGGAATGAGATATCTGAGTAATTGTCGACGCACCGTTTCAGGCAAACTTTGCACAAAAATTGCGCGACGTTGTCGCTCGATTCTACACAAAATTCAAGACACGATTATCAAAAACGGGCAGAAATAGAGTGCTTGTTCCAGAATAGTATTGGTTAAATTTTAATGCTGGATACCTATTCTGTTATCACACCGGCATATCGGCATGTGTTGCCACATTGATCAGTATCCGATTTTCATACCGCCATGTAGCGGCCCGGACGATGGTTCAGGCTGATGGCGAGATTCAGCGCAAAGGCGCCGAGAATGGAGGCCAGCAGCGACAGTGGCGACACCACTGCCAGCGAAGCCAGCACGATCAGAAAATCCAACCCCATCTGTAATTTACCGGCACGGATTCCTTTGCTTTGCTGCAGATACAGCGCGAGGATATTGATGCCGCCGAGACTGGCCTGATGGCGGAACAGGACAATAAAGCCGACGCCCATCAGCAGTCCGCCGATCAGTGCCACGTAGAAGGATTCCAGCAGTCCGCCGCCAGTCAGGTGCAGCAGTCGCGGATGCAGGCTGGAAAACAGCGATACCAGCGCCACGGAACAGAAGGTTTTGAGTGTGAAGCGCCAGCCCATGCGCTTCCACGCCAGCCAGTAAAAAGGCAGGTTGATGAGAAAAAAGACCAGCCCGAATGTCAGACCGGTACGATAGTGAATCAGAAACGCCAGCCCGGCAGTGCCGCCGGTCAGCAGACCGGCTTGATTAAACAGCGCTACGCCCAGCGACACAAACAGTGTGCCTGTCAGTATGGCCAGAATATCTTCCAGCAGACTGTGCGGTACAAACCGCTTCGATGGCGGAACAGGGGCAGACATAGCGATGAACCAGGGAAAAAGAATGTCCATTGTACGCGGGTCTTGCGCACCGGCAGCGGGCCGCCGGCGCGGCTTCACGATTCATTGACATGTGTCAAACGATAGAGGTTGATACGGCCCGTCAGTGTCGCGTATCTGACGACGGATTGTTCTCACCGTCTGTTTGTTGATGCGACACAGCATCCGGCAGCGGCAGGAAAAATGCCCGGCTGTCAGAACGAAAACGTTGCCATAACAGACTCAGTAATGTGCCGCCCTGGCCGAAGCTGACCCTGCGTGAGCGCAGCGCCACCAGCAGCGCCAGACTGAAGCTGACACCCAGATTCACCAGACCGATCAGCAGGATACCGGACAGTGAATACAGCGCCAGTTGCCAGCTGATCTGATGCTCCAGACCGACCAGCGCAAATGCAAAATTGGCGCTGGAAAAAGTGATATGCCGGATATCTACCGGAAGACCGAAAAAGACACCAAGCTGGCCGATTGTTCCCAGCATGATGCCGAAGAAGAAATTACCCGCCAGTGCCCCCAGATTATTGCCGATGTAATGCGTGACTGCATGCAGACGGGCTTCGCCCAGACATTTCCTGAGCCACGGTAGCTGGCGCAAGCGTGCCGGAATATGCGCATAACTGGCCTTGTTGTCGTAGTACCCGGAAATCAGTCCTGATACAAACAGACAAACCCCGGCAATGGCCGCGTGAGGCAGGGCAAGGCTGCCAAACGGATCGAGATCATGCAGCAGATGCTGGGCTTTTTCCGGAGGCGCCAGATGACTGCCGGTGATGCCGTACCAGGCCCAGGCAATCGCATAGGCCGTCGGCAGGGCGAGTGCGATATTGCCGATGATCGCGATCAGCTGCGAGCGGAAAACGGCAACGATCAGATCCGCCAGTTCATCCAGTTTCTGCTTGCCCTGATCGATCGCGCGGGCAATCAGTGCGGCAGTCATGGCAGGCTGTTTGGTCGCAATCGTGAAATGCAGCACGTGTACCAGCATGAAACCCGACGAGTAATTCAGGCTGTAGAGAACAGCATAGCCGAACGGTGCCAGCGCCATCTTGCTCATCAGCACTTTGATCATTGCCATGAATCCGACAAGGAACCCGGCGCCCATCGCTGACCTGAACATGCCCAGCCATTCGCTGCGGTTACCGGTGACGTAATGCTCACCGCTTTTACCAGCCCGTTCCGTGACTTGCAGCGACAATAATTCGGTATTGGTCTGGATCAGGTCACGCAGGCTGTGGCGTCTGTTTTCTGCAGTGACCAGTTCTTTGAACAGTTGAACCGACGTGCGGTTAATCCGGTCGCGTTGTCCGGCATCCAGCAGGGCCAGCAGCTTGCGCAGTCTGAACATGCTTTGCGTCAGCCTTAGCAACAGCCGGGTCAGGCTGACGGATACGCCGTTGGCGGCGGCAGTCTTGCGAATTTTACTGACGATCTCATCGCACTGTGAGAGCAGAACGTCGATATGCAGGCTGTCATCACGCTTGATCTGACGGTCATTCAGCCATGCGCGGTAACGTAAAATATAATCATTGATTTCGTCGTTCTGTCGTAAAAAGGGAGATTCAAATTTTTCGATATCCGGATAATTCCTGACCAGCTCCGCTTCCAGTCCGATCGTGGTGATCCGGTATGACAGCACCTGTACCGCACTCAGTACTTCGTTGCTCAGGGTGTGATGGGTCTGGCGCACAGTGATGGTGCGCAAACCGATATTGGCCAGTAAATCCATCCAGACATGATCTGATATGCCATTGATCCAGATATGGTCGTCCGCCTCGTTGAAAATCTGACCGAAAATATCTTTGACGTAATCGTCATTGACCAGCGGCGGTAAGCATTTGCTCAACAGGCGATGGGTGGCTGCACCCCAGAAGCCATTATTCAATGTGATGCCGGTATCGGTCAGCAGATGCAGTAATTTACGGCTGGTCAATACCTGCACCAGATATTGCAGCAAGGCGCGACGCCAGGCCGGATGTTGCTGCAGCACGAAACACAATGCACGAATGTTGTCAGTCGCATGCGCGATATCGCGGGCATGCCGCGGACGGATGGTGGCAACCAGCGCCTGCAGATGGCGGATATGGCTGGTGTCGGGATGTTGCTGCAGTTCTGAAGTGATTTCCATCAGGATGATGTCTAAAGACACTGTACTCTCCTTTCATTGGGACAGGCACCATGACCGGTGTGACCGGCGGCGGGTGCGTATCTGTTTGGCCCGGTGATGGTGATGGCGGGCATGTTTCATGGGTCGTACGCTATATGTAATGTACACGGCAGGCCGGTGACCGCAGTAAGGGATGCGGTGCCGGATGTATCTGTCACCGGGTGTCTGGCGCGACGGACCGGCAATCCGCTGTTGCAGTACCGGCCTGGATGATTATAGGGCGGACGGGATAGTCAACAGGATACGGCCTACGTTCAGACAGACCGTTGTTACCGGGAAAAGTTTCATGCTCTGTCAGGCAGGCGGGTAATTGTATGCAAATGTATCCAAAGTAGTCTAATTAGACTAAAGTAGTGCCGTGTTTATTTTGAAGGCAGGGCGTTGGATAATTTATTGCTAGTGGTGGCTGCACTGCTTCTGGTTTTGTTAAACGGATTTTTTGTTGCGGCTGAATTCGGACTGGTCAAACTGCGCCAGACGCGTGTGCGCAGCATCGCCAAGACATCCGGGCTGCGCGGCCGCCTGTTGGTTACCGTACACCAGCATCTCGATACCTACCTTTCTGCCTGCCAGCTGGGTATCACGCTGGCTTCTCTGGGGCTGGGGTGGATCGGTGAACCTGCATTTGCGCGCCTGCTGCAGCCTTTACTGCATCAGATCGGCGTGGCGTCGGCAGAGGTCATTCACGGCATTTCCTTCTTCTTTGCATTTTTCGTCATTTCTTTCCTGCATATCGTGGTGGGTGAGCTTGCTCCCAAGTCGATGGCGATCCGTATGCCGGAAAGGGTGTCGCTCTGGACGGCGCCTGCTTTGTACGGATTCTACTGGCTCATGTATCCGGCCATCTGGGCGCTGAACAGCAGCTCGAATCTGGTGCTGAAAATGATTGGCCTTGACACCGTACACGGCAGCGACAGCCATTATTCGCCGGAAGAATTGAAACTGATCCTGCGGGGCGGTCATGCGGGAGCCAAAGAAACCCGCGACGAGTGGAGCATCATGGCGCAAGTGCTGGATTTTGGCGGTCTGGAAATCTCCGATCTGATGCGTCCGATTAATGAAGTCGTTGCCATGTATAAATCTGTCAGCCTGGAAGAAAATATGGAAACAGCTGCCAGAAACCGCTTCAGCCGCTATCCTTATTTCGACGATGATGAACAGACCGTGCTTGGCATGCTGCATCTGAAAGACCTGTTTCTGGCACAGCAATCCGGTAAGCCACTGGATGATTTGAGCAAGCATTTGCGGCAGGTGGAATTCGTACCACCGAACATGCCGGCACTGGAATTGTTCCGTCGTTTCCGTAAAGGCGCACCGCATTTTGCGATTGTCGGACATAAAGGCAGCAAGCCTGTTGGCTTCCTGACACTGGATAATTTGCTGAGTGCGCTGGTCGGCCAGATACGGGATGAATTCAGACAAAATGAAAATGACTGGACATTGCTGGATGACGGCACGCTGATCGGAAAAGGCAGCCTGCCTTTATATACGTTGGGCATGGCGCTTGGCTTCGATCTGGACAGCGATGAGGTAGAATCAATCGGTGGACTGATTATGCAAAAGCTGGGCGATCTGCCCGCCGAGGGGCAAAAAGTAGAATTTGAGCAATTTGATGCAGTGGTGAAAAAAATGAATGGACCGCGTATTGTACTGGTCAGAATTTATCCAAAGCAGCATCCATGAATTTCCGGCATACTGAGGGATCACATCGGAAAGTCATCAAGATCAAAAAACACCGGAATCAGGAATCAGGCGTGAACTAAAACCTAGGGCCAGTTGGTATGCGAGCGCATCATACTTTATCCGCTTATACCCGGAATTTCTGGATAGTGTCGGCCAGTGTGCTGATTTTTCTTCTCTTCTTTACTGTCTATATCCGTTCTGAAAACCAGCTCGATACCCTGCAGCAGCAACACTTCAAAGCGCTTTCCCTGGTCGATGAGTTGCGGCAATCCGCCGATGATCTGACCCGTATGGCACGCGCCTATGTGGCAACGGGCGACCCGATTTATCAGCGCTATTATCAGGAAGTTCTGGATATCCGGGATGGCCGCCGCCCACGACCAGCAGGCGGCGCCCGCATGGAATGGGAGATGCTGTCCAATCCTGACAAAACGCGGGAGCCGGTCGGGAAAAAAATCGCCCTGATGGAGCTGATTTCCCAGGCTGGTTTTACCGAGCAGGAAATCAGCAGGTTAAATGCAGCCAAAATACAGTCTGACCATCTGTGCCAGACGGAGCTGAATGCCATGCGCATGGTCAGCGATAGTGCTGACCATACTCTGTCGGAAGCCCAGAAGGCCGCCAGCATACCCTTGTACGATCCGGCCTATCTGCAGCAAAAGATTTCCATCATCGAACAGATCAACCAGGCGCGCAGGATGGCGCATGTCCGGCTGGAGCAAATTGCCTCCGAACTTGAGTCGCGGGTACAGTGGTTGCAGAAAATCATGGTGCTCAATGGCCTGATTATTCTGGTACTGCTGGTGCGCAGCTATCGTTCACATTGGAAGATGATGGGGGGGACGCTGGAAGAAATTTACCAGCAGCTTTCCCAGCTTGGTGGGCGGCATATGCCTGCTGCGGGTGATCGTGGCAGGGAAGATGTTACCAGTATTAAATCCTGGATTGTGCAGACACGACAGTATCTGGAAAGAGTTGACGCCGAAAATCGGGAAATCAGCCAGAAAAACCAGCGTCTGACTCGGCTTTACAATGCGCTCAGCCTGTGCAACCAGTCTATCGTGCGCAGCAGCTCTGAGCAGGAGCTGTTTGAGCGGGTTTGCCATCATGCGGTGGTGCATGGCGGCATGAATATGGCGTGGATTGGGCTTGTGAATGAAGATACCCAGGAATTCCGGCCTGTGGCGCAATATGGCGATGAAACCGGCTATCTGTCAGACCTGAAAATTTCCAGAGAACCGGATCAAAATGGCAATATCGGACCGATTTCGAGCGTGCTGATGAATGATGAGCCGTTCTGGTATCAGAATTTACAGCAGGATACCCAGCATCGGCACTGGCATCAGCGCAGTGTCTCATTCGGGTGGAAATCCATGGCAATTTTGCCTTTACATAAAAATGGCAAAGTGGTGGGGACATTTAATCTGTTGCTGGATCAGATTGATGCCTTCGATGAACCCTCTCGCCGGTTGTTGCTGGAAATGGCGGTCGATATCAGCCATGCCCTGACCCGATTTGAGCTGGAACAGGCCAGAAGCCAATCTTTGCAGATGGAAGCTGTGCGGAGCTACCTGATAGAGCACACCACTGGGAACCAGTCTGTCCGAGATATTCTGCATGATGTCGTACTGAAGCTGGAAGTGGTGATCCCCGGAAGTATGTGTACCATCATGTTATTAGATAAAGACGGACACCGTATCAGAACAGGCGCAGCACCCAGTTTGCCGGATTTTTTTCTGCATGCGATTAATGGTCTGGGAATCGCTCCCGGAGAAGGCTCTTGTGGCAATACAATGGCCACTGCGACCAGGACGATCGCAGCAGATATAGAGAGTCACCCATTCTGGGCAAAATATACTACTCTGGCCAGGCAGGCCGGACTCAGATCATGCTGGTCAGAACCGATCGTCTCTTCTACAGGCAAGATGTTAGGAGCTTTTGCGATTTACAATCATTTGCCGGGCAAGCCGACGGTGTTTCAGATTCAGCTACTGGAAATGACCGCGCATTACATTGCAAGCACTCTGGAACGGAAGCAGGCCGAAGAGACTTTGCGTAAATTATCCCAGGCTGTTGAGCAGAGTTTCAATGCCATTCTAATTATCGACCGCAAGGCGCATATTGAATACGTCAATGCGGCCTATCTGAAGCGCTATCACAAGACACTGGAAGAATTGATCGGGCAGCGGCCACCGCTGATGTATCCCGGACAACTCAGCCGGGCGAATTACCGTAAGACCCGCAAGTTGTTGAAACAAGGAGAAAGCTGGCATGGGGAATTGCTTCGGGCCGATGTTTCAGGAAAAATGCATACCGATCTGATTCATATTTCTCCAGTGAGAGATGGTGCCGGGGAAATTACTCATTTTCTCATCATGCAAGAAGATATCAGTGAGAAAAAACGGAACGAGGAAAGAATTCAATATCTGGCGCATTTTGATGCGCTGACCGGTTTGCCTAACCGGGTGCTGTTGGAAGAGCGGGCGCGCTATGCATTTGGCCGGGTCGTACGCACCGGAGAGCCGCTGGCGGTGATTTTTTTTGATCTCGACCATTTTAAAGATATCAATGACTCACTGGGCCATAGCATCGGCGATGCGCTGCTGATGGAAGTTGCGCACCGCCTGTCGGTCAGCCTGCGGGCGGACGATACGATTTCACGTCTTGGCGGGGATGAGTTCGTGCTGATACTGCCGGGTGTGGACAGTGTGGGAGCAGAGCGGGTCGTAACCAAGCTGATGGAAATTGTTTGCCTGCCTTACCACATTGGAAATGTCGACCTGACGATTACTACTTCGGCAGGAATAGCAATGTGTCCGGACGATGGTCAGAATCTGGAAACTTTGTCCAAAAATGCCGATGTCGCCATGTACCGGGCAAAGCGTGAGGGTCGCAATGCTTACCGGTTTTTCACGCAGGAGATGCAAGCGCGCTCTGCGCGCCATCTGGAGCTGGTCCACGCATTGCGGCAGGCTTTGGAAAAGCAGCAGTTTATTTTGCATTATCAGCCACAGATTGATATCGGAACCGGACAGGTGATCGGTACCGAAGCCTTGCTGCGCTGGCAGCATCCGGAACTGGGAGCAATATCACCGGTAGAGTTTATTCCGGTAGCAGAGGAAAGCGGCATGATTTTGCAGATCGGCGAATGGGTGCTGAACACCGCCATTCATCAGCTGCGGTTGTGGCATGAGCTGGGGTATAAAGAGCTTTGCATGGCGGTGAATCTTTCGGCGGTGCAATTCCGCCATGGGGACTTGCCGCATGTGGTCAGCCAGATTCTGGCGGCAGAAAAAATGTCCGCCGCTTTCCTGGAGCTGGAGCTGACAGAAAGTGTGGCGATGCATGACCCGGAAGCTGCGATCGAGATGATGAGTAACTTGCATCGGTACGGTGTCAGAATGTCGATTGATGATTTCGGAACCGGTTATTCTTCGCTGAGTTATCTGAAGAAATTTAAAGTCTATAAACTCAAGATTGACCGCAGCTTTGTGCGCGATATTCATACTGATCCGGAAGATAAGGCGATTGTCAGTGCGGTCATCGGGCTGGCTAAAAACCTGGGTTTGAAGACGATTGCCGAAGGAGTGGAGACCGCCGAGCAGCTGGAGTTTCTGCGACAGCAGGGGTGCACCGAAGTGCAGGGGTATTACTTTGCGCAACCGATGCCGGCAGCGCAGCTGGAAGAATTTATCCGGCAGCGTCATTCGCCGGAATGAGACCTCATCGTTTGAATCCTGTTCAGTCGCCGAGACAGATATGCAGGTCGCGCGCAGTCTGCAGGCAATCGCTGTTCAGCGGAACATTTTTCATGCGTCCGGCCACTTCTTCCAGCGCGACATAATTCACATCCGGAAATGCCAGCGCCACCATAATGCCGGAATGCCCTTCGTCCAGCGCACGCACAGCCGCCGCGCCGAAGCGCATGGCGGATACGCGGTCGAAGGCGCTCGGACTGCCGCCCCGCAATAAATGGCCGAGCACGACTGCACGGGTTTCCTTGCCGGTTTTTTGCTGCAATTCATGCGCCAGTTTTTCTCCGATTCCGCCCAGTCTTTCAACGTAACCGGTACTTGCCTGTTTCTGGAGCGTGGCATTGCCACCGACCGGATTGGCGCCTTCCGCCGCAATCACGATGGCGTAATGCTGGCCTGCGGCTTCGCGTGCCAGCAGATGTGTCGCCAGCCGATCGATGTCATAGGGAATTTCAGGGATCAGGATACCGTGCGCATTGGCTGCAATCCCGGAATGCAGCGCGATCCATCCGGCATAACGCCCCATAACTTCCACCACCATGATGCGGCGGTGGCTGGCGGCGGTACTGTGCAGACGGTCTATACATTCAGTGGCGAACGATACTGCCGTGTCGAAGCCAAACGTGGTAAAGGTTTTATCGAGATCGTTGTCGATGGTTTTTGGTACGCCCACCACCCGCATCCCTTGCAGATGCAGGGCGTGGGCAATGGTCAGTGTGCCGTCGCCGCCAACACAGATCAGCGCATCAATATCCCTGTTCCTGAGTGCGGCGTGGATTTCACCGCTGCGGTCGGTTTCCTGCATGCTGCCATCCGGCATGCGGGTCGGATAACGTAATGGATTACCGTGGTTGGTGGTGCCGAGCAGAGTGCCGCCCAGATGGCCGATCTGGTCAACCTGCTCGATACTGAGCCGCGTGATACCGTCTTCCGGATAACGGTCAGGGCAGAGAATGCCATTGAATCCTTCGCGGATACCATAACATTCCCAACCGCGCCGGACAGCCGCAAACACAACCGAGCGGATGACTGCGTTCAATCCTGGTGCATCACCGCCTCCGGTGCTGATGGCGATGCGGCGTATGGTCTGTGACATGAGGTTTCCTTGGAGTCCGGAACGGAAAATACCGCAGGGTCAGAGCTGATTCAGTGGAATTTTCAGGTAAGCGACCTGATTTTCCTCGACCGGCGGAAAGGCACCGGCGCGGATGTTCACCTGCACCGATGGCAGTAACAGTACCGGCATTTCCAGTCCGGCATCACGCCGGTTGCGCATGGCGACAAAGGCGTCCTCATCAATTCCGTCGTGCACATGGATATTTTCCACCCTTTGTGCCGCTACTGTGGTTTCCAGATTCACTGTACGGCCAGCAGGCGGATAGTCATGGCACATGAACAGCCGTGTTTCGGCAGGTAGTGACAACAGCTTGCGGATGGATTGGTATAACTTGCGCGCATTCCCGCCGGGAAAATCACAGCGTGCCGTGCCGACATCCGGCATGAATAAGGTATCGCCGACAAATACTGCGTCACCGATCCGGTAAGCGATGTCTGCCGGTGTATGACCGGGCAGAAACATGACCTGCGCTTCCAGCTGGCCGATTGGAAAACAGGCGCCGTCGTCAAATAACTGATCAAATTGCGAGCCGTCGGTTGCAAACTCCGGTTCCAGATGGAACAGGGTCTTAAAGGTTTGCTGCACTTGTCCGATATGAGCGCCGATGGCGATTTTTCCGCCGGCTTGCTGGCGCAGATAATGCGCCGCAGACAGGTGATCGGCATGGGCATGGGTTTCCAGTATCCAGCAGAGGCGCAGCTGCTGCTGTTGCAGGAACGTGAGAATCTGATCAGCGCGGGTGGTTCCGGTGCGACCGGATTTGGGATCATAATCAAGTACTGGATCAATCACTGCGGCATGCCCGCCGCTTTCATCATAGACAACGTAAGTGGCAGTGCAGGATACGGGATCGAAAAAAGGCTGAATCTGGGGCGGTCGCATCGTGAAGCCGTTAAAATAAGAGGATAAAGAGGAGAAACATCATAGTAAACCGGAATGCATTGGACCAACAACCGGTACCGCTGCAGACGGATTCCTCAATTTGCAACAACAAGCGGCGTGTATGGATTTATTGGCGATATTACTGGGTGCGGTGATCGGACTACTGATGGGCGTGACCGGCGCAGGAGGCGGTATTCTGGCGGTTCCGGCTTTGGTGTACAGCCAGGGCTGGAGCATGCAGCAGGCGATGCCGGTCGCTCTGCTGGGCGTGACTGCCGGGGCGCTGATCGGGGCTGTAGAAGGATTTATGAAGCGCTTGGTCCGGTACCGGGCGGCTTTCGTGATGGCGTTGGCGGGTAGCTTGCCAACCATGCTGGGCGTGGTGTTGGCGCAGCGTCTGCCGCAAGCCTGGCTGATGGGCTGTTTTGCCTTTGTGCTGTTGCTGGTGGCGACGCGGCTGGCATTGCAGTTGCGGAACGCACATCATGAAAAACACCCGGATCAGGTATTGGCGAAAATTAACGAAACCACAGGTCGTTTTGACTGGTCAGCCAGAACAGCTGCGGTGATTGCCGTGATCGGCAGTGTCGCCGGTCTGATGACGGGTTTGCTGGGAGTTGGTGGTGGCTTCATCATCGTGCCGATGTTGCGGCATCTGACCAATGTCACGCTGCAGGGCGCGGTTGCCACGTCGCTGTTTGTGATCAGTCTGGTCGGCAGTCTGGGAATTGCTTCCGCAATCTGGCATGGCGCCAGTATCCCGGCAGGTTTTTCTGTTTATTTTACGTTGGCGACGGTGGCCGGTACGCTGCTGGCGCGGCGGCTGGCGCCACATCTGCCGGTGCGGGTAGTGCAGATGGTTTTTGTGTTACTGGTACTGGGCGTTGCCGTCAGCCTGCTGATCCGTGCCGTGCAACAGTGGGGGTACTGAGTCGGCACACTAAAGAGGAGTTAGCGGTTGCGAAGGGTATTCAGTAATGCGGCCTGCGCATCAAGCTGGCGCGCCACGTTGCTGCAGACCAGATCGCATAAGGCATAGACGGATTCGTCCGCAATCTGGTAATAGGCGGCATTGCCCCGGCCTTCGCGCTGGATAAAGCCATGCTTGGCCAGAGTGGATAAGTGACGCGATACATTCGCCTGCGAACATTCGCAGCGTTCTGCCAGTTCCCCGACATTCAGCTCGCCATCGCGCAGGCAATTCAGGATACGCAAACGGGTCGGTTCCGCCAGAGCAGAAAAGTATTGTGCGACTTGCGTCAGCGCCTGATCAGAGAGTCCTTCCATGGTGCAAACCAGTTCCTGATAGCAAAATTAAGATCATACCTTGTCCCGCACTTTGCGTCACGAAACAGCGATAAATAGATAAATAATAATTTTTTTGGGTGCACTGATTGTCTGTTACGGGATTACACCTTCAGGCGGAAAGGCGTGAAGTTAGTGTGCCTGTCATAAAAATCTTCCTGTTCTTTGTGCTTCAGGAAACCGACTATTTTATAGGTCACCGGTGTCATCACAACCTCCCAGCCGGTTTTCAGCAGATACTGGGCAATCGCCACGGTAATGAGCTGATGATCGGACCAGATGCCATAAAACGCAATTACATAAAACAGGCTGGAGTCGACCAGCTCGCCGCACATGGTGGAGCCGATCGTACGCAGCCAGAGATGTCTGCCTTTAGTCGCGATTTTCATTTTCGCCAGCACATAGCTATTGACGAAACTGCCGCTCCAGAACGCCGTGATGGAACCCAGAATGATACGGGGAGTATTGCCGAACACCGCAGTCAGATGCTTCTGGTAATCTTGATTGAACGCGTCGGCCACTGGTGTGAGCGCCAGTACGACGACGGACATCACTGCTGCAAACAGCAAGGCGGCAAATCCTGCCCAGATCACCCGGCGATCCCGTCCGTATCCATAGACTTCGGTCAGGATATCGCCAAACAGATAAGAGATCGGAAAAAACAGTACGCCGGCACCGAAGCTGATGGTGCCCAGCACTGGCAAGGTGACCTGGGCGGCTTTGGCAGCGCCGATCAGATTGGAGCACAGCAGTACAGTGACAAAAGCGGCCATGACAAAATCATAGTATTTGTATTGCTTGACGGGCTGATTCATCAGGGACTTTCTGAAAAAGATGGGACGGATCGGAAATTCTGCTGATTGTAATAGTAATCATGAAATAGCGCCCGGGATGTGAGCGATTGCAGCAAACCCATGTTTCTTTTGTTAAAGAGGCTGCTAAAATATTGCATCCATACTTCCCGAACCGTCAATGTGCGCCGCGCCTAGAACTGTCAACGTCCCAATTGAGCAACTCTGTATTGGTCTTTATGTGCATCTGGATATTCCCTGGTTGGATCACTCCTTTGCGCTCAGCAGCTTCAAGATAAAAACTGAACAGGAATTGCGTGCACTGAAACAACTGGGTGTCCCGACCATCCGGGTCAATCCGGTGAAGTCGGATTGCCGCCCGCTACCGCCTCCGGCGCCTTCGGCTGAACCGAAAGCAGATCCGGAAAAGCTGGAACTGACCGAAGAAGAGCAGGAAAAAATCCGTGAAAAGAAGGCACGCATCGATCGCCTGATTCGTGAGCGCAATGCCATTGCCGAATGCGAAAAACAGCTGCTGAAGACGGCCACTGCTTTGAAAAACATTAATCGCAATCTGTTTTCGCGCCCTCAGGAGTCGGTACAGCAGGCCGAGCAACTGGTCGAACAGATGGTGGATTCGTTGCTGATCGACAAAGACATTGCGATTCATCTGATGAACGACAAGATCGCTGGCGAGGACACTTATTACCATTCGCTCAATACCGCTGTGCTGACCATGATGCTGGCGAAGGAATTGTCTTTTTCCCGCGAGGATCTGAAACTGCTGGGTATGGGGTGTCTGTTTCACGATATCGGCAAGATGGAAATTCCCGACCGGGTAGTGAACAAGACTTTCCAGCTGACCAAGGCCGAGATGCATCTGATGCAGCAGCATTGTTACTACGGATTAAAGATCGCAGATAAGCTTTCATTGCCGAAGCAAGTCAGGGATATTATCGCTCAGCACCACGAATATATTGACGGCAGCGGTTATCCGGAGGGATTGAAAGGCGATGCAATCTCGCCGCTGGCGCGCATCGTCGCGATCACCAATGCCTACGACAATCTGTGCAACCGGCCTAATTATCAGGAATCAATGAGCCCGCATGAGGCAATGGCATATATGTTCAGCCAGTTGCGCAAGCAGTTCGACGTTCCGGCACTGAATCTGTTTATCCGCAGCATGGGGATTTATCCACCTGGAACCATTGTTAAATTATCTGACGGTACCCTCGGAATGGTGATTGCCGTGAATTCCCAGAAACCCCTGCGCCCCAGCGTGCTGATTTACGATCCCAGCGTGCCAAAAAATGAAGCCATCATTCTTGATCTGATGCATGATCCCTTGCTTGAAATTACCCAGAGCATGAAGCCGGGACAACTGAGCCCCGAAATCCATGACTATCTGAGTCCGCGCAAGCGGATGACGTATTTCTTTGATTCGGAACGTCAGGTCGAGAAAAATTAAATAGCTGTGTTGCCGGCGCTGTCAGATAACGAAGCCATCAGATCGGCAAAACGCTCTCCCTGGATGGTGATATGGTTACGCAGCAGCTGCGCTGTCTTTTCACCGTCACCCTGCAGAATTGCCTGCACGACGTCGTCATGCTCGTGGTAGGAATTTTTCAGGCGGTCCCGCACCCGCAGCTGCAAACGCCGGTAAGGCCGCAGACGACGGTGCAGATTGGTAGCCTGCTGCGCCAGGAACTGGTTATGACTGCCCGTGTAGATCAGGCCGTGAAACACTTCATTTTTATAAAAATAGGCATCGGTATCTTCCGCATCGCGGGCAGCTTTACAGGCCTCATGCGCTGCCTGTAACGCCTGCTGCTCACCGGCAGACATGCGGCGGGCAGCCATTCTGCCGCACATGGCTTCGAATTCCGCCATCACTTCAAACATTTCCACCAACTGCTGCGGGCTGATGGTGGCGACCTGCGCGCCACGCCGCGGCCGCATCTCGATAATCCCCATCGACGCCAGCTGAATCAGCGCTTCCCGTACCGGTGTGCGGGAGACATGAAAGCGGGCAGCCAGCTCGGTTTCATCCAGATGGTGTCCGGGCGGTAATTGTCCGGTGGCGATCAGTTCTTCAATTTCTTCGCGCAGGCTGGCGGAACGGTTTTTCATGGCAATCAGTGTTCTGGACAGAAAATTTAATAGTGTGAATAGTATGAGTATATATTCAAGTTGACTTTGAATGCAAAATATACGATCTTGTATACAATAAAAAATATCTGGCATACTCAGAACAAACCGCAAAACACTGCATTGCACTGAAGCGGGCCGGAAACCAGCGGACCAAGAACCGCACACTGACAACAATCCTTAGGAGATAACATGACGCAATTCAGTCGCAGACATGCTTTGCGGGCGCTCAGTCTGGCCCCCGCTTTGTCCCTCGTTCACCCCCTGCTGGCGCAGGCACAGGGCGTGACGCTTAAAATTTCACATCAGTTTCCCGGCGGCACGCTGGAAGAAGGTGATTTCCGTGATCGCCTGTGCCGCATGTTTGCTGCGGAGGTGCAAAAACGCAGCAATGGCGGCTTGAAATTCGAGATTTATCCCGGTTCTTCGCTGATGAAAACCAATGCCCAGTTTTCTGCGATGCGTAAGGGTGCGCTGGACCTGTCGCTGGTGCCTTTATCGTATGCCGGCGGTGAGGTTCCGGAGGTTAACATCGGTTTGATGCCGGGACTGGTGCCTTCCTATGAAACCGGCGCGGCTTGGAAAAATGCCGAGGTCGGCAAAGAGCTGAACCGACTGTTGCTGGACAAAGGCATCGTGCTGGTCAGCTGGATCTGGCAGGCAGGCGGTGTGGCCTCGCGCACCAAAGCGGTGGTGGAGCCGGATGACGTCAAAGGTATGAAAATCCGCGGCGGTTCACGCGAAGTGGATCTGATGCTCAAAGCGGCCGGTGCTGCCGTGGTGTCGCTGCCGTCGAATGAAATCTATGCCGCGATGCAGACCGGTGCGATGGAAGCCGCGCTGACGTCGTCCACTTCGCTGATTTCCTTCCGGCTGGAAGAGGTGTCCAAATTTCTCACCAGCGGTCGCGGGCAGAGTTACTGGTATATGTTTGAGCCCCTGATGATATCGAAAGCCGTGTTTGACCGGCTGACCAAAGAGCAACAGAACATCATCATGACCGTCGGCGCAGAACTGGAAGCATTTGCCATCAAGGCAGCGAAACAGGATGATCTGACCGTCGCCAGCGTGTATGAAAAAAAGGGCGCCAAAGTCGCCGACATGAATGCTGCCACCGTCAAACGCTGGCAGGCAATTGCCCGTACGACGGCCTGGAAAGATTATGCGGATAAAAACGAAAATTGCGCAAAACTGCTGAAACTGGCGGAGAAACTGTTATGAGCCACGGCTTTGAGATGACGCCGGGTAAAACGGTGCCGTTGCCGGCGCATCCGGTGCTCAGAATGCTGGCGACCGGCCTGCACTGGCTGAACCGCTGGATTATCCGCCTGTCGATGATCGCCATGTTGCTCACCACGCTGATCCTGACTTATTCGGTGATCTCGCGTTATCTGTTCCGGGTGCCGACCGACTGGCAGGATGAGGCATCGGTGTTCATGCTGATTGGCGTGACATTTTTTTCAGCCGCCTATGTGCAGTCGTACCGCGGTCATATCGGCATCGAAGTGCTGTCATCGCTGTTGTCGCCAGCAGTGAACCGCTGGCGTCTGCTGCTGGTAGATCTGCTCAGTATGGCGTTCTGCGGATTCTTTACCTGGAAATCCTGGACTTTGTTTTACGAAGCCTGGATCGATGGCCAGACCACATCCTCCACTTTTGCCCCGCCGCTCTGGATTCCCTACGCCATGATGGCGGCGGGCATGACGCTGCTGACCTTGCAATTGCTGATTCAGGTGCTGGATGCATTGACGGTGCTGGCAATGCCTGCGACATCAACAACCTTCACCGGCCAACCTGCAGTGGCGGGACAGGCAGCTCGGGGAGAGAAAGCATGAATCCATTAACCCTGGGTGTGCTGTATGGCGTGGTGACATTGCTGGTCATGTTTTCGGGAATGCCGATAGCTTTTGCGCTCGGTACGGTGGCGACCGGCTTCATGTATTTTCTGATGCCGGCGGCATCGCTCGATACCATCACGCAAAATGTGTATGAAGAGATGGCATCCATCACCTTGCTATCGATACCGCTGTTCATCCTGAAGGGCGCCGCCATCGGAAAATCTGCTGCCGGGCGGGATTTGTATTCAGCCATCCATGCCTGGCTGCATAAGGTGCCGGGCGGACTCGGCATTGCCAATGTGTTTGCCTGCGCAATGTTTGCTGCGATGGCCGGCTCTTCGCCGGCGACCTGTTCCGCCATCGGTTCGGCGGGCATTCCTGAAATGCGGCGTCGCGGCTATTCGCCGGGATTCGCTGCCGGCATTATTGCAGCCGGAGGAACGCTCGGTATTTTATTGCCCCCTTCTATCACCATGATCCTGTATGCAGTCGCTGCTGAACAGTCGCTGGGGCGCTTGTTTCTGGCGGGGATCGGCCCCGGGCTATTGATGGTGCTGCTGTTTTCGGGATATGCCGTGTACCGCGCCAGGGCGGAATATACGCAGGCTTACCGTGCCTACCAGCAGACCGGAACGCATTCGGCCTATCTGGAACAAGAGCATTTCACGCTGGCGCAGAAAATGGAAATGCTGCCGCGCGTCCTGCCATTTGTGATTTTGCTCATCGGCGTCATGGTGGCCCTGTACGGCGGTTATGCCACACCGTCAGAGACTGCCGGGCTGGGGGCCTTGCTGGCGATGGCGCTGATTGCGCTGGTGTACCGCGTCTGGCGGCCATCTGAGATTGCGCCGTTTGTGACCTCCACCATCAAGGAATCGACCATGCTGCTGCTGATTATCGGCATGTCGCTGCTGTATTCCTACGTCATGAGCTATCTGCACATCAGCCAGTCTGCCGCGCAATGGGTGGTCGATCTGCATCTCGATAAATGGATGTTGCTGTGCGTGATTTTGCTGATGGTGGTGGTGTTCGGCTTTTTCCTGCCGCCGGTATCGATCATTCTGATGATGTGTCCGATCATTTTGCCGCCTTTACGGGCTGCGGGGTTTGATCTGGTCTGGTTCGGCATCGTGATGACCATCGTGATGGAAATGGGGCTAATCCATCCTCCGGTCGGATTGAATATTTTTGTCATCAAGAATATCGCGCCGGATATTCCGCTGAAGGAGATCGTCTGGGGTGTGTTGCCATTTCTGCTGCTGATGCTGCTGGCGGTGGTTCTGCTGAGCCTGTTTCCGCAGATCGCCACCGCGTTTCCTGACATGATCATGGGAGGGCAGTGATGGTGTCGCCTGGCTCGTGGAATACTCTGCAGCAGAACCGTCAGCAGCGTCTGCAGCGCGTTGCAGAGCGGCTGGGTGCGGATTTGCAGGGGCGCATTCTGCCTGCATCCCGTATCCGTGATTTGCTGCATGCGGTGCTGGAATCCGGTGACCGGGTCTGCATCGAAGGCAATAATCAGAAGCAGGCCGATTTTCTGGCGCAGGCGTTGACACAGCTTGATCCGGCGCAGGTGCATGACCTGCACATGCTGCAATCGGTGCTTGCCTTGCCCGAACATCTGGATGTGTTTGAAAAAGGCATTGCATCGAAGCTGGATTTTTCCTTTTCCGGCCCGCAGGCCACCCGTCTTGCCCGGCTGGCATCGGCAGGCAGGCTCAATATCGGCGCAATCCATACCTATCTCGAATTGTATGCGCGCTATTTTGTCGACCTGACGCCGAGAGTGGCGCTGGTGGCAGCGCAGGCAGCCGACCGCCACGGTAATCTGTACACCGGCCCGAATACCGAAGACACGCCGACGATCGTGGAGGCGACTGCCTTCAAGTCCGGTATGGTGATTGCGCAGGTAAATGAGGTGGTTGATGTGCTGCCGCGGATTGATATTCCGGCTGACTGGGTGGACTACGTGGTGGCAGCGCCGGCACCGCATTACATCGAACCGCTGTTCACGCGCGATCCGGCGCTGATTTCCGAAATCCAGGTGCTGATGGCGATGATGGCGATTAAAGGCATCTACGCAGAATACGGCGTGCAGCGGCTGAATCATGGTATCGGTTTTGATACGGCAGCGATCGAACTGCTGTTGCCGACGTATGCCGCCTCGCTCGGTCTGAAGGGAAAAATAGCCAGCCACTGGGCGCTCAATCCGCATCCGGCGCTGATTCCGGCGATTGAAGCCGGCTTTGTGACGTCGGTGCATTCTTTCGGGTCTGAACTCGGGATGGAGGATTACATCCGCGCCCGCCCCGATGTGTTTTTTGTCGGCGCCGACGGCTCCATGCGCAGCAACCGCGCGCTGAGTCAGGCAGCAGGGCATTATGCCTGCGATATGTTTATCGGCTCGACGTTGCAGATTGATCTGCAGGGTAATTCCTCGACTGCGACGCTGGGGCGGATCGCCGGTTTTGGCGGTGCGCCGAATATGGGTGCCGATGCGCGCGGGCGTCGCCATGCCAGCCCGGCGTGGCTGAAAGCCGGACGGGAAGCCCGTGCCGGTAAAAACGCCATGCCGCGCGGCCAGAAGCTGGTGGTGCAGATGGTGGAAACGTTCCGCGAACATATGCAGCCGGCATTTGTGGAAACGCTCGATGCCTGGCAACTGGCTGAACAGGCAGACATGGCGTTGCCGCCGGTGATGATTTACGGCGAGGATGTCACCCATATCCTGACCGAAGAAGGGATTGCGAATTTACTGTTATGCCGCAACGATGAGGAGCGGGAACAGGCGATTCGCGGCGTAGCCGGTTACACGCCGGTGGGACTGGCACGCGACCGGCGCATGGTGGACAATCTGCGCGACCGCGGCGTGATCCGCCGCCCTGCCGATCTGGGCATTGATCCGCGCGATGCGACCCGCGATCTGCTGGCGGCAAAAACGATGAAGGATCTGGTGCGTGCTTCGGGTGGCTTATATCTGCCGCCCAGACGTTTCAGGAACTGGTAAGGAGAATCATGGAAACACTGGTATTTCATTACACGCAGGGGCAGCGACGTTTAGCGACGCAGCCCCGGCTGGTGGGCGTGGTCAGCTCGGGCAATCTGGAAGTGCTGGTGCACAGCACTGAACCGGGTACCGGCTGTGAGATTCATGTCAGTACCGCAGCGGAAGGTTTTGGGGCGATCTGGCAGGCTGTCATGAACGATTTTCAGGAGCGCTGGCAACTGGCCGATGTCCGCATTGCAATCAACGATATGGGTGCAACACCTGCAGTCGTGCGCTTGCGGCTGGATCAGGCGATCGAAACCTGTCTGGAGCCGGAAACATGAGCAGCTATCTGGAAGCCACGGCGCGGCAGCGCATGTTGGCGCTGGTGGACAACTTTGAAGAAATGTTGCCGCCCGGCCCGGAATGGACCAGTCCGCATCTGCCCTTGCTGAACGCGCCGGTGTCGTTTGATGACGGTGTGGTGGCCGGCAGCGGTTATTTGCAGGGGCAATGGGTGTTTGCCGCGGCACAAGAGGGCGGTTTCATGGGTGGCGCGGTTGGCGAGGTGCATGGCGCCAAACTGGTCGGGTTGATGCGCCGGGCGGTGATCGACAAACCGGCGGCGCTGATTTTGCTGGCCGAGTCCGGCGGTGTGCGTTTGCATGAAGCCAATGCCGGACTGATTGCGGTGTCAGAGGTGATGCGGGCGCTGTTCGCCGTGCGTGCGGCCGGTATTCCGGTGATCGTACTCAACGGCGGCAGCAATGGCTGTTTTGGCGGCATGGGCATTGTGGCGCGCTGCGCGAATTACATCATCATGTCGGAAGAAGCGCGGCTCGCGATGTCCGGTCCGGAAGTGATCGAAACGGCACATGGCGTGGAAGAATTCGATGCGCGCGACAGGGCGCTGGTCTGGCGTACGACCGGCGGCAAGCACCGTTACCTGATGGGCGACTGCCAGATGCTGGTGGCCGATGATCTGAGCGCATTCCGGGATGCAGCAGCGGCAGCAGTCCGTCAGATAACCCGGCCGGAGCTGAGTCTGCAGGCGCTGGAAGCGGAGCATGCCATGCTGGAGCAGCGACTGGTATTCGCTGCCGATTACCGTGATCCGGCACAGTTATGGAGTGCGCTGGGGGTGCCTGATGCCAGCCGGGTCGCCATGATGGAAACCGCTGAATTTATCGCCATGGCTGATGCCCTGTCGCCGATGGGGGCGCTTCACAAAGACACCGCGTTCACTGCGCAGGCTGCCGGGCAACAGGAGGTGCAACCGTATGCTGTCGGCTGGCAGGCGCTGATCGCGCGTCTGTTTCCACAGGGGGCGCAGGTCAGCGCGCAGGGCTCGGTTTTGTCCGGCACGGCACAAGTGGATGGCAAAACGGTGGCGGTGACCGGCACCTGCGATCATGTTCCGATCGGGGTGGAAATCGCACTGGCGCAGGCAACCGCGGTGCTGGACGCTGTGCGCCAGCATCCGGGACGGCCGATTGTATTGCTGGTCGATACCGTTGGCCAGCGTCTGCGTCACCGCGATGAAATGCTTGGCATCAACAGCTATATGGCGCATCTGGCGAAATGCCTGGAGCTGGCACGGCAATCCGGCCATCAGATCATTGCACTGGTTTACGATCAGGCATTGTCGGGCGGTTTCATCACCAGCGGCATGATGGCCAATGCCTGCTATGCGTTGCCGGAAGCAGTGATCCGCGTCATGGCATTACCGGCGATGGCGCGCATCACCAAGGTGCCGGAAGAAAAGCTGACCGCACTGGCGCAGGATAATCCGGTGTTTGCGCCGGGGCCGGCCAATTATGAACGCATGGGTGGCATACAGGCGATCTGGTACGGCGATCTGGGCGCAGCGCTGCAGGAGGCGCTGCATACAGCAGACACGCAGGACACACGGATGGAGCTTGGAGCGCAGCGTGGCGGCCGCACAATGGCAAAGAAGGTGGCAGATCGCCTATTATCTCTACCTTTGCGACATTAAAGTGAGTCCGAATTGGAACAGACGGAACAATTTCACCGGCATGATCTGGTCTGGCTGGCGCATCCCGCGTGGGATATGCTGATTCAGCAGCAACCAGCACTGGCAGCACAACTGCGCCAGTGGCAGCAGGCCGAGTGGCCGGCTGTGGTCAGGCGGCGCGATGGCGATGCGACAGAGCATGAGGTGTGCATCGGTCTGGCGCTGCCGCCGCAGCAAGGCCGGAAAATCCGGGTGGCGGCGCGGGTACCGGTGCAGCAGATCAGCGCGCATCAGCCCGGTTTGTCCTTGTCCACCGCGATGGCGGTGGCAGGTGACAGCGCGCAGGAGTATCTGCAGGCGATGCAGCGCGATGCGCAGCAGCAGGGCATCCGCTTCCGGGTCTATGGCTCGCTGGCGATGCAATTTCTGACCGGCGTGCCGTATATGACGCCGCAATCGGATATTGACTTACTGTTCCGTCCGTCTGACCGGCAGCAGTTGCGGTTGGGACTGGCATTGCTGCAACGTTATCGCGCATGGCTGCCGCTGGATGGAGAAATTATTTTTCCGCGGGAACAGGCCGTGGCCTGGAAAGAATGGGCGACTGCCGACACCCTGGTCGATGCCCATGCCAACCAGCGTGTTCTGGTCAAAGACAGCCAGACGGTCAGACTGGTCAACCGGCAGGAATTGCTGGACAGCCTGCCATCGACATGAACCATCCACTCTCTTGGGCAGCTGGTTTCTTCCCACAACCTGAAACGGCAGGCTGTCTGTCTGAAGGATATTTGCTGTCGCGGACAGACAAGAGCCTCTCTGCCTGGCAGCAAAGACAGATAGCCCGTGCCATCGCGCTGTGCGCCGTGCGCAGCCTGTATGCCGAGCTGGCGTTGTATCCCAAGCCCGGGCTGGTGTCGCTGCGCGATAACGGCAGTCATATCGACATGACTGCTGCGACGTTTATACGCAGCCTGTTCGCGCTGCGTCATTATTTCAGGGCGATTGCTGCCGCAGGTCTGCACTGCGCGCCGTTTTCCGAATTACAGCATTTGGGGATACAGGCCGAACGGTGCATGTTGCTGGCCACCCGGGGCATCAATACGCATCGCGGTGCGATTTTTGCGCTCGGTATGCTGTGTGCTGCCGGCGCCGCCTGCGTGGCTGCCGGTCAGCGTTTAACGGCAGATGCGATTCGCAACGCCTTGCAACAGCATTGGGGAGCAGCGCTGAGGCAGCATTGCGCCACGGTGCCGGATAGCACGCCAGACAGCCATGGCCTGCAGGTCGCGCAACGCTTTGCTGCCAGCGGTGCCAGAGAAGAAGCGGCACTGGGATTTCCTGCCGTATTCGAGCTGGCCTTACCGCGTCTGACGCAGGTGTTGCAAGACAGCGGCTGCGGCGAGACAGCCAGGACGGAAGCCTTGTTCTGTCTGATTGCGCATGTCAGCGACACCAATCTGTATTACCGCGGCGGTCAGGCCGGTGCCGACTTTGCGCGGCAGCAGGCGCAGGCCTGGATAGCCGCTGGCGGAACCCGTCAGCCGGACTGGTTTGACAAGGCACAAGCCTGCCATGCAGCGTTTGTGCAGCGTCGTCTGTCTCCCGGCGGCGCGGCAGATCTGCTGGCCGCCAGCTGGCTGGTGCATCAATTGACTGACCTTGATTTTCCGCCGGTGCAGTATGGCTAGACTGGCTTTGCTGTGTCCCGGACAGGGCGGTCAGTCTGCACAGATGCTGACGCTGGCGCAATCCGATGCTGCTGCCCGCCACTGGCTGCAACGACTGGAGGCGGATGGGGCTGTGCAGCCTGCTGCGCTGACTATGCAGGCCTTGTTTGACAACCGTCTGGCGCAGCCGCTGATCGTCATTGCAACGCTGGCGAACTGGCTGGCGTTGCGGACGCTGTTACCGTCGCCAGCGCTGGTGGCGGGTTACAGTATCGGCGAATGGAGTGCCCATGCGATCGGTGGCACGCTGACGCCGGACGCCGCGGTGCAGCTGGCGCGGCAACGGGCGCAGGCGATGCAGGATTGTGTGCTGCCGGGCGTACCGCAGCGCATGCTGGCCATCAGTGGCATGTTGACGGCGGAGGTGCAGGAGTTTTGCGCCCACCACCAGTTACAGGTGGCGATCATTACCGGGCCGGACGCGGCCATCATTGCCGGAGTTGCCAGCCGGGTGGCGGAAGCCGCGACGATATTGCAAACCATGCCGCGCTGCCACCTGACGGAGCTGCCGGTGCATATTGCTTCCCACACCACGCTGATGGCAGCAGCAGTACCGCTGATCCACGCTGCGCTGGATGCGGTGCCTTTATCCGCGCCAACGCTGCCGGTGCTGGCGGGTGTCGATGGCAGCGTCTGCCACACGCCGCAGCAAAGCAGGCAGGCATTGCTGGCACAGATCACGCAGACGATACGCTGGGACTGGTGCATGGAAAGCCTGAACGAGGCAGGCATCACGATCGCCCTGGAGCTTGGGCCGGGTAATGCGCTGAGCAAGATGCTGCAGGCCAGATATCCGCAGATTGCCTGCCGTTCAGTAGCGGATTTCCGTCATTTGGAGGCGGTAGCGGATTGGGTCAGTCGTCAGAGCTGATCCTGCGCCGTGACAGAGCAGGGGAAAATACAGATCAGCGCCGTGCCGGAAAGCGCTGCTGTATGCCCAGCAGCAGCACATCGAGCAGGGCATCCACATGATGTTGCGGGTTGAGCTTCGGCGTCCAGACATCGCCTTCATCCATGACCAGGCTGATGGAAGTCAGTCCATGGATGCCCTGCCAGAAAATCTGCGTCATCAGGTGCAGGGTATCGTCATCGCCGGCGACCTCTCCGGCATCCCTGAGCTGCACAAACAGATGGTGTGCAAAGGCATACGGGTCCTGCTCGATATTGCCATGCTCAACCACCGCGGCTTCCACCGGAGCATGCGGACGGCGTTCCATGAATACCAGCGCGTATTCATCCGGATTGCTGAGTCCGTATTGAATATAGGCTTTGCCGGTGGCGCGGATTTTTTCTGCCGGGTCATTGCTATGGGCGGCCGCTTTTTTCATGATGTCGACCAGTTCAAACAGCGTTTCGTCCATCGCCTGTGTAATCAGCGTCGCTTTATCACGAAACAGCGCATACACCACCGTGGTTGAAAAACCGGCTTCTTCTGCCACATTGCGGATCGTGAGTTCTCTGGCGCCGCCTTTTTTGACCAGCCCTTTGACTACTGAAATAATGTGTTTTTTCCTGGCTTCGGATTCGCGTCGTTTGCGTTCCTGTAAATTGGCAGCAGCCCTGGTCACAACTGAATTCCTATCAAAAGTTAAATGCCCGTACGGCATGAATGCCATGCTGTACGGGCTTATTATACTGAAGCCCTGCGGGAGCAAGAACAGAGATTCTCCTGCAGCTCAGCCAGAACCACACTACATCCGCACGTTCAACTGCAGTCCCGCCATGCGCGGTGCGCTGACCGAGGCGAACGGTGTGCCGAGCACGGCAGTGATCGGATTGGCATTGAACACGTAACGCTGGTTGAACAGATTATTCACAAACAGCGATACGCCCCAACGCCGATCCTGCCGCTGCCAGCCGAAATGCAGATCAGTCCGGTGCTGCGGTCCGCCGATGTTGAAGCCGGGTGCCTTGACACAGCTCATCTGCGCAGCGGAATTGTCATTGCAACGGGTCGCGCCGGTATAGGCATGTTGCAGCATCAGATTCAGATTGCCATTGAGTACGTCATACCAGGTGTGATCAACGCCGCCGGTGATGCTCCATGTTGGCGTGCCAACCGGCTGGCCGGACAGGTCCGGTCCGTTCTGCACCACATAATGCGTGTATTTCTGGTCGATGTATTCGGCATTGCCAAACAGCTTCATTCCGCGCACAGGTGCCCAGCTGGCTTCCACATCCAGTCCGGTCGCATCCTGATCGCTGTTAGTGACCTGATAGGCCGGAATCGGTGTGCCGGGCGCCTGAATCAAGGTCAGCGATTGCAGATTGGTGAACTTGTAATGAAACAGTGAGGCATTCAGCATCAGCTTGATGTTGCGCAGATAGCTCTTGATGCCGATCTCATAATTCCAGACATCCTCCGGCTGGAATTGCGCACCCATCGTGACCGAATTGAAACCACCGGACTGATAGCCTTTGGTGACCGAGGCATAGCTCATGATATCCGGTGTGTAGTGATAATCCAGCACCAGACGCGGGCTGACATCCGTCCAGCTTTTTTTCACGGCAGCCGCGCTGCTGGTGGCCGAACCATTGATGAAAAAATTCTGGGTCAGCGCAGCCAGTGCTGCATCCTGACCGGTGAAAAATCCATACTGGTTTGCCAGTGCGATCTGCTGATCCAGTCCCGCTGCCAGACGGGCCGGGTAATTCCAGCTGAATTCCTTGCTGTCACGGGTCAGGCGCAGTCCAGTCGTCAGATTCAGCTTCGGTTGCAGGTGCCAGATCACATCGCCATACACGGCAGCCGACTGATAATCGCCATGGTTAATCATGTTTTCCTGCCAGCTCTGACCAAGGAAATTCAGCGGCAGACCATACTGGGCGGCACCACCGTTGAGCATACTGAACAAGGGGATACCGAGCATATTATTGGCAATCGTGTTGTAGCTGTCGGTGTTGGCGTTAACCTGGCTGATCTGGAAAGCGTTTTCTTTATAAAAACTGGCGCCGGCCAGCCAGTCGGCGATTCCGTTTTTTCCCGCCAGTTTGAATTCCTGTTGCCAGGTGCTGTTGCGCTCGATGTTGGCGGTATTCAGAAAAGTTACCGGATTATTGGTGCCGTCTTCATCTTCCTGATTAAACGAATTGAAGTGACGGTAAGCCGTGGTCGACGTGAAATCGGCCCAGCCCAGCGGCTTTTCAATGCGGATGGTCACGCCGTCGAAGCGGCGGCTTTCCGTATTGCCGCCGTTGGTATCGTTGTACACCAGTTCACGGCGCGGATCGACAAAACTGCTGATGCTGGCCGGGAACGCTGGTGCTGTGCCCGCCGGGCTGAACGGCACCAGCGAGATCGGCGGACGTGCCATCTGGTTCAGGTTTTCATGTTCCCAGCTCAGCAGGACGCGGGTTTTTTCCGGCCCTTTCCATAGCAGGCTGGTGCGGGTTCCCCAGTTGTTCTGGTCTTTATAGCGCTGCCCGTTGCCGCTGTCGCGCAGCCAGCCGTCGCTTTGCTGATCGACGGCATTAAAGCGCAAAGACAGGTCGTTGCTGAGCGGAATATTCAGCAGCCCGGACAAATAGCGGCTGCCGTAATTGCCGGCCCGCAGCGTCGCTTCGGCTTCCAGTTCGTCGGACGGTTCGTTGGATACGATAGAGATGGCGCCGCCGGCGCTGTTGCGTCCAAACAGCGTACCCTGCGGACCTTTCAGGATTTCAATGCGCTGCACATCGTTGAAATTCATTAGCGCGCCGCCGGTTTTACCGCTATAGACGCCATCGACATACACGCCGACCGGCGCATCGGTGCCGATGCCAAAATCTTCGGTGCCGACCCCGCGCAGATAGAGGGAAGGCTGGGTCGCGCGGTTACCATCGGCCTGCAGACCGGGAATAAAACCATTCATGCTGCCCAGATTGGTGATGCCGGTTTTTTCCAGCTGCTCCGCTTTCAGAATCTGGAACGGAATCGGCACCGCCTGCGCTTCCTGCGCGCGGCTCTGGGCGGTGACGGTGACGGATTGCATTGTTTCCTCATCGGCATGCGCCAGCGTCAGCCACCCGGCCTCCAGTAATAATGCCTGCGTGATGCAGACAGCGATTTTTCGTTTTTTCAGCTGCATATGTCTTCCTCTTTTTTGGTTTGGATGAGTGAAAAAAACGGTGAGCCGGCTCGTGTCCTTTTGACTGACCGTTTAATCGTGTTGAAACTGCGTTGAAAATATTTCAGGCTGTGGCTGGAAATACCGGCCACATCGCGCTGATCCGACCTTCGTCGAGCAAGGCAATATCGCCGAATTGCTGCAGCACCGCCTCACTCTGGCGCGGTCGGAAAAACACCGTGTCATCGACCTGCAGTTGCTGGCGTCCCGATTCCAGCAGCAACTGTTGATTGGACGAGGTGCCGTACAGCCCGCTCGCGCTGAGCCCGACAGGTGATACCGGGTCTGCCAGCCAGTTACCGCCGTAAATGAAAACCCCCTGCTGCTGGTTCGGATCCCAGGCGCGGGCTGCGTCGCCGAGCCATTCCACGCCGTAAGGCATGCGAAACTGCTCGCTGACCTTCAACACCGGTGTGGCGATCATTGCCGCTGTCTGCAGGTCGGACAGCAAAGGCAGATCAAAGTCCGAAGGCTTCACCATCGCCGAGCCGACCGACACTTCATTTTCAATCCCGCTACCGTCATACAGGCGGTAAGTCGGCGAGCCGCCGGCATTGAAAACCAGCGGATGATGAATGGCGTGCGTGCTGCTGCGGTTCAGCACCGCAAGCGCTTCCTGCGCCATGGCAGTGTAGATCTGGTGCGCATGTTCATGCGCCTGCTGCTGCAACCCCGGCAGATCGGGAATCTTGGCGACATGCGCGTCATAACCCATCATGCCGCTGAATTGCAGGCGCGCTTCGCTTTGCAGCAAGGTCAGCATTTCATGCAATGTGGCCATGCTGTCGATGCCGCCGCGATGCAGGCCAACATCGATTTCAAAACTGATGCGCATCATGGTATTCAGCTGGCGCGCCAGATCGCGGTATTGCACCAGCCGCTGTGGTGTGTCGATCAGCCATTGCAATTGCTGTTGTGGAACGAAGCCGCGCGGATTGGCCGCGTGTTCCTGATAGAACTGCGCGGCAGCAGCGACCGGCATCGGCTTACCCAGTAAAATATCATTGCCACCCTGCGCCATCATGCGCAATTGCGGCAGGCTGAACAGCATCATGCGCGGGCTCTGTGTGACAACGCTGATTTCACGGATCAGTGCTTCGCAGGGCAGCGATTTCACCACCAGCCTGAACTGCATGCGCTGACCGATATGGCGCATGATCTGTTGCGCATTCTGCAACAGCCGCTGACGATCTATCAGCAGGACCGGGGTGCTGATGCCTGCCTGCTTCAAGGCCTGCGCACTGCGTGTGAAGTAAGCATCATGCGGGGCACCTTTGGCTGAGGGGCGCAATGCCCACAATCCTGCCAGACCGATGCCGGTGGCGGCCAGCAGTTTGCGTCGCTGGCGGGAAATCATGATTGCACTCCGAAAATCTGGCGCAGATGCGGATTGAGCATGCGTCCTGCCGGATCGTATTCCTGCCGAATTGCCAGAAAGTCTTTCCAGCGCGGATACAGTGTTGCGAAATCGCCGGCCTGATGCGCATGCAGCTTGCCCCAGTGCGGGCGGCCTTCGTAACGGCGGAATACCGGCGCGATATCATCGACCAGATAACGCCATGCCTCACCAGCCGCAGCATGGACCGCCACCGAACAGGAGGCGCGCTGATAAAACGGACTGAGCCAGGCATCATCCTCCTGCACAAAACGGAATTCCAGCGGGAAGTAGACGTCGTTGCGCTGTTCCAGCCGCCGGATCACTTCGCGGACGCAGGCGATTCCCGCGTCTTGCGGCACATGGCATTCCGATTCATTAAAACGGGTCGGACGCGATGTGGATAACAGCTTCCAGGACTGATCCTGCGCGGTTTCCTGCTGCGCCGGATTGATGAGTTTTTTCGCAATCCAGCGCCGCAACTCGGGAAAGCGGCCCAGCCGGTCGCGCAGCTGTTTCAGGCTGTGCAGCATGGCTTCGTCGCCGGAATCTGGGTGCAACAGTTCATTGCTGGTAGCGATATCGTGCGTGATCGCTGCGGCATAGCCGGTGAACGGCAGATAATAAAATTCAAAATGACGATGCTGCCTTGCCAACTGCGGCGCCTGATCCAGCATATCCTGCACCGGCAGCAGCCAGACCTTGCGACGCAGACGATAGGCCGGTACCGCCTCCAGCGTGATTTCGGTCAGGATGCCGAGACTGCCGAGCGATACTTTGGCTGCCTGCAGTAATTCGGGATGGTGTTGTTCGCTGCATTCGACGATTTGTCCGGAGGGTGTCGCCAGACGCAGCGCTTTCACTTTTGCGTGCAGCGCCGGCAAAGTCATGCCAGTACCATGCGTCGCAGTGCTGATGGCGCCGGCCAGCGATTGGGCGTCAATATCCGGCTGATTGTGCATCGCGAGGCCACGCGCATCCAGCTCGCGTGCCAGTTGCGCCAACCGGGTGCCAGCCTGTATCCGTACCAGCGTCCCGTCCTGACCGGCAATGCCCGACAGGCTGTCGAGCGACACGATCTGTCCCGGTGTCGGCACCAGCGCCGTGAAAGAATGACCGGCGCCGACGCAGCGCACCGGCGACTGGCTGTTTTTCAGTAATTGCAGTACCGCTGTTTCATCTGCCGGACTTTGTATGGCCTGCGGCTGGCAGGTCTGGATGCCAGACCAGTTTTGCCAGGTCAGCGCCCGGGGCGAAGTTTGCGGCGGCAGATCCGGCGCTGGCGGTGTGAACGGTTCGACCGGCATGCGGGAACATTCCGTCAGGATGCCGATGCCGCCGAGCGCGCCGGCGGCAACACCGGCACGGATCATATTTCTGCGCAGCGCGCTGGGAGTGGACTGGGTCATGCTGCTTCCTTTGCCGGAGGTGGTATGTGAATCGGGGTGGACATGAATTCGATCAGGCGACGTAAATCCTGATCGCTGCAATCGCTGCAAAAGCCCTTCGGCGGCATGGCCTTGTAGCCATCGCGCGCATGTTGTAGCAACACGTCCTGACCCTGCGTCAGCCGTGGCGCCCAGTCGGCTGCAAAGCCGACCAGTGGCGCGGTGCTGGCCGGAGATACATGGCAGCTGATGCAGGAACGCTGATAAATCCGGGACAGCGTCGTATCGGCGGGGCGTGCGGCTTCGGCGGCACTGATCTGTTGCGGTCCGGGCATGACATGCTGCGGCTGGCAGGCGCACAGCAGCCATGCCGCGCTCACCGTCTGTATGAAAGTGCGGTACATAGAACAACATCCTTTTTTAACACTGCGCTCACAGTGATGGTGCAGGCGAGTCTCTGTCTGTAATTTTTTTGTACTGTCCTGGATGAAATAAAACAGTGTTTTTATTATATAACGATGTTTTTTTATTTGAGGCGGCATTTTGTGATGACGTTGTTTTTGCGTCTCGTCAGAGGTTGTTGGTTGTGATTGGTGGCTGCAGTCTGACATGCTGTGCCGGATACCTGATGCGGCATCAGGCTGTAGGATGAATGAGGAAAAAAGGCAGGGCGGCGCAGTGCCGCCGTGAAATGTCAGGCAATCAGCGGCGGAATATCAGTGCGTGAAGGGCGTGGTCGGCACGGTTTCCGGCGCCAGCAGGTATTCCCGCACCAGTTCGCGGGCGCGGTGCAGGCGGCTCTTGACCGCACCGGGTTGTTCACCGAGCCGTTCCGCGATTTCTGCAATCGTCAGTTCTTCAAAATCGCGCAGTAAAACCACTTCCAGATAATGCGCCGGCAAGGATTCCAGCGCATTTGCCAGATCAATCCGCAAGGCATCGTCCGTGCGGCAGCTGAGTTGGTGTTCTGCTGCGTCGTCTTCCAGCGGATCATGTCTCAGCATCAGACGTTCGAGCTTGCGGCATTCGCGTTTGATCACCGTAAACAGCCAGGAGGAAAAGGCCGCTGCCGCTTTCAGCCCCGATACTTTGCGCGAAATCACCAGCAGGGATTCCTGTACCGCATCGTCAATATCGCTGGCCTGGCAATGGCGGCGGGCATAGCGCCGCGCATCGGCCTGGCAGACTGTCAGCAAGCGTTTGATCGCAACAGGATCACCGGCCTGCGCTGCAAAAATCAGGTCAGTTCTGTCGATCCCGCTGGTCATGATTTATTTCCCCTTATCGAGTTTGCGGCCCACCATGGCGCACATCGGGCAAAAACCGATCAGTCCGGTGACAGCCAGCATTGCCGCCATGATACCAACGCCCGTCATCATGGCAGAAGTATTCCAGTTCATCGCGGCAAACGCCAGCCCCATGATACCCATGACGATGCGTAATAGACGTTCCCATCCAGGGACATTCTTTGTGTAAAACATGGTGTTCTCCTTTTTGTCAGTGTGAGGTCAATCCTCCTTTGCTAAGAGCCGGGTTCGCATCAAAACGGTTCGCGGAAATTTAAAAATATTCTTTAAAAATATTTTTAAAAACATTCTTGGAATATTTTTACACAGCATTCATCTGGCGCGCCGCGGTAAGTGAGCAGCGTGCTGCTGTAAGGCAAGCCGGAGACTTCAAAAAAAATTTCAGAAACCGCGAACCGTTTTGTTTGTTCACATCCTCTTAGCTGGGCAGGTTATACCTCTGCACCGTTACTTTTTTAATCTGATCTGGAGACATACATGAAATCTTCTTTGAAAATGGCTTCGCTGGCAGCACTGACTGCAGCAACTCTGGCGCTCCCGGCAGCAGCTGGCGACATGCCGGACGCACAGGTAAAATGCCAGCCAGCCGGTATGCGCAAATGCGCTCCGAAATGCGCATCCAGGTGTGCTCCGGCAAAACATGCCAAAGCTAAATGTGGCGCAAAATGCGGAGCAAAATGTGCTCCGAAGTGCGCTCCGAAATGTGCCCCGAAATGCGCGCCGAAGTGTGCACCTAAGTGCGCTCCAAAACACTGATGAACGTATCGTCCGGACGCAGGCCGGCAGCGCTGGCCAAGACCTCCGGAGCAGCTGCTGTCCGGCGTATTCTGGAGACATACGCCGGGCTGGCTGAGCGGGGTGAGCATCTGTTGCAGCGCTTGCTCGACGGTCAGCCTCCCCGCCAGTGGCAGCATTATCCGGAGGAGGATGCGATTGATCTGCGCAGCGCCTATCAGTGGTTTTATCATTCGCATTCTCCCGAAGACCGGCCTGGCAGCGTTGAGCATGGGCACTTTCACCTGTTTGCGCGCCGACCTCTGTGGAGCAGGCGGCTGCACTCCCGTACCGAACAGGCATTCGCCAGGCTTACCGGGCAACCGCAGCGTACAGTGCAAACCCGGCATTTGCTGAGTATCGGCCTGGACGCGAAAGGCGTGCCGGTCAGCCTGTTTACGGTGAACAGCTGGGTCACCGGCGACCTGATGCTGAACGCCGTCCTGACCGAACAATTACTGGCCCGGATACAGCTCAACACCGGTCACCCTGACATTGAACGTATGCTGACAAACCTGATCCGGCTCTGCCTGCCGCAGATCAGACTGTTGCTGGTTGCGCGCGATGCGGCGCTGGCCAGCTGTCAGCCGGGTACTGTACTCACGGATCAGACACTGGAAGTGCTGTCGCATCTGCCGATTGATCTGGACCGGCAATTCCTCGCCGGATAAAACCATATCGCCCCTGAACAGTCACTTGTTGCGCTGCCGCCGGATCAACAGTTTTTCTGAAGCGCAGGCAAAAATTGTTTATCATTCTGAAAACATGAAGAGTGACTTTTCTGATGGGGCAAGATGGAAGCCATACAAAATATCAACCTGAGTTCATTTCTGGACACCTTGCTGAGTCTGGTTACCGCCTTCACGCTGGGCGGTGTCATCGGTTACGAACGGCAATACCGGCAGCGGACCGCTGGCTTGAGAACCAATGTGCTGGTGGCAGTGGGTGCGGCGGTATTCGTCGATATGGCAAACCGGCTGGAAGGTCATGCCGGTGCTGTGCATGTGATCGCCTATGTGGTGTCCGGCATCGGCTTTCTCGGCGCGGGTGCCATCATGCGTGAAGACGGCAATGTGCGCGGACTGAACACGGCGGCAACCCTGTGGGGGTCAGCCGCAGTCGGTGCTGCCGCCGGAGCTGACCTGATCCTGGAAGCCATCGCTGCGACTTTGTTTGTGCTGGCGGCCAATACCTTGTTAAGACCGATCGTCAACAGCATCAACCGCCAGCCGATCGAGGGCGACGAAGTGGAAGTCACCAACACCGTGTACATCATCGCGGCCAAACCGCATCAGAAACTGGTGCTGGCGCATTTGTCCAGAGAGCTGGAATTGGCGAATTACCCGATCCGCGATCTGGAAGTGCACGCTTTCGGTAGCGACGATATTGAAATCGAAGCCACGCTGATGTCCACCTCGGTGAATTCCGACGAACTTGATGCAATCCTGAGCCGCATGGCCGACCAGCCTGCCGTCAAGCAGGCATTCTGGAGCCCCAGTACGACCGAGTAAAGTACATGCTTTCTTTATCGGTCTTCTGAGGCGAGGATGGCCTATCTGGCCCAGACCAGCAATTCTTCGGGCTGCTCAAACAGTTCCTCTGGCAAAGAATAAAATTTTCTGACCTCGACAAGCCCCTTTTTTGTGCTGTATGAAAACGGCTGACAGCCACGTCTTTCGTATTCAGGCCGGGTGTTGGCGTTGACGCGAAAGTAAAGGGTATTCCCCATGATCATGGCGAACTGGATACCCTGGTATTTCATGGCATGGCCGCCGAAAAATTTTCCATCCGTGAATGGCGCTAATGGAGCAAGAAGCTCCCGTACGTAATCGACGAATTGACTGCTGGTATTCATGCGCCTTCCTGATTGGGCTGTATGGACTTATTCAATTGACGGGGAAAACTTCAAGTCGCCAGCGATGCGGTTCCAGGCATTGATTGCAGCGACGCCAGCGGTCAGGGATGTGAGCTCCGTTTCCGAAAATTCTGCCTGCAGTCCGGTATCAGCCAATTCCGGGGCAGGATATTGTGTCATCCGCAGCAATCGCGGCGACGGATGAACTCAGTATGAGCTAAGTCTACATGTGTAACTTCTCCATTGTGCAAATTCCTGCACTCTTCTGGAGAAATATCATGTACCGCTACACCAAACTTTCCTTACTGGCTATCGCCATTGCAGCGACAGGGGCCGTGGCCTACGCCGCCAAAGGCGGCATGGAAAACGATGCCATGGCAATCAGTAAAGCCAAGATTCCGCTTGCTCAGGCCGTCACTGTCGCCGAGCAACATGCCAACGGCAAGGCGTCGCGTGTCGAATACGAGAACTCAAAGCAAGGCTGGGTCTACGACGTGGAGGTCGTCAGCGGAGCCAGGGTCTTCGATGTCCGGGTTGATGCCGACAAAGGCACGGTCATCTCGTCCGCTGAAGATAAAGCAGATGACGACTACGATAAGCAGGACTGACACCTCGCCAACATGGCCGGGTTGTCTCTTGATCGGCGATCCGGCACGGAGATCTTATGGAATCACTCAACCACACACTGTTTCTCTGGCTGAACGCGCCAGAGCGTCCCAGTGCTTTGGCGCTGATGCTGGCCACCTTCTTTGCCGAGCAGCTCATCTGGGCAGTACCGCTTCTGATCGGTATCGGCTGGCTGCGGGGCAGCGAAGGCATTCGCAAGGCCATGCTCATTGCAACCGCATCGGGGTTACTGGGCCTTCTGATTAACCAAGCCATCGGATTGGCCTGGACGCACCCCCGACCTTTCATGATCGGTCTAGGGCACACCCTTATCCCTCATATTGCCGATTCCTCTTTTCCAAGCGATCACTTGACGCTGTGGTGGACCGTTGCGTTTAGCCTCCTGCTACAGCAACAACATCGCAGCACAGGCATTGGTCTAGCCTTGTTGGGCGTCCCCATCGCATGGGGGCGCATCTACCTTGGTGTGCATTTCCCGTTTGACATGCTCGGGGCGATCTCGGTCGCTTTACTCAGTGCTTGGCTTACCTTGCGTGGAGCCCACTGGTATCTGGGGCCTGGTTACAGACTCGCCACCGCAATTCATCACCGGCTTTTTGGCAAATTGATCGCGCTCGGATGGGTACGCGAGTAAGCCTATGGGTTGGCTAAGTCTGGCCAGACAAACTAACGCTAAATACTTTACCTCGGAAGGAGAACACAATGAACAAATTACCAACGAGCACCACCACTGGCTGGCTCAACAAAGTCCCGGAGGTCGCTCTTTCCTTCTGGATCATCAAAATCATGTCCACGACAGTTGGGGAAACTGTTGCCGACTATCTGGCAGTCGAGGCGGGCTTGGGGCAAGGTCTGACGCGAAGCGTCATGGCCGCTCTGTTGGTGACCGCCATGTTCATGCAGCTGCGTACCCGCCGCTATACCCCCTGGATTTATTGGCTGACGGTGGTGCTGGTCAGCGTGGTCGGCACGCAGATAACCGATTTGCTGACCGATGGCCTTGGCGTCAGCCTGTATATCAGTACCCCGGCGTTCACCGTGGCGCTTGCCGCGATCTTCTTCGTTTGGTATCGGGTCGAGCGCACCCTGTCGATTCATGACATCGTAACGCGCAATCGGGAGTTGTTCTATTGGGCTGCCATCCTCTGTACGTTTGCGCTAGGCACGGCTGCCGGCGATCTGGCGACCGAGGCATTGGGTCTGGGCTTTAGTTGGGGCGTCGTGGCATTCGGTACGCTGATTGGCGTCACCTATGTGGCCTGGCGCATGGGCGGCAACGCGGTGCTGACCTTCTGGATCGCCTACATCCTGACCCGTCCTTTCGGCGCTGCGCTCGGCGACTTGCTGACGCAGGCCAGAACCTATGGCGGTCTTGGCATGGGTGCCATGTGGACAAGCGCCCTGTTCCTCTCGGTGATCGTCATGCTGGTGGCCGTCGCGCAGATCGGTATGAATGGACGCCGCTCAACCCAGCTCGCTGAATAACGTACTTCCCATCACACAAGGAGAAAAATATGTTCAAGCATCACTTAATCATTCGTCCTGTTGTCGCCGCGTCAGCGGTCATGTTGCTGGCGCTGGCAGCCGGTTGTTCCAAGTCCGCCGATCAGAACAACGCAAGCACACCGGCTCAGACCGTCACCTCAACACAGGGGAAAACCGCTTCCAGACTCGGTGATCTGTCGGCTTTCCGCAGCATCGCCGTCGACGTTGCCACTATTGTTGACAAGGGTGATCTGCCTGCCGCCAAGACACGCATCAAAGATTTGGAAGTCGCATGGGACTCAGCCGAGGCTGGCTTGAAACCCAGGGCAGCCGATGACTGGCATCTGCTCGACAAAGCTATCGACAAGTCATTGGCTGCTCTGCGCGCCGATACGCCAAACCAGGCCGATTGCAAGGCAGCGATGGCTAATTTACTGAAAACCTTCGATACGCTCGAAGGCAAAGCCTGATCCGTTTGTGGCTCATGAATCCCCTGAACACATGCTGTCCAGGGGATCGAGGTCACGCTGGGTTTGTGGCTCATCAAGATTGCTGCCACCTCCTGCGAAACCGGTAGTGATGCTGTCTCGATGTTCATGAATCTGTGCCTGCGGGTTGTCAGGACGGTGCACTGATACCGCAATTTTTTTTCAAATGCGCACAGAATTTTCGGAAGAGGTATCAAATTGAACAAAAGCAAAAGTAATCAGTATGATGTTTTCAGCAGAGTCTTTCACTGGATTACTGCAGTGATGGTTTTCGCAGCATTCTTGTTAGGCCCTGATGATTTCGGCCATTTGATCGGTTCCGGTATCGACCCAGGAACAAGACGCGATATTGTCTGGCATGAAACTCTCGGTGCCGGTGTATTTGTTATGACCTGTTTGCGTTTGATCTGGGTTCTCTTCCGACCAGATGCACCTCACCATCCACTGCCTCCGTGGCAACATTTTTTGTCCCGGTTCATGCATATTGCTTTATGGGGGCTGCTGTTTGCACTGCCTTTGTCTGCACTGATGGCATTGGGATCCGAAAGCCATCCCCTGACTTTGCTAGGTGGACTACGGATGAACGGGTTACCATGGATGACCAGTTCATCTTTGGCGGAAGTCGCAGACTGGGGGGATGTGCACAAGTTTTTGGGTGATTCCATTCTCTGGCTGGCGGGAATTCATGCTTGTGCCGCCCTTTACCATCATTTCAGGTTGAAAGATGATGTGCTTGATTCCATGCTTCCTTGATATACCGTAATTTGAATGGAGGAATAATGCGGGTATTGCTGGTCGAAGACGATCTCATGATCGGTGAAGCGATCATGGGCGCATTGAAGGATGCGTCTTATGCTACCGACTGGGTGAGAAATGGGCAGAATGCTCTCACGACATTGCGTTGCCAGCGTTACGATCTGATGCTGCTCGACCTGGGGCTGCCAGGCAAGGATGGTCTGGAGGTGCTGGACACCATTCGCTCCACGGATAACCCGATTCCCCTGCTCATTATCACGGCACGGGATGGCCTGGATGACCGACTGCGCGGCCTGGACGGCGGAGCCGACGATTATGTATCCAAACCCTTTCAGATGGCGGAACTGCTGGCCAGGATGCGCGCTGTTTTGCGACGTAAGGGCGGCAACGCCTCACCCGTACTCAGCAACGGCATGGTCTCGCTGGATCCCGCCACCAAAGAGGCCAGCGTCAATGGTGGCTCCCCTCAACAACTGTCCAATCGGGAATTCTCGCTGCTGCAAGCCTTGCTGGTGCGACCCGGGGCTATTCTCTCGCGCAGCGAGCTGGAGGATCGCATCTACGGCTGGAGCGAGGAAGTCGAAAGCAATGCGGTTGAATATCTGATTCACGCGCTGCGACGCAAACTCGGCAGCGGAGTCATTAAAAACGTCAGGGGAGTCGGATGGATGGTCTCAAAAGACGCTTGAACGAGTCGGTCCAGCTCAAGCTGTCATTCACCTTGTCGCTGGCTATCCTCGTCGTGGCTATCGTAGCTGGCGTCTTCTCTTTTATATCTGCCTTCGACGAGGCCCACGAGCTGCAGGACGACGTACTGCGTCAGGTGGCGCAGCTCATGGATCGTCAGCATCTGTCGCCGACAATGCCGACCACCGATACCCGCCGCAAGGATACCGATGAAGAGTCGCACGTGATCGTCCAGCGCTTGGGTGCAATCAGCCACTCTGCCGCAGGTGTGGACGCAGGAGGCGTACTCCCGCTCCCGACGGCCCTGGCGGATGGATTACATACGCTGGAGCTTGGTGGCGAGACGTTTCGTGTGCTGGTCAGAACTACGGCGAACGGCGAACGCATCGCCGTGGCTCAGGAGTCTGGCTTTCGCAATGAAATCGCCCGTGACGGGGCGCTGCGCACGGTGATGCCTTTCCTGATTCTTATGCCGGTGCTGTTGTTGATCGTCGCTGATCTGGTGCGCAAGATGTTCCGGCCCATTGCGGCACTTTCCAGAGAAATCGACCAGCGGGCAGAGCAAGAGCTACACCCCGTCGAAGACCACCATCTTCCGGTTGAGGTACGCCCATTCGCTGTGGCGATCAATCGCCTGTTGACCCGTGTCGGCCAGTCGATGGACGCTCAGCGCCGCTTTGTGGCCGATGCTGCGCACGAGTTGCGCTCACCGCTGACTGCACTGTCGCTCCAGGCTGAGCGGCTGGCCGATGCCGAAATGTCCGGCCTGGCGCGCGAACGGCTCACCGTTCTGCGCCAGGGGATCGAGCGCGGTCGCAGCCTGCTGGATCAGCTTCTGGCCCTGGCTAAAGCGCAGTCGACCACCGACGTCCCGAAGGCGCCGGTATCCGTGCAGAGCATCTACCGCCGCGTGCTGGAAGACCAGATGCCGCTGGCCGAGGCCAGGCACATCGACATCGGCGTCGAAGGTACGCAGGACGCCGGAGTGTGGGCCAGCGAGCTGGACATGATCGCTGTGGTCAGGAATCTGGTTGATAACGCCATTCGCTATACGCCAGAGGGCGGGCGGGTTGATCTTTCTGTAGGTGTGTCAGAAGGACAGGTCGTACTGCGTATTCAGGATAATGGACCCGGCATTCAGTTGACTGAACGAGAACGGGTCTTTGACCCTTTCTACCGCACACTCGGGAGCGAGCAGATTGGCTCGGGCCTGGGGCTATCCATCGTCCAGACGATTGTCAGTCGTATCAATGCTGAGATCCGCCTCGACTTTTCCGACCCAGAGAAACAGACCGGCTTGAGCGTCACCATCCACTTTCCCGTCACCGCCTCTTCTCTGGCGAATATCAACTGACTATTGCACCAGATATCGCCGGTGCGCAGCAGGGGCAATGTTCCGACCGAAATCCACACCTTGCGTTGTCTCGACGCAAATGTGCAGTCTGGAGCAAGGAGTAGAGCGGGATTTTCCTGAAAGAAAGGATTCAGTACACGCGAAAGGTGTACCAGCACAGAGGGTTGCGTTCGGTGTAGCAGTCGATTAGGGAAAGCGACTACTACACCGAACCAGTCAATTCGCCAAAAATTTTCATCCTTCGGAAAGGCGAAAATTGATGGCAAGGGATTGTTATTAAAGGGGTTTTTAGTAGATTCAGTAGACAAGTTAGACTGATTTTGTCTCATTAACTTCTGATTAGTCTCGTTATCTACTGGTCTGTCTCATTATTTACTGGTTGTTCACATCCGTTCCTACCCCATGCGCTTGCTGGTCTGCATGGTATGACGATCGTACCATTGCGCCGACTGCGGCATGGGCGAAGCCCATTTTGTAGGCCTCTTCTTCGTACATTTTGAATACATCAGGATGCACGTAACGGCGTACGGGCAGGTGGTGGCCGCTGGGCGCGAGATACTGGCCGATGGTCAGCATATCGACGTTGTGGGCGCGCATGTCGCGCATTACTTGCAGCACTTCTTCATCGGTTTCACCGAGTCCGACCATGATGCCGGATTTGGTCGGCACAGCAGGATGCTGTTCCTTGAAGCGCTTCAGCAAGTTCAGCGAATATTCATAATCGGAACCCGGACGTGCTTCCTTATACAGACGCGGTGCGGTTTCCAGGTTGTGGTTCATCACGTCCGGCGGCGCCATGTTCAGGATTTCGAGTGCGCGGTCCATGCGGCCACGGAAATCCGGGGTCAGGATCTCGATGCGGGTCAGCGGCGACAGTTCGCGGATTTTGGAGATGCATTCGGCAAAATGCGCGGCGCCGCCGTCGCGCAGATCGTCACGGTCAACCGAGGTGATGACGACATAGCTGAGTTTCAGGTCGGCAATGGTTTTTGCCAGATTCAGCGGTTCGTTCACGTCCAGCGGATCAGGGCGGCCGTGGCCGACGTCGCAGAACGGGCAGCGGCGGGTGCATTTGTCACCCATGATCATGAAGGTGGCCGTGCCTTTGCCGAAACATTCGCCGATATTCGGGCAGGATGCTTCTTCGCAGACGGTGACCAGTTTGTTGGCGCGCAGGATGTCTTTGATTTCGTAGAAGCGGGTGGTCGGTGAACCGGCTTTGACGCGGATCCAGTCCGGCTTGGGCAGGCGCTCCATCGGTACGATTTTGATCGGGATGCGCGCAGTCTTGCTGGCGCCTTTCTGTTTTTCGGTCGGATCGTAAGCGGCTGACGCGGTATGCTGGTTCAGGTCTGGGGAGGCGGGTGTATTTTCGGTTGTCATGGTACGGAGCGTATCGAAAAATCAGGGCGTTTCGGTGGAAACGGATAACAGGTCTTGCAAATTTCTGGCGAGGGTCGCCTGCACGTCGGCAAGTGCGGCATCGACGCCTACGGTTTTCATGTCGACGGTAGCAAGGCCGGCATAGCCGCAGGGGTTGATCCATGAAAATGGCGCCAGATCCATATTCACATTCAGGGATACGCCGTGGTAGGTGCAGCCGTTACCGCGGACCTTGAGGCCGAGCGCGGCGATCTTGGCACCCTGATGCGGGCCACTGCTGAGGTAAATGCCCGGCGCACCGGTTTTGCGTTCACCGGCGATGCCGTAGGTGGCCAGCGTGTTGATCACCGCCTGTTCGATCTGATGCACGAATTCGCGCGCGAACAAGCGTGCTTTCGGATGGCTGCGGCGTAAGTCCATCATGAGGTAAATCACCACCTGACCGGGCCCGTGGTAGGTGACTTCGCCGCCCCGGTCGGTCTGCACTACCGGCACATCATGCGGCGCCAGCACGTGCGAGCGGTCGGCGCCGAGGCCGAGGGTAAACACCGGCGGATGTTCGACGACCCAGAATTCGTTGGACGTGTCGGCATCTCTGGCGTCGGTAAAGGCGCGCATCGCATCGAAAGTGACCTGGTAAGGTTCAGTGCCGCGATGCAGGAGTCGGGGAGTGGCAGAGGATGTGGGAGCTGCTTGCATAAGGCGCTAGTGTAACATTTTGCACCGGAACAGGCCGTAATTCTTGCAGTGCCGGGAAGTGCCGTTTCAGTGCGGGACTGTGCTGAAGGGGTTGTCTCGACTCGCTTGACTTGCTGAATGCGGCAGGAGAGTGGCGTCTGGCAGGTAGCCGGGCGTATGGCTGGCTCCGGGCAGAGTCGGCCATACGCTCAGAAGGTGCGCGCCAAACAATCAGGCCCAGGCCTGGGTGAACTTCTGCGTCAGTTTCTGCATGTAAGACAAAACGCCGGAGCTTGCCGGTGTGTTTACTGTATTTCTGACACTGCAAAATTCGAGCTGGCTGTCTTGCTGATCGGCTTCCAGCACGATCAGGCGGTGCGCCGGAATGGTCATGGTTTCGCCGGCATGCAGCCAGAAATCTGCATCGACACCGGCGATGGTGAGCCAGACGCGACCACGACTGAGGCGAATCTGGCGCGCTTGCTCAGAAATGCCGGATACAGTTTCCCCAGCTTGTAGAGAGAGTGATTGGTTTGTGAAATTATTTGTCATTTCCAGACTCCTTGCTTTAAGGTAATTAAATCAGCACAAATGATTTATCCTTGATTTTTAAGGAGAAATCTTCGTTGATTTTTCAATGAGTGTATTTTAGGCGCTGTCAAAGCAGAAACAAAACGAGAAATTTTTGCTTTGCTTGCTAATAAAATTCACAGTAATATTTGCGCTGGACATGTCAGTTATCACGCAAATGGATTTCCGAAAACTTCCTAATCTGGCCGCTTTACGCGCTTTCGAGGCCGCCGCCCGGCATCAGAATTTCTCGAAAGCTGCAGAAGAGATACATCTCACGCATGGCGCGGTCAGCCATCAGGTGCGTGCGCTGGAGCAGGAGCTGGGCGTCGCGCTGTTTGCGCGACATGGCAAGCGGATTGCGATCACGCCGGATGGCGAGCAGTTTGCGGCAACGATACGGCAGGCGCTGCAAACGCTGGCCGAGGCGGCGGAACTGTTGCAAAACCGGCACCGTCATCAGCGGCTCGGAATTACTTCTCTGCCGTCATTTGCCGCACGCTGGCTGTCACCGCGGCTGGGGCGGTTTATTGAGCATTATCCCGATCTCGAAGTCAGCCTGCAGTCGAGTTCTTCGCTGAGCGATTTCGGGCGGGAACAGGTGGATATCGGCATCCGTTTCGGCTTGGGTAATTATCCGGGGCTGGTCAGCGAGTTGCTGATGGGCGACTGGTATTACCCGGTCATCAGTCCGCATTACAGTCTGGACAAGATTCCCGAGACGCCGCAAGAACTGGCGCGCGGACATCTGCTGCGCTGTGACGAGGAACCGTGGGAACCGTGGTTCCGGGCGGCGGGGCTGGATGCGGAAGAGCCGAGCGGCGGTCTGATTTTTCAGGATTCCTCGATGCTGGCACGTGCTGCGGTGGACGGGCAGGGGATTGCGCTGGCGCGCCATGCGATTGTGCAGTCGGATATCCGCGCCGGGTTGTTGCGACGCTTGTTCGATATCACGATTCCCAGCCCGGTTTCCTACTATCTGGTGTATCTGGCGCATGCGCTGGACAAACCGCAGGTGCGCGCTTTCCGGGAATGGCTGCTGGCCGAGGTGGCGCAGGCGAAACAGGCGGAGGATATCGGATACTCCCCCGCTGCTTAAGAGAAACACCTCTGTTCTCATTGAAAACATTGGATGTTTTTTTATACTGGAGGGGAGTATATTTCTGAGTGTTGAATCGGTCTGCCTCTGTTCGTGGGGCCGGGCGGTGAGTTGGGTGCGCATGCAGCTGCTTATGTCGGCCATTTTAACAATCCCGACAATAAAAACGCCGCGCGGCAGGGCAGCGGCGCGGCGGCTGAGGACAGTTTGTGCAGATTTACAGGACGACCTTGACCATCGGGTGACCGGATAATTCGCGGTACAGGTTGTCGAGCTGCTCGCGGCTGGTCGCCCAGACAGTGACGGTCAGCGAGAGGTAGGTGCCTTTGCTGGACGGACGCATGTCCATCTTTCCGGCGTGGAAGGTCGGGTCGTGCAGCGTGACGACTTCGACAATCGTCTGGGCAAATTCGGCATGCATTGCCCCCATCACCTTGATCGGGAATTCCCCCGGGTATTCGATCAGGCTTTCTTCGGGAGGAATCGGTTTCATTTCCATGTTGTTTCCATTTCTTTCGTGGACAGCCGGCTCTGCCCGTCTGCCCGGAAAGAGGGAAACACAGTCAGGGCAATACCGCAGTCAGGCTGCTTTGGCTAATTGATAAGCCGCATACAATTTCTGGTATATGGGGCCAGGCCCGCCATTTCCAATAGTGTGCTCGTCGAGCCTTACGACCGCAAGCACTTCTTTGGTGGCGGACGACAGCATCACCTCGTCGGCACCGAACACTTCTTCGCGGGTGATGCGGCGGCTTTCAAACGGAATTCCTGTGGCAGCGCACAGTTCTTCGAGCAGCGCGTAGCGAATGCCTTCCAGAATCAGGTGATCTTTCGGCGGCCCCATCAGCACGCCGTTTTTGACGATCCAGACATTCGACGCCGACGCTTCGCTGAGGTAGCCGTCGCGGAACTGGATGCTCTCGGCCACGCCATGCTCGGCGGCATTTTGCGCGGCCAGCACATTGCCCAGCAGGGAAATTGATTTGATTTCGCAATGCAGCCAGCGCCGGTCTTCCATTGAGACGCAGGCCACACCATGCTCACGTGCCGCTGCCGACGGCAGCACGATAGGATTGGTCATGATGAACACCGTCGGCGTCACCTCTTTCGGAAAAGCATGTGCGCGCTTGGCCACACCGCGCGTGATTTGCAGATACACCATCTGGTCATCGGATTCGTGGGCATCCATCACCTGCCGGATCAGCGTCAGCCATTGTTCTTTGCTATGCGGATTTGGAATGCCAATGGCTGCCAGACTGCGGAACAGGCGCGCCAGATGCTGATCGGCGCGGAACATTTTGCGGCCATAGACGGGAATGACTTCATAGATGCCGTCGCCAAAAATAAAACCGCGGTCGAGCACGGAAATTTTGGCTTCGGAAAGTGGCGTCATCGCGCCATTCAGGTAGACGAGAGCTTCGTTCATGATTGCACAGGAAGTGGGATGGGAAGAAGGCATTTTTACATAAATCCACCGCGGGACTTATGCAAATATCGCATATTAATGTGAAGCAGGAGGAGACTGGTTAGGTCTCCCCTGTTCCTGATTCTGGCAAATACAATTCCTGTGCCGTTGGCGGCAGATGTTTTTCTGTGAATTGAAGGTCTGTTAGTTACCTCTTCCTTGTTGCGTCACCCCGCGTTTCATATCCTCAACTTGTTCCGGCGTTAAAGTCTGGATGCGTTTTCCGCGTTGCGGAAGATTACTGCCGGTCACGTAGTCACCATCGTCCAAAACGGTTTTGCTGCCATTTGGAGATGGTTTATCAATCGTACTGCATGCAGATAATGCACAGAGGATTAGTAAAATCAAATATGGTTTCATAATATTTTCTTTCAAAATTTCAAATTATTAAAATTTTTACGAGATATTTTCACAACTGAATATATTGAAAATTAATTATCAATAATGTTAAAAATGATAATCTAAAATGAAATTTTTGTAATCAAAAAGCAATATCTAGTAATGCGCAATATAAAAAAAAGACAGAGTAAATCTGCTCTGTCTTTGAACCGGCGTTAATTTTTTACTTCAGCAGCAGACGGATCGAATCCCATGCACGTCCAAAGATGCTGGCCTGATCGACTTTTTCCAGTGCCAGTACCGGGAATTCGGCGACCGGTTTGCCATCGAGCATCATCTTCATGCTGCCGACCTTGCTGTTCTGTGCAATCGGCGCTACCAGCGGGTCTTTGCGTTCCAGCGTCGGTTTCAGTTTGGCGGCGCTGCCTTTGGGCAAAGTCACATACAGATCGCGGTCAAAGCCGATTTTGATTTGCGGCTGCGTGCCTTTCCAGACTTCCGGAGTCGCTACGGCCTGGTCTTTATCATACAGCTTGACGGTATCGAAATTCAGGAAACCCCAGTTCAGCAGTTTCAGGCTTTCCTGGGCGCGGATCTGGTCGCTGGCGGCACCGGTGATGACAGAAATCAGGCGGCGGCTGCCGGAGCCGTTCGGACGGTTGGCCGTTGACACCAGACAATAGCCGGCGGCCTCGGTGTGGCCGGTTTTCATGCCGTCAACGGTTGGGTCCAGCCACAGCAGGCGGTTGCGGTTAGGCTGAGTGATTTTGTTGTAGGTGAAGCTCTTGGTGCTGTAATAAGTTTTGTAATACTCCGGGAAATCAGCGATCAGACGCGCTGCCAGCAGCGACAGGTCGCGGGCAGTGGCATAGTTTTCCGGGCTGGGCAGACCGTGCGAGTTGGCGAAATGGCTGCTCTTCATGCCGATGCGCTCTGCTTCGCGGTTCATCTGCACCGCAAATGCTTCTTCGCTGCCCGCCACCGTTTCTGACAGCGCGACGGCGGCATCATTGCCGGACTGAACGATCAGGCCGTATAGCAGTTCATTGACCGAGACCGGCTTATTCGGTTCGATGAACATCTTGGAGCTGCTGGAATCGACTTTCCAGGCATGGGTGGATACGTTGACGCTCTGGTTTAAGTCGAGTTTCTTTTCCTTTAACGCAGCAAAGACCAGATACGCCGTCATGATCTTGGTCAGCGATGCCGGTTCAATCCGGAGATCCGGCTCCTGCGCAGCCAGTATCTGATTGCTGGTGGCGTCCAGCAGCAGGTAGGATTTGGCGGCAATGGTCGGAGCCGGGAGAGTCTGTGCAAAAGCAGCCGACAGTGTCAGCAGCGATACAGCAATCGAAGCGAGAAATTTTTTCATGGGTGAGGCTTAAGGATAAAAAGTACAACAAAAAAGTACGACAAAAATACAAAAAATGCAGCGAGAAATATACAGTCGGACGACAACATTCAACCCGCTTGCATCAACCCTGATATGGCGTGTCAGGCCGTATCCCACATACCGGTCACGAGTTGCTTGATATGGTGCAGGCGGCGATGAAAAAAATGATCGGCACCCGGAATCACGGTCACCGGAATATCTTGCGGCCGCAGCCAGTCCAGCACGGCCGACAGCGGGATGGTGTCATCCAGCTCGCCGTGAATCAGGATGGTATTGGCCGGAATATCCGGCATGGCCCACTTGCCTGCTGCCGCACTGATCAGCACCAGGCGTTGTACTGCGGCACCTTCCTGCATCAGCCTTTGCTGCAGCCTGGCCTGTACGAAAGTGCCGAATGAAAAGCCAGCCAGCGCCAGCGGCAGAGCGGGAAAGCGCTGGCGCATATGGCGCAGCAGCGTTGCCATGTCATCGGTTTCACCGATGCCGGCGTCATGTGTGCCGGCCGACTGGCCGACGCCGCGGAAATTCATGCGGACCGCTGCGTAGCCGAGGCCGGTGAAGGTGCGCGCCAGCGTTTGCGCCACCTTGTTATCCATGGTACCGCCATACAGCGGATGCGGATGCGCGACCAGTGCCAGCCCTCGCGGTGCGGCAAAGCTGTCGCCGTCAGGCAGATCGAGTGCGCATTCCAGCGCGCCGGCAGCGCCGGTGATCAGAAAATGTTCAGTGTGAGCGTTCATGCGGACAGGGAATCGGGATCGGAACCAGGGTCAGGTGTTCAGCCGGCTCAGGCATTCGGTAATTTCAGACGCTCCACGACGCCGCCGCCAATCAGGTCAACATCGATGATTTCATCGATATCGCTCTGGTCGACAAAGGTGTACCAGGTTCCTTGTGGATACACCACCAGCACCGGGCCTTCATCGCAGCGATCCAGACAGCCGGCCTTATTGATGCGGATTTTGCCGTGGCCGTTCATGTCGAGTTGCTTGATGCGGCGCTTGGCGTGTTCCTGCGCCGCCTGAGCGCCACGGTCCATGCAGCAGGGGCGGCCATCGTCGCGCTGGTTCATGCAGAAAAAAACATGTTTTTGAAAATACAGAGGTTCAGTCATGGTCAGGCATTCTTTCTTGTGCTGCTGTGATGCTGATGGCCGGATGGTGCATCACGCAAGGCAGATATGATACTGCAAGTCGCTCCCCGCTTGTGTCAGCCGGGGCGCGGCTGGCGCAAAATCACCCATATCCCCAGAAATGGCCAGCACAGCGACAGAAACTGTGCGGCACCGTTGAAATTGAGGAATTTCCCCTGTATCCAGGTCTGCATGGTGACGGTGAAATAAGGATTGTCCGGCAGCAGATTCAGCACGATCAGCGACAGTGCCAGCATCAGGAATGCCAGTCGTTTCTGCACATGTACCGGTGCAAACGAAAAGCCGTACAGCATCAGGATGGCGATCAGCAGGCCGGCGACTGCGCCCGGCGTCAGCCATGCAAACGCATATTCCGGCCTGAACAGCAGCGCGCTGGCAAGCGCCTTGGCCAGTAATGCCAGACTCAGCAGCAGGGCAGACAGCCCGAATTTCGGCGCATGCCGGTTCAGCAGGCTCAGCCCGATCAGCACCGCGCCGGTGCAGCCGCAGGCGGTGATCAGGGTTTCTGCCAGCAGATATTCTTCGGCCGTCAGTTGCAGGCCGTGCAGCAGCATGGCGCTGAAGTCGATATCCATATCGAACCAGTCGCTCAGGTGTTGCGAGGCCAGCGGAAAAATCTGCCCCAGTCCGAACAGGTAGGCCTGCGGATACAGTTGTGCCATCGGCCACAGGCCGAGTATGACCAGATCGCGGCTGGATTCCCGCGTGATCCATTGCCGTCGCAAGAATTGCAGCCGTCCCTTTTCCAGTAGCAGCGGCGTCAGTGCCGCACCCAGCAAGGCACCGATAATCGCGCCGCCGCTGTTGGTCAGAAAGTCTAGCAATGAGGTGACGCGGCTTGGCAGAAAATACTGCACCAGTTCCGCAATGGCTGACACCAGCGCGCCGAATCCGCTGGCCAGCAAGGCTGCCCACCAGCGCGGAATACGGGGATACAGCGCCAGCACGATCAGCATGCCGAACGGAATATAGCCGACGACATTGATACCGGCGTCAAATCCGGTCCAGTAACGCGGCCATTGGCGGATCACGTCCGGCAGAGCGGACAGATTATTGGCCTGCCAGCCGGTGAACGGATACCAGCTGGCGTACAGAATCAGGATCAGATAAGCCACCAGGCAGCTGCGTGCGAATGGCGAGCTGCGCAAGGGCGGATTGGCTTCAGGTATCACGGATCAATAGCGGTCGGACAGGGGTTGTTAAGGGCGCAGCTGGCTGTTGAGCCAGTCCAGCAAATCGGTGCTCAACTGGTCGGCGGCCTGCTGCATTGCCTGTGCGCCACCGGCTGCATCTTGCGTGGCCGACGGCGTTTGCCGCACAAAATGGCCCTGCGCGATGACGTGGCGGTTTTTGACCAGCACCGCATGCAGACTGAGTTGTGCATGGCTGCGCTCCGGCGTGGTGAAAATCTGGGAAAATTCCTCAAGCTCCAGGCGCAGCTGCGGCAGCTTATCCACGCCGTCTGCGGGACTGCCGAGCAGACTGCCGCGTGCTGCAAACTGCTGGCGCAGCCGTTGTGCCAGCAGTTGCGCCGGTGGCATCGCCCAGCGTGCCTGCGCATAGGGCTGCAGTTGCTGGCCGTTGGCATAATTCAGGCGATACAGCATGGCATTGCTGTCGAGCGCCGGTGTGGTCTGGATCTCGGCCAGAACCACCTGCAGCCGGGTATCCGGCACGGTGGCCTGCTGAAATGCGCCGAAGTCGTAGCTCTGTTTCGGCGCTGCGGTTGTACCGGCGCAGCCGCCGAGCAACAGCAGCAGCCAGCTGAAGACAAGGGCCGTTGCGCCGTGGCAGAAACGTGAGAGTGACATGGTCGTGTTCCTTACTCGCTGTGCTGGATTCATGAATATGGCGTGCATGGGGCAGTTGCAGTTAACGGGAGGCAGAGCGGGGAGCGGTAAAACCGGTTTCGCCGGGACCGGGCGGTGTTGCCGGAGAGCCGAACAGCAGGCTTTGCGGCCGTTCGTTGAGCGTCTCGGCAGTACGGTTCAGTGAGCGCAGGCTGCTGCGCGCCTCGCCGGCCAGGCTCTGGATGCGCGGCAGGGTATCGCTGACGATGCCGCGGTTGATCTGGTCCAGCGCCGTGTTAAAGCGGGCGACCGGCCCGTCCGCAGTTTGCAGCTGGTCGCTGAGTTGCGTCAGGCTGCGGCTCAGTTGGGCGGCATTGTCGGACAGGTGATGCACTGATTGCAGCGTCTGCTGTGTCTCGCTCATCAAGACCGGCAATTGCGCCAGTCCCGGCTCCAGCCGCGCCGGCATTGCCTGCCAGGCGAGCGCGGCCTTGTTCACGTTATCAATGCTGCTGATGATGGTTTTCTGGTTCTGCGGATCCAGCAGGCTGTTCAGGCGGCGGGTCAGCTCTTCGGTCTGGGTCAGGATGGCCAGACCGTGCTGCTCCAGTGTCTGCAGCGTGCCGGGACGCAGCGGAATCCGCGGCGGCGCGTCGTCGGCCTGCGCCTGCAGCAAAGCTTGTGTGGATTGCGGATCATCGTCGAGCTGCACAAAAGCAATGCCGGTCACCCCCTGATACGCGAGCGTGGCAAAGGTGGAACGGGTTACCGGCGTATCCGGCAGCACTTCCAGTCGCAGGATGATCTGGCCGGGTGTTCTGGCGTCAAAATCGATGTCGGTGACATTGCCGACCTTAATACCTTTATAGCGCACCGCCGCCTGCAGATTCAGGCCGGAAACGGCGGTTTTGGTCACGATTATGTAAGGGACCCGCTGGATTTTATCGCGTCCCAGCCAGATCGCCAGCAGGGTTGCCAGCACGATCAGCGCTAGGGTGAATAAGCCAGCAATCAGGGCATGTGAACGGTTTTCCATGGCTTTCCTAATTTTCCCAATATGGAACAGGGGACAGAACTTCCATGGCGCGCCGGCCACGGCCGCCAAGGAAGAAGCGTTGTATGAACGGATGATCGAACTGCACCACTTCCTGCGGTGTGCCGACCACGATTACTTTTTTTTCAGCCAGTACCGCGATCCGGCTGGAAAGCGCAAACAGGCTATCCAGATCATGCGTGACCATGACGACGGTGAGTCGTAGCTGCTGATGCAGCGACTGGATCAGCCCGACAAAACTATCGGAGCGGTCGGGGTCGAGCCCGGCGGTCGGTTCGTCGAGAAACAGCAGCTCCGGGTCGAGCGCCAGCGCGCGCGCCAGCGCAATGCGCTTGATCATGCCGCCGGATAAATCGGCCGGCATTTTCTGCGCGTGTTCAAAGCTGATACCCACCATATGCAGTTTCAGATAGACCAGGTCGCGGATCAGCGCTGGCGGCAGTTTGCGCAATTCCCGCATCGGCTGCGCAATATTGTCGAATACGCTCAGCGCCGAATACAGCGCACCATGCTGGAACAGCATGCCGGAACGTTTGCGCAGTTCATCGAAATGCGCTGACTGCGAGGCATGCAGGTCTTCGCCCAGTACCCGGATAGTGCCGCGGCGCGGTATTTCCAGCCCCAGCATCTGCCGCATCAGCACGGTTTTTCCGGTGCCGGAGCCACCCACGATGGACAGGATTTCACCGCGCCGCACATTCAGGTTCAGATGGTCATGCACCACGGCGCGGCCAAACTGGGTGCGCAGATCCTCAACTTCGATGACATGATCCACATCCATCAGTAACCCACCTTGCTGAAAATGATGGCAAACACCGCATCCGCGATAATCACGACAGTAATTGCAATGACTACCGAACCGGTGGTGCCGCGTCCGAGACTCTCGGTGTTCGGTTCGATACGCAGGCCGAAGTGGCAGGCGATCAGTGCAATCAGGATACCAAACGTAACGCCTTTGCCGAGGCCGATCCAGTAATTCAGCAGCGGCACCGCTTCCGGCAATTTATAAACGAAAAATTCCGGCGTCATACCGAGCAGCGCCTGTGCCGAAATCATGCCGCCGATCAGCGCCATCACATCGGTCCAGATCACCAGCAAGGGCATGGCCAGCGCCAGCGCCAGTACTTTCGGCATGATCAGCCGGAAGCCGTGCGGAATACCCATGACCCTCATGGCGTCGAGCTCTTCGGTGACCCGCATGACGCCGAGCTGGGCCGTGATGGCGGAACCGGAACGGCCCGCCACCAGAATCGCCGCCAGCATCGGCCCCAGCTCGCGGATAATACTCATGCCGAGAATATTCACGATGAACAGATCGCCGCCAAAAGTACGCAGCTGTTGCGCCGACAGATAAGACAGCACGATGCCGATCAGGATGCCGACCAGCGCCGTGATGCCGAGCGCCTGCGCACCCATGCGATACAGATTGGCGGAGAGCTCCTTCCAGGGGCCGCGCAGCGGATGGCGCAGGAAACGGCCCAGATCAAAAATCAGCTGTCCCAAGAGGGTCAGCAGGTCGCGCGCATGACTGAAGAAACCGAGCATCACCATGCCGAGTTGCATGATGCTGTTGAGCCGCTGTTTCGGTGGCTTCGGCAGCGGACGCTGGCTGACCTGCTCCAGCCGTTCAAAAATTCCCTGATGGTTTGCATGTACCCGCAGCTGTGCCGGGCGCCGGCATTGCCAGGCATGCCACAGCACCTGCGCGCCGGTATGATCGAGCGCATTGACGCCGCATAAATCCCAGATCGGGTCGCTGCGTTGCTGGCAGCTGAGCAGCTCAGCATGCAGATTGTGCAGACAATGTCCGTCGGTCAGCGCATGCACGGTCCAGTCGCCGGAGATAGTCACTGTCGCCGGACTTGACTGGCTGATACGCAGAGTGGGAGAGGTCACAGATCGCATCCCATGAGTGTACGCGAGATCATGCTTTTGCTGCAATGAAGCAAATGCCGCCAATCGCATCCGGATTATTCACCTCCGGCGCCGGAGATCTTCCTGGGTTGAATCAATAATCAGGGAGTATCCATAAAAAAATGGGCTGTCGCCCAAATAAATAAAGGGCTTGAAAATATACTGGGGGGAGTATATTCCTGTTTTCAGTCATCCCGAAAGCCGCCTCATCCGGCAATCGGATGCTTACGGCATCGTCATGTAGTCCTGCATTGACAGGTATGCGAGATCGGCGACGACCGGTGACGACAGCGGCGCCGCTTTATTTCTCCTGCTGCAGCGGCGTTTTCCTATCGATGACTTCACGGCAGTCGCTGCGGAAGCTGGCATTGTCATAATTACTCCAGCCGTAGCTGTCGACATAGCGGGTGTGGGCACGCCATTTCCTGTTCAGGATGCTCCATTCCAGACGCTCATCGGGATAGCGCACATTGCCCATGTCGAGCAGCGTGTGAAACACATTTTCAGTCGACAGGCGGGATTTCCGGTGCAGTTGCAACTGTTTGATCTTTTCCGGATATAGTTGCTGATAGGCGTCGGAATACCAGATGAATGCCGGAATGTGAAACTCATACTGCGTGTTATGTCCATGAAATGCCAGATTGCAGGTACCGTCATACAGCGTCTGTCCATGATCGGACACGTACATCATGGATGTGATCTGATCGCTGGCCTTCAGGCGCTGGATCAGTTCCGACAAAATCCAGTCCGTGTACAGAATCGAATTGTCGTAACTGTTGTTCAGCGCTTCCTTGTTTTTCAGATCGGTATAAGCCGGATTGTCGATACCGTACAGCGACGGCTTCCAGTGATCGTATTCTCCGGGGTGGCGGTGACTGTAATTCCAGTGATTGCCCAGCGTATGCAGCACGATCAGCTTTTTCGGCGCACGATCCTGCAATGCGCGGCTCATGGGTTCCAGCAGCACATCGTCCAGATTGGAGTTATTGGTAAACCCACCCAGATTCAGGAACTGCGTGACATCCGCCTCATTCGCAAAAACCGAAGTCGGCGTGTCAAACTGACCAAAGCTCATCTGATTAGAAATCCAGAAGGTTTTGAATCCGGCTTCCTTAAAAGCAGTCAGAAAAGATTTTTCGGCAAAGCCGGCTTTCAGACTCTGCGCTGCCGGCTTGCGCGACACAATAATCGGAACTGAAAGACGGGTGGCGGACACCGCGCTGACCATATCGCTGAAACTGACCAGATTTTCTTCCAGCGACAGCAGCGGGTTGGTTTCCCTGTCATAGCCATTAATCTGCCAGCGGTCAAAACGGGATGATTCACCGATCACCATCAGCACCGTCTGCGGCAGATTCGGATCACCTTGCAGATGTGCATTAAAGCGGAAGGCGCGGCTTTTTTCCGCCAGATCATGCAGATATTGCCGTTCGTGCCAGAAATCGGCAATCCGCAATGCCAACCCGAACGGCCAGCTGCGCGCCAGCAAACCGTCGTCATACGGAATCCTGGCCCAGTGCGGCAAAGGACCGATCTGCCTGGTCGCCGCCAGTCGTAATTGCTCAACCAGCGGATTGCTGAGCGCATGGCCGGAAGCGGCTTTGCCGGCGCCATTGTCAGCGTGCGCATCCTCTTGCTGACTCGCCGCAATGCCGGCATCCGGTTTCTGTGTCTGCACCCCGACATATTCGCCATATGTCCAGACGCCGGCGCCCGCTGCAAACAGTGCCAGCAACAGCCAGCGGCTGCCGTGTGTCCAGCGCAGCACATCATGGCGGCGCGCAATCTGCAACAACCCCCACCACCAGCCTGTGACCGACACGGCCAGCAGCAGCAACAGCCAGGCTTTGTAACCTAAAAATTCGGCAGCCTCCTTCGGGCTGGTTTCCAGCATGATCCCCAGATGGTGCGTTGAAATGCCCTGGCCGAAATACAAACGCAGATAAATTTCTACCGGCACCGCCCACATCGCCGGCAGCAACACATAATGAAACCAGCGGGGATGCTGAAACAGTGCCCACAGCACCAACCAGCAGATCGCCTCGGTCGCCGCGATCAGCCAGCCATCTCCGACCGGTTTGCCCAGCAGCATGGGAAAAAAGGGCACGATGGATAGCAATAAATAGCTAAACAGTAATATGGCCGGGCCGGGACGGAACAGGGAACGCATGGCAGATATCAGGAAAGCATCCAATAAGGCGGCCTGTTGCCGGCAAATAACTGCCGCAACCCGCGCCTGTCAGAAAGAAGGGCGTAAATATAAATGATTTAAGGCGCTTCAGGGAGAATCATTGCTGCCGCGGCACCGACAGGATTCACCGTCCGCCCGGCAGCGTCCAAAATGAACGGAAAACGCGGAAATACTTGATTTTTCAGGAAAATTTCATACCCTGAAAAGCTGTCCTGACCGTATTCCCATCCATGCAGGCCAAGCGAAAATCATTGACAGGTCTGGATAATACCAAATAAAATTGCGAGTTCTCGATTTTGGGTTTGCGTGTTCCAGCTCCGGACTGACTGATTAATCAGGTCAGAAAGGTGCTGAAAAAGCAGGCAGCCTGAGCGGGCGTGTCTGGGATTTTTCAGGCATGGACAAATGATTTTGAGTTCCCGGGCAACCGTTTCCGGGTTTGTATTAACGTTGTATTTTGTTGGATTAAAAACGATGCCAACCATCAATCAACTGATTCGCCAGCCACGCGTCTCCGCTGTGGTTAAGAGCAAATCGCCGGCGCTGGAAAACAGCCCGCAGAAACGTGGGGTTTGCACCCGCGTTTATACGACAACTCCGAAAAAGCCTAACTCGGCTTTGCGTAAAGTTGCCAAAGTTCGTCTGACCAACGGTTTCGAAGTCATTTCGTATATCGGCGGTGAAGGCCACAACTTGCAAGAACACAGTGTCGTGCTGATCCGCGGCGGCCGTGTAAAAGATTTGCCGGGTGTGCGTTATCACATGGTCCGCGGTGCTTTGGATACCCAGGGTGTTAAAGACCGTAAGCAAGCCCGCTCCAAATATGGTGCGAAGCGTGCTAAGGCTGCTAAGAAGTAATTAACCCGTCATTTAATCACCGTAAGCTTTACGGTTCAGTGTCGATCGGAATGGGTCGAGTAAGTGGCTGACTATGATGGTCTGCCGCGAGGGTCGGTAAAAATGTTACCTGACGCTCAACTGAAGATTGAAAGGAATAGAAATGCCACGTCGTCGTGAAGTCCCGAAACGGGACATTTTGCCGGATCCAAAATTCGGCAATGTAGAAGTAGCAAAATTTGTTAACGTATTGATGTTGTCCGGCAAGAAATCTGTTGCTGAAGGCATCATCTACGGTGCATTTGATCAGATTCAGCAAAAATCCGGCAAAGATCCGCTGGAAGTATTTGCTCTGGCGATCAACAATGCCAAGCCACTGGTGGAAGTTAAATCCCGCCGCGTTGGTGGTGCAAACTACCAGGTTCCGGTTGAAGTTCGCCCAGTCCGTCGCTTAGCACTGTCTATGCGCTGGCTGCGTGAAGCTGCTAACAAGCGCAGCGAAAAATCCATGCCATTGCGTTTGGCTGGTGAGTTGTTGGAAGCCGCAGAAGGTCGCGGCGGTGCAATGAAGAAGCGTGACGAAGTCCATCGTATGGCTGAAGCCAACAAGGCCTTCTCTCACTTCCGCTTCTAAGAGTAAGTGCAGGGAGCTGTTGTATGTTTTTATGCAATGGCTCTGGCAAGTATTTTGAATCAGGCCGGGCGCGATTTTCACAAAAAATTGCGCTCGGTTTTGTCCATTAAAAGATTTAGGAATATCCTATGGCCCGTAAGACCCCCATTGAGCGCTACCGTAATATCGGTATTTCCGCTCACATCGACGCAGGTAAAACAACGACCACGGAACGCGTACTGTTCTACACCGGTGTAAATCACAAGATCGGTGAAGTGCATGACGGCGCCGCTACCATGGACTGGATGGAGCAAGAGCAGGAACGCGGTATTACCATTACTTCCGCGGCAACGACTTGCCACTGGAAGGGCATGGCAAACAACTTCCCTGAGCACCGTATCAACATCATTGATACGCCGGGCCACGTGGACTTCACAATCGAAGTTGAACGTTCTATGCGCGTTCTCGACGGCGCTTGCATGGTTTATTGCGCAGTGGGTGGTGTGCAGCCACAGTCTGAAACCGTATGGCGTCAGGCTAACAAGTACAAAGTGCCACGTCTGGCATTCGTGAATAAGATGGATCGTACCGGCGCCAACTTCTTCAAAGTTTACGAGCAGATGCGTGCCCGTCTGAAAGCCAATCCTATCGCCATTCAGATTCCTATCGGCGCGGAAGAAAACTTCCTGGGCGTAGTCGATCTGGTCAAGATGAAAGCGATTATCTGGGATGATGCGTCTCAGGGTATGAAGTTCGATTATCGTGATATTCCTGCAGAACTGGCTGATCAGGCTGCTGAATGGCGCGAAAAAATGGTTGAGGCAGCTGCCGAAGCCAGCGAAGAGTTGATGAACAAATACCTGGAAGAAGGCGATTTGTCCGAAGCTGAAATCAAGCAGGCTTTGCGTCAGCGTACTATCGCGTCTGAAATCGTTCCGATGATGTGCGGTACTGCGTTTAAAAACAAAGGCGTGCAGGCCATGCTGGATGCGGTGGTCGAATACCTGCCATCCCCAGTGGATATTCCACCGGTTGCTGGTACGGATGAAGATGATCAGCCTACAACACGTAAAGCAGCTGATGATGAAAAATTCGCAGCGCTGGCGTTCAAGATCATGACCGATCCATTCGTTGGTCAGTTGATCTTCTTCCGCGTGTATTCCGGCACGATTAATTCTGGCGATACCGTTTACAACCCGATCAAGGGCAAGAAAGAACGCCTGGGTCGTATTCTGCAGATGCATGCTAACCAGCGTGAAGAAATCAAAGAAGTCCGCGCCGGCGATATCGCTGCGGCAGTTGGTCTCAAAGACGCGACAACCGGTGAAACACTGTGTGATCCTTCCGCGATCATCACTCTGGAAAAAATGGTGTTCCCAGAGCCAGTGATTCAGCAGGCTGTCGAGCCTAAAACTAAGGCTGACCAGGAAAAAATGGGCCTGGCACTGAATCGTCTGGCGCAGGAAGATCCTTCTTTCCGCGTAAAAACTGACGAAGAATCCGGTCAGACGATCATCGGCGGTATGGGTGAGCTGCACCTGGAAATTATTGTTGACCGTATGAAGCGCGAATTCAACGTGGAAGCAACTGTTGGTAAGCCACAGGTTGCGTACCGCGAAACAATCCGCAAAACATGCGAAGAAATCGAAGGTAAATTCGTTAAGCAGTCGGGTGGTCGCGGTCAGTACGGTCACGTTGTTCTGAAGATCGAACCGCAAGAACCAGGTAAAGGTTTTGAATTCGTTGACGCAATCAAGGGTGGTACAGTTCCGCGCGAATACATCCCTGCGGTAGAAAAAGGCGTAATCGAAACACTGAATTCCGGTGTTCTGGCTGGTTACCCGGTGGTTGACGTTAAAGTAACGCTGTTCTTCGGTTCTTACCATGACGTTGACTCGAACGAAAACGCGTTCCGCATGGCTGCTTCGATGGCGTTCAAGGACGGCTGCCGTAAGGCGAGCCCGGTCATTCTGGAGCCAATGATGGCAGTTGAAGTAGAAACGCCAGAAGACTACGCCGGTACCGTGATGGGTGACCTGTCTTCCCGTCGTGGTATGGTTCAGGGTATGGATGAAATTCCAGGCGGCGGCGGCAAAATCATTAAAGCTGAAGTGCCACTGTCCGAAATGTTCGGTTACTCGACTTCCCTGCGTTCTGCAACGCAAGGTCGTGCAACTTACACAATGGAATTCAAGCACTACTCTGAAGCACCGAAGAATGTGATCGACGCGATCGTTACAGCGAAAGCGAAGTAATCTCCAGGTATCTGAAAAAACCTGCCCCATGCCGGGGCAGGCATCTTATTGATAAATCGTTCTTTTTGAAGGAAGAATAAAATGGCAAAAGGTAAGTTCGAGCGCACCA
>NZ_JABXYJ010000001.1 GCF_013377855.1 Cognatundibacterium oligocarboniphilum | reverse complement strand
AACTGCGCACGGGGGACACGTGTCGCACAACGGCTGATATGATACCCGTTTTAACCGAAACAGAGACAAAATGGGCAGCTGTTGTCCCTGTATTGCCAGGGCAAGGCCATATTAAGTGTGTGTTTAATGATGAGAATTCATCATATTGTTTATCTCCAGAGAAATTCTTTTATGAGCAAACCAGTTTTTACCCATTCCCAGGATCAGTTAAAGCAAATCGCGCAGGATATGCTGCATTTTGCAAAATTAAGGGGCGCGAGTGACGCAGCGGTGGAAATCAGCGAAGGTGGCGGTTTGTCGGTCAGCGTGCGGAAAGGCAAGGTTGAGACGATTGAGCAGAATCGCGATAAAGGAATCGGTATCACGGTGTATCTTGGTCAGCGGCGCGGTAATGCCAGCACTTCTGATTTTTCGGCTCAGGCACTAAAAGATGCGGTTGATGCAGCATATAACATCGCGCGGTTTACTGCGGAAGACGATTGTGCCGGGTTGGCAGATACGGATATGTTTGAAATGTCGCCGCTGGATCTGAAACTTTGCCATCCCTGGCTGATTTCAGCCGAGGAAGCGATTGTGCTTGCGCAACGGGCGGAAGCGGCTGCATTTGCCGTTGATCCGCGTATCACCAATAGCGAGGGGGCTGGGGTTCACGTGCAGCAATCGCACTTCGTTGCTGCCAATTCGCGCGGATTTACAGGTGGCTACCCGATCTCGCGACATACTATTTCTGTTGCGCCGATTGCCGGGAAAGGTGCCAGAATGCAGCGTGATGACTGGTATTCCTCGCAACGCAATCCCCGTAAACTGGCACAGCCGGAAGCGATCGGGCGTTATGCGGCAGAGCGCGCACTGGCACGGTTGAACGGACGGCAGCTTGATACGCGGAAATGCCCTGTATTATTTGAAGCTCCGCTGGCGGCGGGATTGCTGGGGGCATTTGTGCAGGCGACGTCTGGTGGCGCGCTGTATCGTAAATCCTCTTTTCTGCTTGATACATTGGGTACCCGGATTTTTCCTGAGCATATCAGGATCAAGGAAGACCCGCACATTATCGGAGGAATTGGCTCATCGCCATTCGACGACGAGGGTGTGCGGACACAAAAACGAGAGGTCGTCAGTCAGGGGATATTGCAAGGATATTTTCTGTCGACCTACTCGGCGCGCAAATTGGGGATGAAAACAACGGGTAATGCCGGTGGTTCGCACAATCTGACGCTGAGTTCCAGTTTGACAAAGCGCAACGATGATTTTGCCGCCATGTTGCGAAAAATGGATACCGGTTTGCTGGTAACTGAGCTTATGGGCCAGGGGGTGAATTATGTCACCGGGGATTATTCCCGCGGCGCATCAGGTTACTGGGTGGAACGCGGCGTTATTCAGTATCCGGTAGAGGAGATCACGATTGCCGGCAATATGCGGGATATGTTCCGTCAGATCGTTGCTGTCGGCGCTGATAGTCTGATCCGGGGGACGAAACAGACCGGTTCCATTTTGATAGAAAGCATGATGGTCGCCGGAGGCTGAAGTTCAAAATAAAAAAAGACCCCCGGAGTAATTCGGGGGTCTTTTTTTAGAGAGGGTAATTCTGCCGGAACGAAGTGCGTTATCGGGTGGATTACGCCCCCAGATAAGCAGCAATCACCCGGGGATTGTGCAGAAGATTCTGACCGCTGTCCTGCAAGACGATTTCACCATTTTCAAGCACATAGCCGCGCTGGGCGATTTTCAGTGCCTGACGCACATTTTGCTCCACCAGCAGGATGGTCAGCCCGGACTGATTAATTTCTTTCAGGACGCGGAAAATTTCCTGCACCATCAATGGCGCCAGCCCCATGGAAGGTTCGTCCAGCAGTAAGACTTTGGGCTTGGCCATCAAGGCCCGCCCGATTGCCAGCATTTGCTGTTCCCCGCCCGACAAATTGCCCGCCAGTCCGGTGGCGCGGTTTTTTAATACCGGGAACAGGGTGAAGATATAGTCCAGGTCGCGGTGGATCTGTATTTTGTCTTTTCGAGTATAAGCACCGAGATCCAGATTTTCCTGCACTGTCAGTGTCGTCAAAATAGCGCGGCCTTCAGCCACCTGTACGACACCTTTTTGCACGATCTGATGGGGTGACAGGGTGCTGATATCTTCTCCTGCCATACGGATGGTCCCGGATGCTGCTTTGATCAGACCGGAGATTGCCAGCAGTGATGTGCTTTTTCCCGCGCCATTTGCCCCGACCAGTGCCGTGATTTCGCTATTCTGTAATTCAAGGCTGATATTTTTAACCGCCTGAATATGACCGTAATTGACACTCAGATTTTCAATATGCAGCAGTGCACTCATGCGGCCTCCTCCTTACCGAGATAGGCTTCAATTACATCTGGATTGCTGCGCACCTGATCCGGTGTACCCTCTGCGATAATTTTTCCGAAATTCAGTACGGCGATCCGGTCACAGAGTTCCATGACAAAACGCATATCATGCTCAATCATGAAGATCGAGAACCCCCGGTTACGGATATTGTTGATTTCTGTCATGAGCTCGGTTTTTTCCGAAGGATTCATCCCTGCAACCGGTTCATCAAGCAGTAATAGCTGGGGTTGCGTTGCCAGTGCCCTGGCGAACTCGAGTTTGCGCTGCTCACCGTAAGAAAGATTATCGGCCAGCATGTGCGCCTTATGGTCCAGCCTGACCCAGGACAGCAGTTCATGAGCGCGGGTTTTTGCCTGTAGCTCAGCTTCGCGGAAACTGCGCAGATTCAGTAACAGGCTGGCGACGTTGTAATTCAGGTCATCATGCATGCCGACCACAACATTTTCCAGCAAAGTCATTTCTTTGAAGATGCGGATATTCTGAAAGGTGCGGGCAATGCCGAGCTGGGTAATTTTATGTGGTTCAACCATGCTCAGATCTTTGCCGTTGAAACGCAGGTGACCGCTGGACGGGCGCAGCAATCCTGTGATCAGGTTGACGATCGTCGTTTTTCCTGCGCCATTGGGACCGATCAGTCCGTAAATACTGCCTGCTGGCATCGTGAAACTGACATCCTGCAGAACATGCAGTCCACCGAAACGCTTACTGATGGCTTGTAATTCCAGCATTTAACTTCCTTTAGCTGAAGATGTTTTGGTAAATCGGCTGCGTAATCCGCGCAATCGTGCCGGATCCCAGATTCCTTTAGGTAGATACAGGATCACCAGAATCAAAATCAGGCCATTGGCCGCCAGGCGAAAATCTTTCATGGAGCGCATGACTTCGGGTAGCAGCGTCAGGGTGGTGCTGCCAATCAGTGGGCCGAGCAGATTGCTGGTCCCACCAAATACGGCCATTGTCAGAATATCGACTGCATTTTCAAAGGCGTAATTTCCCGGGCCGATCGTGAAGGTGTAATGCGCATTCAGACCGCCGGCAAGTCCGGCAATCACGGCGCCTATGACAAATGCCAGCAGCTTATATCCTGCCACATTCACCCCCATCAGCCTGGCTGCAATTTCATCCTCCTTGATGGCTTCAAATGCGCGTCCGATCTTCGAGCGGCGCAGTCTGGCCAATACAAATATAGTCAGCCCCAATATCACTGCGATATGCCACCACTCTGTTTTTGTCGGGATGCCGTTGATTCCCATCGGCCCGCCTGTTATCTCCAGATTCAATACGATCACACGCACGACTTCGCCGAATCCCAGTGTTGCCATCGCCAGATATACACCGGACAAGCGCAGGGTAGGTATGCCGATCACCAGGGCAACAACTGCCGGTGCACATGCAGATGCCAGCAGCGCGACCGGAAAAGACAATCCTGTCTGCATGCTGATCATGGATGCAGCATAAGCGCCAATGCCCATGAATGCCGCATTCGCCAGCGATAGCAGCCCACAGGAGAGTGTCAGATAAATAGACAGTGCCAGCATGGCATTGATGCCGACACCAAAAATAACGGTACTGTATATCGACCAGAAACCTTCCCACCATTCGAGCATGATGTTATGCCTTTCTTTCTAAAATCTTGCCGAACATACCGGAGGGGCGCACCAGTAAAATCAAAAACAGCAAACCGAAGGCGACTGCATCACGAAAATCGCTGGACAGGTATGCCACGCTCATCACTTCGGCAACGCCGAGGAACAGGCCGCCGATCATGGCGCCGCGTATATCGCCCATACCGCCGAGAATGATGACGGCAATCCCTTTATGCAACATTGGTTGCCCCATGAAAGGACTGATCGCATTAAATGACAGACCGACCAGTACGCCTGCTGCTGCGCCCAGCGCGGCGGCGGCAAAAGAAGTCAGAAGAAATAAACCTTCCACGTTAATGCCGAGCAGATAGGCGGCTTTCGGTGATTCGGCAATCGCACGCAAGGCACGGCCAAGCTGGGTGCGGCGCATGACCAGTAGTAATACAATCATCAGGATGAAAGAGATCAGTACGATGGCGAGCTGGACTGCAGTCAGGTGCAGGTTGCCAATACTGATGCTGTCTTCCGGAATCGTGCCGAAGGGAAAGCGCTTGTTTTCAGCCCCAAAAAGTCCCTGTGCGATATTGGTGATCATAATGGCGACACCAATAGTCGCAATCATGGGTGACAGGTGTGGCGCATTGCGGCGGCGCAGCGGTCGCAGCACCAGAAAATCGACAATCACTCCCAGTGCGCCGCACGCCAGCATGGCGACTGCCATTGCCAGCCAGAGCGACAGCTGAAACTGACTGACCAGTAATAAGGCGATGTAGCTGCCCAGCATGAAGATGGCGCCGTGCGACAGGTTAATGACGCCAAGCACGCCAAAGACCAGCGTGAAGCCCAGCGCAAATAAAGCATACACGCTGCCAAGCGTCAGGGCATTGATGAGTTGTTGTTCAAACATGACGATCCAGACAAAAATCATCGGATGGATGGGCGACACCGGAATGCAGGCGTCGGAGCAACGATCAGATTCAAGAATAAAACAAAAAAACGGCAATAAAACAGAACAGCGATCCGGGGATGATATCTGGCGAATCGCTGTGGTGACCAGCTTGGTGCGGAAAGCGGGATTATTTCAGGAGCACAAATTTACCGCCTTTAGCAATGTTAACGATGGCATCCTGCTGGGCATCATAGCCAGCTTCCTTCCCATCCTTTGGTGCCGCACGGCGGAAGGCGAATTTGCCTGTAGCACCATCGTGTTTGACTGCGGGTAATGCATCCCGTAATGCCAGGCGGTCTTTTTCAGGATTGCCGCTGAGTTTGACCTGTTTCAGCGCTTCGGTCACGATGTGCATAGCGTCATAAGCCTGTGCTGCAAACTGATCTGGGTCAGCATTGAATTTTGCTTTGTAATCGGCAATAAACTGTTTATTGGCAGGCGCTATGTTTTCCGCCGACCATGGACTACCCATCAGAGTGTTGTCTGCTGCATCTTTTGCGATTTCAAATAATTTCGGAGAATTGAAACCATTTCCGCCGATGAATGGTTGTTTCATACCCAGGGAGCGCGTTTGCAGGATAATGTTTGCAGCTTCCTCAGCCAGGCAGGAGCAGACGATGGCGTCCGGATTGGATGCTTTGATTTTCGTCAGCTGCGCTTTGAAATCCACATCGCCTTTGGCATAGGTTTCTGTATCCGTGACAGTAATTTTCTGGTCAGCCAGCGCAGACTTGAATACATCGTAACCGCTCTTGGTGAAGGCATCATCATTGCCATACAGGACGGCCACTTTTTTGATACCGAAATGTTTGACTGCCGCCCGGGTAGTGACGGGTAACACGTCGGCTTCCATCACTGAGTTGCGGAAAGTGAATGGCCCCATGCCAGTGATACCGTCTGCTGTATTGCTGGTGCCAAAAACTACCGTTTTAGTCGCGTTCGCGATCGGATCGGCAGCAAATGCAGAGTTGGACAGGGTTGGACCAAAAATCATCAGTACCTTGTCCTGGAAAATCAGTTTTTTGAAAACATTGATAGCTTCTTCTTTTTTTCCTTGTTCGTCTTCAATGACCAGCACGATTTTGTTGCCATTGATGCCGCCTTTGGCATTGATTCCTTCTGCAGCCAGGGTGAACCCGTTTTTAATCGCAACGCCATATTTGGCAGCGGGGCCGGTCAGGGCTTCTGCCATGCCGATTCTGATGTCTGCGGCATGACTGATTGCTGAGTATCCTGCGAGAGCGGTGGCGATTATCAATTTAAGATGTTGTGACATTGTGGAGGTCTCCTCGGATTTTTGTCGGACAATAAAGTCTTTGCCCGAAGATTGTATTGGCTGCAAACTAATACAGCAATATAAACTGTATGTTGCGTTGCAATGTCAGACACTTAAGTAGTTTTACTGATGTGGAAAATCCTGTCGTATGATTTGGCTTCGCTGCAGCAAAACTGTTTGATTTTCGGGGCAGTTCAGACTGCATCACATGAGAAACGGGTGTGGATATTTTTCAGGGTGATTTCTGAGGGGGCGATAATGTTACCTGTCAGGCTGGATAAAGAATTTATCGTTCTGGACCACTCACTGTGCGCACATACGGCAGTGGTGGGACCGACTTTGTATGAGGATCTGGATGTCCGCTTTGATGGCTTTAAATCTTGCCTCCTGATTGCGGAATATGCATTTGACGAGGACTGGAGTACATGGGAGTGCCATCCGCATGGCGATGAAATACTTTATTTGCTCAGTGGTGCAGCAGAAATCCATTTCCTGGCTGAAGGCCGGATTCAAAAACAAAGCCTGGTACAGCCGGGCAACGCCATGATTGTCAGGCAAACTTGCTGGCATACCGCCAAAGTGTTGCAGGGACCTTGCCGGATATTATTCGTGACACCGGGGGAGAATACGAATAATGCTGCCAGCCCGCCGCCTGTCTGAGCAGTCGGCAAAAACGGAAGGTGCATTTTGCTGCAGAGCTATCAGGTATGGTTTCAGCTGTGCATCCGGCGGGGGAGGTAATTCGCCGGTGTTGAGGATGGTGGAAATTGCTGGTGTGGCGTTTTCTGCACACCAGCAGCCAACCGGGTTGGATGAGTTACAGCGTCAGTTTCTGGCGTGCGCGGACGATGGCGCTGCGAACCTGATCCGGTGCAGTGCCGCCGATATGATTGCGTGCCGCCACTGAGCCCTCCAGTGTCAGAACCTGGAAAATATCTCCGGCGATCAGCGGTGAATAAGTTTGCAATTCTTCCAGTGACATGTCGCTGAGATCGCAGCCTTTTTCAACGCAGGTTTTCACTGCATGTGCAACTGCCTCGTGGGCATCGCGGAAAGGCAACCCCTTTTTGACCAGATAATCTGCCAGATCGGTTGCGGTGGCGTAACCCTGCAATGCTGCAGCACGCATTGCTTCTGGTTTGACCTGTATGCCGCCAGCCATGTCCGCAAAAATGCGCAGGGTGTCAATCAGGGTATCCACCGTATCGAACAGTGGTTCTTTGTCTTCCTGATTGTCTTTGTTGTACGCCAGCGGCTGACCTTTCATCAAGGTCAGTAAGGCAATCAGATGACCGTTGACGCGACCGGTTTTGCCGCGCGCGAGTTCCGGCACATCAGGATTTTTCTTTTGCGGCATGATGGATGAGCCAGTGCAGAAGCGATCTGCAATATCGATGAAGCCAACGCGCGGGCTCATCCAGATAATCAGCTCTTCTGACATGCGGGAAATATGCGTCATGATCAGTGCGGCAGCGGCACAGAATTCAATCGCAAAGTCACGGTCAGAAACTGCATCCAATGAGTTATAACAAACCTCGTCAAAACCGAGGGTGCGGGCAACCCGTTCGCGGTCAATCGGGAAGGTAGTACCGGCTAGCGCGGCTGCGCCCAATGGCAGGCGGTTAACGCGTTTGCGGCAGTCCAGCATGCGTTCGGTATCGCGGCTGAACATTTCCACGTAAGCGAGCATGTGATGACCGAAAGTAATAGGTTGCGCCACTTGCATATGGGTAAATCCCGGGAGGATCGTGTCTGTATTTTTTTCCGCCAGGTCGATCAGTGCGCTGCGCAGCGCGCGCAGGAAATCAGCGATCTGGTCAATTGCGTTGCGCATATACAGGCGGATATCGGTGGCTACCTGATCATTGCGCGAGCGTCCTGTGTGCAAACGTTTTCCGGCATCGCCAACCAGCTCGGTCAGGCGTTTTTCAATGTTCAGGTGTACGTCTTCCAGATCCAGCAGCCATTCGAACTGACCCGACTCAATTTCTGACTGGATCTGTGCCATGCCACGCTGAATTGCCGCATAGTCTTCGGTGCTGATGATTTTTTGCGCGCTCAGCATTTCAGCATGGGCGAGCGAGCCTTGAATATCAACTGTTGCCATACGATTATCGAAGAAAACGGAAGCCGTATAGCGTTTCACCAGATCAGAAACCGGTTCGGAAAAACGGGCAGACCATGCTTCGCTCTTTTTATTGAATTGTGATGTCATAATAGATAGATTGCCGTTATTGGCTGCGGTTGGCGATAAATTACACCCGATTATAAAACACCGCGCTGCTTTTGCCTGAGCAAAACCCGATGAGACCAACCTTGTCTGCGACAACTGATGAACCCGTGATTCCCGATTGCTGCAATATCGGGGTGATTTTCCGTGTTTTACTTGGCGTCAGTCTGATGGTTTTAATGGGACTGGGGGCGCATGGCGACAGCTGGGATCTGGTGCTGCAAAATTTCATTGAAATTTCGATACTCATTGACCTGATTGTTTTGCTGTCATTGCTGATTCTGTGTGTTTGCCGCCGTTATGCTTACCGTCATCCATTTTCTGTCTGGGCGCAGCGCTTGCTGTGCATGGTTGTTCCTGGGCTGATCAGTTTTTTCGCGCTCTCGATAATGGCAGGCAGTGCCTGGTTCGGAGATGCTTTCCCCCATCTTGACCGGATTTATCTGGTGACCCTGAGCGTATTGCTTGGAGCGCTTTTTCAGCATTATTTTGAGTTACGGATGAAGGCCTATTCCCCCGCGCTTGGGGAGGCGCGCCTGCAAGCATTGCAGGCGCGCATTCGCCCGCATTTTCTGTTCAATAGCTTAAATACTGCCTTGTCGCTGATCCGCCATGAGCCCCGGCGTGCAGAAACGGTACTCGAGGATTTGTCTGATTTGTTTCGTGTGCTGATGCGTGATACCCGTTACATGACGAGCCTGCTGGACGAATTGCAGCTATGCCGGCAATATCTGGCGATCGAATCATTGCGGCTGGGAGACCGCCTGCATCTCGTCTGGGACATGCCACAGTTAAGCGACAATGATCTGCGCCAGATCGAAATTCCGGCGTTGTTGCTGCAGCCGCTGCTGGAAAATGCTGTTCACTATGGTGTGGAGCCTGCTATGACGCCGGCCACCATTGAAATCCGCATTCAGCGGACGCTGGAGAAGATTGACATCCTGATCCGGAATCCTGTTCATCTGCACCAGCAATCCGGAGAAACGCTGACTTCCGGTAACCAGATGGCGCTGGATAATATCCGTCAGCGCCTGACCTTGCTTTACGATATGGAGGCCGCATTGCAGACGACAGAGAATGAAGGATTTTTTGAGGTCAGAATTTATTTTCCGGTCAGCCGGTGAGTGTGATGAATATACCGACAATCTTGATTGTGGATGATGAAGCACCGGCGCGACAACGCCTGAAGGATCTGTTGTCCGATCTGCGCGAGCAATGCCCACATATTTTGTCGGGTGAAGCTGATAATGCCAGGGATGCATTGCTGAAAGTCAGACAGATGCATCCCGATATCCTGCTGCTTGATGTGCAGATGCCGGAAACGAATGGGATTCAAATGGCGCAATATCTGCGTCAACATGCATCGGAATACGGCCATCCTGCGATTATTTATGTGACAGCTTACGATACTTTTGCTGTCCCGGCGTTTGAAGTTCAGGCCAGTGATTATCTGGTCAAACCAGTGCGGGCGGCACGTTTGCAGGATGCGATTACCCGGGTTGTGCAGCGTGGTCTGCCCTCAGCGTCGGCAACATCTGAACTGCCGTCGGAGGCGCTGCGCAAGAATCATTTTTCAGTTCCGGAACGCGGGCGGATATTGCTGGTGCCGGCAGATGATGTTTTATATCTGAAGGCGGATCAGAAATACGTGTCATTGCATACGGCGCATAAATCTTATTTACTGGAGGACTCTCTGCTCTCGATCGAAGCGGCATTCAGCGAACGTTTCGTCCGGGTGCACCGCAATGCGCTGGTTGCCCGGACAGCAATTGCGGGAGCTGAGCGGGTGGTTCAGGCATCAGATACAGAAGGGGGGCAGGAGCGTGTATCTGAAAACTGGCAAGTCATCATTGCCGGCTCCCCCGAACGCTTGCCTGTTTCGCGTCGTCAGTGGCCAATTATCAAGGTGTTAGTGAAAAGCGAGGGGCGCTGAAAAAGACATCTGCTGCTGAGAATATGACTTGAAAATACGAGACGTGACAAGATGGTATTCAGCGCCAGACCGGCAGTCCGGTGAGATCCGTATTGTCATCGTTGACCCAGGCTGGTAAGCCGCTCAGGTCTGTCGGCCCCAGTGCTGCCAGTAAATCCAGCTGTTCCTGTCGGGTCGTTCTGTTACGCTTGGTTTGCCCTGAATTTTTTCTGACTTCAGGTTCAGCAAAGGCAGGTTCGGCAAAGCCCGGTAATTCCAGGGTGGCGTTATCTTTGTAATCTTTCATTGGACATATTCATCTGGTTGGCTGATCCTGAAGTCAACAGACATAACGGCACCCGGCATTGTTCTGAAACTGTGCCATACAGTGCTGTCGATGAATGTTGCTGACTTGAGATTGTGCGAACGCACTTTGAATNATAACGGCACCCGGCATTGTTCTGAAACTGTGCCATACAGTGCTGTCGATGAATGTTGCTGACTTGAGATTGTGCGAACGCACTTTGAATTTGGTTGCGGGGGCAGGATTTGAACCTACGACCTTCGGGTTATGAGCCCGACGAGCTGCCAGACTGCTCCACCCCGCGTCTGAAGAGGGCGAATTCTACATGGCTGACCGCAGATATACAAGGGAAGTTGGAAAATAATTTATCTCTATTTCGCCAAATCAGAAAAGCCTCTGATTTTTGGCCGAGAACCGGCATGTCGCTGTGCATGCCGCAGATAAGCCATGCATAATGAAGCCGCATGTGCTGAATGCGGTTATTGAGAGATCAGGAGAAGTCGTTGTGATGGAATATGAAGTGATCGATACCCAGATTTCGCCGGAAGGGCGAATGGAGGTTTTGTCGAAGGCCGAAGTAAATATGTTGCTGGATAACAGCCACGGTGGCTTGTATCAGGTATTTCGTAATTGTGCGCTGGCTGTACTGAATTGTGGCAGCGGGCTGGATGATGGGAAGGAGTTACTGGAACGTTATCCTGATTTTGAAATCACCATCCTGCAGCGGGAGCGTGGCATCAAGCTGGATGTGAAGCGGGCGCCTGCCAGCGCCTTTGTGAATGGCGTGATGATCAAGGGGATTCAGGAGCATTTGTTTGCCGTGCTGAGGGATATCCTGTTTATTAATGCAGAAATGTCGGCGGGGAATAAGTTTGATCTGAATTCGACAGAGGGTGTGACAGATGTGGTGTTTCATATTTTACGGAATGCCAACCTGTTGCGGCCGCAGGTGAATCCGAATCTGGTGGTTTGCTGGGGCGGTCACTCGATTTCCGGCGCAGAGTATGACTACACCAAGCAGGTTGGATACCAGCTTGGTTTGCGTGGCATGGATATCTGCACCGGCTGTGGCCCAGGGGCGATGAAAGGGCCGATGAAAGGTGCCACGATTGGCCATGCCAAGCAGCGCATCACCAGCGGTCGTTATATCGGTTTGACTGAGCCGGGTATTATTGCGGCGGAAGCGCCGAATCCGATTGTGAATGATCTGGTGATCATGCCGGATATTGAGAAACGGCTGGAAGCATTTGTCCGTACCGGTCATGCCGTGGTGGTGTTTCCTGGTGGTGCGGGTACTGCGGAAGAAATTTTATATCTGCTCGGTATTTTGCTGCATCCGGATAACGCCGGCTTGCCTTTCCCGTTGATTTTTACCGGCCCTGAGAACGCAGCCGACTATTTCCGGCAGATCGATCGCTTTATCGGTGACACGCTGGGTGCGCGTGCTCAGGAGATCTATCAGATCATTATCAATGATCCGACGCGGGTTGCCGTTGAAGTGGAAGCCGGGATCAGGAAGGTACGCGAATTCCGCAAGCAAAAAGGAGATGCCTATTATTTTAACTGGATGCTCAAAATTGACCGGGAATTCCAGCATCCGTTCGAGCCTACGCATGAGAATATGCGTAATCTGGCATTGCATAAAAATCAGGAAGTGCATGTGCTGGCGGCGAATTTACGCCGCGCCTTTTCCGGTGTGGTGGCCGGGAATGTAAAAAACCAGGGGATCCGGGCGATTGAACAGTACGGGAATTTTGAGATTTCCGGGGATGCGGAAATGATGGAATCCATGGATGCACTGTTAAGCGCGTTTGTTGCGCAAAACCGCATGAAACTTCCCGGCAAGGCTTATGCGCCGTGTTACAGGATACTGAAATGACATCTTGAATCCGGGGATCGGAAGGATTAAGACGGCGTGACAGCCCTAGTCTCCTTCCCGGATGTCGCAAAATATTCCTGATGAGACATAAATTTACTTGGCTTATCTTCCGGAATTGGTAACATATGTCGGGTCAGTTTCATTCTTTTTAGGGAAATCATCATGAGTACTGTGCAGCAAGAAGTGGATGAGCGTACCAACCTTACTGGTTCCAATAAATTTGAACTGCTGCTGTTCAGACTCGGAGGGGATGCCAATGGCGATCGTTCTGAACTGTTTGGTATTAATGTATTCAAGGTGCGCGAAATCGTTGCGATGCCCACCATTACTGCGGTTGCCGGCTCTTTGCCGCATATGCTGGGTGTGGTGAATCTGCGCGGCCAGATCATTCCCGTGATCGACTTACCTGCTGTAGTTGGCTGCACCCCTAAGACCGGTTTGAACATCATGCTGGTGACCGAATATGCGCGCACTACCCAGGGTTTTGCAGTGGAGTCGGTAGAGGAAATTGTCCGTCTGGACTGGAATCAGGTTTTGTCTGCTGAAAACAGTGCCGTTGGCGGCATGGTAACCAGCATTGCCCGCCTGGATGGGGATACGGAAAATACCCGGCTGGCCCAGGTGTTGGATGTGGAGCAGATTTTACGTCAGATTACGCCATCCGACAGTAAAGACGTTGACCCGGAAGTGATGGGCGATAAACTGAAGATGCGGGATGGTGCTGTGATTCTCGCCGCCGACGACTCCAGTGTCGCACGCAGCCTGATTGAGCAAGCGCTGTCAGCGATTGGGGCTCCATACATTATGACCAAGACCGGTAAGGAGGCGTGGGAAAAACTGCAGGCACTGACTGCGGCGGCTCAGGCTGAGGGGCGGGCGGTCAGCGATAAGGTGGCAATGGTGCTGACTGACCTGGAAATGCCGGAAATGGATGGATTTACCCTGACCCGGAAAATCAAGCAGGACGAGCGCTTTAAGGCTTTGCCGGTCATTATTCACTCATCGTTGTCTGGGTCTACCAACGAAGAGCATATCAAGACCGTTGGTGCAGATGCTTATGTCGCAAAATTTGTCGCTGAAGAGCTGGCAGCTGCGATCAGAAAAGTTTTGGTCAAATAATCAGCCGGATTCATATGGCTTATCGAAAGCGCCGTTTTGCAACGGCGCTTTTTTTTGTGGGAAAACCAGTGCAAAAAACACGACGGATCAGTGGTTTTTTACATTTTCTACCGCTGGTTCAGCGGTTTTGAGCCGGAACCGCACGCCAGCCAGCAGGACAATCCCGTATCGCGGGATAAAAGCCATCAGGCTGATTGCAATACAGCCAGTCACCATTAGGGTTATTGGCGGGTGAAATGGTGTTGCTGTCGTAATTGTCTGGACTGTTAGAGGTGCTGCCGTTGTCCCGGATATAGACGGTATTGTAGGCAGGGGTGTTGTAAACCACGGTCGGTGCAGAATTGATTGTGGTTGCAATGCCCGCGCCAATCAGTGTGCTGCCGAAGACGACCTCCGGATAATACGGGTAATAGCCACGGTATCCGCCATAGTAGTAGGAGCTGTGATAATAAGGGCCGTATGGACGGTATATCGGATACCCGGCATGCACACCAACATTCCAGCCTGACCGTACCGGGCTGGCTACCCCGTAGCGTGCGCCGAGCCAGCTTTGCGCGTTACTGTCTGCGGTGGCGAGAATACTGATTCCGCTGATCATGAATATCAGGATGTTTTTTATTTTGAACTTGTTCATGTAAAAAATACCGGTTTTCCCCCGGTTGTGAAACTAAATGCTAAAAAAACACTCTGTATCAGCTTCAGCCCGATGTTGCCCGGCTGATGCGGATAAGAGATTTTTTATGGTAGCAGTATTTTGAAAATTGGTTGTTTCTTAATGTTGCATGCAAAAGAGCGCATGATGCATGCGAGTTGTTGATATATGACTTGTTAAGAATAAATCAGGGCAAGAATAAAGATAAAAAGATCAGAACAAAGGATAAAACGATGATCAGGATAAAAAATTCCAGGCTGGCTTGCCTTTTGCTGGCTTTGGTGTCGGCAGTATTGCCCTGGAGCGTATTGGCTGATGCAGGCGATGCCATCGTCAAACCGGGTGTCAGGGAGCGCTATACGAAATATGAGTACCGGATTCCTATGCGCGATGGAATACGGCTGTTTACGGTGGTTTATGTTCCGAAAGATGCTGCAAAAACATATCCCTTTCTGATGATCAGAACTCCGTATGGCAGCGGTGTGCATGACAGCGGGCAAGCTCGCTACGGTGTGGATTTTTATCCGAATGCTTTGGGACCATCGAAAGAAATGGAAGACAGCGGATATATTTTCGTCAGTCAGGATGTGCGTGGTCGTTATATGTCGGAAGGCGTGTGGCAGGAAATGACGCCGCATCTGAAAGCGCTGCGCCAGCCGGGGGAGGGTACCGAGAGCGCGGACATGCACGATACGGTCGAATGGCTGCTCAAAAATATTCCCGGTAATAATGGCAAGGTCGGAATCTGGGGAGTTTCTTATCCCGGATTTTATACCTCGGCCAGCATCATTGATTCTCATCCCGCGATTAAAGCAGCATCGCCGCAAGCCCCGGTAACGGATCTTTACATGGGAGATGATTCTTATCATGGCGGCGCTTTTATGCTGGCGGCCAATTTTGATTTTTATTCCAATTTCACAGTAGAAAAAAATCCGACTGTCTTGCCGAAAGCCTGGCACCCGTTTGATTATGGAATGCAGGATGGCTACGCCTATTTTCTGAAATACCAGAATCTGCCTCAGATCACGGCGCAGCTCAATGAAAAACAGCGCGAGCTGCTGTTGCCGACGATTGCACACAATACCTATGATGATTTCTGGAAATCGCGCAATATCGCCGCTCATCTGACAAATATCCATGCTGCTGTATTGACAGTTGGCGGTTGGTACGATGCAGAAGATCTGCAGGGACCGCTGACCACGTATCAGACGATTAAAAATTCTCAGAAAGAGCACTACAACGGTCTGGTCATGGGGCCTTGGTCGCATGGAGGCTGGGGTATGGCGGATGGTAAAAATCTGGGCCATGTCAGTTTCGATTCAAAGACTGGCGAGTATTACCGTAAGCATATCCTGTTCCCATTTTTTGAGTATTACCTGAAAGGAAATGGCAGCAAACCTGGCGCAGAAGCAACCATGTTTGAGACTGGCACCAATGTCTGGCGCAGTTACCCAAGCTGGCCGCCGCAACAGGCAAAAAAACAGACGTTGTATTTTTCGGCGAATGGATCGTTAAACTGGAATGAGCCGCGGGAAGAATTCAATACTTTCGATAGCTACATCAGCGATCCGAAAAAACCGGTACCGTTTATTCCTTATACGGCGACGGGTGTTCCACGCGAATACATGGTCAGTGATCAGCGTTTTGCTGCAACCAGACCAGATGTGCTGACATACCAGACCGAGCCGCTGGAGGAGGATGTGACCGTCGCCGGGCCGGTCGAGCCGGCGCTGTTTGTATCGACGTCCGGCACGGATGCAGACTGGATCGTTAAATTGATTGATGTGTATCCGGCAGAATATCCCGAAAAAAACACGGGAAAGGATCGTATGAACGATGTGCCACCGCCGGCGATGACGATGGCAGGTTACCAGCAGCTGGTACGCGGTGAGCCTTTGCGCGGGAAATTCCGTAACAGCTTTGAGAAACCGGAACCGTTTGTACCCGGAAAAGTAGCGGCGATCCGTTACCGGATGCCGGATATTTTGCACACTTTCCGGCGTGGACACCGGATCATGGTGCAGGTCCAGAGTTCATGGTTTCCGCTGATTGATCTGAATCCGCAGAAATTCTCGGATCTGGCGACAGCCAAAACCGAAGATTTTCAGGCTGCCACCCAGCGGATATATCGCTCTCCGGGACAATATTCCGGCATCGTATTGCCAGTATTACCCAGATAATTGAATATAAACCGGATTATCGAAAGATTGCCCTGATGTTGTCACCGCCGCTGAATATGCCGGGTGCCGTGTCTGCCGGAGCGATCTTGCGCAAATCCGGATCAAGACAGAAAGTGATCATGAACAGCATTGACATAAAGCGCCGCGCATTGACAGCCCTGATTGCCGCAACCTGTACCGCAAACACTGATTTGGCTCATGCACAGACCAGCACATCCAATGCATGGGTGCTGGAAGCTTCAACCATGAATCTGAAAGCAGATCCATGTACGGATTTTTTTGACTATGCTAATGGACTCTGGTTGAAAAATAATCCGATTCCTGCTGACCGTTCCCGCTATAGCGCCTATGACGAAGTCACTGAGCGCAACTTAAGCGCCTTGCGACAAATTGCAGAAACAGCCGCCGCAGGAGAGGCAGGCGTACCAGCAGCCCGGCTGGTAGGCGCGTTCTATGCGAGTGGAATGAATGAGGTGCAGATTGAAAAAGCAGGAGCAACGCCGCTGGAGCCTGAATTTGCTCAGATCAGAACGATACAGGATAAACGTCAGCTGATGCGCGTGATAGGAAGCCTGCACCGTCAGGGCATCATGCCCCTGTTTGGATTCAGTGTGGATCAGGATGCGAAAAATGCGACGAGATATATACCGCAAATGCTGCAGGGTGGGTTGGGACTGCCCGACCGTGATTATTATCTGAAAAACGACTTGAAAACCCGGGAAATCCGCCAACAGTATCTGGCACATATCACCCGGATGTTTGGGTTGCTAGGTGAAACGCCGGAAGCGGCGCGACAAATTGCGGGACAAATACTGGCGCTGGAAACCCGGCTCGCCAGGGTGTCGCTGACCAGGGTGGAGTTGCGTGATCCTCAGGCCAGTTATCATTTGTCGGATCTTGCGGGGTTGCAGAAGATTGGACGTGGTACGCCATGGCAGGCTTATTTCAATGAAATTGGCTTGAATGTACCCGGAGCAATCAACATTGCCCATCCCCGGTTTATGGCTGAAATAGATCGTATGCTTGACCAGATCCCGCTGGCGCAATGGCAGGTTTATTTGCGCTGGGAAGTATTGAATAGTCGCGCCGATTTTCTCAGTGATCCGTTTGTTGAGGCTAATTTTGATTTTTACGGGAAAACTCTGGCCGGTACCAAAGAACTGAAGCCGCGCTGGAAACGGGTGCTGGCTGTGATCGATGCCGAAGCTGGCGAGGCATTGGGTGAATTGTATGTGGCACGTTTCTTCGGTCCTGAAGCAAAAGCCGAGGTTCTCGATATGGTGAATCATATCAAGGCAGCCATGCGCGACAGTATCGGACGTCTTGAGTGGATGTCTGAGCCCACCAGACAACAGGCGTACAAAAAACTTGATTCACTGGCAGTAAAAATCGGTTATCCGGATAGCTGGCGTGATTATTCGGGTCTGCAAATTGAAGCGGGTTCTTATGCGGATAACGTGGCGAGGGCATCCGCTTTTGAGTTTAAGCGGATACTGGGGCGTCTCGGCAAACCGATTGATCGTAATGAATGGGGAATGACTCCGCAAACCGTGAATGCCTATTACAACCCGACCATGAATGAAATGGTTTTTCCCGCCGGTATTTTGCAGCCGCCTTTATATCATGTGAAAGCGGATGCGGCCGCAAATTATGGCAATACTGGCGCCACCATAGGGCATGAACTGACGCATGCGTTTGACGATCAGGGGCGACAGTTTGATGCTGAAGGTAACCTGAAAAGCTGGTGGGAAAAAGCAGACGAAAAGAAATTTATACGCCGTGCAAAGGCGATAGAGAAGCAATTCAACGAATTTAATCCGATTGACGATCTGCATATCAATGGAAAACTGACGGCAGGTGAAAATATTGCTGATCTTGGCGGGATGAAAATTGCGCTACAGGCTTTACGCCAATCCTTGCTGACCCGGCCACAACCTGCGCTGATCGATGGGCTGACGCCTGAGCAGCGTTTTTTTGTGGCGAACGCCCAGAGTTTTCGCAGCACGATCAGAGATGAAATGCTGCGTCTGACGTTGGCAACCGATCCTCACGCACCGGATAAATTCCGGGTGATTGCCCCGATTGCGAATATGCCCGAATTTTCAGAAGCGTTTCAGTGTCAGGGAGGCCGTTCACCATTGCGACCAGAAGGGAAACGGGTCAATATCTGGTAACTGTCTGCTCATAACGTATGGGGTATACTGTCGCTTGAGATGCAATGGTGCGGCAGCGCGCGGTTTGATGGATCGTTTGTCTGCATTATTGAGGAAAATGGAGAGTATCCTTCAAAAATGCTCTGATGCCGAGCTAAATTGTGGGCTGTTTTTTATACTCCCCTCCAGTATGTTTTGAGTAAAACAGGTTTCAGATTTCTGATTGTTGAGTTTTACCCGGTCGGTGTGAAAAAATATGGAAACGACAAAAGTCATTGAATTTGAACGTCCGCAAATGGATATCGGAAGCAGTTGTGTGGCCAATGCCTGGGCGCGGGTACCGGATGTGCCGGATGCGGCAGAAAAGCTGGCATTGAAAGCGCGTATCCGTCAGTTGCTGAAAGAAAAGCAGGCAGTGCTGGTCGCTCATTATTATGTCGATGCCGAATTGCAGGATCTGGCTGAAGAAACCGGTGGCTGTGTTTCCGATTCGCTCGAAATGGCGCGTTTCGGTCGCGATCATCCGGCGCAAACCCTGGTCGTCGCCGGTGTAAAATTCATGGGGGAAACCGCTAAAATTCTGAGCCCCGAAAAAACCATCCTGATGCCGGATCTGGACGCAACCTGCTCACTCGATCTGGGCTGTCCAGCGGATGAATTTACCGCATTTTGCGATGCGCATCCAGACCGCACCGTAGTCGTGTACGCCAATACCAGCGCTGCTGTGAAGGCGCGCGCTGACTGGATGGTGACTTCCAGTATTGGTCTGGACATCGTTGCGCATCTGCATGCGCAGGGCAAGAAAATTTTGTGGGCGCCGGATAAACATCTGGGCAGCTACATTCAGCAGAAAACGGGTGCCGATATGCTGCTGTGGCAGGGTTCCTGCTTGGTGCATGATGAATTCAAGGGGATCGAGCTTGATCTGCTGAAAGCCGAACATCCGCACGCAAAAGTGCTGGTGCATCCGGAATCGCCTGCGGCTGTGGTTGCGCAGGCCGATGTGGTCGGTTCGACTTCGCAAATGATTCATGCGGCGCAGACAATGGATGCCGAGGAATTTATTGTTGCCACCGACAATGGCATTCTGCACAAAATGCAGCTGGCTGCACCGGGAAAACGCTTTATCGTCGCACCGACCGCCGGTAACAGCGCCACTTGTAAGAGTTGCGCGCACTGCCCATGGATGGCAATGAACGGCCTGCGTAATCTGTTGCATGTGCTGGAAAGCGGTGACAATGAAATTCATGTAGAGCGCGCCACCGCTGAAAAAGCAAAATTGTGTATTGATCGTATGCTCGATTTTGCCGCTGCCAAAAAAGCCAATGTACGGCCATCTGCTGACCTTGCCAAAGAAGGAAAGCTGTTTGCAGGTATTGGCCCGGCATGATCAGAGCTGCACAGCCATACGCCTGCGTAGCGGTTGCATGAGTTCGCGGAACATGGTGTGCAACTCTGTTTCCGGTTACCGCGCAGAAAATTCAGAATTCAACTTTTACCATCATGTCCAGTAATTTAATTAATCAACATTTCCCTTTTGACGCGGATCTGCAAAGCGCATTCGAGCGCAATATCCGCGATGCACTGACCGAAGATGTCGGCAACGCCGATCTGACGGGCTTGCTGGTTCCGGCCGATGAGCGGGTTCATGCACAAGTCATCGTTCGCGAGGATGCTGTACTGTGCGGCGCTCCCTGGTTTGATGCAATCATGGCAGCCTGTGACGCCAATATTCGCATTGAATGGCAGTATGCTGAAGGTGATGGCATGCGTGCGAATTCGGTCGTCTGTAAAATTGAAGCGCCGGCACGGGCCTTGCTGACTGCAGAACGTTCGGCATTGAACTTTCTGCAGTTATTGTCAGCGGTAGCGACAGCTACGCATCAATATGTGAAGATGATTGCTGGTACCCGTGCAGCGATACTCGACACCCGGAAAACCTTGCCCGGTCTGCGTCTCGCGCAAAAATACGCAGTCCGCGTCGGCGGTGGCAAAAACCAGCGTCTCGCTTTGTACGATGGAATCCTGATCAAGGAAAATCATATTGCGGCAGCCGGAGGAATTGCGCCAGCGATGCAGCAGGCACTCAATCTGCATGCAGGTGTCAGCATACAGATTGAAGTTGAATCGATTGCCGAGCTGCAAGCGGCGTTAGAGGCTGGAGCAAAGTCGATTTTGCTCGATAATTTCAGTACGTCGATGATGTGTGCAGCGGTTGAAATCAATGCCGGACGTGCTGTGCTGGAAGCTTCGGGTGGTGTTGACCGGAGTTCAGTCAGGGCGATTGCTGAAACCGGTGTTGACCGCATCTCTATCGGAAGTCTGACGAAAGACATTAAGGCGACAGATTATTCTCTGCGCGTTATCTGAAATGAGTTCGCGGAAGGCGGGGGGCATTTTCCCGGGCACTGAAATAAAAGGGCTTCCAAGCGGAAGCCCTTTCTATTATTTGCCAGCAGAATTTATTTTTTCCGCTTGGGCGTCAGTACGGTTGGCAGTGCTTTGGGCAAGGTGTCCGGATAATCCCGGCTGAAATGTAATCCGCGGCTTTCGCGCCGAGCCAGTGCGCTGTTGATGATCAGCGAAGCGACTTCCACCAGATTGCGCAATTCCAGCAAATGATTGGAAATCCGGAAGTTGGCGTAGTATTCGTCAATTTCTTCTTTCAGCAGGCGGATGCGGTGTTTGGCGCGCTCCAGGCGTTTGGTAGTGCGTACAATACCGACGTAATTCCACATAAAGCGTCGTAATTCATCCCAGTTGTGGGCGATCACAACCTCTTCGTCGGCGTCGGAAACACGGCTTTCATCCCAGTCGGGCAGGGCGATTGGATTGATCCGGTCCTGTGACTCAATATGTTTTGCTGCTGCACGTCCGATAACGAGGCATTCCAGTAAGGAGTTGCTGGCAAGACGATTAGCGCCATGCAACCCGGTGTAGGCTGTTTCTCCCACGGCATAGAGTCCGGGCAGGTCTGTTCTGCCATCCGTATCGGTGACGATGCCGCCACAGGTGAAATGGACGGCTGGAACAACGGGAATGGCCTGCTTGGTGATATCGATCCCCAGCTCCAGGCAGCGCGCGTAAATAGTCGGAAAGTGTTCTTTCAAAAACTCCGGTGATTGGTGCGTAATGTCGAGCTCAACATAATCAAGACCGCGTTTTTTCATCTCAAAGTCAATGGCGCGTGCCACGACGTCACGCGGTGCCAGTTCGGCGCGCTCGTCATGCTCCGTCATGAATCGTTTACCGGCAGAGGTTCCTGCTTCTGCCGGTAATTTGAGGACGCCGCCTTCACCGCGTACTGCCTCAGTAATCAGGAATGACTTGGCGAACGGATGATAGAGGCAGGTTGGATGGAACTGAATAAACTCCATGTTGCCGACGCGGCAGCCTGCCCGCCATGCCATAGCAATGCCGTCACCGGTCGCTGTGTCAGGGTTGGTGGTGTAAAGATAGACCTTGCCTGCACCACCCGTTGCCATGACCGTGTGTTGTGCGGCAAAGGTGTCAACCTTGCCAGTACGGACATCCTGTACGTACAGACCGAGACAGCGAGGTGTCGGAGAATGGTCGCCGAGTCTGGCAGAAGTGATTACATCGATTGCATAGTGATGTTCGAACAGGGCGATATTCGGATGATTGCGGACTTTTTGTTCCAGTGTGATCTGCACTGCATGTCCTGTGGCATCGGCAGCGTGGATAATTCTGCGTTGGCTATGTCCGCCTTCACGGGTCAGATGAAAACCGAGTTCTGCTTCTTCGTCTTTGGTGAAAGGAACGCCCTGCTCAATCAGCCAGTCAATCGCTTCACGACCATGTTCAATAATATAGCGGGTAGCACCTTCATCGCACAGCCCACCCCCGGCAATCAATGTATCTGCAATGTGCTGATCGTGGCTGTCGTGCGAATCGAGTACGGCAGCAATGCCTCCCTGGGCCCAGTTACTGGCGCCATCCAGCAGCTCACGTTTCGAGATAATGGCAACCTGACGGGTTTGCGCCAGATGCAGGGCAACAGATAAGCCGGCCAGGCCACTGCCAACGATGACTACATCAAAATTCTTCATAGGTGGACTTTATAAAAACGTTCTGTCTTGCTATTTAATTTCCGACCTGTCGACTGTATTGAGGCGACATCAGACTGACAGGAAATCGTTTGTTGAAATGTTTTATTTTATTACGACAGGCCTGACTTTGCCTGCGGCTTCTTTGGCCAGACGGCGCGCTGTATCCGTGTCAGCAGCCGAGGCTAGTGCTACCCCCATGCGCCGGCGCGCAAAAGATTCCGGCTTTCCGAATAAACGGATATCCGTTCCCGGTACCTGCAGCGCTGCTGCGACGCCCTCAAATCCAATCGCCTTTGCCTCATGCTGACCGTAAATCACAGCAGATGCTGCCGGTGTCCGCAGGGAGACATCGACCGGCAGGCCCAGGATGGCCTTGGCATGCAACTCAAATTCGTTTTGAATCTGGCTGGACATGGTAACCATGCCGGTATCGTGTGGACGCGGGCTGACTTCGGAAAACCACACCATGTCGCCTTTGACAAATAACTCCACCCCGAACAGGCCGAGCCCACCGAGGTCGTCTGTAATTTTCTGCGCAATCTCACGTGCACGTTCCAGTGCGACAGGGGGCATTGCCTGGGGTTGCCAGGATTCTACGTAGTCTCCTTGTACCTGTACGTGGCCGATAGGGGCGCAGAAATGCGTGGCGATTTGTCCGCTGGCATCCAGTGCGCGCACGGTTAATTGTGTAATCTCATAGTCGAAATCAATCATTCCTTCCACGATCACCCGTCCGGCATTCACGCGCCCGCCTGCTGCCGCGTACTCCCAGGCATGCGCCACATCGGCAATGCTGTTCAGTTTTGATTGTCCCTTGCCTGAAGAAGACATCACTGGTTTGACGATGCAGGGAAAACCGATTTCATCGCATGCTTTACGTAATTCATCCAGATTGTCGGCAAAGCGATAGGGGGAAGTAGGTAGATTCAGCGTTTCGGCGGCGAGGCGACGAATGCCTTCGCGGTTCATGGTCAGCCATGCGGCACGCGCAGTTGGAATGACACGTACTTTTCCTACATTTTCCAGTTCAACCAGTGTGGGCGTCGCGATTGCCTCAATTTCCGGAACAATCAGATCTGGCCGTTCTTTTTCGATCAGTGCTGCCAGTGCTATGCCATCGGTCATGTCAATGACATGGGAGTGATGAGCTACCTGATGGCCGGGCGCGTTGGGATAGCGATCCACGGCAATAACTTCTATACCCAGACGCTGTAATGAAATAATGACTTCTTTTCCCAATTCGCCAGAGCCGAGCAGCATTACTTTGGTTGCGGATGGGGAGAGTGGGGTGCCGATAGGCTCAAGAGATTTCATGAGATTAATGATTTTATGGTGTGATTCTGATGTCTGCCGGTTTTATTTTTCCCGATTTCAGACGGATACCTGGATAAGGAATGGCTAGGAATTCAGTGTAAAACTGAAATTATACTGAGGAAAGTTAAAATTAAGCTTTAGGAATGCAGGGATTCCATGGAAACCGCTTGACACAAGGCTTTGCCGCTTGTTTTAATACAGGACGCAGACTTCCTGCTTGCCGTGATAGATGGACGACTGAGAAGATAATCGAATACATCGTCGCGAAATTCAAATTTTTGTGAGGGGGCTTTAAGTGAATAAAACTGAGTTGATCGATCATATTGCGAAAACAGCGGATATTTCTAAAGCGGCTTCGTCCCGCGCCCTGGATGCGCTGATCGGTGCGGTAAAAACAACATTGAAGAAAAACGGTACAGTAACTCTGGTTGGTTTCGGCACTTTCTCCGTTGGTAAACGTGCAGCCAGAACAGGCCGTAATCCACGCACAGGTGAAGCGATTAAAATCAAATCTGCCAAGGTTCCAAAATTTAAACCTGGCAAAGCGTTGAAAGATGCTGTAAACTAATGCTCTTTCTCGCACACGGCTGTTTCGGTGTGCGATGCAATAAATAAAGGTGCGGGCGCTTAGCTCAGTTGGTAGAGCGGAGCCCTTACAAGGCTTAGGTCGGGAGTTCGAGCCTCTCAGCGCCCACCAGAGTTTATAAAAANGTTACTGACGTAGCGGGGGGTTTTGCTTTTAGTGAGAGTACTTGTTTTTTAAAGACGTTTTCGCAGAAATTAAGCGGAAAAACTCATTGAAAGACTAGACAAAAATCAGAAGTTAAACTATAATATTGCTTCTGTTGACGTTGGTGACACAGCGTTAAATGTTTATCTGACTAAGCAAAATTATGGGTGCTTAGCTCAGTTGGTAGAGCGGCGCCCTTACAAGGCGTAGGTCGGGAGTTCGAGCCTCTCAGCACCCACCACAGATAAACAGAGCAGCACAGGTTAAGTAGTTTCNAGCGTTGAAAGATGCTGTAAACTAATGCTCTTTCTCGCACACGGCTGTTTCGGTGTGCGATGCAATAAATAAAGGTGCGGGCGCTTAGCTCAGTTGGTAGAGCGGAGCCCTTACAAGGCTTAGGTCGGGAGTTCGAGCCTCTCAGCGCCCACCAGAGTTTATAAAAAGGAGTGGTAGTTCAGTTGGTTAGAATACCGGCCTGTCACGCCGGGGGTCGCGGGTTCGAGCCCCGTCCGCTCCGCCAGAAAATCGAGAAGGCGAACGAAAGTTCGCCTTTTTTTGTATTTGCAGTTTTATGCAAAATTTTGTGATTCCTTAGTCATACGATCGGTTGAACATGTTTGAATATATTCGTACCCATCAGCGATTGATGCAGTTTTTATTGCTGCTGATTATTTTCCCTTCGTTTGCATTTTTTGGTATTGAGAGTTACACCAGATCTCAGGCGGCTTCCGGGTCAACTGTGGCAACTGTAGCCGGGCAATCCATCAGCCAGCAGGAGCTGGATGCTGCGCTGCGCGATCAGTTGGAGCGTTTCCGTCAATCGTATGGTCCGCAATTTGATCCGAAAATGATGAATACGCCTGAAGTACGGCAGGGCGTGCTGGATGAACTGGTTGCCCGTAAGGCTGTCAGTGCGGAAATTAGAGCAAGCAAAATTGCCATCAGTGATCAGATGTTGCAGAAACAGATTTTGTCTATTCCGGGCTTGTTGAAGGCAGATGGAGGTTTTGATAAAGAAAAATATCTGAATTATCTGGCTTCGCAAGGAATGAATCAGGCAATCTTCGACCAACGTTTGCGCCAGGATCTGTCGGTTGAGCAGTTGACTGGTGCTATTCAGAATACAGGCTTCATTCCTGAAACTGTCGCTGAACGGGTAGCTATGATTGGCGAGCAGGAGCGTGAAATTCAGGCCCTGACATTCAAGCCTGCAGACTTCACTGCCCAGGTTAAGGTAACGGATGAGATGATCAAGTCGTATTATGAAAAAAATGCGGCACAGTTTGAAATTCCGGAGACAGTGAAGGCTGAATATGTAGTTCTGAACCAGGATGCGCTGTTGGCGCAGTTGAGCGCCAGTGATTCAGAGATTGCTGAATTCTATAAAAATAACAGTAAGAGCTACAGCGTTGATGAGCAGCGTCGCGCCAGTCATATCCTGATCGCGGTGAAGAAAGATGCGAGTGATGCGGACAAGGCGAAAGCTAAAGCGAAAGCGGAGTCGCTGTTAACTGAGGTGCGTAAAAACCCTTCTTCATTTGCTAAGCTGGCTAAAGAAAACTCGCAAGATCCTGGTTCCGCGGAGCGTGGCGGTGATCTCGATTTCTTTGGCAAGGGTGCGATGGTGAAGCCATTTGAGGATGTCGCATATAAACTTCAGAAGGGCGAAATCAGTGACGTTGTGCAATCCGATTTCGGATATCACATTATCCAGGTAACGGATATCAGGGCGGCCAGTGTTAAGCCTTTGGAGGAAGTGAAGGGACAGATTGCTGCTGACATTAAAAAACAAAAGGCTGCAAAGGCATATGCAGAAGCTGCGGAGACTTTTGGTAATACAGTATACGAACAATCCGATAGCCTGAAGGCGGTTGCCGATAAGCTGAAGCTGAAAATTGAGGTGGTGGATGGCCTGACCCGCCAGGGGAGTTCAGGTTTGCCTCCTGCGGCACCGGTTAATAATACAAAACTGTTGAAGGCACTCTTTTCAGATGATGCGATAAAGAAAAAGCATAATACGGAAGCGATCGAGGTAGCACCGAATACATTGATTTCTGCGCGTATTCTTGACTATAAGGCGGCTAGCAAGCGGCCTCTGGATGATGTACGTGCAGCTATTGTAGCGCGTGTCACTCAGGCAGAGGCGCAGGCGATAGCTGAGAAGGAAGGCGCTGCCAAATTGGCTGCTCTGAAAGCCGCAGATTCGGTTTCTGGATTTGCCGAGCCTAAGTTGGTATCCCGTTCCAAAACACAGGACATCCCGGCACAGGCTGTAGCCCAAATTATGAAAGCAGATACCCAAAAATTACCTGCTTTCGTCGGTGTTTCATCGGGTGCTGCCGGATACGCCATTTACCGTATCGCAAAAGTAAATGCAGGTACGCCGGATAAGGCAAGAAGGCAGTCTGAAAAAGAGCAGATCACTAATCTGCAGTCTCAGGAAGATCTGTTGGCCTACCTTGAATTATTGAAGAGAAAGGCAAAAACATCTGTCAATAAAGCGGCGTTGACCGCTGTATCGCAGGCACAGCAATAAGTCATTCATGAGTTCTTAAAGAAACGGCACCTCAGGTGCCGTTTCTTTTTGCGGAAACAGTTAATCAGAGCTATTCTTGCAATTGTTGTCAATCGTGCTTAGTACGACTGGATTCCGGCAATATTTGATGTGTATCAATGTAGTTGTGCAGTGCGGTTGTTATTCTTTCAGTGTATTTTTACAACAGAGTGAGATCATGACGATAACTAAAGAAAACTCATACAACTATAGGGTTGTGCGCCAATTTTCTGTCATGGCTGTGGTTTGGGGAATAGTCGGCATGCTGGTAGGCGTGGTGATTGCAACCCAACTGGCCTGGCCGGAATTTTTAACTGGAATCCCGTGGCTTAGTTATGGACGTTTGCGTCCGTTGCACACCAACGCTGTGATTTTTGCATTTGGCGGTTGTGCACTGATGGCGACGTCTTATTATGTGGTCCAGCGCACGTCTAATGTGCGTTTGTTTTCTGATGGATTGGCTGAATTCACTTTTTGGGGCTGGCAGTTGGTTATCGTTGCCGCCGCCATTTCTCTGCCATTAGGCTACACCCAGGGTAAAGAGTATGCTGAATTGGAATGGCCCATTGATTTGTTGATTGCTGTTGTCTGGGTTGCTTATGCAATCGTATTCTTCGGCACACTGGCCAAACGCAAGGTTGAACACATTTACGTGGCCAACTGGTTTTACGGAGCGTTCATTATTGCTGTTGCGGTCTTGCATATCGTGAACAGCGCTGCGTTACCAGTGTCTTTCATGAAGTCTTATTCTGCCTATTCGGGTGTGCAAGACGCGATGGTTCAATGGTGGTATGGTCATAACGCGGTAGGCTTTTTCCTGACAGCCGGCTTCCTGGGGATGATGTATTACTTTATCCCGAAGCAGATTGAGCGACCTGTGTACTCCTATCGTTTGTCTATTGTTCACTTCTGGGCGCTGATCTTCACTTACATGTGGGCGGGTCCTCATCATTTGCATTACACCGCATTGCCTGATTGGGCGCAGTCTATCGGCATGTTGTTTTCCCTGATTTTGCTGGCACCTTCCTGGGGCGGGATGGTGAACGGGATCATGACTTTGTCTGGTGCCTGGAGCAAATTGCGCTCGGACCCTATCCTGCGTTTCCTGATTGTTTCCCTGTCTTTCTACGGTATGTCGACATTTGAAGGCCCGATGATGGCGATCAAGACAGTGAATGCCTTGTCGCATTACACGGACTGGACAATCGGTCACGTTCACTCAGGTGCTTTGGGCTGGGTTGGATTTATCACTATCGGCAGCTTGTATTACCTGATCCCACGTCTGTTTGGTCAGACACAGATGTATAGCAAACGCCTGATTGAGGTTCACTTCTGGGTCGCTACAATCGGTGTGGTTCTTTATATCGCCTCTATGTGGATTGCCGGTGTGATGCAGGGTCTGATGTGGCGTGCAGTCAATGAAGACGGTACTTTGACTTATACCTTCGTTGAGTCTGTTAAGGCGACATTCCCATACTATGTTATTCGTATGACTGGTGGCGTTATGTATCTGACTGGCATGATTATCATGGCCTATAACGTAGCGAAAACTTTGTTGGCTGCGAAACCTGTGAATAATGCCATTCCAGCACTGTCCACAACTTCTGCGCATGCATAATCAGGTAAGGCAAAAGGAGAAATTTGATGCGTAATTTTACTCATGATCTGATTGAGCGGAATGTTGGGTTGTTGCTGGTGCTCGTTATTCTGACAATCAGTGTTGGCGGTCTCGTAGAAATTGTTCCGCTGTTTTTCCAGAAATCGACGACACAGCCGGTTCAGGGTATGCAGCCATATACACCTTTGCAATTGGCCGGGCGCGATATCTATCTGAGGGAAGGTTGCTATGGCTGCCATTCTCAGATGATTCGTCCCTTCCGTGCAGAAACAGAGCGTTATGGTCACTATTCGGTTGCCGGTGAATCGGTTTATGACCATCCGTTCCAGTGGGGCAGTAAGCGCACTGGTCCTGATCTGGCGCGTGTTGGTGGCCGTTACAGCGATAACTGGCATCGTGACCACCTGAATGATCCCCGCTCTGTCGTGGTGGAGTCGAACATGCCTGCTTATCCTTGGCTGGCCAAGACACCGCTTGATCCTGCGAGCATTGTGCCTAAACTCAATGCAATGAAAACGCTGGGTGTTCCTTACACAGATGAACAGATCAAGGCTGGTCCTGCTGAATTGGAAAACAAGACCGAACAGGATGCGCTGATTGCGTACTTGCAGGTACTGGGAACTGCAATCAAAAATAAAAATTAAGAGAAGTGCCTCCTTGTATTGTCACTTTTTGAAAGGATAAAAATGAATTTCACAATCCTGAGCAGTGTGGTGACGGTGATCAGTCTGTTCGTGTTTCTGGGCATCGTCTACTGGGCATTCAGCTCCGGTAACAAGGAGCGCTTTGAAGAACTGGCTCGCTTGCCAATCGATAATGAGAATGGAAAATAGTCATGGCAGATTTTTTTAATGAGTGGTGGGGCATCGGTATTGCTATCATCGTAGCAATTAGTATGGCTTTCTGTGTCGCTCTATTATGGTCGCAGTCTAAGGTGAAGGTGAAGGTTGGTGCAGATGGCAAGCCTTTACCTGCAGAAACTACCGGCCATGTATGGGATGGCAATCTGATGGAGCAAAACAATCCTTTGCCAAAGTGGTGGCAATGGTTGTTTTATCTCACAGTTGTCTTCAGTATTGGTTATCTGGTGGTATATCCAGGTTTTGGTACGCGACAGGGAACATTTGGCTGGAGTCAGATTGGCGCCTATGAAAAAGAAATGAAGGATGGTGAGGCGCAGTATGGACCGATCTTTAATAAATATCTGTCCATGGACATTAAAGATGTTGCCAAAGATCCCCAGGCACGTGAAATTGGTCAGCGTTTGTTTTTAAATACATGCGCCCAGTGTCACGGTTCAGATGCGCAGGGAGGTAAGGGTTACCCTAATCTGACAGATAATGACTGGCTGTATGGTGGCGATCCGCAAACCATTAAAACGACCATTACCGAAGGTCGTCATGGTCAGATGCCGCCTATGGGCGCTGCGCTTGGCACGGATGATGATGTGCGCAACGTGGCAAATTATGTATTAAGTTTGTCCAATTCAGCGCACGATCCGATTAAGGCTGCGATTGGGAAGCCAAAGTTCGCTGCATGCGCTGCTTGTCACGGTACGGATGGTAAGGGAAATCAAACTATAGGCGCGCCTAACCTGACAGATAAAATCTGGTTGTATGGCGGCGGTATTGATACTGTGATGGAAACGATCAACAAAGGACGTAATAATCAGATGCCGGCGCATAAAAATATTTTGTCTCCGGGTAAGATTCATTTGTTAGCCGCGTATGTTTGGGGCTTGTCGAACAATGCTGAAGCAGGCAAGGTATCTGACGCTGAAACGCAGGCGATTAAACAGATTGCTTCCGCAGTTGTCCCGGCAGTAGAAACGTCTGCGAAGTAAAAAGGTATCAACAAGTACTAGTGTATTGAATAAGTTGCAGTATTTCAGCAGTTCAGAAGAAAGATAATGTAAAAATGAAGTATATCCCCATTACTCCAGTGCCTATAGAAGAAACTGAACTGGCTTTGTTTGAAGAGCGGAAAAAAATATACCCTCGGACACAGCGCGGATGGTTTGCTTCCTGGCGCTGGGTAATGGTCACTTTTACGCAATTTCTTTTTTATGGCGCAGCCTGGCTGAATTGGAATGACAGGCAGGCCGTATTATTTGATCTCGTCGCCCGGAAATTTTACATTTTTGGTTTGGTTTTCTGGCCTCAGGATTTTATTTACCTTGCAGTTTTGCTGGTGATCTCTGCTTTATCGCTGTTTCTGTTTACTGCGGTGGCGGGACGTTTATTTTGTGGGTATGCATGTCCGCAAACAGTATATACAGAAATCTTTTTATGGGTTGAACGCAAGGTCGAAGGAGATCGTAACGCGCGCATCAAACTCGATTCCGGACCACTTACGACCCGTAAATTTTCTCTGAAATTTATTAAGCATTTTATCTGGCTCGCAATCGCGTTATGGACCGGATTCACTTTTGTCGGATATTTCACACCTATTCGTGAACTTGCTGTGTCTGTTGGATCCTGGACTCTGGGACCATGGGAAACCTTCTGGTTGTTATTTTACGGTTTTGCGACTTATGGTAATGCAGGGTGGATGCGTGAACAGGTCTGCAAATATATGTGTCCTTATGCACGTTTCCAAAGTGCGATGTTTGACAAGGATACATTAATTGTCACCTACGACACCGCACGTGGTGATCCGCGCGGTGCACGTAATAAGAAAGTCGACTATAAAGCCCAGGGGCTGGGTTCCTGTGTGGATTGTGGTATTTGTGTACAGGTTTGTCCGACAGGGATTGATATCCGTAATGGATTGCAATACGACTGTATTGCGTGTGGCTTGTGTATTGATGGCTGCAATCAGGTCATGGATAAGATGGGTTATGAGCGCGGTCTGATTCGCTATACCACTGATCACGCATTAACCCGGAAAATGGATCAGAAAGCAATGTGGGCGAGGGTATTCCGTCTTCGTACTCTGATTTACAGCGGCATCCTTGCCTTGATTATTCTGTTGACAGCGATTTCCTTGTTTTATCACGTTCCACTGAAGGTGGATGTGATTCGCGATCGGGGTATGCCAAAGATTACTGAGAATGGCGACATAGAGAACGTTTACCGTTTGCAGGTCATGAATACTCAGGAATCTGCCCGACGGTATAAAGTGGAGATTGTCGGTGCGCCGGGAGCAATGATCCTGAATAATATGGATATTGATGTCAAATCTGCGACAACCAAAGCATTCCCTATGCGAGTCAGAGTGCCTGCCCATGTTTTTCAAACTGGATCAAACCGTATCCGTTTTATGATTAAAGATGTGGATGCACCAGATGTCACCGTGACTGAAAAAGCCGTATTTATTGTCCCAAAATAAGGAAATATGATGAATGCAATACTGACTCCTAAAAAAGCGGACAAATGGTATAAAGAACCCTGGTTGATCCTGGTTGTCGGAGGCCCTTTAACAGTAGTTTGTGCAAGTATCTTTACCGGAATCATCGCCTTAACCGGCGCAGATAAAGTGATTACTGAAGACTATTACAAACAAGGTCTGATGATTAATAAAGATATACAGCGTGACGCCAAGGCGCGGGCACAGCATCTTTCTGCGCAGGTCAGCCTGGATGCGTCGCGCAATAAGGTGCTTGTCCATCTGGAAGGAAGTGGTGTTTTACCGGATAGTATTCAAATGAGTCTGGCAAATGCAGCCAAAGGCGCTGCGACTGTAGATGAGATTATCCGGCGTTTACCATTAAAACAAATCGCTCCCGGACAGTATGAAGGCGATCTGAGAATAATATCGAGTATTTTTTCCAGTTCTGTTAAATTGTTTCATATCAAGTTGGAGACAACAGACTGGAGATTAACTGGCGACTGGTTTGAGCCGGAACAAAAGGTGGCGCAGCTGACAGCAATTCAGTAGTACGCCGTTCTGAGTTTTACCCAGTGAATTGTGACCAGTAATCGGATAGATTATAAAGGGGGGGCAAGATTGGAACAGCAGAGTTCAACATATCAGAAACCGAATTTGCGATCAATGCTGATGATAGTATTGTGGCCGGCGTTTCTCATGGCCTGTGCAGCCACAGGATTGTTTTTCAGTCTTGTCGATCCGATGGAGTTGATCGTTCTCGATCAACGTTTGCAGGTGCATATAACCGGTGCGTATACAATTGGTTTTTTTGCCTTTTGGCTGTTGGGGATTTTATCTAGTGGACTGACCGCATTGTTGGTACAAAAAGCGCATTAAATCCAGTTTTTCAGTCATTTTGTTTTCTCTGAATCCCTGATCGTTGAATAATGTTTTATCTGGTTTTAACGGTCAGACTATCTTCATGCTGACATTTCCATTAGCATTTGCTGCAATCACGGCGGGGCTCGCCGGAGGTATTCACTGTGTGGGAATGTGCGGTGGAATATCTTCCATTTTATCGAAGCAGGCGTCATCAAAATATAAAACCATTCCTCTGCATACCGATGTATCTGCTGGTAGCAAGCAGGAAAAAATATTCAATCCGGGCAGTGAATATTTACAGCATCAAGTCAGATTGCATGCGGGGCGTATTTCAACTTACATGATAGTGGGAGCGATATTTGGTGGGCTGGGTAGTGCTGGTATTGTATTTAAGCCCTCTGCATTGTTGCATCAGATATTATTTGTGCTTGGTAACATCGCATTGATTTTACTGGGGCTGCGTATATTCGGACTCCGTATGCCTTTCAGCGGAAGATATTCTTTTTTTCTGAGTTTGCAACAAACTGCTTTCTCTTTTCTGGAGCCTTTCAGAGCGGGTCTGCGACATCCTTATCTGACAGGGCTGGCATGGGGTGGTTTACCGTGCGGACTACTATACAGCGTGGCACCTTTTGCCCTGTTGTCCGGCGATCCATTATCTGGTGCCTTGCTGATGTTGCTCTTTGGGTTAAGCGCATTGCCACATCTGTTATTCAGTCAAGGTATCTATCGTCTGGCAAGGCAGACACAACTACCGCATCTGATTAGATACATGGGGGCCGCCATATTGGTTGTGATTGGGCTGACTGGTTTGTGGTATCTTGATATGGAAAAGATGCCGGGGTTTTTGTGCGTACTACCAGGAGGCTGAGAAAGTCAGACTTTGGTATTGATCAGGGTTCCCAACATTTCATCTGCAGTTTTGACCATCTTCGCATTGACGTCGAAACCAGCTTTATATTGAATCGATTGCACAACTTCATTCGTCAGATCAGTGCCGCTATTATCTTGTTGAGTGATAGCTGACCTTCGGCTGAGATTGACGATAACGCCACCATTTGCATTTTCTTGAAAGCTGACTTGCTGAGGATTGAATCCTTGGGTGTTGGCATTGGCAACATTATGAGCACTGCTATCCAGTGCAGTTTCATTAGCACGCATACCAGACAGACCGCTATTTAAAGCTGAAATCAACATAGATCACCTCATAATCCAAAATAACTTAATTCCCTCAAAGCAAGAGTGTATACCTAAAATGAGGTGATTTGCCTAAATTTTACGCAGATTGTTTTGCTTGCAAAGGAAGTTGAATTTCTATTACCGTTCCTTCGCCAGCAGGGCTGGATACGCAGAATTCGCCATTCATTGCCTTAATTCTTTCCCGCATTCCAACCAATCCAAAAGACTGGGATTTGCTCATGTCCTGCTCATCAATACCTTTTCCATTATCGGCAATCGTAAAGCGCAGTTGTTCATTATTACGTTGAAACTCAATTTGTACATAACTGGCGTCGGCGTGGCGTGCAACATTTGTCAGTGATTCTTGTACGATACGATAAATGGCGGTGCTTCTCACATCATCGAGAATGAGTTGTGTTTCATCGGCGATCAGTTCGCAATCAATTTTGTGCCGCTGGGAAAAATCTTTTTGTAAAGTCTGAAGCGCAAAAAATAATCCTCCCTCATCCAGTGCCCGGGGGCGCAGATCAGTGGCGATACGTCGCAGTGTCGTAATTGCGGTCAGTATTAATTGATCCATACTGTGGATGGTTTGTTTGTTCTTGTCTGCAAACATGGCGTCACGCTGGAGTAACGATAAGTCCATACGCAGAGCCGCAAGCAGCTGGCCAAGATCGTCATGCAATTCGCGGGCAATATGCTTTCTTTCTTCTTCCCTGATTGATTGAAGTGTTGCAGACAGCTGGCTGAGTTGCTCATGGTATTTCGCCATTTTTTCTTTGGCGACCTTCCGGTCTGTAATGTCGCGGAAAATAACGGTATAAAAACGGTGCCCGTTTTCAAATTGATGTGCAATGGAAGCTTCTATCGGAAATTCTTCTCCGGAAGCACGGCAACCCGTAACGTAGAAATCTTCAAAATGCGTTCCCATCTTACGTCGGGTGATTCCGGTTTCTCCGAATTGATGAACATGTTTACGGTGAGCATGGCGGTGGCGGTCGGGAATCAGAATATTTAAAGACCTTCCGATCAGATCGTCGAGTTCATAGCCAAAGATCAATGCTGCGGCTGGATTTGCCAAGATGATGTTCTGATGGTCATCTACCGTGATAATCCCATCAATTGCCGTATCAATCATCCTGCTCAGACGTTGGCGCTCGAGTTTCAATTCTTCAGCAGATTGCGCCAGATTTACACTAGTCGCGGCAAGATGTGCGTAGGGTGTATGGATATTGACGGCAACCATACTGCGATAGATCGCAATTGCAGAAAAAAGCTGGAATGCATGTCCGATGACAACATTGACATCACTGGTTTCTGCATAGATAGAGAAATAGACTTCAGACATGGCCATCATCGAACTGGCCAAAAACAGAGGGGTACGTTCTATGTGCAGATGTTCAGCAGATTTGTCTGACTGAAAGCGCAGCGAGTGCCGATAGAACAGCAGGGCGGTCAGAGTGTTGATGGCGATTAAGCCAAGTTCACAACCCAGCTTAAAAACGGTTTGTCCTTTTCCGGGAAGAAAAGTTAATGGTATCCAGTCTGGGAAAATGAAAATCAGAATACCCCATGCGCAGGTTGCCAATAATCCTGCCAGTAAAACACCATAGGATTGTAGTTGTGTAATCGGGGAGTCTTCGGGATCAAGTGCCAGGCCCAGAAGTGTGGTTGCGATAATGGAGCGGGATACCAACCAGAAGCTTAATGACTTGTGCATATCCTCAGGAGAAGAAAAGCCGGGCATACCTTGAAAAGTAATGGCATGCAGAAAACCGAGAATCGCCGTGCATAGAAAGGCGACTGCGAGAATGACGCTGCTTTTTTTCCTGATTTCTCCAAACGCATTCCAGCAAACGATAAACACGGATGCAAAAATAATGATCGTCACCGTCTCAAGCAGTGTATGAACCGGCAGTGGCTCCGGAATCCGGAATGCTGATAACCAGTCCTGATTCAACCAGATAACGCCGGAAACCAATAGCAGGACGTATGCAAGCCAGCGAGTGTTGTTCAGCCTGGCAGATGCTGGTGGTATCGGAGGTGACATAGGCGTGGCTTACGTACGATAGCGTTGGGCAGTATTATAAAGACAGGATATCTTTGAAAATTTGCGGAAGTCAAAGTGTGAATGGGAATGTGCATGCATAAATAACAGGCAATAACCTGATGATTTACTTGATAGTATACGTCGGCTGATTGAATGCAGTATGTTTTTTTGTCTGGCTGACAGCTTACCCCCCCCCAAAAAAAAGGGACGCTACAGCGTCCCTTTTTTGACAGTAATCCAGAGTTATTGAATTTTTGCCTTCTTGACCAAGGCTTGCTGGTAAGCCTGGACTTTTTGTTGTTGCAATCCATCGATGATTTGTGGTTTCACTTCTTCCAGTGCAGGGAATTTGGCAGCACGGATATCGTCAAGTTTGATGACGTGATAGCCAAACTCAGTTTTGACTGGAGTTTCAGTGAATTGCCCTTTTTGCAGGGCAACCATTGCTTGTGAGAATGGAGGAACAAATGTTGCTGGTGTTGCCCAATCCAGATCACCACCTTTGGATGCGGAGCCTGTGTCTTTGGATTGCTTTGCCAGCTCTTCAAACTTGGCGCCGGCTTTCAGTTTGGAGATGATCGCTTTCGCATCATCTTCTTTTTCTACCAGGATATGGTAGGCGTGGTATTCCTTGTCACCGGCCTGAGCTTTTGCCTTGTCATATTCCGCCTGAACTTCTGCATCAGAAACAGGGTTTTTCTTGACGTAATCGATCATCAGGGCACGAATCAGCAAAGACTGACGTGCAATTTCAAGCTGGTTTTTCACTTCCGGATTGGATGCAACGCCGGATTTTTCCGCTTCTTGCATCAGCACTTCACGGTTGATCAGTTCTTGCTTGACCATAGCGCGCAACTGCGGAGTATCCTGTTGACCTTGCGTAGCCAGTTGTTTGACCATGGCATCAACACGTGCGGAAGGAATCGCTTTGCCATTGACTACGGCGAGATTTTGAGCCATTGCTGGCAGAGCTGTTGCAAGAAGTACTACCAGCAAATGAGCAGGTTTAAAAGTCATTGTCTGTTCCTAAATAACAAAATAATTAAAACGGATTATATAAATAAACTGCTTAGGTCGGTATCTCTGACGGTGCCAGCGCAGTGATTGCCAATGCGTGAACCTCCGTATGCATCATATCGCCAACGGCATCATACACCAGTCGATGCCTGGAAATACGGTTTAGACCTTCAAATTGTTGACAAATTATTTTTACACTGTAATGACTACCTCCTGAAGCGGCGCCAGCATGGCCTGCATGAGCTGCAGAGTCATCCTGCAAGTAACATTCAATGGGCTGCAAGCCTTCCTGCAGCCTGTGCTGTAATTTTTCGAAACGAGACATCATTCCGTTTCCTCGATGTATTTTGATAAAAACAGACTTTGTACAATGACGAATGCCGGCATGATCCCAATCATTGAGATCAGCTTGAAATTTGCCCATACTGACGTTGAGAATTGAAAGGCAACAAACAGATTCACCAGCCCCATCGTTACAAAAAAAGCGATCCAGGTCAGGCTAAGGCGTGCCCAGATGATATCCGGTAGTGTGATTTGTGATCCCATTGCGGTCTGAATCAGGTTTTTTTTGAAAATAAACTGCGACAGGATAAACGCACCGGCGTAACACCAGTAGAGTACGGTGGGCTTCCATTTGATGAAAGTTTCGCTGTGAAAATAAATGGTGGCCCCGCCAAACACCATGATGATAATGAACGATATCCAGAGCATTGCATCGATCTTTTTTCGCCTGATTAAAAGTGAACTAATCTGGACAACGGATGCTGACAGTGTGACAGCGGTAGCCAGTAGGATGGGGGCTATGTCAGCAGAGCTGATTCCGCCCGAAATGAATGATGACAGATATTCTGCTGTATAGCTTTGCGCTGCCTGAGGGTAGCTTTCCCCCCATTTGAACGTCACAAAAAATAAGATGACGGGGAAAACATCAAATAAAAATTTCATTAACAATCTTATGCTGATAAGGGTTCAAACTTCAGTGATGCGGAATTAATGCAATAGCGCAGACCTGTCGGTGGAGGGCCATCCGGGAAGACGTGTCCCAAATGGGCGTCGCAGATGTTACACAAAATTTCTGTGCGCGTCATGCCATGAGATGTATCAATCCGTTCCAGAACGTTGGCGGGGTTTAAGGCGCGAAAATAGCTTGGCCAGCCGCATCCTGAGTCAAATTTTGCGTCTGAGGCAAATAACGGGGTATTGCAGCAGACGCAAGTGTATATCCCGGTTTCGTGGTGATCCCAGAATTTTCCGGTAAAAGCGCGCTCTGTCCCCGCGTGACGGGTGACCTGGTACTGAACTGGATCGAGTTGCTGGCGCCATTCGGCATCGGATTTAGTGATCTTTTTCATCTGGAATCTCACTTAAGATGAGCAACTGACTTCGAGATGCCCGGCCCAATCAGGTGGCAGAGCAGCATACTGATCATGCTCAGGTTGTTCATGGTACGGATTATTCAGAATCATATTCAGTTTCTTGATTTCGCTGAAATCTTTTTGCTGCGCTTTTTTGATAGCGATCTGAGCTAAATAGTTTCGCAAAATATACTTGGGATTGATTGTTTTCATCAGAAACTGACGCTCTTCATTCTGACTCTTTTCCATTAAGAGGTGCTCCCGATATGAAATCAGCCATTGATGCAGGCCTTCACGGTCAATAAACAGATCCAGCAGTCGCTCATCTTCTTGGCTGCTCTCATTTCTAATATGACTGAGTGAGCGGAATGTCAGGGTGAAATCGGCATGATTTTGTTGCATTAAATCAAAAAAACGATCAAGTAATACGGTATTGTCCGGGTTTGTGTGCCGCAGTCCCAGTTTCTGACGAAATAGATTCTGCCTGTGGTTTTCAAATTCTGCCGGGTAAACATCCAGCACCTGTTGCGTTTCTTCGATACTGCCAATCAACGGCAGCATGGCCTGTGCCAGAGCATGTGTGTTCCAATGGCCTATCCTTGGTTGCATATGATAGGCATAACGACCTTGCTGATCGGTGTGATTGCAGATATGCCGTTCATCGTAAGCCTCCATAAAACCGAAAGGGCCATAATCAAGCGTCAGACCTAATATGGACATATTATCGGTATTCATCACGCCATGCATGAATCCGACAGCTTGCCATTGTGCGATCAGCGCGGCAGTACGCCGGGCGATGCAGGCCAGCAAAGCCTGATAAGGATTATCTTCCTGCTGGCATTGTGGAAAATAATGTGTGATAACGAAATCAGCGAGGACTTTTAATTCGTCTGGCCGGTTGTTGTAATACCAGTGCTCAAACGAACCAAAGCGGATAAAACTGGGTGAGAGGCGGGTAACCACTGCGCTGGTTTCAGGGGTTTCCCGCATCACATAGTGATCCGACCCCATGATGGATAAAGCTCTGGACGTCGGAATTCCCAATGCATGCATGGCTTCTGAGCACAAAAATTCGCGGATTGAGGAACGCAGCACAGCCCGGCCGTCGCCAGCGCGGGAGTAGGGGGTGGGGCCGGCTCCTTTTAACTGCACTTCATGCCGGACACCGCTCTTGGGAATGGCATCTCCTAACAAAATGGCGCGACCATCGCCGAGCTGTCCTGCCCATACGCCAAACTGGTGGCCAGAATACACGGCAGCCAGTGGTTCCGGATGACTGTTGTGCTGACTGCCGCTGAAGGCATGAATGAATTCCTGTTCTTGAAATTGTTCAGGAGAAAATCGAAATTCTGCTGCCGCCTGATCGCTGACTGCTACCAGATAAGGTGCTGGCAATGGCGTTGGCTGCAGTTTAGTAAAAAAACTCGCAGGTAATGAAGAGAACTGGCTGGGCAGTAAAACCTGATGTAATCCGGAGGGCTGCATTGCGGTATGAGGCTGACTTATGAGTTGAACAGGATGATAATTTCATGCCTATTCTGACAGACTATTGCGAATTCTGTTTTAAGTGCTTTTTTAAAGCAAATGCGATGAGCAATAAAAAAAGGCTCTCGCTGATGGAGAGCCTTTAAGTTGTTGCTGCGGGCGGCGTTATGCAGTCAGCCGGTCCCGCACCTTGCAGCCATCAATCAGGAAAGACAAGCTGATGACCAGTACCAGCTCGCCTTCCGCAGAGCGTGCGGTGCCGGTAATACCAGGTGTTGTGATACAGGTTAATGGTTTGATGACGAGATCGGCGGTACCGTCAACCGAGTCGACCGATAAGATATAAGGGCTGGGGGCTGCAATCACAATCCCGACCCGTTCCGATGATGGGGTGTAGCCCAGAATCTTCCCCAGTGATCTGACCGGTAACGGCCGTCCCAAGTCTCGCAGAACCGGCTGCCCACCGACACTTTCAAACGCTTCCGGTAATTCCACAACCCGCTGTACCGTGGCCATGGGAAGGGCGAGTGAGGCACCGTCCGTCCTGACCAGCATGGTTGGAACAATGGAAAGTTCGATTGGCAACCGGATCAGAAAGGTCGTGCCTTTGCCCAGCTCTGATGCGATACGAATCGCACCACGATGGCGTTCAACCGCAGTTTTAACCACGTCCATGCCGACACCGCGCCCGGAGACGCTGGAGGCAACTTCTTTGGTTGAGAACCCGGGAAGGAAAACAAGCTGAAACGCCTCGTCATCCGTACGGGCATCGTGAGAATTGATAAGTCCTTTAGAAATGGCTTTCTCTCTCAATCGCTGGGCATCCATTCCTTTGCCATCGTCTGAGACTTCAATCATCACGCTGCTGGCTTCCTGCCAGGCTTTCAGAGAAATGGCTGCACGTTGCGATTTGTTTTTCTGCAGGCGTTCCTCACCAGTTTCAATACCATGATCCAATGCATTGCGCAGCATATGCACCAATGGGTCATACAGACTGTCAACGACGACACGGTCAACTTCTGTTTCGGCTCCTGAAATATTCAGGTCTACTTCTTTTCCTAAATCCCGCGCCAGTTCCCGCACCAGGCGTGGAAATTTCTGAAACAGCCGTCCGACTGGTTGCATGCGTGTTGCCAGTGTGGCGCGCTGCAATTCTGTCGAGTAGCGTGAGGCCCGGGTCAGTGTTTCGGTCAATGCAGACATCAACGGTGCAGCCTGACCATCAAATTTGAATTGGGATAGTTTTTCCAGCAGGACCGCAGCCTGATTGGCCGCCTGTACAGATTCTCCAGCCACTTCCAGCAAGGCATTCAGCTTGACCGCATCAATCCGGATACTTTCTTCTTTGACCGGCGCATTTTGTTTAATATCGGCATTCAGCAGTGAAGACTTGACGGCATCGCTTTCTTCTTTTGTTGCAGATATCTGTATCGTCGCTCCCGCTACTTCCGGCAAAGTACCTTCCGGTGTGACTGCTCTGAAATAGGCTTCCCAATCGAGGCTATCTTGCGGTGTAGCCGGTGCGATGCTTTCGCTCGCAGATACCGGAGTGACTGCCTTCACTTGAGGGACTGGAGCTTTAGGCGTAGTGCCGCCTTTACTTTCAATGGCATCCGTCAGCATGGTTTCCAATGCTTTCGGCATCGTCGAGAGTTGCTCAGGAGGGGTGCCATTATTGAGTGCTGTGAGCTGATCTGCGACAAAACCACTCGCTTCCAGCGCTGCTTCGATTGCTTCGGGTGTCACGGGAACTTGCCCGGTTCGGAGCGCGTCGAATAAATTTTCTGTCAGGTGACAGGCGGACACCATGGCAGTCAGGTTCATAAAGCCTGCGCCACCTTTGATCGTGTGAAATGACCGGAATACCGCATTCAGAGTATTCATGTCCTGCGGATTGCGTTCGAGAGAAAGCAGATGTTCCTCTACATTAGTCGCCAGATCGAGCGCTTCGACGACAAATTCTTTGAGCATGTCATCCATTAGAAACCCAGGCTGTCAAGGAGATTATCGACATCATCCTGTTCCAGTGCGGCATTAGGAACCGATGGGCCTTCCATGAGTTCAACTGCTTTTTCTTTCAGATCTGAAGGGGCATTATCGAGCAGGATCTGCGCGAGTTCACGTTCGACAGCTTTGTTAATGGCAACTACTTTTTTGATCAGCTGACCGGTAAGATCCTGGAAGTCTTGTGCCATCATAATATCAAGCAGACGGGCTTTTTCTGCATCTGTTGCGGCCAAGACCGTATGTGCAAAAGTCTTCGAATCCGCTGCCAGCACTTTAAATTCTTCGATGCTGAGTTTTCCGGCGAACAGATTATCCCAGCGTTCGTCCATATTCCGGGCTTTCTTTGCCAGTTCATCCTGTTCTGGCATACCGAGATCAGTGGCATTTAAAACTTTATTTGCAGCCTGTTCTGTAAGTGTGGCGACATATTCGAGTCTGTCCTGTGCATCGGCGACTTGGATTGCAACATCAGACAAAGAACGGTCATATCCCAACTGTCGCATGGAGTCATGCAACATGCGCACCACATTGCCTAAACGGTCAAATATGGGTTTGGTAGAGTCGACGTCAGTATTATGAAAATTTAATTTCGCAGGTTGCTCTGTTGTCAGTACGTTATTGCTCGGTACCACAGCAGGCTCAGTTACGGCAGGAGGAGGGGCATTACCTTCCTGGCGCTGATTAGCCATTTCGTCAAACAATGCTTCCAGATCATCTTCTGAGTCGGTCATAATTTTTTATTCTCCATAATCACTGTGACTTTCATGCAATTTTTCCACAAATATCATGGTCTGTCGTTAATTTTGGATAAAGGATCTGCGTTTACCTTTAGCGCTTCAATTGGTTTTGTAAAAAAAAGAGCGTATTAAGTTTTGCATATGCCTGATACTTGCGAAAAGATTGGCTGAGCAGCTGTCGGCCAGATTTTTGTTACATAGTAGCAGTAGTTTGTCCAAGAATAGCTGACGGCCATTAAATTTGTTAATTTTTTGCTGGTTTCAAGACAGTTTAAGTATTTGTTTGGTTCTTGGAAAGCGTGTAATTTGTCAAAAATTGTTCGGGCGTTTCTATGGAAAACATGCCTGCGTTGCGCATTTTTCTGGCCAGTTTTAATAATGCCTTGTCTTTAGTGATCAAGGTTGCCGCTTGCGTGTCCCGGGCAATTTCAAGAAATTTCTGATCATCTTTATCGCTGCAGACTGGCAGTCGGATGTGGTCTAAGCTGACGGGGGAGACGCATGCGATCAGGTCGTCAAACTGCTGACAGATTGGTGCCAGTGTATCTGGCGTGACTGGCAAATGCGGATACTTCAAGACTGCCAGCCATTCATCGCGACAGTCGGAACGGGTTACGGCTTGTAATTGTTGATTATTTAATTCTTCGCGTAGTACATTCCAGCGCTGATCCTGAAAAACGAATAAATCGAGGCAGACATTGGTGTCAATAACGATGCGCTTGGGTATGATAGCGTCCATTGTGTTTCGTGGTGGTGATTGAATTGATGCTTATTGTATTATCTCCGGCCAAAAGTCTGGATTATGAAAGCCCTGTTTCTACTGAATTTTCAACCGTACCAGATTTTCTTAATGAGGCAGAACAGTTATCGGAAATTGCAGGAAAGTTGTCTCCACAGGATCTCAGTCATTTGATGGATATTTCGACTGCACTTGGGGAATTGAATGCAACCCGTTTCCAGGCTTGGAAAAAGGTGCCCCGTCGAGGTTCTCCTGTCAGGCAAGCAGTATTTGCTTTTAATGGTGACGTCTATGATGGTCTTGCTGCTAGGCAGATGTCTGATCTTCAACTAAATTATCTGCAAAAGCATGTCCGGATTTTGTCCGGCCTGTATGGTGTTTTGCGCCCTATGGATCAATTGCAGCCTTATCGGTTGGAAATGGGGACGACACTGAAAAACCCGAATGGTAAAAATCTGTATGCATTCTGGGGTGAGAAGGTCACGCATTTATTGCACCGGCAAATTGAGGTGGTAAATGCCAATACGTTGATTAATCTTGCTTCGGAGGAGTATTTTAAGGTAGTGAAACCTAAATTGCTTCCGGTTAGGGTTGTTACACCGATTTTTCAGGACTGGAAAAATGGGCAATATAAAATTATTTCTTTTTTTGCGAAACGGGCGAGAGGAATGATGGCGCGATATTGCGCAGAACATGCGATTCAGGATCCGACTGACTTGAGATCATTCAATGAGGACGGTTACTCGTTTTGTATGGAGGAATCCTCTGAGGAACGCTGGGTATTCCGCCGGAAAGTGGAATGATGAGGTCCCGGAAATAAAAAACCGGCAGATATTTGCCGGTTTTTTATGGTGAATGGAACTTAGGACCAGAACTTCCACCAGAATGATTTATTTTTCTTTCCTTCATTCAGATAAGCGCTGTTAGGAAAGTTTTTAAGAAAGACGCGATTCGCATCGTCACGCAGTTCAGTCATGCCCATGGCGTCATAGGATTTGACGAGGATAAACATTGCCTCTTCAATTGAAGGTGCATCAGGATATTCGGTAATCGCAGCCTGAGCTCGGTTTGCTGCTGCCAGGTAAGCACCGCGACGGACGTAGTAGCGTGCGACATGCACATCGTATCGCGCAAGTGCATTGACAAGATATTTCATCCGGGAGAGTGCATCCGGGGTATATTGGCTATCAGGAAATTGCGTCACTAACTGCTTGAAAGCATCAAACGAGTCCCGCGAGGCTTTGGGATCGCGCTCGGTGATATCCTGATTGGCAAGAAAGTTTAATAAGCCTAACTGGTCATTAAAATTGATCAGGCCGCGCAGATAGTACATATAGTCGACATTGCTGTGATTCGGATGCAGCTTGATGAAGCGCTCGACTGCTGCCAACGCCTGAACCTGATCACCTTGCTTGTAGTAGGCGTAAGCAGTTTCCATTTGCGCTTGCTGTGCATAGGTTCCGAAAGGGAAGCGGGATTCCAGCTTTTCAAAGTACTGAATCGCTTTTTCGTACGCACCATTCGACATTTCGTCTTTTGCTTCAGCGTATAATTTTGATGCTGACCAGGTTCTGGTCTCGTCACCCTTTTCACCAAAAACCCCACAGCCGCTCAACGTGAGCGACGCGGCCAGAGCCAGGACCAGCAATTTCAAAGATTTAATGTACATAAATTTGTGCGAGTGCATGAATACAATTTACGGATTATAGCCGATGGCAAAAAATGTGAAACCAACTACAACAGCGATTTTGTCAGATTCTGAACTTGACACCTTACCAGAGTTACTTTCTGAGCATGCTGAAACCGATGAAGATTGTTCCCCGGCGTCGGATAGTATTGAGCTGAAACTGACTTCCCAGTTTTGCGGAGAACGTTTGGACAAGTCTATTTCCACACTGGTTCCCGAATATTCCCGTAGCCGCATTCAGCAATGGATCGAGTCGGGTTATGTGCATGTTGACGGGCAACCGGGTAAGGCAAAAATGACGATGCTGGGCGATGAGCATATTGTGATTCAGCCGCAGGCGGCACCTGACGAGGGCGCTTATGCGTCAGAGCCGATTGCTTTGGATATTGTTTATGAAGATCACGATATTGTGATCATCAATAAGCCTCCTGGTATGGTCGTGCACCCGGCTGCCGGCAACTGGTCCGGAACATTGCTCAATGGTTTGTTATATCGTTACCCTGAGCTTTCAGGTGTTCCGCGTGCAGGGATTGTCCATCGGCTTGATAAGGACACTTCCGGTCTGATGGTCGTCGCGAAAACACTGATTGCACACACGGATCTGGTGCGCCAGCTGCAGGAGAGAAGCGTCAGACGTGAGTACTATGCGCTGGTCTGGGGAACGCCTAATTTATCGGGAACGATTGATGCGCCGATGGCAAGGCATCCGCGTGACCGGATCAAGATGGCTGTATCAAGGAGCTTGACGGCAAAGCCTGCGATCACGCATTTCGAACGGATTGCCAGTAGTATGCTGGAAAAATTCCCGGTCAGCCTGATGGCGTGCAAACTGGAGACCGGAAGAACGCATCAGATCAGGGTGCATATGCAATCTCTGGGTTTTCCTCTGGTGGGAGATCCTTTGTATGGCAAGCAGCATCTGGCCCGGTTTTTCCCGCGCCAGGCGTTACAGGCACGCCGGTTGGGATTAGTGCATCCCGCAAGCGGTGAGCAGATGGAATGGGAAGTGCCGCTGGCAGAAGATTTTTCCCAATTATTGCAAGACGCTCACATTCATTTGCCATGACCGTTTCAGATTCGCTGTATGAGCAGGATATTCCGTTCATTTTTCCAGACTGGTCTGGCTTGCCATCGAGCATCAGGGCGATATCCACCCTTCGTGACGGAGGTATCAGTCAAGGGTTATATGGCGCGGTTACCGGTGGAGGTTTGAATTTGGGCGAACATGTGGCTGATGACCCGGTTGCTGTGGAATATAACCGGAAAAAAATAAATCGTTTACTCCCTTCTGATGTCATATTCTTATCACAAGTCCATGGCAATATAGCCGTCAATAGCAATAATCTGACTCCTGGTCTGGAGGCCGATGCGGTTGTCAGTAGCCAGCCAGGTAGTGTATGCGCTGTGCTGACCGCTGACTGTCTGCCTGTTTTATTCAGTGATGTGGCAGGGCGGGTAGTGGCTGCTGCGCATGCAGGTTGGCGTGGACTGGCTGCAGGTATTTTGCAAAATACTGTAGATCAGATGCGTCTGCAGGGGGCCGCAGGTGAAATTTTGGCATGGATGGGGCCGGCGATTGGTCCGGCGCAATTTGAAGTAGGTCAAGATGTTTTCAATGCGTTTGTTTCGGTAAATGAAAATACGGCAAACTGTTTTTTTGAAAAAAGATCAACCAGTCAAGCCAAATATCTTGCTGATATATATGGGCTGGCAGCGAAGTTGCTGGCTGGCGCAGGTGTGACGAAAATATTTGGCGGGCAATACTGCACAGTCAGTGAGCCGGAAAAATTTTATTCGTATCGTCGCGATGGCGTGACGGGAAGAATGGCGAGCATGATCTGGATAGAGCCGGATCAGTGATTTTCCCCGGTTTTAATTTGTTCTGAAGCGTGTTCGTTAGTTGATGGAATTTGCTGCGGTGCAGCTTGTTTTTCAATGCGCTTCTGCTTGCGTTGCGAGGTCCGCATCAGGTATAAAACAATGGAAAGAGGAAAAACGCAGTACATGATCAGCGTCATAAATCCAGCGATAAATGAAGGTTCGGTCATGGCCATGAGCAAGACCACATATATCCAGGCAATAGCAACGATATACATACTGTTTTCTTTATTAGTTCAAACCTTAACGCAAATCAGACCGGACGATTGGAAATCAAAAAATATCCGCAAGAATACGCGAAAATCAGGAGACACGCATGAAGACAACTGATCCTCAAGCTATGTACTCCGAATGGATGTCACAGCTGATTAATCAGACACCCTGGCAGGAATGGATGAAACCGGCCACATCATTAAGCGACATTCCTCTCATTGATACACTCAGGGAAGCGGGAGCAACGATCGATGCTGTCGCACTGGCGCGCTTACAAAACGAATATACGCAGGAATTCGCAAAGTTATGGCAGGACTTTACAATGTCAAAGCTGCCGGTTCTGAGTGATCGTCGGTTCTCATCCGAAGACTGGCGCAATCACGCCATGCATTCGTATAGTGCAGCATGTTATTTGCTGAATGCCCGTTTTCTGATGGCGATTGCGGAGGCTGTTGAAGCGCCTGCAAAGACCAAGCAAAAAATTGGTTTTGCGGTGCAGCAGATGATCGATGCCATGTCTCCGGCAAATTTTTTGGTGACCAATCCCGAAGCACAGACACGTCTGATTGAAAGTAAGGGGGAGAGCCTCGCAAAAGGCATCAGTCAGATGTTGGCGGATATGCAGAAGGGCAGAATCTCCCAGACCGATGAATCTGCTTTTGAAGTTGGCCAGAACGTGGCGACCACCTCTGGAACGGTGATTTATGAAAATCGTTTGTTTCAGCTCATTCAATATACTCCACTGACCAAAACCGTCCATCAGCGTCCGTTGCTCATGGTGCCGCCTTGCATCAACAAATTTTATATTCTGGATTTGCAGCCGGAAAATTCTGTTGTGCGTTACGCCGTTGAACAAGGACATACCGTATTTTTGGTGTCGTGGGCGAACCCCGATGAACAATTATCCGAAGTTACCTGGGATGATTACATTGAGGATGGGGCGATCAGGGCAATCGAAATCGTTTCGCAGATCAGCAAACAAAGCCAGTTCAATATTTTCGGTTTCTGTGTTGGTGGAACAATTATCTCCACTGCGTTATCGGTTCTTGCTGACCGTGGACTATTCCCGGCAGCCAGCCTGACTTTGCTGACGACGTTGCTCGATTTTTCAGATACCGGCGTATTGGATGTTTTTGTTGATGAGATGCACGTGGCAATGCGTGAGCAGACTATCGGCCGCCAGGGCTTGTTGCCCGGACGCGACCTCGCCAGCACATTTTCCAGTTTGCGGGCAAATGATCTGGTCTGGAATTATGTACAATCAAATTACCTCAAAGGTGAGGTGCCGCCGCCGTTTGATCTGCTGTACTGGAATGCCGACAGCACTAACTTACCTGGCCCGATGTTTTGCTGGTACCTGCGCAATACTTATCTGGAAAACAAACTGAAGGTGCCGCGTGCACTGACTGTCGCGGGGAACCCGGTGGATCTGGGAGCTATTAAAGCCCCGACATTTATTTACGGATCAAGGGAAGATCATATTGTTCCCTGGCAGGCAGCATTTGCCAGCACTCGTCTGTTGAATCCGAAGCAAGTTGATCAGAATATTTTTGTGCTGGGTGCCTCGGGGCATATTGCTGGAGTCGTTAATCCTCCGACCAAGAAAAAGAGAAGTTACTGGGTGAATGCGGCAACTGCCAGAACAGCAGATGAATGGCTGGCCAATGCGACTGAACACCCCGGTAGCTGGTGGCCGGTCTGGGCAGAGTTTCTGGCTAAACATGCAGGGAAAATGGTGAAAGCGCCGGTAAAGCCGGGAAGTGCGGCATATCCGGCGATTGAGGCTGCGCCAGGACGTTACGTGAAGGTACGGGCAGGTTAATAAAGGTTTTGTTTGGATTTAATTATTAAACAGGAGAACAGGTATGACAAAGCGCGTTGCGTATGTAACAGGTGGTATGGGTGGAATCGGAACGCCAATTTGCCGGCGTTTGTGTCAGGAAGGCTACACCGTGATTGCTGGTTGTGGTCCTAATTCTTCCCGTAAAGATAAGTGGCTGGCCGATATGCGCGCTGAAGGTCTGGATATTCATGCATCAGAGGGAAATGTTTCTGACTGGGAATCGACCAAAAATGCTTTTGATAAAGTAAAGGCTGAATTTGGCCATATTGATGTGCTGGTCAACAATGCAGGCATTACTCGTGATGGACAGTTCCGCAAAATGAGTAAAGCAGACTGGGATGCTGTGATTGATACCAACCTGAACTCGCTGTTTAATGTCACGAAACAGGTGATTGAAGGCATGGTCGATCGTGGTTGGGGACGAATTATCAATATCTCTTCTGTGAATGGCCAGAAAGGCCAGTTTGGCCAGACTAATTATTCGACTGCCAAGGCTGGTATTCATGGTTTTTCTATGGCACTGGCTCAGGAGGTGGCAACCAAGGGCGTGACTGTCAATACCGTATCGCCAGGATATGTCGGCACCGATATGGTCAAGGCGATCCGTCCTGATGTATTGGAAAAAATCGTCGCCGGTATCCCGGTCAAGCGCCTGGCGGAACCGGAGGAAATCGCCTCTATCGTCGCATGGATTGCATCGGATGAAGGTGGTTATGCCACTGGTTCTGACTTTTCGATCAATGGTGGTTTGCATATGGGGTAACCCCAGGTTCCCAGAATTTTCAGGGAAATTGTTGTAAGCCAGGTTTTTCGATTTGCCGATTGCTGTTTTTTTACTGCGGTGCGGTAGAATATGCCCATCAACTCGGTGAGTTTGATGGGCATATCACATATAGCATCGTCAAGAATGCAGAAAAGGGGACAAGCAAGGCGGGTCAGAATGCCGGTTTGCTTGATAAGCCGGGACTCAGCCTGCCGTGCCTGATGGCGTGACCGGGAAGCAGAAGTTATCAATTGAGATTTCAATGAATAGCGCAAAAAAAACAACACAGCATCTGATTAAAAAATATCCGAACCGTCGTTTGTATGATACCCAGACCAGCAGCTATATCACCTTGGTCGATGTGAAGCAATTTGTTCTGGAGAATGACGATTTTGCGGTTGTCGATGCCAAAACGGGCGAGGATCTGACACGCAGTATTCTCCTGCAGATTATTCTGGAAGAAGAGGCCGGTGGCTCGCCGATGTTTTCCAGTGCCGTTCTGTCGCAGATCATTCGTTACTACGGACATGCCATGCAGGGCATGATGGGTTCGTATCTGGAAAAAAATGTCCAGGCATTCATCGAAATTCAGAACAAACTGGCAGAAAATTCCAAAGGCATTTATGAAGGCAAACCGTTCAGTCCTGAAATGTGGACTCAGTTCATGAATGTACAGGGACCGATGATGCAAGGCATGATGGGAAATTACATTGAACAGAGTAAAAACCTGTTTGTTCAGATGCAGGAGCAGATGCAGAGTCAGGCTAAAAATATTTTTAATGTCTTCCCGTTTAACCCTGAAGACGTGAATAAAAAATAAAAAACATCGCCAACAGGCTTTAAATCCCTGATTTTTCAGGAAAATAATCCTGTGATGCAGTAGTGATTACCTCAAAGAGGTACAATGACGGCTTCGTTTTTGTACCTCTTTTTGTTTTTGCTATGTCCATTACTGAAATCCGTCGTCAGGAATCTCCGTCTAATCCTAAAGTGGGGTTCGTGTCTCTAGGCTGCCCGAAGGCGCTGGTTGATTCCGAACAAATCCTTACCCAGTTGCGTGCCGAGGGTTACGATACCGCCAAATCTTATGATGGCGCTGATCTTGTGATTGTGAATACTTGTGGCTTTATCGATGCGGCGGTACAGGAATCCCTGGATGCTATTGGTGAAGCGCTTGCTGAAAATGGCAAGGTCATTGTGACCGGTTGCCTGGGTGCAAAAAAAGACGCTGATGGTAATGACATGATTCAGCGTATTCACCCTAAAGTGCTGGAAGTAACTGGTCCACATGCACTGGGGGAGGTGATGGATGCGGTGCACAGGCATTTGCCGAAGCCACATGAGCCTTTTATTGATCTGGTGCCGGCGCAAGGGGTGAAGCTGACGCCAAAACATTACGCCTATCTGAAAATTTCAGAAGGTTGCAATCATCGCTGCAGTTTCTGCATTATTCCTTCCATGCGCGGTGATCTGGTTTCCCGCCCGATTGCTGATGTGATGCTGGAGGCGGAAAATCTGTTCAAGGCCGGTGTCAAAGAATTGCTGGTGATTTCTCAGGATACCAGCGCCTATGGTGTGGATGTGAAATTCCGTACCGGCTTCTGGAATGGCAAGCCTGTTAAAACTCATATGACGCAACTGGTCGAGGCACTCGGCGATCTGGCAAAGCAATATGACGCCTGGGTTCGACTGCATTATGTTTATCCATATCCGCATGTCGATCAGATTATTCCATTTATGAACAATGGCCATGTTCTCCCTTATCTGGATGTGCCTTTGCAGCACGCGCATCCTGATGTCTTAAAGCGTATGAAGCGCCCGGCAAATGGCGAAAAAAATATTGAACGTATTCAGGCCTGGCGTGACATGTGTCCTGAAATCACGATCCGCTCTACGTTTATTGCCGGGTTCCCCGGTGAGACAGAGGAAGAATTCCAGTATCTGCTGGATTTTCTGAAAGAGGCTCAGATTGATCGTCTCGGCTGTTTCGCTTACTCCCCGGTGGAAGGTGCGACAGCGAATGAAATCGACAATCAGTTGCCGGACGAAGTACGCGAAGATCGCCGTCGCCGCGTGATGGAGCTGCAGGAAGAAATTTCCAAACAGCGTCTGCAGGCAAAGGTAGGAAAGACACTACGTGTGTTGATTGACGCGCTCGACCGCAGCGGCGGAATTGGGCGCACATCGGCGGATGCCCCTGAAATCGACGGTGTGGTATACGTCAAGCCACCTTTTGAGCCGCATCGCAAACTGAAGGTTGGCGAATTCGTTGATGTCCGGATTACGGCTGCCGATGCACATGACTTATGGGGTGAAGCAGTCTGATGCGATTACCTGCGTTTCATTCTGTCATGCGTCGCATGACAGGTTCGGCGTTGCTCTTGCTGGCTGCTGTAGCTGCAGCGCAGCAGCCACCTTCTGTTTCCGGTAATCCGGTATTTTCCCATAAGCTGGAGTTGCGTGGCTACTTGGGTGACGACCCGGTTCAGATGTATTTGCAACCTAAAACAGAAGATGTGGACAGTGTTGAAGGCCATTACCGGATACAACCGCACAATGCGTCGCATTTGTCCGGTAAGCCAGTTTTGCTGGCGGGAGAAGTCAGCGGTAATCATCTGAATATGGAAGAGTCCGATGACGGTAAAGAGGTATCGGGTCAATGGGATGGTGAGCTGCAGGATGGCGTTATCCGCGGGGCCTGGCTTTCTGCAGATGAGCGTGTGCAGCGCCATTTTGAATTGCGTCTGATTTCTGTGCCTGGGCTGCAGCCGGCGAAAAAATAACCTGAATTTACTGCTGCAGGCTGCGAGCTATTTTTCAGGAACATACCAGAGGCTGCTATCGTTCAATGGCGTGTCCGCCGGCAGATTCGGATTGCTCAGGCGGATAATGCGGCGGGATTTCAGATTCAGCTTATCGATCGCTTGCTGGTTGTATTTTTTGAAAATGACATCGAAGCTGCCGTCTTTTTTCATTATCCGTAAACCTGCCTCGATTCGGTCTTTGATTGTCCTGTCTTCTTTATTAAAGAAGAAATAGTAGGGAAACGGGTAATAAATCAGCAGGTTTTTCTCGATGACCAGTTCCGGGTTATCAGCCTGATGTTGCTGATATTCGGTCAAAATTTCTCCGACTCCACGCGGAAACAGGTCAAAACGGTCTGCTGCCAGCATTTTAAACAATTGCGTATACTGTGCTTGCACCACAGAAATGCCATGTGCTGCATAAATGGCATTGTCACTCCAGCCGGAGCCCTGACCTAAGCGCAGCTCCTTTAAATCTTCGGCGCTGTTGATCTGATTTATCCGGCTTTGCTGCTTCTGCTGAATGAATGCCACTCTATAGCCAAGAATACCCTTACGCAGCGGGATACGGATTGCGCTGAAACGTTGCTCCATCTCCTTTGAAGTGGGATACCAGGCGATGTTGATGCTATGTTCGGGCAGGGCCAGTTCGCGTAACAGCCGTTTTCCCGGCATCATCAACGTACTCGGCGTGCAAGTATAATCTCCCCATTGAGGGCGTGTTTTTTCCAGTGCAGTATGGAGAATTTCGATCACGTCTTGGTAACGTGTATCGTTTGCTACTTCGCCCCGTGAATAAACTACTCGGGTTATTTCAGCCGATGCAGTCGTTACGCCGGATAGAAGGATGGCAAGGAGTCCGGCGCAGATGTAATGAATGATAAAACTCATGGGTCGATAATGTGGTGTTGCCGGAGTATTAGTCTGAAATGTGGAAGAACAAACTTTATTTTTCAGTTATCCGCGTGCGTAATCATTCTGATTTTTGCATAAGCAGCAGAATTACTTTCTATAAGGTATCAAAATTTGGATAGTCTGGGGTATTTGGTTTCTGTCCAATATTGTGTTGACCCCGCATCTGCATCCGAATACCAGTGAATGTTAGCCTGCATGTTTGACCTGTCCATGACATCCGGGTCTGCTGGGGCAGAAGATGAGCATAAATTAAACATATACTCCCCAGTTATTTTTTATAGAACGACCCATCGTTCAGATGAACAAAGGGTGGAAAATATATACTAGGGGGAGTATATAGGAAATCTATTTTGATAGTCATTTTTCAAATTATTATAGTGAAGGCTCAGGATGAACGGCGAATCAAAGAAATTATCTGGTTTTACCAGCAGACTGTTGCATCATCCATACACGGCACCGGCAGGTTTTTCGGCATTTCCTGAGGCAATTCATCATGCTTCTACGGTTTTGTTCGACAGTGTGGCTGCCATGCGCGCCAGAAGCTGGCAGGACAAATCTGCATATACCTATGGTTTGCATGGCACGCCAACCAGTTTTACCCTGGAAGCGCGGCTGGCAGCGATTGAGGGGGGGCAGCATTGTCTGCTGGCACCGAGCGGCCTGGCGGCAATCATGCTGGTAGACATGGCACTGCTGAGCAGTGGTGACGATGTGCTGATTCCCGATAATGTCTATGGTCCGAACCGGGAGCTGGCTCTCTGGCTCAGTCAGAGCTTCGGCATCAGCGTCCGTTTTTACCCCCCACTCATCGGTGCGGACATTGCCGGACTCATTCAGGAAAACACAAAGCTGATCTGGACAGAGGCGCCGGGTTCGGTATCGATGGAGGTGCCGGATATTCCTGCCATCTGTGCTGCCGCGGATGCGCGTGGAGTGCTGGTGGCTTTGGATAATACGTGGTCAGGCGGGATCGCGTTTCAGGCATTTCAGCATGGGGTGGATATCAGCATGCAGGCATTGACCAAGTACCAGAGCGGTGGGTCAGATGTGTTGATGGGCGCATTGATTACCCGTGACAAAGATTTGAATCAGCGATTACAAATGGCGCATATGCGATTGGGGATGGGTGTCGGTATGGATGATGTCTATCTGATTTTACGTAATTTACCGACATTGAAACTCCGCTTTGAAGCACATGATAGAAGCGCCACAGAGATCGCCCGCTGGCTGAGTGCGCGTCCGGAAATTCACAAAGTCCTGCACCCTGCATTACCTGATTGTCCGGGACATGATATCTGGAAACGTGACTTCACAGGCGCAGGTGGTTTATTCTCGGTGTTATTTAATCCCGCATTCAGCGAAGCGCAGACGGATTGCTTTGTCGAGAGTCTGCATTTGTTTAAGATTGGATTCAGCTGGGGTGGGGCGCATAGTCTGTGCGTTCCTTACCGCATCCGGCAGATGCGTTCTCAGTGGGAGGAGCAGGGTAATCTGGTCCGTTTCAATATCGGACTGGAAGAAACTGAGGATTTGATTGCCGACATTGAGCAGGCGCTGGGCAAGATGAAAAAAACCGGCTGACAGGAAGCGCGCCAGCCGGCTGAATTGCTGCGTGATCGAGGGGGAAACTTTTACTTGCTGCCTGCTGCAGCATCACTGGCCGGTGCCGGTACTGCCATGTCTGCGGTTGTGCTCGCAGGTGCGGAGGAATGCACTTCAGACTGATTGTGGCCACCGGCTTCACCTTGCATATCGACTTTGTCGCCTGCCTTGAAAATAAAAAACAGTGCCGCAGCAGCGAATACGATAAAGCCCACCAGAATTTTCCACATCATTGTCTCCTGAATAAATGAAAGATTGACGACAAGCCGGGAAAGAAAACACCTCATAGCGCTGTTGTCATGAGTTCAGCTTATGCTGCCTCGCTTACACCTTCCTTGCATTTTTTCAGGACGAAGAAATGTGCTGCCAAAAAACATCGGATTAGCAAAAAAAAACGATCTCCGCAGAGATCGTTTTTTGACTGACTTCCCATTTCCGTTTCAAGGAATGGAGGTTGAATCAGGCAGCCAGCAATTGACGCAGAACGAATGGCAGGATGCCGCCGTGCTTGTAGTAATCCACCTCGATTGGGGTATCGATGCGCAACAGTACTTTAACTTCCTTCGTTTCACCATTGGCACGGTTGATCACCAGAGTCACTTCCTGTTGTGGCTTGATATCGTTTTCGATACCTTTCAGGTCGAAAGACTCGTTGCCTGTAATGCCCAGAGAGTCAACACTGTCGCCAGCCAGGAATTGCAGCGGCAAGACACCCATACCTACCAGGTTGGAGCGGTGGATACGTTCAAAAGAACGTGCGATCACTGCTTTGACGCCCAGCAATTGCGTGCCTTTTGCTGCCCAGTCACGGGATGATCCAGTGCCGTACTCTTCACCGCCAAAAATCATGGTCGGTGTACCGTCGGCGACGTATTTCATTGCCGCATCGTAGATGGACATCTGTTCGCCGGTTGGCTGGAACAGTGTTTCGCCACCTTCGACGCGAGAGCCATCTTCGCGTGCAGGGATCATGAGGTTTTTGATGCGCACGTTAGCAAATGTACCGCGCATCATGATTTCATGGTTACCGCGGCGTGATCCGTAGGAATTGAAATCTGCCTTCAGCACACCGTTTTCTTTCAGCCACTTGCCTGCAGGGCTGGATTCTTTGATCGAACCAGCTGGAGAGATGTGGTCTGTCGTGATGGAGTCACCGAATACGCCGAGCGCACGTGCGCCAGTAATGCCGGTCGCTGCAGCTTTTGGCTCCATGGCAAAATCAGCAAAGAATGGTGGTTCAGCAATATAGGTGGACGTTGGCCAGTTATAGACTTCGCCTTCTGCCACGCCTTTGATGTTTTCCCACAGTTTGCCTGGTGCGCCTTTGACGTCTGCATAGTTTTCTTTGAACGTTTTGGAGTTCATCGCAAATTTCATCAGCTTGTTGATTTCTTCGCTGGATGGCCAGATGTCGCCCAGATAGATATCTTTGCCCTTGACTGTGCCAACAGGTTCAGTCATCAGATCCTTGGTGACATTGCCAGCGATTGCGTAAGCAACGACCAGTGGTGGGGAGGCCAGGAAATTGGAGCGGATGTTCGGGTGGATACGCGCTTCAAAGTTACGGTTGCCGGACAAGACTGCAGCGGCCACGATGTCGTTAGCAACGATCGCTTCGTTCATTGCCGGTGTCAGGTCACCTGCATTACCGATACAGGTGGTGCAGCCGTAGGCTGTGACGCCGAAACCGAGTTTTTCCAGGTATGGCAACAGACCTGCTGCTTCCAGATATTTGGTCACAACGCGCGAGCCAGGTGCCAGCGATGTTTTGATATGGGCAGGTACTTTCAGGCCAGCTTCAACTGCTTTCTTCGCGACCAGACCTGCTGCCAGCAAGACGCTAGGATTTGAGGTGTTGGTGCAGGAAGTAATCGCAGCGATCAGAACGTCACCGTTCTTTACTTTGACGCCGTCTGCATTGGTGTACTCTTTACCGAGATCATCGGCATTTTTGTTGAAGCCATTTTCTGCGACGGGCTTAGAGAACAGATCTGCAAAAGTAGATTTCACATTGCCGATTTCGATACGGTCCTGAGGACGTTTAGGGCCAGCCAGTGATGGGGTAACAGTGGATAGATCCAGGCTCAACTCAGTGGTGTAGTCGATATCGCCTTTTTTCGGAATACCGAACATTTTTTGCGCTTTGAAGTAGCCTTCGAATGCGTCGATTTCTGCCTTGGTGCGGCCTGTGCCTTTGAAGTAATCAATCGTTGCTTCGTCAACCGGGAAGAAACCCATGGTCGCGCCGTATTCCGGTGCCATGTTGGCGATGGTTGCGCGGTCTGTCAGGGACAGGGAGCGTGTGCCCTCGCCGAAGAATTCAACGAATTTGCCGACAACTTTTGCTTTGCGCAGCATTTCAGTGATGGTCAGAACCAGATCGGTTGCGGTCACGCCTTCACGCAATGCGCCAGTCAGGTTCACGCCGACGACATCAGGTGTCAGGAAGTAGACTGGCTGACCCAGCATACCGGCTTCCGCCTCGATACCGCCAACACCCCAGCCGACTACGCCGATACCGTTAATCATGGTGGTGTGGGAGTCGGTGCCAACCAGTGTGTCAGGATAGTAGACTTCGTTTTTCTTCGCATCTTTGACTTTGTGCACGCCGCGGGCCAGGTATTCCAGATTCACCTGATGAACGATACCGAAGCCTGGAGGAACTACGCCGAAAGTGTCGAATGCCTGCATACCCCATTTCATGAACTGATAGCGCTCATTGTTACGCGAGAATTCCAGTTTCATGTTCAGATCCAGCGCTTTCTTTTCGCGGAAGTGATCAATCTGTACGGAGTGGTCAACGACCAGATCAACTGGAACCAGTGGTTCGATATTTTTCGGATTTTTCCTCTGTTTGGCAGCGACGTTACGCATCGCTGCCAAGTCGGCCAGCAAAGGAACGCCAGTAAAATCCTGCAATACAACACGGGATACGACGAAGGGAATCTCGTCAACGCGGGCAGCAGTTGCACCCCAGTTCGCTAATTGCTTAACGTGTTCTTCAGTAACTTTTTTACCGTCGCAGTTACGCAGAACAGATTCCAGAACCACACGGATAGAAACTGGCAAGCGGGAAATTTTTACGCCCAGATTTTTTTCCAGTGCTGGCAAAGAGAAGAACTTGCCTTTCTTTGTGTCTGAAATCTTAAAATCTTTCAGGGTTTTGAATGCATCTTGGTACGCATTTTGGCTCATGGCTGTTCCTTATTTACAAAATCAATGATCAAAAACATGCTTGCTGCTTTTCCCTTTTCCAACATTTGCGGCACGCTGAAATGATGGGAATAAATCTTCACAATGCTGGGAAATTGTTCGGTGAACAATCATTTACCTGCACCGCACCTTGTTATTTGGCTTGTGTGGCTGCCTCTGCTGCGTTAACTTCCGCCAATACCGGTTCGGTCGTCTTGCACTCATTGGCGAGTTGCTGGCCTTTATGGGAATCCAGTAATAATCCTTTTGCCGGAATACCAATCCACACAAACCCTGCTTTGGGATTCTCAAAACGGCTGGCACCTGTCGTGGTTTCCACGCGGGTCAAGCGATACAGGCGCTTTTTCCAGCGCATAGCCATGTGCTGAGTGTCATCCTGATTGGTGTACATGGTGATTGAATTTCCAAGTTCACACTGATAGTCGAAATTTTTGGAGAGATGGATGTCTGGTTCTGCTTCGTCCTCGTCTTTGGTCACATTGGTGGCATGTCGTGATTGTTTGACTTTCACTTTGCCTTGCAGGGCTTCAGCCTGTGTCGCAAAGGGGGCGCAGAGTGCGGTGCCTGCAACCAATAGCCCGGCAATGCGGATGATGAGTGTTTTCATGTATAGTCTCCTTCCAGTATTTCCTGTGCCAGCGGCGGCAAGGTGATGGCGCTCATCTTGGCGCGTTTTAAAATTGTCCAGTAATAACGATAACTTGCCCGGTCATGTAAATGGCCATTAAATTGTATGGGACCCCATTGATTGTCCTGTGCGGATTTCAGAATCTGGGCTGCGGTCATGATCTCATCCTGACCTGGCGCCATGACGGCGATGATATCTGTAATCTGGTTGGGGTGGATACTCCACATGCGTGTATAACCCAGATCGTCCCTGGCGTGTTGGGCATCTTGCCTTACGACATTGCGATCAGCGATTTCTGTGGTGACATTGTGCGATGGGACTTTACCATAGCGATGGCAGGCAGCAGCAATCTCTGCTTTTGCACGTACGATCAGCGGGTGTTGAAATTGTCCCGGTGAGCGCATGGCTTGTGCCGGAATTGCGCCAAAGTGTGCGGAAACAAAATCCATGATGCCAAAGGAGAGGCATTCTACTTGCGGAATAGCTGCGATCGCCATGACTTCCGCCAGTGCTTCATGGCTCTCTATAAGGACGTGAACCGGAAGATTTTTCCGTCCGCCCATTTCAGCATAAAAATTAATTCGTTGTAGTGCTTTGCGGATTTGATCTGCCGAGTCAATTTTAGGTAACACAAGATACGCCAGGCGGTTGGCCGCAGCAGGGAGTATCAGTGATAAGTCTTGTTCAAAGGCGGAATGTCGCAGATCGTGCACCCGGACGCCTATGCGCCGGTGGCGATTATGTTCGCTGTTGATCAGTTCTGCCACTAAACGGGCATGTTGTGCCTCATTGCCGCTGGCTGCACCGTCTTCACAATCAAACGTGATATCAAACAGTGGGCCTAACTGCTCCTGCAGCTGCATTGACTTGCGCATCAACTTTTCTGAGCCTGCATAATGGTCGCATACCGGCAGCAGCATCGGTTGAATGTGATCCTGAAATAAGGCTTGGGAAGGATGCATCAGTCTGGAATGATGGAAAATAAAAAGAACAGAACCCGTACAGACGGACTCTGTTCTGTGTAGCCGATTAGCCTACCAGGTGCTTAACGCCATCACGCTCTTCTTGCAGTTCTTTGAGGGTGATATTGATGCGCTCACGAGAGAATTCATCGATTTCCAGCCCCTGAACAATCTTGTATTCGCCGTTTTCGGTAGTAACAGGGAAGCCGAACATCGTACCTTCAGGGATGCCGTAAGAGCCATCAGAAGGAATGCCCATCGTTGTCCATTTGCCGTTCGTGCCGAGTACCCAGTCGCGAACGTGGTCGATTGCTGCGTTCGCTGCAGATGCCGCGGATGACAGGCCGCGTGCTTCGATAATTGCTGCACCGCGCTTGCCCACTGTTGGCAGGAAGAAGTCCTTGTTCCAGACCTGATCGTTGATCAGATCTTTAACGGATGCGCCGTCAGCAGTGGCAAAGCGATAGTCAGCATACATGGTCGGGGAGTGATTGCCCCATACGCACAATTTTTCGATTGCAGCGACTGGCTTGCCGATCTTGGCTGCAACCTGTGACAATGCGCGGTTGTGATCGAGACGCAGCATGGCAGTAAAATTTTTCGCAGGCAGACTTGGCGCCGATTTCATCGCGATATACGCATTGGTATTGGCCGGGTTGCCGACTACCAGAACTTTAACATTACGCGATGCGACTGCATCCAATGCTTTGCCTTGTACGGTGAAGATTTGCGCATTCGCTTCCAGCAGGTCTTTGCGTTCCATGCCCGGGCCGCGTGGGCGTGCGCCAACCAGCAGGGCAACGTCGATATCTTTGAATGCTGTCATTGGGTCGCTGTGTGCAGTCATGCCAGCCAGCAGCGGGAATGCGCAATCATCGATTTCCATCATGACGCCTTTCAGCGCTTTTTGTGCTTTTTCGTCAGGGATTTCCAGCAATTGCAGAATAACTGGCTGATCTTTGCCAAGCATGTCGCCGTTAGCGATACGGAACAGAAGGGAATAGCCGATTTGGCCGGCAGCGCCAGTTACTGCAACGCGCATAGGGGATTTCGCCATGGTGCATCTCCGAAGTGGTATGAAAAACAGTGTTGTCGCTATGAGTGGCGGCAACGGATAATCGCTTATGATACTGCCGAAAGTGCATGCAGTCAGCCAAATTTGCATGAATCTATGCGTTCGGGCTTTACATTGCAGAGGTTCGGACTATATTGCTCGGTGGGTGTAAAAATTCAGTCTTGTTTTACAACCGATTTTATTCGTACGGGAGTTTAGGTGTTGTCCTGCTGTGTGTCAATGACTATCTTATGTCTTATATAAGACATATCAGTTAGCAGTTTGTTGTGGACGACGCGGGTGTTTTTGTGGTGAAATTGCAGCCTATGACTTCTATTACGCCAAATGCCAATCTTTACCCTGCAAGCACCATGAGTTCCAGCTCCGGTGTTGCGGCCTCCGCTGCTGGCGTTTCCCCGACATTTAGTCCTTTATATCAGCAGATTAAATCACTGATTACCCAGAGTCTTCAATCGGGTGAGTGGAAGCCGGGTGAGTTGATCCCCAGTGAAATAGAGTTGGCCGCCCGGTTTAAAGTCAGTCAGGGAACTGTGCGTAAAGCCATCGATGAGTTGTCGGCGGAAAATCTGGTAGTTCGCCGCCAGGGTAAGGGAACCTTTGTTGCGACGCATCACGAGGCGAGGGCGCAATTCCGTTTTTTGCGACTGGCTCCGGATGAGGGGGTGCCGCATTACCCGGAAAACAGGATTATCGAGGTGCGTCGTTTGCGTGCGCCGGCGGAGGTGGCGCGTCTGCTGGAAATCAAGTCGGGTGACTCAGTCGTTTTTATTCGCCGCGTGCAGTCATTTTCCGGTGTACCTACCATTTTGGATGATCTGTGGTTACCCGGCTCGATTTTCAAAGGATTGACGGCGGAGAGGTTGAACGAATACAAGGGGCCGATGTATGGCTTGTTTGAGACGGAATTCGGAACGCACATGATTCGGGCTTCGGAGCAGATCCGGGCAATCTGCGCGGATGAAACGGTTGCTCAATTGCTGCAGATTGAGAAGGGGACTCCTTTGCTGAATGTCGAGCGGGTTTCTTTTACTTATGGTGATAAGCCGGTGGAGTTGCGTCGCGGCTTGTATCTGACATCGCAACACCACTACCGGAATGAATTGAGTTGAGTCAGGTCAAGAGCTTGGTGATTCCTCCTGTCTGAAAAGGGAATTTATCGGACAGTGTCCGGCGTATATTCCGGATTGGTATTAAGATAGATATATTTTGCAAAATGCGTGCATTTTTGTTGGTGCGTCGCACCAAAATGAGCGAAAATTGCAGGATTTTTGAACAGCAGACTAGTTAATGGGGAGATTATTTATGTCTGAAGTAGTGAAGAGCAGGCCACGCTATGGCGTGATGCGCCTGATAGATGCAACCGGCTACCGGTTGCCTCTGGCAGGGTTTGTGTCGATATTGCACCGCATAAGCGGTATGCTGATGTTCCTGTTGTTGCCTTTTATTCTGTTTATGCTGGATAAAAGCCTGACATCGGAAGTCTCGTTTGCAGAACTGAAGGCGCTGACATCGGGCGTTTTCGTCAAACTGGTGATTCTGGCGCTGGTATGGGCTTATCTGCATCACTTCAGCGCAGGTGTCCGCCATCTGTTCATGGATCTTCACTATGGTCTGGATAAGCATACTGCGCGCAAATCTGCGGTCGGTGTTCTGGCAGTTAGCCTGACTTTGACAGCTTTGATTGGCTTGAAATTGTTTGGAGTATTTTAAATGACAAATAACAATATTGGCCCTAAGCGTCTGGTCGTCGGCGCTCATTACGGATTGCGCGATTGGTTGGCGCAACGTGTTACGGCAATTGTGATGGCCTTGTACACAGTTTTACTGCTGGTGATGTTTTTGACGGGTAGTAATTTTACTTATGAAGGCTGGGCAGGAATTTTTACTCACCAATGGTTTAAATTGGCAACGTTTTCTGTTGTCCTGTGCTTGCTGTATCACGCTTGGGTAGGTATGCGTGATGTCTGGATGGATTATGTAACGCACAATGTGTTTGTGCGTCTGGTATTTCAGGTTGCCACCATTTTGTGGCTGATCGCTAGTGCTGGTTATGCAGCACAGATTTTGTGGAGAGTGTAAAAGTGGCTGCGATTAAATCCACAATTCCTACCCGTCGTTTTGATGCGGTGATTATCGGCGCTGGTGGTTCCGGTATGCGCGCTTCGTTGCAACTGGCTGAAGCCGGCCTGAACGTCGCGGTATTATCAAAAGTATTTCCTACCCGTTCCCATACGGTTGCTGCTCAGGGCGGTATCGGCGCATCGTTGGGAAATATGTCTGAAGATAACTGGTACTGGCATATGTTCGACACCGTCAAGGGTGGCGACTATCTGGGCGATCAGGATGCGATTGAATTCATGTGCCGTGAAGCGCCAAAGGTGGTGTACGAGTTGGAACACTTTGGTATGCCATTCGATCGTAACGCAGACGGTACGATTTATCAGCGTCCATTTGGCGGCCATACTGCAAACTTCGGTGAAAAGCCTGTTCAGCGTGCTTGTGCTGCGGCTGACCGTACCGGACATGCATTGCTGCATACGCTGTATCAGCGCAACGTGCGTGCCCGGACACAATTCTTCGTCGAGTGGATGGCGATTGATCTGATCCGTGATCAGGATGGCGATATTCTCGGTGTCGTGGCACTGGAAATGGAAACCGGCGAAGTGATGATTCTGCAGGCGAAAACTACGCTGTTCGCTACCGGTGGCGCCGGCCGTATTTTTGCTGCTTCCACCAATGCGTTTATTAATACCGGTGACGGTATGGGTATGGCAGCGCGTGCTGGCCTGCCGTTGCAGGATATGGAATTCTGGCAGTTCCATCCGACCGGTGTTGCCGGTGCCGGTGTGCTGATTACTGAGGGTGTGCGTGGTGAAGGCGGTATTCTGATTAATAGTCAGGGTGAGCGTTTTATGGAGCGTTATGCACCGACTCTGAAGGATCTGGCGCCACGCGATTTCGTTTCCCGCTCCATGGATCAGGAAATTAAAGAAGGTCGTGGCTGTGGTCCGAATAAAGATCACGTTCTGCTGGATCTGCGCCATATCGGTGCTGAAACCATTATGAAACGTTTGCCATCGATTCTCGAGATCGGTCATAAATTTGCCAACGTCGATGCAACTAAAGAGCCGATTCCGGTCGTGCCGACGATTCACTATCAGATGGGCGGTATTCCGACCAATATTCACGGTCAGGTTGTGGCTCCAAAAAATGGCTCCAGTGAAATCGTTAACGGTATGTATGCAATTGGCGAGTGCGCCTGTGTGTCCGTGCATGGTGCGAACCGTCTCGGCACGAACTCGCTGTTAGATCTGGTAGTGTTCGGCCGTGCTGCCGGTAATCACATCGTTGCGACGCACCTCAAAAACAGGGAGCACAAACCATTGCCTGCTGATGCGGCGGATGTTGCGATGTCCCGTTTGTCTAAGCTGGAAACATCGAATGGCAGTGAGCGTGTTCAGGATGTGGCAAATGCTATTCGCAAAACGATGCAATACCATTGCGGCGTTTTCCGTACTGATGAGTTGCTGCAGGAAGGCGTGAAGGAAATCATGGTTCTGGACGAGCGTCGTAAGCATGTCTCGTTTAAAGACAAATCCAAAGTGTTCAATACAGCCCGTGTTGAGGCGTTGGAACTCGATAATCTGATTGAAACAGCCAAGGCAACCATTATTTCTGCTGCGGCACGTAAAGAATCCCGTGGCGCACATGCTCATCGTGATTACGAAAAACGTGACGACGATAACTGGATGAAGCATACACTCTGGTACTCGGAAGGCAATCGCCTCGATTACAAGCCAGTCAATACCAAACCGTTGACTGTAGAGACCTTCAAGCCTAAAGCCCGTACATTCTAAAGAGATATTGATATGGCACGTACACTGAAATTTAAAATTTATCGCTACGATCCGGATAAGGATGCTAAGCCTTACATGCAAGACCTGACGGTTGAATTGCAAGATACCGACAAAATGCTGCTGGACGCATTGCAGCGTATTAAGGCTGATGTTGATGATTCTCTGGCGCTGCGCCGCTCTTGCCGTGAAGGTGTCTGTGGTTCTGACGCCATGAATATCAATGGTAAAAATGGCCTGGCTTGCACGACTAATCTGAATGAGCTGACGGAACCTATCGTCTTGCGTCCGTTACCGGGTTTGCCTGTTATCCGTGACCTGATTGTCGATATGACTCAGTTCTTCAAACAATATCATTCGATCAAGCCGTATCTGATGAATGATGAAATTCCTCCGGAGAAGGAGCGTCTGCAATCTCCTGAGCAGCGTGAGGAGTTGGATGGTCTGTACGAGTGCATTCTTTGCGCATGCTGCTCGACATCCTGTCCGTCTTTCTGGTGGAATCCAGATAAATTTGTTGGCCCGGCAGGGCTTCTGCAAGCTTATCGCTTTATTGCGGATTCGCGTGATCAGGCAACGGGGGATCGTCTGGATAATCTGGAAGATCCGTATCGTTTGTTCCGTTGCCATACAATCATGAATTGTGTGGACGTCTGCCCTAAAGGACTGAATCCGACACGTGCTATCGGCAAAATCAAGGAATTGATGGTGCGTCGGGCTGTGTAATTACGGTCTTGCCCCAGAGGCGGCGCAGCTCTTGTGCCGCTTCTATTTCATGCAGTTTTTCTTAAGAATTGCATGAAATAGAAAGCATCAAAAAGAAAGTAACTATGTCTGAGCTCGCAGTAAACTCCCATCAAAGTGACCCGGTGAAGCGCGCACGCCTTCGTTGGCGCGCACGACGCGGATTGTTAGAAAATGATCTGATCCTTACCCGTTTTCTGGATGTCAATGAGCAATTCATGACGGACGAGGAGGTTGATGCGTTTAGTCGCCTGATGGAGTTGTCCGATAATCTGCTGATGGATCTGATGATGGGAAAGCAGGAGCCTTCTGCGGAGGTGGACCTGCCGCATGTTCATGCATTATTGGCCCGCCTGCGCGCTGCCTGACTTTGAAACGATTTTTTTTGTGTTTTTTTTGATTAACAAATCACCTCTTACCAGAAGGAAGAGCCATGACTAATTCTGAAACAAAAGCAACCCTCTCGTTCTCTGACGGTTCCCCATCTTTAGAAATGCCGATCTATAAAGGATCTATTGGTCCTGATGTGATTGATATCCGTAAATTGTACGGTGCGACAGGTAAATTCACTTACGATCCGGGTTTCATGTCAACCGCAGCATGTAATTCGTCCATTACTTATATTGATGGAGATAAGGGTGAATTGTTATACCGTGGTTATCCTATTGAGCAACTCGCTGTCAATGGCGGTGATTTCCTGGAAACCTGCTATCTGTTGCTGAATGGTGAATTGCCAAATGCCGCAGAAAAAGAAAAATTTGTATCCACCGTGACGAAACACACGATGGTGCATGAGCAGATGCAATTCTTCTTCCGTGGTTTCCGCCGCGATGCGCATCCAATGTCAGTACTGGTCGGTACTGTCGGTGCCTTGTCTTCTTTCTACCATGACTCATTAGATATTAACGATCCGCATCACCGTGAAGTGTCTGCGATTCGTCTGATCGCGAAAATGCCTACGTTGGTGGCCATGGCATATAAGTACTCGATCGGTCAGCCTTTCGTTTATCCGCGCAATGATTTGTCCTATAGCGCAAATTTCATGCACATGATGTTCTCCACACCATGTGAAGAATATAAAGTGAACGAGGTTCTGGTTCGTGCGCTTGATCGCATCCTGATCCTGCATGCAGATCATGAGCAGAATGCATCCACATCTACCGTGCGTCTGGCAGGCTCTTCCGGTGCGAATCCGTTTGCTTGTATCGCTGCTGGTATTGCTTGTCTGTGGGGACCTGCTCACGGCGGTGCAAATGAAGCAGCACTGAGCATGTTGGAAGAAATCGGCAGTGTCGACAACATTCCTGCATTTATTGCGCAGGTCAAAGACAAAAATTCCGGTGTCAAGTTGATGGGCTTTGGTCACCGTGTTTATAAAAACTACGATCCACGCGCCAAACTGATGCGTGAAACCTGCTATGAGGTTCTGCAGGAATTGGGTCTGCAAGATGATCCATTGTTCAAGCTGGCAATGGCATTGGAAAAAATCGCGCTGGAAGACGAATACTTTGTTTCGCGTAAACTGTATCCTAACGTCGATTTCTACTCTGGTATTGTGCAACGTGCGCTGGGCATTCCGACAGCTTTGTTTACCGGTATCTTTGCACTGGCCCGTACAGTAGGCTGGATCGCACAATGGAAAGAAATGATTTCTGATCCTGAGCAGAAAATTGGCCGTCCACGTCAATTGTTTGTCGGTGCGCCAAAGCGTGATGTTCCTCCGATGGATAAGCGTTAATTTCGCTGTCCAAATTGTTTGAGTGAGGATAAAGTGAGAAAAGCGGGTCTTGGAGACTCGCTTTTTTTATTCGCTAAATATATGCTATGCTTCGCCTCGAATGTAAATTTTAGATGTTTTTCCGTTTCAGACTCAAACAGTAGATCGTTCCTGATGTATTGTTCGACCCTGACATTGAAATAGTTTGAAACCAGTCCTTCCCCCCACAACTTGATGTGCAATCCGCTAACCGGTCAGGCCGTGTCGCGGAAGGTTAGATTAACCCGCTAATCTCGCGAAACGCGAAGAAAGGTGAGCAAGATGATGCAACAATATAGCGCCAACTCTTATTTGTTTGGCGGTAACGCTCCGTACGTTGAAGAATTGTATGAGGCGTATCTGAATAACCCAGGTTCCGTTCCGGAAAACTGGCGTGCCTATTTCGACGCAATGCAAAACGTTCCTGCCGTTGATGGTTCCTCTAAGCCAGACGTGGCGCATGCGCCCGTGATTGCTTCTTTTGCCGAACGTGCAAAGCAAGGTCCTATCCGCACCGTCAGCGCAGCAGCAGATGCCGACATGGCGCGTAAACGCGTTGCGGCGCAGCAACTGACCGCGGCATATCGCTTCCTGGGAAGCCGCTGGGCCAATCTGGATCCTTTGCAACGTCAGGAGCGTCCAGCGATTCCTGAGCTTGATCCTGGTTTTTACGGATTCACTGATGCGGATATGGACATTCAGTTCAATATCAGCAACACCTATTTTGGTCCTGAGAATGCTTCTCTGCGTGATCTCGTCAACTCTTTGCGCGATACTTACTGCCGTTCGATCGGTGCTGAATTTATGTATATCAGCGATCCGGCAGAAAAACGCTGGATGCAGCAGCGATTGGAATCCATCCGTTCCACACCAGTTTTTTCTGCAGAAAAGAAAAAACACATTCTGGACCGTCTGACAGCCGCTGAAGGACTGGAACGCTATCTCCATACAAAATATGTTGGTCAGAAACGCTTTTCTCTGGAAGGCGGAGAGAGCTTTATCGCGTCGATGGACGAAACCATCCAGCGTGCCGGTGAACGTGGCGTCGAAGAGATCGTGATTGGTATGGCACACCGTGGCCGCTTGAATGTGCTGGTCAACACGCTGGGCAAGATGCCGCAGGATCTGTTCGCTGAGTTTGAAGGTAAACACGGTGATGATTTGCCTGCCGGTGACGTGAAATACCATCAGGGCTTCTCCTCGGATGTTTCCACGCCGGGCGGCCCGGTCCATCTGTCGCTGGCATTCAATCCATCCCATCTGGAAATCGTAAATCCGGTTGTTGAAGGATCTGTGAAGGCTCGTATGGACCGCCGTGGTGATAAAGACGGTTCTCAGGTGCTGCCTATTCTGGTGCACGGCGATGCAGCGTTTGCAGGACAGGGTGTCGTGATGGAAACGCTGAATCTGGCGCAGACACGTGGCTACGGCACTGGTGGCACGATGCATATCGTGATTAATAACCAGATCGGTTTCACAACCTCTGATCCGCGCGATTCCCGCTCCACACTCTATTGCTCTGATGTTGTCAAGATGATTGAGGCTCCGGTACTGCACGTGAATGCGGATGATCCGGAGGCGGTTGTTCTGGCAACACAGATCGCGATGGATTACCGCATGGAGTTCAAAAAGGATATCGTTGTTGATATCATTTGCTATCGTAAACTGGGCCATAACGAGCAGGACACGCCTGCGCTGACGCAACCGTTGATGTACAAGAAAATCGGTCAGCATCCGGGTACCCGCAAGATGTATGCCGACAAACTCGCTGCTCAGGGAACAATTCCTGCCGACGGCGGCGATCAGATGGTAAAAGCATACCGTGATGCAATGGATGCAGGTAAGCACACTCACGATCCGGTGATCTCCAACTTCAAGAACAAGTATGCTGTTGACTGGATTCCTTTCCTGAACCGCAAGTGGACAGATGCTGCCGATACAGCCGTTCCGGTTACGGAGCTGAAGCGCCTGGCGAGCCGTATTACCGTTGTGCCTGAAGGTTTCAAACCACATAGCCTCGTTGAAAAGGTTCTGGGTGACCGCGCTGCAATGGGTCGCGGTGATATGAACCTGGATTGGGGGATGGGTGAGCATCTGGCTTTTGCCTCTTTGCTGGCTTCCGGTTATGCAATTCGTATTACTGGTCAGGATGCCGGTCGCGGTACTTTCGTTCATCGTCATGCTGTATTGCATGATCAGAACCGTGAGCGCTGGGATTCAGGTACTTATATTCCGCTGCAGAACGTGTCTGATAAGCAGGCGCCATTTACCGTCATTGATTCGGTGCTGTCTGAAGAGGCGGTACTGGCGTTTGAATACGGTTATTCCAGTGCCGAACCTAACACACTGACTATCTGGGAAGCCCAGTTCGGCGATTTCGCCAATGGCGCCCAGGTGGTGATCGATCAGTTCATCAGCTCCGGTGAAGTGAAATGGGGCCGTGCCTGTGGTCTGGTCATGATGCTGCCGCACGGCTATGAAGGTCAAGGACCGGAACACTCTTCGGCACGTCCCGAGCGTTTCCTGCAATTGTGTGCTGACAATAATATGCAAGTGGTTCAGCCGACCACGGCATCGCAGATTTTCCATCTGCTGCGTCGCCAGATGATCCGCCAGTTCCGTAAGCCGCTGGTGATCATGACACCGAAGTCATTGCTTCGTAACAAGGATGCGGGTTCTCCCTTATCTGAACTGGCTAAGGGTAGTTTCCACACAGTGATTGGCGAAGTGGATGAGACAATTGACGAGAAAAAAGTCAAACGCGTCATCGCTTGCTCCGGCAAGGTGTACTACGATCTGGTGAATTCCCGCAAAGAACGCGGCCAGTCGGATACGGCGATCATTCGTGTTGAGCAGCTGTACCCATTCCCACATAAGAGCTTTGTCGCGGAACTGAAGAAATTCCCGAACATGACAGAACTGGTCTGGGCGCAGGATGAACCACAAAATCAGGGTCCGTGGTTCCAGATTCAGCACAATATTTTTGAAAGTCTGGAAGAAGGCCAGAAACTCGCTTATGCAGGTCGCCCTGCCAGCGCGTCTCCTGCCGTCGGGTACTACGACAAGCATTACGCACAACAAAAAGCACTGCTGGAAACAGCATTTTCCAAACTGAAGGGCTTTGTCCTGACCAAATAATGATGCGGTGCTGCATCAGAAGCTGATGCAGCACTTGGCTACCCGAAACGGAGAGTAAAAAATGGCAATTATTGAAGTAAAAGTTCCTCAGCTGTCTGAATCTGTTGCAGAAGCGACTTTGCTGACCTGGCATAAAAAAGTCGGCGAGGCAGTAGCTCGTGACGAAAACCTGATTGACGTTGAGACAGATAAGGTTGTACTGGAATTGCCTGCACCGGATGCAGGTGTGATTACCCAGATTATCAAGGGTGACGGCAGCACAGTGGTTGCCGGTGAAGTGATTGCAATTCTGGATACAGCGGCGACAGCTGGTGCAGTTGCTGCAGCAGTTGCTTCCGCTCCGGCGGTCGCGGCTTCTGCTGATGCCAAGTATTCTGCTGGCGTGGCGATGCCTGCCGCAGCAAAAATTCTGGCAGAAAACGGTTTGTCCGCTGGTCAGGTGGATGGTTCCGGTAAAGATGGCCGCGTGACCAAAGGTGACGCATTGGCTGCCGTGGCTGGTAAAGCTGCACCAGCCGTAGCACCGCTGGCTGCGCCGGTCGCAGCGAAACCTGCTTTGCAGCAAGTTGCGGCACCAGCTATGGCCAGTTTGGGTGATCGCCCTGAAGAGCGTGTTCCTATGAGCCGTTTGCGTGCCCGTATCGCCGAACGCCTGGTGCAGTCTCAATCCACGAATGCCATTCTGACGACGTTTAACGAAGTCAACATGGCGCCGGTCATGGAGCTGCGCAACAAGTACAAGGATAAATTTGAAAAGGAACATGGCGTCAAGCTGGGCTTCATGTCTTTCTTCGTCAAGGCAGCAGTTGCAGCCCTGAAGAAATACCCGATCATCAATGCTTCCGTTGATGGTAATGACATCGTCTATCACGGTTACTTCGACATCGGTATCGCAGTTGGCTCACCACGTGGATTGGTGGTTCCTATCCTGCGTAATGCGGATCAGATGACGATCGCTGATATTGAAAAGAAAATCGTTGAATTTGGTGCTAAAGCCAAAGACGGTAAGCTGACACTCGAAGATCTGACTGGCGGTACTTTCTCGATTTCTAACGGCGGCACTTTCGGCTCCATGCTGTCTACGCCGATCATTAACCCACCGCAATCAGCGATTCTGGGTGTGCATGCGACGAAAGACCGTGCTGTGGTCGAGAATGGCCAGATCGTGATACGTCCTATGAACTACCTGGCGATGTCTTACGATCACCGTATCATCGACGGTCGCGAAGCTGTTCTCGGTCTGGTGGCGATGAAAGACGCGCTCGAAGATCCGGCCCGTCTCTTGCTGGATCTGTAATCAGCCATCATCATGAACATCGCTGACGAGATCAGGCGTCTGCACGAACTGCATCAGGCTGGCGCACTGACTGATGCAGAGTTCGCGCAAGCCAAGGCGAAGCTTCTGTCCGCAGAGGCAGAGGCTTCATCCACCCATAACGCTGCCTATTCAGGCCTGGATAGTTCGCTGGAACAATTAAATCGTTTTCGCCGTTCCACCACTGATTGCTGGCTCGGCGGAATTTGTGGCGGCCTGGGGAAATTCACAGGATTGGAATCCTGGATATGGCGCTTGCTGTTCGTTCTTTTTACTTGTTATTTCGGGGCGGGTCTGGTCATCTATGTGATGGCGTGGATTTTCGTACCGGAAGAGGAATAAGACAGAATAGACGTTTTGTCAGCTGATGTTCCCATCGCATCATCAGAATTAATCAGAAACAGGATAAGCTCATGAGCAAACAATTTGATGTCGTCGTGATCGGCGGCGGCCCTGGCGGCTATATCGCGGCGATCCGCGCTGCGCAACTCGGTTTTTCTACTGCATGTATTGATGCATGGACCAATGACAAAGGTGGTCCGGCACCGGGCGGCACTTGCACTAACGTCGGTTGCATTCCATCCAAAGCCTTGCTGCAATCGTCTGAACACTTCGAACACGCTGGTCATGCGTTTGCTGACCACGGTATTTCGGTATCTGGTCTTGGTATCGATGTGGCGAAAATGCTGGGCCGTAAAAATACCATTGTTAAACAAAATAATGACGGCATTCTTTTCCTCTTTAAAAAGAATAAAGTCACTTTCTTCCATGGTCACGGCTCTTTCGTCAAAGCGGATGCTGCTGGTTACGAAATCAAAGTCGCTGGTAAAACCGAAGAAACGATCACTGGCAAGCACATTATCGTAGCCACCGGTTCCAATGCGCGGGCATTGCCTGGTGCTCCGTTCGATGAGAAAGCCATTTTGTCCAACGAAGGCGCATTGAATATTGCTGAAACACCGAAAAAACTCGGCGTTATCGGTGCTGGCGTCATCGGTCTGGAAATGGGCAGCGTATGGCGTCGTCTTGGTGCTGAAGTCACCGTACTGGAAGCACTGCCGACTTTCCTCGGTGCAGTGGACGAACAAATTGCCAAAGAGGCGAAGAAGCTGTTCGATAAACAAGGTCTGAAAATCAATCTTGGCGTGAAGATCGGCGAGATCGTCAACAGTGGTAAAGACGTCACCGTCAATTACACAGATGATAAAGGTGCAGAACACAAGGCTGTTTTCGATAAACTGATCATTTCCATCGGCCGTACACCAAACACTAACGGTCTGAATGCCGGAGGTGTTGGCCTGACGCTGGACGAACGTGGTTTCATCGCTGTGGATGCCGATTGCAAAACCAATCTGCCTAACGTCTGGGCGGTTGGTGACGTCGTGCGCGGTCCTATGCTGGCACACAAGGCAGAAGAAGAGGGTGTTGCTGTTGCCGAGCGTATCGCCGGTCAGCATGGTCATGTTAACTTCAACACGATTCCGTGGGTGATCTACACTTCTCCGGAAATCGCATGGGTCGGTCGTACCGAGCAGCAATTGAAAGCGGATGGCGTTGCATATAAGGCGGGTACCTTCCCGTTCATGGCGAATGGCCGCGCACGTGCGCTGGGCGATACTTCCGGTATGGTGAAGTTCCTTGCTGATGCAAGTACTGATGAAATCCTCGGTGTGCATATTGTCGGCCCGATGGCTTCCGAGTTGATTTCTGAGGCGGTCGTGGCGATGGAATTCCGTGCTTCTTCGGAAGATATCGCCCGTATCTGCCATGCGCATCCTTCTTTGTCGGAAGCGACCAAAGAGGCGGCACTGGCAGTCGATAAACGTTCGCTGAATTTCTGAGCGACGCTCTGACCGATCAGGGATTCATGGACGGGTTAATACTCGTCCATTTTTTCTTGGGCAATGCCGGTGCTCCATAATGGAGATGGGTGCACAGACTGTTCCGGTGATCACCTTTTCCCAACCATGTTATCTGTGCTGGTTTTTTTAGCACAGGTGGCAGTGAGAAATACAAATGATGGATGTACAACAGTTTTATCAGGAGGCCCTGACCCAGCGCGGATTCAAGGCCGATGAGGCGCAAAAACGCGCTGTTGACCGCTTGCAACTCGCTTATGAGTCATGGGTTGCCTATAAAGGGAAGCGGGCGAATAAACTGACCAGATTGATTACCCGCCCCGAAGTGCCGCGTGGCGTCTATATGTGGGGCGGTGTTGGGCGAGGTAAATCTTTCCTGATGGATAGTTTTTATTCCGTCGTGCCGGTAGTAAGGAAAACCCGTTTGCATTTTCATGAGTTTATGCGCGGCGTTCACCGCCAGCTCGATGAACTTAAAGGTATGGCTGATCCGTTAGATGAAGTGGCGCGCCGCATCGCTAAAAAATACCGGCTGATCTGCTTCGACGAATTCCATGTCTCCGATGTGGCGGATGCGATGCTGTTGTATAACTTGCTGAAAGCTTTATTTGAAAATGGTGTGTCTTTTGTCATGACCTCCAATTATCAGCCCGATACTTTGTATCCGGAAGGTTTACATCGTGACCGTATGCTCCCCACGATCGCTCTCCTGAAAGAGAAGTTGGATGTTCTGAACGTGGATTCCGGTAATGATTATCGCAAGCGTGCGCTGGAGCAGGTACAGGTCTATCTGACGCCTTTGAGCGCGGAGACCGATAAGGCCTTGCGCGACACGTTTGCACGTGTGGCGGACACGAAGGATGAAGATCCGCATGTCGATATCGAAGGGCGAACTCTGAAGGCGTTACGTCGCGCCGGTGGCGTGATCTGGTTTGATTTCCATACTTTGTGTGGCGGACCGCGCTCGCAAAACGATTATCTGGAAATTACCAGCCGTTTTCACACCGTGATTTTGTCATCGGTACCGCGCATGTCTGCTGCCATGTCGTCAGAAGCCCGTCGCTTCACCTGGCTGATTGACGTTTTTTACGACAACAAGGTCAAACTGATCATGTCAGCGGAAGTGGCGCCGGAAGAATTGTATACTCAGGGTACTTTATCGAATGAATTCCACCGGACGGTTTCACGCATCATCGAGATGCAGTCCAGGGAATACATGGATGCCGATCAACGCCAGTTAGCCGATGCGATAGTCTGATGAAACTGAATTCCTTATTCATACGTGCTGTATGGTGCTGCGTTGCTGTTTATCCTGCACAGTGGTCGTATGCGGGAGAGCAGCCGGATGAGCTGAAAATCATTGCGGTTCAGGTACATGCGATGGACACACAATACCCCGTCAACAGCATTCATACCAACGAAGAAGCTGAAAGCATCGTCACGCAAAGTGAAGCTTTGCAGCAGCGTTTACAAAATTGGTATGTATCGGCTGAACGTCATTGCTATGATTTGTTTTTTGTAAATAATTGCCTGAAACAAATTAAAATCGACCGCCGGCAGTATTTGCCGACTCTGCAACGCATGGAAATCGAAGCGAAGGCCGTGCAGCGCCAGTTGCGGATCATTGCCCGCGATCAGGAGCTGGCACAGAAACAGACGAAATAAATCGCCCAAATTCACTATGATTTAAAAAAAGGGGGAGTATCTCCGGATTTCAGCCTTATTCCTTGAATAATGCTGGTTTTTTTTGGATACTCCCCCTTAGTATGTGGATGGATTTCTTCGGGTAAATCATCTGCCCAGTTTGCTCAGAGTGCTGCCAGACGATGTAATGCCTCGTGTAAAGTGGCGTCCTGCTTGGCAAAACAGAAGCGCACAATTCTCGACTCTTTTCCTTGTTGATAAAAAGCGGAAACCGGAATCGCCGCAACGCCGGCCTCAGTGGTCAGCCAGCGCGCAAAGTCCAGTTCCGACAGGGAGGAAATCGCACTGTAATCAACACTTTGGAAATAGGTTCCGGCGCATGGCAATAAGCGGAAACGAGTCTTTTGCAGACCTTGCCGGAATAAATCCCGTTTTTTCTGATAAAAACCAGACAGTTCCAGATAAGGAGCCGGATTTTGCATGTAATGCGTCAGTCCGGCCTGCATCGGAGTATTGACGGTAAAGACGTTGAACTGATGCACTTTGCGGAATTCCGCCATCAAAGCTGCCGGAGCAGCCACATAACCGACTTTCCAGCCTGTTACATGATAAGTTTTTCCAAAACTGGAAATAATATAGCTGCGCGCAGCCAGTTCCGGATAGCATGCCAGCGATTCATGACGCATACCGTCGAAAACCATGTGTTCGTACACTTCGTCAGAGGCAATCAGTAACCTGGTGCCGCGCACAATCTCGCAGAGTGCGCTGATATCTGCCGCTGTCATGACAAAGCCGGTCGGGTTGTGCGGTGAATTCAGCATCAGCAGACGGGTTTTGTCACTGATTTTGGCTTTAATCTGCTCCCAGGGAATGCTATAACCTTGCTCTCCCAGTTCCATACTGACCAGTACCGGAACGCCGCCTGCCAGACGGATCGAGGGAATGTAGCTGTCATAAGCCGGTTCAATCACAATGACTTCATCACCTGGATGGACACAGGCCAGCAGCGTGGTCAGGATGGCCTGGGTTGCTCCGGCTGTCACCGTGATTTCGGTGGCAGGGTCGTAGCGCTGGCCATACAGGCTGACGATCTTATCGCTGATCTGTTGTCGGAAAGCAGGCAACCCCGGCATAGGCGGATACTGGTTCAGACCTTCCTGCATGGCGCGCGTGACTGCTGCCGGCAAGGCCGGATCGCAGTCAAAATCGGGAAATCCCTGCCCCAGATTAACGGCTTTTTTCTCTACTGCCAATGCAGACATGACTGAGAAAATTGTGGTGCCGACTTCTGGTAATTTGGAAGAAGGAAGAAAGCTGACAGTCATAGTGGGTGCAGATTTATGTTCAGGCTGTGGTATCAGGGAGAACACTCCGGTGCAGGCACCGGAGTCGCCAGAAATGCTTATTTGGTACCGAACAGGCGATCACCCGCATCACCCAGACCGGGCACGATATAGCCGTGTTCATTCAGGCATTGGTCGATAGAAGCGGTAACGATCGGGACATCAGGATGGGCTTTCTGCATGACCTTGATGCCCTCTGGTGCTGCCAGCAGGCAGACAAACTTGATGCTTTTGGCGCCACCGCGTTTCAGGCGTTCGATCGCCGCCGCTGCAGAATTACCGGTTGCCAGCATCGGATCAACCACAATCACCAGACGCTCGGCAATGTCTTCAGGGACTTTGTAATAGTATTCGACAGGTTCCAGTGTTTCCGGGTTGCGGTACAGACCGATATGACCGACACGCGCATTGGGCAGCAGATCGAGCATGCCATCCAGAATACCGTTGCCGGCGCGCAATACAGAAATGACGCACAGTTTTTTGCCACTGATGGTCGGTGCGTCAATAGTCTGGATCGGCGTTTCAATCCGGGTAAATTCAATCGGTAAATCCCGCGTGACTTCATAAGCCAGCATCTGACTGATTTCCCGCAATAAACGCCGGAAATTATCTGTCGGCGTATCTTTGCTTCGCATCAGCGACAGTTTGTGCTGTATCAGCGGGTGTTTAATTTCAGTAACTAATTCGTTCAAGATCTTTCTCCGGCATATTGATGTGACCCGTATTTTACGTCCCTCAGGCGAGGATTGGGATGCCTGCTGATTCCGGAATGCAGAAATAAGGGGGTTTTCTGCCTTTGCTCGCAGGATTGTTTGATTTTCCTTCATCGATAATTCAGGTTAGGAAGTTCCGGAAGCGCCAGGCCAGTGTCTTCGGAGAACGACTCTCAAATTCAGGAGCAGGATATGGACAGTCATCAGTCAATGTTAAATCAGTTTTCTTTAGGGGGACTCACGCTGGACAGGGGTGTCGATCCTAAAGAAGATTACTCGTCCTCGTCTGATGTGCTGGAGTCGAATTCCCGTATCGATGTTAAAGGTATCCGCGAAGCGATCGCCCGGGTGGAAGCCGAAGCCAGGGCAACTGTCGCTTCAGAAACCCGCTTGAAAGCAGAAGCCCAGGCCAGAGCACTGGCTGAATCCCGCGCTCAGGCAGAAGCGGAAGCTGCCGAGCTGGCACAGAAAAAACTGGCATTGGAGCAAGATGCTGCCAACAGCATGCAGGCCCGTTTGCTGGCTGAAAAACAATCCCAGGCAGCCGCAGCCGCTCGAATCGCTGCCAATGAACAGGAAGCTCGCAATCTGCAGGAAAGGGCGCAGATGGAAAATCGGGCAAAAGAACAGTCAGAGTTGCGTCAGAAACTGGAGCAGGAAGCAAAAGCCCGCGCTGAAATGCAATGGAAGGCAGAATCAGACATTGCAGCCCGTGCTCAGGCCGAGGTTAAGCAACTGAGTCAACAGACGGAAACTGCTCGCAACTGGGCAGCAGAGCGTTTTGCTGCATCCGAGGGAGCGCGGCAGCAGGCCGTGGAGCGTGCCCGCGCTGACGCCCGCATCGCCGAACTGGCACGGGAACGCGAGAAACGCGAACGAGAGGCTCGTGAAACGGCGGAAATGCTGGCGAAAGTCCGTCACGAAACCTTACAGACTGCAAAAGAGCGGGAGCAGGCAGAAGCAATGGCACTTGAACTTGCCATTAATCGTGCGCCGGTTGAGGCGCGTGCCAAAGAAGATGCCTTGGCACGGGTTGCGATTGAACAGGAACAGGAAGCGATTGCTCAGGCGCGCATGGAGTCGGAACGCCGCGCAGCAGAGGCAATACAGTTGCGTTTGCAGGCCGAACAGGAGCTGCAGGTCGCTGCTGCAAAACGGGAACAGGCTGAAAAAGTCGCTACAGCAACAGCGCAGGCTCGTAAAGAAGCCGAAGAAAAAATCCGTGAAGCGACTGAGTCCCGTATCCGTGCCGAACGTGAGCTGCAGACGACGGCGATGAGTCGTATCGAAAGTGAGCAGCAGGCAGATGTTCAGGCACGAGTCCGTTTGCAGGCAGAAGCGGATGCGGCAGAAGAAGCTCGTCAGCGACGCATCGCAGAACAGGAAGCAACCGAAATAGCACGGCAGCGTGCTGTGGAAGAACAGCGCGCGGCCGCGCTGGCAAAAGAACGTTCCGAAATGGAACGTATTGCCGTACAGGCGGCACGTGAGCAGGCTGATGCAGAGCAGCAGGCATTGAGCGCTGGTGCTTTTCAGGCAGAGTTGCTGAAGCGTGCCAATGCTGCTGCGGAACTGAAGGTTAAAAAAGCACAGGAATTGCTGCGGGCTGAAAAAATGCGTGCCGAAGCTGAACAGAACGCAGTCCGAGCGCTCGAATTGAAATGCCAGGCGGAGCGCCAGCATGCCGAAGAGGTGGAGGCTCGCGCAAAGGCAGATCAGGAATATGCAGAATTGCTGCGAATGAAAGAAGCCGCCGAACGTGCAGCCAGAATTGCGCAGGAAACAGAATGTGCAGCTGAGAAAATTGCCCTGAAATCCGCGATTGAGCAAGCCGGTCTGCAGCAGAAAATGGCAGAGGCAACTGTCAAGAAAAGCCAGGATGTGAGTCAGTTATTGCGCGTTCAACAGCAACTGGCTGAGGATGAAGCAAAAACCATCGAACTGCTGGATGAAAAACTGGAACTGGAACGTCGTCGTGCAGAAAAAGTTCAGCTGGCGTTGAAAGCTGCTGAGGAAAAACTCGCTTTGGAACAAGCTGCCCAGAAGGAAGCTGAAGCCAGATTTCAGGCAGAAGAACAAATGAAAGCGCTTGCAGCTGCCAAAGAGTATGCCGAACGTGAACTGCGTCTGGCGCAGGAAGAAAAAGCAGCCGCAGAGCGTCAGGCATTGCAGCAAGCTCAATTGCAGAAGGACATGCAGCGTAAAGCTGCTGCACTGGCAGCACTGAAAGAAAAACAGGCATCTGAAATCGCAAAAGCTGAGCAGGTCAGGGCAGAGGCGGAAAAACAGGCAGCCCTCGCAGCGCAGGAAAAACTGGAAGCAGAAAAAGCGACTGCCGAGCAGGTGATTGCACGCGCACATGCAGACCGCCAGCATATGCAGATGCTGGAAAGCCGTCGTCAACAGGAGGCCGAAGTCCGTGCATCGCGCATGGCGTTGATACAGGCCGAACAGTTACGCCTGCAAAAAGTACAGGAGCATGCTGAATTGCAAAAGCAGGCTGCCAGTACAGCACAGATCAAAGTGACAGAAGCTGAAGAGTTGGGAAAAGTGTTGCGGCAGCGGGCCGAATCTGAAAAACGGGCACTGGCATTGGTTCAGCAAAAGCTGGAAGCGGAAAAGCAACTGACTGCTGAACTGCAGGCAAAAGCAGAAGCAGAACAGATGGAGCGTGATCAGCACTTGCAACGTGTGCAGGCTGAACAACTGCTGCGCACAGCTATTGAAGTACGTCTGGCGGAAGAGCAGAAACTGGCAGAACAACAAAAAATGCAGGCAGCGGCAGAGCAACAGGCGGCGCAGGCGGCGGCAGAGAGGGTCAGGGCCGCAACTCAGCTGACGCGTCTGGAACAGGAGAAGGTGCAGGCACAACAGCAGGCGGCGGCGGCGCTGGCACAGCAGGCAGAACTTCAGGAGCAGAAAGTAAAGGCCGATAAACTGGCCGCGGCGGCAGCAGCGGAATTACTCGCTGCCGAGCAGTCAGCCTGCGCTGCAGCGCAATCCAAAGCCATTGCCGAACAAGAACAGGCAAAGCTGGCCGCAGCACGTGCGCGTGCTGAAAAAGAAGCTGAAGCGTTGATGCAGGCCAGGCTGGAGGCAGAAAAAACTTTACATGCACAGGCAGAAAATTATGCTGCCAGCCAGCATAAAGCGCATCAGCTGGTAGTAGAAAAAAATCGGAAAATTGCCGAATTAGATCGCGTGCTACAACAGCGTTCCGCCGAAGAAGCCCAGTTGCTGGTGAGTACAGAAGCAAGATTGGAGGCTGAAAAAAATGCACAGGAACATTTGCAGAGCCGTTTAGTCAGTGAGCAGCAGGCAAGCGAGTTTGCAGAGGCGAATGCGCGTGCGCAGCAGATTGTCCGTCTCGCTGCCGAAGCAACGCTGGCCGCCGAAGAAGCACTGCATCAGGAACTAGCGGCCCATGCAGATGCGGCAAAACTGATGGAGACCCTGAGTATCCAGCGTCTGGAACAAGAGCAGCAGCTGGTTGTGGCGCAACAGGCGCGTATTCAGGCCGAGCAGGAATTAATGGCCGTGCTGACCGCGAAGCAGCAGGCGGAGCAGGCAGCGAAGGATGAGGCGGCTGCACGCATCCAGGCTGAACAGGAACAACTATTCTTGTTGCAGCAACGTGCGGCTGCAGAATCAGAGGCGAAACAGATCGCCGACCATCTGAATGCTGCTGAAAAGCAATGGCTGGCGCAGGCTGCGGAAGAAGCATTCATTAAGAGGGAAGCTGCCGCTGCGCTGGAACAGAAAACCGGTTTGCTGAAGGAATCTGTCCGTCTTGAACAGGAACGCCTGGAAACCGAGCAGCAGCTGAGTCAGGAGCTCAAGGCAAAACTGGCGGCAGAACAAACTTTGGAACTGGCTGCCCGGCAACGGCTGGAAGATGAGCAAAAATCGGCAGCATTGGCTATTTTGCGGGCAGAGGAAGAGCAGCGGGCGCAACAGGCTGCCGCACAGCAGGCTGAGATTGAGCAGGCATTGTTTGCCAAATCAGCCGAACATGCAGAAGCCCAAAAAATCGCCATGCAGGCAGCGGCAGATAAATTGCAGGAAGCTGAGGCGCTGGCGATGATGGAAAGCCGCCGTGCGGCGCTGGAACTGGAAGCGCTGAGTCTGCTGCGTCGGAAAGCAGTTGCTGAACAGCAGGCGCTTAGTGCGGCAGAACAACATCGGCTGGCTGAACGGGAATATCTGCAGGCAGCGGAATTACGTGCCCAGGCAGAGCAAAATGCCAGCGTTGCCATGCAAAAGAAAACTGCGGCAGAAAAAGAAGCGGCAGAACTGGCTGCATTGCAGGCGGCGACCCAGCAGGAAGCGGCGATCGCTGCACAGGCGCAGGCAGATGAAATGCTGACCGCACAAAGGCTGGAGGCACAAAATATTGAGCTGACTCAGCACCATATTGCGGCGCTGCAGTTGCAGCAACAGCAAGAGCAACAGGCCATAGAGATGAAGCAGCAGGCGTTGCTGGCAATTGATCAAAAAATGGAGGCGGAAGCATTGATTTTGCAGGCGTCCCGCGAACGCTTGCAGGCAGAACAGGCACTGGCAGCGCAGAGTGTTGCGCGTGCCCGACAAGAGCAAGAGGCCAGCGCACTGGAACAGCAAAAGCTGGCTCTGGAGCAGGAATTGTCCGCTGCACAGGAAGCGCGTGCAGAACAGGCAAAAATCGCGATTGCTGAACTACAAAACCGTTTGGCGATAGAACAGGAACAAACGACGCTTGAGACACAGCGGATCGCAGCAGAGCAAGCCCTGGCTAAAGACCTGGCTGCGCGTCTTCAGCTTGAGCAGTCTCTGCTGGAAGAGTTGCAGCGAAAAGAAGAAGCTGAAGCAGGATTTGCGGATCAGCTTTTGAAGCAACGGGCTGAAATTTTCGCCAGCCAACAGGCGCTGGAGCAGGCTCAGCAGACTGTATTGCGTATGTCTGCTGAAGAACAGGTTCAGCAGGAATCGAATGCCCGGTTGCAGCAACAGATTGAGCAACTTGCAGAACGCCAGTTGCAGCACAAGGCAGATGCAGATGAATTGAAAAAGAAACTGGAATCACAGGAAAGCGCGATCCAGTCTGAGACGGAGCAATTGCAGCAGCAGTTGGATGCGGAACACCGGGAAGCCGGAATCCTGGCTCAGGCATTGATGGCAAAACTGCGCAGCAATCAGTCCGACAGTGAATCCTGGCGTTTGCAGGCTCAGCAAATGCTGGCGATCGCACCAGTTGACGTTCCTGCTGAATTGGCGTCAGCGTCAATGGAAGAAGTCAAAGCGGCTGAGAAATTCCGTTTCCGTCTGCGTCCATCTGTGCTGGCAGGGCTGGTACTGTGCGCCGGAGCATCCGGTGCCATCGGGTGGACTCATGTGTCGGTTCATCTTCCGTTTGCCAGCGCAGTAGCCGCAACAGCGCCAGCGGTAACTGTTCATGCACCTGCGACATTGCCTGTCAGAGCCAGTGTCGGAGCGCCTGCATTGCAGATGAGTTATCAGTTGACGCAGATTGCACCTGGGGACAAGCGTCAGCCAGCTGTCCAGCCGCAACAGGCAGTTAAAGCAGAAACGGCACAGGATGCGGATAGAAAGACACGGTTACAGCTGGCGATGAATAACAGCAGATAAGTCGTCGCATCTGAACAAGTTCAGGCGAGTTGCTGATAGAAAAAATCCCGGCACTGACCGGGATTTCTATTTGGTTTTCATTTCAGGAAAGATCATGACTGCGACAAATCCTTTGCGTTCATGATTGTAGATTCTTAATCTGCCGCGGTGACGGCGAATAATACGGTCGACAATGGCCAGGCCCAGACCGGAACCATTGGCCTGACTCCTGGAGGCATCCGCCCGGGTGAATGGTTTCAGCAGGCGATTCAGGTCATCGCTCGGAGCGCCGTCGCCATAATCACGGAAGCTGATCAATACACCCTGTTTTTTTCCGCGGTTTTTGTGGCTGCACTGGATTTCCACCACGGTATTGAGTTTGTCCGGATTTTTTCCGTAGCGACATGCATTTTCAATCAGGTTACTGAACAGACGCCGTAGTTCCGTTGCATTTCCGGCCACGTATTGCTCTGGTGCGATCGAAGTACGGATATGCAGATAATTAACCCGTGCATATTCATGAATCACCTGCTGTAATAATTCACTGACATTGATCGGATCAAAGCGCAGGCTTTCGATCGGCTTGGCATAGTCCAGGAACTGATTAATGATGGCATCCATCTGGGACAGATCAGACTGCATGCCTTCCCGGGCGGACTCATCCAGATTTGCCAGTTCTACTTCGAGCTGCATGCGAGCGAGCGGGGTGCGCAAGTCGTGGGAAATCCCTGCGAGAATGATGGTACGGTCCGTGTCTATGCGTGCCAGATCTTCCACCATCTGATTAAAACTGGCGTTGGTTTCTCGAATTTCTTTGGGACCACGTTCTGGCAACGCTGGCGGCTCTTTGCCCTGAGCCAGAAGACGGGCAGCATTGCTGAGTCGCGACAATGGTTCGTTGATAAATTTGGAAATGGCTGCAGCGCCCAGCAAGGTGATCAGCAGAGTTGATGTGATCCAGCTGATGACGGGAAGTGTGCTGGGCGGATCCAGCTTGTCCTCATCGAGTTGCAGCCAGTAGGCATCCCCTTCAATGTCAATACTGATCCAGAATGCCTCAATACCATTAACGTTGCGGGCGAAGCGGGTTTCTTTACCCAACCTGGATTTTAGGAGATCACTGAATTCCGCCAAAAAAGCGCTTGAATCCAGCGCTTCCACCACATCGCTGTCTTTTAAGGTATAGATTCGTATACCTTGATTATGGGCGAATTCAAGCAGCAGTTCTTTACGTTTTTCGGGAGCAGCATGGGTTAATGCTGCGCGGGTGATATTGGCAATAGATACGATCTGCGAGGTCAGCTGTTCTGCGCGCGGCGTGCGTTCCAGGGTTCTGAAACTGATAAACCATATCGTCATGCTCGACATGACCAGCATGGCAAGTAAAAAGAACGTGCGCCAGAAGAGGCCGCTGCGCAGCCATTCAAGACTGTTCAGATAAGAGCGCATACGGAAATCCGGAAGGCTTATTCTTTCGCTCCGTCAGGAATGAAAACATAACCTAAACCCCAGACGGTCTGGATATAGAGGGGATTTGACGGATCCGGTTCAATCAGTTTTCTTAATCGTGAAATCTGAACATCCAGACTGCGGTCAAAAACCTCATACTCCCGGCCTCTGGCAAGTTCCATCAGTTTTTCGCGGGACAGCGGCTGACGTGCATGGCGTGCAAAAACTTTAAGAACGGAAAATTCACCGGTTGTCAGGGAAATTGTTTCGTTTTTCTTTTTCAGCGTACGGGTTCCCAGATCGAGCACGAAGTCGCCAAATGAAAATGTCTGCGGTCCGTCGGATGGCGCACCCGGTAATTCGTCCGGCACTTTTCTGCGTAATACGGCATTGATGCGGGCAACCAGTTCACGTGGATTAAACGGTTTGGGCAGGTAGTCGTCTGCCCCCATTTCAAGGCCGATAATCCGGTCAACTTCCTCGCCTTTTGCCGTGAGCATGATGATCGGCGTGCGGTCTCCGGCACCCCGCAGGCGGCGGCAAATAGCGAGACCGTCTTCACCGGGTAGCATCAGATCAAGCACCAGCATGTCGTAACGTTCACGCATCCAGAACTTATTCATGGTTTGTGCATTTTCTGCACCAACAACATAAAAACCTTGTTCGGTCAGATAGCGTCGCAGCAGCTCACGCAGCCGTAAATCGTCATCAACGACCAGAATTTTTGCCTTAGGCGGGCTGCTGGGAGCAGCAGTGGTATCAGTGTTTGATTGGAGAGTGTTCATAATATTGATGGTACTGGCATCGTTGCAGCTTGGAAACCTGTTAAAGGCTTGACTTACAAAGTGTTACACACTTTACTCAAGGGGAAAATTAACTTCTGACGAGCTCCATTACACTGAGCAGGCTTATCCGCTGCTATTGTCCTTCGGCGGAGACTCATCATCCTTGAATTTAAAACGAGAGCGGAAATGCTTCAAGCGGCAATGCTCTTTCTCAGATAATACTATCAATTTTTGATCGCCTTAATGAACAATACTGCTGTCAAGGTCTTCGCCGCTGGCATCATTCTGTTATGTCAGATAAATGCGATTGCTGGTGATGGTGTATTCCGGATAGCCAGTTTCTGGCCAAATGCCCTATCTCAGGGGAAAAATGGGCATTCCGATCCCCAGAAAAGAGCCGTAGTGCGCGACCCGCATCTGTCCAGACCAGCCGGTTTTGCCAAAAAGGATGAAATTGATAAACAGTGTCATCAAGGAGATGCTGCCACGATGCCTGGTTGTTCCCGATTGCAGGAAGTGAAGAAAAATAAACTGAATCCGGACGAGCGTCGCGCAATGCGACAGCAGATTCAGGACATGGAGCGTGAAATTCAGTCTGGGAAAAAATAATGCACGGTGTGATGAGGTCGCTGAATAGCATCAGCGACGGTGTTGTTTCATAATTTTCTGCTGTTCGCGCTGCCAGTCCCGTTCTTTTTCCGCATCTCGCTTGTCGTGCTGCTTTTTGCCTTTTGCCAATCCGATCTGGCATTTGACCCTGCCTTTGCTGAAATGCATATTCAGCGGCACCATCGTATAGCCTGAACGTTCAACTTTTCCGATCAGCTTACTGATTTCAGCGGCGTGCAATAACAGTTTCCGGGTACGGACGGAATCCGGGTGAATGTGGGTTGACGCGGTTGGTAATGCGCCGATGTGCGCGCCAAACAGATAAATTTCCCCGTTACGAACGATGACATAGGCTTCTTTCAGTTGCAGACGTCCGGCACGGATTGCCTTGACTTCCCAGCCTTCCAATACAATGCCGGCTTCGAATTGTTCTTCGATAAAGTAATCGTGAAATGCTTTTTTGTTATCGGCGATGCTCATTTATGAGGGGATGTAGATTGGTCGATCAGTCTCGAAATTGGTAAAGGTAATTTCGGTCTGACAATGACTCGGTTAAAATGCGGACTTGGAATTTTACCAAATGGTTTATCTCAATGGCAGTTGTGCATAAGACAGTTTTTATCGGATACAGCGCAGCGCAGATGTTCGCGCTGGTTGACCGGGTGGAGGATTATCCTCTTTTTTTGCCTTGGTGCGGGGATGTGACTGTGGCGGAACGTTCGGAAAATCATCTGACGGCAACACTGAACATTAATTATCACGGTATCAAACAAAGCTTTACAACCCGTAATGTGAACCAGGCACCGCATTCAATGCAGATGCATCTGGTCGAGGGACCGTTCAGGCATCTGAGTGGCAACTGGAAATTTACAGAGTTACGCGCGGATGCATGCAAAATTGAATTCGATCTGAATTACGAGTTTTCCAGCAAATTACTTGAGCACTTAATTGGGCCTGTCTTCAGCAAAATTGCCAATAGCTTTGTGGATTCTTTTTGCGCACGTGCGGAGACAACTTATGCCTGAAATTGCAGTGCAGGTTTGTTATGCCTCTGTAGAAGGTATTTGTATGCTGAATGTTCGTCTGCCGGCAGGCACCACTGTTTATGATGCGATACAGGAGAGTGGTGTAGTCCGGACTTTTCCTGAAATTGATATCAGCATATTGAAAGTTGGTGTTTTCGGGAAATTAAAAGAGTTATCGACCGTTTTGCATGAGGGGGACAGGGTGGAAATTTATCGCCCTTTGTTAGCCGACCCGATGGAAGCCCGGCGTCGGCGTGCCAGAAAGCATCGTCAGGAAAAAATCTGATTACTCAAAGGTATATTTATTTGCAATCAGAGAGTGCTTTTTTAATATCAGCAACTTCTTTTTCCCGCTGACTATCTGTCAGGTAACTGCGCTCCCCGTTTTTATCGGCCGTGGTGACGCGCACACCGGAGTCCAGTATTTTCTGATAATTTTTTGCACGCTCGCAATTATTGGCTTTGTCTGCATTGGCCTGCTGTTCGTCGGTTGCTTTTTTATCTTTGATTGCCTGCTCTGCGCGACGTTTATTGAAATCCTGATTTTTTTCCGCTGTGGTCATTGGTTTTGCGGGTGCGGAGGCAGCATCCTGTGCGTTGCTGCTGTCAGTTTCTGTTTTTGAAATCGGTGTACCCCCTTTGATGATGCGGTTCTTAGGGACGGATACCGGCGGGGGAGTATCTGAAAATTGTTTGTTTCCTTTTTCATCAACCCACACATATTGGGCATTGGCTGCAGGGCAGGCGAGCATTCCAAGCATGATCAGTGCGGCGATCCGGTAAGTGAGCATATAAGTTCTCGAAAGAAAATGAATAAATAAGAGTTTTACATGCAGAGAGACGAGTTCGCAAGTTTTCTGTATAATTCGCTTTTGCGCCTATAGGAAATACTATGCGTTTACTTCAAAAAGCACTCACGTTCGATGACGTGCTGCTCGTCCCAGCGTATTCGAATATTCTCCCAAAAGACACCTCCCTCGCGACGAAGCTGACGCGAAATATCCATCTGAGCATACCTCTGGTATCTGCCGCCATGGATACCGTGACCGAAGCACGACTGGCTATTGCTATGGCACAGGAAGGCGGGATCGGCATTATCCACAAAAATCTGACTGCCAAGGAGCAGGCTCGCGAAGTCGCGAAGGTCAAACGTTTTGAGTCTGGTGTGCTGCGTGATCCGATCACGATTCCACCGAGCATGAAAATCCGTGAAGTGATCGCTTTGTCGCAGCAGTATGGCATCAGTGGTTTTCCGGTTGTGGAAGGCAAAACCGTGGTTGGTATTATCACTAACCGTGATCTGCGCTTTGAGGAAGAGCTGGATGCGGAAGCCCGCGCCAAGATGACACCACGTGAAAAGCTGGTTTGTGTGAATGAAACGGCTGATCTGGCAGAAGCTAAGCGTCTGATGAATAAACACCGTCTTGAGCGCGTGCTGGTGGTCAATGATGCGTTTGAATTACGTGGTCTGATTACTGTGAAAGACATCCAGAAATCAACCGAGCATCCTTTTGCATCTAAAGATGATCAGGGAAAGCTGCGCGTCGGCGCAGCCGTCGGCGTTGGTCCTGACAATGAAGAACGCATTGATTTGCTGGCAAAAGCTGGCGTAGATGTGATTGTGGTCGATACTGCACACGGCCATTCTAAAGGCGTGCTGGATCGTGTCCGTTGGGTAAAAGATAATTATCCGCACATCGAAGTCATCGGCGGAAATATCGCAACAGCCGCAGCAGCGTTGGCCTTGGTTGAGCACGGTGCGGATGCGGTGAAAGTCGGTATCGGCCCTGGCTCGATCTGTACCACGCGCATTGTTGCCGGCGTCGGCGTGCCGCAGATTTCTGCCATTGCCAATGTCGCGAATGCCCTCAAGGGCACAGGCGTACCATGTATCGCAGACGGCGGTGTGCGTTTTTCCGGCGATGTGTCCAAAGCGCTGGCAGCCGGCGCATCGACTGTCATGATGGGCAGCATGTTTGCCGGTACCGAAGAGGCACCGGGCGAAGTGATTCTTTTCCAGGGTCGCAGCTATAAATCTTATCGTGGTATGGGCAGCCTGGGTGCGATGGCGGACGGCTCTGCTGACCGTTATTTCCAGGATTCTGCGAATAATGCCGATAAACTGGTTCCCGAAGGTATTGAGGGACGTGTGCCTTATAAAGGCAGTGTTCTGGCAATCCTGTATCAACTGGTTGGCGGTGTCAGGTCTTCGATGGGGTATTGCGGTTGTGCATCGATTGATGATTTACATACCAAGGCTGAATTTGTAGAAATCACTTCTGCCGGTATGCGTGAATCTCACGTACATGATGTTCAGATCACGAAGGAAGCACCTAATTACCGGGCTGACTGATTCTTAAACAATTTGTCCGGAGCGCTTTATGCCCATGAGTATGGCGGATTTGGGATCAACAACATTGCAGGCCAATTCTGGTTTTGATCGGATTCTGGCAGAGAAAATGGAAACCAAAGTCGCCCGCTTTGAGCGTCTGGGCATCAAGTTGTTTTCTGTCGCAAATTGTTTTCTGACTTTTGGTTCAGTGACTGGACGTTCGGGGTTGAGTGAACACTCGATCACGGAAATGGAGGCCGTATTTTCCGATGAGCATCCTCTGACGGATACATTTGTTGTCATTCCCGACTTGCTGGCCGATCCACGCGATGGCACACATAAACACGTCACCGGAGCACCTTTTATCCGGTTTTACGCTTCGTTTCCCATTCTGGGGCAGGATGGTTCGTTGCTTGGATGTTTTCGCTTGCTGGACTACCAACCACGAACGCTGGACGAAGAGCAGCATTTGTTACTGTCTGATCTGGCGACAGCGATAGAGCATGAGCTGGCGCTGAATGTGATTTGTCATAACCAGCTTGAACTGGTGAAGCAAAATCGCCGCCTGAAACGGGATTCTCTGATTGACCCATTGCTGGGAACCTGGAATAAGGTTGCGATTGTCAGATCGCTCGGTATTGAGATGGAGCGTTGCGTCAGATCGGATAAACCCTTGTCGCTGCTGTATTTGCTGCCGGATCAGATGGCTGGAATGCGGCAGCAGCACGGACAGATCACATCAGATCAGTTGTTGGTGCGGATGGTGAGCCGGGTACGTTCCTGTATACGACCATTTGATGCCTTGGGGCGCTTCGGTAATGATCAGTTACTGGTTGTTTTACCCGGTGCGTCCCGCTTGGTAGCCACGGCAGTGGCTGAACGGATACGTTTGTCGATCATGACGCATCCGGAGAAGGTTGAGAGTGAAGAAACTGCTGTCACAGTTTGTATCGGCGTGGTTTCTTCGGATATTTTCCCGGACGTCGATCCGGAAACATTAATCAGCTTAGCTGAAAAAGCCCTGCTTTCTGCAAAGAATGCGGGAAACAATACTGTTGTTCAGGCAATGCCCGGCCAACCTGACATGATGATTTGATTTATGCATTCAAAAATTCTAATCCTAGATTTCGGCTCCCAGGTCACTCAACTGATCGCCCGTCGCGTGCGCGATGCAGGAGTTTTTTCCGAAGTTCATCCTTACGACATCAGCGATGAATTTATCCGCAATTACGGCGCTGCCGGTATCATTTTGTCGGGTGGTCCGAGCAGTGTGACTGAGGGCGATACTCCGCGTGCGCCGATGGCGGTATTCGAAGCAGGTATACCGGTGCTGGGTATTTGTTACGGTATGCAAACCATGGCAGAGCAGCTTGGCGGTAAAGTGGAAAACGGACTGGTGCGTGAGTTTGGTTACGCCGAAGTCCGTGCCCATAGCCATACAGCTTTATTGAATGGTATCAATGACTTTGTGACGCCGGAAGGTCATGGCATGCTGAAGGTCTGGATGAGTCATGGTGATAAAGTCAATGAGATGCCGCCCGGCTTTAAACTGATGGCATCTACAGACAATTGTCCAATTGCCGCGATGGCTGACGAAGAGCGCCGTTTCTACGCCGTCCAGTTCCATCCGGAAGTCACGCATACGCTGCAGGGCGAAGCAATTATCGGCCGTTTTGTGCATGAAATCTGTGGCTGCAAGTCGGACTGGAATATGCCGGATTACATCGCAGAAGCTGTTGCCGCAATTCGTGCGCAGGTTGGTAGCGACGAAGTCATTCTTGGTTTGTCCGGTGGTGTCGATAGCAGCGTTGCTGCGGCGCTGATCCATCGTGCGATCGGAGATCAACTGACTTGCGTGTTTGTCGATCACGGCTTGCTGCGGCTCAACGAAGGCAAGATGGTGATGGATATGTTCGCCAAAAATCTTGGCGTCAAAGTCATTCATGTTGATGCGACTGCTCAATTCATGGGGCATTTGGCCGGAGTTACTGAGCCTGAAACCAAACGCAAGATCATTGGCCGTGAATTCGTTGAGGTGTTCCAGGCAGAATCAGCGAAATTAAGCAACGCTAAATGGTTGGCGCAAGGCACGATTTATCCCGACGTGATCGAAAGTGCGGGCAAAGGGAAAAAAGGTTCGCATACGATCAAGAGTCATCACAATGTCGGCGGCTTACCAGATACGCTGAACCTGAAATTACTGGAACCTTTGCGCGAATTGTTCAAAGATGAAGTGCGTAAACTCGGCGTTGCTTTAGGTCTGCCACACGGTATGGTGTATCGCCATCCGTTCCCGGGGCCGGGTCTTGGTGTGCGTATTCTCGGCGAAGTGAAAAGGGAATTTGCTGATCTGTTGCGTAAAGCCGATACGATTTTCATTGAGGAATTACGGGCTAATTTCGTTGATCCGCACGCCGAAAAACCAGTCAGCTGGTACGACGCAACAAGTCAGGCATTCGCGGTTTTCCTGCCGGTGAAATCGGTGGGTGTGATGGGCGATGGTCGTACTTATGATTACGTCGTGGCATTGCGCGCAGTGCAGACGCAGGATTTCATGACCGCACACTGGGCACATTTGCCACATGAGTTGTTGGGCAAGGTTTCCAACCGGATTATTAATGAAGTACGTGGCATCAACCGCGTGGTTTACGATATCTCCGGCAAACCACCGGCAACGATAGAATGGGAATGATCCCGCGTCTGGCATCAGCAGGCAGCTGATGGCACTAAAACACCCGTAAGCCCGCGTCACTGCGGGCTTTTTTGCTTTTTGGTCTGGCATTGGCTGGCATCTTCAAGCACCGGCAAGTACGCTTTTCTTACGGTATGGCGGGTGACGCTATCTGTTTCAATATCATGAGCAACACCAGATACCATGCCATGATCTTTATGGCTGTGCATGGCATTGAAAGTTCTTAACTTATTGATTTGTAAGTGGAAAAATCTTTTTTTTCTCACTAATTTTGATCATGGTATTTTGAGCCTGGATAGGACGAATGCCATGCTGACTGATACCAAACTGCGCAACATCAGGCCGCAGGACAAGCTCTACAAAGTCAACGACCGCGACGGCCTCTATGTGGCCGTCACACCGGCCGGAGCGATCTCGTTCCGCTACAACTACTCGATTAACTGCAGGCAGGAAGTCATCACCTTCGGTCGCTATGGTATCGGGGGTAGATCTGTCAATTTAGCAGGCTTGAATACGAGGAGTTTGAGCGCGGTTCAGCCCTCGAAAACAGGTAGTACAGGCATGCGGTTTTCTCCAGAATGAGTTGGGCATGGGAAAATTCGATAGATCCGAAAACTGCTACCATGGCAGTGGCGGCCTGCAACAGAGTGCAGCGTTAAGGATCAGTGCGCTCTGTCATAATAAAATTCCTGTTTTGAAAGAGCTTCAATGGTGCAGCCAGGGATACAGAGCCAACCCGATCAGGGCAGCGCCCGCCACAATGAAGGGTTCTTGCAGCTTCTTATATTTCCACAAAATGACAATCGTGACGAGCGCCATCAAGGCCGTCGGAATGTCCATGATGGAGCGTTTGGCAATGACGATAACTGACCCTGTGATGGCGCCCACAGCTGCCGCCGTCACGCCGTCCACGAAGGCGACGATGGCCGGTAGCTTTCCGTATTTCTTGAAATACGGGGCCGGGATGATGGTGAACAGATAGCATGGCAAAAAGGTGCCGAGCGCCGCCACGCAAGCACCGGGAAAGTCTGCGACCAGGTAACCGATAAAGCCCACCGTTATGACCACCGGGCCAGGGGTGATCATAGCTACGGCAACGGCATCTACGAATTGCTTTTCATTCAGCCAATGGTGTTCCGTCACCACCCCGCCGTAAAGGAATGGAACGATGGCCAGGCCTGAACCAAAAACGAAGGCGCCAGCCTTGGCGAAGAACACACCGATTTGCATTAGCAAGGACCAGTCAAGCGAGGCCAGGAGTCCGCTTGTTTGTGCGAGATCAATCGACGTGACGGCTGCCAGGCCATCACCGCCCCAGCGTTTGGGTGGCGCACGCCATAGCCAGTTTGCCACCCCGGCAACCAGAAATAACCAGGCGATTTCAGATTCGGTGATGACGGTCGCGGCAGCCAACACCAGGAAGATTGTCCACAGCAGTTTGTCCTTCCCCACGCTTTTAATAGTCAGCTTGTGAGCACTGATCGCAATGATGCCAATGACTGTAGCGCCAACGCCGTAGAACACGGACTGCATCCAGGTCAATCCGCCAAAGCGGCTGTAGGCCCAACCGAGAGCTACCACCATGAAAAAAGAAGGTAATACAAAAGCCAATCCCACCAGTGTTGCGCCCATAGTGCGGTAATGCACGTAGCCGAGGTAAATCGCCGTCTGTGCGGCCATCGGGCCGGGGGCAAGTTGCGCTAATGCCAGACCCTCTTTGTAGTCCGCCTCGGTAATCCAGCCGCGTTGTTCCACCAGATCGCGTCGCATGTAACCGACCAAGGCAACCGGGCCACCGAAGCCCAGTGTTCCCAAGCGCAAGAAATACAAAATGAGTTGCCACAAGGTGTAGGGTGGTTTTACGGCCAATGCGGATGTTTCGCCTTCTGACTTGGTTACGTCAATCATGTTTGGGTTTCCGTTTGTGGTTCTGTATCTAACTGGAAGGTGGTCAGCAGCCCGTCAAATACAGTACTGGCGGTGGCCAATAGCTGATCGTCATGGGTAATAGCTTCTCGCAGGCCTGCAAGAACGCTTTCAATCCCTGTTGCTTCGGGGGGCTGTAAACCGCCTATGTCGAGGTAATGTACGAGTGCCCCCATCCGAGTGAGTGCGGCTTGTTCTAGTCCAAAGCTCGCTACGAGCACTTCAAAGGTGACACGGGCGCCGACATGACTGAACGTCGCACCGTCAAAGTCGAAACCGAGAGCATCAGCGGGACAATTGCTGGGAGTGTCTAGCCACAGTAAGCTTGCTTGTGGGTCGATGAAGCGTCGAATCAGCCATGCACTGGCGAGGCGGTCAACCCATGGGCGGCAGCGCGTAGCCCATGTTCGGCCTTGGTAGTCACCGATGAACAATCGGGAAAGCGCTCCTTCGATCGCCTGCGGTTCATCAGGTGCCAGCGTGCGTGCGCAAGCCAGTTCAAGTTCCTGCAGGGCAGCGCCGACCTGACGTTGTGCTTCGCCAGGGAAAAAATCGATTTCTATGAGGTTGCCAAATGTCTTGCGGAGCTTTCGTGTTTGCTTGAGCGTATCTTGTACCGTGTCTGTAGACATGGTATCGCGAGCTTTTGTGATATCGATCAGCAGTGTTGCGTAGTCCTCGCTGCGGTCAAACAGATCAATGAAATATGAGTCGGCTGGCTCCTCTATACGCAACACCAAAGCCGTGCCGCCGCCATCTCTAACGTCCGTCGCAAGTCTATTCAATGTGGTGCGGCAGGTCTCTCGCTCGGGCATCAAATAGACGCCGTCGCGCAACACGGCAGCACCGGATGCCTTAAGTACCCGCCACGCACGCATGCGCACAGTGGCGTTTTCCGTGGGGAGGCTGGTGATGAGGGATAGCCAATTATTCATGAAATTAACTCTACAATAATGTAGAGTTAATTTCAAATTTATTTTTAAAAATCACTTCACCCAAAGCGTGTTACTAGCAGTCGCCGGCAGGCGACGTGGTGTGGAACTCGTGCAGTGCCACCATATCTGCACGATTTCACAAAATTGGCTAAGTCACTGCCACGTATGTACTTACGGATTTTCTTGGTTGCCTTCGCATGGGTGCCGTGATTTTCATTGCATGTTCAGGAATTTTTTTCTGAGTTCGAGCCAATCGAAATTTGGTCTATCTTTGCTGATGAATGCGGGGATATCCTGTCTGGTAACCTAGGGGCATGACAAGTGGCAAGCAGATCTTAAGTCCTTGATTTCACAAGATTTTTGCTATTATGTTTTTGAGTTGCCTGATATGGTTTCGGAACGATGTCGTGATCAGAATTCGATAGGTGAGGCAAGGAGGATCCGATTGTATTCGGGGTGACGGGAAAACGCAGGCAGTAACGATTATGTGATACAGGTGATGTATTTAAATCTCCCTTGAAATGGTTGGTGATTTGCATAACGTATTGATTTGTAATATAATTTTCTGTTTACCTCGTTGTTTTGCAGGTTGAGTTTTCAGCGGATGCCTCAACTCCGGTAAAGTAAGTTACAAATGGATTGAAATGGATTGGGAATTGTTCAAAACGAATCAATGAATGATCACGGTATTTTTTTGTGGGATCAGGCTCATCGCTGGTAGTTATATTGATGATCTGTTCATCAACGGTGGGGCTCATAATATTTTTGTCATTGATCCTTGTTCGGTCAGGTAATCTGGTGCGTTGCTGGCACAATGCATTGAAAGGAAATGCGGATGTCTCTCCTGATGATGAAATCCCTGTTTAGCTATAAAGCTTGGGCCAATGTTGAATTGTTTGATGTGCTGGAAACACTCAGGCAAGAAGATGGGCTGCGTACCGCGATCCGCACGATGAATCACATCTATGTCGTGGATAGGATCTTCCGTGCTCATTTACTGAATCAGCCGCATGGCCATGATGCGACGAATACTAAGTCGACCCCGGCTTTGGTAACATTGCGTGACGCGGTAGCGGAAACGGATTCGTGGTTTCTTGAATACGTCGACACGCTGAGTGATGCTGCACTGGTGGAACGGGTACGCTTCTCCTTCACTGATGGGGATGCCGGTGTCATGTCGCGTGAAGAAATGCTGATGCACGTGATTGTTCACGGAGGCTATCACAGGGGAAATGTCGGGCAGATATTAAAGGTCGCCGCAATTGCGCCACCGCGTGATTTACTGACAAGGTTCTTGCACGTGACGGAGCCAGAACGGCGAGACTGAATGTATGTATTTTCATGGTATCGCTCAATCTGGATTTATATGTTATTGAATGTCTTCAAGTTTTTGCTTAACCGATCATTGAACAGGAATCAGAAGTGACGTATAGCGTCAAAGAAATTTTTTACACTTTGCAGGGCGAGGGTAATCATGCCGGTCGTCCCGCGGTGTTTTGCCGTTTTTCCGGTTGCAATTTATGGACTGGCAGGGAAGAAGATCGTACCTCAGCTATTTGCCAGTTTTGTGATACCGATTTCGTTGGTACTGATGGTGTCAGTGGTGGAAAATTTAAAGCGGCGCAAGATCTGGCGGCGACAATTAATGCGCTTTGGCCAGCATCGTATACTGCCAGTAAATATGTGGTGTTCACAGGCGGTGAGCCGTTGTTGCAACTCGATACGGCCTTGATCGATGCCGTGCACGCTGTGGGCTTTGAAATTGCGATTGAGACCAATGGTACGCTACCTGTGCCTGATGGCGTGGACTGGATATGCGTGAGTCCGAAAATGGGCGCGGAACTGGTTGTTCGCAATGGAAATGAGATTAAGGTCGTGATTCCGCAAATCGGGCAGGACATGGCGACATACACCAATCTTGATTTTGAACATTACTTCGTGCAAGCGATGGATGGTCCATTCAGAGATGATAATCTGCGTCGCGCAATTGAATTCTGCAAACAGCATCCACAGTGGAAGCTGAGTTTGCAGACACATAAACTTCTACAAATTCCTTAAGTTTTTCATGTTAACGATTACCCGAAAAATGGAATTCGATGCTGGCCATCGTATTCCCGATCACAGCAGCCAGTGTCGTAATTTGCACGGTCACCGCTACACTCTGCAAATCACGCTGACCGGCGAGGTGGTGCAGCAGGACGGCGAATCCGACAATGGCATGATTATGGATTTTGGTGATATCAAGTTATTGGCGAGTCAGTATCTGGTGAATCTCTGGGATCATTCCTTCATTGTGTATGAGAAGGATTACATCATTAAAAATTTCCTGGAAAAATTACCAGGGCATAAAACCGTCGTCATTGATCGAGTACCGACGGTCGAAAATCTGGCGAAAATCGCTTTCGATATTTTAAAAGAGGTGTACCACGACAGGTTTGGCCGCAGTCTGCGTCTGACCAAAGTCACCTTATATGAAACGCCGAATTGCTGGGCAGAGATTGACGGCTGATTTTTACTGCACAAATCAGCCATGGCCGACATGAATGAATTTTCTTTGTCTCTGGATTCCGACCGGGAATTTATGCAAATCGCCTGCGAACAGGCGAGACTGGCGTGGACTCTGGGAGAGGTACCGGTTGGTGCGGTGATTGTGAGAGATGGTGTCGTGATTGCGACAGGCCATAATCGTCCGATCGCCAATCATGATCCTACGGCGCATGCAGAAATCATGGCTTTGCGCGCCGCTGCAGCATTGCTGGGAAATTATCGTTTACCCGGATGTGAGTTGTTTGTGACACTGGAGCCTTGCATCATGTGTGCCGGTGCGATGATGCATGCCCGGCTTTCCCGGGTTATTTTTGGTGCCAGTGATCCGAAAACCGGTGTGGCTGGTTCCGTCATGAATATTTTTGGGCAATCTCAACTCAATCACCATACCCGGGTAACTACGGGGGTGATGGCAACAGAGTGCTCTGCTTTGCTCAGAGATTTTTTTGCAGAACGCCGGTTGCTGGCGCAACAGAAAAAAAACGGTATCACCATGCTGTCAGATATGCCCTGATTTTCCCCGATTTCGATTGATATGACATTACATCTTCCACTTCTGAAGCAGCCGCTTGATATCGCCGTGGTGGCGCCAAGCGGTGCACCGTTAAATGAAGCCGCGGTAGTGCAGGGGCTGGACTTATTGCGGCAGCAGGGATTCAGGGTACATAGTTACTATGAACCTGAACATAAATATCAGCGCTTTGGCGCAACAGACGAAGTGCGGGTACGTCAGCTTCATGCGGCAGCATCTGATCCACAGATACGGGTTGTGATGGCTTTGCGAGGCAGTTATGGTTTTTCCCGCTTGCTGCCTTATCTTGATCTGGATTTGCTGGCGCAGAGCAGAAAGATATTCACCGGGTACAGTGATTTCACCTTGATGCACCAGTTGTTGCTTCAACGGGGAGTCTGCAGCATTGCGGGGCCGATGTTGTGCGACGATTACACGCGCGACAATCCTGATGAATACACGTTAAAACAGTTCGCCGATTGTCTGTCTTCCAGCCGGCATCAGGTGGAATTTGCTTCTGACATGGCGCCGGAGCTTGATGTGCAGGGGGTGTTATGGGGTGGGAACCTGGCGATGCTGGCACATGTTGTCGGCACCCCTTATGCGGCGGCGCCGGAGAATGGAATTCTATTTTTGGAAGATATCGGCGAGCACCCGTACCGGGTTGAACGGATGTTATTACAACTCCATTACGCGGGAATACTGAAAAAACAAAAAGCCATTTTGTTAGGGAATTTTTCTGGTTATCGTCTGGCCGAGCATGATAATGGCTATGACTTTGCGGCGCTGCTGGCTTATCTGCGCAGTCTCATGCCTTGTCCTGTCCTGACGGGCTTACCATTTGGGCATACACGCGAACGTGCCACACTGGTTGTTGGCAGCCAGGCCAGACTGACGGCGAAAGAAGGTATCGTTAGTCTGGAGATGTGTTATCAATGGTAACGATGCATGTGGTGTAGTGCATACTTCAAAAACGCCAATCAATTATAAAGAAAGCCGCCCATCGGGCGGCTTTCTTATTGGACGATGCTATCGCTGGTGCAGGTTTCAGTCTGCAGCATAAATATCATTGTCTTTGGTTTCACGGATAAACAGTGCGCCGATAACGAATGTCGCCAGCGCAATGATGATTGGATACCACAAGCCATAGTAGATGTCGCCCTTGAATGCAACCAGCGCGAATGCAGTGGTTGGCAGCAGACCACCGAACCAGCCATTGCCGATGTGGTATGGCAGGGACATGGAGGTGTAGCGGATACGGGTTGGGAACATTTCCACCAGCATTGCCGCGATCGGACCGTAGACCATGGTGACGTAGATCACCAGTATCACCAGCAGAACCAGAACCATAGGCTGATTAATCTGCTTAGGGTCTGCCTTGGCAGGATAACCGGCAGCTTTGATGGCATCCGCCAGCTCTTTGGAGAATGCCTTATCTTTTGCTGCTGCTTCTTCTTTTGGTAAACCGGTTGCATTGAAAGAAGTGATGACTTTTTCACCGACTTTGACTGTCGTTACAGTACCGGCGGGCGCAACTTCATTGGAGTAGTTGACCGATGCTGCCGCTAGTTTGGCTTTAACGATGTCGCAGGAGGAAGTGAATTTCTTGGTGCCAGTCGGATTGAACTGGAACTGGCAATCTGCAGGATCAGCAGTCACCACAACCGGTGCATTCTTCAGTGCGTTTTCCAGTGCCGGATTAGCATAGTGTGTCAGCGCATTGAAAATCGGGAAGTAAGTCACTGCAGCGATCAGACAGCCTGCCAGAATAATCGGTTTGCGGCCGATTTTATCGGACAGCGAGCCAAACACGATGAAAAACGGTGTGCCGATAACCAGTGATGCAGCGATCAGCAGATTGGCTGTTGCGCCATCCACTTTCAGGGTTTGCTGCAGGAAGAACAATGCGTAGAACTGACCGGTGTACCAGACAACGGCTTGACCTGCTGTCAGGCCAATCAGCGCCAGAATAACGATCTTCAGGTTTTTCCATTGGCCGAAAGATTCGGTCAGCGGTGCTTTGGATGTCTTTCCTTCTGCCTTCATTTTGGCGAATGCAGGAGATTCATTCATGGACAAACGAATCCACACAGAAATCGCCAGCAGGAAGACGGAAACCAGGAATGGTACGCGCCAGCCCCAGGCAGCAAATTCGTCTTCACCGATAGCGGAACGTGTGCTCAGAATCACGATCAGGGACAGAAACAGCCCCAGTGTTGCTGTCGTTTGAATCCAGGCAGTGTAAGCGCCGCGCTTATCATGCGGAGCGTGCTCTGCCACATACGTTGCTGCGCCACCATATTCACCGCCCAGTGCGAGACCTTGCAGAATCCGCAACGAGATCAGGATGATCGGAGAAATGATTCCCCAACTGGCATAACCTGGCAGCATGCCAACGCAGAAAGTCGAACCACCCATGATCAGGATCGTGACCAGGAAAGTATATTTGCGGCCAATCATGTCACCGAGGCGACCAAAAACCAGCGCGCCGAAAGGACGCACAATAAAGCCCGCAGCAAATGCCAGCAGAGCAAAAATAAAGGCGGTATTCGGATCAGTGCCGGCAAAAAATTGTTTTGCAATGATGGCTGCCAGAGAGCCGTATAGATAAAAGTCGTACCATTCAAAAACGGTTCCGAGGGAGGACGCAAAAATTACTTTGCGTTCTTCCGCAGTCATTCCGCTTGACGTTGCAATCGGTGCTGTCGCCATGCTTGTCTCCTGATTATGTTTTAAAGTGTGTTGGCAAAGCGTGTCAGTATGAGGAATAGTTGTTCTGACATTTTTTGCACAACTTGAGTGTGTGTGCTGAACCTTACAACATGCTTTCTTGAAACTTACAGAAACTTACGGATTTGTCGGTCTTATTCGATAAAGCAACGATTTCTCATGAGATTTAAAAATTTGCGAACGGTCGTACTAAATTATGCTATTCTGCTTTTCGGGTCATACGTATGGCAGGGTATGCAGGCAAGCAGAGGCAGGTATCTGCAGAATCCGAATTGTCGTTTTATGTTTGCCGATGACAACTGATGTTGCTGAGAAAAAGCGTTTTAGTCGTATTTTGAAGTATTCAGATACCCCAGGTATTTCAAGTATTCCAATTCATCCACAGGAGACACCACATGAATGATGCAGTTATCGTTTCTACCGCCCGTACCGGTTTAGCAAAGTCCTGGAAAGGCGCTTTCAATATGACGCATGGCGCCACGATGGGTGGCCATGTTCTGGCTGCTGCGATTGAGCGTGCCGGAATTGAAGCTGCTGAAGTCGAGGATGTCATCATGGGATGTGCCACGCCGGAAGGTGCAACCGGCAGCAATATCGCTCGTCAGATCGCATTGCGTGCCGGATGCCCGGTCACCACAGCAGGCATGACTGTTAATCGTTTCTGCTCCTCCGGTTTGCAGACTATTGCGTTGGCGGCACAGCGGATTATTGCCGGTGAAGGCGATATCTATGCGGCGGGTGGTGTGGAATCTATTTCCTGCGTTCAGAACGAAGCCAACAAGCACATGATCGTCGAGCCTTGGCTGAAACAGCACAAGCCGGAAGTCTACTGGCCGATGTTGCAGACGGCAGAAACAGTCGCCAAACGTTATGGCATTCCACGTGAACGTCAGGATGAGTACGGTGTGCAGAGCCAGTTGCGGGCAGCCGCAGCGCAGGCAGCGGGGCTGTTCAATGCTGAAATCGTACCAATGACAACCGTAATGGGCGTAGCGGATAAGGCAACCGGTATGTTGGTCAGCAAAGAAGTGACCATTTCCGCTGATGAGGGCATCCGCGCCGATACCACGCTCGAAGGCGTGTCTAAAATTCGTAGCGCGATTCCTGGCGGTGTGATCTCTGCAGGCAATGCCAGCCAGTTTTCTGACGGTGCATCAGTCGCTGTCGTGATGAACAGCAAACTGGCTGAAGCAAAAGGCTTGCAGCCGCTGGGTATTTTCCGTGGATTTGCGATTGCCGGTTGCGAACCGGATGAAATGGGGATCGGCCCGGTGTTTGCAATTCCCAAACTGTTAAAAAAGACTGGCCTCAAAGTAGAGGATATCGGCTTGTGGGAATTGAATGAAGCGTTTGCAGTGCAGGTGCTGTATTGCGCAGACAAGCTCGGCATTCCGATGGATCGTCTGAATGTGAATGGTGGTGCGATTGCAGTGGGGCATCCGTACGGTGTATCCGGTGCGCGTCTGACTGGCCATGCGCTGATCGAAGGAAAGCGCCGTGGTGCAAAATACGTGGTGGTGACCATGTGTATCGGCGGCGGCCAGGGTGCTGCTGGTCTGTTTGAAGTTGTTTGACGTACACTCTCGCCAGTTTCATGCGATCGGATGATCTGATCGCATGAAACGCGTCTGGTTTCTTTCAACTCTTTCTGTGTGCTGCCATGCAATCCAAAATCCTTTCCCGTCGTGATCTTGAGTTTTTGCTCTATGAATGGCTGAATGTCGAATCTTTGAATCAACGTCCACGGTTTTCTGAACACAGTCGCGAAACTTTTAATGCAGCACTCGATACCTGCGAGCAGATTGCCACCGATTTATTTGCTCCCCATAACAAAAAGAACGATCAGAATGAACCGCACTTTGACGGTGAAAAGGTGCATATCATCCCTGAGGTGAAAACGGCGCTGAATGCGTTTTGTGAAGCCGGATTGCTGGCAGCCGGACAGGATTTTGATGTCGGCGGCATGCAGTTGCCGTGTGTGGTTGAAAAAGCCGGTTTTGCCTACTTTAAAGGTGCCAATGTCGGCACGGCATCCTATCCTTTCCTGACGATCGGCAATGCCAACACATTGATGAAATGCGGTACCCCGGAACAGATCGAGATTTTTGTCAAACCGATGCTGGAGGGGCGTTTTTTTGGCACGATGTGTCTGTCAGAACCGCAGGCGGGCTCCAGCCTGTCGGATATCGTTAGCCGTGCTGAACCTCAACCGGACGGTACTTACCGGCTGACTGGCAACAAGATGTGGATTTCTGCAGGCGAGCACGAATTATCCGAAAACATTGTGCATCTGGTGTTGGCCAAAGTGCCGGATGAACAAGGCAAGCTGATACCCGGCGTGAAGGGGATCAGTCTGTTTATCGTACCGAAATTCCTGGTTAATCCTGACGGTTCGCTGGGCGAACGCAATGATGTGGTGCTGGCCGGTCTGAACCATAAAATGGGATACCGCGGAACGACTAACTGTTTGCTGAATTTTGGTGAAGGCAAGTTCCGGCCGGACGGAAAGGCCGGGGCGGTCGGGTATCTGGTCGGCACGTTGCATCGCGGACTCGCCAATATGTTCCACATGATGAATGAGGCGCGTATCGGTGTCGGACTTGGTGCGGTCATGCTGGGATATACCGGCTATCTGCATGCGCTTGACTATGCGCGCAATCGTCCGCAAGGGCGTGCTCCTCTGAATAAGGATCCAGCAGCACCGCAATTACCGATCATCCAGCATACTGACGTTAAACGCATGTTGCTGGCGCAAAAGTCGTATGTGGAAGGGGGGCTGGCGTTGAATCTGTATTGCGCCCGACTGGTGGATGATGAACGTACCGGCGAGACGCCTGAGGTGCGTCGCCACGCCAGTCTGCTGCTGGAAATCCTGACACCGATTGCCAAATCGTGGCCATCGCAATGGTGTCTGGAGGCGAACAATCTGGCGATTCAGGTGCATGGCGGTTATGGTTATACCCGCGAATACAACGTCGAGCAGTTTTACCGTGATAATCGCCTCAATCCCATCCATGAAGGGACGCATGGCATTCAGGGCCTCGATTTACTGGGGCGGAAAGTCGTGATGGAAAACGGCATCGCGCTCGAAATGCTGGGTGAAGTCATGCACAAAGCCATGTTGCAAGCAGCGCATCATCCTGAACTGGCGGAATACAGCAAATCGCTGGCGCGCGTATTGCAGCGTATCGCACAGATCACCAAGCAATTGCATGGCTGCGGTGACATGAATAAGACGCTGGCGAATGCATCCCTGTATCTGGAGGTGTTCGGACACGCAGTTATTGCCTGGATCTGGCTGGAACAAGCTTTGTTAAGCCTGCATAAACAGGATGCGCATGATGCTGATTTCTATGCCGGTAAATTGCACGCATGCAAATATTTCTTTCACTGGGAGCTGCCAAAAGTACATCCGCAGCTCGATTTGCTGGCCAGCATAGACAGCACGACTTACGAGATGCAGGATCAATGGTTTTGATCTGAATATACTGAGAGGGAGTATATATTTTTGTTCATTAAAAATAAGGACGTCAGCCTTGTTTTTTCAGATACTCCCTATTTTTTATCAATTTCGGCGCCGGTAAACAATGACTGCACAATGCAGCAAGCCGGTGACAACAGACACGACATCAGACGTGACAACAACGGAGACGACAATGAGTACAGCACGCACGGTTCAGGAATTATTCAGCTTAAAAGGTAAAACCGCATTGATTACCGGTGGTTCACGCGGGCTTGGTCTGCAGATGGCCGAAGCGCTGGGCGAGCAGGGTGCACGCATTGTGCTGTCCTCACGCAAGCAGTCTGATCTGGATGAGGCGGTTGCCCATCTGCAAAGCCGGGGCATTGATGCCAGTGCGATTGCAGCTGATCTGTCAAAAGAAAGCGCAGTCACACCGCTGGTTGACGAAGCGCTGAAGCGGCTTGGTCATATCGATATCCTCATCAACAATGCCGGTGCAACCTGGGGGGCGCCGGCAGAAGATCATCCGCTGGATGCGTGGGATAAGGTGATGAATCTGAACATCCGCAGTATTTTCATGCTGTCGCAGGCTGTCGGTAAGCGCAGCATGATTCCACGTCGTTCCGGTCGCATCATAAATGTGGCCTCAATTGCCGGGTTGTCCGGTAATGCGCCGGGCACCATGCAGACCATTGCCTACAATACGTCTAAGGCAGCTGTGATCAATTTTACCCGCACCCTGGCTGGAGAATGGGGCGTGCATGGCATCAATGTGAATGCGATCGCTCCCGGCTTTTTCCCTTCCAAAATGACTAAAGGGATTCTGGAGCATCTGGGGGAAGAAAAACTGGCAAAAGAATCTCCGTTGCAACGTATTGGCGATGATGAGGACCTGAAAGGTATCACTCTGTTGTTTGCCTCCGATGCCGGTAAACACATCACAGGGCAGACCCTGGCCGTTGATGGTGGTGTTTCTGCTGTCTGAGGATCATTATGACTCAGACCAGAGACAATATAGACATTCCGCAGCCTAGCGCGACTCTGAACCCATTCCTGCATGATCTGGGTGTGGAGTTTCTGCGCATGGAAAATGGTGAGGCAACCATTTCACTGGATCTGACCGCGCGCCACATGAACAGCTGGCAAATCACGCATGGCGGTGTCCTCATGACGATGCTGGACGTCGCCATGGCGATGGCAGGGCGCTCGCTGCATGCCGATCTCAAAGGTGTGGTGACGGTTGAAATGAAAACCAGTTTCCTGCAGCCCGGCGGCGTTGCCGGTGGGCGGATTGAAGCGCGCGGAAAAGCCTTTCATGAATCGACCACCATGTGTTTTTGCGAGGGCGAAATCTGGAATGGCGACAGACTGATCGCCAAGGCGATGGGCACGTTTAAATATTTACGTCGACTGAAATCCGGGGAGAACATGAAAAAGCTGTATGGCAGTGACTGAATGCAGGTAGTGCTGGCAATGTAATCACAATAATGATGATGGAGACAACATGCAGCAAACTTTACGCCGCCTTATTCTGACAACCGTTTTGGTGGGAGTGAGTATGAATCATGCCATGGCACAGACCAGCCTTCCCGATCCGGCTTCAACTGATCCTGAAAAGCTGGGATGGATGCAGGGTTTCCCTCCGCCACCCGACAAACTGATTCAATTTGCCAATGGCAGCAATTATCAGTTTCCGCGCACCCGCTGGTCGTTCTCACACGGTCGCGAACTGGGGCCAACCATGAATGTCTGGCATGGTAATGGCCCGGTGTCCGCATTGCCAGCTGCCTACCGTGATATTGAGCAACTGCATTTTACTGACGAGCATAATGCGGACATGACCTGGGCGGGCATGCTGCAGAACACTTATACAGACAGTGTTCTGGTCATGCACAAGGGTAAAGTGATTTATGAAAAATACTTTGGCATCAGCAAACCGTATTTGCCGCATATTGCGATGTCCGTTACCAAATCATTCGTCGGCACATTGGCAACGATCTTGGCAGAAGAGGGCAAACTGGACCCGTCTGCCCTTGTCACTCAGTATGTGCCGGAATTAAAAGACGGCGCTTATGGAGATGCCACTGTGCGCCAGGTCATGGATATGACGATCGGCGTCAAATATTCTGAAGTCTACGCCGATCCGAAAGCGGAAATCTGGGATTATGCGCGTGCCGGCGGCTTGCTGCCAGTTGCCCCCACTTATGACGGACCACGGAGTTTTTACGACTTCCTGGTCAAGCTGAAAAAGGAAGGCGAACATGGTGAGGCGTTTGCCTATAAGACTGTGAATGCGGAGGTTCTGGGCTGGATTGTGCGCCGCGCTTCCGGACAATCGTTGTCTGATCTGTTGTCTGAGCGGATCTGGCAAAAACTCGGCATGGAAAATGACGCGTATTTTTCTGTCGATCGCCTGGGAACCGAGCAGGGCGGTGGTGGCCTGAACCTGACGCTGCGGGATATGGCCCGCTTTGGTGAAATGATGCGTTTGAACGGCAAGTGGAATGGACAACAGGTCATTCCTGCAGCGGTCGTGCAGGATATCCGCAAAGGTGCGGATCCTGCCAAGTTTGCGAAGGCCGGATATGTCACTTTACCCGGCTACTCTTACCACAATATGTGGTGGATAGGACATAACGCACACCAGACCTTCGAGGCACGCGGTATACATGGTCAGCGCATTTATATTGACCCGGTGGCTGAGATGGTGGTCGTCAAATTTTCCTCACACCCGCTGGCCGCCAACCCGGTCACCGATCCTGTTACCTACCGTGCATTTTCCGCACTGGCCAATTATCTGATGAAGTGAATAATATGATGACTACTACATATCAACGTATCGTGCTGGCTTCCCGTCCTCATGGGCAGGTCACGCCTGACAATTTTCGCCTGGAGACTTTGCCGCTTCCTGAAATCCGGGAAGGGGAAATCCTGATCCGTAACCGCTTTCTGTCGCTTGACCCCTACATGCGTGGCCGGATGGAAGAAAGTAAAAGTTATGCAGCACCACAGCCTTTAAATGAAACCATGATTGGCGGTACCGTTGGCGAAGTCATCGCCAGTAAGCATGCCCGTTTCCAGACAGGTGATCAGGTGTTGGGCATGTTTGGCTGGTCAGAAATCGGCGTTTCTGACGGTAGCTTGCTGAGAAAGCTCGATACCAGCCGGATTCCCTTGTCCGCTTATCTGGGCGCAGTCGGTATGCCGGGCCTGACTGCATGGTATGGCCTGACTCAGATCATGTCACCGAAAGCGGGCGAAACCGTGGTGGTGTCGGCTGCCAGCGGTGCTGTCGGCAGCGTCGTCGGCCAGCTTGCCAGACAACGTGGATGTCGCGTGGTCGGCATCGCTGGCGGTGCGGAGAAGTGTACTTATGTCGTGGAGGAGCTTGGTTTTGATGCCTGCATCGACTATAAGGCCGGTCAGCTGGAGGCGGATCTGGCAGCAGCAACGCCGGATGGAATTGACGCTATTTTTGAAAATGTCGGCGGTGAAATTTTTGATGCCTGTCTGGCGCGGATGAATCCATTTGGCCGGATTGCCTTATGCGGCATGATTTCCGGTTATAACGGCGAGCCAGTCAGTATTCGCAACGCCCGGGTATTTCTGACCATGCGTCTGAAAATGCAGGGTTTCATCGTGTCCGAACATATGGATTTATGGCCACAAGGCTTGCAGGAACTGGGTACGCTGGTTGCATCAGGAAAACTGAAATTCAGGGAATCCGTTGCCGAGGGACTGGCGAGTGCGCCGGACGCATTCATTGGCCTGCTCAAAGGAAAAAATTTTGGAAAGCAGCTCGTCAGACTGAGCTGAAACAGCACAGATATCAAACACAAAAATTAATCAGGAGACCAAATGAAAGTATTTAAAGACCGGGTTGCCGTTATCACAGGTGCTGCCAGTGGATTTGGCCGTGAATTCGCACTGATCGGCGCAAGACTCGGAATGAAACTGGTACTGGCCGATGTACAGCAGGATGCGCTGGAACATACCCGCAACGAACTGGCGCAGCAGGGTGCCGACGTGATTGCTCTGCGTTGTGATGTGCGCCATGCCGAGCAGGTGCAGGCATTGGCAGATGCTGCAATGGACAAATTCGGTGCGGTGCATCTGGTATTTAATAATGCCGGTGTCGGTTCAGGCGGACTGGTGTGGGAAAACACACAGGCAGACTGGGAATGGGTGTTGGGTGTGAATCTGTGGGGTGTGATTCATGGTGTACGGATCTTTACCAACCTGATGCTGGAATGCGCCAAAAAAGATCCGCACTATGAAGGTCATATAGTTAATACGGCTTCCATGGCAGGCATGCTGAATGCGCCGACTATGGGTGTATATAACGTGTCCAAACACGCGGTGGTCTCTTTGTCCGAATCGCTGTATCAGGATTTGCAGCTGGTTGAGGCGCCGATTGGCGCTTCTGTGCTCTGTCCGTATTTCGTGCCGACTGGCATTTCGCAGTCTCACCGGAATCGCCCTGAAGATGTGCCGGGTGCGGCACCGACAGCCAGCCAGCGTGCAGCGCAAGCCATGTCAGATAAAGCGGTTAGCTCTGGCAAGGTGACAGCACAGGAAGTGGCTGAAAATACCTTCAAGGCGGTTGCGAACGGACAGTTTTATATTTTCTCGCATCCGGGGGCGCTGAGTAATGTGCAGGAACGGATGGAGGATATCGTTTTGCAGCGTAATCCGGGTGATCCCTACAAGGCGACGCCGCATATCCGTGAGATGCTGCGCGCAAAATTGAAAGCATAAGCGCCATGTCGCAATCCGTTTTCCGGTAAAACCCTCATGATCAGGAGTCACAGGATGTCAGTCAGTATTCAGCAAAATCAGTTTGCCGTATTGGATAATGGCACGCGTTTGCACTATGCCAGCGCGGGAGACGTGGGGAAGCCATTGATATTGTTTGTGCATGGCTTTCCTGAATTCTGGGGCGAATGGTCCGCGCAGTTGCCGGAATTCGGACAGGATCATTTTGCGGTAGCTCCTGACCTGCGGGGGTTCAATCTGTCGGATATGCCGGCAGAACTGGGTGCCTATAAAGCCAGGCATATCGTTGATGATTTGCGTCTGCTGATACAGCAGCTCGGATATCAGAAAGCAGTTGTGGTTGCGCATGACTGGGGCGGTGCGGTCTGCTGGAATATGGCTATTGCATTACCTGAAATGATCGAAAAACTGATCATCATTAATTCGCCGCATCCTTATCTGTTCATGCAGGCACTGCTGAATGATCCTGCGCAAAGAGCCGCCAGCGAGTATATGAACTGGCTGCGCCAGCCAGGCTCAGAAGAAGCGCTGGGAAAAAATGATTTTGCGCTGATGGACGGTTTTTTTAACGGAATGGGGCAGGGCGAGGCGCACTGGTTTGATGCGGACACACGAGCTGCTTACCATGCTTGCTGGGCAAGGGGATTGTCTGGCGGTGTGAATTATTATCGGGCCTCGCCTTTGCATCCGCCGACAGCGAACCATCAGGGACCGCAACAACTGGCGTTGAATCCTGACGACTTCCGCGTCAGGGTTCCCACGCGTGTGATCTGGGGTGAAAACGACAAAGCCCTACCGAAATCCTTACTGAACGGGATGGAGGATTTTGTGCCGGATCTGCGCATTACCCGAATCGCAGAAGGTTCGCATTGGGTGATTCACGAGCAGCCTGAGAGAATTAATGGTCTGATCAGGCAATATCTGAGTGAATGAGCTGTGATGAAAAAATCCGACTTTGTTTTTTTTCACCCGCTGCGGGTGCGTTGGGCAGAAGTGGATATGCAGGCGATTGTGTTCAACGGGCATTACCTGACGTATTTTGATGTGGCATTCACCGAATACTGGCGTGCGACCGGTCTTCCGAATGCGGCGGAGCAGGCAAAGACCGGCAGAGAATTGTTTGCCAGAAAAGCAGGTATTGAATATATCGCTCCGGCCAGGTTCGATGATTTGCTGGATATCGGGGTCCGTTGCGAGCGGATCGGAAATTCATCGATGCAGTTCAGTATCGGTATTTTCAAGGAAGATACACATCTGGTCAGCGGAAATCTGACTTACGTATATGCTGACACAGCGCTCAGAAAGGGAACGCCGGTTCCTGAGCACTGGCGTGCGATAATTCAGGCTTTCGACCAAACCAACACTCCGGATTGATTCATGAAGACTGCTTCCATCGTTTTAGGAGACTGGGCTACTCTGCAAAAGGATGCGCAGACTGTCCGTTATGCCGTGTTCGTGGAGGAACAGAAAATTCCTGCCGAGCTTGAATGGGATATCAACGACACCGTATGTCTGCATGCCGTTGCGTATGATGAGCAACAACAGGCAATCGGTACCGGGCGTCTGTTGCCGGACGGGCATATTGGCCGTATGGCGGTGTTGGCTAAGGCTCGCGGTGCCGGCGTGGGCGCTGCCATCTTAAGGCAGCTGATGCAGCAGGCAAAACAACGCGGTGATGCCTGTGTCCGTCTGAATGCACAGCAAAGTGCAGAGCATTTTTATCTCAAAGAAGGCTTTATCCGTGATGGCGACCTCTTCATGGAGGCGGGGATTCCGCATATCCATATGCAATATCACTTTGACTGAAACAGATTATTAGTATTTTTTATTCCGCTCACGAGTTAGACATCAGAAATAAATCCTCAGAAAAATTGCCTTGTTGTTAAAAATCATCTAAATTAAAACAGATATCAATCGAGACCGGGCAATATTAGGCACGGTGAATATTGAAATATTGCCGATCAAGGCTACCGGTGAAAACTCGCGCTCGGTACTCCGAATATTGAAGGTGATACTGTTTAGCAATGCATCACGCGACATGATGTGCATCCAGACTGAAAGGTCAGTGCGATGTCAGATGTGAAAAGATATGTAGATATTTTTAACGGCGATGCCGACGGTCTATGCGCACTTCACCAGTTGCGCATGGCGTTTCCGGTTGAAGCAATTCTCGTTACCGGTGTGAAACGTGACATTGCCTTACTGGAGCGGGTACAGGCTGCAAAGGGGGATCAGCTGACTGTGCTTGATATTTCGCTGGATGCCAACTGCGAGGCGCTCCGGCGACATCTGGCAGCTGGTGCCGAAGTGTTGTATTTTGATCATCATACGGCCCGACATGCATTTAATCATCCGTATCTGGAACGTCACTGGAGTAATGCCGGTGATGTTTGTACCAGTATTCTGGTCAGCCAGTATTTGCAGGATCGTTATATCGTATGGGCGATAGTGGCTGCATTTGGCGATAATCTGCAGTCGGTTGCCCGCGGGCTGGCCAGCAGACATGGTCTGAATGAGGCCGACAGCAATGTCCTGCAGGAGTTAGGGCAACTGCTGAATTACAATTCCTATGGCGAACGGGTTGAAGATCTGCACATTCATCCTGCAGCGCTGTATCAGGAGTTGCATCGTTATAGCGATCCTTTTGCGTTTATCCATGAATCTTCTTATTTTCTTGCATTGCAATATGCGTATTCACTGGAGTCTGCCAGTGTTGCGGAATTGCGTCCCTACGCCATTGGTCGGAAATGTGCAATCTATATTTTGCCCGATACCCTCTGGTCGCACCGTCTCTCAGGTGTGCTGGCAAATAATTTGATACAGAATGAACCTTTCCGTTCGTTTGCGGTACTCACACCGCAAAAAGAGCAGGGATATCTGGTCAGCGTGCGCTCTGCGGAACCAGATAGGAAACCGGCAAGCAGTTTGTGTCTCGGTTTTGACGAAGGAGGTGGGCGAAGCGCGGCTGCTGGTATCAATCATCTCGATGAACAATTGAGAGATGTATTTTGCAGGAGATTTCTGGATTACTTTGAGGCTGCCTAGTCAATTGACAGACTGTGGCAGTGTAATTACAAGAGTCACATAGTTCCGGTTTGCTTCAGATTAACGCTACAAGTACACCTGCCGATAAAACCAGCGTTCCCGCAATACGTTCCGTGATGACGGCATATTCCTTTTGCGTCGCCCAGTGACTTGCCTTACTGGCGAGCATGCCGTAACCCAGAAGAATAAAAAATTCAGGAATAATGGAGCATCCTGCCAGAATCAGCATTTGCAGCCCAACCGGCTGTTGTGGATCAATAAATTGGGGCAGGATAGCGACGAACATCAGCAGTGTTTTTGGATTGGTCAATTGCAGGCTCAGTGCACTAAGAAAGATTCGTATGCCGTTGTTTGCTTTCTGATCGATTCGTGACAAGGTAATCGGTGATGGTTTGCCGAAAATAGCAGACAATCCCAGATAAACCAGATAGGCAGCACCAAGATATTTGATGCCCATGAAGACGGCAGGTGAGGTCAGGATCAGACTGCCAATTCCAGTCGCTGAAATTGCAAAATAGATGGCGTTGCCAGTCAGAATTCCTAGCGTGACAAACAGGGAGTTGCGCCAGCCTCTCGCAATACCATAGGCAACTACCATCATCACTGCTGGCCCCGGAGACAGGGACAGTGCGGCTTCTGTGGCGGTAAACAGCAACCAGCTTTCCAGATTCATACTCATTCGGCTCAGTTTTTCAGGAAAGTGCGCAAAGTATCCAGAACAGCGTCTGGCTGTTCCGCCATCAGGGAATGACCACACTGATCCAGCAATACGGTCTGACAGTGCCTGATTAGCTGACTTAGTGTTTTAGTGGCTTTGACAGGCGTCATCATGTCTTTTTTTCCTGACAGAAAGAGACAGGGACAATTGACAGACTGCGCGGCTGCTTCTCCATTGGAATAGGCATTGCAGGCGGAGAAATCATTGTAAAAAACCTGTGTCGGATTTAGTGCAGAAATTCGTTGCATGAGGCGTTTGCTGCCCCCCAGCACCGAAAAACCTGGGCCGGGACAGGATGGCTTATGGGCAATGGATGAGTGTGACCAGATATTAACCATATCAATGGCCAGTTGTTCATTGTCACGCGAAGTCGCTAACAAGGTATCTGATACTTTCATTGGATAGGCCGATCCGAGCAAAGCCAGATGGGTAATCCTCTCAGGGATACGGTGACAGGTTTCCAAAGCAATCAGCGATCCCATGCTGTGTCCTATCAGTGCGGCCTGCCGGATACCTGCGCTGTTGAGCAAGGCAATGATCCAGTCCGCCATTGCTTCAACTGACGCTAATGCAAGACCCTGACTGCGGCCGTGTCCAGGTAAATCGACCGCCAGCACGTTATAGCCGTGATTGGCAAAGTAGCGCGACTGTAGCCCCCAGACCGAGTGATCATTCTGGGCACCATGAATGAATACAACGGTCTGTAAATCTGGGTTCAGTGATTTGCTGCCGGTATAACTGTAAGCAATTTGTCCGTGAATCGTCATTTGCATCTCAGGCCCCTTTCTGTGCGGCTTTCAGCGCTTTGCTCAGGTCTTCGATCAGATCGTCCGCATTCTCAAGTCCGACTGACAGACGCATCGTGCCCTCAGTAATACCTGAAGCGGCGAGTTGTTCCGGCGGGACGCGGAAATGTGTGGTCGATGCAGGATGAATAACCAGTGATTTGGCATCGCCCACATTGGCGAGATGGGAAAAAACGCTGAGTGACTCGACAAAGCGACGTCCTGCAGCACGGTCACCTTTCAGATTAAAGGAAAATACCGCACCGCAGCCGTTGGGCAACAAGGTCTTTGTCAGTGCATAATCAGGGTGGCTTTCTAGTTCTGGATAAGCAACAGAGGCAACGGCTGGATGGCTTAAGAGAAATTCCACGATCTTGCGCGTATTGCTGATGTGCCTGTCCATTCGTAAGCCCAAGGTTTCTACACCCTGAAGAATGGTGAATGCGTTATAGGGACTCATACAGGCGCCGAAATCGCGCAGGCCTTCGCGTCTGGCGCGCAGCGCAAAAGCACTGACGGTGGATTCTTCGGTGAACACCATGCCATGGAAGCCATCATAAGGTTCGCACAACTCGGCAAAACGGCCGGTTTTTTCATAAGCCTGCTGCCAGTCAAATGTACCGCCATCGACCAGCAGGCCACCAATTGCTGTTCCGTGACCACACAGGAATTTGGTGGCGGAATGAAATACCAGATCAGCCCCGTGCTCAAACGGGCGCAGCAGATACGGCGTGGTAAACGTCGAGTCCACCATCAGCGGCAGGGAGTGTTGATGGGCGATCTCAGCAACAGCGGGTATATTCAACACATCCAGCCCGGGGTTTCCCAGTGTTTCCGCAAACAGGACCTTGGTTTCGGGACGGATAGCCTGCTGCCAGGCATTCAGGTCGCGCGGGTCGACAAAAGTCGTTTCTATACCAAATCGCCGCATCGTATACGCCAGCAGATTGTGCGAGCCGCCATACAGCGCGCGCGATGCGACAATATGTGAGCCTGCGCCGGCAATAGTTGCCAGACCGAGATGCAGCGCTGCCTGGCCACTGGCGACAGCGATACCCGCTACACCGCCTTCAAGCGCGGCAATCCGCTCTTCCAGTACAGCGTTGGTCGGATTGGAAATACGCGAGTAAACATGGCCTGCGCGTTCCATGTTAAACAGGGAAGCCGCGTGGTCGGAGTCTTTAAAGCTGAATGAGGAAGTCAGATAGATCGGCGTGGCTCTGGCACCGGTCGCCGGATCAGGCGCAGCGCCAGCATGTAGCGCGAGTGTGTCAAAACCGGGATAACGGGGGGCGCTCATCGTATTCAGTCTCCATATTGTGATGCAGCAATGCTACCATCAACGCAACAAAATGAAATTGTGTTTTGATCCGGAAAATAAGGAACTTGCTGGATTTTTTACATGGCTTGCGATACATTGAAAACAGTTTCAAATCATACCGGTCTCAGGAGGGGGCGCTCATGAAAGTTTCCGAAATACTTCAGGTTAAAGGCAATATCCTTTTTACCATCACGCCAGACACTGCCATTGCAGACGCAGTCAGCGTGATGGAAGAAAAAGATATAGGTTCCCTGGTTGTGATGGAATACGGAGATCTGGCAGGCATACTGACATTCCGTGAAGTGATCCGTGCAATTCATAAAAACAATGGCTCACTGGGAGCCGGCACCGTTCGCAAATACATGGATGATCACCCGATTACTGTGACCCCCGAAACAGAAGTCAATGAAGTGCGACGGATGATGCTGGAAAAACATTCCCGTTATTTACCAGTGATGGATGCAAAGACTCTGCTGGGCGTAATTTCTTTCTACGACGTTGCCAAAGCAGTGCTGGAAGCACAGAGTTTTGAAAACAAGATGCTGAAAGCCTACATCCGCGACTGGCCTGTGGAAGAAAGCGAAGAATAAATGCTGATGGCCCGCTAATGCCCTGAAACGCCCGCACCCAGGTTGCGGGCGTTTTTATTTTTCTGAAAGGAATCATATGAATATTGCTGTAATCGGTGCCGGATTATCCGGTCTGACAGTCGCACGACAGTTGCAGGCGCAGGGGCATCACATCACTGTGTATGAAAAGAGTGCCGATGTCAGCGGTCGCATGGCCAGCAGGCAGACTGAGCTGGGGGCTTTTGATCATGGTGCGCAATATATGACCGGTACCAGCGAACGCTTTAAAAAGGAAATTGCCGACTGGAAGAAAATGGGCTGGATTACAGCCTGGAATCCGCGGCTGGTTATGCTGGAACAGGGCGCGGCGAAACCGGCAGGACGCAGTGCACACCGTTACGTCGCGCTTCCTTCCATGAATGGCCTGGGCAGACAACTGGCGCACGGTCTGGATATCCGCAAAGAGCAAAGAGTCGTGGCGCTGGAAAAATGGGAAGACCGCTGGTTATTGAAACTGGCGTCACCAGAAGTCGCCATTCCTGCATCTGCCGGTCCGTTTGATGCTGTCGTGCTGGCCTTGCCTGCGGATCAGGCGTTTACCTTGCTGGCGATTGCACCCAGGCTGCAGCAGCAGATTCGGCCGGTCAATATGGCGCCATGCTGGGCACTGATGCTGGGATTTCAGGATTCGCTGGAATTGCCGTTTGATGCAGCATGGGTGGAGCATTCGCGCTTGAACTGGATTGCCAGGGATACCTCCAAGCCCGGTCACCGGCTTGGCGACCGCTGGATATTGCATGCAACACCCGGCTGGAGCCGGGAGCATCTGGAAGATGACCCTGAACGTGTCCGCGATAAATTATCGAAAGCCTTTCATGAAGCAACCGATTCCTGGGTGCAGCCGATTTATGCGGTAACGCATCTGTGGCGTTTTGCACAGGCGGAACATCCGCTGGATATGGATTGTTTGTGGAATGCCAGTCTGGGCATCGGGATTTGCGGTGACTGGTTTTCTAACGGACTGGAGGGCGCTGGTCGTATCGAAAATGCGTTTCTGAGCGGTCTGGCGCTGTCGAAAGAAATAACGTCGTGACTCAGCAGCATTCTGATGTTGAGCCAGTTGTGAGGCCGTCACTACGCCCCGCATCAGTTTTTCGGCTGTTCTGATCGCTGCGCTGTTGCCTGTTACAGATTGTGGCGTTTACAGGCAACAGCGCAGCGACTTATTTTTCTCCGGTCTGCAGGCGCCACAATGCAGCGTAAGCACCGTGCAGTTGCAATAGCTGCTCATGCGTTCCGCTTTCGACGATGCTGCCGGATTCCAGCACATGAATACAATCGGCCTGGCGGACGGTTGACAGGCGATGTGCAATCACAATGGTAGTGCGATTGCGGCTGACAACCTCCAGGCTGCGTTGGATGGCGGCCTCGGTTTCGTTATCGATCGCGCTGGTCGCTTCATCCAGTATCAGGATCGGCGGATTTTTCAGGATGGCGCGTGCCAGCGCAAGACGCTGGCGCTGACCGCCGGACAGTTTTTGTCCCCGTTCACCGATGCGGGTGGCAAAGCCGAGCGGGAGTTTTTGAATGAACTCCATGGCTTCTGCCGCGCGGGCGGCATCTGCAATCGCCTGCTCACTGATGTTTTCGAGTCCGTAGGCAATGTTGTCGGCGATCGTGCCGTCAGTCAGGAAACTGTCTTGCGCCACGTAGCCAATCACACGTCGTAAGTCTTGCAGCTTCAGCATATCAGTTGCCTGGCCATCAAGCAGGATATGGCCTGATTGCGGGGTATAAAAACGCAATAGCAGTTTCACCAGCGTCGATTTTCCCGAGCCGGTAGAGCCAACGAATGCCACTGTTTTACCTGCCGGAATATGTAGGTTGATGTGCGCCAGCGTGGTCTGCTCTCCGTAGGCAAAACTGACTTGCTCAAAGCGAAGATCACCCCTGACGGTAGCCTGTGGCAGATGCGCGCCCTCGTAGTGAATGTTGATTGGTGTATCTAGCAGGTTCATGGCACGGTCAATGGCTGACATGGAGCGTTGATACATATCCGCCACCTCAGCCAGACCTGTCATCGGCCATAACAGGCGTTGCGTCAGATAAACCAGTACTGAATATGCGCCGACTGCCAGCTCATCATGCAGCGTCAGCCAGCCGCCGTAGACCAGTGTCGCGGTAAAGCCTGCCAGAATCGCCATGCGAATTACCGGGGTAATGGCAGCGCTGACTGCAATTGCCCGCGCGTTGGCCTGGCGATAAGTATTGCTGGCTTCGGCAATATGCTTTTTCTCAAAATCTTCGGTGGCAAACGCTTTGATCGTGGCCAGCCCGAGCAGATTATTGTTCAGACGGGCGCTGACGTCGCCAGCGGCTTCGCGGACTTCGGCGTAACGCGGCGCCAGCCGTTTCTGGAACCAGAATGCGCCGAACAGAATTACCGGTACCGGCAGCAGGGAAATGATCGCCAACGAAGGTTGCAGCACAAAGAAGACCGCGCTGACCATGACGGAGGAGCAGATCACCTGAATGATCTGATTCGCTCCACCGTTCAGAAAACGTTCCATCTGATTGATGTCTTCATTCAGCACCGACATCAGATTGCCGGTACGCTGATTTTCAAAATACGCCATCTCCAGTTTTTGTACGTGGTCGTATGTGTCCAGCCGTAAATCATGTTGCAGATTCTGCGCCAGCTTGCGCCATTTCAGTGACAGTAAATATTCAAACCAGGATTCGCCCATCCATATAAACGCATTGACGACGCCGAGAAACACCAACTGATGCCAGGTTTCCGTCATGCCGAAGCTGCCCAGCACACGTTTGGCGAGAAAGCTTTTTTCGCCGTTAACAACGATATCGACGGCCACGCCGATCAGCACTTCCGGCAGCACATCAAAAAATTTATTCAGTATTGAATACAGTGTTGCCAGCCGCAGATCAGTTTTATAAGTACTGGCATAACGCAATAATTTTTTAAGAGGATGTATGGCTGACATGATGTTTGACTCAATCAGATGGTAAAAAAAAGAGACTGCATCATACAGTCCCTTCTCGTTATGTAACGTTTCGCTATGGCGTCGAAGATCAGTCTTCGCGGCGCAGATGCGGGAACAGAATCACGTCACGGATATTCGGCGAATCAGTAATCAACATCATCAGACGGTCGATGCCGATACCGCAACCGCCGGTTGGCGGCAAGCCGTATTCGAGTGCACGGATGTAATCAGCGTCGTAGTACATCGCCTCTTCATCACCCGCATCTTTTGCTGCAACCTGCGCCTGGAAGCGTGCGGCCTGATCTTCGGCGTCGTTCAATTCCGAGAAACCATTCGCGATTTCACGACCGGTCATGAACAACTCGAAGCGCTCAGTGATGCCGGGAACAGTATCAGAAGCACGCGCCAGTGGCGACACTTCGACAGGGTAGTCGATGATGTACGTCGGATTCCATAATTGTGCTTCGGCAGTTTCTTCAAACAGTGCCAGTTGCAAGGCACCAAGTCCAGCAGCAGCAAACGGTTTGACGCCGAACTTCAGCAATTCAGCTTTGATGAATTCAGCATCATGCAATTGTTCTTGCGTGTATTGCGGTGCGTATTTATTGATCGCACCGACGATGGTCAGGCGCTCGAATGGTTTTGACAGGTCAAGTTCTTTGCCCTGATAGGTCAGCACTGCCGTGCCGTGCGCATCTTCCGCAGCTTTGCGGATGACTTGTTCAGTGAAGTCCATCAGCCATTTGTAATCGACATAGGCTGCGTAGAATTCCATCATCGTGAATTCAGGATTGTGGCGTGGTGACACACCCTCGTTACGGAAATTGCGGTTGACTTCAAACACGCGATTGAAGCCGCCGACGACCAGTCGCTTCAGATACAGTTCAGGCGCGATACGCAGATACATTTCCATGTCCAGCGCATTGTGATGCGTGATGAAAGGTTTGGCTGCTGCACCGCCCGGAATGACATGCAGCATCGGTGTTTCGACTTCCATGAATTCATGGCTGGCCATGAAGTTACGGATCGATGTCATTGCCGCAGTACGCGCTTTGAAGGTGCGGCGCGTGTCTTCACTCATAATCAGATCAACATAGCGCTGACGGTATTTGGTTTCCTGATTCGCCAGACCGTGGAATTTATCTGGCAGAGGGCGCAGCGACTTAGTCAATAAGCGTAATGTCGTGACTTTAACGGTCAGTTCGTCTGTCTTGGTTTTAAATAGTACGCCTTCAACACCAAGGATGTCGCCCAGATCGTAATGGCGGAAGGCTTCCATCGCCTCCTCACCTGTTTTATCCAGAGTGACATACAACTGAATGCGGCCATCTGCTTTGTTGCCAGACGCATCCTGCAAAGTTGCGAAAGCAGCTTTTTTACCTGCTTCACGCTTGAGCATCATGCGGCCGGCAACGCTGACTTCGACATTCATTGCTTCCAGTTCTTCACGGTCTATCGTGCCGTACTGTTCTTGTAAGCTGGCGGCTTTATGTTGCGGACGGAAGTCGTTAGGGAAGGCGATGCCTTTGGTGCGGATCGCGTCGAGCTTGGCACGGCGCTCCGCGATGATGGAGTTTTCATCGGCCGGTAATTCGCTGGCAGCGGTTTGGTTATTCAGTTCTGACATAAGATTTCTCTCAGATTTCTCTCAGTTGTCCGGGCAGCCTGCCCGCCTGTTGGATGTATGTGACGCAATTTCAGATATAAGAGATTGCGTCTCTGTACTTGCTTGTCGCAGCCCGCTTAAACACCTTGCTTCAGCGAGGCGGCGATGAATTCATCCAGATCGCCATCGAGCACGGCTTTGGTATTGCCTGTTTCAAACCCGGTACGCAAATCCTTGATACGCGACTGATCCAGCACGTAAGAACGGATCTGATGACCCCAGCCGACATCGGTTTTGGAATCTTCCAGATTTTGCTTTTCGCTCATGCGTTTGCGTAATTCGAGTTCAAACAATTTTGCTTTCAGCATTTCCCAGGCTTCGGCACGGTTACGATGCTGGCTGCGGTCATTCTGACATTGCACCACAATGCCGGACGGGCCGTGGGTCAGACGTACCGCGGAGTCTGTTTTATTAATATGCTGACCACCGGCACCAGAAGCGCGGTAAGTATCAGTGCGCACATCGGCCGGGTTGATGTCGATCTCAAATGATTCATCGACTTCCGGATATACAAACAGGCTGGAGAACGAGGTATGACGGCCATTGTTGGAGTCGAAAGGCGATTTACGCACCAGACGGTGCACACCCGTTTCGGTGCGCAGGAAACCGTAAGCGTAGTCACCCTCTACTTTCAGCGTAGCGGTCTTGATGCCGGCCACGTCGCCATCGGATTGCTCAAGAATTTCAACCTTGAAGCCTTTACGTTCGCAATAACGCAGATATTGTCGCAACAGCATCGACGCCCAATCCTGCGCTTCAGTGCCGCCAGCGCCAGCCTGGATATCGATAAAGCAGTTGTTCGGATCCATCGGATTGTTGAACATGCGGCGGAATTCCATGCCTTCGACCAGTTCACGCAAATGCTGCACGTCGGTTTCGATAGATTCCAGCGTATCGTCGTCGTTTTCTTCTTTCGCCATCGCGAACAGATCGTTCGCATCGCGCAAACCGGATTCGGCTTCAGTCAGCGTGTTGACAACGGCTTCCAGCGATTTTTTTTCTTTGCCGAGATCCTGCGCGCGCTTGGGATCGTTCCAGACCGACGGGTCTTCTAATTCGGCGTTAACTTGTTCGAGTTTCTCTGACTTGATATCGAAGTCAAAGATACCTCCGGAGTTCGGCTTCGCGGACGGTCAGGTCGGCGAGCAGGGAGGAGAGGCTATTGAGGCGTTCGGCTTCCATAATGGGTCATTTTAAATGCAGTAAAACCTTGCATTATACCCCGATCGATCTTATACAAGGCGGTTTGAACTGTATTTTGCCCAGATATTCCAGGGACAAGAGGGGGGAGCTACCAAAAGTGAAACTGATGGCAGGCAATCCTGATTACCAGACCGAGGTGGTGACGGTTGGTTTGTTGCCGCGATGGCTTTCCATCCATTTGCTCAGATGGGCTTTGAAGCAGTCCGGGCAGATATGATATTGGATTAGCTGTGACTGACCGCCGTTGGGGAAAGATTCTTCTTCCTCCATTGAGATGGTGGTGAGAATTTTTTCATGCTCTTTTTTACCCCAGTTTTCATCCCAGTGTGATTCCGCACCACAGACATCGCAGGTGAGCTTGTCAAAAACTTCCTCGGTATGCTCAAGGATTAATACAGTCTTCATGTGCTTCATACGTCCTCCGTAAATGTGAATGACAGATGCAAGGCCCAATCTTAGAGCGATTAATGCATTTTACCGTAGCTGATACGGTGCGGATACCGGAGATCAAAAAGCTGTGTGGCAAGCACAGTTTTTGATCTTGCAGGGCGGGGGATTGCTTGATTCAGCCGGTATGAATTAGCGGCTACGGCTTCTGGCTGAAGCTGATTTTGCTTTCGGAACTTTGTACGACAGACCTGTTGCTGAAACGCCGGACGAATTGGTTTTGCTGCTTACCATAGGGTTTCTGGCCGGCTGAGGTTTTTTTCCATACGTGTTGACCTTTGGTGCTGCAATCCGGCGACCATTCATGATGCCACTTTCACCTGGCGCAACAGGGATAACCGGTTGGCGCGGCGGAATCAGATGCCGCGGACCATTGCCAATGAGATCGCGTCGCCCCATGCGGAGCAAGCCTTCATGCAGTATTTCCCAATTTTCCGGTGCGTGATAGCGTAACAGTGCCTTATGAAATTTCCGGATTTTTCCGGAACGGGCGGTTTCCACTGCTTCGGAATCTTCCGTGACTTTCTTCAGCGGGTTTTTACGGGAATGGTACATCGTCGTTGCCAGCGCCATCGGCGTCGGCATGAAGGTCTGTACCTGATCCAGCCGGAAATCCTTTTCCTTCAGCCACAATGCCAGGTTGACCATGTCGTCGTCCGTTGTACCGGGATGCGCCGCAATGAAGTAGGGGATCAGGTACTGTTCCTTGCCGGCTTCCTTCGAATAACGGTCAAACATCGCTTTGAATTCATCGTAGGTGCCGATGCCGGGTTTCATCATTTTCGACAGCGTATTTTGCTCGGTATGTTCTGGCGCAATTTTCAACAGGCCGCCGACATGGTGGGTGACCAATTCTTTCACGTATTCCGGCGAGCGCACCGCCAGGTCATAACGCAGACCCGAACTGATCAGGATTTTTTTGATTCCCGGAATAGCACGTGCTTTGCGGTAGATGGAAATCAGTTTGCTGTGGTCGGTGCCCAGATTGTTGCAGATCGTCGGATAAACGCAGGAAAGCCGACGACAGGATTCTTCGATTTTTTTATCTTTGCATGCCAGCCGGTACATATTGGCTGTGGGGCCGCCAAGATCAGAGATGGTGCCGGTGAAGCCTTTGACTTTATCGCGGATATCTTCAATTTCACGCAGGATGGATGGTTCTGAGCGGCTTTGAATAATCCGTCCCTCATGTTCTGTGATTGAACAGAAAGTGCAGCCGCCAAAACAGCCGCGCATAATGTTGATAGAGAAACGGATCATTTCCCAGGCAGGGATGCGTGCATTGCCATACGAAGGATGCGGCGCACGCGCGTAAGCACGGTCATAGACGCCATCCATTTCATCCATTGCCAGTGGTAAGGGTGGTGGGTTCAGCCAGACATCTCTGTTGTCGTGCATCTGCACCAGCGCTTTGGCATTGCCGGGGTTGGCCTCCAGGTGAAACACTCGTGAGGCATGGGCGTACATGACCGGATTGTCTTTGACTTCCTCGAAAGAGGGGAGTCGTATGACGCTCTTGTGCTGTTTATTTTTTAGCATCAGCTGACGTTCTTCGCGGCTCATGATGCGGATCGCCTGCTGCTGTACCACGTCTGCTTTTTCATCTATTGCGGGTGTGGTGTCGGTCGTGCATTTGGCTTCTTTTTCCGGAGCCATGGCATACGGGTCGGTATGCATGTCAATCCGGCCCGGCGTATCGATTTTGACGGAATTGATTTCTGTCCATTCCACATCCGGCAGCCAGCCACGTGGCACCATGAAGGCGGTACCGCGCAGATTCCGGATATTTTTGATTGGCTCACCGGCAGCCAGTCTGTGCGTCAGGTCGATCAGTGCGCGTTCGGCATTGCCAAACAACAGAATGTCTGCCTTGGAATCCGGTAACACTGAGCGGCGGACTTTATCTGACCAATAATCATAATGTGCAATACGGCGCAGACTGGCTTCAATACTGCCGATGACGACATTGGTTTCCGGGAAAGCTTCACGGGCGCGCTGCGCATAAACGGTCAGAGCCCGGTCGGGTCGCTTGTCTTTTTCACCGTTTGCCGTGTAGGCATCTTCCGAACGGATTTTACGGTCAGCAGTGTACTTGTTGACCATGGAATCCATATTGCCGGCAGTGACACCGAAATACAGATTCGGTTTACCAAGAGCGCGGAAAGCGTCTGCTGAATGCCAGTCGGGCTGGCTGATGATGCCGACACGGAAGCCGTGATGTTCCAGCAGGCGGCCGATCAATGCCATGCCAAAACTGGGATGGTCAATGTAGGCATCTCCGGTAATCAAGATTACATCGCAACTGTCCCAGCCCAAGGCATCCATTTCTGCACGGGACATAGGTAAAAACGACGCGGTATGCTCACCGCCGACATCCGGGCGGTAACGCGGGAAAGAAAATAAATTTTTAGGCTGAGGATTCATGGGCGCGATTGTACCGGAAAGCCGCTTATCCTGCCGCAGAGTGACTGAAATTATGCTGAATAATCAATTGCTTGCGTGCACTAGGAGGTTCTTAATAACAGATCTGCCTCACAATTTTTGTGGCGGGGTATCCATTTCAGTTCAAGATTGGGTAAAGTCTGCATCAGATGCTGTGCTTGTTCCCGGTAATGGGTGAGTAATGCCGATTTTCCATTATCTTTATTCAGAGCATCGTAGATCACTACCTGGCTATCACCTCTGATCAGGATGGATTTCGTGGCTTGCGGATCAATGGTCTCCATTAGCAGTTTCAATGTCATGATCAGTGCCTGATACTCAGCATCGCTGCTGTCGCCATGTCCGATCGTTGAGGTATGCTGAAATTCCTCGCCATCTGAGCTGCGCAAGATACAGGCAATCTTGCAGACGCCCGGATTAGGTTTGGCTGAACCGTCAAACCATGCGAGCCAGTCAGTTTTCGCGCCATCGGTCAAGGTATCGGACATATTACGAATCAAATGAGGGTCCCGGAAAAATTCTGAATTCATACCGCTATTTTAATCGCGTAGGCACACCGGAGGTTTTTCGGATGATGCAGAACAGGTATAGTGCGTTTTTTATTTTTGTCACCTAAAAATTGATATTGCGCACATTATTTTTAATCTTTGATATCAAAAAATGAACAACTCAGTGATTCCCTTTATTGCCGCACCTGATTATGCTCATACTGACGCGTGGCTCTCTGCTCTGCAGGTCGCGATGCCTGAATTCAGGATTGCATCTGTCGATGCATTAACGCCTGAAGAAAAGCAGACATTGACTGTTGCCATTGTCGCTAATCCTGATCCTGCCGTTTTACAACAATTACCCAAACTTGTCTGGGTGCATAGTGTCTGGGCAGGTGTTGAGCGACTGCTGATGGATCTCGGGCACACTGAATTGAAAATTGTCAGGCTGATCGATCCCCAACTGGCCGATACCATGGCGGAAGCCGTGCTGGCATGGACCTTGTACCTGCATCGTGACATGCCACGTTACGCCCGCCAACAAAAGGTGGCGCAATGGCTGTCCCATGAATACATCCCGCCGCAACGTAAGACAGTCAGTCTGCTGGGACTGGGTGCATTGGGCAAAGCAGCTGCTGCGCGTTTGCAGCTGGCTGGTTTTCAGGTATGCGGCTGGAGCCGTCATCCTAAAGCATTGGATGCCATCACCTGTTTTCATGGTGAGGAGGGATTGATCCACATGCTGAACAGAACCGACATCCTGATTTGCCTGCTTCCATTAACAGCAGAAACCAGACATTTGTTGAATCTCAAAACACTGCAACAACTGCCTCAGAGAGCTTCGCTGATCAATTTTGGTCGCGGCCTGATTGTGCACGATGAAAATTTACGCATAATGTTAGATTCCAATCATATACAACATGCAGTGCTGGATGTGTTCGAGCATGAGCCATTACCTGCAGACAGTTGGCATTGGCATCATCCGGGAATCACCGTATTGCCGCATTGCTCTGCGCCGACAGACCGGCAAACCGCTTCAGCGATCGTTGCAGCGCATCTGCGCAGTTATATGCAGTCCGGAGCGATACCTGACAGCGTGAATGTCGCGCAGGGGTATTGAGCGCTGGTAAGCGCTGGCGAAATTGGACTGTATGCACTATAATCTTTCGCTCAGTGTCGGGGCGTAGCGCAGCCTGGTAGCGTACTTGCATGGGGTGCAAGGGGTCGGAGGTTCGAATCCTCTCGCCCCGACCAATAAAATTACGAACTTACAAATAACGACAAAGGAAATAAATATTCTGATCGTTATTTTGTGCACTAACCCTGCACTAAAAAATCAAAGCCACGTATTACCGTGGCTTTTTTATCGCCTAATGTCTCAAGTTACTTAGATAAGCATTTAGTTCATGCTCAATCCAACGAGTCTGCTTTGTCGATAATTTAATTGGCTCATGAACGCCACCACTGATTCTCCTTATGCACCCCCAGCTGTTCTACGTTATCTCGATTGAACAAGACTCGCATCAAGATTTAGGCTGAATGAACCACGAGAAGTTTACATGGCTCGAAAGGAATGATATGCGAGCCATGGGTGGTTGAGTACCATGCAAACGGAATCTTTTGGAAAACCGCCATCTTCAACGAGAATATGTATTCCCTTTGCCTGCTAGCTGTATCTGTGTTACGATCCATCCGCTTTTAGCAGTTTGCTTATCTCTCTCTTAGCTGTAATTTGACTCGGTTTACAGTTGCCTCAACACTGTATTGCCACCCCATCTAGCCGCATTGACACGGATGGTGGTCACAACAATCTCTAGAATAAGCCCCTCATACGCACGGCCAATTTGCGCTGATTACGTGCCCCCACATTTCAGCAACTTGCATGAATTTGCTGGCGGCGAATTATCTCTGCATTAAACCTGCAGGCAGAAATCACATGACATCAATGACTCAACACGCCTTTACTTATGGCAAATATTTAATTACGCCGCTCACGCGACAACGTGAAAACGGAAGATTCACCTCCGTAGTCTCTATCCGATGCGGGCGGGGAAGTGAGACCCGCGACAAAATTTATACATTTATTCATCAATTCAAATCCCAGGAAACGGCGTTAATGTATGCCGCGTCCAAGGGGCGTGAATGGCTTGACCTTAAAAACCTGCCTACCTAAATCAATTCATCACAACCACAAAAGGAAAACCAATGGCAAAAGAAGAGCTTATCGAAATGGAAGGCAAAGTCGACGAGGTGCTCCCGGATTCTCGATTTCGTATTACGTTTGAAAATGGTCATACTTTGATCGCGTATACCAGTGGAAAGATGAGAAAACATTTTATTCGAATTCTGGCGGGTGATCGGGTGACGGTAGAGCTTTCACCCTATGATTTGACGAAAGGTCGCGTGAGCTTTCGGCATCTGGAGACGCGAACACCACGTTCAACTAATCAAATTCGACGATCGTAATGTAATTTGACTTTGAGCCAACACGGTAGGTGTACAACCAGTTCATGGAAACGATTCCTGACTGACTTTTCCTAAAGCGAACGGAACGCCCATTACCATCACTGAGCACCTCGGTGCTTTTGGTAGGTTTATATTTCTCGATTTTTGTTGTTGTTAATGCTGGCATATCAACCCTGGAAAATTCTTACCGTTTGCAGCCCAACGATGAGGCGTTTATTTGGTAAAAGCTTGGTAAGAAAAAATCAGTGGATTGCAGTTTACAGCATTGGACGTCATTAGACGTCAAATATACATAACTCGTTGAATTAAAACAGTAATTTTAATAACATTGAATTTTACTGGATGTTATTGGACATCAAATTAAGTGCATTGGGTGCAAGGGGTAGGAAGTTCGAATCTTCTCGCCCCGACCAATAAAATCAAGGACTTACAAATTTATATTTGTAAGTCCTTTTTGTTTTAAAGAGCATCAACCACCACAATGGTGCTTGCCTGCGTATCAGACCTTAGTCAGTCTGAATATCGGCGTTTGCATCGTTGTGTATAAAACCGGCGTCATCCAGAGCGAAAGCTTTGGCAGGCAAGGTACGCGGATTAACGGATGTTACACTCCACTGAGTTGTGCCTTTGGCATCGGTGATTAAAAGTGGCAAATGCCATTGCGTGCTCCAGCAGATGTTGCTGGTTACATTATCGCGATTCAATGCGTACCAACGGCAAGCTGACAATGATTTGTCATTATTAGGTGCCGTTTTCAGCGTTGTCAGTTGATATGCCCCGGTGGGCCGGGTAAGTGCGTGTGACATGCTGAACCAATCAGTGAAGTGGCCGATGCGATACAGATTGGTGCGATCAATGTCAGTGCGTATTTTTCGTGACAAATCAAGTACAACCATTCGCCACTCGGCCTGATTGGATGATTTGAAAATATGCGTCTCTAATTTGTCATCGGTCCGCCGTTTCAGGCGCTGATCGCGGTCGCGCCATACCTCTATCTGGTGCTGTTTGCCGTCGACAAAATAGGTGGCGCGATAATTCAACTGGCGGGTTTCGCCTTTGGCGTTGAAAGTCTTATCGAAATCCAGGTCGGCGGCCTGCGTATTGGCCGCCGCCATGATCCCGGCCAGAAGTAAAGCCCGGGTATTGATCATTTTAATTCCGTACTGGCTGGGCGTAATCGAAGTAACGATAGGTCTTGCCATCTACCGTCAGGTCTTTCACCATCAGATTGATCGAGTAGCTGCCATTGCTCAATGCTGTGTCGATAGTTGCGCCAGTCAGGTCACTTGGTACTTTAAACAGCAAGCCTGTTGCCGGTGCAGCTGGATTGACAACAGAAGCCTTAACCACGGCTGCGTTGCTGCTGGCCGGCTTGACGAGTGCTTCGTTCAGTACGCGACCGTCGGCTTGCGGCATGGACTGGCCCAGAATGTAGGCAACAGTTGGCGCCACGTCGACGTTACCAGATGGATTGTTGATCACAGTCGATGTTTTGAAGGCAGGGCCGGCGGCAATCAGCGTATTGTGTACGTCGATCGGACTGAAGCTGCCGTGCATACCACGGTTGCCGCCAGTGCTTTCAAATTCAATGCCTGGCAGACCGTTAACCAGTTGTTGCGCATCCCAGTTGAAACTGACCACAATATCTGGTTGTCCCTTACCGGAGCGGACTGCATTTTCCAGATTGATCATTGACATTGGCAGTGTGCCGGGGATCACGCCATAACGGCTATCTACGAAAATCGCACCGTATTCTTCGCGTGACTGCAGGAAGCGTACAACGGAAGCAATTGTGCCAGCATCGTGATCAGGTACATACAGATAGTCTGAACCACCGTTAGCCGCAATCACGATACCCTTGGCAGGCAGCGTCGCAGGAACCTTGAAACTGGCAACAGGCGTTGGCAAGCTAGAGCTGATTGCCTGGTACTTAGCATTGGCTGAACCGCACAGCGTGCCGCTGGCATCTATGCCGACTGGCTGAACGTTGCTGCCATCTGCTTTAATCCCGTACATGGCGGAAGTGCTGCAGCCATTACCGTCATACGCATTGAAACCGGCATAGGTCAGCAAATCTGCAGTACGCACGTCACCCGATACCGAGAAACCATTGATGGCATCACGATTGCCCAGTGTAGCATTGGTGACGCCGTTGCTCACCGAGGTGCTGGCTGTGATGGCGCGCAGCGGATAGATGCTGGTTGGTCCAGAAACATTGCTGTGCGCATGATCAGAAACCACGATGATGTTGGTGATGGTGTCCATATTATTGGCCTTCAGCGCTGCCTGTAATTCGCCCAGTCGCGCGTCCTGCGAAGCCAGTGCCTTACGGTAGTTTGCTGAGCCCGGTCCATAGGCATGCTCGGTATTGTCCGGAGTACGGAACCAGATCAGCGACAGGTCAGGCAATTTTTTCGGCAGGATGAAATCGGTGTAGACCTTCATCATGTATTTGTTGGCAGCATCTTCAGGATTACCTTGCGTGGTATCGGTCGCATCTCTTGCCATCAGGCCGTTTGGCAATGCGAATGTCAGCGCGCCTGCACGGGCTGTCGGATCTCCATTAGTCGCAGTGAGGGTGACTGTTCCGGATGGATAGGCGTAAGTTGTATTTTTTGGCAATGCGAAATTAGCAGCCTGAAGATCGGTGACCAGTGAAGCGGGCAATACCGCATTTTCGTCAAGGAAAATTCCACCACGCCCCAGATCCTGGATGAACGCGGCACCGGATTTACCAATTGTCGCGGTTTTCAGACCTGCATCCTGAGCAGTTTTGAACAGCGACTTAACCAGCAGTAATTGGCTGCCGTAATAGTCGTTCAGTGTGGTGAGTACTGCGTAGTCTTCGGTAAATACCGGGGCGACATAATCCTGATTATTACCTGATGCAGTCTTGCCGACTGGAATAGGTTGGGTAACACCTGCTTGTGGCGGAGTCCAGAATGTATTGCCATAAAACCCGCTGGTCTTAGGGAATGAACCGGTGGCGAACGACGAACCATTCATCATCGTGAAGGTCGGATAAGTCGAATGGTTGTCGATAAAATGTACGCCAGCCTGACGCAATGCATACAGGTTTGGTGTATCGGTCGGATTCACGGAGTCAGGACGTAAACCATCCCAGACCATAATGATGGTGCGCTGGACTGGTGCTGCAGCCGGCGTTGATGCAGGGTTGCTTGAGCTGCCACATGCGGACAAAACTGCCAGTGCGGCAGCCATGCTCAGAAATAGTGGAGAAATGCGCATATTCATATCTCTTTTCATTAAAGTTAGCGGAATTCACGTGCGCGCTCACTATAAAAATTGAAAATGACATCGGGATGACCCGGCCCTGAAAGAGTTGTATCAGTATGTATAAAAAATTCTGGGGAATGAGAGTTTTAAAACTGGCGGGCAGTTTTCATCGGGCTCATCAGAACTGAATTTAACAAAAAGACGTGATGAGCAAGGAATTGCTTAATATGGAATTGGCAATAGCATTCATGAGAAAACTTGACACAGAACATGAATTATCGTGAAGCAAGGATGATCTTCATAAAAGTAGTGTATCCGCCTCATCTACACGATGCAAATTAGTTGACCAAGCGAGTCAACTTCCGCTGTAAATCGATGTTCATGCCTGCATAATAAGACTTGCATCATGAAACATGATGGGGGCAAGCTGCGATAACTCCTGTTTAAAAAAAAGGAACAGCGGATGAATAATAATTTTTCACAATATTGGAAAAACAATAGAAGGCTACTTATTCCTTTATTTATTTCTCTGCTGATTGTCCATATCCTTCCACCTTTTAATCTTTTTGAGGATAGATCTTCCTCTTTGCTGCAAGTGCATTTACTGCTTGAGTTATTTGCGGTGATTGTCGCGATTCTGATTGCAATTGTTTCCTGGTATGAGCATGAAATGCATGCGCATCCGGATTCCGCTATTTTGCTGATTGGTTTCAGCACGGTGGCGGTTGTGGATCTGCTGCATGCATTGACCTATGATGGAATGCCGAAACTGGTCACGGAAAATTCGACTCAGCGCGCTATTTTTTTCTGGCTTGCCGGGCGGACACTAGTGTTGCTGACATTGGCACTGCTGGCTTTTCAGATAAAAATCAAAATCAGTAACTGGCTTGGATTGCTGTTCGCAGGCAGCTGCGCCAGTTTGATTTTTTGGTTTGGAACTTTTGAAATTAGTAATATGCCGGTTCTGTACATTAAAGGTACAGGCGTAACTGGGTTCAAGTCAGTCTACGAATACATTTTATTTGGATTGAATGTTCTGCTGGCAGGTGTTTTTATCCGGAAGGCAGACTGGCGAGATCCGGTAAAAAATAGTGCATTTGCAACCTCATGCCTCATTATGGCGTTAGGTGAAATTGTTTTTTCAAATTATATCGCGCCATCTGACTTTCTGAATAATTTCGGGCACCTCTTTAAAGTGCTGTCTTATTATGTTTTATACCAGAGCGTTTTTGTCTCCGCGATCAGGCAACCTTACCAAAAAATTCGTGAAAGTGAAGAAAGATTCCGGACATTAACAGAATTATCTGCCGACTGGTTTTGGGAGCAGGATGCGCAGCTTCGTTTCAGTCAGATTTCGAAGGGTGTTTCTCCGGCATTTTATCAATTCCTGATCAGGATCCGGCCATGGGAAATTGATGCGCTGATTCCAGTAAATTTTGAGTGGAGTGACTACCGCATGAGGTCGTCACGAAGAGAACCTTTTAAGGATCTGATTTGTAAAATTGAGAAAAGTAACCAGATCTACTGGATTTCTTCCAGCGCTAGTCCTGTCTATGACGAACAGAGAAAATTTGCGGGATACCGTGGTGTAACCAGTGATATCACCAAACGAAAAATGTCTGAGCTGCAAATTGAATTTCTGGCATATCATGATTCGCTCACAGCACTCCCAAACCGGATTATGCTGCAAGACCGATTTGAGCAGTTCAAATCATATGCAATCCAGAAAAAAGTGAAACTTGCCTTGTTGTTTCTGGATCTTGATCACTTTAAAAAAATTAATGATTCGTCCGGACACGACATTGGTGATGCAATGTTGAAGGATGTTGCCAAGCGTCTCGAAGAATGTGTACGCAAGATCGACAGTGTCGCCAGGATTGGCGGAGATGAATTTTTAATCCTGATTCCTGACCTGACTAAAACAGAAGACGTTGTTCAGGTAGTCGAGAAGATTATTGAAAATCTGCAGAAACCTTTTTACGTAAATCATCGGGAGCTGACCACATCCGCATCTGTCGGGATTTCAATTTTTCCTGATGATGCCGAGAATTTTGAAAGTCTCAGGAAAAACGCAGATATCGCGATGTATCGCGCTAAAGATTCAGGGCGAAATATATACCGTTTCTTTGATGATGGTATGAATGCAGACGCAACAAATTATATGGTATTACGCAATGGTTTAAGACACGCTATCGAACGGCAGGAGCTGGTGCTGCATTATCAACCTCAGCTTAATCTGTATACCGGAGAAATCATTGGCGTAGAAGCGCTGATAAGATGGAATCACCCGGAAATGGGAATTGTTTCCCCTGCAAAATTTATTCCTATTGCTGAAGAGAGTGGCCTGATTATTCCGATTGGAGATTGGGTGTTGAAAGAGGCCTGCAGGCAAGCCGTAGCTTGGAACATGGGAACTGCATCCCGAATTCAGATGGCGGTGAATTTGTCCGGAGTCCAATTCAGACGCGGTGACGTAGAGCAATCTGTATTCGCTGCACTGGACGAGAGCGGACTTGACCCTTCTTTGCTGGAGCTTGAACTGACTGAGTCCATCCTGATACAGAATGCAGAACATGCACTTGCTTGCGTTAAACGCCTGAAGTCACGGGGTATCAAGTTATCTATTGATGATTTTGGTACAGGGTATTCGAGCCTTTCGTACTTAAAGCGTTTTGATATCGATAAACTGAAGATCGATCAATCGTTTGTACGGGAGTTGAATACGAACGAAAATGACGCCACCATTGTGCGGGCGATTATACAAATGGCTCATGGCTTGAATCTGGTGACAATTGCAGAGGGAGTGGAGATAACTGAAATCTTGGAGACTTTGCGCTCTTTCGGTTGTGATCAGGTTCAGGGATACCTGTTATCAAAACCATTGCCTGCTGCTGGACTTGAAAAATTCATGTCGGCATATACTGCCAATCCTCAGGGGGAGTTGGTCTCTGCAGCTGAAGTAGATTGACTCATATCAATAATCACTGATGGATTTTCGATAATATATCGACATACTGCATACTTATTTTGACATCATGATGGCAATGACTCTTCCTGAATGGCTGAGCAATTTATGGACTCCCGCCAAAAATAAGACAGAGAAAATCACTTGCTATCATTGCGGTGAGAGATCCTTTCCCAAAAAAACGCTTTATGTGGTTTTTAACGGGACAGAGCAACCTGTCTGCTGCCATGGTTGCCTTGCAGTTTTAAAGACCATCGAAAAAAATCACTTAATTCCTGAATATCTCCAGACAAGAGCAGAGCGGGAAATGGAATAGATTGTGGATGCTCAGGGTACTAATCAAATTAATCACCACATGCCGAATCGTCACGACGAAAAAGACTTTTTAGAACATGAAAAACTGAATTTGTCCGGTATGCATTGTGCAGCTTGTGTGCAGCTGATTGAATTCCGTCTAAAGCAACTTGCTGGTGTACATAGTTTCAGGATCAATGCTGCAAGTCACAAAGCTGACGTATCCTGGGAATCAGGCAAGACCAATCTCAAAAATATTCTGGAAGCCATTACACAGCTTGGCTATGGAGCATTTCCCCTGGCTCAGTCGGATAGCGAACAGGAGCGGCAGGAAAAGAAGCTGGCGTTATGGCGTTTGTTTGTTGCTGGTTTTGCGATGATGCAGGTGATGATGTATGCCTTTCCGGCCTATCTTGTACCGGTACCGCAGATTGATGGTGATCTGACTCCCGATCTGGATAAATTGTTGAAAATCGCCAGCATGGTGATCGCCGTCCCGGTAATGGGATTTTCTGCCATTCCTTTTTTTCAGTCCGCCTGGCGGGATATCCGCAACCATCATGTTGGAATGGATGTTCCGGTTTCTCTGGGTATTTTGCTGACGTTTTTTGCCAGCGTCTGGGCCACATTCCATGGTGGTGCTGTTTATTATGACTCTGTAATCATGTTTGTTTTTCTCCTGCTGGGAGCGAGACTGATTGAGAACCGGGTACAAAAAAAAACTACGGCTGCCTTGCGCATACTGACCGAATTGAGTCAGGTAAAGGCACAGCGATTGCCAGATTATCCCGCTTCAATGCAGATCGAAGAGGTTGATGCAGGCCAGTTAGCTGCCAATGATGTATTGCTCATCACTCCCGGGCAGAATATTCCTGCAGATGGCATTGTTCTGGAAGGCAGCAGCGACTGTGATGAAGCGCTCATGACGGGAGAGTCGCAGCCCGTTGCAAAGACTGCGGGTGATGAACTGATTGCCGGGGCGATGAATGTCGGTGGCAGGTTGATCATGCGGGCAGACAAAACAGGAAATCAGACCCGCTTGTCATCATTGATTGAGATGATGGAAACCGCTGCGACTGAAAAACCACCGATCGTCTTGCTGGCCGACCGACACGCGAGCAGATTCCTGACCTTGATTTTACTGATCGCTCTTATTACAGGTTTAGTCTGGGCATATATCGAGCCTGCACGCGCACTCTGGATTGCGATCAGTGTGATTGTCGTCACTTGTCCTTGTGCGTTGTCGCTGGCAACCCCTGGTGTTATGTCTGCTGCTATTGGATTAATGGCAAAAAATGGCGTACTGATTAAACATGGCAAGGCAATTCAGACCTTATCTAAAGCGACGCATATTATTTTCGATAAAACAGGTACGCTGACTGTTGGCAAGTTACGTTTGTCAGACACTATCCATCTCAGCACACAGGACGAATTGCTGGCGGAGAAATTGGCTTTTCTGCTGGCATCGGGTTCTTCGCACCCAGTGGCGCGGGCAATTGCGGATGGCTTTGCAAAACATGCTGGCGCTGTATCGGACATGGAAGTCACCGGATTACGGGAAATCGCAGGCGGTGGCGTGGAAGCTTGTGTGAATGGACGCCTCTATCGTCTGGGAAGTCTGGCATTTGCCGAAGAAATGAACCATCTTTCCGTCACACTTGCGGAAAATTTAAGGAATAGAACTATTTCTGTTTTGGCAGAAGTCAGCAGTAATTTATTATTGTTTGCTCTGGAAGATGTTCTACGGAATGATGCCGTCGACGCCGTTCATCAGCTTCAGCAATCGGGAAAAAAGGTGATGCTGATGTCTGGCGACCGTCGGGAAGCTGTTGCAGAGGTAGCCGAGCGTTGTGGTATCAACGATGTATGGGCTGAGCGTAGCCCGGCCGAAAAATTTGCCCAGATCAGACAACTTCAGGAAGCGGGAGCCATTGTCGCAATGGTTGGCGATGGCATGAATGATGGTCCTGCGCTGGCACTCGCCGACGTGGCCGTGGCGATGGGGCAGGGTGCTCCCATTTCTCAGACACGCAGTGATTTGCTGTTAGTGTCCAATCGTTTGAGTGATCTGGTTTTTGCCTTCCGCATAGGCCGTCAGTCATTTCGCCTTATCCGTGAAAATCTGGCATGGGCGATTCTTTATAATGTGCTTGCAATTCCTGCTGCAGTGGCTGGCTGGCTGGAACCATGGCATGCAGCTTTAGGAATGTCGCTCAGTTCATTAATTGTGGTACTCAATGCGCTGCGTTTATATCTTTTACCCCAGCCGGAATATGCAATGGCTGCTGATCAGACCTGAATATGGACATCTTGTATTTGCTTGTACCTTTAAGTTTATTGCTTGTTTTTGCTATCGGGGCAGTATTCTGGTGGGCCATCAGCCACCGCCAGTTCGATGAACTCGATCAGGAAGGACAGCGTATCGTGGACGATATTGATAGCTGATGCCTGATTTTTATTGATGAAGCTCAGGTGTTTTTACGGATAAAATCTGCAGCCTGTTGTAAATTTTCTTCCGTCAGACGCGCCAGGTTAATACACGTAGCATGGGGAAATTGAATAAAATTCCTCCTGATAGATTTGTTATAACCAGGGTCATAGTGGAGTTGAAGTAAATCGGTGACCAGCTTTTCGATGGTGCCGGCATGTGCCCATTCTTTCCATTGCTGGATTTTTTCTTTGCCATGCAAATGCGTCAGATAGTCGAGTTGCTGATTGAGTTTCTCAGGTTGCTGAATAAAGTGTGGGTAATCTTCCATCAAAAACTGAACACGATATTCAATCGATGGTTCAAGTGAAATACAGGCAGCTTTCCTGATATTTGTCATGATGGATTCCGGAACGCGAAGATTACCCACCTTTTTACTTTCGGCTTCGACATAAACTTTTTTTGTTTTATCGAAGGTTCTGAGCTTTTCCCATAGCAGCGTTTCAAAATATTTTTGAGATGGCTGCTTTTGACTTGGAATATCTCCCAACACTGAACCTTTATGGCAAGCCAGTCCTTCCAGATCAAGTACCTGTTCTCCCATTTGTTCCAGACAATTCAGTAAACGGCTTTTTCCACTACCTGTTGGGCCGCATAAAACACGCCACTGAATACCGTCCACCAACTCTGTTAACTGTTGATTGACCAGATTCCGGTATGCTTTGTAACCACCGTCAAGCTGCGTTACTGGCCAGCCAATTTTCGCCAGTATGTGTGCCATGGAACCGCTGCGGTTGCCACCTCGCCAGCAATAAATCAGGGGGCGCCATTGACGCGGTTGCTGCGCTAGTGTCGTAGCAAGATGTTTACTGATATTCATTGCAACTAGGCCGGCACCGAGCCTTTTCGCTTCAAAGGAGCCTACCTGTTTATAAAGCGTTCCAACCCGAACCCGTTCCTCATCGTTCAAAACTGGGCAATTGATTGCACCGGGCAAATGATCTTCGGCGTATTCAGAGGGACTCCTGACATCTATGATGGTATCAAAATGCGCCAATTCGGAGATGACCTGGTCGATAGTGGAAATTGCAGGATATTTCATAACTTATTTCTTGAGTAAGGGGTGCAGCTGATCCCATATGTTTTGCAAAATAATTGGATGTGCTGCTGCAACAGGGTGAATTCTGTCAGATTGGAATAGTTGATTATTATTTGCAACACCTTCGAGCAAAAATGGCACCAGCCGGATTTTCTGTTCCTGCGCAAGCTTCTGATACATCGAGAAAAATTGTTGGGTATATGTTTTTCCGTAATTTGGCGGAACCTGCATTCCGGCAAGCAGCACTTTTGCGTTCTGATGTTTTGCGCTGACAATTATGGTGCGGAAATTGTCTTCAGAATTATTCAGCGGTAATCCTCTCAATGCATCATTTCCACCCAGTTCGATAATCACAATATCGGGATGATGCTGATTTAACAGATCCGGTAAGCGATTTTTACCACCAATCGATGTTTCACCGCTGATGCTGGCATTAATGACTCTGGCAGGTATTTTTTCTTCGGCCAGTTTTTTTTCTAGCAAGCTGACCCAACCTTGTCCTCGTGCAAGACCGTATTCGGCAGATAAACTATCTCCCAGCACCAGAATTGTTTTTGATGCAGAATAAGCGTCAGTGACCAGTAAGAATGAAAAAAGCAAAAACGACACTTTGAACAAGTTCAGAGTTATCCAGCGAACAGGCAAAAAAGAATTCATGGAACATCCTATGCAAGCAGCAATTACAGTGAGTGGCCTGACCAAGCAGGTTGAGGACGCATCGGGACATCTCACTATTTTGAATGGTATCGATTTTACAGTGCAGCCGGGAGAAACGCTTGCAATCGTTGGTGCATCGGGATCAGGTAAATCCACTTTACTGGGCATACTTGCAGGCCTGGATACGCCCAGCAAGGGGACTGTTCTGCTGGATGGTGTCGATATTTTTACCCTGAACGAAGATCAGCGTGCAAAATTTCGCAAGGATAAACTGGGTTTCGTTTTCCAGTCCTTTCAATTATTGGCGCATCTGAATGCTCTGGAAAATGTGATGCTTCCTTTGGAATTAAAAGGAGATAAATCCGCAAAAGAAAAGGCTGAACAAATGTTGACACATGTCGGCCTTTCTTCCAGGTTGCGTCATTACCCTAAATTTTTATCTGGCGGCGAGCAGCAACGAGTGGCATTGGCGCGTGCATTTGTCACTGAGCCGCCTTTACTGTTCGCTGATGAGCCGACCGGCAGTCTTGATGCCACAACGGGGGAGGCTATTATTCAACTGATGTTTGCACTGAACCGTGAACGCAATTCCACATTGGTTTTAGTCACGCATGATATGTCTATCGCTGAGCGTTGTGGCAGAATACTCACGATTACTGCAGGTCATTTATCCGAAAGTGATTCCGGTAGCAGAGGATAAGCGATACTCAGGCTGAATTAGAGGATAGAAGACTGGTCCAGCGTACAGGGGATTAGTTTACCGTCGTCATACAGCTCAAGCCAGCCACCTCTTGGATTTGCGGAGTCATAATCCCAATCCGGCAATACCAGTCTGCGGTAATTGTCCCCGATGTGTTCAGCTGGTCTGTGTGTGTGACCGTGGATCACCAAGTCTGCTCCGGCAGAGCGAACGAGCCGTGCTATCGCGTCCTGATTCACATCCATGATGTGCATACTTTTTTTCTGTTGCTCAGCCTGACTGCTTGCGCGCATTCCTTGTACCATAGATTTTCTTTGCTCCAATGGCAGCGCTAAAAAATTGTTCTGCCATTGAGCATGGCGAACCTGCTGACGGAAAACCATATAATCAGTGTCATCAGTACACTGGGCATCACCATGACATAAAACGATTTTATGTCCTGCTGCCTGTAGCAGATATGGTTCCTGGAGAATTTCTGCGCCAGTTACTTTTGCGAATTTATCTGAAATCAGAAAATCCCTGTTTCCTGCTATAAAATAAATGTCAGTACCGCTGTTTTTTAATTCTCGCAGTGTTTCAACAATGCGCTGATGATACGGATCGCCAATATCATCGTCGCCGATCCAATATTCGAACAGATCTCCAAGAATAAACAGCATTGATGCCTTGGGCGCATGTTGGCGGAGGAAATCCAAAAAAGCAGCAGTTGTTAGGGGCAGGGTGGGGTTGAGATGAATATCAGAAACAAATAACGCAACCGGCGCCGGTTGCGTTATGTCCAGGGAAGAATGCAGAGGTGTTGCCATCAAAAATAATCAGACAATTTCTGCTTTTTCGATGACGACATCTTCGACTGGCACATCCTGGAACATGCCGGAACGGGATGTTTTAACGCTTTTAATTTTATCGACAATTTCGGTACCTTCGCTTACACGGCCAAATACGCAATATCCCCAGCCGTCTTGTCCAGGATAGTCTAGGAAACTGTTGTTAGCAGTATTGATGAAGAACTGAGCGGTTGCCGAGTGTGGCGCACCTGTACGAGCCATTGCAATAGAGTAGCGCTCATTTTTCAGGCCGTTATTGGCTTCATTGTCAATCGGTGCCTGAGTCTCTTTTTGATTCATGCCAGGCTCAAAGCCGCCACCCTGAATCATAAATCCATCAATCACGCGATGGAAAATCGTGCCTGCATAATGCCCCGCTTCCACATATGCCAGAAAATTGGCGACAGTTTTGGGAGCTTTTTCTGCGTTCAGCTCGATTTTGATGGTACCTAAATTGGTGGTCAGGATAACAGCCATGATAGTCCTTGTTGAGTAGTAGATAATTAAAGATAATTTATTTTATTACAGTCGCGGATTGAATAATGATCGGCTTTTGTGGGACGTTTTGCATCATATAAGCATCGCCTGTTGGGACGGACTTGATTTGCTCTACAACTTCCATTCCTCTGATCACTTTGCCGAAAGGTGTGTACCCCGCAGTGACAATTAATGCTTTGTTTCGCGGCGCTTTGACCATATTGCCACGATAATTAAATTCAACAGGATCCCCTTCTGGCAATACCTGATGATTCAGAAAGTCATTATCTCTCACATTAATAAAAAACTGTGCCGTTGCTGAATTGGGGTCTTCTGTTCTTGCCATCGAAATCGTACCCAGATCGTTCTTCAGGCCTTTTTCCAATGCTTGCGCTGCCTCCAGAGGAATCGGTTTGCGGGTTGGCTTTTCTTTCATGTTTTTATCGTAACCACCACCCTGAATCATAAAATTATCAATGACCCGGTGAAAAATGGTTCCTTTATATTGGCCTGCTTTGACGTAGGATAAAAAATTTTCCACTGTTTTTGGTGCAGCATCCGGGTATAACTCAACAACAATTTCCCCTAAATTCGTTTTGATTGAAACCTTCGGTAAGCTCTGTGCCATCGACTGTCCGGGAAGCAGTGTGATTGTCAATGCCAGAATAAGTCCGCTTAAAAAAGCTTGCATAAATAAACCTTTCAGACGTTAATTTCGTAAATGATGCGCCATTTAGAGGCTTCTTTGATCCAGTATTGACGTTTTCTATTACTTGATTTTATTTTTCCGCTCAAAACTTCCTGGGTAAATGTGCTGACAATCATTTCATCGTTGCCAGGGTAACGGAAATGCGTGACATCGCGCAATCTGATGACGGGCATCGTGCCGCCATCTAATCCCGTTTTCTGCTTTATGAACCAAGAGTTCAGGGTATCGCCTTGTATGGTCTTAAAGTTACGTGAATAGTTTGCCAGAATCCGGTTCATATTCTGGCTTTCCAGATCCAGACGCCAGTCTTCCAGCAATTTATTCGCTAATTGTTTTTCTGTATTTACTTTTGCTGCACTAATGAATTCAATCTGTTCCGCGATGATGACTGGAGTTTTGCCAATGTCAACGGAAGCGGCGATTTTCAAAAAATCCGGATTGGTTAACACTACGCAACCATCCGAAGCCAGGGGGGGGCGGCTAAAACTGGCAGATGGCACGCCGTGCAGCCAGATACCAGAGCCGCCGCGGTCATTCACTTTATCCCAATCATTGGGATAGTTCAGAGGAAGCGCCCCGGGGCCATAAAAATCTGGCAATTTGCTTCCGGATAAGTGACTGGTAATGTAATAAACTCCTATCGGTGTTTTTTGGTCGCCTTCTTTTAATTTGTTTATACCGAATTTCCCGTGACTGATGTAATGATCGCTCAGTAATTTCAATTGCCCCGCATCATTCTTATACAAATATAAGCGGGATTTTTTGGTATCTATCAGAATGACTTGTTTTTGATCATCGCGAAGCTGGAGTACGGGACGCGGAATCAATCCAGGAACTGGTTTTTCTCTGAACGCATGAATTCTGGCTGCAGCTTCGTCACGCAACTCTTTTAATTTTTCACCTTGTGTCGCGCCGAGCCCTGCACCGAAACTGGTAACAGGGCGCGTATGCATTAATAGCAAGTCTCCTTTAATGAGCTGGGCTAACTGAAAGTTTGGATAAGCCTCGATTAGCTCATCAATTTTCGTCTGTGCTAATTGTAATTTGTTCTCAGAGAGATTTTGATAAACCTCAATCAGCAGCGAATCGGGATTCACAGATACAGCGCCAGATTCAGCAGGAATAATTCTGGATGAGCGCATCTTCGTCGCAGCATTGGCAACGGATATGATGAAAGGAAAAATAGTCAGGCACAAAAAAAGGAATAAAGCACCTGCCTGCCTCGAGTTCTTTCTGAGACCCGAAGTCATCATAAGCACGGCGAAAAACATCAGCTACCCGCGCGCTCCTGTTTGATGAGCCACTTTCCATCCTGTTTAATCATGAGGATAGTTTTGCGGCTATTCGCAGTTAACTGGTCGGAAGTATAAATCTGACGAAATTTCACGGTGGCACTATTTCCATCCAGGTTTACTTTCGGCGTTTCTATTTTTACGCTGATTCTGCCTTTGCCTTCAATCCGGTTTCGGCGTTCTTCTGCCCATGCTTTTCTGGATTCGCCTTTGGGTGTTTGGAAATCTTTTGCGTAATGAGCGAGATACGTATTGGTGTCTTTGTTGCTCCAGGCTTTTGCCCAGTTTTCGATTGCTTTGATTACCTCGTCATCTTCTTTATCCTGAGTTTGCTGGACCTTAGATTTAGAAGGGTTGGTTGTTTCAATTGATTTTGCGGTTTCCGGTTCAATCTTCTCTATTTTGCTGGTGGCAGCAGGTTTTGGCTGCGCAGAAAGCTGGGCGACTTGTGTTGCAGGAGAAGGATTGTTTTTTGGATTTGTTCCACCGGTAGTATTTCCAACCAGATTGCGAACCAATGTCAATTTCAGCTTGGCGTTAGTATTTCCTGAATCAAGCTGTAATGCTTTGTCGTACGCCTGGCTGGCTAATTTTGCGTATACGTCACCCAGATTTTCGTGCGCTGTCCCGTAAGTAGGATTGGTGCGGATTGCCATTTCCAATGACGCGCGTGCCTTATCATATTGTCCGGAAGACGCATACAACACCGCAAGGTTGTTATATGGTTCGGGCAACTCCGGATAATCGTCTGTCAGCTTCATAAAAATATTAATCGCTTCAGTCGTTTTGTTCTGCTCAGTCAGAATTAACCCTTTCAGAAAACGCATCTGAGCGTCTTTTGGACGAATTGCCAACGCAGCATCTACTTTTTGCAAAGCTTCAGAAGTTTGGCCGGATCGCAGTAATTTTCCAATGTCCGCAGCATCGTCAGCATATGCAGCCATTGATAAAAAAGCAAAAGAGAGGCTGGAAATGATAATAATTTTTTTAAAAGTCTGGCGCATGGTGTTCGAGCTTAGAATTATCTGAGGTTGACTGAACAGGAAGGCAGCAATGGTATACTAAAACTGGTACGGCATCATCTTATCAAAGATGTGTTCATTTTGGTTTCGTTATCCGAGATAACATATCTGCTTTCAGTAGTTTTATCAGACAGAAAATATCCGTAATTGGCGACATATACCGATGAGTGTTGTTTCGACAGGTAATTAAAAATAATCAGTCGTGCTTTTCTTGACTGTGAATAAAAATTCTGCTTTGGATTCTGGGAAAAATAATACTAAAACTGGACAGAGTGACTGGTTTTGATATTTAATCTGCCCCGTTCTGATATTTTTCCGGAAATTTGCACACGTAGTCGGAATTTTTATCTGGTGATGTCTTGCTTTGCATTCTTGTCATACGTATCGCGCCGCCATGGCGGCAGCAAATACTCTGCATTGGCAATGGCGAGGCAGGAATATTTTAAACTCGTGTGGACTTAAGGAGGCACGATGACTAAAACGACATTTTTGAGCTTTGAGCAACCAATTGCCGAGCTTGAATCCAAAATTGAAGAATTACGCTTTGTCCAGGATGATTCAGCGGTTGATATTTCAGAAGAAATAGACCGACTCTCCAAAAAGAGTCAGATGCTGACAAAAGATATTTACACAAAGCTGACTCCCTGGCAGGTTTCACAAATATCGCGACACCCACAGCGACCGTATACACTGGATTATATTAACCAGATTTTTACTGATTTCCATGAGTTGCATGGTGATCGTAGTTTTGCTGATGACTTGTCTATTGTGGGCGGTCTGGCTCGGTTTAATGGGCAATCCTGCATGGTGATTGGTCATCAGAAAGGACGCGACACCAAAGAACGTGCTATGCGTAATTTCGGTATGCCAAAACCGGAAGGCTATCGTAAAGCGATGCGTCTGATGAAGCTGGCTGAGAAATTTGATATTCCGGTATTTACCTTCATCGATACAACTGGTGCATGGCCAGGTATTGATGCTGAAGAACGAGGACAGTCCGAAGCAATCGGTCATAATCTCTATGTCATGGCAGAGCTGAAGGTACCTTTGATTGCTACAATTATCGGTGAAGGCGGCTCTGGCGGAGCGCTGGCATTGGCTGTCGGAGATGCTGTTCTGATGTTACAATATGCAACGTATTCCGTGATTTCGCCGGAAGGTTGCGCATCCATTCTTTGGAAGACTTCGGATCGCGCTGCTGATGCAGCAGAGGCTCTGGGATTGACTGCGCACCGCCTCAAGGCAATGGGGCTGATCGATAAAATTATCAATGAGCCTTTAGGGGGGGCACATCGTGATCCGAAACAGATGTGCGCACTGGTTAAGCGCGCATTGGCAGATACCCTTCGCCAATTTCAAGGTGTTAAGACCAGGGATCTGCTCAGTGCCCGTCATGAGAAACTCATGAGCTATGGTAAATTCAAGGAAACCAAGATTGCCGAATGAAATCGGATCCTTATCGCAGTCATTTGTTCCAGCGTTTTACCAAAGAACTGGACCTTTATTTTGATCAATTGAAAGTCCAGTCCCTTCAGCAGGGCATAGCGATCGCTTATAGCGGTGGTCTTGATTCAACAGCATTGCTGCTTCTAAGTAAGGCTTATTGCCAGCAACGCCATATTCCCCTACATGCAATTCATATCCATCATGGTTTGAGTCCCAATGCAGATGCTTGGCTGACACATTGTCAGTCAATGTGCAATGACTATGGGATTCATTTCCATTCCAGGAAAGTTAATCCGGAAAATATTGCCACCACTGGTCTCGAAGCAAGTGCAAGAGAGGCGCGCTATCGGGCGTTGGGAGATGTTTGCGATTCACTCCAGATACGCCATGTAATGACTGCGCATCATCAGGATGATCAGGCAGAAACTTTGCTGATGCAGCTGCTCAGGGGATCCGGTGTGGCTGGAATGTCGGGCATGGACTGCTTTAATTTCGCCCCATCTTTGCTGGGGACACCGGACTTGATGCTGATGAGACCACTGCTTGCCGAAATAAGGGAAAGCCTTGAAGAGTGGGTCCGAGCAACCGGTGTTTCCTACATAAGTGATGAGTCAAATTCGGATACGCGTTTTTTGCGTAACGCACTGAGACATCAGGTGATGCCTGTTTTAGAGAAAATTTCCCCTGGCTTCCCCAAACGAATTGCAAGAACAGCTTTGCACATGCGTTCAGCGCGAAAGTTAATTGATGATTTGGCAGAGAAAGATTTTCAATGTTGCTATACTGAAAATGTTTTGCTTGTTCCAAAACTTGAATCCTTGAGTGTTGAGAGAGCAAATAACGTATTCCGGTTCTGGTTGGCGCGATTGGATTCAAAAATGCCGACAACATCTCGGTTGAATGAAATTCGCAAGCAATTGTTTGAAGCACGTTGTGATGCAAAAATTACTGTATATCACGACAATCTCGCATTTCACCGTTATCAGGACAGGATTTATATTGTTGCCTCGATCTCCCGGGCGGAAAAAGAGGAAATCCCTCAGTTTCATTTTCGATGGTCAGGGGAGTCTTCACTGGATTTTGATCAATTCGGCGGTACTCTTTTTTTCAACAAGACAGATTATGGGCTGGAGCCTGACTGGCTCAGCCAACAAATGCTGACATTGCATTTGCGACGTGGTGGCGAAAAACTGAAGCTGGCTGAAAATCGTCCAACCCGCGACATTAAAAATCATTACCAGTCAATGAAAATTCCATTTTGGATCAGGGAAAAGTTACCCTTCGTTTCTTTTGGGGGAGGGCTGTTATTTGCTGCTAACGTTGGAATGCAGTCGAGTTACTGTCATTTTTCTGAAGGTAACCAGATTCAATTAGAATGGGTCGAATACAAAACGACCGAAAGAACAATGAGCAATGGATAAAATATTAAGACAGATCGTACTTGATACTGAAACAACAGGTTTGAGTCCCAGAGATGGAAATCGTATTATTGAAATTGGGTGTGTTGAGCTAATCAATCGAAAGCTAACTGGAAATAATTTCCACCAATACATTAATCCTGAGCGTGATTCTGAGGAGGGAGCGTTGGCTGTTCATGGGCTGACGACAGAGTTTCTGCGTGATAAGCCTAAATTCAGTGAGATTGCGATCGAATTTCTGGCATATGTCAAAGGTGCTGAGGTCATTATCCACAATGCCCCTTTTGATCTTTCATTTCTGAATGCAGAATTGAATTTACTAGGGCTAGGCAGTTTTTCTGATCACATTGACACTGTTACGGATACCTTGGTTCAGGCGAAAGAACTTCATCCTGGGAAGCGTAATTCCCTTGATGCTTTATGTGATCGTTACGATGTTTCTAATTCTCATCGCAAATTACACGGAGCGTTGCTGGATGCGGAATTACTGGCAGATGTATTTCTGGCGATGTCGCGAGGGCAGAATAGTTTTGAAATTGAGTTGCCGGAAGACGAGCCTAAAATTGTTGAAGAAACTGTAATCATTGATGTTGATTTGTCGGACATTATTGTTCAATCAGCTACTGCTGAAGAGATCCTTGAGCATAATACGGCATTAAACGGACTTGATAAACAATTAAAAGAAAGTTGCATTTGGAGAAGTAAGCAAATATCTCCGGTTTAATCAGATCCAGTCAATTTACCCCCTTCGTAAATAGCGATACGCAAGTTTACACAATTTTCTTCTTGGTAATTTTTATGAACTTGTGCGTTGTCGCTTTTCCACACCAAAGCTAAAAAACTTAAATTCCAAAATAAAAAATTAAAGTTTTTTGAGACTTTGCCGTTACGAAATGTAGGAAAAATATTTTTAAAAATATTTTCCGAAAACCCTAAAGTTCTGAATTTTCGTGCCGTTAATAGTTACGAAGTAGATAAAAATCAATAGGATTTTTTACCTAACCTATTGATTTTAAGTGGTTTTTAAATTTGAAGCGCAAGTCTTTAAATTATTTAAGTCGCAAGTTGTTTCTTTTGCGATTTTCAATACTTATTGTCTCGTAAGATTTTGTCTTACGAGGCGCTTAGTATTTTTCTGAATTAAAATCCCTCGTCCCGCCTATATCGACCAATTTTGTGCTCACTCACAATCTGTCTCATCGGCAACAAACGTTGCTTGGGAAATAGACTGGAGGGTACAAACATGACACAAAATGACATGATGGCTGAAATCCGCGATGCTAATTTGAGCTATCTGATGCTGGCTCAACAAATGATTCGTGCGGATAAAGCAACCGCTATTTTCCGACTTGGGATCGGTAAAGAAATTGCCGATCTGATCGAGGGGCTGAATAATTCGCAAATTCTTAAACTGGCAGGATCAAATATGATGCTGGCCCGGTTTCGTTTCGAGGATAGCTCAATTCTGTGTATGTTAACCAACTACAATAAAGAACGTGCACTCGCTCATTCTCATGCTGCCATTTTAATGGCCGGTCAGCCTGTTGAAGAAATCCATTAATTAAACGTTTAATGATTGAGTGACAGGAGTTAAATATGGCTGGCAAAAGTGTTGTTAATGAAGCAAATGAAATTCAATTGGCGATTGAGCTGGTCAATCTCGGAGCCAGATTGCAACTGCTTGAGTCTGAAACATCCCTGTCTCGCGAACGATTACTGAAGATCTACAAAGAATTAAAAGGAGTCTCGCCGCCAAAAGGAATGTTGCCATTTTCAGCGGACTGGTTCACCACTTGGCAACCCAATATTCATTCTTCTTTATTTATGAATATTTATAAATATCTGAATGATCACGCTGGAATATCTGGAATTGACGCGATAATTAAAGCTTATCGTCTTTATCTTGAGCAGGTAGGCTGCTCGCAACCTGATGAGGCTGTCTTATCTTTGACGCGCGCATGGACTTTAGTGCGGTTTTTTGAAGGCAAAATGCTAACTTTTGCAAAATGTTCTGAGTGTGGTGGGCATTTTGTTGCGCATTCACTCGATTTGAATAATCATTATCAATGTGGTCTTTGTCATATGCCGTCCAGGGCGGGGAAGACCAAAAAAATTAAAGAAATTGCTACTGAATTAGAAATGGTGGCTTGATATGTAGCGGAGGTTTGTTTGAGTTTGTTGTTTGTTGATGATCGTAACGAAAAAGAAGCTCGATTTCCAGATGTTGCCTGTTTCGTTGTTCTTAAAGCCATGATTATACAGATCATGGCTTTTTTATTTACGTTCTTTCTGCTCTTTCTTTTAAAGCATCAATTTACTCAGATATTCATCACGTACCCGATTTTTTTTCTTCCATCATTATCAGCTTTATGGCTTTCTATTCGATTTAAACTCGAATGGTGGTGGCATGTATTGAATTTTGCTTTTCCGGCTGCGTTGATCTTTGCACTTTATATGGATTTCCCACCCCTTCTTAGCTTAGGTATTTTCTTTGCTCTGTTTTTAGTTTTTGGGACTACTTTGATGACAAGAGTTCCATTTTTCCCTTCCAGTAAATTTTTGCCATACGAAATTGTGAATATCGTTTCAGATGAGAGAGATATTTGTTTTCTTGATGTCGGGAGTGGATTTGGTGGGTTGAATTTTCAACTGAGTATCTTAAGAGAAGGGTGGAGATTTTATGGCGTTGAGATTGCCATTTTACCTTGGCTGTATAGTGTCATTAAATCAAAATTTTACCTAAATAGAAATTTTGTATTTCATTTTGGGAGATATGAAAATTTAAATTTTGAAAAATTTAATGTTGTTTTTGCCTATTTGTCTCCGATTGTGATGCCCCAAATTTGGAAAAAGGTGCAAGATGAGATGCAACCGGGGAGCATATTTATGAGCTACGAATTTGCGGTAGACGGGTTTGCTCCGGACGTTAAAATAAAGTTTAAAAATGACGATCGTATTTTGCATGTCTGGTATTTGTAAATATGTTGTGGCTTCAGATATTTTTTAAAAGAAATATATATCAGTCTCTCGATTTACATCAATTTGTAATGAATCCTATGAAATGGGCTGATATGATTGGCGTAAGATATTCAAATATGATTTTCCAATCAAGGAGTGTAATTCCGTGTTAGTCATCGTCGGCTATATCGTAGTACTTGGCTCAGTATTTGGTGGCTTTATCATGTCGGGCGGTCACTTGGCTGTTCTGATTCAGCCATTGGAATTGCTGATGATCGGTGGTGCTGCCATTGGTGCCTCATTGGTTGGGAATAACGCCAAAAGTTTAAAGGCCACGCTCAAAGCAATTCCTGCTGTCTTTAAGGGCTCTAAGTACAACAAAGCCCTGTATATGGAATTGATGACGATGTTGTTTGATGTGCTGACGAAAGTCAGAAAAGAAGGTTTAATGTCTATTGAGGGTGATATTGAAAAGCCTGAAGAAAGCCCTTTGTTCAGTAAATACCCTGCCATCGTTCATGATCACCATTTGATGGAGTTTCTTTGTGATTATTTGCGTCTGATGGTATCTGGCAATATGGACGCATTTCAAATCGAAAATCTGATGGATAACGAACTCGACACTCATCACCATGAAGGTGCTGTTCCTTCGCACTTTATTGCAAAGCTAGGCGATGGTTTGCCTGCGTTTGGTATTGTTGCCGCAGTGATGGGAGTCGTTCATACGATGGAGTCAGTTGGCATCCCACCTGCGGAGTTGGGGATATTGATTGCACATGCGCTGGTGGGGACCTTCCTTGGTATTTTGCTGGCTTACGGTTTTGTTGGTCCCTTGGCCGGTTTACTTGAACAGCAACTGGACGAGTCCTCAAAAACTTTTCAATGCATCAAAGTGACCTTGCTGGCTAGCCTCAATGGTTATGCGCCTGCGTTAGCCGTAGAGTTTGGACGCAAGGTTTTGTACTCTACGGAGCGCCCGGCTTTTGCTGAACTGGAAGAACATATTAAACAATCAAAATCTAAATAATTGAATTGTTAGGTTTTCAAATGGCAAATGAAGAATTACGGCCGATCATCGTTAAGCGGATAAAAAAAGTAGCTGGCGGCCATCATGGCGGTGCCTGGAAAATCGCTTATGCTGATTTTGTCACTGCAATGATGGCATTTTTTTTGCTGATGTGGCTCTTGGGCTCCACTGCAAAAGGAAATCTTCAAGGGATTGCGGAGTATTTTCAAACTCCCCTCAAGGTTGCTATGGCAGGCGGAGATGGTAGTGGAGATAGTTCCAGTGTCATTAAAGGCGGAGGCAAAGATTTGAGTTTGCGTGAGGGACAAAATCGTAAAGGCGACATTGAAGCACAGCGGAAATCCTATAATTTGCAGGCTGCAGAGGCCGCCCTAGCTAAGGCTGATGCTGAGAGGTTGAAAGGGTTAAAAAGTAAAATTGAAGCTGCAATTGAGTCGAATCCAACATTAAAACTCTATAAAAAACAATTATTGCTCGATATTACAACAGAGGGGTTGAGAATTCAGATGGTTGATGAGCAAAATCGACCTATGTTCGCTTCCGCGAAAGCAGACTTGCAGCCATATACGAAAGAAATTCTCCATGAAATCGGAAAAGCATTAAACGAAGTTCCTAACAAGATCAGTTTATCTGGACATACTGATTCTGCTCCCTATGGCATGGGGGAAAAGGGATATAGTAATTGGGAGCTATCTGCTGACCGTGCGAACGCATCAAGAAGAGAGCTCATTTACGGTGGTATGGATGAGGCTAAAGTGCTGCGTGTCGTCGGATTGTCGTCGTCTGTTCTGTTTGACAAGCAGGATCCGCTTAATCCTATTAATCGACGCATCAGTATTATTGTTATGAATAAGAAGGCAGAGGAATCTGCATCTCAGGATGGCGGCTCTGTCGAGGTAACAAGCCAGACGAATGCTGAGACTGAGGTTTCTGTTAAACAGTCAGGTAAGTAGCGCATGATGAATGGCGTCAGTGATAAAACTGAACAAATAGGATACTGAGATGTCCCCCAAAAAAATGCTAGGGTCTCATGTAAAGCAGTTGTTATCAGGAGTCTCTGACCACGGAAATGCGCATTTGTCTGAAGTAGAAACTGATTTGGCTCAGACAGCTCTTTTGTTGGGAGAAGCGATTGAGAAATTGGGGGTCAGTTTTCTCTCATTACATTCTGCCGTATTGAAGGAGCAGGATGAAATTAATCTGATTATTGACACGGGATTAATTCCTCCTGAGAGCATTGGCCGAATCAGAGCGATCCAGGCCGAGATTTCTCAGCATGTCAATGCAGCAGTGACTTCTCTGCAATTCCAGGACCTAACCAGTCAGTTAATTTCAAGAACACTAGAAAGATGCAATGGCCTGAGGGAGGTTTTGACTACGCTCGGTGTCGTCGGAAACGATATTTCACATGATGCGCCAAGCGATGATATTGAATCCCTTCTGAAAGAGACAATTCTCCGTCTTGAAAAGCAAAGTATTGACTTGCAAAACTTGCTCAGGAAGGCGGTTCATCAAAAGCATTTAGATAGTGGTGATATTGAATTATTTTAGTCTGTAACAGTGTTATGAATGTATTGCGTTTTATTCGGAAAACGGGGTAATTATGGCTAAAACAATTTTAGCGGTGGATGATTCTGGTTCTTTGAGGCAGATGGTCGCGTTCAGTCTGAAAGCTGCTGGATATCAGGTCATTGAGGCGGTTGATGGGCAGGACGGTCTGGAAAAAGCCAGGATGCAGGTTGTTGATCTGGTGCTGACTGACCAAAATATGCCACGAATGGATGGGCTGACTTTGATCAAGTCGTTGAGAGGTCTTGCGACTTATCAGCGTGTACCTATTTTGATGCTGACGACTGAGTCCAGTGATGATATGAAGGCCAAGGGGCGGGCTGCGGGGGCGAATGGTTGGTTGGTGAAACCCTTTGATCCACAAAAATTAACTGAAGTCGTAAAAAAAGTTATTGGTTGAGTTGGGAAGTTGCCAGTTATTGCTTGTGCTAATTATGTAAATGCCGGAGTTAAATAATGACGATTGACATGAGTCAGTTTTTCCAGGTTTTTTTTGATGAGGCAGATGAACTTCTTGCCGAGATGGAAAAATTGCTGCTTGCAGTCGATGTTTCTGCACCTGACGCGGAAGATTTAAATGCGATTTTCCGTTCCGCGCATTCTATTAAAGGTGGTGCATCTACGTTTGGCCTGAACGATATGACTGAAGTCACTCATGTACTTGAGTCATTGTTGGACAAAATCAGAAAAGGCGAGATGTCGCTGACATCGGAGCATGTCGACGCATTTTTGAGCGCTAAAGATATTCTCAAAATGCAGCTTGACGGACATCGTCTGGGAAGCGTGGTTGATCAGGACGCAGTAGGTGACGTACGGATGCTCTTGCAGTCGCTGTCGGATGAATCTGATCACACGGCCAGATCGGCAGACCCGGTTGTGGTTGATCATAGTGATACACATTTTCAGCAGACATTTAAAGTTGAGATTGCAGCGATCAACGATGCTGATACCAGTGCTTTAATGTCGGAGCTGGGATTGCTTGGCTTGATTTTCAAGGAAAATTGCGATCCAGGAAAAGCGATTTTTCATCTCCAGACAAATGAATCTAAAGACGATATTATTTCAATTTGCTCCTTCATTCTGGATCCGGATAATCTGAACATCACGCTTGAGTCATCCGTTCCTCGTTTAGTTGCAAAAAAGACGCAGAATCAGACCGAGGAAGATCTTGGGTACGGTTTTTTTGAGCCTCTTGATGCCATGTTTCCACCTTTGGATGCAGCTACAGAGGCGAACACTAAAACAGAAGCACCCGCGCCGATGCCGGTATTGACACAAGAAGGTGCTGTCGATAAAAAAAATCCAGCAACGAAAAAAGAAACAGAAAAACATGTCGCATCCCAGGAGTCGTCCACTATCCGGGTCGGTATTGAAAAAGTTGACCAATTGATTAACCTGATAGGTGAACTGGTCATTACACAGGCAATGCTTGAACAGCGGACTCGTGATTTAGACCCCATTCTCAATGAGCGTCTGTTAGGTAGTGTTGCTCATCTCACGCGCAATACACGCGACTTGCAAGAGGCGGTTATGTCCATCAGGATGATGCCGATGGACTATGTATTCTCCCGTTTTCCAAGGATGGTTCGGGATCTTGCTACCAAATTGGGAAAACGCGTCGAGCTAATTACTTACGGTGCCTCCACAGAGTTAGATAAAGGGTTAATTGAGCGGATTGTAGATCCATTGACGCATCTGGTTCGGAATAGTATTGATCACGGCATTGAGTTGCCTGCCACTCGCGTGCAGGCGGGCAAAAGTGAAGTCGGTAAATTGTCGCTCTCCGCAGTTCATCAAGGCGGCAATATTGTCATCGAAGTCAGTGACGATGGCGGTGGGTTGAACAGAGAAAAAATTCTTACCAAGGCGCGTCAAAATGGATTGACTGCCCCAGATTCAATGCAAGATGCCGAAGTCTGGCAACTGATTTTTGCACCTGGTTTTTCTACAGCAGAAATTGTCACGGATGTTTCTGGTCGTGGTGTGGGTATGGATGTCGTTAAGCGAAACATCACGGCCATGGGTGGGGTGGTTGATATCCGTTCTGCTATGGGATTTGGAACGACGATCACGATTTCATTGCCGTTAACTTTGGCTATCTTGGACGGTATGTCCATCAAACTTGGCGATGAAATCTATATCTTGCCGCTTGGTTTTGTAATGGAGTCATTGCAGCCAGCACGATCCGATGTAAAAGAGGTGCATGGCAAGGGAACTGTCATTAAAGTCAGGGATGAATACCTGTCTCTGATTCCGCTTTACCAACGTTTTGATCTGGAACCCAAATTTACCCATCCTTCAGAAGGTATTGTTGTGATTGTTGAGGTCGATGGAAAAAAAGCAGCCTTATTTGTGGATGATTTGGTTGGGCAGCAGCAGGTTGTCGTAAAAAATATTGAATCCAATTATAAAAAAGTCCCTGGAATTTCAGGCGCAACTATTTTAGGCGATGGTAGTGTCGCCTTGATTTTGGATGTGTCCGCATTACTTCGCTCAAATAAATAATTCGTTAAAAATAGATATTAAGGATCATATATGGCACAACTACTCCAATCATTGAATGATCAGACTTCCAATATAGAAAATGGGAACGCAGATATTGCCGGGCATGAGTTTCTTGCTTTTACGCTTGGCAATGAAGAATATGGAATTGATATCCTGAAAGTACAGGAAATTCGTGGTTATGAAGCGGTGACCAGAATCGCCAATGCGCCTGATTTCCTAAAAGGAGTCATTAATCTGCGGGGTATTATTGTTCCCGTCGTTGATATGCGTATCAAGTTTAATCTGGGAACACCTACCTACGATCAGTTCACCGTTGTGATTATTCTCAACATTGAAGGAAGAATCGTTGGTATGGTGGTTGATAGCGTTTCCGATGTCACGACATTGACTCCTGATCAGGTACGCCCTGCTCCAGAGATGGGAACAACATTCAGCACAGATTTTTTGATTGGTTTAGGAACTTTAGAGGACAGGATGCTGATTTTGGTTGATATTGACAAACTGATGTCCAGCCCGGAAATGGGATTGGTGGATGAGTTAGCTTAAATGAATTACCAGAAATTATCATAATAAAAAGGTAATGATTCACTGTAGTGAGGAGATATATCTATGAATTTGCGTAATTTTAAAATCGGAACCCGTTTAGCTATTGGATTTGCTTTAATCCTGCTTGGTCTAGTCATTGTTTTGTTATTGGTAAATAGCCTGAGTGCCGGCGCCCGCAAAGAGTTAGCTGATAATTCCGGGTTGGCAAATCAAAAGCAGATCTTAGCGAACACAATGAAAAGCTCTCTTTATGAAGGTGGCATTTCAATGCGCAATATTGGCATTCAATCCGATGTGAGCGAGATGCAGAAAGAGGAAGGTAAAGTTAAATCGCAACGGCAGCTTTATGAGGATTCTAAAAATAAGTTGATCGCTTTAGGATTGACCGAGGATGAAAAAAAGGTTCTCGCAGAAATTGCGAAACTTGATAAGGACATGGAGCAGCCGTTTAAAGATGCTGTAGGGCAGGCGCTGGCGTTTAACGGAGAAGGCGCCGTTAAAATCATCTCCACCGTCCTTGAGCCAATCAACAAAAAGCAGATTTCTGAGATTAATAAACTGGTTGATTTGCAGACGCTCACTTCCAAGAATATTTTTGATGCGGCGGCGGCGGCAGGAAAGCGGCTTTCTTATATTTTGTACGGCATATTGACTTTAGCGGTTGCCATTGCAGCATTATTTGCATGGCTGCTCACCAATAGCATTACCAGACCATTGTCTGAGGCACTGGGGGTGGCTGAATCAGTTGCTAGCGGTGATTTGCGCAGTGATATTGTAGTTAGTGGTAACGATGAGGTTACTTCGCTTTTGTCCGCCTTGAAGAATATGAATAGCAATCTGGCTGCCACGGTGGGACGAGTCAGGGAAGGCACCGAGACTATCACAGTTGCGGCTCAGGAGATCGCTTCCGGCAATGCTGATTTGTCGAGAAGGACGGAGTCACAGGCAAGTTCCCTGGAGGAAACTGCGAGTTCTATCGAAGAGTTAACTGGGACTGTCCGGCAAAATGCTGATAATGCACGTCAGGCTAATCAACTGGTTGTTTCTGCAACCAATGTTGCGGTGAAGGGCGGTGCTGTGGTGGGGCAGGTTGTTGAAACTATGGGATCGATTAAGGAAAGCTCCCGGAAAATCGTGGATATCATTGGCGTGATTGACGGTATTGCATTTCAGACCAATATTTTGGCTTTGAATGCGGCAGTTGAGGCCGCGCGTGCTGGAGAGCAGGGACGTGGTTTTGCCGTGGTGGCTGCCGAAGTGCGAAATCTGGCACAACGTAGCGCCAGCGCAGCGAAAGAAATCAAATCATTGATTGGTGATTCAGTTGACAAAGTTGATCAGGGTAGCAAACTAGTCGACGAAGCTGGCAAAACAATGGATGAAATTGTTACCAGTGTTCAGCATGTCGCAGACATTATGAGTGAAATTACAGCCGCAAGCCAAGAGCAAAGTGCAGGTATTGAGCAGGTGAATCAGGCGATTAATCAGATGGATGAGATGACTCAGCAAAACGCAGCTTTAGTTGAGCAAGCTGCGGCAGCAGCGGAAAGCATGGAGGAGCAATCAATTGTCCTTGCGGAGGCAGTTAGCGTTTTCAAACTGAGTCAGCAGTTTTCAACTGGTCTGGATCAGCAAAGATTCGAAAAGCCGAAAAACGTTCTCAGAATTGAAAAGGTGACTTCAATTGCTCCAAAAACAGCTGCTTCAGATAAAAAGCAAACTCCGAAAATTGCAAACAAACAATCTGTTGCATCTGCTGAGACTGACGACTCCTGGGAGGAATTTTAAAATCCTGACGCTCTTATAAAGTACGGTCAACCTAACCTGGACATCTTGATGAGGCAACCTGGTTCAAGCGATAAATCGGAAACGTCGAAAGAATTTGAATTTAACTCACAAGATTTCGATCGGGTCAGAAGCATGATATACCAACGTGCCGGTATATCTCTGGCTGACAGCAAGCAAGAAATGGTTTACAGCCGGTTGGCACGGCGTTTACGTGCAACGGGAATTAATTCATTTTCAGATTATCTGAATACTCTGGAAAAAGAGCAGGATAGCGATGAGTGGGAGGCGTTTACAAATGCTTTGACTACCAACCTGACTTCGTTTTTCAGGGAAGAGCATCATTTTCCGATTCTTGCTGAGCATGCCAGAAAATGCCAGCCGCCAATTCAGGTATGGTGTTCAGCCAGTTCGACAGGTGAAGAGCCCTACTCAATTGCGATGACACTTTGTGAAGTATTTGGGACGCTAAGGCCACCTGTACATATTATTGCTACCGATATTGATACGAATGTCCTGAATACCGCATCAAAAGGAATTTATAACATTGAGCGAATTGAAAAACTATCTCCGGAACGGGTTAAAAAGTTTTTTCTTAAAGGTAAAGGGAATCAAGAGGGGCTGGTCCGGATCAGACAGGAATTGCGCGATCTGATCACATTTAAACAGTTGAATTTATTGGCTAATAATTGGCCACTATCCGGTGAGTTTGATGCCATATTTTGCCGTAATGTGATGATTTATTTTGATAAGCCGACGCAAGGCAAAATACTGAAAAAATTTGTCCCTTTGATGAAACATGATGCCTTATTGTTTGCCGGGCATTCGGAAAATTTCTTGTATGTAACAGACGATTTTAAGCTAAAGGGAAAGACAGTTTATGAATTGTCGCAAAATAATGCTGCCAGGCACAAAGGCATGACGAATCATCTGCACAAAGGTGGCTTATGAGTCAATTAAGTGAAGAGCATTTTGCAACCAACGTCTATTTTGACCGAATGTTTGATTGTGATGCCGCAAAAATTTTGCCCGGCGAGTTTTATTTCACTAATAAAGACATGCTGATTGTCACGGTACTTGGTTCTTGTGTGTCCGCATGCATTCGGGACAGGGTTTCCGGTGTTGGAGGAATGAATCATTTCATGCTGCCTGATACAGGGGGAGATGCGGATAATCCTGTGTCAGCATCCATGCGATATGGCACGTACGCCATGGAAGTACTGATTAATGAGTTGCTCAAGGCCGGTGCGAAAAGGGAAAATCTGGAGGCAAAGGTTTTTGGTGGTGGGAATGTGCTCAGAGGATTTACTGCGATCAATGTTGGTGAAAGAAACGCAAAATTTGTTCTTGATTATTTAAAGGCAGAACGCATGCGGGTCATTGCGGAAGACCTCAATGATATTTATCCAAGAAAAGTTTACTTTTTTCCTAAAACAGGAAAAGTGTTGGTGAAAAAACTCAAAGTCGAACATAACGATACATTGAGAAAACGTGAGCAGGATTATGCAAGTCGTTTAAAAACAACATCAGTGGGTGGAGAGGTCGATCTGTTCTGAGACGTGCGAGGCATGGATCTAAGATTGATGGATATGAGGTTTTTGAATGAAAATTAAAGTTTTAGTGGTAGATGATTCTGCGTTGATACGCAGTGTGATGAGTGAAATTATCGGTAGCCAACCTGATATGGAGGTGGTTGGCGTCGCACCTGACCCGCTTGTTGCCAGAGAAATGATTAAGCAACTCAATCCTGATGTGTTAACACTGGATGTAGAGATGCCGAAAATGGATGGTCTGGACTTTCTGGAGCGCTTAATGCGGTTGCGGCCTATGCCGGTCATCATGGTTTCCTCGTTAACGGAACGTGGTTCTGAAATCACGATGCGTGCACTCGAACTTGGTGCGGTTGATTTTGTAGCTAAACCGAAATTGTCTATTCAGAGTGGAATGCTGGAGTATTCTGATTTGATTGCAGACAAAATCAGAATTGCATCGAAAGCCAAAATTCGGCCGCGCCATATCGCATCTGCGGAACATAATAAAATATCAGCAGAAATATTGCCTCTTGTGCGGAATCCTTTAACCAGTAGTGAGAAACTGATTATTATCGGTGCATCTACCGGTGGAACAGAGGCAATTAAAAATTTCCTGGCTCAGATGCCATCGGACTGTCCAGGTATTTTGATTACTCAACACATGCCGGAAGGATTTACCCGGTCATTTGCAAAACGTCTGGACGGATTGTGCAAAATCTCTGTTTCCGAAGCAGTGGGTGGTGAGCGGGTATTACCCGGCCATGCTTACATTGCTCCGGGGCATTCTCATTTATTGCTGGCCCGAAGTGGTGCTAATTATGTAACCCAGCTTGATGCGGGTGAACCTGTTAATCGCCACAGACCTTCGGTTGACGTGTTATTCCGTTCAGCCGCAAATAATGCAGGTAAAAATGCAGTTGGCGTTATATTGACTGGAATGGGGAAGGATGGCGCTGCGGGAATGCTGGAAATGAAGAATGCCGGTGCTTATAATTTTGCGCAAGATGAAGCAAGTTGTGTAGTATTTGGAATGCCTAGGGAAGCTATTGCCATTGGTGCGACCCATGAAGTTGCACCACTCAATGAACTGCCGGCAAAAGTGTTGCATTATTTGACAACACATGGCAGCAGGGCATTGAGGGTTTGATTACCAAATCGTGCTTTATTGCAATTTTAGTCCCCTTTGTTCTTAATTTGACCGATAATATTAACAACTGTATTTGAAGAAATAATGGAGTGATTTATGGCCGATCAGAATCTTAAATTTTTAGTTGTTGATGATTTTTCCACGATGCGTCGTATTGTCAGAAATCTGTTGAAAGAATTAGGCTACTCCAATGTTGATGAGGCAGAAGATGGTGCAATGGGACTGGCAAAATTAAAAAATGGTGATTTTGATTTTGTGATTTCTGACTGGAATATGCCGAACATGGATGGTTTAACCATGTTGCAACACATCAGGGCTGATCCAGAGCTGTCAAAAATGCCAGTGCTGATGGTGACCGCGGAGGCCAAAAAAGAGAATATTATTGCTGCTGCCCAGGCTGGTGCAAACGGATACGTGGTCAAGCCTTTTACAGCAGCAACTTTGGACGAAAAACTGTCCAAAATTTTTGAAAAGTTGGGTAAAAGCGCATAACAACTGTATGTCGATTATATAACCGACTGAACACATGACAGATCAATCTATTCACCAACATATGCAACAAGACGAACTCATCTCGAGAGTTGGACATATGACGCGTCTGTTGCATGATAGTCTACGTGGGCTGGGCCTCGATAAGCTGTTAGAGCGAGCCGCGGAAGATATACCTGATGCCAGAGATCGCTTGGATTATGTCGCTAAAATGTCTGAGCAAGCTGCGCAAAGAGTATTAAACGCGACAGATATTGCAATTCCATTGCAGGAGAAGCTGGATTCGGAAGCTAAAAAAATTCGTGAGTCTGTTGCCTTGATTAGCCAAGGTGCTGTCAGTATTGAACAATATAAGCAGGTCATGAATGACATCTCAAATTATCTGACGATGGTGAGCAATCATAGTATGGAAACCAAGTCGCACCTGATGGACATAATGATGGCTCAGGATTTTCAGGATTTGACCGGACAGGTTATTAAAAAGGTGACATCGCTGGCTCAGAATCTGGAGCAACAACTGGTTCAGTTACTGATCGATTATTCTCCGAATGATCTCAAAAAGGAAGTTGTTGACGGTCTTCTCAATGGGCCTCAGATTAATCCCGAAGGCAAGACTGATGTTGTTGCCAATCAAAGTCAAGTAGACGATTTGTTGGATAGCCTCGGCTTCTGAGTATTTCGATCTCGGCAATCAAATAAACAAAAAAGTCGTATGATTGAAAATAATTTTATCTTAAGAGAGCCTTTGCTTGATCCTAAGCAAAAAGTAATCGGCTTTCAATTCTCCTGGCAACAAACCAATTCTGAATCTAAGCTGGATGCTGAAAATCTAGACTATTTATTAGAATTTGTTGCGGGTCATCTCAATGATGAAGATGGTTTTTTAATCGGAAACAGTCTCGTTTTTTTGGAGGCATTACCAGAGTTATTGCATTCCGAAAGCCTGAAGTTATTTCCAGCAAAAAATACTGTTCTTATCCTGCATAAGAAATATTTCGCCGATGAGTCCGTTTTAAACGCAGTCAAGCAATTGCGGGCCGATGGCTTTGGTATTTGTCTGAGAGGAGCAGAGGTAAGCACGTTAGAGCGTTCTTTTTTCACCTTTGTTTCTCATATAGAAGTCAAACTGAATGCATCTAATTTTGCTTCTCAGGCAAAAATCTATGGCGCACTAAAACAGTCGTCAATTCGGATGGTCGCGCGTGATGTTGCAACGTGGCAGGACTTTGATGCCTGCTCTGCTTTGGGGCTGGAAAGCTTTGTTGGAAAACTGCATTTGACCCCCCGACCAGGTTCTGCACAGAAAAGTCTGAATCCATCTCAAACAACGATCTTGCAATTAATGGAGATGGTCAGGAAAAATGCAGATATCCAGCAGCTTGAGCTGGTTGTGAAGCGCGACGCTACCCTTGCTTATAAGTTGCTGCGGTATATCAATTCTGCCGGATTCGGTTTGCGCACTGAAATACAGTCTTTAAAACATGCGGTTCAGATGTTGGGATATAGTCCGCTTTACCGTTGGCTGACTGTGTTACTGGCGTCGGCAAATACGGGCGGATATTCGCCGGTATTACTTGAAACCGCAATTGTCAGAGGGCGTTTTGCTGAGTTGCTGGGGCAAATGCAAATGCCTAAAGCAGAAGCAGAGAACCTCTTTGTCGCTGGTATGTTTTCGCTGCTGGATCGTCTGTTGGGATTGCCAATGGAAGAGGTTCTGGAGACGATACAGCTTCCGGATGTAGTTACAGAAGCTTTGCTGACAAGAGGCGGTATTTATGGTCCCTATCTTGCCTTGTCCGAAGCGTGTGAGTTGAATAGTATGTTGGTCGGTTCTCTCGCCGAGTCCCTGAAAATTGCAGCTGAAGATGTTAATGCAGCACATCTGGCAGCGCTGGTTTGGGCAAAAAATGTTGCTGATGCAGCCTAAATAATGCTCCGAAAAAAACGGCAAGCAGTGATTGCTTGCCGTTTTTTTATATGTTTTTATCAAAAAAATACTCAAATGCAACAACGACATATCGCACAACTTCCAGCTATTCCTTTGTGGCTGGTTTGGATCGCCGCCATCTATTTTGTCGGATATCGATTGGGTGCGTATCCTGTTCTGAATAATAATGAAGGTCTTTATTCAGAAATTCCGAGAGAAATGTTGCTGGCAACCAACTGGAAAGGTTGGGCCATCCCCCATCTGAATGGTCTTGCCTACATGGAGAAGCCCCCCTTGCTGTATTGGCTGACAGCACTTTTCTTCGTCATTTTCGGAGAACAGGAGTGGGTTGTCAGACTGGTGCCGGCGCTATCTGCACTTGGCTGTGTCGGTCTGATTTTATGGTTTTCCACACGTTTGCAGCGATTTGAAGCTGGCCGCCTGGCAGCGCTTATGTTCGTCAGTTCTTTGGGGGTGACGCTCATGTCGAGAACTTTAATGTTCGATATGTTGCTGACTTTTTTTCTCGCTGCTGCCCTGATGAATGGTTACCTTTTTGTTGAATACAACGACAGACGGGCGCATCATCAGTCTATGGTTATGTTGGCATTCGCGTTATTGGCGAAAGGCTTTGTTGCGTTGATATTGTTTGCGATTGTTATGTTTTCCTATATCGCATTGCGATCAGTTTCGGTAAGAGATTTTTTTACAAAGATTCGTGCCTGGTTTTATTGGAAAGCTGTATTGCTCTTCCTGCTGATTGCTGCCCCATGGCATATTGCAGCCATGATCGCAGAGCCTATTTTTACCTGGTTTTATTTCATCAACGAACATATTTTACGTTTTCTGGGTAAGCGGGAACCGCACGATTATTATGCCGGGACTTGGTGGTATTACTTGCCACGGGCACTTCTGTTTTTATTTCCATGGTCTTTCTTCTTACCTCTGTTGCTTGTGCGGCGACTTAAGATAATGTTGAATGAGAAATTCCAGTTATTTCTCTTTGTTGCATGGCTCATGCCGTTATTGTTTTTTTCTGTGTCGAGTGCGAAGGCAAATTATTATCTGGTGACTATCATGCCATTTGCAGTTCTCCAAATGGCTTTTATATTGGACGAGATGCAATTTGTGCGGCGTTGGGTGTTGGCAATACCTGGAGTTTTAATTGCATGTGTCTCTGTCTTTGCTTTATGGTGGCTGGTGGGGAATACCACTCTTCCTGAGTGGATAATACTTGGATTGCCGCTTAAAAAATTTGCGCTTTATGCGACATTGATTCTCTTGATAACGACATTAATCGTATCTCTGATGTCAATCCGTGCTTCTGGGGCGAGATTTGTCAGCTACTTATTAATCCCGGCTGTATGTTTGCCACTGTTATTGGAAACTGTAATTGCTCGAGGCAATTCGATTTCAACAAAAGTGCTTTCTCAAATTCTGGTGAGAGATTTTCCTGAAAGAAACGTATTTACATATCGTTTTTTTGAGCAACAATCTTCGCTTCCATTTTATTTAAAAAAAACCGTTCAAATTATTGATAGTCGCAGCAGTGATTTATTCTGGGGAAATAAATTACATCAAAATCAGATTGTTATAGATGATGCCGAATTTATTGAATTGACTAGGACTTCCAAAATATCTTTACTTGTTTTATCAGATGATTTATCTGACTTTTACCAAAAAAAGTATGCCTCCGCTTTTCAATTGATAAAGCAATCTGGAGAGGTTTCGATTTTCAATAATTGACGTGCACGCGTTTCAAATTGTCAGAAATTCGCCACAGTACAAAATACTGATTGTATGTACAGTATTTTGTGTTAAAGTACTCTCATCAAATGCATATTAAATGAAGTACCTTGATACCTGACTAGGAGATTTTAAAATGGCATACCTTGAACAATCTTTCGATACCCGCTTTAGTCTTCAGTTTTCCCCCAGGTCTTTTTTAGTGCGCCTTGGCCGTCGAGAAATGTTTGTCTGCCGAGATTTTCGCCAGCGAGCGTATCGAGTTAATCCTATTCTGGATTGCTCTACAGGTGTTCAGGCTGGTCACCTGGAAATGTTGGTATTGAAAAAATGGCTGATTATTTTGTCCAAGGCAAGTTGGTAATCAATTGAGCCTATTCTAATTCTGGGAATAGCGGCTGATCGGTAATTTTCTTGAATGAGAAAAACCCTTGATGACTTAAGGGCTTTTCTAAATTAAAACAATGGGTATCGCTAGTCGCGCAATATTTGTTCGATCACCTTCAGCCTTGCCCCCGACTTCCTGAGCGATGAGTCAGGGCTGGTTTCATGGACTGCCGATTAGTGCCTTGACGAGGATTTCCAGTATGCGTCTTGTTGGCTGCCAGTTGTGCGGGTTTGTTTCCGGATTGTGCTCGTGGCGGACGTTTACCTGAAGAAGGTGGGCGTCCTTCAAAACTGCGGAGTTGTATTGGTTGAGCTTTGGCGTTTGGATCCGGAATAAATCCATCGACAATTTCTTTCGGAATCTGGCGTTTGATGAATTTTTCAATATCGGCAAGCAATTTAAATTCATCAACACATACCAAGGATACCGCTTCTCCGGTGGAGCCCGCACGGCCAGTGCGACCTATGCGATGGACATAGTCTTCCGGTACATTCGGCAGGTCATAATTCACAACGTGCGGTAACTGATCAATGTCAATGCCGCGTGCCGCAATGTCTGTGGCGACCAATACAGGCAGGCTGCCGTCCTTGAATTCAGTGAGTGCCTTGGTGCGGGCTGACTGACTTTTATTCCCATGGATTGCCATGGCGCCAATGCCATCTTTACCCAATTGCTCTACCAGCTTATTGGCACCGTGCTTGGTCCGGGTAAATACCAATACCTGGGACCATTGGTGTGTTTTGATCAGGTAGGCCAGCAGCGGATGTTTTTTGTCCCTGTCCACTGGATGAATTTTCTGTCCGATCACTTCCACCGTTGAATTGCGTCGGGCAACCTCGATCATCGCAGGATTGTTTAATAAGCGATCTGCCAGTGCTTTGATGTCATCGGAGAACGTTGCGGAAAATAACAGATTCTGGCGTTTGGTCGGCAGAATGGCGAGAATTTTCTTGATGTCGTGAATGAAACCCATATCGAGCATACGGTCAGCTTCATCCAGCACCAGTATTTCAATATGACGCAAATCAATGGTACCTTGCTGATGATGATCCAGCAAACGTCCTGGAGTGGCGACCAGAATATCCACGCCATGTTTTAATAATTTGATCTGCGGATTAATTCCGACACCGCCAAATATGACACCGGAATTCAGCGGCAGATATTTACTGTACAAAGCAATATTTTCCTGTACCTGTGCCGCCAGCTCCCTGGTAGGCGTCAACACCAGAACGCGAATGACGCGTCGGGTAACTTTGTCCTTGGATGTGGTAGTGCTGGCTAAACGCTGCAGGATAGGCAGTGTAAAACCCGCTGTTTTGCCGGTTCCGGTTTGTGCTCCAGCCAATAAATCTCCGCCACGAATGACGGCAGGAATTGCCTGTTGCTGGATTGGGGTGGGGGAGATATAACCCTGTTCGCTGACTGCGCGAACAATATCCTCGGACAAACCGAGTTCGCTAAATGATGACATGGATTTCTACTGGATTACTGAAAACACGGATTCATTTTTCGTGAATCCGGAAAGGAGCCTGCATGCCAGAGCATGGCAGGCCATTATGTTTATTTTGGTGCTGCTGCAAAGGGTTGGAGTACATTCACCATTTGCGCAAATACTTTAGGCGTCCCAGCCAAGATATCACCCTTATACAGGTAATCGGCATCGCCAGAGAAGTTGCCCACGATCCCACCTGCTTCTGTAATTAATAAAGAGCCTGCTGCGATATCCCATGGTGCCAGGCCTTTTTCAAAAAAGCCATCGAGGCGTCCTGTCGCCACGTAAGCCAGATCCAGTGCTGCAGAGCCTGGTCTTCTGAGTCCCTGGCACTTACCGGTCATGACTTTAAACATTTCCAGGTATTGATCGAGTGCCGACAGGTCTCTGGACGGAAAGCCGGTTCCGATCAAAGAGTCGGCCAGTTTATCGCAGCGAGTGACACGAATCCGTTTTTCGTTCAGAAATGCACCGGCTCCTTTGGTGGCAGTAAACATTTCATTACGAGTAGGATCATAAACTACGGCTTGGGTAATGACACCGCGGTGCTGCAAAGCAATGGAGACGCAATATTGCGGGAAACCGTGAATGAAGTTAGTGGTACCATCGAGCGGATCAATAATCCAGACATAATCATTTTGGTCATGCAGATTAGCGGATGCACCAGATTCTTCAGCCAGAATCGCATGATCTGGGTAAGCGGTTTTTAGCACCTCAATAATGGCAGCTTCTGCGGCCTGATCGACCTCAGTCACAAAGTCATTGAAATGTTTTTCTGTGATGCTCACGCGATCGAGATCAAAAGAAGCACGATTAATCAGTGTCGCGCCACGACGAGCGGCTTTTACCGCAGTATTCAGCATTGGGTGCATAAGGTTTCCGATAAAATGACGGCAAACAGATCATCATGCCTCTGGGATGAAGGATCATATTGCTGGACAAAAATGATAAAGAGCGTGCGCTGCTGTTTTTCAGGAATCGCACTTAGCAGAAAAAAACAACGCAAATTTATGGCTATTTTAAATGAACTTGACACAAACTGACACATCTCTTTTTAATCGCTTGCGGTTTGTTCTGGTGGAAACCAGCCACCCGGGAAATGTCGGTGCGGCTGCACGGGCGTTAAAAACCATGGGATTTTCCCAGCTTTATCTGGTGCGGCCGCGGTTTGCAGATGTACTCAAGCATCCTGAGGCAATCGCCTTTGCCAGCGGAGCTCAGGATATTCTGGATAACGCCCGTATTGTTGATACCGTGGAGGAGGCTCTGATAGGTTGTGATCTGGTGGCTGCGGTCAGCGCCAGGCTGCGTGAATTCTCTCCGCCATTGATCACTCCGCGGGAGCTGGCGAATCAGGCAGCAGGGAATCTGGTCAATGCGGCACTGGTATTCGGTAGTGAGCGTTATGGCTTACCTAACGAAGTAGTGATGAATTGTCAATGGTTGATTCATATACCAGCCAATCCTGAGTATTCATCGTTAAATCTGGCGCAGGCAGTTCAGTTGCTGGCTTACGAAGGACGTATGGCTGCAGGGCAGAATCCAATATCTGATGCTGAAAAAAATGTTCAGATTGGATTCCGCGGACAGTTGGCAACCAGTGATATGCTCGATGGCATGTATGCGCATCTGGAGCAGGCCTTGATCAAAATTGATTTTTTGCACCCGGATCAGCCGAAGAAGTTGATGCCTCGATTAAAACGTTTATTTTCCCGCACTCAGCTGGAAACTGAGGAGGTCAATATATTGCGTGGAATCGCAAAAAAAATCATGGACATGCCGAGCAAGTAATATCAAAACGGGTTTGTCGATAATAAATCCTTCGGAATTGTTGTTTAAATTGATAAATATGATGAAATCGATTGTATTGCAATTAATTTATTTCTCTTTTGGCATTTTCAGTGACATCCTATTTGTTGTAACCTCAGTAAGATTGCAATGTGGACACATTGCTTATTCAAAATAATTCTGACAATTAAGAAGGTGTCATTATTTCTGCTTTATTCAGACGATCTGTTATTTCCCGTTTCTGTGCAGGCTTGTTTGCCATCTGCCTGGCGGGTCCCGTTGCCGCATTGGGCGTTGGCGGGCTGCGTATGCAGTCATCACTTGGTCAGCCTCTGAAGGCACAGTTGGAAGTCACCGGCGCGGAGGCTTTTGATATCGATCTGAATTGTTTCAAAGCTTCAGTGGAGGCTGCAGATGGCACCTTGCTGGCGCCTGTTGCATTAAATTTTATCTCACAGGGTGACAGGCGCTTCCTGAAGCTGGGAACACGAAAAAGTCTGCTGGAGCCGGCTGTTAAAGTCGTGCTGAAGGTGAACTGTGAAATTCAGTTTCATCGCGAGTATCTGGTGTTATTGGATCCGCCCGAATTATCGACTGCTTCTCCAATAGAGCAACCTCGTACTCAACCTGAAAGTGAAACATTCAAAGCAAATATTTCTACTTCTGAAAGACTGGCAAAGAAAGATCAGGGGCGGCAAGTAATCAGTTCGGTCACATTGACGCGTCAAGTGTCAGAGGAGCCTGTCGCACATAAGAGAAAAAATACGCCACAGCAAAAAATGTCGCCTGAACTGTTTTTGCCGAGACCTGCCAATACCGGAAAAGATACGCTTAAATTGTCCAGGGATGGGGAAAATCTAGTTTTTGGCTTAAGGTCGTCCGACACATTGTCACTCCCTGATCAAGGAGGTACTTCTGCCGACGTAGATATCGAAGCAATCCGGCTGGCCCAGACGCAGTTCGCGGCAATGCTGCGTGATGAAAAATTACCAATAGCGAATACAGAAAAAAACAATGCAGAACAACAAAAAATACAGAGCCTGCAACATGAAGCTATCCAGCTGAAACGCCAGATTCAACTCGATAAAGCTGCTGTCGAAGAGCTGAAAGACACTTCAGTCGCTAAAAACTGGTTATACCTTCTGCTGGTTCTGATGTTGGGTAGTGTAGCGGTATTGCTGACACTGCTCGCTTACGTCCGGCGGCTACATAAAAAAACTGCATCCACCTGGTGGGAGCAAAAAGAATCGAAGACGGCGGAAACCAGACGCAGTGTCGAAGAACTGGTTGATCATGTTCAGGCTTCTTATGGACCAGCCACGACTGCAGGTGAGCATTCTCAGTTGATGGAAAAAACGTTTGTTACCAGTGACCTGGCGCATGTATCAATTGTGCCGAAAAATAATCGAGGGGAATCGGCTTCACTGGGAAACCTGGAAGCCAATTCCGTGTTTAGTCGCAGCTACACGCCATCACTGGAAGATACCAACAGCAGCACTTTTAACTTTTTCTCTTCACGAGGACATTCCCTCAAGGTCGAAGAGATTTCAGATGTGACTCAGGAAGCTGAATTCTGGATGTCGGTGAATGATCCTGAGCGGGCAATTGAAATTCTTGAGCCGCAGGCCGATCAGACGCAGCCGGAATCTCCCGTGCCCTGGCTGTATTTACTTGATCTGTATCGTATGACTGGCAACAAGGGAAAATACGATGCACTCAGAGATCGTTTTGTCGTGTATTTCAATGCGAATGTGCCTGAGTTTGAGGTTGATCCTGCTAGTCTGACGGTGCGTCATCTGGACGATTTCGAACATCTGATCCAAAAAATATGCGGCCTCTGGCAGACCAATGATATTTTGCCTTTCCTGGAAAGTTTGCTGATTGATGATCGTGATGGTAAGCGTATAGGCTTTGATTTACCGGTCTATCGGGATATCCTGTTGCTGATTTCGATTGCCAATGAGCTCGACAGATTAAAGTCAATGGGTGAACAGATCAGTGGCTGGAAAGCGGCAACGGATATTCCTGTGGCAGAGTCAGGGGAGGATTCAGCAGATCAGTCTCACGTTATTAATTTTGAAGCTATCGACTTTCACACCAAACCCTGAAAGATGGCCCCGATACTCCGATCAAATCAAATGCCATCATTTTTACGCCTGTATCTCAATTTAGCGGAAGGTAGTCACTGATGATTAAGCTTTGTGGTTTTGCCGTAAGCAATTATTACAACAAGGTCAAACTGGCTTTGCTGGAAAAGCAGATTCCGTTTGAAGAGATTCTGATATGGACTGACCGTTCGCCGGAGCTGATCGCGAGATCGCCGCTTGGTAAGATACCGTATATTGAAACTCCGCATGGTGCTTTATGCGAGTCGCAAGTGATTCTGGAATATCTGGAGCAGGTTTATCCTGATCGCCCCTTACTTCCTGAGGATGCTTTTGCGGCAGCCAAGGTTCGTGAATTGATTGTGTTTCTGGAATTGCATCTGGAACTGGTTGCACGCGAATTGTATGGGCAGGCATTTTTTGGTGGCAGTATTTCGGATGAGATCAAAAACCGTACGGAAAAGCAACTGACCCGCAATATTGCAGCTTTTGCGAAGCTGGCGAAGTTTGATGTATTTATCGCAGGCGCTGAATTCAGCATGGCGGATTGCGCAGCAGTTGTGCATTTGCCTTTGATCACACTTGCGACAAAGATTATTTATGGCCGCGATTTTCTGGCAGAGTTGCCAGTGAAGGAATATCTGGAACGTCTAGCTACGAGACCCCATGTCCAGAAAGTGAATGCCGACCGGAAAGAAAATCAGGTGCTGATGATGAGTCGTAAAAAATAAGATCAGGACAGCGTACGATATTCATAAAAATGGGGAGCTGTGCTTCCCATTTTTCATACTGCCCGGCGCATTTTCTGTACGGTATAATTTTTGATTTCTTTCGGCGGCTCAACCAGTTTCACGATGGCGAATGTACAGTTGTCGCCGCGCGGAGCACCCCGGTCCCGTGCTTTCCGGATCAGCAATTCAGATGCCTGTCGTGGTGAATTCGCGGCGACCGCGGCAGATAATTCAGCATCATCAAAGTAATGCCAGAGTCCATCGGAGCACAATAAGAAACAGTCGTTGACCTGAAGATTATCGCGTTGTCCGAATTCAATATAGGGCGGGGAAGTCGTTGAACCAAGCACGTTCACGAGAATATTGGCTAATTTGTGGGTTTTGGCTTCTTCCGACTGGATTTTTCCTTCATCAACCAGTTTCTCAACATAAGAGTGATCCCGGGTTCTTTCGGCAAAATTAGGTCCGCTGAAGCGATAAAGGCGAGAGTCGCCTGCATGTGCCCAGATTGCCTGCTGCTGAGGGGTGATCACCATAGCGACTAATGTACTGTGTGGCTCTTTTTCTGCCGAGACTGCGGTCAGCTTGATCACAGTGTGCGCTTCCTGCAGGATGGATTCGAGCAGGTGACGAACATCATTGCCAGGATAAAAGTCATCAAACAATTGTTTTGCCGTACGTACTACCTGTTCTGCAGCCAGTGCGCCACCGCTTTTTCCGCCCATGCCGTCAGCCACCACAGCCATCATATAGCCAGGTGCATTGGGGGCGGCAAAAAGTCCGACCCTATCCTGTTGTTCTTGCCTGTCGCCGATATGTTGTCCGGTGCCGGCTTCGATCTTATATTGGCTCATACGTCTCGGTAGATTACACTAATGAAAAGTCAGCCTCGTAAGACTTTCCCGAAATTAATACTATTCTACTGTAAGCTGAAGGCTATGAGCCATCCTGAACAAGTACGACAACGAATAATTGAGTTGGAAGTGGAACACCGGGATCTTGATGTCGTGATTAACACACTACTCAAGGACCCTGCTCATGATGAGCTGCAATTGCGTAGATTGAAAAAGCGTAAATTACAGCTCAAAGATCATATCACTTTACTCAAAATGCAGCTGACTCCCGATGTACCAGCCTGAGATCATCCTGCAGAGAAAGACTGCTTTTTGCCTTTGAATGACCAATTTTGACTGATATATCTCCCCCGAATACGACGATTGCCCCTGATCAACACGATACTGAAATCGCACATCTGTTTGGCTCTGACGGTCCTTTAAGTCAGGCTATCCCCGGGTATCGTCCGCGGTCGCCGCAGATTGAAATGGCAAAAACCATCGCCAGTGCAATTGCCGGACACGGCACTTTGCTGGCGGAAGCGGGCACCGGAACCGGGAAAACTTACGCTTACCTGATCCCTGCATTGCTGTGGGGCGGGAAAACGATTGTTTCAACTGGTACAAAAAATTTACAAGATCAGTTGTTTTTACGTGACATTCCAACGATCCGGAAAGTGCTGAAAGCCCCTGTATCCGTCGCTTTGCTGAAAGGGCGTGCGAATTATCTGTGCCATTACCATCTGGAACGTACTCTGCAAAATGGCCGTCTCACTTCGCGTGAGGATGTCGGCTATCTGCGGGATATTTCCCGCTTCATCAAAACGACTGCTAGCGGTGATAAGGCGGAATTATCGCGTGTGCCAGAAGGTGCATCGGTCTGGAGTCTGGTGACATCGACCAAGGAAAACTGCGTTGGTTCTGAATGCCAGTATTATCAGGATTGTTTCGTGATGAAAGCGCGCAAAGAGGCGCAGCAAGCCGATGTGGTGGTGGTGAATCATCATTTGTTTTTTGCCGATGTTGCGCTGAAAGATACGGGCATTGCCGAGTTGCTGCCTTCGGCCAATACGGTCATTTTTGATGAGGCGCATCAATTACCGGAAACGGCGACTTTGTTTTTTGGTGAGACGGTTTCCACATCCCAGGTGCTGGAATTATGTCGTGATGTGCTGGCAGAAGGTCTGTCGCATGCACGAGATGGCGCGGAGTGGGCCAAACTGGTTGCCCCGGTCGAACGGGCAGCGCGTGATTTGCGACTGGCCTTTCCGCAGGATATTGTGCGTTTGTCGCTGGATCAGATCGCGCCATCGAGCCCATTTTTTGAGGCGCTGGAAGCGCTGAAGCGCGGTCTGGATGACATGATAGCCGTACTGGAAAAACAGGCGGAGCGTGCGGAGACACTGGAGCAATGCCGCGCTCGGGCCATCCTGTTGCTGGACCAGATTGAGAAATGGAATGCGGCCCTCGATCTTAAAGCCAATGATGGCGAATATGTACTCTGGGTGGAAGCATTTTCCGTATCTTTGCAATTGCACCGCACGCCCTTGTCGATTGCGCCTATTTTCAATAAACAGCGCGAAGGAACGCCAAGAGCCTGGATTTTCACTTCAGCAACGATGGCGGTGAAAAATGATTTCACCCATTACGTCTCTCAGATGGGCTTATGGAATGAACCGGCACACACCTGGCCCAGCCCCTTTAATTATCAGGAGCAGGGATATCTGTATGTGCCGGACCGGATGCCCGACCCAAATTCGCGCGATTACACAGATGCAGTGATTGACGCCGCCTTGCCGGTGATTACTGCTGCCGGTGGTAGGACATTTTTACTGTGCACAACCTTAAAGGCCGTCAGGCATTGTGCTGAACGTCTGAAGTCGGAGTTTGAGCAGCGTGGTCTGGATTTTCCCTTGTTTGTGCAGGGTACCGCCGGACGGACAGAATTGCTGGATCGTTTCCGTGCCGCAGGAAATGGTGTGCTGATCGGTAGTCAGAGTTTTTGGGAGGGGGTCGATGTCCGTGGCGAGGCATTGTCATTGGTCATTATCGATAAACTGCCTTTTTCGCCGCCGGATGACCCGGTGCTGGCTGCGCGTATCAGCGCCATGGAAAAAAAGGGATTGAATGGTTTTGTACATCACCAGCTTCCCGAGGCTATCATCAATCTGAAACAGGGGGCGGGGCGTCTGATTCGTGATGAAACGGATCGCGGAGTGCTGATGATTTGTGATCCGCGTCTTATTTCTAAGCCATATGGCAAGCGTATCTGGCAAAGCCTGCCTGGTTTCGCCAGAACGCGTGTGGAAGCAGACGTGGTGGCATTTTTCGGGCAACTGAAACAAAATAATGCTGCGTCTGCGGAATGAGGATTTTGTATCCACTCCCAGCTGATTTTTTTGGGGGAGTATCTGGCATTTTCGCCTTATCCCCCCTTAAATATAAAGGACGTTAAAATATACTCCCCTCAGTATAAAAAAGATGAATAATCATGGAAAGGCTTCTCTGCGTCTTTGAGCTCGGTGGCGACGGTCCGGAAACGCCGGCGAAATGAAAAAAAGCTGAATATCCTGCGATATTCAGCTTTTGGTTACGTACCGGAAATGATTCCGGATGCGTTGATTACCAGATGGAAACCCGTTCCGATGTTGGCAGATACATTTTGTCGCCGGCTTTCACACCGAAAGACTCGTAGAACGGCGTCATGTTGCGCAAAGACCCATTGGCCCGGAACTCGCCAGGAGAATGCGGGTCTGTTTTGATGCGGACAATCGCTTCCTGTTCACGCATTTTTCCGCGCCACACCTGGCCAAAGCCGGTGAAGAAGCGCTGCTCACCAGTCAGTCCGCCAATGACCGGCGCGGGTTTGCCACCCAGCGACAGACGATAAGCTTTGTAGGCAATTGCCAGACCTGAGTTGTCTGCAATGTTTTCACCCAGTGTCAGCTCACCGTTCACGTTATAGCCCGGAACCGGGCTGAAGGCATTATATTGTTTGACCAGCGCTGCCGTCTTGGCGGCGAATTTCTCATGATCTGCCTTGGTCCACCAGTCGCGCAGATTGCCGGCACCGTCATATTGCGAGCCTTGGTCATCAAAGCCGTGACTGATTTCGTGGCCGATCACAGCGCCGATACCGCCATAGTTCACGGCATCGTCAGCTTTTGGATTAAAGAAGGGCGGCTGCAAAATCGCTGCAGGGAACACAATCTCATTCATTTCAGGATTGTAGTAGGCGTTAACCGTCTGCGGCGTCATCCCCCATTCTTCACGGTCGATTGGCTTGCCCAGTTTGTTCAGTTCGGTTTGCGCTGCAAAACTGCGTATTGCCCGTAGATTGGCAACGGCATCCCCCTTGGTGATCTGTAATGCGGAGTAGTCTTTCCACTTGTTCGGATAACCGATCTTTGGCATGAATGTGGAAAGTTTTGCCTGCGCTTCCTTTTTCGTTTCCGGACTCATCCAGTCTAGTGTATCGATGCTTTTCTGATAGGCGAGCAGCAGATTTGCTACCAGTTTTTCCATCCGTGCTTTGCTGTCAGCCGGAAAATATTTTGCAACATACAGTTTCCCCAGACTTTCGCCCATACCGGCATCGACCAGACGTACGCCGCGTTTCCAGCGGATTTCCTGTTCCGGCACACCACGCAGCGTTTTACCAAAAAATGCAAAGCTTTCCTCGCTGAATTGCTTTGGAAGTTGACCAGCAGCAGAGCTCAGCACATGCCATCTGAAATAGGCTTTGATCGTATCAAGCGGCGTTGCCTGCAGGATGCTGTTCATGCTGGTCAGGTAACTGGGCTGTGCAACAATCAGGTAGCTGATTTTACCGGTCACGCCCAATGAATTCAGATAGGCGTCCCAGTCATAGCCGGGCATGAGATCGGCCAGTTTGCTTAGTTCAATTTTGTTGTAGGCTTTGACCGGATCACGCAACTCGACTTTGGTCCACTGGACTTTCGCCAGTTCCGTTTCAAATGCCAGAATGGCCGCTGCATTTTTGACAGCCTCTTTGTCGCCCGCCATACTTAGCATGGTTTCGATATGTTTCAGATAAGCGACGCGGATGTTTTTCAGCTTGGCATCGTCATCTTTCAGGTAATAATCGCGGTCTGGCAATCCCAGGCCGGACTGACCGATATCGAGCACGTATTTGGTGGAGTCTTTATTGTCCTGATGCACCTGAATATCATACGGTGCCGTCACGCTGATGCGGTTGACCCAGGCCATGAACGCTGGCAGCTGTTTTTTATCCGTGAGGCTGTCTACTTTAGCAAAGTCCGCCTGCAGCGGTTTTAAGCCCTGTGTCTCAATGTTTTTAGTATCCATAAAACTGGAATACAGGTCGCTGATTTTTTGAGCATCACTGTCAGCAGCATTTTTATTTTTTGCCAGACCCTCGATAATCGCATGCAGGCGCGGAACCACCGCTTCACGCAGATCCATAAATGCGCCAGCAGAGGAGCGATCGGATGGAATCTGTGCGGTTTTCATCCAGGTGCCGTTAACGTGACGATAGAAATCTTCCTGAGGTTTGACGGATTTATCGGCGTACTGCGTGTCAATTCCGGATAACAAAACGCCGCTGGCGGCAGCTTTGGCTGGTTCCGCAGCATAAACCTGGGCGGCGCCGGTGGTTCCGGCGATCATCAGCGCAATGGCGCTTAAAACGGTGGCTTTCACTTGTTGGGGTCTCCTGAGTGTGAAATACTTGGTTAACATGCCGTCTGATTGAGGTGGCACGACGGGACAAACGGAATGGACGGGATTCGCCATTCTGAAAATAGAAGCGGCAAATCGCTCATAATAAATTAAATAATTTTTTCATTTTATCAAGCATTGTCCTGTTAGTGAATGGAGGCGATGCAGGTTTTTTTGACAAGATCATTGTGTGCCGCACTTTCATTTCAATGGCGTCAGGATTCCCTGCAAGCGGTCCGGCATGCCTTCAATGCGCTGCAGGCGTGGATAGTGAACGTATCGCTGGTGCTGATAGGACAGGTGGGATTGCCTATGCTGTATGCGGGCAGGGATAACAGGAGAAGGCTCAGCAGGGTGGTGCCGAAAAAGAGTCGTGCAAAGCTTGATTTCATCCGTGATTATCTCGTTATATCATCGAAAATTGCTTATTTAGGATGATAGACAATCTGACTGGCATTAAGTTGCACCAATCCGGATGAAAGTCTGCCAACTACGCTTACTGGTTCTCGATATGTTCAATCAGCATCTGCACACGGGTCACGCCGTTGTATTCGTTGGCGTCGAGCCTGAAGGCAACCCGGCAGCGGGCTGATAGCTGATCGGTATGCCCAAACCAGATCGCGTCGTATCGGACGCCTTGTTTTTCCAGCACCAGCTTGAGATGGCGCTCCTTGAGAATACGCTGGGAAATAACCATAAATTCATCACAAAATACGGGGGGAGGAAAACCCTGACCCCAGACCTGGCTATCGATTAGTTGAATGAAGTCAGTGGTGAAATAACTGTTTTCCAGTTCACCATCGGTTTCAATCACCCGCTCGAGCTGCTTCTTTTGTAGCCATGCCTGTCCGACAGTTTCAAATGCCTGCTGAAACGCAGGAAAATTTTCTTCACGGATCGTCAGTCCGGCTGCCATGGCATGTCCGCCAAACTTTTCGATCAGCTGCGGTGCGTGTTTTGACACCAGATCCAGCGCATCCCGTAAATGAAATCCTGGAATGGAGCGACCTGAGCCTTTGAGTGTGCCATCTCCGGCTGGCGCAAATGTGATGGTAGGTCGGTAGAATTGATCCTTCAGGCGCGATGCGACGATGCCAATGACGCCTTGATGCCAGCTTTCGTCGGAAACGGTAATCGTGTGGCTGGACTCCGGCTGAAACTGATCCAGATGCAGTAAGGCGACATCCTGCATGTCACGTTCGATGTCTTTGCGGTCGGCGTTAATACTGTGCAGCTCCTGAGCAATCTGCCAGGCTCTCCCTGCATCATCCGTTGTCAGACATTCGATGCCCAAGCGCATATCCGCCAGCCGGCCGGCAGCATTCAGACGTGGACCGACAGCAAAGCCAAGATCGAAAGGGCTGGCAAGCCGCAATTCCCGCCCGGCTACCTGAAACAGGGCAGTAATTCCGGCGCAGGCCCGGCCAGCCCGCATTCGTTTAAGTCCCTGTGCCACCAGGATACGGTTATTGACATCGAGCCGGACAACGTCGGCAACCGTCCCCAGTGCAACCAGATCAAGCAGATTGTCCAGTTTCGGTTGCGTTTCCAGACTGAAAACATTCCGTTGCCGGAGTTCGGCCCGCAATGCCAGCAGGACATAAAACATCACGCCGACTCCGGCCAGATGTTTGCTGGGAAATCCACAGCCAGGCTGATTCGGGTTCACAATGGCGACGGCAGCAGGCAGTTGTTCGCCCGGTAAATGATGGTCTGTAATCAGGACCTCAATACCTTGTGCTGCGGCAGCTGCCACACCATCAACACTGGCGATGCCATTGTCAACCGTGACAATGATATCCGGTGCTTTTTCACGCACAGTCAGTGCGACAATTTCCGGGGTCAGACCGTATCCATACTCAAAACGGTTGGGCACAATATAATCCACATCCGCACCAAGCATACGCAGCCCACGTAAGCCAACAGCGCAAGCTGTGGCGCCATCGCAATCATAATCGGCTACGATCACGATTTTTTTGTGTGCGGCGATGGCCTCCGCCAGAAACTGCGCGGCTTCGCGCATCTGATGCATCCCGGAAGGCGGTAGCAGGGCATGCAGCCCGGTTTGCAGTTCGCCGTCATGTTTGATGCCGCGCGCTGCATACAGGCGTGCGAGCACCGGGTGCATACCGCTTTGCCGCAGCATTTCTGATTCTCTCAGTGAGTAGGGGCGGGTACTGATGCGCGTCATGGCTGAACAGATGGAAATAATTTTTGCAGATGTGGGCGGCGCCAGAACTGATAGAGCGACCACGGGCTGAGGCGATAGCCGAGCAGTTGCCTGTGATCGGAACAGATCAGGGTGACTTGTTTCAACTGACGCTGCCGGAGTGCGCTGTAAAGAGGCGCAAACCAGTTTTCTTCCAGACGGATGATTTCCTGCAGCCAGGTACCCCAGTCATTATTCAGCGCAGACTCAATCAGTATATCTGCCAGGACGCAGGCTGTCTGATCGCTGGTGGCGGAAAGCTGGCTGAATCGCTCTTTTTTTTGCACTACTTTGAAACTGTTTGCTTTACTGTCGCTGCCACCGGACAGCCAGACCGAATTCACGCTTTTTTTTCCGATGCTCTCCCGTTGTTGATTGATATCGTGGGTGAACCACAGCATCTGGATTTCATTCTGGAATTTTCTCCAGGCACGGGCTTCCTGTCCTTTCGGCATCCAGATATCAATATTGTGACCGCAGGCCGCATCAGGTGTCGCTGTCCGCAACCCTGACCAGCTGTCGGCCCGTAAAAACCAGTGCTGTGCGTCGCCATATACCAACGAAAAACCAGATTCTGTCGCGACGGTTCTGGCGATATCAAACAATTCCCTGGATTCCTGGTCGCTGAGATCCAGTCTGCGCTGATCAGTCAGCACCAGATGGTCGCGGGCGATATGGATATGTACCGGTTGCAGCAAAAACCAATATCCGTCATCAGCTGACAAATTGTACGTCCTCATTTTGTGCAGGCTGATTGCCGGACTGTTCGCTGGATTAGCTGGAGCCGGATATCCTGCCAGCCAGTATTCATGCGGAAGCGCGCTGGAAAATCCATCCGCAGCTTTTGATTGTACCGTGGTGCTGGCCGCCAGCAGGTTTGCTAATGCCGGAGCCTGTATGGCCTTGATCAGGTCGTTTCTGAGTTCTGCGGGGGGGAGGCTGAATGGCAGCAGGAGTTCTAAATTCTTCATAGATGTCATTGTATGGCAAATGTGTGGCAAACTTCTGGCTGCCTTATTTACTTGAAATGAATTTGCGGTGAAAAATCTCTCTTTTGAATGGTTGGTCGGTCTGCGCTATACGCGGGCCGGGCGTCGCAGCGGCAGAAACAGTTTTATTTCTTTTATCTCCATGATTTCTATGGCAGGTATCGCACTCGGGGTCGCTGCATTGATTATTGTTCTGTCAGTCATGAACGGTTTTCAGAAAGAAGTCCGGGATCGCATGCTTTCCGTGCTGGCACATATAGAAGTGTTTGATCCCAGCGGCACACTGGTCGAGTGGCAGAAAACAGCCCTGGAGGCAAAGAAAAATCCCGCCGTGACAGGTACCGCTCCGTATGTGGATGGCCAGGCGATGATTATCCGGGACGATGTGATGCACGGTGTCATTGTGCGCGGCGTATTGCCGGATCAGGAGCGTTATGTGTCGGAGGTATCCGAAAAAATTAAAGCAGGCAGATGGGTTGATCTGCGTCCGGGTGAGTTTAATATTATTCTCGGGTCTGCACTGGCGGCCAATCTCCATGTGCATGTCGGCGACAAAGTCACACTGGCGGCGCCGGAAGGGCAGATGACACCGGCAGGTGTCGTTCCCCGGCTCAAGGCATTTACAGTGGCGGGCATTTTTGATGCCGGGCATTATGAATTTGACTCTGGCATGGCATTCATGCACATTGCCGATGCCCAGAAATTTTTCCGCTTGAGCGGACCCTCAGGATTGCGGCTGCGGATTAAGGAGATGCTGAAAGCGCCGCAGGTTGCGCTTGAATTATCGCGCACCTTATCTGGCGATCTGCTGATTCGTGACTGGTCGCAGCAAAACCGGAATTATTTTTCAGCCGTCAAGACAGAAAAAACCATGATGTTCATCATCCTGGCGCTGATTGTTGCCGTGGCTGCGTTTAATCTGGTCTCGACTCTGGTTATGACTGTCACGGATAAACAGGCGGATATTGCGATTCTCCGCACACTCGGAGCATCGCCCGCTTCAATCATGAAAATTTTTATGATTCAGGGCGGTATCGTCGGTCTGATCGGAACCGGGCTGGGTGTGGCAGGTGGCGTCGTGGTCGCTTTGAATATTGACGTGATCGTTCCTTTCATTGAGCGCTTGCTGGGAGTCGATTTTTTACCGAAGGATCTGTATTTCATCAGTGCATTACCGTCTGATCTGCGGTGGCCCGATGTGTGGCAGATCAGTGTCATGGCGCTGGTTCTGGCGTTCGCAGCAACGATTTACCCCAGCTGGCATGCCGCCCGCGTGAAACCAGCGGAGGCATTGCGCTATGAGTGATGAGATGAATGTACAGACAAACGAACGGGAAGTGATCCTGAGCTGTCAGAATCTTGGAAAGACCTTTAACGAAGGTGCGGAAGCCGTTTCAGTTCTGAAAGGTATTACGCTGAATGTCAATAAAGGAGAGCGGCTTGCCATTATCGGCGCTTCCGGTTCCGGTAAATCCACCTTGCTGCACTTACTCGGAGGGCTGGATACGCCGACCACGGGCACAGTCTGTTTGCAGGGCGAGGATATCAGCAACATGAGCGAATCTGCCAGAGGAGCGATGCGCAATCGCTCCTTGGGTTTCGTTTATCAGTTTCATCATTTGCTGCCTGAATTTTCTGCGCTGGATAATGTGGCCATGCCATTGCTGATCCGTCGTGTGCCCCGTTCAGAGGCGCAGCAAGCGGCACAGCAAATACTGCAAAGGGTCGGGCTGGGACACAGAGTCAGACACGTTCCAGGAGAATTGTCTGGTGGCGAGCGTCAGCGTGTCGCCCTGGCGCGTGCGTTGGTGACCCAGCCGGCTTGCGTTCTGGCGGATGAGCCGACTGGAAATCTGGATGGTGGCACCGCCCAGCAGGTATTTGCGCTAATGCTGGAATTATCCAGAACGCTTGGCACCGCCTTTGTAATCGTGACGCATGATGCGGAGCTGGCCAGCCGTTGCGATCGGATATTCAGACTCTCTGATCAGGGTCTGTTGCAGCAATAGGCGGCGCATGACTGACCGGCATTTTCCTCCGTTTTTGATACCTGCATTCCGGCAGATGATGTTGCTGGGAGGGGTGGCCTGTTGTGCTGCTACTGCCAGCGCCAGCAATGATCTGGCTTTGCAGCTCGAAACATCTTTGCTGACTGACAGCAATCCCTTTCGGTTTTATGACCATCAGACAGATGCACGGCGCCTTGAAATCCAGCGCCTGACAGAGGTGATCAATGCCGCCGATGTGCGGGGCGGTGCGATCATCCCGCTGTTTTCAGAACAGACCAGACTGATCCTGGCCGGGTCATTGGGAAACCGGCATTATAAAGACTATCGCCAGCTCGATCATCAGCAGGCCGCTGGCGATGCGGTGCTGGAGTGGCATGCTGGCAAAGTGCTCGACGGCAGGGTGACGGCAGGTAAAGACAAACGCTTATTTCAATACATTAACGGTACGCTGACCGAGCGTGATCTGGCACACCAGACGACCGGAAGCGCCGATATCAATCTCAAAATCAGTGATGAATGGCAGCTACGGAGCCGCTGGTTCCGCTCTGAATTGGCGTATGATCTGCCGGTCAATCAGCTGTATAACTTTACAGAACGCGGACAGCAGGCGGGCGCGCTATACCTGTCGCCAACGGGTTCCAGTATCGGTGCGGGAGTACGCCATTCCGATGTGTATTATCCGGACCGTACACCGCAACAGATCGCCGATCTGGACCGGCATTATCAGGAGAATGAATTTTTTCTGGACGCAGAATGGCAATACAGTGTCAAAACCGCCACCAGCGCGCATCTGGGCATGATTCGTCGCCGTTATACCGTTTTGGATGAACGTAACAGTAATTTATTCAATGCAATCTGGCGTGGTGTGTATCGTTATTCTCCTAAACTCAGACTGGATATGCAGTTATATAACCGGCCATTTTCAATTGTCGATCCGGCCGTGCTGTATGTGACGAGCAAGGGTGTGCGTTTTGATGCGCTCTGGCATTGGTCAGATAAAACCAGATTTAATTTCTCGACACTCTGGCAGACCAGTGATCAGCAATTGATTCCGCGCCTGACGCTGCCCGGGAATACATCACGGAAGGAAAACCTGCAACGGATCGGTGTCGGTGCGAGTTATCAGCTGGAGCGGGGCTTCAGAGTTTTTTTCGACAGCTTTTACGAAAAGACCACCCGGAAAGCGGATGACCAGCAGTTAAAGCAGGCGGTCATGAAGTTAGGGCTGGAATACACTTTTGAAAATCTGCCGGGAAGCGCAACGAAAGTCGGATTGCTGCGTTATCAGCAATCGCTTAGTGCTTCCGATCCTATACGGGAATAATGAGCCCATGTCTTTAATCCGGAAAATCAGCCGCTTGTCCGCCCGCCATCTGGCCTGTCACTGGATTCCATTACAGCAGGAGCGCGGCGTCATCAGTTTTTCATTCGATGATGTACCTGCCAGTGCCTGCCATCAAGGAGCTGCCTTGCTTGAGCAATATCAGGCTCGCGGTACATTCTATGTCTGCGGTGGTTTAACGGATGGTATTGAGCAATCTCAGCCATGTCACAGCGTACAGGATTTGCAAAGACTGGCGTGCAACGGACATGAAATCGCCTGCCATACGTATGCGCACCGAAACTGCGCTGATACAGCAATCCCTGTCCTGCAGACAGACTGGGAGCGTAATCAGGCATTTTTTAAGACGCATCAGTTGCCGAGCACTGGCTTTGCATTCCCTTTTGGCGCTTACGGCTTACTCAGCAAAATTGCTGCATCGCGCCGGTTTGCATACAGTCGCATCACTGGCGGCGGATTACAAACCGGACGTGCCGATCTGGCTGCATTGCGGGCACAGGCCTTGTATGCCAACACCATGACTACGGAACAGATTGCCGCGTTGATCCGGCGGGCAGATCAGCAGCGTGGCTGGCTGATTTTCTATTCTCATGAAGTCAGTGCGCAGCCCGGACCATGGGGAACCAGTCCGCAACAGTTGGAGACCGCATTGCGTCTGGCTTCGGAGTCCCGCTGTCGTTTGCTTACGGTACAGAAGGCGATTCATTATTTTCAGCATGGAGACGAGGGCGACTGATACTTGCCAGATTTCACAGCAGATTTTTGCCGGGTGACTTCAGTTATAATTTTCGCCATACTTTTTGATTTTCGAGATCGGATACGATTTATGGGCCAGCACAGCCAGTTCGGACTGTTGAAACAACATCGCTTCGCACCGTTTTTCTGGACGCAGTTTTTAGGGGCATTCAATGACAACGTCTTTAAAACTGCATTGCTGACGATTCTGACTTACAACACGCTGGAGTGGACCAAGTTGGATATCGGTTTGCTGAATAATCTGATTCCCGGATTATTCATTCTGCCTTTTGTCCTGTTTTCTGCCACAGCAGGTCAGTTGGCCGATAAGTTTGAAAAAGGGGTGATGGCACGCAGGGTCAAATTGCTGGAAATTTTCATCATGCTGATTGCCGCATATGGCTGGTGGAATCATCAGCTCTGGCTCTTGATCGCCGCAGTGGCTGGCATGGGGATTCATTCGACATTATTCGGACCGGTGAAATACGCATATTTACCTCAACATCTGCAAAAAGATGAATTGATCGGTGGCAATGGCCTGATTGAAATGGGGACTTTTGTCGGCATTCTGGCGGGCGAAATTCTCGGAGCGATGCTGGTGGTACACCAGCCATGGGGATTGCAGCTTGTCGCTACCGGAACCATCATCGTCGCGGTTCTGGGTTACATTGCCAGCTTGCGTATTCCTTATTCACCGGCACCAGAACCAGCATTGCCGGTTAGCTGGAATCCCTTGAGTGAGACGGTGCGAAATATCCGTTTCAGCAAAAAAAACCGTCCGGTGTTTTTATCACTTATGGGAAATTCCTGGTTCTGGTTTTATGGCGCCATCATTCTGGCTCAGTTCCCTCAGTACGCAAAAAATTATCTGCACGGTGACCACAGTGTTTTTGTATTGCTGCTGACGTTTTTTTCTTTTGGCATTGGTACTGGTTCACTGGCGTGTGAAAAATTATCGGGGCATAAAATTGAAATCGGTCTGGTGCCATTCGGTGCGATCGGTTTATCGGTCTTTGGTTTTGATCTGTATTTGTCCAGCAATACTTATATGAACACGCAGATAGTCGATCTGTGGGGTTTCCTGCAACAGGCTGGCGCTGTGCATATCCTGGCTGATATCGTGATGATCGGTGTTTTTGGTGGCTTGTACATCGTGCCTTTATTCGCCCTGATTCAGACGCGCTGCGATCCTGCCCATTTATCCCGCACTATCGCCGGCATGAATATTCTCAATGCTTTATTCATGGTGGTGGCATCACTCGCTGCCATGCTGATGCTGAAACAGGGTTTTACCATTCCGCAGATATTTATGGCCACCGCGATGTTGAATGCAGTCGTGGCGCTTTATATTTTCAGCCTGGTTCCTGAATTCTTAATGCGCTTCATCGCCTGGCTGCTGATTCATACCGTGCATCAGGTCAGGACTGTCAATGCTGAACGTATTCCAGCGGAGGGAGCAGGTATATTGGTCTGCAATCATGTCAGCTACATGGATGCTATCGTCATCATGGCCTGCAGTCCACGTCCTATCCGCTTTGTGATGGATCACCAGATTTTTAAAATTCCGTTTTTGTCCTGGATTTTCCGCACAGCCAAAGCGATTCCGATTGCGCCTGCCAAAGAGGATCCGTGGCTGACAGAAAAATCGTATGTCGATATTGCGCAGGCTCTGCATGAAGGCGAGCTGGTTTGTATCTTCCCTGAAGGCAAACTGACCAGCACCGGCGATATCAATCAGTTTCGCGGCGGTGTGATGAAAATACTGGAGCGCTCGCCGGTTCCGGTTTATCCGATGGCATTGCGGGGGTTATGGGGCAGTTTTTTTACCCGCGATCAGGGAAATCCGTTTGAACGGGCATTCCGGCGCGGACCTTTTTCCAGACTGGAACTAGTCGTTGGAGAAGTTATGCAGCCATCGCAGGTATCCCCAATCGTATTGCAGGAAAAAGTAACGCAGTTACGCGGTAACTGGCGTTAAAAAAAGGCCAGCTCTTATGTAACGCAAGACTGGCCTGATTGGATTCAAAAGGGAGATGGGGTCAGTGCGCACCGCCGGCATCAACCGGGATGGATGATTTTTTCGGTTTAGTCAGCCAGACCAGGCCAATCAGTCCGAGGAACATAAAGGCTGCCATATAAAACAGATCGGTTGCAGCCATCGTGCTGGCCTGTACGCTGATGATTCTGTCGATGAGCGCGTAAGCTCCTGCATCAGGAATACCTTGCTGGTTCAGTCCCTGAACGGTCTGCACGAATAACTGGGAACTACTGCCTGTGTGCTCCGTAATGTGTGCGTGATGCATAGTGCTACGGCTATCCCACATGGTGGTCATGATAGATGCCCCCATACCGCCACACATGATCCTGACGAAATTCGACAAACCGGATGCCGCGGGAATCTTATCGGGTGGTTGACCAGATAAGATGATGGATGTCAATGGAATAAAGAACATCGACATCGCAGCGCCTTGCAGCAGGGTCGGTATCAGCAGGGTGATCGTATCGACTTCGGTGGTAAATCCCGCACGTAAAAAGAACACCAGCGCAAAACCAAGAAAAGCCACAGAGGCAACCTTGCGGGCGTCGACTTTCGGTAAAATCTTACCGATCACGGGCGACAGTAAAATCGCAAAAATACCTACTGGCGCCATGACTTTTCCGGCCTCTGTCGCAGTATAAGACAGCTGAGTCTGCAGCCATAAAGGCATGATGACCAGACTGCCAAAAAACAGCCCGTAACCAATCGAAATGGCAACGACGCCAGCAGAAAAATTACGGCCTTTAAACAAGGACAGATCAACGACCGGATGGTCTTGTCCTGTTTCCCAGATCACGAAATAAATAAATCCGATCACTGCAACGACGGTCAGCAGGATGATCTCCCCGGAACTGAACCAGTCAAGTTCTTTACCTTTGTCTAGCATTAACTGCAACGCACCAACCCAGACTACCAGCAAAAATAAGCCGACTTTATCAATAGGCAGTGCCTTGATCGCAGATTCACGCTTCCGGTAAATCGACCAGGTCGCCCATGCCGTAAATAATCCGACCGGAATGTTGATGTAAAAAATCCAGGGCCAGGAATAATTATCCGAAATCCAGCCACCAAGCAGTGGGCCCATGATGGGAGCAACCAGCGTCGTCATCCCCCATAAAGCCAGCGCCATCGAGCTTTTTGCGGGTGGATAACTCCCGAGCAGCAGGGCTTGCGAAAGCGGAATCATCGGGCCGGCAACAGCTCCCTGCAAAATGCGGGCAGCGATCAACATTTCGATATTCGGCGCCATCCCGCACAGCCATGATGAAATGACGAACAGCAGAATGGATGCCATAAATAAACGGACCTGGCCAAACTGCGTGGTAAGCCAGCCAGTCAGAGGCACAGAAATCGCATTGGCTACTGCAAACGATGTAATGACCCAGGTACCCTGTTGCGGAGAAACACCCAGATTTCCCGAAATCGCCGGAATCGAAACGTTGGCAATCGAGGAATCCAGGACATTCATAAATACCGCCAGCGATAAGGCCAGCGTGCCCATAGCCAGTTGCGATCCCTTTAATGGCGCATACGGAGCGCGGGAAGCTGTGCTCATTATTTTGCTTTCGTATCCGCGGTATTTTTTACGGTTGCTGGAGTACTGTTCTGAGCATTGGATAAGTTGATCTGAATAATCTGGGCAATACGCTGGTCGGCATCCTTGGCAGCCTGTTCAAATACCTGCGTTTGATATGCCGGCGTTACTCTTGCTGGCTGACTGGCCGTGACAGGTGCACCCTGTTGCTGAGAGATATTCACCTGTACCTGCATCGATACGCCGATACGCAAAGGATGGCTTTCGAGTTCTTTCGGATCAAGGGAAATACGCACTGGAACACGTTGTACAACCTTGATCCAGTTACCGCTGGCATTCTGTGCCGGCAGCAGCGCGAATGCGGCACCTGTACCGGCAGACAAACCGACAATTTTTCCGTGGTATTCGACGTCGCTGCCATACAGATCGGCGTGCAGTGTTACGTCCTGACCGATGCGCATGTGCGCCAGTTGTACTTCCTTGAAATTGGCATCCACCCACAGCGAATTGAGCGGTACGATCGATAGCAAAGGCGCACCTGGAGCGACTCGCTGACCGACCTGAACGGCGCGCTTGGCCACATAGCCGGTTGCTGGTGCAGGTAAGGAGGCACGGCTGTATGCCAGCATCGCTTCGCGTAATTTTGCGGCTGCGCGTAATACATTCGGGTGCTGGCTGACGCTGGTATTGTCTGTCAGCGCCCGGTTGGCGCCGAGTTGTTCACGTGCCGCAAGCTGGGCAGCCTCTGCTGTTTTGAGTGCATTCTTAGCATGTTCCAGTTCTTCAGCAGAAATGGCGCCGGTACTCAGCAATTGCTGACGTCGTGCCAGATCGGACTTGGCACGCTCAACGTCACTGTTACGGACATCGATATTAGCCTGCAAACTGGCATTGTTAGCGAACAGAACACGGACTTCGCGTACCGTCTGCGCCAGTTGCGCCTCGGCCTGCTCCAGAGCGACTTTGGCGTCAGTTTTATCCAGATCAATCAACGGCTTGCCAGACTGCACCAGATCTGTATCGTCCGCATGAATGGCGACGACTGTACCTGCAATCTGTGGCGTGACCTGAATCACATTGCCGGCGGCGTAGGCATCATCGGTATGTTCATAGTTACGGGCGACCAGCGCCCACCATGCGCCATAGGCGATGCCCGCCAGCAGAATGATGCCGGAGACAATCAGCAACAGTCCCCGACGTTTGCTGTTGTCGGAAGCAGGTTCATTAGGAGTAGATGGCGTGGAATTTTGTACTGGAGCGTTCATTACGCTACCTCCGGAATGTTGGATACTGAATGATTTTTTGTTGTGAGTCTGGATGTGCTGCTGTCTGGCACAGCATGGCTGTCATAGCCGCCACCGAGAGCCTTGATCAGATTGATCTGACTGTCTATGTGCCGCAAATGGATGTCCAGCGATAATTTTTGCTGGGAGAGCAGGGCGCTTTCGGCCATCAGCACAGGTAATACGTTGGCTGTACCTGCCAGCTGACGTTGTTGAGCGAGCTTCAGGGCAGTCCAGGCTGCCTGTTCGGCTTGCTGCTGCTGCTTTGATTGTTCATTGCATACCTGAATAATCTGAATCTGATCTGCTACTTCGTGCAAGGCATCGGTCAGGCTTTGATTGTAGGTGGCGACTGCGACATCATAGCCGGCAACCCGGTTTTTTAATTGCGAGCGTAAGCGGCCGCCTTCGAATACAGGGAGATGTATTGCAGGACCAATGCCGTTGATCATGCTGCCCGATCGAAGTAAATGATCCAGTCCGAGACTTGAAAGACCAACGAAACCGGAAATATTCACGTTCGGATAAAATTGAGTTTTGGATAATTCAATCTCACTTTGCCCCGCTTCCACACGCCAGCGTGCGGCAGTGATATCTGGCCGACGGCTGATCAGCTCTAGAGGGAGGCTGGCAGGTGCTGTGATGTCGCCAGGCGGCTGATATTGTGGAACAGGAATTTGCTGACCGCGTTCAGGTCCGGCACCGATCAAAGCAGCCAGCTGATTTCGGGTCAGCATAATATTTTCTTTCCAGTTGCTGATTTCATTTTTGAGATTGGAAATCTGAATCAGACTTTGCTGAATCTCGGATTTGGTATCCAACCCGGCTTTGACGCGCTGGCTGGTCAACACATCCAGCTTTTCCCGGATAGCCAGTTGCTGTTCACTGATGGCCAGTTGCTGATAGCCACGAATCAGTTGTATCCAGCTGCGGGCAATCGCGTTGCTGAGCATTAAGCGTGCACTCTGCTGTTCTGCTTCTGCAATTTTTTCCTGAGACAGAACAGCGCGCATTTCAGTACGATGTTTGCCCCAGAAATCCAGTTCGTAAGAGGCACTCAGTGCCAGCTGATTATCGGTGTCGTAAGTGCCGGCCAGCGGAGGAGGGATGAGACCATGCTCGGTAAAACGTTGGTAGGTCGTACTGTAATTACCGTTCACAGAAGGCAGGGTGTTCGCTTTGGTAATCCCTGTTGCTGCCTGCGCTGCCTGAATACGGGCTGCCGCCGCTTGCAGACCAGGGTTATCACGTAGGCCGGTTTGAATCAAGGTTTGCAAATCGCCGCCGCCGATTTGCTGCGCCCAGTCGGCTGCCGGCCATTGCCCGTGTTGATTGGCAAAGATGCCGGAATTAGCCTGATCAGCGATGGTTTTTAATTGCGCCTGGCTTTGTATGCCGTCGTAACTCACACAGGCAGACAGCATCGTGACAGCACTGGCTATCAAACTGGCTGACATTAAGCGCCTGAACAACCGCTGGGAGCTGTTGTGTTTTTTAGATATGGATTTCATGGGGGCGATATCTTTAAAATGGGATGAAACAAGATAAATTAATTGTCTCAGCAATGATTATTTTTTTCTTCAAGCAAGGGCCGGTTAGCTAATAACTTTCGCAACAGGCTTTTCAGAAAACCGATTTCTTCCTGAGTGAATCCGGTAAATCCGACATTCAGCACTTCCCGGTAAAGCGGAGGCAATTGTTCTGCAAGATGTTTCCCTGTCTCTGTCAGCTCCAGCTTAAACAAGCGTTTATCGGCAGGATCAGCGATGCGCCGGATAAAGTTTTTCGCTTCCAGCCGGTCTACCGTGCGCTTCATTGCTGCGGAATCGATGAACAGATCTCTTGCCAGTTCTGCCGCCGTGCTGCATTTTCCAACGTTAATCAGCAGGAAAACACTGGCCTGAGCATGCGTCAGACCCAGCGAGCGCAAGGAGTCATCCACCGATCTGGACAGCATAGTCCGCGCTCTGGCAAGTAAATAGCCGACACTATCCTCCAGATGGGAAACATCGAACTTCAGTGAGGAATCTTGAGTATTCATGATCATAAAAAATCATTGACTAGGCAATATTTTATATCAAGTCATAAATTTTTGCAGACCATAAAAAAGGCGCTGCAACGCAGCGCCTTTATCTGTGAAATAAGTTATCAATTACAAAATTTCACTCGCATGATCTGCCAGACGAGAGCGTTCGCCGCGCGCCAGCGTCACGTGACCGCTATGTGCCCAGCCTTTGAAACGGTCAACTACGTAAGTCAGACCACTGGAGCCCTCAGTCAGGTAAGGCGTGTCAATCTGGGCAATATTGCCAAGACAGACAATTTTTGTTCCCGGACCAGCACGGGTGACTAGTGTTTTCATTTGTTTGGGCGTCAGATTTTGTGCCTCATCAATAATCAGGAATTTATTGACGAATGTCCGCCCCCGCATGAAGTTCAGAGATTTGATCTTGATTTTTGACCGGATCAAATCCTGTGTTGCAGCTCGCCCCCAGTCGCCGGCATCGTTATCAGACTTATTCAGTACTTCCAGATTGTCGTCAAACGCTCCCATCCATGGTGACATTTTTTCTTCTTCCGTACCCGGGAGGAAGCCGATATCTTCACCAACAGGAACGGTGACGCGCGTTACGATAATCTCGTTATAGGTCTTGCTTTCGAGAACCTGGGCAAGACCAGCTGCCAGTGCCAGCAAGGTTTTTCCGGTACCGGCCTGACCCAGCAGGGTGACGAAATCACATTCAGGATCCATCAATAAGTTCAGTGCAAAGTTTTGTTCGCGGTTGCGCGAGGTAATGCCCCAGACGCTGTGCTTGACATGCCCGTAATCCCTCAGTGTTTGTAAAACAGCTGTTTTACCGTTGATTTGTCTGACTTGTCCATAAAATGAGGCTTCCCCATTTTTAGGCTCCAGATACACGAACTGATTGACCAGTAAAGAAGGGATAACCGGACCGGTAATCCGGTAAAACGTGGAGCTGAGACCATTTTTATTCTCTTGCCAGGTTTCAATTCCCTTGCCGTGCCGGTTCCAGAAGTCATCAGGTAATTGGACAATTCCGGAATACAGCAGATCAGAGTCTTCGAGGACGTGATCATTGAAATAATCCTCTGCAGGCAGCCCCAGGGCACGTGCCTTGATACGCATATTGATGTCTTTGGACACCAGTACAACCGGTCTGCCGGGAAATTCCTGCTCCAGTGCTTGCACTACGCCCAGAATCTGATTGTCAGCCTTGCCCTGAGGTAAGCCGCGTGGCAATTCATTGACATGCAGCTTGGTCTGGAAATAGAGATGGCCTTTCGCATCTTTATTACCTAATTTTGATAAAGGAATCCCTTTTTCAATCGCGTGATGATCAATGTCTCCGACCAGTGCATCCAGAGAGCGCGATACCTGGCGTGCATTGCGCGCCACTTCTGACATTCCTTTTTTATGATCATCCAATTCTTCGAGTGTGATCATCGGCAGATAAATATCGTGTTCTTCAAAGCGGAACAAAGAGGTCGGATCATGCATCAGCACATTGGTGTCCAGCACAAACAGCTTGGTCGTACCGGATTCATCTGCTGCTTTGCTGGTGCTGGATTTGGCGCGATGTTCCGGCACCTTTTTTTCTGTCGCAGCAGCAGGAGTCGCCTTGGCAGACTTTTCAGAGTTTGCTCTGGCAATCACTACTGGTGTCTTATCCGCTGCAACTGGCATTTTTCTTCTGGCGGGAATAACGCTGCCGGCAGAAGGTGTTTTCATGTGCTCCGGGGGCGTCGCTTTGACTGTTTTTGCAGCCGTTTTGGTGTTCTTTACTGTTTCTGTTTTTGGATAGTCTTTGGGAGACAGTAAGGCGGCTGGTTTTGCCGGCATTTTAGGCAATGGCATGAATACCTCAGTAAAAAGTGAGAGCTGGAAAATTAAAAAGCCGCTGTGGCTTACCCGGCATTAATGCTGGATTGACCATCTGCGGCTTTGAAAAATAAAAAATCGTTTGAGTCCAATTATGTTTGTGCGCTCACAAATTCAAGTACTTCATCAACGTGACCTGCGACTTTGACGCCTCTCCATTCTTTCACCAATTTACCTTTGGCGTCAATCAAAAATGTGCTTCGTTCTATGCCGCGGACTTGCTTGCCATACATATTTTTCATTTTCATCACATTAAACAGCTGGCACAAGGTTTCGTCAGGGTCGGAAATCAGATCAAACGGCAATGCCAGCTTGGTTTTAAACCCTTCATGAGAACGCAGACTATCGCGACTGATACCAAAAATTTCAGTATTCGCTGCCGAAAATCGGGGATGGAGATCACGGAAGGCTATTCCTTCCGTGGTGCAGCCAGGGGTGTTGTCTTTTGGGTAAAAATACAGAACGATATTTTTACCCGCGAAATTGCTGAGTTGAAAGGTATTGCCGCCCGTCATGGGAGCGGAAAATTCGGGAACCTGGCAGTTAAGTGCGGAAGGGGTTTCAGCCACTACAATCTCCTTGATGTGTGAAGGGAGAAAATGCTGCTGCCACAGGTTTACATCAGCGCAACCAGTTCTCCCGAGCGTCCTGGCAGGCTTGCCCATGTTAGCGGTGCAACAGGCAATGACTGGTCTTTGATGGACGCATAAAAATCAGCCATCGAAATACAATCGTATCCCTGCCCGATCCAGCCAATCAGCAATTCCTCGAATATGGGGGCGAGTTTTTGCCCTTCAAGCTCTGCGTGCAGGGTAAATACATGGTCTCTGTGTGTCTGCGTCAAAGTCAGAATATGTGCAGCGATGTTACCGGTCGTAATTTCCTGTCCATTGATCTGTCGCCCAAGCAATTCGTCCAGCGTTGGCAATGTTGTCGGCATCTGTATGCATGCACCATCCTGCAGGCGGTAAGGACCTGCCCCCGGATTCGTCAGGCTGCCATCTTCATTCAGCATTGCCCGGCCATCAGAAGCATAACGCATACCGAACTCATTCAATTGCTGAAAGGCATATTTATTCATTTGCCAGCCGGCAGCGCCATGTGTATTTGGCGGAGCACCAAAAATCTGCTGAAAACGCTGATATGCCTGTTGCAGTTGATGGCGAGTCCATTTTTCGCCGCGCTGGCGGACATTGTCCTGCCAGACTACATGATCCCAGGTGTGAATGCCGCACTCAAAGCCCGCTGCCTGAACCGCCCGCATTTCACTGGTACAGCTGCCAATATCCGGAGCAGGCAAAAAAACACCATACATCAGTGTTTTAATGCCGTAATGCTTGACAACTGAAGTACGGGACACTTTCTGAAAAAAACCCGGCCGAAAAGCCCTGCGCAAGGCCCAGCCAGTGTGATCTTTTCCGAGTGAAAACAGAAAAGTTGCACCGGCACCATGTTTTTTCAGCAGCCTGACGAGATTCGGGACACCCTCGCGTGTTCCCCGATAAGTGTCAACGTCGATCTTCAGAACAATGGATGACATGGATTGACTTAATCCATCAACGCGCGGGCTTCGGCAACCTGAGAGCGATATGCGTCAAAAATATTACGCATGGTGTCTTTCATGGTGGTCACCGGTTTCCAGCCCAGCTCTTCGCAGGTATTGGTAATTTTCGGCACGCGGTTTTGCACATCCTGATAACCTTTTCCGTAATAAGCGGCAGATGTGGTCTCGGTCAGCTGAACTTTTTTTGCTGTTTCCGCATATTCAGGATATTCGGCTGCCAGATCCAGCATCATGTGGGCGAGTTCGCGGATCGAATAATTATTGGTTGGATTACCGATGTTATAAATTTTTCCGGAAGCAACGCCGTTCTTGTTATCGATGATGCGCATCAATGCGTCGATACCATCGTCGATATAAGTGAAGGCACGTTTCTGCGCACCGCCGTCGACCAGTGAAATGTTTTCACCGCGCACGATATGGCCAAAGAACTGCGTCACCACACGGGAAGAGCCTTCTTTTGGCGTGTGAATATTGTCCAGACCCGCACCGATCCAGTTAAACGGACGGAACAGGGTAAAGTTCAGGCCTTCCATGCCGTAGCCCCAGATCACGCGATCCATCAATTGCTTCGCGCACGAGTAAATCCAGCGCGGCTTATTGATCGGGCCGCAGATCAACTCGGATTCTTCCGGATCGAATTCTTCGTCGTGGCACATGCCGTAGACTTCGGATGTGGATGGGAATACCAGATGTTTGCCGTACTTGGCGGCAGAGCGCACGATGGGCAGATTGGCTTCGAAATCGAGTTCAAATACACGCAACGGTTGTTTCACGTAAGTCGAAGGTGTTGCGATCGCGACCAGCGGCAGGATCACATCACATTTTTTAACGTGGTATTCGACCCATTCTTTATTGATGGTGATGTCACCTTCAAAGAAATGCATGCGCGGATGGTTGATCAGTTCGCCCAGACGTTCTGTCTGCATATCCATGCCATAGACTTCCCAGTCGGTTGTTTCCAGAATGCGTTTAGACAGATGGTGGCCGATAAAACCGTTCACGCCGAGAATGAGGACTTTTTTCATAATGAGTTCTTCTTAAAAATTAGGATTGCAGTTTGAATGAGCGGCAGAAATATCCGTGATTCAATGCAGGCTGTGCAAATCGCTCGCTGTGACAGTCTTGCCGTCACGATTCAGTTCAATGATACGCAATGCGCTGCCATCTCCGCATACGCCAAATAGCGCATTATCCACTACATGCAAGCCTGGCGGCAAATCTGAAAACGACAAATCTGATAAGCGTGCTTTTATGATAATAAAGTGATGCCCGGATTGTTCGAAAAAAGCGCCCGGATAAGGTGGTGCGACGGCACGATGCAAATTGTAAACTTGCTGCGCAGGTTGCGACCAGTCAATCCGGCCGTCTTCCGGTTTGCGTCCGCCAAAATAACTGCCGGCAGCCAGATTATTAGGTTGTACCTGAATTTTTCCGGCGATCAGGTCGGGCAGGGCACGCCACAAAGTCTGCTCTGCAGCCACGGCCAGTTTACCAAAAACTTCATAAGCAGTGTCGTCAGGCAGGATTGGCACGCTGGTCTGCCCGACGATGCCGCCTGCATCAGGCTTGGCAGCCATTTCATGCAATGTTGCACCAGTCTCAGTTTCTCCGTGCAGCACAGCCCAGTTTACCGGAACGCGACCACGGTATTTGGGAAGCAGCGACCCATGTAAATTATAAGCACCACGTTTTGCCAGTGCCAGCAATGTGACTGGCAGCATATGACGGTAATAAAAACTGAAAATGAAATCGGGAGCAACAGATGCCACTCGCTGATACAGCTCTTCCGATTTAGGGTCGGCTGGCGTAAGCGTTTCTATGCCATGCTCTTTGCACAGGTCGGCAACCGATTCAAACCAGATCGTTTCGGCAGGATTATCCTGATGTGTTACCACCAGGGAGATATGGATTCCCCTGGCCAGCAAGGTCTTAATGCTGCGGACGCCGACGTTGTGATAGGCGAATACAACGGCGACAGGTTTTTCAGAAATCATCTTAGTTACTTTCCGGTGCGTCGCTGGAATGATTTTCCAGAATGGTTTGCACCACATAACGCGGTCTTCCCCGGACTTGCTGATAAATGCGGCCGACATATTCTCCCAGCAAGCCAATACCAAACAGGATCACGCCCATCAAAAAGAATGCGATCGCAAACAAGGTAAACAGTCCTTCGGCTTCCGCACCGAATATAAAACGCCGCACCAGCAGAAGGCTGACGAGTCCGCCTGACAGGATGGACAACATCATGCCCAGCATCGAGAACCATTGCAAAGGCATGATGGAAAATCCGGTCATCAGGTCGAAATTGAGGCGGATCAGACTATAAATAGAATATTTGGACTCGCCGGCAGAGCGTTCTTCATGTTCGACGATGATTTCAGTAGGCTTGCGTGAAAAGGTGTAGGCCAGTGCCGGAACGAAAGTGTTGACCTCGCTGCACTGATTGATCAGATCAATCACGTTACGACCATAAGCACGCAGCATATTTCCCTGATCGGTGATTTTGATGCGGGTGATTTTTTCACGCAGGCGGTTCATCGCCTTGGAGGCATAGGTTCGCCAGGCAGAATCCTGGCGTTTGCGGCGGATGGAGCCCACATAGTCATACCCCTCACGCATTTTGTCTACCAATGCGCCGATTTCCTCTGGCGGATTTTGTAAATCAGCATCCAAAGTGACCACGATATTGCCGTGGGTGGCATGGAATCCGGCCAGAATCGCCATGTGCTGTCCATAATTGCCGTTGAACAGCACAACGCGCGTCACATCTGGCCGCAAACGGAACTGATCAGACAGGATCAGCGCAGTATTATCCCGGCTGCCATCGTTGACAAACACAATTTCATAGCTGATGCCGCGCCCGGCTAATGCATCCAGTGCTGGATACAGGCGGGCGAACAGTTTGGCCAGACCGGCTTCTTCGTTATATACAGGAATGACGACAGAGAGTTCGGGTTTCATCATTTTTAATTGACCGGTTTCAGAGAAGGCGGGATTTTACCGCAGACACGATGCGTTCGACATCTGCTTTTGTCATTGTCGGGAACAACGGTAAGGTCACGATTTGTTTGCCGATGCGTTCGGCAACCGGGAACATGCCTTCCTTGAAACCGCGATTACGGTAATAGGTGAACAAATGAATCGCGCGGTAGTGATAACCCAGGCCGATCTGGACGTCTAACATCTGCTGCATGAATACAGCGCGGTTGATCCGTTCCGGCAGAACCAGATGGAACATGTGCCAGTTAGAATTTTCAAAATCCGCCACTGGCAGCTCCGCACCTGTCCGGGTTTCAAAGTCACTGCCAAACTGCTCGAAATAATACTGCGCCAGTTCCAACCGTTTGGCGTTGAATTCGGTCAAGCGTTTCATCTGACCCAGGCCGATAGCGGCAGCGATATCGGTCATATTGTATTTGCCGCCCAACACATCGACATCAATGCCATCGAGACCGTTGCGGGTGACGCCTTGTAAACGATATTTTTCCGCCAGACGCGCTTCTTCCGCGTTATTCAGTACCAGGCAGCCGCCTTCACCAGTCATGATGTTTTTATTGACCTGAAAACTGAATGACACGAAGTCACCGAATGCACCGATACGCTTTCCCTTCCAGCTGGAGCCGATTGCCTGAGCCGCATCTTCAATCACTCGCAGTTTGTATTTGCTGGCAATTTCGTACAGGTTATCCATGTCGCATGGCAGTCCGCACATGTGCACGGGAATGATGGCCTTGGTGCGTGGAGTGATGGCCGCCTCCACTTTATCCAGATCAATATTGTGCGTTTTGGGATCGATGTCGGCGAAGACCGGAGTTGCACCTGTTTCGATAATGACGTTGGCAGTTGCCACCCATGAATTGGGGGTTGTGATGACTTCGTCACCTGCACCGATGCCAGCGATACGCAAGGCGATTTCCATGGTGCAGGTTCCTGAATTGAAAGTACGTACCGGACGGCCGCCAAAATACTCAGACAACTGCGCTTCGAGCGCCTGCACTTTCGGGCCGCTGGTCAGCCAGCCAGACCGCAGTACATCCGCTACCGCTGCGATGGTTTCCTCGTCGATAGTCGGTTTGGTGAATGGCAGGAAGTTTAAAGACTCACTCATGGTCATCTTTCATTAACAGTTAATAGGTCGGGGTTGGTTACCCCATATACTCTGGGAGAGTATTTAAAACTCACCTTTTAAATTAGAGGAAAATAGGGAATTTTTTATCTATACTCCCCCAACTTTCCGGATTTAGCGTTCTAGCTTTTTACCAGCAGGGCGACGCCGATGATGATAATGCCGATCGCCAGCAAGCGCTGTAATGACATGACCTCGCCCAGAAAGTACCAGGCGCCGAGTGCGTTCACGATATAGCCGATCGAGAGCATCGGGTATGCGATCGATACATCAACGCGGGATAAACCGATAATCCAGACCACCACCGAAATCACATAGCACGAGAGGCCGCCGATAATCGGCAACTGGGTTGCCAGCTGCACGCCGGTGTGGAACCAATTTTCAGCATTCAGGTGAATGGCGCCGACTGCATTGGTACCTTTTTTCAGCAGTAACTGCGCCAGCGCATTGAGCAAAATACCGGTAATAATAAAACCAAAAGTATTCAGATTCATAAAAATTTCAGGCCAAAAGTGGTTATTGTGTGACTGCGGGCAGGGCGATGATGACCCGTTTGGGGTCTTCGCCGATGACGCGCATCGGGAGGTGCTGATTTTGAAAGTCGTGATAAATATCCGTGCGCAAAATAGCCACCGCTGCTTCCCCATTTTGCTGATGCTTCAGCCAGCGGGTAACGAAGTCCTCCCGTTTGGGAATCCATAATTCCGGTTGTTGCTGGAGGCCAAATTCCATTTCGTCAGGAAATTCAACCAGAATCAACTGATGCCGCAGATAAAACGGCAGCGCCTGTTCGTAGCGACCTACCGCATAAACCGGCGTATCCGGATTTTTCAGCTCAGCCTGTATGGCTGGGATATACGCCGTTCCGGCAATATACTTTCCCCATGGATCGTGGCCGAGAAAGGTAATTTGACCAGCCAGAAAGCCACTTGTCGCCAACAGGACGACGGCCCAGTCTTTACCCGCCTGCCTGCTGGCAGCCACTCTCCATGCAGCGAGACCGCCTGCGAGTGTCAGTCCGCTGGCAGCCAGCAGCCACGGTAGATACTGCTGATACAGCGGAACTTCGATTGCAGGTTTGTTCTGAACCAGCTTTGTCATCAGAGAAGGCAGCCCCAGCAATCCGGTCAGGCCAATTGCTGCGAACAGAATTGCGGCCAGCCTGATGTGACGTACCGTGCTGTTTTCAATCGCAACCGCAATCAGCAGAGCCAGTGCGGGGAAAATCGGCAAAATATAACCTGGCAGTTTGGAGCCGGAAATGCTGAAAAAGAAGAAAAAGAAAACAGACCAGATCAACAGCAGTTTCAGAGGCTGAAAACCTTGTGATTTTTCACTGACGCCCGCCCACAATCCTTGCAGCAGTAAACCCAGCCATGGAACGATGCCCAGCAACAGGAAAGGGAAAAAATAGTACCAGGCGCCGCCCCGTTTATGAACTCCGCTGGTGAAGCGGTCGAAATGCTCGTGGATGAAGAAAAAATGTGGATGCTCAGGGTTTCGCAGGGCAATCAGTATGAACCACGGGGCAGTGATGATCAGGAATAGGGCCAGGCCCTTCCAAAAATGCAGGCGTGTCCACAATTTCCAGTCGCGCATCAGCAGGGTGTAAATCACCAGCACAGCACCGGGCAGCACAAAACCAATCAATCCTTTAGACAGGGTGGCAAGTGCCATGCCTGCCCAGCACAGCAGCATGAAATTACGCTGTTCATGTTCACTGGCGTCGTTGCGCTGGCCCAGCAACAGGCCGCACATGGAGATGGTCATCATACCTGACAACCCCATATCCAGTGAGTTCACATGCCCCATTCCGGCCCAGTAAAAGCTGGAGCCCAGTACCAGGCCTGCCATGATACCAGTGCGTCGACTGAAAATACGCGTTCCGGTGAACACGATCGACGCGATACCGATCAGGCCGCACAAGCCGGTCCATAGTCTGGCCTGCCAGTTGCCGAGTCCGAAAACGGCAAAGGTCAGCGCATTCATCCAGTTTTGCAGCGGCGGTTTTTCAAAATATTTAATGCCATTCAGACGCAGGGTGATCCAGTCCCCGCTGGCAAGCATTTCACGCGCCATTTCGGCATAGCGACCTTCATCTGTCGGAACCAGGGTCCTGGCTCCCAACATCGCCATCCAGACGATTAAAAAGCCGATACTCAGCACCCACAGCGTGCGGGTTGACTCAAAAGGGGAGCGTGCATTCATCGTCAGGCGATTTCCATGATGAGTGCCAGAGCGACTTTGCGGCCTTCTGCCATCAGAATATTGTAAGTGCGGCAGGCAGCCTGGTTATCCATGCATTCAACGCCGATCCTTTGAGACGTCAGGCTGCTGATCAGTTTAGGATGAATGAAGCGCTGACGATTTCCCGTCCCGAGGATCACTACATCCGGGCGGGTTGCTTCAATTTGTGCAAAATCTGCTGCATTCAGATTGTCAAAGCGCTCTACCGGCCAGAGGACGGGCTTTGTTTCGGGCAGCACGATCAGGCTGTGCCGGAAAGGGATGGCATTAATTTCAACGCTGTCAGCATCGTAAGCCGTGATGGTCTGATATTGCTGGGTGGGTGTGGAGTGCAACTTCATGTAGGTATTTTATGCAAAGGAGTATCTTTGACGGAGAACTTTCAGTGCGGCATTGTAACTTTTTTTTCATGAATGTCATGCCCGCTCTGGCATTGGTATGAAATTATTCTGTTGAGCGAATCGCCATGATCATAAAAAAGGCTCCCGCAGGAGCCTTGAAGGAAGGATTGCCTGCGATGCGCATCTCAGAATTCTTCCCATTGGTCTTCTGTTTTTTGTTGAGGTTTGGCATCGATTTTCCTGATTTTGACAGGTAAGGCTTTTTTAGGAGCTGCCTGCATGGTCCGCTTGCCGTGAACGGCAGTCGTAGCGGCAGTCCGTACCGGGGTCAGGGTTTTCTTCTCAGAGGTTCTAGCCTGCGGCAGGTCATTCTCTTTGAGCTTAAATACACTGACTGTTTTCAGTAAATGTTCCGTCTGATCTTGCATTGCCGCTGCGGCTGCCGCTGCTTCTTCGACCAGTGCGGCGTTTTGCTGGGTCACATTATCCATTTCGGTGATGGCCAGATTGATCTGACCAATGCCATGGCTTTGCTCCGTGGTTGCCGCAGTAATTTCAGCGATTACATCGGTCACGCGGCGTACGCTGTCTGATATCTCGGTCATGGTCTGTCCGGCTTTGTCCACCAGCTTACTGCCGTGATCGACGCTCTCTACGGAATCATTAATCAGAACCTTGATCTCTTTGGCAGCAGTCGCAGAGCGTTGCGCCAGATTGCGCACCTCTGAAGCTACCACGGCAAATCCGCGCCCCTGCTCCCCGGCGCGTGCTGCCTCAACAGCCGCATTCAGCGCCAGGATATTGGTCTGGAATGCAATCCCGTCAATGACGCTGATAATGTCGACAATTTTTTGGGAAGATGCATTAATCAGGGTCATGGTCGAAATGACTTCAGATACCACGGCGCCGCCTTTGACTGCCACATCCGTTGCCGACGCCGCGAGCTGATTGGCTTGCCGTGTATTGTCTGCATTATGTTGGACGGTGCTGGTCAACTCCTCCATTGAAGAAGCGGTTTCTTCCAGTGAGCTGGCCTGGGATTCGGTACGGCTGGATAAATCCATGTTGCCGGAGGCGATTTCCTTTGATGCGCCGGAAATGGCATCGGTGCTGGTTTTCACCTCTCCGATCAGGTGAGCGATGCTGTCACGCATGGTTTTGATCGAAAACAACAGGCTGGAATTGTCTTTGTCGCGTAAAACAATGTCCTCTGTCAGGTTGCCTGCGGCAATGTGGCGCGTCATGGTTGCCGCATAATCAGGTTCTCCACCGAGCTGCCGTATCAGCCCCCGGACAATGAACAGGGACACGGCGACCAGCAATGCCGTCAGAATAGCGGCTCCTGCGGTTGCTTCCATTAGCCGCTCGTAAAATGTGGCATTGATTGAGTCGATGTAAACGCCGGATCCGATGACCCACCCCCACGGGGCAAAGCCTTTGACAAAGGAGACCTTTTGCACAGGCTCTGCATTTCCAGGCTTGGGCCACATGTAGTAGACATAGCCTTCGCCATCTTTTTTGACGATGTCGACCATTTCAGAAAATAAATGTTTTCCGGTCGGATCCTGCGTCGCGGATTGATTTTTCCCTTCCAGCTCCGGTTTAATCGGATGCATGACCATCACAGTCTGCATATCATTGATCCAGAAGTATTCCTTCTGACCGTAACGCAATACCCGTAACGCATCTTTGGCGGCCTGTTGTGCGTCAACCTCGGTCAGTTTTCCACTCTTGAACTGGCCATAATAAAACTCAACCAGTTTTTCGGTGGTTTCTACGGTTTGCCGGACGTTGCTCTGCCTTTCCTGCAGAATCAGCCCTTTTTCTGAAGTCAGGAAAGTGGCTGTCAGCAAAAAAATACCAATCACTGCGCCAATGATGAGAATACCAAGACGCCGGCTGATGCTGAGCCTCTGGAGTGCGAGAAAAGCAGACATGATTGCCCCTAGTTTATATTTTATGGATGAATTTTTACTTAATATCCTCGCATATAAGTATTTGCTTGAATAGTGAAATATTTCCATGTGGAAAATTATTTGCTTGCGCTAAATTATTTTTTGTATTTGTTTCTTTCCATACTAGTCTTTTTTTCTCTTAAGTAAAATTCCCCCGAACTGTGCGAATCGGCAAACAAATCCGCCATAAATCCGATAATTACGGAAAACGAATTGATTAAACACAATTCCTTGTGCAAAATACTTTGTTCGGCAGTGCAGCAAATAGAGGTGGTATTTCATTTGCTGACCGTTTTCAGGCGATCGTTTAAGGGAATTTGCTGGTGCGTCCAATACTCAAATCACAGAAATTAGCTGACGTCTGTTATGACATCCGTGGGCCTGTTATGGAAAAGGCTAAACAGATGGAGGACGAAGGGCATAAGATCATTAAATTAAACATCGGCAACCTGGCTGTATTTAACTTTGATCCGCCTGATGAAATTGTCCAGGACATGATCCGGAACATGCAGAACGCGGCCGGGTACACTGACTCCAAAGGCATGTTCGCGCCGCGCAAGGCAATCATGCACTACACCCAGGAAAAGCATATCCATGGCGTGACGATTGAAGATGTGTACATCGGCAATGGCGCTTCCGAGCTGATCGTGATGGGAATGAATGCGTTGCTCAACGGCGGTGATGAAGTGCTGGTGCCAGCTCCGGATTATCCTTTGTGGACTGCGGCAGTCAGTTTGTCCGGCGGTAAGCCAGTGCATTATATTTGCGATGAGACAGCCGACTGGATGCCGGACATTGATGACATCAAGAGCAAAATCACGCCGAATACCAAAGCCATCGTCGTGATCAATCCAAATAATCCGACCGGGGCGCTGTATCCGGTTGAAGTGTTGCAACAGATTGTTGAGGTTGCACGTCAGCATCAGTTGATTGTCTTTGCCGATGAGATTTACGACAAAACCCTGTATGACGAAGCCGAACACACCTCGATTGCGTCGCTGGCGGATGATGTACTGTTCCTGACCCTGAATGGTCTGTCAAAAAATTACCGCTCCTGCGGTTATCGTGCCGGCTGGATGGTCGTCTCCGGTGAAAAGCGGCATGCTAAAGATTATATTGAAGGTCTGAATATGCTGGCATCCATGCGTCTGTGCGCTAATGCGCCGGGACAGTTTGCGATTCAGACCGCGCTGGGAGGCTATCAGAGTATTCAGGATCTGGTCGGTCCCGGCGGGCGCTTGCTGAAACAGCGCAATCTGGCCCATCAGCTGCTGACCGAGATACCCGGGGTAACTTGCGTCAAACCCAAAGCAGCACTGTACATGTTTCCGAAGCTGGATCCCAAGATTTATCCGATCGCGGACGATCAGCAATTTATTCACGAGCTGCTGACCGAGCAGCGCGTTTTGTTAGTGCAGGGGACTGGTTTTAACTGGATCAGACCTGACCATTTTCGCGTGGTGTTCCTGCCTAATACGGATGATTTAACCGAAGCATTCGGACGGATTTCGCGTTTCCTAGAAGCGTACCGAAAACGTCACGGCACCAATTAATCCAATTACTGTTAGAAATCATATGAAACCCATCAAAGTAGGTCTGTTAGGCATAGGTACTGTCGGTTCCGGCACTTTCAATGTATTAAAGCGCAATCAGGAAGAGATTACGCGCCGTGCGGGCCGCTCTATTGAAATTGCCATGGTGGCAGATCTGAATGTTGAGCGGGCGCGTGAATTGACGCATGGCGAAGTAGAAGTCGTCAGCGATGCGAACCTGGTGGTGAGTCATCCGGACATCGACATCGTGATTGAACTGATTGGCGGTTATGGTATTGCCAGGGAATTGGTTTTAAAAGCGATTGCTAATGGCAAGCATGTCGTTACGGCAAACAAGGCGTTGCTCGCGACGCATGGAAATGAAATCTTCAAAGCGGCACAGGAAAAAGGCGTGATGGTGGCGTTTGAAGCGGCTGTTGCTGGCGGCATTCCGATTATCAAGGCACTGCGTGAAGGTCTGACTGCTAACCGGATTCAATGGATCGCCGGCATCATCAACGGCACAACGAATTTCATTTTGTCGGAAATGCGTGACAAGGGATTGGACTTCAGTACTGTGTTGAAACAGGCGCAGGAATTGGGTTATGCCGAAGCCGATCCGACCTTTGATATTGAAGGTGTGGATGCGGCGCATAAAGCGACGATCATGGCATCGATTGCCTATGGTATCCCCATGCAGTTCGACAAAGCCTATGTCGAGGGAATTACCCGCCTGGAAGCCAGTGACATCCGCTATGCAGAAGAGTTGGGTTACAGAATCAAATTACTGGGCATTACCAAGCGCACCCCTGAAGGCATTGAGCTGCGCGTACACCCGACCCTGATTCCCGAAAAACGCCTGATCGCGAACGTTGAAGGTGCCATGAATGCGGTACTGGTGCAAGGTGATGCGGTAGGTGCAACGCTATATTATGGAAAAGGCGCGGGTTCCGAGCCGACGGCGTCTGCCGTGATTGCCGATCTGGTTGATATTACACGGCTGGCGACAGCGGATCCTGAACACCGTGTGCCACATCTGGCTTTCCAGCCCGGTTCTATCAGCAACCTGCCGATTCTGCCGATGACAGAGATCGTGACCAGCTATTATCTGCGTATGCATGTCGAAGACAAGCCGGGCGTACTGGCTGATGTCACCCGGATTCTGGCTGATTTCTCGATCTCCATTGATGCGATGTTGCAAAAAGAGCCTGGTGAGGGCGAAACCCAGACGGATATCATCATCCTGACCCATCAGACGAAAGAAAAAAATATTGTTGCTGCAATCCAAAAAATTGAGGCACTTAATGCGGTATCTGGCGATGTCACCAAATTGCGCCTGGAAGATCTGAACTGAACGACATGTTGTCATCTGACATTTCGATGCCGGATGATCAGTGAGGAATATAAAAACGCGATCATTGATTGATCGCGTTTTTTATTTTAGCTATTTGGGGGATGAGAACTGGCGAAAGATTGAGGGTACACATTCTGAATATAGAAACAGCTACCATTCCGGAGAATTTTGGAAATTGACTAACGCAATATTTTCTCTTTCAATTCTGCCGCATGATGCTGATGTACTTTGACCAGCGTTGAAACTCTTGTCCCGTAATCGCTGGAGACAATGCACGGCGATGACAGCAGCCGTTCCATTTCAAAAGAAACACCGGTATCGGGCAAGCGGCAATCTGGCGCCTGATTCGTATTGGCCAGCATTTCAAAAAAAGCGTCTTCAGGCGCAAGTTGACACAGCAGGCTGGCAAATTCCGCCTTGGTTTTCACGACTTTATGCCAGCAAGTATCGAGTGCGGCATTCGATAGCCCATAAATTCCGGCCGGAAGCGAGACGCCATTGAGTGGATTATCCTGATGTCGGTTAGAAAACCAGATCAAATCCTGCTGATCCCCCACCAGCAGATTAAAGCCATTGTAATCACCGACAGTATCCCGCAAATCAGCAATGTAATCCTGAGCAGATACATTGCTTTGCAGATAATTTGCAACCAGCTCACCACGTGAGGGTGCTGCATCACGCTTGTCAGCTGGAGCGCGGACATTGGTGATTGCCGCAAATTTCCTGGCTGGCGCGTCAGTATTTTCTCCTGCCTGAATACCGAGCCAGGTGCCGCCAGACTGCAAATCCCGTCCGGCATACACGCTGGGAGCTTCAGGCCACCAGCTGGCTGGAGCGGCTGGCCGGTCATAAAATTCGTCTCGGTTAGCGGCCGCCAGCAAAGGTGTTCCGGGGATCAGCTTCCAGGCAAAAACAATCAGGCACATACATCCACATCCAGAAAATATTCAATATGCCTTTCACTGTACTGCAAATCGGCAAACAGCGTTTGCTCAAGCACCCGATTCAGCAGGTTATCAAAACCGACAGGGACGTCATGATAAACCTCCATCCAGGTGTGCGGCTCACCTGTCGCGGCCGGACGGCGCTGCACCCTGCTACGGATCTGATGCTGCGACATCAGCAATTGCTGCAGTTGCTTTTCTGCTTTCAGGATATCCGCTTCCAGGCTTGAGTCTGCTTTAAAATAAATATAACAATTCATCATTTAAGTAAGAAAAACATGCTCTTTTTCAGTCTGTATGACCATGATCAGTCACAGCAAAAGATACGCCAAAGCACATACATCCGTAAATCCATCAGGGATCGGATATCTGATCATCAGGCAGTAATGTCGGTGATCGGGTAGGGCAACGACAGTAGTTGTGCGACCGGTCCGTCAGGCGCTCCACAATGAATGACGCCATGCTCCTGATCGGCAATGGTCATTTCGATCAACGCCAGACTGCTGGCAGCGTTGACGGGTTCTGCATTCACGATTACTCCGCATGGCTGTGCCTGATCGTCTGCACGATAGACATCCATGCCTGCCTCCATTCCCGTTGCAGGAATAGATGCCAGAAAAGTACGGCGCTTCAGTTTCCCCAGATACTGGCTGCGTGCGACGATTTCCTGACCGGGATAGCAACCTTTTTTGAAATTGACTCCTCCGATCAGTTCAAAATTGATCATTTGCGGTACAAATTTTTCCTGTGTTGCAAGATGAATATGCGCGATGCCGGCTTCGATTTCACCCAGATTCCAGTCTGCCGTATTCGTCAGCTGCAACTGTTCACTGAGGACAGACCATGCCTGAACTGCGAGCTCCTGCGGGCAGACCCACTGATAGCGGGGAGATGAACGCACATCGCTGCAACGGATTAACGTCCCCGCTGCATTGCTGATCTGGGTTCCGGCTGCTGCAGGCAACTCCGGGAACCAGGTGGTGAGCGCCTTTCCAGCCTGTTGCCCACCAAGACCAAATACGACAAATTGTGAGGTCACATCATGCAATTTAGCTTTGGCGCGCAAAATAAACATACTGAGTCGCTTCAGTACCGTTGTCTGAATCGAACCGGACATCATCAGGTAAATTCCTGCGTCCGCCCTCCAGTATTCAAGGCTTGCCAGCATACGGCCTTTTGGGGTGCAGTACGCAGCACGCCTGACCTCGCTGGCATTCAGATTTTCAACGTCATTGCTGAGCTGATTGTGCAGAAAATGAGCAGCATCCTCACCATCCGCAAGCGCCAGCCCGGTATCCGGCAATAGTGTGAGGTAACCGTTTTTCCAGGCAACGTTGTTCCAGGCTGAGTGGTAGCCACTGAGTTTATGGTGGATGACCGTAAGTTTCTGTTGCTCTGCAAATTGTTGCCACATAATTCTGACTTTCTGTTGGTTCAGTTAATCCGGATGATCATGGGAAGCGTATTTCATTCCACGCCGGATATGCGTCCTTTGGAATGGCTTCTGAATGGCTGAGAATTATAGTAGTCTCTGAAGATTCTGGTGTGGAACAGGTTTTCTGCCCAACATGGCATGTCAGGAACGGAGCGACTTGCGCTACACTACGTCTTTTTCGGCCGATGTGACGCTCGCATTATTGACTGATTTTTTATTTGTTGCATTATGAGACTCATCCGATTGTTATTCATCCTGCTGGTTTTTGCAGCAGTTGCTGCCAGCGCAGGGTTTCAATTCTGGACCGGGCAGGTGATTGAAGTCGGGGAGACTCCGGTTGAATTTACCATTCGCCCTGGCAGCAGCGTCAGAAGCGCCACGAGACAGATGCATGATGCCGGACTTCCGGTGCAGCCTTTACTCATGGAATTATTGGCCCGTCTGTCCGGTAAAGCCAATCAAATTAAGGCAGGTTCCTACGCACTGGAGCAGGGGAAAACACCCCTGCAGTTGCTGGATAAAATAGTCAATGGCGAATTCTCGATGGGATCGGTAGTTATCATCGAAGGGTGGAATTTTTCCCAGATGCGCAAGGCAATTGATGCACAACCCGCGTTGAAACACGACAGCCAGAATCTCAGTAATGCAGCGCTGATGAAAAAAATCGGCTCAGATTACAGCAATCCCGAAGGCCTGTTTTTCCCTGATACGTATCTGTTCCCTAAAGGCAGCAGCGATCTGCTGATCTATCAGCAAGCGCATGCTGTGCAACTGAAGCGTCTGCAGGATAGCTGGAGCGGTCGCGCTGAACACCTCCCGTATAAGAATCCGTATGAAGCACTGATTATGGCATCTATCATTGAAAAGGAAACCGGCCAGAAATCAGAACGACCGCTGATTGCCGCAGTATTTGTGAATCGTCTGAAAGCCGGCATGCTGCTGCAGACAGACCCGACGGTAATTTATGGAATGGGCGAGCAGTATCAGGGGAAAATTCACAAACGCGACCTTCAGACAGATACGCCTTACAACACATATACCCGTGCAGGCTTGCCACCAACCCCGATTGCTTTGCCTGGACAGGCGTCCCTGTCTGCTGCTTTAAATCCGGCACAAAGCGATGCCTTGTATTTTGTTGCAAAGGGGGATGGTACCAGCCATTTTTCTGACAATCTCGATGCGCATAACCGTGCCGTCAATCAATTCCAGCGCTAAAACGGCCAGATCAGAACACAATGACATTTTCAGGAAAATTAATCAGCTTTGAGGGTATCGACGGTGCCGGAAAGTCGACCCATATCCACTATGTTGCAGACCGTTTGCAGGCGGCACTGGCATCGCAAAACAAACAAGTAATCTGCTCCCGCGAACCGGGAGGAACCCCGCTGGGAGAAACTTTACGTCAGATTTTACTGCAACAAAAGATGCACCTGGAAACCGAGGCATTGCTGATGTTTGCTGTTCGCCGCGAGCATATTGCACAAGTGATTGAGCCTGCCTTAAAGCGAGGTGACTGGGTGATTTCAGACCGTTTCACCGACGCCAGTTTTGCTTATCAGGGCGGAGGACGTCATCTGTCGCTGGAAAAGCTGAATGTGCTGGAGCAATGGGTGCATCCGCACTTGCAGCCAGATCTCACGCTGCTATTCGACGTACCGTTGGAAGTTGCGCGAGCCCGGCTGAATGCAACTCGTGATCTCGATAAATTCGAACAGGAAAAAGCAACTTTTTTTGCAGATACCCGTAACGAATACCTGCGTCGCGCCGCTGAATTTCCACAACGTTTCCGCATCATTGACTCCACCCGTTCTATAGACGAAATACGCGTGCAGATTGATGTGCTGATTGATACCTTACTCGGTAACGGCGGAGTATCTGCTCAATGATACATCCTTTGTTCGACTGGCAGGATCAGGCATGGCAGGCATTCCGCGCGCTGCGTACACGCATGCCACATGCATTCCTGATCCACGGTCCGCGCGGCATCGGAAAAACAGTGTTTGCAGAACACATGGCGCAGTCACTGTTATGCGAGCAGCCGGATGCGCATGGTCACGCTTGTCAGCAATGCGCTTCATGCGGATGGTTTATCCAGTACAGTCACCCTGACTATCGTCGCGTCAGACCCGAACTGATGGATGAAGAAAATGCCACCACAGAAGCAGACGGCAATGCCCCTGACGTAATTGCAGGTACTGGAAAATCATCGAAAGCGAGTAAGGCACCATCGAAAGAAATCGTGATTCAGCAGATCCGTGCCTTGTCTGACTTCATGAATATTTCAACACACCGGCAAGGCAAAAGAGTCATTGTGTTATATCCGGCAGAAGCCCTGAATATTCCTGCAGCCAATGCCTTGTTGAAGTCGCTGGAGGAGCCTGCCGCGGATACGGTTTTTATTCTCGTGTCTGACAGTCTGGACCGGTTGTTGCCGACTATCCTGTCGCGGTGCCATAAATTCCCACTCGGAATGCCGGAATACCGGATTGCTCTGGATTGGCTGAAAAAACATGGCATCCGCGATGCAGAAACCTGGCTGGCACAACAAGGCGGAGCACCATTAGCAGCATTGATGATGGCTCAATCAGATACACATGCTGATCTGGAGGATTTCCTCCGGCACCTCAGCATGCCAGGAGTCGATGGCAGTCTGAAACTGGCTGACAAAATGCAGAAAATGGAAATGTCTGTCTTAATTGGCTGGATGCAGCGCTGGTTATACGATATATTCTCTTATAAACAAAGTCAGAGAATCCGGTATTATCCCCGCTACGAAAAAGAGATAAAGAGTCTGGCCGCACGCATCGGAACAGATATCTTGCTGAATTTGCTGAAAAATATGAATGAACGCCAGGCAATCGCGAGCCATCCTTTATCGCCAAAATTATTCTTAGAAGATATGTTGCTTGAGTATGCTGCCGTCTTCGCCTGAACCAGCGAAAGCATGACTATGTCAGATTTATCAACTGAATCCGGTATTCCTGCCGTACCCAATCGTCCTTCAGTCCTGTCGCTGGCGATTAAAGAAAAAGCATCTTTATTTGCGGCGTACATGCCATTCTTACGAAATGGCGGAATTTTTGTTCCTACGAATAAAAATTATCGTCTTGGAGAGGAAATTTATCTGATCCTGACATTGCTGGATGATCCCGCCAAATATCCTGTTGCCGGGAAAGTCGCATGGATTACGCCTCCGGGGGCCGGCAATAACAAATCCCAGGGTATCGGGGTTCATTTTCCCGATGATGAAAGCGGCACTCGTATCCGCTTACGGATTGAGGAAGCGCTGGGGGCTGCCATCCGCTCTAACCGGGCAACTCACACTATTTAATTTATGTCAGAAAATTTTTCATACCGGTTTGCACGCTTTGAAGATTTGCCACAGATTGTGGCCATTTACAATTCGACCATTGCGTCACGCCAGGTCACCGCTGATACTGAACCGGTCAGTGTTGAATCACGTCATTCCTGGTTTCACGAACACAGGCCTGATCGTCGTCCTTTATGGGTCAGCGAACAGGATGGTGAAATCACTGGCTGGCTTTCCTTTTCCAATTTTTACGGACGTCCGGCATATGCAGGAACAGCCGAGTTGTCGATTTATCTGCATGAAAATGCCCGAGGCAAGGGATTGGGCAAGCAGTTTCTGAGGCTGGCAATGGTACATGCGCCGGCAATTCAGGTGCATACATTGTTGGGCTTTATTTTTGGGCACAATGTGCCAAGCCTGAAATTATTCGAGCATTTCGGTTTTGAAACCTGGGCCAATCTGCCCAGAGTTGCAACGCTGGACGATATAGAGCGCGATCTGATTATTCTCGGCAAACGCGTCGCCTGAATCCTGCAAACAGTCCGGTATCAGATCTACATGGCAACCTGCTTAAACAGGTTGCCTTTCATTTTTTAGGAATTTCATTATGCTGAGTTACCGTCACGGTTTTCACGCGGGCAATCACGCCGATGTATTAAAACATTTTGTCCTGGTTCAACTGCTCCAGTACCTGAACCAGAAGGATACCGCCTACACCTACATTGATACGCATGCCGGTGCCGGTTTGTATGCCCTTGACAGCGGTTATGCCACCAAAAACGCCGAATTTGAAACCGGGATTGGGCCGCTCTGGGAAAAGAAAGACTTGCCACCAGCTCTGGCTGATTATATGGCGCTGGTCAAAGAGCTTAATCCCAGTGGAAAGATGCGCTATTACCCTGGTTCGCCATACTGCGCCAGCAAAATCATGCGTGAGCAGGATCGTTTACGTCTGTTTGAATTGCATCCCAGTGAAATTAAAGTATTGAGTGAAAATTTCCGGAAAATGGATGCCCATGCGGCTGAACAGGGGCACCGACCGGCGGTAAGGGGAAAACGCATCATCATTTCTGATGCTGACGGTTTTGAAAGCCTGAAGGCCTTATTGCCGCCACCTTCACGTCGTGGCATCGTACTGATCGATCCACCATTCGAGGTGAAAGATGATTATCGCCGTGTCAGGGTGGCGCTGGAAGACGCAGTCAAACGTTTTTCTACAGGAACCTATGCAATCTGGTATCCGGTATTGCAACGCCCCGAATCACGCCAACTGCCGGAAAAGTTGAAACGCATTGACTGTAAAGACTGGCTGAATGTCACCTTATCAATCAGCGGACCGTCACCAGACGGATTCGGTTTGCACAGCAGCGGCATGTTCATCCTGAATCCTCCCTGGACACTGGCTGCGACACTGAAAGAAGTCATGCCTTATCTGGTCGCCACGCTGGGCAGGGACAAGGGTGCGCATTTTGAGCTGGAAACCGGAATACCGGTTTCCTCCGGAGGAAGTCGGCCGCTAAGGACTTAATCCCGGAGCCTTTCTTATAGTCGGTTATTCTTCAATTCTTCAATAACGGAAATCGGGCAGTAATCGCGCTGTCGGTTTCCGTTTTTTTCGCTTGCTGTTGCTTCATCTATAGCGTCATTTTTGCGCATTGCAATAATATTTTTTTTCTCGATCATTCTACATATATGGAGTAAAAATCACATTTTCGAACACATTATGCTGCATCGCATTAGAAATAGTGATTGACGGATTAGTACGGTCGTACAAAAATCGTTCAAGAATAAAATTCAGCAAACTCTGAAAAAAACAAATAAACCACCAGGCAGTTAATTTCAGGAGAACAAATGTCAGCTTACCCGATGAGTCCGTTAATGGGCCAAATGATGCATAAGCCTTTGCTGATCTCCAGCATTATTCAGCATGCGGATCGTTATTTCGGAAAAAATGAAATTGTTTCGCGACGTGTTGAGGGCGATATTCACCGCTACAACTACACCGAGTGCCACCGGCGCGCCAAAAAACTGGCCAATGCATTTGCTGGTTTTGGTATTCAGATCGGTGACCGGATTGCAACGCTGGCATGGAACGGTTATCGTCATCTGGAAGCTTATTACGCCGTATCGGGTTCCGGGGCGGTTCTGCACACCATCAACCCCAGGTTACATCCCGAGCAAATCAGCTATATCGTCAATCACGCAGAAGACCAGTACCTGCTGTTCGATATCACTTTCCTGCCAATTATCCAGGCGATCGCAACACATTGTCCGACCGTCAAAGCATTCATCATGATGTGCGGCCGCGATCATTTTCCTGCTGATTCCGGCATTCCGAATCTGCTATGCTATGAAGATCTGATTGAGGATAATTCCGATCAGTTTATCTGGCCTGAATTCGATGAAAATTCCGCCTCCAGCCTGTGCTACACATCCGGAACGACCGGACATCCGAAAGGCGCCCTGTACTCCCATCGATCTACGATTCTTCATTCTTATGCTTCGGCTATGCCGGACGGATTAAATGTTTCTGCCCGTGATTCAGTGCTTCCGGTGGTGCCCATGTTCCATGTGAATGCCTGGGGATTACCGTATTCCGCACCACTGACTGGCGCAAAGCTGGTTTTCCCCGGCCCTCATCTGGATGGCAAATCCTTGTACGAATTATTTGAACAGGAACAGGTAACTTTTTCAGCCGGAGTCCCAACCGTCTGGCTCGGTCTGCTGACCTATGTAGGACAGAACAATCTGAAGTTTTCCAGTTTCAAACGCACGGTGATTGGCGGTTCTGCCTGCCCGCCAGCAATGATGCGCAACTTCCGTCATAACTATAACGTCGAGGTTGTGCATGCCTGGGGAATGACCGAAATGTCGCCGCTGGGCACGGCCTGTACATTGTTATCTCGGCACAGTGCGTTAAGTGAAGAAGATCGGGAAAAAATCCTGACCAAGCAAGGCCATGTGCTATACGGTGTTGACATGAAAATTGTAGATGATGCCGGCAAAGAATTGCCTTGGGATGGCACCACCTATGGGAATTTATTGGTCAAAGGACCGTGGATCATTAACTCCTACTTTAAAGATGAGGGTGGCGATGTACTGGAAGACGGTTGGTTCCCAACCGGGGATGTAGCGACGATAGATGCTGATGGCTATATGCAGATCACTGATCGTAGCAAAGACGTGATTAAGTCAGGCGGTGAATGGATCGGCACGATTGATCTGGAGAATGTCGCGGTATCGCATCCAGCCGTGCTGCAGGCGGCGTGTATCGGCATTTACCATCCGAAATGGGATGAGCGCCCGTTGTTATTGATTGTCAAAAAACAGGGCGCAGAAGTCACAAAAGAAGAGCTTTTACATTTTTTTGAAGGTAAAGTAGCTAAGTGGTGGCTGCCCGATGATGTAGTGTTTATCGACGCTTTACCATTAGGGGCGACAGGTAAAATTTTAAAAAACAAACTCAGAGAACAATTTAAGGAGCACAAACTGCCAACAGCCCAGCGCTAAAAATTCAGCAAGATCATGATGAAGACCGCATTAGACGGTCAATGCCAGACAAGTTCGCAGGGTACATAATTTCCAACTCAAAAAATGGAGAGAGACAAATGAAATTTCAATCATCCCCACTACGTGCATCTTTCGTCGCAGCCGCATTATCCGCCATTCCATTCGCGTTGACAGCTCAGGTATCCATGGCGGATACGATCAAAATTGCTTATATTGACCCGTTGTCTGGGCCATTCGCCCCGGTTGGGCAAAATATTCTGAATTCATTTCAATATATTGCCGAAAAAGCAAATAATGAAAAGTGGGCAGGCAATAATACATTTGAAGTTGTGGGGTTCGACAATAAGGGCAGTCCGCAGGAATCGCTGAATGTATTGAAAACCGTGATTGATAAAGGATTCCGTTACATCACCCAAGGGAATGGGTCCGGCGTCGGCTTGGCATTGTTGGATGCGGTAAATAAACACAATGAGCGCAACCCCGGTAAAGAAATTATTTATCTGAATCACGCTGCCGTAGATCCTGATATGACCAACAGCAAATGCAGCTACTGGCATTTCCGGTTTGACTCCAATTCGGATATGAAAATGGAAGCGCTGACCACCTACATGGCAGCAGATAAGAATATCAAGAAGGTCTACATCATTGGTCAGAATTATTCCTTTGGCCATCAGGTAACCCGCGCGGCTAAAGAATATCTGGCACGCAAACGTCCTGATATCCAGATCGTGGGCGATGATTTGCATCCTATCGGGCAGGTTAAAGATTTCTCCCCATACATTGCGAAAATCAAATCTTCCGGAGCGGATACGGTCATCACCGGCAATTGGGGCGCAGACCTTGCTTTATTAATTAAGGCAGCCAAAGATGCCGATCTGAAAGCCAATTTCTACACTTACTATGGTTCGACAACCGGTGTTCCTACGGCAATGGGGGCGGCTGGTATGGATCACGTAAAGTATGTCGGTTATTGGAATGTTAATAACGAAGCCTTTACCGGAAAAGATATCGTCGAAGGATTTAAAGCCAAATATAAAGACGATTATTATTCGATGGCGACTTACTCCATCATTACTGCCATGTCACAGGCAGTCAAAAAAGCGCAATCTACAGACCCAGTGAAAGTGGCACCGGTACTTGAAGGCGCCACCTTCAAGAGTCTGAACGGTGAGGTCGTCATGCGTAAACTTGATCACCAGTTGCAGCAACCTTTATATATTGCAACCTGGGTCAAGGTGAATGGCAAAGATGTGAAATACGATCAGGAAAATACAGGTCTGGGCTGGAAAACAAATCAAAAAATTGATGCGTTTGTCGCTTCTCAGCCATCTTCATGTCAGATGAAACGCCCTGGTTAATCGGCATTCCAGAAGAGAGTCAATCCGCACTGACTCTCTTTTTTTGCCTGAAAATAGTACGGTCGTTCATAGGAAAACGCTGAAAAGGATCACGCTGTGGAATTTACCCTCATTACCCTGTTGAATGGCGTCAGCTACGGGTTGCTGCTGTTTATGCTGTCATCGGGACTTACCTTGATTTTTAGCATGATGGGCGTACTCAATTTTGCTCATGCCAGTTTTTATATGCTGGGTGCTTATTTCGCCTATATGCTGAGCAGTGTTTTAGGTTTCTGGGCAGCTCTTTTCCTGGCGCCGCTGCTGGTTGGCATACTGGGCGCACTGGTCGAGCGATATGGTCTGCGTTCGGTGCATAAATACGGACATATTCCAGAACTGCTTTTCACATTCGGGTTGTCATATGTGATTGTGGAAGTGGTTCAACTGATCTGGGGGCGCGCCGGCGTACCTTATGCCATACCTGCCTCGCTGGATGGGCCGCTGTTCACACTCTATACAACGACCTTTCCGATTTACCGGGGATTCATGATGCTGGTGGCATTGATCATGCTCCTGTCAATTTATCTGGTATTGACCCGCACGCGTATTGGATTGGTGATTCAGGCTGCACTCACGCATCCGGATGCCGTAGAAGCGCTGGGGCACAATGTCCCGAGGGTCTTCATGCTGGTGTTTGGCGGCGGCTGCGCTCTCGCGGGTCTGGCTGGTGTCGTCGGGGGAAACGCGTTTGTTACTGAGCCGGGTATGGCAGCAACATTAGGCAGCATTATTTTTGTCGTCGTCGTTGTCGGAGGAATGGGGTCTCTGGCCGGTGCTTTCGTCGCTTCGCTTTTGATCGGTGTTTTACAGACATTTGCGGTTGCGCTGGATTATTCGTTTGCCAGCCTGCTGTCGAAATTCGGGGTGCTGGTCAGTGCCACGTCACCGCTATACGCACTCTTGACGCTGACCATCGCGCAAATTGCGCCAGTCATGCCATATTTGCTACTGGTTCTGATCCTGATTTTCAGACCTCGTGGTTTACTCGGAACACGTGAGGGCTAAACAATGAATAATACGCTTCACTATAAACCTCTTTATCTTGGCCGCTGGTTAGTCTGGAGCAGCTTTGCTCTGGTGTTGGTCCTGGCTCCGGTTATTTTTCATGAAGGTGCAGCGCTATCTCTGTTGTCGCAAATGGGTACGCTGATGATATTCGGACTATCGTTCAATATGCTGCTCGGACAAGGGGGGATGCTGTCTTTCGGTCATGCGGTCTATTCAGGTCTGGGAGCCTTTTTTGCAATTCATGCGATGAATCTGGCAGCAGATGGTAGTCTTCCGATTCCTGTAACGCTGATTCCGCTGATTGGCGGAATCGCAGGTATGGGTTTTGGCATTCTGTTTGGTTATGTCACTACCAAAAAGTCAGGTACAACCTTCTCAATGATTACGTTGGGGATGGTGGAACTGGTGTTTGCCTGCTCACTGATGTTTCCGAAATTTTTCGGAGGGGAGGGGGGCATATCGACCAATCGCGTGATCGGGAACGCTGTCATTGGCATTACCTATGGTCCGCAGATTCAGGTTTATTACCTGATCGCATTCTGGCTTTTTATCAGTGCGGTTGCCATGTTTGCGTTTACCCAGACTCCGTTGGGTCGCATGATTAATGCGGTACGCGACAATCCGGAACGTGCTGAATTTGTCGGTTATGACACGCAATGGGTACGTTATCTGACGTTGATTCTGTCTGCGTTTTTTGCCGGTATTTCCGGCGGATTATCGGCGATTAACTTTGAGATTGTGACCGCCGAAAATGTCAGTGCAATTCGTTCAGGAGCCGTATTACTATTCACCTTTATCGGTGGAGTCGGGTTCTTTTTTGGCCCACTGATCGGTGCGGTGCTCGGTGTTTTCCTGACCGTGATGCTGTCCGATTTTACGAAGGCCTGGCAACTTTATCTGGGAATCTTTTTCATCCTGATCGTCATGTATGCGCCGGGCGGTATTGCCAGTATCCTGATGTTGAATGTGCGGTTGGTTAAATTTTCTAAATTTGGTCGTGTCTGGCCAACACTCTGGAAATTGTTGCTGTCGACGTTGATTGCTCTGGCGGGATTGATTATGTCGATAGAAATGTTGTACCAACTCTCTCTCGAATCAATGCAGAACCCGGTGATTGCCTTGTTTGGCTTTCAGGTAAATTCAGCTGCGCCGGCATCGTGGGGTATTGCCCTTTTGTGTATTTTGGTTGGAGCGATTGGTTTCATCCGGTTTAAAGCACCATTTCAAAAAGTATCCGGTGAAGTCAATACGGAAATTGAGGAAGCAATGCGGAGGGCGCAGGTATGAGTGACTTTTCTCTCGAGTTAAAAGACGTGCGAAAAAATTTTGGCAGTGCTGAAATTATTCGCGGCGCCAATCTGCAAGTTCCGAAAGGCGAGCGCTTTGCGATCATTGGTCCGAACGGCGCTGGAAAATCCACTTTGTTCAATCTGATCTCGGGAAGATTCGGCATCAGTTCCGGCGATATCCTGCTGAATGGCGCAAGTATCAGAAATCTTCCTCCCTATGTAATTAATCGTCGTGGATTATCGCGCAGCTTTCAGATTACGAATATTTTCCACCGCCTCAGCGTCTATGAAAATCTGCGTTGTGCCGTACTCTGGTCTCTCGGATATAAATATTCCTTCTGGCAAAGACTCAATGGGCTAAAGGATGCGCACGAACGCGCAGAAGCAGTATTGGAGCAAATCGGGTTGAAACGTCGCCGGGATGTTATAGCAGGGCTGCTGACTTATGCGGAACAACGGGCATTGGAAATTGGCATCACGATCGCTGGCGGTGCAGATGTGATTTTGCTGGATGAACCGACCGCCGGTATGAGCAGGTCGGAATCCGATGCGGCCGTTGAACTGATCCGCAAAGTGACTGTGGGAAAAACCTTACTGATGGTAGAGCATGATATGAGTGTGGTTTTTGGGCTCGCCGATAAAATTGCTGTGGTCGTGTATGGAGAGGTCATTGCTTGCGACACGCCACAAAACATACGGAACAATCAAAAAGTGAAAGACGCTTATCTGGGCGGCCATGCGCCGGTGGAGGTGAACGCATGACCGCATTACTCGAGATTAAAGATTTAAATGCTTTTTACGGCAAGAGCCACGTGCTGCACGGTGTCGATTTGCACGTCAATCAGAGTGAGATAGTCAGTCTGCTCGGACGCAATGGTGTCGGTCGCTCCACCACGGTCAAGGCAACAATGGGGCAAGTACATGCAACAGGCTCTGTCTTATTCAAAGGCGAGCAAATGATCGGCCTGAAGGCGTTTCAGATCGCCCATAAAGGACTGGGTTATGTACCTGAAAACAGGGATATTTTCCCCACGTTGACTGTGGAACAAAATCTGATTCTCGGAGAAAAGTCAGGTCAGAACAGAACGCCACGCTGGAGTATGGAGGATATGTATCAGATGTTTCCGAGACTGAAAGAGCGGCGGAATACTCCGGCAGGAGTGATGTCCGGAGGCGAACAGCAAATGCTGACGCTGTGCAGGACGCTGATGGGGGATCCTGATCTGATCATGATTGACGAGCCGACTGAAGGGCTTGCACCAAAAATTGTCGAGCTGGTTGGCGAGTATCTGAAAGAGCTGAAAAACCGGGGTGTTTCGGTTTTGCTCGTAGAGCAGAAACTGGCGATTGCACTTGAAATTTCTCAGCGCGTCTATGTGATGGGACATGGAAGTATCGTATTTGAAGGTACGCCGGACGATTTGCGCGCCAACGAAAAAATCCGACAGGAATGGCTGGAGGTTTAGAGCGGTTGTGGGGTTTTTCAAGAAAATTCAAAAAAATAACACGATCGTACTATTTTTGAGTTATAGTCAGGTTCGTGTGTGACATCGCCCACTCGGCTGACGCCTGGCGTCAGACAATCATTCCATCCGTATTTCAACCTTAGGAAGAGACATGAGCGCAGAATACAAAGTTGATGGCAGTATCGCCATCATTACCATGAATAACCCTCCCGTGAACGGTCTGGGTCACGTCACAAGACATGCCATCGTTGAAGGTGTCAGGCAGGCATTGAATGATCCGGCAGTTAAAGCGATTGTCATCACTGGCGCAGGGAAAGCGTTTTCCGGTGGTGCTGATATCAAAGAATTCAATTCTCCAAAAGCTTTTGCGGAACCAAGTCTGCACACGGTGATTAATGTGATTGAATCGGCAGACAAACCAGTCATTGCGGCGATTCACACTGTCTGTATGGGTGGTGGACTTGAGCTGGCACTCGGCTGCCATTACCGCATTGCCAGTCCAGGCGCCCAAATCGCTTTGCCTGAAGTGAAACTTGGAATCCTTCCTGGTGCCGGTGGTACACAGCGCCTGCCTCGTGTCGTCGGACTGGAACTGGCGCTCAATATGATCGTTTCCGGCACGCCGGTGGCATCAGAGAAACTCGCTAAAACGGCTCTGTTCAACACCGTTGCAGAAGGTGACCTGATGACAGCTGCCACTGCGTTTGCACATCAGGTCGCAGATGTCCGGCCTTTGCCTAAAGTACGCGATATCAAAATTGATTATCCAAATTACGAAGCTTTCCTCCAGTTCAGCCGCAATACAGTCACAGCAATGGCTGGTCCGTTCCCGGCGCCGTTGAAATGCGTAGAAGCAGTTGCAGCAGCAGTCACCAGAAAATTTGACGATGGCATCCGTTTTGAGCGAGATCTGTTTTTAAATCTGGTGCAAACCACTGAATCAAAAGCATTGCGTCACGCCTTCTTTGGAGAGCGTGCAGCCAGCAAGTTGCCGGATGTCCCGGAAGATACGCCAATTCGTCCGATTAAATCTGTTGCCGTGATCGGTGCTGGTACGATGGGTGGTGGTATTGCGATGAATTTTGCCAATGCTGGGATTCCCGTCAAAATCCTTGAAATGAAACAGGAGGCGCTGGATAAAGGGCTCGCAACCATTCGTAAAAATTACGAGAATACCTTCAGAAAAGGCAAACTCACGCAGGAGAAATTCGATCAGCGGGTCAGCCTGATTACAGGCTCCCTGAGCTATGATGATATTGCCCAGGCGGATCTGGTGATAGAAGCAGTTTTTGAAGATATGGGCGTTAAAGAACAGGTATTTAAAAAACTGGACTCCGTGATGAAGCAGGGCGCGATCCTTGCATCGAACACGTCAACACTGGATGTCGACAAAATTGCTGCATTTACTCAACGGCCGCAGGATGTTGTCGGGATGCACTTCTTCAGCCCGGCAAATGTGATGAAATTACTGGAAATCGTTCGCGGTAAAAAAACTGCCAAGGATGTGCTGGCAACAGTATTAGCGATTTCTAAAAAAATCAAAAAAACCGGCGTGGTTTCCGGAGTGTGTGATGGATTCATCGGTAACAGGATGATTGAACAATACAGCCGCCAGGCAGGTTTCCTGCTGGAAGAGGGCTGCACACCGGAACAAGTAGATAAAGCAGTAGAAAAACTCGGCTTCGCCATGGGTCCATTCCGCATGGGTGATCTGGCAGGTAATGACATTGGCTGGTATATCCGTAAGCGTCGCTATGTTGAAAAACCACATATTACCTACTCCAAAACAGCCGATTTATTGTGCGAAATGGGGCGTTTTGGTCAGAAAACCGGCGCAGGCTGGTACGACTATAAACCAGGTGATCGTAAGGCTTATCCATCTGATGTGGTAAACGAGATGATCGTGAAGCATTCAGCAGATCTCGGAATCACACGTCGCAAAATTTCTGATCAGGAAATCGTTGAACGTTTGATCTATGCATTGGTCAACGAAGCGGCTTATATCCTGGAAGAAGGAATTGCAACCCGGGCTTCGGATATCGATATGGTCTATCTGACTGGCTACGGATTCCCACTGCACACTGGCGGTCCGATGTTCTATGCCGATACTGTCGGGCTTCCTAACGTTGTCATGGCAATGGAAAAATATGCTAAAGGTCGTCATGGCGACGCTTGGAAACCTGCGCCATTGCTAGCCAAACTGGCAGCAGAAGGAAAAACGTTTAACTAACAGGGTTCGTAAAACGGAATGGACAAGGCAATATTCCGTTACTGATAAGCTATGATCATCAGTGGCGGAATGTTTGCTTAGTCTGATAAGATCGTTACGCAAAAAATAAAAAAACGCGCAGTCAATAAGCGCAATTGGGAATTGCGTTTTTTTATTTTCACAACGATGCAATCTGATTCCTGCCCGTTTGCTTTGCCTTGTACAAGTACTGATCGGCCTGTTTGACTGCCATTTCAGCATCTGACTGATCCAGTGCTGCAACTGAAACACCAATACTGACTGTGACCTTTCCGACCGGATCAACAGGACTCGATTCAATATGAGCACGCACTTTCTCCGCAATACTCATTGCGCCGGCATGATTTGTCATAGGGAGGATCACCAGAAATTCCTCTCCGCCGATGCGCCCGACGAAGTCTGTTTTCCGAAGCGATGCCTGGACCTGCGTTGCGACATGCGTCAGCACGGTATCGCCGGCCGCATGTCCGTAAGTATCATTCACCCGCTTAAAGAAATCGATATCCATCATCAGAACAGCGTAAGGTTCCTGACTGCGCATCATCCGGTTAAATTCATGCAAAAGCTGCTCTTTTGCGGCAAGGCGGTTGGGTAAACCAGTCAGTGTATCGCGCCGGGCTAGTTGCCTCAGCTCATTGTTAGCAGCTTCCAGTTCTGCCGTTCGTTCTGCAACAGTTGACATCAGATCGTGATTCGCGTCTTCCAGGGCATGCTTCCGTGCCAGGAGCGTGACGGCCATATTTTCAATGGCAGAATTTAATTCCTTCAGTTCACGACTGTTTACAGAAACATTGAACTGAATTTTTTCATCGCCTCCAGATACTTGCTTAGCTATTTTTGCCAACTGAATAATTGGACGGCTGATGAAATGGCCAAGTAACCAAGCTAGTGAAACGAATATCAACCCAACGGCAACAAGACCCAGAGTGATATCTTTTTCCAGGTTATCCACTTCAGACAATACCTGGCTCCGTGGTTGACGCACCACGACTTTCCAACCAAGTGGCCATTTTCCATCGACTACTGGCTCACCGACGGTTGCAACAGTCGTCAGATAACTGTCTTTTCCGCCCCAGTTATCAAAGGTGGAGTCGTCACCTTTCAGTTCTTTGGGTGCCATTGGATTGCCAGGCATTTTTTCAGGATGGTCTGGATAGATGATTTCGTTATTACCATTGACGATGAAGATCTCTATTTTCCGCTTGGCGGCACCCTCTGGCATAACTTCACTGATGGCTTCGGCGGTCCAGCGCCAATGTGCATGAGCCCCCAATACTGCCCGCAATTTACCACCCTCATCGTAAACCGGAGAAGCAAAGTCAATGAAACGAACAGGCCACTCATGGGTTTTATTAGGTAGCAAGCCTGCAAGCAGCTTTGCTTCATGTAAATCACCCACATAAACCTCCTGGCTGGCATGCTGAAACCAGGGTCGGGCGCTCACATCCGCGCCCAGCAAATTATCATTTGTCGCATGCAAGACTTTGCCTTGCGTATCAGTCAGTCCGATCCATGAGTAATGGGCGTAAGAACGATGTAACCGCGCCAGACTGGTATCAAACTCCTTACTGTCCAGTGGTGCATGCACAAACAACGGAGTTTGGGCCAATAGTTCGACCTCCCTGCGTCGTTCTTTCATGTTTTTTGCCAGCACAGTAGCCGTACCTTTGGCCAACGTGCGTAAAACTGCGCCACGATCACTGATCAGTTGATCGGTATGAATTTTGTTGATATAGAGATAGGCCGAAAAGCCTAGCAACAAAACCAAGGCAATAAACGAACCGACAATGATAGTATGTAAAGGATACGGCTTCAGTTTCACCAGATTTCTCCTGATGTTTTTCTCACATTATGATAATCGAAAAATTTAATTTAAATTTCACTACATTAATATTTTGCAGCAAATTAATGGGGCGGACTGAATAGTCGGTTCTCGTTTTTACTTATAAATATCTTTCGGTTATTTTTTAAAAAACACATTGTTTGCTGCCGAACTGATTTTTTTATCACTCTCCTGATTACAATACTTAGGTTATCTGCCTGGGCGACTGAGCAAGTCATTTTTCAGTTTGTGCTGAATGGTATAATGTCCGGTTAATTATTCATTTCTCTTCACAAAAGGTTCACAGTGTTATCGACCGCAAATATCACCATGCAGTTCGGCCCCAAGCCGCTGTTTGAAAACATCTCTGTCAAGTTTGGCGAAGGCAATCGTTATGGCCTGATTGGTGCTAATGGTTGCGGCAAATCGACCTTCATGAAAATCCTGGGTGGCGATCTGGAACAATCATCCGGTACCGTGATGCTGGATCAGAATGAACGGCTCGGTAAATTACGCCAGGATCAGTTTGCCTATGAAGACATGCGTGTACTTGACGTTGTCATGATGGGACATACAGAGATGTGGGCAGCGATGTCTGAGCGCGATGCTATTTATGCCAATCCGGAAGCGACCGACGAAGATTATATGAAGGCTGCAGATCTGGAAGCCCGGTTTGCAGAATATGATGGTTATACTGCAGAGGCCCGGGCTGGTGAACTCTTGTTGGGTGTCGGCATTCCTATTGATCAGCATCAGGGAACGATGAGTGCTGTCGCACCAGGCTGGAAACTGCGTGTTCTCCTGGCGCAGGCATTGTTCTCGAATCCGGATATTTTGCTGCTGGATGAGCCGACGAATAACCTCGATATTAATACCATTCGCTGGTTGGAAGATATTCTGAATCAGCGAAATTCAACCATGATCATCATTTCCCATGACCGCCATTTCCTGAATCAGGTATGCACCCACATGGCAGATATGGATTATGGAACGCTGAAAATTTATCCGGGCAACTATGACGACTATATGTTGGCATCATCTCAGGCCCGGGCTCAGCAAATGGCGAATAATGCTAAAGCAAAGGAAAAAGTAGCTGAGTTGCAGGACTTTGTGCGCCGCTTTTCTGCCAATAAATCCAAAGCACGTCAGGCCACGTCCCGTGCGAAGCAGATCGATAAAATCAAGATTGAGGAATTCAAACCATCAAGCCGGCAGAATCCGTTCATCCGTTTTGATGGTGAGAAAAAGTTGCATCGTCTTGCCGTCGAAGTGCAGGGGTTGACCAAAGCCTATGATCGTACTTTGTTCAAGAATATCGATCTGATGGTGGAAGCCGGTGAAAAAATTGCGATTATCGGTGCAAACGGTATTGGTAAAACTACCTTGCTGCGCTGTATTGGCGGTAATGAACTCTGTCATCTGCAGGCTGATCACGGCGTAGTTAAATGGGCTGAAAATGCGAATGTCGGTTACATGCCGCAAGATCCGACGGAAGAATTTTCCGCCGATAAAAATCTGACCGACTGGATGGGACAATGGACGCAGGAAGGGGATGACGATCAGGCAGTGCGTTCGATTCTGGGGCGTTTATTGTTTGGCGGCGACGATGTGAAAAAATCGGTGAAAGTCCTGTCGGGTGGTGAAAAAGGACGCATGATGTACGGCAAACTGATGCTGGGGCGACATAATGTGCTGCTGATGGATGAGCCAACAAATCATATGGATATGGAATCGATTGAATCACTGAACATTGCCCTCGAAAAGTATGCCGGTACCTTGATTTTCGTATCTCATGACCGGGAATTTGTTTCTTCGCTGGCGACCCGTGTGCTGGAGATCAAAGAAAATGAAATTATTGATTTCCATGGTAGTTACGAAGAGTATCTGACCAGTCAGGGTATCGAATAAAATCAGGCCACATAATGAAAAAGCCAGGAAATTTCCTGGCTTTTTTTATAAAATGATTGCAATGCTCTATGCCTTACTAACTCAGATTGAGATCACTGTTATTGAGCAATGTGTCCGTTTGCTGTTTGCCCTCATAGAGTAAAAAATCCAGCCGGTCGCGCAAACTGCGCGCCATTTCACGCCCTTTGTGTTTCAGTATCGCCTCAACATACCCTTGCCTGAGATTTTTGAAATCATCCAATGTGGTAGCGCGCTCTACTTTCATCTGAAGTGCAAAGCCGCGTAATCCCAATGTGCTTTTGATGGTCTCGTTAAAGAAGTGATATATCGCTTGAAATTTCTCTGCATCAGATGCAGATGCACCTAGACTGGTGCGGGCAGCAAAGACTGTATCGTCGGTGGGTGTGACGGAGGCTGAGGCGTCTGCTGCCAGCGTATCGATCAACGGAGCAGGGGAGAGCTCTGTGCTGACGGTTACACCGATTAATTCCTGATCGATTAGATCCTGAATACTATTTTCATCGAGCCCCAGAGTGGCTACTTTTTTCAGCAGATCTGCTGCCGTCTGCTTTCCATCCACCATCACCAGTAAGCTGCGCAATCGGCTGGGCAAATGATATTTGCGGGTTGCTATTTCTTCCCGACCTTTATCCGTTTTATCATAAATACTATTCAACATATTGCGCGTGAGTCTCCGGATGATTTTAGACGTCAATAAAACCGACTATTCTTTTTCTGAAGGATACCTCACCGTTACCTGACTGCCTAGAGTTATTCACAGGAAGCGTTGCGCTGTTATTGATTTATTTTATTTTCCTGATAAATATTACGGGCTTCTGGTCTATTGTCTGCCCGGATGTTTTTTGCGCATCGCAGCCATGGCATGATGAAGAACATGAGCTGTCACACGCTTTGGTCGCGCTGACCAGATGAGCTGCGATTACCGGGTATTTTTGTTCCACCCTGCGTATGATGCCCTGCTGAACAGACGACGGCATCCACTTCAGTAAGAGGTAGCAAGCTGCTATGAGCAACAACATCAGGGTTAAAACCGTTTGCATAACTAATTCCCTATAAAATAGCTTGCCAGATGATAGGTCAGCAACGAAGCCAGATAAGCAAGGCTGAACAGATATCCCGCCATCAGCAGAGGATAACGGAAGGTGTTGGTTTCGCGCCGGACTACACTAAGCGTTGCAATACACTGTGGTGCAAACACATACCAGGCCAGCAGGGACAATGCAGTCGGCAAACTCCAGGACTGCGCAATCAATGGTTCCAGCGCGCGATTAAGCTCTTCTCCTGATTGTGATAACGCGTAGACAGTGCCAAGCGCCGCCACAGCAACTTCCCGTGCTGCCAGCCCTGGCACCAGTGCAATACAGATCTGCCAGTTAAAGCCGATAGGTGCAAAAATCACCTCCAATAAACGCCCCAGTCTGCCAGCAATGCTGTAATAGATTGCAGGTTGTGTCGCGTTGTCCGGGGCGCCCGGAAAACTGCTGAGGAACCAAAGTAAGACCATCAGCGCCAAAATAATGGTGCCAACGCGTGTTGTAAAAATCTTGACCCGCTCCCATAACCCCAGCACTAAATTTCTGGAATTCGGCAGGCGATAATCAGGCAATTCGAGCATTAACGGATGCTGTTCCGCTTTTCCCCATTTTTGTTTGAAAACCAGTGCTACCAGCATCGCAGCAACGATCCCGGCAATGTATAAAGCGAACAGCACCAGTCCTTGCAGGCTAAGTATGCCGAGCACAGTTTTTTCGGGAATAAATGCCGCAATAATCAGCGCATACACGGGTAATCTGGCGGAACAGGTCATCAAAGGTGCAATCATGATCGTCACCAGACGATCCCGGGGATTCTGTATCGTCCGCGTTGCCATAATGCCGGGAATGGCGCAGGCGAAACTGGATAACAGGGGAATAAAAGCTCGCCCGGATAAACCTACTTTCCCCATGATGCGGTCAAGCAGAAAAGCTGCGCGCGGTAAATAACCGGAATCTTCCATCACGAGGATAAAGAAGAATAAAATCACGATCTGAGGCAAAAATACCAGTACACTGCCAGCGCCTCCAATCACGCCCTTCACCAGCAATCCCTGGAGCATGCCTTCTGGCATATTCGCCTCCACTAAACTGCCTAACTGCTCCATCGAGGATTTGATGATTTCCATCGGGAGTTGGGCCCAGGCAAAAACAGCCTGAAATACCAAAAACATGAGTGCTGCAAAAATAGCAGGGCCTGACAAGGGATGCAAAATCCAGCGATCAATCCGGTAGCTTAGTGGAAGCGTTTCCTCAGTCGTCTGAGTTTCAGTTTTAACACAAACCTCCAGAACCTCATTTACAGCAGTTTGTATTTCTTCCGGAGATTGCACCGGCAACCGCTTTTGCGGCTCTGCAGAGACTGTCAGCGATTGCGCCAGGCTTTCCAGTTGCACCAGCAGAGCATCAACACCTTTGTTGTCCACAGCAATCGTCTCAACAACCGGAATACCTAACAGGCGATGCAAGGCGGTGATATCAATATGAATATGGCGCTTCCTGGCAACATCCATCATATTTACGGCCAGGATCACAGGTAAATCAAGCTGTTTCAACTCGAAGACCAGACGCAGACCACGCTTCAGGTTGGTGGCATCAACCACGCACAAGACGGCATCTGGCAGGGATTCATCAGCACGCTGTCCGGTAATAACTTCTTCGGTAATTTTTTCATCAGGGGTAATCGCATGCAGGCTATAGGTTCCAGGCAAATCAAGAACATGCCAGTGACGTCCATTCGGCGCGGTAAATTTTCCTTCTTTGCGCTCAATGGTGACACCGGCATAATTCGCAACTTTCTGCCTTGCCCCTGTCAGACGATTAAATAGTGCCGTTTTCCCGCAGTTTGGATTGCCAACCAGCGCGATTCTTGGGGATACTGATAAAAGCGAAGTCATCTGATACGTCCGTGCCTGATTACACCTACGAGTGCGGCTTCAAAATTTCTGAGTGCAAAAGTGGATTGCCCGACCCGCACTGCGACCGGTTCGCCGCCAAAGTAACCTTTGTGCAGTATTTTAATTTTCTCGCCATGTACAAATCCGAGCTCCTTCAGGCGACGTGTGATATCTGCCATGGCGCCGGGAACCGATTGCCCGCGCCCGGATACGTCAGTCACCTCGGCAGAGTCCCCGACCTGAAGGCGATCCAGCGTAGTGCATCCGTCGGCATGATTGGATAGATCTGTCATGGTATATGAAAGCGTGAAGATAAAAATCTTGAATGATAATGAGAATATATATCAATATCGATTGTGATTCAATCATTACCGGCAATGCCCATGGGTAAGGAAGGAGGATCCCTGATCTCGATTAAACTATCAGAACTGAAAAATAATATTCATGTTCCTGGTGTAATTCTTGCTTATGCTTGCCTTCGTCTGTGCATTGTAATCTCAGTGACTGTCGCCAACATGAAACCACCACCAAACGGGACGCCATCATCTTCACCAGGCCTGAGGATTGTCGTCGTCAATACGCTGCCACCGCAACAGGATGAGCATGATGTCGGCGTTCAGGAGCAACTGGCTCGTTCACGGACGCTACGCATTGGTTTGCTGGAAGCCGGATACAACATCGTTGCCTCGATTCCCGGAGATATTTATCTGATAGACCGAATCGCACAATTGCAGCCTGACATGATCATTATTGATGCAGAATCCGATGCGCGGGATGTGCTTGAGCATATGGTGGTGATTACCAGCGAAGCGCCACGTCCTATTGTTTTATTTACCGAAGATGGCAATCCATCACAACTGGCTGCTGCCATGCGGGTCGGGGTTTCTGCATATGTGGTTGCAGGCTTGCAGTCTGAGCGCATTAAACCGGTACTGGACGTTGCAATCGCCCGCTTTGAGGCAGAGCAGAAGCTGCGTAACGAATTATCGGATACCAAAGCGCGTCTTGCTGAGCGTAAAACCATTGAGCGCGCCAAGGGCTATCTGATGGAGCGCCATCAACTTTCAGAAAATGAAGCTTATCAGCGGCTTCGCAAACAAGCTATGGAGAAAAATCTGAAATTGATCCAGGTAGCTGAAAGAATTCTGGATATTGCCGACTTACTCGGTTGATTCGTTTATCTAATTAAATTCCCACCATTTTTGGGCTAACTCTGAACGCATGCGATTTAATACGCCGCACAATTCCGGTGCGCATTACCGAATCGATCCTCGCAAAATACGGTATGTCAGCCTCCGAATTCACGTCCCGAAGCTGGCACGCCAATTGCTGTAATCGGATTGATCCTAATAATGATCAGTGCGTAGCACGACTAACGGTGGCAGCCTGATTCAGACGAACGTGTCTCTTTACTGGTGATGTCGGGCAAACAAATACATTTTTGTATTTCGAAAGCATATCCACATGGAGTACAGAAATGAAAAACCCCCAGTTATCTCCACAGCACCCTATTCAGAGTGATATGCAGTCAAATCTGTCGGATATTGATCAGCAGCGTCGCAGCATAATTCATAGCACAGGAGTACTGGCAGGAGCAGGCGCCATGGGATTACCGAGTGGTGGCGCCTGGGTAGCCGGCTCTGATAAACCTGAAAAAGAAGAGATAAAGATCGGTTTTATTCCATTGACTGATTGTGCCCCCGTGGTGATGGCTTCCGTTCTGGGATTGGATAAAAAATACGGTATTAAAATCATCCCGACCAAAGAATCATCCTGGGCCAGTGTCCGCGACAAACTAATTAACGGGGAACTGGATGCAGCTCATGTGCTGTACGGTTTGCTGTATGGTGTGCAAATGGGTGTGAGTGGTACAAAAAAAGATATGTCGGTACTGATGACGCTCAATAACAACGGACAAGCCATTACCTTATCCCGGCAACTGGCAGAGCAGGGGGCGACCGATGGCGCCGGGCTGGCAAAATTGATGGCCCGTGAGAAACGGGAATACACTTTTGCCCAGACTTTTCCGACCGGTACACATGCGATGTGGTTGTACTACTGGCTGGCTGCACATGGAATTCATCCTATGATAGAAACCAAAGTCATCACCATCCCGCCGCCACAGATGGTCGCCAATATGCGCGTCGGCAATATAGATGGCTACTGCGCGGGGGAACCCTGGAATCATCGTGCGATTGTTGATGGTATCGGTATTACTGCGACAACATCTCAGAAAATCTGGAGAGATCATCCGGAAAAAGTGCTCGGCACCACTGCCGATTTTGTCCACAAATATCCCCATGCTGCACGTGCTGTTACCGCTGCGGTTCTCGAAGCCGGGCGCTGGATTGATGCTTCCTTTTCCAATAAGACCAAAATGGCTGAGACGATTGCCGATAAAACCTATGTCAATACCTCGGTGGATGTGATTAAGCAAGGCATTATGGGCAATTATCAGAATGCCCTGGGTAAAACCTGGGATGATCCGGATTGCATGAAATTTTTTAATGATGGAGCCGTAAATTTCCCTTACCTGTCTGATGGCATGTGGTTTCTGACTCAGCATAAGCGCTGGGGTTTATTGAAAACTGATCCGGATTATCTGGCCATTGCCAAATCAGTTAACAGGATCGATATCTATAAAGATGCCGCAGCGATGGCGAAAGTGGATGTGCCAAAAGACGCAATGCGCAGCAGTAAACTAATGGATGGCTCGATATGGGACGGCAAAAATCCAACAGACTATGCAGCTTCTTTCAAAATCAGAGCCGGATAATCTTCACCCAAAAAACACGATCTATTGAACTGATCGTCGGTCTTCTATGACCAACTATAGAATCAAATGATCAGCGGACTTGATGCTTGGTGCGGCAGCTCCTCCGGCTACTGTCTGCTTTGCTTTACCCAAATCAAAGTGTGAGTATCAAAGCCAGCTTGTCTGGCTTGGCTGAGCAGATGGTCTATGGTGGTCTGCGGCAGTTGTTTGTCGCGCGCCAGAATCCACAAATAGCTGCGGTCATTACCGGCCACCAGCGCCCAGCGATAATCCGGGTCAAGTGCAATTACATGATAGCCACCGTAAAACGGTCCAAAGAAGGATACTTTGAGCGAGGCGATATCGGGGGTGCTGTTGAATAAGGCGCGCCCGATCGCTTCCTTCCATTTTGATTCAGATTCCTGGTAGCCGCGATTCAGAACCTGAACACTGCCGTCCTGTTGCAAGGTATAGGTCGCACTGACATCGTTCATGCCGCGTTCAAAGCTATGATCCAGCCTCGCAATTTCATACCAGCGTCCGGCATAACGCTGGACATCGAAATGATCGACGATTTGCAGACCGGGCGACGGGTTGGTCGAGCAGGCGCTAAGCCAGAACAGCAGACTAAGGCAAAACAGACGGCGTAGTATCGGCATTTGATTTCTCCTTTTAATCCCGTCATCAGAATAGATGGCGCCGGATGCGGCCTGGCAAACATGCTGCTTCATAGCGTATTCAGATTCTGTTTCAGATAGCCTGCACGTTCTTTTATCGCGTCCAGCTCGGTTTGGCTGAATTGCTTGAGTTGCTTATAGACGAAAGCCAATCTTGGATTATGTTCAAAACGCTCAAGGTGGCGCGCAAAAAAATCCCAGTAAAGTGCATTGAACGGACAGGCATGCTCGCCGGTACGCTGTTTGGGTTGGTAGGAGCAATCACTACAGTAATTGCTCATGCGCTGCAAATAGGCCGCCGAGGACACATAAGGCTTGCTGGCCAGCTTGCCGCCATCGGCGAACTGACTCATGCCGAGCGTATTGGGTAACTCGACCCATTCGAAGGCATCAATATAGATACCCAGATACCATTCGTGGAGTTGTTGCGGATCAAGTCCGGCCAGCAGCGCAAAATTCCCGGTGACCATCAGACGCTGGATATGATGTGCGTAGGCGGTTTGCAGCGATTGTCCGATCACCGCCGACAGGCAGCGCATACGGGTTTGGCCGCTCCAGAACCAGAGCGGCAGTGGTAACTGGTGTTGCAAGCTATTTTGACTGACGTATTCCGGCATGCTGGCCCAGTAAATGCCGCGTATATATTCGCGCCAGCCCAGGATCTGGCGGATGAATCCTTCTGCTGCTGCCAGCGGCACCCGTCCGGCATGCCATGCCGCGGCAGCCGCCTGTACGACTTCGGCCGGATCAAGCATTTTAAGATTCAAGCCGAAGGACAACAGGGAATGAAACAGAAACGGCTCACCGCTATGCATTGCATCCTGATAATCACCAAAAAACGGTAGTTGGCGTTCGATAAAATAGTCGAGCTGCTGCAGTGCTTCAGCACGGTTCAATGGCCAGCGAAAATCATCTGCGCAGGCCTCACCGAAACTCGTCACACCGGCATCGCAAATGGTTCGCCATAATGCGCTATGGTCATGCCGGAGACGCTGATCGATAGCCGGCAGCGGCTGGCCCTTCCATACCCGGCGATTATCGGCATCAAAATTCCACTGACCACCAGCAGGCTTATTATCGGCAGTTATCAGTACGGCATGTTTTTTGCGCATCGCACGGTAAAAATATTCCATCCGCCATTGCTGTTTGCCTTTGAAAAATTCCGCCGCATCTTGCCTTTGAGTAAAAAAATGCTCGCTATCGACCGCAACGGCAGGAATGCTCAGTTGGCTGGCCCACTGGCGCAAAGCCTGATCCAACCGGAACTCGTCAGGCTCCTGCCAGAGCAGACGATCTGCCTGATAGTGCGTAATCAGGGCATCCAGATTAGCGCATAAGTCAGGCCGGTTGCTGACCTCATCGATTTTTACGTAACGTACCCGGTGTCCGGCCTGACGTAGTTGCGCTGCGAAATCGCGCATGGCGGCAAAAATACCGAGAATCTTTTGTGCATGATGCAGCACATAGCTGGTTTCCTGGTGCAGTTCCAGCAGAAGATAGACCACATCCGGCCGGACTTCGGTAAACCAGCTATGCCGCGGGTTTAGCTGGTCACCCAGGATCAAACGCAATTCCGTCATTGCCCAGACTCCGTTAAAGAACGGCCGGGCAGTGCGCATGGCGGACGCAGTATCAGCATGCGATCCAGACATGAGAACAGCCGGTATCCGGCCGCTGCCGCATTATGCTGAGTGAGGTAATGATCAATTTTCATTGCTTGCGCTCTCTTTGCTGACGACACCGGTTGGAACAGAATTTCACCTGGGTCCAATTCCCCGCCCACTTCTTGCGCCAGCTCATTGGCCTGCCGCAAGCCTGACAAGGTTTGAACGGCAAATAAGATTTATTGCCCTTAAATTCACTGCGCACGTTTACCTCCTGAAAATGCCTCAGTCTGGCACCTGCACGGCAGGGCATTTCGCTTTACGAGACAAACCGGCAGACATCACCACCAAAATTGACTTTGGAGTACTTAAAATGACCAGCCGGTCATATTTTAAATCAATCTGCTGCTTTTGTATTGTGAAGATGGGGTAATTCAGGCATGAAATTACGATCATGGCGACATCGCGTTTATTCACTGGATTGCTTTTGACTCGGATTTATCGCTCGACAGAGCGTGTGCTGATTCGGCGCGATTTATCACTTATATTTCATTGCTTATGGATGTTGTTTAAGCGATGGGACGCTTAAGGCATCATGACCGACGGCTGGGTGACGAGACTATTTGTCAATGCGTTGTGCGAAATCGAAGCAGGCTTTTGTTTGCCAATCATCCGGATCGCGGCAGTGGTAATATTTTGATAAAAATACGTTGGCTATTTCTTCCCATTCCCAACCTGCCATTGATGAACGCTATCGCGGTCATCAATGGCACATTAAGCAGCGGTTAAGATGCTCAATGCCCAACAGATGCGGTATCGTGAACTTGAACTGAGCCGCGCGGCCGCCGCATCAGCCGATATGCCGCCGGAATCACGAACATCGACAGCAACGGAGCGGTGATCATGCCGCCCACCATCGGCGCGGCGATACGACTCATCACCTCGGAGCCGGTGCCGCTACCAAACAGGATAGGCAGCAAACCAGCCAGGATCACTGCCACTGTCATCGCCTTGGGTCGCACGCGCAGTACCGCACCCTGACGGATTGCCTGATCGAGTACATGTTCGCTCATTTCCATACCGTGCTCCTGCCGCTCGGTCATTGCCTGTTTGAGATACAGCAGCATCACCACGCCGAATTCCGCTGAAACGCCTGCCAGCGCGATGAAGCCTACTCCGGTCGCCACTGACAGATTGTAGCCAGCAAGGTAAAGGAACCATACCCCGCCCACCATTGCGAACGGCAGGGTTGCCATGATGAGCAGCGCGTCATCGAAGCGGCGGAAGGTCAGATAGAGCAGGATGAAGATGATTAGCAGGGTCGCTGGCACCACCAGCTTCAGCCGTGCATTTGCGCGCTCCAGGTACTCGAACTGGCCTGAGTAGGCGAGACTCATTCCCACTTCCAGCTTCACCTTGGAGGCAACGGCAGAGCGCAGGTCGGCTACTACCGAAGCCAGATCGCGCCCGCGTACATCGACATACACCCAGCCGGAAGGTCGCGCGTTTTCGCTCTTGAGCATTGGCGGGCCATCGCTGATCTTGATGCTGGCGACGGTGCCTAACGTGATCTGCTGACCAGTATCCGTCAGAATCGGCAGATTGCGCAGGCCATCGAGCGAATCGCGCAGCTCGCGCGGGTAGCGTACGCTGATCGGATAACGCGCCAACCCTTCAACTGTCTCGCCGACGTTCTCGCCGCCGATGGCGGACGAGACGATGGACTGCACGTCGGCGATGTTGAGGCCATAGCGCGCGGCAATCCCCCGATTGATGTTGACATCGACATAGCGCCCGCCGGTCAACCGTTCGGCCAGCACCGAGCTGACGCCGGGCACGGTCTTAGCGACTTGCTCGACCTGCAGGGCCACCCGATCGATTTCAGCCAGGTCGGTGCCGGACACCTTGACCCCAATCGGACTCTTGATGCCGGTCGCCAGCATGTCAATACGGTTGCGGATCGGCGGTACCCAGATGTTGGCCAGTCCAGGCACCTTGACCACGCGGTCAAGCTCATCGACCAACTTGACCGGTGTCATGCCGGGCCGCCATTGATCGCGAGGCTTGAACTGGATTGTAGTTTCAAACATTTCCATCGGTGCCGGGTCGGTCGCGCTCTCAGCCCGTCCCGCCTTGCCGAACACGCTGGCGACTTCGGGCACGGTCTTGATGAGCCGGTCGGTCTGCTGCAATAGTTCACCGGCCTTGGCTGCCGACAATCCCGGCAGCGCGGAAGGCATGTACAGCAGATCGCCTTCATCGAGCGGAGGCATGAATTCGCCGCCGAGCTGGCTGATCGGCCAGACTGTGGTCAGCAAGGCCAGCGCAGCGAGTGCGAGCGTCGCTTTCGGAGCTTTGAGTACGTGGTTGAGCCAGGGACTGTAGCGGCGGATCAGCCAGCGATTGAGCGGATTCTTGTGCTCGTCCGGAATACGCCCGCGTATCCAGTAGCCCATCAACACCGGAATCAGTGTCACTGACAGGCCGGCGGCGGCAGCCATCGCGTAGGTCTTGGTCAGCGCCAATGGTCCGAACAGGCGACCTTCCTGCGCTTGCAAGGTAAACACCGGAATGAAGGAGAGGGTGATGATGAGCAACGAGAAGAACAGCGCCGGGCCGACTTCGGCTGCCGCTTCACCTATCACCCGCCAATGCGCCTCGCCGTGCAGGTGCTCGCCCGGATGGTGGTGCCGCCAGGCTTCGATGCGCTTGTGGGCGTTCTCGATCATCACCACTGCTGCATCGACCATCGCGCCTATAGCGATGGCAATGCCGCCCAGCGACATGATGTTGGCGTTGACGCCCTGGTAGCGCATCACGATGAAGGCCATCGTCACGCCCAGCGGCAGCGACACGATGGCGACCAGCGCCGAGCGCAGATGCCACAGAAACACGCCGCAGACCACGGCAACGACGATGAATTCCTCAAGCAGCTTGTGCGAAAGGTTGTCAATCGCGCGGTCAATCAACTGGCTGCGGTCGTAGGTCGGCACGATCTCGACGCCGGCTGGCAGGCTTTTTTTCAGCTCGGTGAGTTTGCTCCTGACCGCCGCGATGGTTTCGCGCGCATTCTTACCGCTACGCAAAATCACCACGCCGCCGCCTACTTCTCCTTGTCCATTCAATTCTGCGATGCCCCGTCGCATTTCCGGTCCGAGCTGGATCGTCGCCACGTCGCCCAGCGTGACCGGCACGCCGCCTTGTGCGGTAGCGAGCGGAATGGTCCGGAAGTCGTCCAGCGTCTTCAGATAGCCAGCTGCCCGCACCATGAACTCAGTTTCCGCCAGTTCCAGTACCGAGCCACCGGTCTCCTGGTTGGCCTTCTGGATCGCGGCTATCACCCTGGCCTGCGGGATGTGGTAGGCGGCCAGTTTCACCGGATCGAGCACGACCTGATACTGTCTGACCATGCCGCCGATGGAGGCGACCTCCGATACATTGGGCAGGCTCTTCAGTTCGTACTTCAGGAACCAGTCCTGCAAGCTTCGTAGTTGCGACAAGTCATGCTTGCCCGTCTTGTCGATCAGTGCGTACTCGTAAACCCAGCCGACGCCCGTCGCATCCGGTCCGAGCGATGCGCGCGCACCGGCCGGCAGGCGGCCTTGCACCTGGTTCAGGTATTCGAGCACGCGCGAGCGTGCCCAATACAGATCGGTACCATCCTCGAACAGGACATAGACGAAGGAGTCGCCAAAGAACGAGTAGCCGCGCACCGTCTTCGCTCCCGGCACCGACAGCATGGTGGTCGCCAACGGGTAAGTGACCTGGCTCTCGACGATTTGTGGTGCCTGACCGGGGTAGCTGGTGCGGATGATGACTTGCACGTCCGACAGATCCGGTAACGCATCGACGGGTGTGCTCTGTACCGCCCAGATCCCCCAGGCCGCGAAGAACAACGTTGCGAGCAGGATCAGGAAGCGGTTGGCAATCGACCAGTGAATGAGTTTTTTTATCATGGCGCGCTCCCGGTCTTGCTGAGCTGCTCGATGACATAGTCGCCATCTGCTTTCCGGAAACCAAAATGCACGCGGTCGCCTGGTTTCACGCCGGCCGCCAGATCGGAGTTCGCAAGCTGGAACGGCATCGTCATCGCGCTCCAGCCCAGCGACTTGACCGGGCCATGCGACAGCGTGATTTCCTTGTCCGAGACTGATTCCACCTTGCCGTCAGCTTCATTGAGGGCGGCGGCGCTCTCTGTTGCAGGTGGCGCGACCGACGGTCCGCTAGCGTCCCCTGACAAACGAGCCAAGACACCTTTCAGACTGGCTTCCGAGTCGATCAGGAACTGCCCGGAGGCGACCACACTTTGCCCCTCGTGCAAACCGTCGAGCACCGCGATCTTGTCTCCTGTTTCCTGGCCGAGCTTGACCTCGACGGGTTGATAGCGTCCGCCATCCAGCGACAGTAGAACAAGGCTGCGCATGCCAGTGCGAATTACGGCTTCACTGGGCACCAACAACGCTTGTGCGTTGCTGGCAGTCGTCAAGCTGATTTGCGCGAACATGCCCGCCCGCAGACTTCCGTCATGGTTGGGGAGCTCCACGCGCACCCGCACGGTGCGGCTGTCCTGGTTGGTTTCCGGCAGGATCGCAGTCACTTTGCCGGAGAGTTGCCGGCCCGGATAAGCCATGAGTGTGATGCTGACCGGATTCCCGATGGCAATGTTACCCGCCTGGGATTCGGGTACAGCTGCTTCGATCCAGACAGGATCGAAGCCATTGATCTTGGCTAACGACATACCCGCTGCGAGTGACATACCGGCACGCACAGCCAGCATCTGGATGACGCCGCCTATAGGAGCCGAGATCGTGACCACCGGGTGCGTTTTGCCCGTCGATTCGACTTGCGCAATCAGCGCGACTGGCATCCCCAAGAGCATCAGGCGTTCCCGTGCCGCTTCCATCAACCCGGCATCTCCAGCGTGCAGCAGCGCCAGGAATTCAGTCTGTGCCCCGGCCCACTCTGGAACCAACAGATCGGCCAGCGGTGCGCCCTTGGCGACGACATCGCCCGGCGCACGGGCATAGACGCGCTCGACGAATCCGGCTGTGCGAGTCTGCACCACGGCGACCTGACGCTCGTTCCACTGCACGTTGCCAACTGCGGTCACAGGCGCAGTCAATGCCCCGCGTTCTACCTTTGCCAGTCTCAGACCGAGGTTTTGCGCGATGGACGGGTCGATTGTGATGCCGGCCGCATCATCGCCTTCATTGGCATACTTGGCGACCAGTTGCATGTCCATGAAGGGCGATTTGCCCGGCTTGTCGAAGTGCTGGTTCGGCACCATCGGATCGTACCAGTACAGCGCCTTACGGCCATCCGACGTGCTGGCTGCGACGTCGTTGGTCAAGTCGTCACCGGTTGCCGGTACGTGGTGCGAAGCAAGCCAGTAGCCTACACCACATCCAATACTGACAAACAGTGCCGCCACAATGGCGAGCACGACTGTCGATCGGTTTTTTTCGTTCATTGCCAGTCCTCCCCATAAGCGTAGTGAAGTCGCGCTGCAGTGCGTGTTAGGCCGGCTTCCAACTCGACGATACGCATGCGCTGCTCAATACGTTCACGGCGTGCGGCCAGCACGGCCGAGAGATCGCTTTTGCCGGCTTGATAACTGGCGGTTTGCAGCGATACCTTTTGCTCGGCCAACGGCAGAGCGGTTTGCCGGGCACGCTCCAACTGGCGGGTGAGTGTCGCGTATTCGGCGAGCAGACTTTCCAGCTCGGCGGTGTGGCCGCGCACCATGCTATCCCGCTCGGCATCAATACGATCCAGCTCACGTTGCTTAGCTGCAATCAACGGGTCTTGCCGCGTGGCAGGCGACACGGGCAGATCAAAGGTGAACTGGATCGACACCATGTTGCCGAACTGCGGCGCACGACGCTGGTAGGCCAGTTCGACACCCCAGTCGGACTTTTTCATGGACTGGGCTTCCGCGACTTCGGCTTCGGTCTTACGTGTCTCGGCGGCAAAAGCCATCAGCTCCGGATGTTGGTGCAAATGTCCGCGCAGGTGCTGCGCATCAATGTCGAAAGTTGGTGGATCATCGGACAGGCCGTCGTCAGCAACTACGCCGATGAACTGTCTTAGTCTTGAGCGGGCTTGCTCCTCGTCACGCGCGAGGTCGTCGCGCCGGTCAGCGAGTTGTACAGCCTCTTGCTTTGGCGCTAACGCGTCAGCTACCTGAGCCCGACCATTGGCGATCTGCGCCTGTACGACTTGACCTAATAAAATGTTTTCGTGATCTAGCTCGATGAACAGCGCTTTCTTGCGTTGCAGGTAGTACAGATTAAGCCAGGCCAAAGCGGTCTCTCGGCGCACACTGAGGTGATCTACTCGCTGCTGGGCGGCGGCTACGCCCACGCCAGCTGCCGCTACCGCCTCGCGGGCATGGCGTTTATCCGCGTTGGGCACCTCTTGTATCACGCCGATCTTCTGCATGGTCATGAAGTCGGCTTGCAAACGCCCGGCATCGGGGCCGGATACAGGAAAATTATCGATGCCGGCGAATACCTTGGGATCAGGCAATGTACCGGCGGGGACGACCGCTGAACGGGCGGCGGCCATCATGGCGGTGCTGGCCGCCAGCCGGGGGGAATGGCGCTCGGCAAGATCGAGCGCTGTGGCGAAACTCAAAGGGGCGGCCTGTACAAGGTTCGCCAGTCCTGCCAGTATGGTCAGGACGGTTCTTCGTATCAAAGGGGACATACGTCAACTCCATGAAGGATCGATGCGCAACAAACGCACGCATACCCTGTCGGCCCAAGCCGCAGGGCTACCAAATCAAGAAATCAGAGCGAACGCGGAGGTCGCCACAACCCGCGCAGGTCGTGGGATGGGAGTCCCGAGTCGGGCAACGCAACAACGAATTGGGATGCAGGCGGGAGGTAATGCGCATCCGATATCGCAGGAACCAAAGCACAGACATTGCATACCTTGCATTCCTGACCCGGTTTGCAGGCGTGAGGCTTGGCGTTTCCCGACGAGCCATGCGTCATATGTTTCGTGTCGCAACAGTCATGCATGGTCATCGCTTTCATGCTGTCGCCACTGGTCTGCATCGGGCATTTCTCGACAATCTGGGACGCAATAATTCCTGCCGTTGCCACGAAGGGCAGGGCAAAGGACAGAAACACGACCAGGATAAGCCGAAAAAGAGTCATATCCAAGTATTATAGAGGCGGAGTTCCATATTCGGAAATTTGTCTGAAAATGAAATCACGAATCGACGTGAAATCCAGCAAATTTTTCAGATCATACCTTGAGTGGCAGCTGACGCCAGCTTGATGCAAATTACCCTCCGGCAAGATATGCCAGTACAAGATTCACCTTGTGGTACCAAGCTCTTTGTACAGTATTCCTACCCCAACAGATCCTGTATTTGATTCTTCTGTTGAGAAGTCAGGTCTTGTAGTGACATCAATCGCTGAAGATGCCACTTACGTTTACGAAAAAATTCGATCATTTCGGATTGGAATGCTACTGCTTTTTCATGAATATAAGTCCATGGATCGCGCTGAATTTGTTGCCAGATGCCAAATGGCACGTGACAATCTATTAAAGGCATCTAGTCGCGGAGAATTATTAATTGAAAAATTAAGATTACGAGCAAATCAAAAACCATTTTGGAAATTTGGGATGCGCTAACCGATGCCATTAAGAGGGCACCAGCGAAATATTGCGTCGGACGCTGCGATTTCGACATTTGCCCCAATTCCTTCTGGAATTGGGGCGATAGTTGTAGCCCCCATTCCCACGATAAGGTAAAAGTTTGCCGAAAGGACGAATGGCGAGCGTACAAATGACATGCAATGTCGAGCCAAACAAGAATGAATGTCACTTCGTGAGATTGAAAAATAACAACGAAGCAGGTTACTTCAAGAAACTTTTACCTTATCGGGGGATGGACAGAAATAGCTAAAATAGATCTCAAAACGTGGTGTTAAGGATCTGAATCATGCGTTCAAACAAACACTGTTTAATGACGTTTCAGCCGAAGTGCATTCCCAATGACGGAGGCAGAACTGAAACTCATCGCCAGCGCGGCTATCATGGGTGATAACAACCAGCCGGTCAGTGGATATAACACGCCGGCGGCAACCGGAATGCCTAAGGCGTTGTAGAGGAAGGCGAACATCAGGTTTTGCTTCATATTGCGTATGGTGTCTTCGGACAGAGCACGCGCAATCGCAATACCACGTAAATCACCCTTGACCAGGGTAAGTTGGGCGCTATTCATCGCGACATCCGTGCCCGTTCCCATGGCGATACCCACGTCGGCCTTAGCCAGAGCCGGTGCATCATTGATGCCGTCACCCGCCATCGCAACAATTTTTCCCTGATTTTGTAGTTGCTGTACCAGATTGAGCTTATCGGCTGGCTTGACTTCGCCATGCACTTCGTCGATGCCCAGTCGGGTGCCAACCGCACGCGCTGTAGTCAGGCCGTCACCGGTTGCCATGATAATGTGAAGACCTGTTGCTTTGAGCGCAGCTAATGCTTCAGCGGTGCTGGATTTGATGGGATCGGAGACTGCGAGAAGCCCAATAAGCTGCCCATTCAGCGCCAAATGCATGACGCTGGCCCCTTCAGAGCGCAAAGTCTCGGCTTGTGCCGCCAGTGATTGAACGGATATGCCGAGCTGATTCATCAGAGAGGTATTGCCAAGCGCGAGCCGACGCCCACCAACTAAGCCTTGTACCCCGATTCCCGAACCAGACTCAAAATTTTCTGCTTTCTCCAGCTGCAACCCACGTTCGCGGGCCGCGTGCACTATGGCGTCCGCTAGCGGATGCTCGCTCCCCTGATCCAGGCTGGCAGCCAGGCGCAGTATTTCGTCAGCCTCATACCCCTGCACCGGTACAGAACGGTGGAAGCTGGGTCGTCCCTCCGTCAGCGTGCCGGTTTTATCGATGATCAGCGTGTCGATTTTGCGCAGATTTTCGATGGCGGCCGCGTCGCGGAATAGAACACCATGCGTGGCGCCGCGCCCGGTAGCAACCATAATCGACATGGGGGTTGCGAGGCCTAAAGCGCAAGGACAGGCGATGATCAAAACGGCTACCGCATTAATCAGACCGTAAACCCAGCTGGGTTCGGGACCAAACCAACCCCACCCAAAGAACGTCAGCAGGGCGATGGAGACGACTGCCATCACAAAATAGCCGGCAACCTGATCAGCCATGCGTTGCATGGGGGCTTTGGAGCGCTGAGCCTGAGCGACCATCTGCACGATTTGTGCCAGCATGGTAGCGGAACCGACGCGCTCGGAACGCATCACCAGGGCGCCATTGGTATTGAGCGTTGCGCCAATTATGGTATCGCCTGTGCGTTTGCTGACCGGTAACGGCTCACCCGTCAACATGGACTCATCCACGGCGCTGCTGCCCTCAATAACGATGCCGTCTACTGGTACTTTTTCTCCGGGACGGATGCGCAGCAGATCGCCAATATGCACATGCGTCAGCGGCACATCTTCCTCTCGACCGTCGTCGAGAATGCGTCGCGCTGTCTTAGGCGCCAGTCCGAGCAGGGATTTAATGGCTGCGGATGTTTGCGAGCGCGCCTTCAATTCCAGTATCTGGCCGAGCAGGGTGAGCGAAATGATGACCGCCGTGGCTTCAAAATAAACACCTATTCGCCCCATCGATCTGAATGAGTCAGGAAATACTTGCGGAGCCATTGTTGCAACCACACTGTAGATAAAGGACGCTCCGGTACCTAGTCCGATCAATGTCCACATATTGGGACTGCGATGAACTACCGATAACCAGCCCCGTGCAAAGAAGGGCCAACCGGCCCACAACACAACAGGCACAGACAAAAGCAGTTCAATCCAGCTTTGCGTCGACATATCGAACCAGGCAAGCCGATGGCCTGCCATCGCCAATACCGTCACAATCACCGTCAGCGGCAATGTCCACCAGAATCGTCGACGAAAATCGGTCAACTCGGGGGCGTCGTTCTCATCCAGTTCCGGCAGCACGGCTTCCAGTGTCATGCCGCACTTGGGACAGGAGCCCGGATGATCCTGCCGGATCTCGGGATGCATCGGACAAGTGTAGACGGCTCCATCCGAACGTGCAGGTTCAATTGCAGCATGATCATGCAAGTCCAGGTGAGCTGCATGTTCGGGCACCGCGGTTTTATTTACGTATACATACTGCGTCGGATTAGTCACAAATTTTGTCCGGCATTTGTCGCTGCAGAAGTAATAGACAGCTCCGTTGAATTCTTCATGATGATTTGAATTTTCTGTCACAGACATGCCGCAGACCGGATCTTTCAACATCCCCGGCATGTCTGTATGGTGTTCCGCATGTTGTCGATGTTCCATAGATGGTCTGCCTGTCTATTCCTATGTCGGACTACCTGTTTTAATGATGTGCGGAATAAATCTTGGTGTTCGCTGCGCGTAGCTGTCATAGGCTGCACCGAATTCCTTGCGCATTTGGTTTTCCTCGGTAACGGCCAGTCGCCCATACATGAATAGCAGGACAGGAAACATCAACAAGGTCAGCAGTGTAGGCCATTGCAGAAGGAAACCCAGCAGTATCAATACGAAAGCAATGTACTGTGGATGGCGAACACGTTCATAGGGGCCGCTGGTCGCCAGCGTATGACGCCTTTGAGCGTGGTACAAGATATTCCATGCTGCGGACAATAAATAGAAGCCATATCCGAGGAAGATGTAGCTGGCAATATGCAGCGGTGAGAAATGCGGATCTCCTTTTTCACCTAATAACGTTGACCACAGGTGCCCAGTGTTATGAGACATAAGATCAAGTCCGGGGTACCGTGTTTGAAGCCAGCCGGATAACAGATAGATCGTCAGCGGAAAGCCATACATTTCAACAAACAGAGCCACTACAAACGCCGCAAAGGCTCCAAATGTCCGCCAATCCCTTGCGCTTGCCGGTTTGAAAAAACTGAAGGCAAACATGATGAAGATCGCCGAATTGATTATCACCAGCGACCAAAGCCCGTAAGCTGCTTCCCCGTGATTCATGACGGATCTCCTGGTTTACGAGGATTACTGTCATCCGCATTGTCGTGCTTACTCTGATGATGATGCCCATGTCCTCCATGACCGCCGTGCATGAAAACATGCATCAGCGGGCAAGCGAGCAGCAACAGATAGGGGAGCGCGCCAACTACATGCGCCAGATGTTCGGTCAGCAGAAAGTAGACTGCTACAGCGCCGATGATGAGCAGACCTATGGCGTAGCGCGAAGACCAGAAACTGGGCGGGCCGTCATGCCCTTCATGTTGATGATTCATGATAACGCTCCATTGCTAGTGACTATTTGGCTGGCGTAGCAGGCATTTGATCCATCATCATCTGCATCATGGACTCCATCATTTCCATGCGCTTTTCCATCATTTTATGATGATCGGCCATATTCATACTCATGTCTTTGGTTTTTTTTGCGGGCATGGAGGCCATGTCAGGCATTCCAGACATGCCTTCCATCCGCTTCATCATCGCCATACCCTCCTGCATCACCTTTCTATGCTCGACCATCAGTGCCTGCCGTTCTTCCGGAGTTGTTGCCGAAGCCATTTTTTCGTGCATGGCCTGCATAGCCTTCATTTGCTGCTCCATTTCCCTCATCTTGTCGGTTCCTGCTGAGAGAGAGGTTTTTTGATTTGTCACAGCGGGTGGCGCGACAGTTGCCGGATGGTGTGTATCGTCCGCAAGGGCGGGCATAGCCAGTACAAAAGTGGTAGCAAGTACAACAAAACGCATGGTTTTCATTTCAAACTCCCTATCGTAGAAGTAAATGTAGTACAGGTTTGCGTATTTCTGTTTCACTGTAGGCCTTGATACTTAACAGTAACATGACTCAAAAATGACAATTTTGTTATCTTCGCTTAATGTTCCATGTGAGCGGCGTACTCATCCGATTTAGCTCAGGTATTTGACAGTGGCGTAAAGCGCGCCTGTTCTGTAGCTTTACCGGCCAGCGTGACAGAAACGACCGCTTTCATCTCCGGTGCTGAGGCATAATTGCCGCTGGCTTTGAGCGCATTTTCACCATCTGGTGTCAGGTTAAGCGTTGTTTTGGTTTTACCAACGAGTAGTGTAACTGTTCCTGTAGCACCCGCAGTAGAGATTTTGGCCCCGGCATGATCTGTCACATACACAACGACCGGATTGCCTTTCGATTGCTTGCTGTCTTTGGCGACGACCAGCTCAAAATGATATATCCCAGCCATGCGGAGCTGCCCGCCATGGGGCGCTTTTTGAGTATCCAGGTATTCGTCCGTATGTGCGTAAGCGCCGCCCGCTACCAGCACGCTGGCGAATGCGAAGAACTGGATCAGGATTTTGCGTAGTTGCATGGTTTTCTCCAATGTTGAAAAGCGTGGTTGGTTAAAAGCTTTCGTTACTATGTTCGGCGAGTAGTTGCCGCAGGGGTTTCTCTCCCCAAAGCCAAAACATCAGTGGTGTCAGCATGGTATCGAGCAAGGTAGAGCTGATCAGGCCACCGAAGATCACTACGGCGACCGGATGCAGGACCTCTTTGCCGGGCGCATCGGCTGACAGTAAGAGGGGCAGCAGTGCGAAGGCTGCAACCAGAGCCGTCATGAGTACCGGCGTCAGGCGTTCGAGCGAGCCGCGCACGATCATGGACTGACCAAAGGTTTCACCTTCAAGGGAGCACAAATTGATGTAATGGCTGATCTTCAGGATACCGTTGCGCGTCGCGATGCCAGTGAGGGTGATGAAGCCTACCAGCGCGGCCACCGATAAGGGCTGACCTGAAATCCAGAGCGCAAGTACGCTGCCGACCAGTGCCAGAGGAATATTGCCCATGATGATCAACACGAGTCTGGTGGAGTGATAGCGGCTGTAGAGCACCATGAAGATCATCGTAAGAGATATGAGTGCCAGTACCGTAATGAGTCTGGCCGCTTGCTCCTGAGCCTGAAATTGCCCTTCGAGTGCGGTGAAGTAGCCTTGCGGCAGCGGTTTGGCGGATAGTTCGGTACGAATATCCGAGATAACGCCGGCCAGGTCGCGGCCATCGGTATTGGCTGACAGCACAATACGCCGCCGCGAATTTTCCCGGGCAACCTGATTCGGGCCTTCGCTTTCTTCAACGTTAGCGATCTTCGACAGGGGAATGAAACCAGTCGGTGTTTCAATCAGCAAGTCGGCCAGCGCTTGCGGTCCACGAGCGTTTTCGGGCAAACGCACTAACAGATCGAAGCGCCGGTTTCCTTCAACGATCTGCGTAATTTTTTCACCGTCGATCATTTGTTCTAGGCTGCGTAAGAGGCTGCCGGGCGCTGCGCCATAGCGCGCTGCTTCGGCATAATCCAGATGAATCTTGACCTGTGGGATCAGCACCTGCTTTTCGATCTGCAGATCGGTGATACCCGGAATTTTTGCCAGACGTTCGCGTAATTCAGCCGCCAGTCCGCGCAAGGTATCAAGGTCATCACCGTAAACCTTCAATGCAATCTGCGCCCGCACACCGGAGAGCAGATGGTCGAGACGATGCGAAATCGGCTGGCCGATATTCGACACCGCCGACAGCGTGGAAAGACGTGCGCGAATATCGGTAATAATGGCTTCGCGACTGCGACCGGATGGCTTTAAATCGACATCCATTTCGCTGGAATGTACACCTTCGGCATGTTCATCAAGTTCCGCACGCCCAGTGCGACGACCGACCTGAGTGACCTCTGGCACCTGTCTGATGAGTTCCTCGGCCAGAGTGCCAATGCGGTTGGATTCGGTCAATGACGTGCCTGGATTGAGCATCAATCCGATGGTCAGCGTGCCCTCGTTGAACGACGGTAGAAAAGCACGCGGAAAGAATGGTACGCTGGCCCCTACCAGGATCACGATCAGCAATGCGCCGGCCAGAAGCGGGCGCGCATGGGCGAATGACCATTTGAGAAGTTTTGCATCCTGACGTTTGAGCCAGCTGACCAGCGGGCTGTCCTTCGCATGCAATTGCTTTATCCGGGGCAGCAGGTAATATGCCATAACGGGAGTCAGCGTGACCGAAACCATCATGCTGGCGAGGATGGAAACGATATAGGCCACACCCAACGGCGTGAACAATTTACCTTCGATACCTGGCAATACAAACAGCGGTACGAATACCAATACGATGATGACAGTGGCGTAGACGATGGCGGAACGCACTTCCAGCGTGGCGGCGGCAATGACTTCAATAAGCGGTTTCGGGGCGCTGTCGGACCGGTTTGCTTTGAGGCGGCGCAGTACGTTTTCAACGCCGACCACGGCATCGTCCACCAGTTCGCCGATAGCAATGGCTAATCCCCCCAATGTCATGGTATTGATCGATAAACCGAAGTAACGAAACACCAGTGCCGTCACCAGCAGCGATACAGGAATCGCCATCAGTGAAATAATCGTGGTACGTACGTTGAGTAAAAAAAGGAACAGAATCACCGCCACCATGATTGCGCCGTCACGCAGCGCTTCTTCAACGTTGCTGACCGAGTGTTCGATAAAATCCGCCTGCTTGAACAGAAAAGCCGGTTCTGCCACCCCGGCAGGGCGGTTTTTGGCAAGATCGGCGACCGCTTTCTCAACTTCGCGGGTCAGCGTGACGCTGTCCGCCGTAGGCTGCTTTTGCACGGACAAAATCACCGCAGGCTTACCTTGATAGCTGCCATCTCCGCGTTTGACGGCTGCTGCCAGCGTCACGTTGGCAAGCTGTTTGAGCAGTACCGCCTGGCCGTTCTTGACTGTGACAACCAGGTTCTGCAAATCCTCAATGCGACTGGTGCGCCCGATCGCACGAATCAGGTATTCACGCCCCTGAGCCTCAAGAAAGCCGCCGCTGGTATTGGTGCCAAAGTCACGCAATGCGGCATCGAGTTTGTCCCGCTCTATACCCAATGCCTGCAATTGGGCGGGCAGCGGCTCTACGCGGTATTGGCGTACCTCGCCACCGATGGGAATGACTTGCGCTACACCGGGGATGGTGAGCAGACGCGGCCGCATGACCCAGTCCGCATACTCGCGAACGGCCATGGGGCTGACAGCGCTTGACCCGACTGCCTTATTTACCGATGAGTCGATAGGGAGGGCAATCAACAGGATTTCTCCCATGATCGACGAGATGGGTCCCATCTGCGGTACCACGCCAGCCGGCAGTTGTTCGCGCACCAGATTCAGGCGTTCGGCAATTTGCTGGCGATTGCGATAAATATCCGAGCCCCATTCGAATTCGACATAGACGACAGACAAACCAACTCCGGAAACCGAACGTACGCGACTGACGCCCGGCATCACGTTCATGCTGGTCTCGATAGGCAAGGTGACGAGCTGCTCGACTTCTTCGGGGGCCATGCCGCCAGTCTCCGTCATCAGTGTGACGGTGAGCTTGTTCAGATCGGGGAACACATCGACAGGCATATCGCGCAGAGTGAATATGCCGTAGATCATTAACAGTAAAGACGCGCCTAATACCAAAAGACGCTGTTTCAGGCTGGTGTGAATGATGAAATCGAACATGATCAGCGCACCTGTGAAAGCAGGCTTGCGCCATCGGTAACCACACGCTCGCCGTCATGCAAACCGTCGACGACGGCGATATTGACGGCATCCAGTGCTTGCGTACGAATTTTGCGCACAGCAAAGCGCTCGGGGCCGGTGTGCACCCATACGGCAGTTTCTCCGGAACTCAATCTGGTGACCGCTTGCAGCGGCACCGCTGCTCCCTGGATTCCGTGCGAGGTGCGCACGATCACTTTCACCGGTTGTCCGATGACCAGCGTTGCATCAGGCCTGGTTACGCGAAACAGCAAGGGGAGCGCCTGCTCCCGCAACTGGCGGCCGCCGCCGACGAAATTCAATTCAACGGCGATGTCGCCCGCCCGGGCGCTGGCGGATTGCAGTGTGCCGACAATGCCGGGGTCATAGGCCAGCGCTTCCACTGCCAGACGGTTAGGATCGACGATTTCAAACAATACTTCACGGGCATCGACGATTTGGCCGGCTTGCAAACGATTCGATGCGCTCAGTATGCCGCTGACTGGCGCACGCAAAGGGAGGGCACTGTTTACACTGGTCGCCACGAAGCTGCGCCGCTGGCGTAAAGCGTCGCGTTCTATACGGGCACTATCGATTTCCTTTTGAGGGACTGCCCCTTCGAGTTGTTCGTAGCGCTTGAGCTTGCGTTCAGCAATAGCGAGTTGCGCCTCAATTTCCGCCAGCTGTGCTTTTTGGTTACCCTGTTCGATCGCGCTGGCAACGGGTTGCAGATAGGCCAGTACTTCACCTTTGACGACTTTCCGACCGTCGACGGGCATACCCTTGGGGCCCGGTTGAACACTACCGGAAAACGGCGCCTGAATACGGCCGCTGGTTTCAGGATCGGCGATAAGCGTGCCGTTGAGTTCGATGCCGGCTGTCAGCTTACTGGTCTGAATCTGGACGGTGCGAATACCAAGGCGGCGTTGAACCGATTTCGGCACAAACAGGCTCGCATCGGCCAGACGTTGCGGCGCTTCCTGAACGATATTTATCGCTGCAGTTGTCCCTTTTTTTGATATGGCTGACGGTGTTTGTTCATCGTGGTCGTCGTCTCCATGCGCGAACACCCCGGCGCTGCTGATGCTCATCAGGGAAAACAGGATGAGTGCCATGGGTTTAACGGTGAGCTTCAACATCATTGCGCTCCTTTTTTGGGATGGCGGCGACGAGCGATTAATACGATGATTGCTGCCAGTATGAACGCGGCGCCGACACCCCACGCGGCATATCCCGTATTGCGATGACGAGACTCGGCTTCATTGAGTGGGGCGGCAGGAATTTCCAGGTCTGCACTCAGCAGGTCGGAGGTGTCGTTTGTTTCGAGCGAGATCGTCAGCGGCAATTTGCTTCCTGCCGTCAGCTTGTTCAATGCCGCGAAACTCGCTACATACACACCGGGATTGTCTTCTGTGGCGGAAGTATTCTGTCCTCCGGCATCGATCTCCAGTTTGGCGCCGGACACCGGTTCATTGGTTTTGAAGCGATCCACGGTAATGAGCAAGCGGCGATTCTTCGGCTGGCTTTCATCCAGCACGGCCACTAACTCGAAATCTTCACTTTGCGCCGTTGCTCTGGGAGTGATAGCGATGGCTGGCGGCGGAGTCTTTCCTGCATCGCCGTGGTCTTCACCACCGTGAGCGTAGACTGACGCGCCAGAAAGCAAACCGATACCCAGCATGCTGAGCATAATGAAAGAACGATGTATCCAGGTATTCACGGCAAAATTCCCTTTGCTTGATTGAGTTGAGCTCGCGCCGCGCCCAAAGCGACTTTTGCCCGCAGTAATTCCAGACGTACCTCGTTGACGCTGGCCCGTACCCGCATGAATTCAGTCAGACTCAGTTCGCCGAGCGAGAACGCTTTTTCTTGCAGCGCCAATCGTTCGTCGGCCAATGCGGCACGTGTTTGCGCGATTTGACTGATCGACTCAGCGTTGTCGAGTGCTACCTGCGCCTCGCCTTGTTCTGCCGCGATTTCAGCCGTCGTTTGCCTGAGTTCTGCTTCGGCCTTTACCCATGCGGAATTTGCTGTTGCCAGTTTGGGCGCGTTCCTGGCTTCGCTGCCAAACGGGATACGGATGCCGACACGCAGGGTGCTGTAAGCGGGAGTCGCGTAGGCGTCGCGCGTTTGCACCACGCCGACAGACAGCTCGGGCGGATTACGCCTGTCTTCGCGTATCATCTGCATGTCGGCGCGCGCACGTTCCATAGCGGTTTCGGCAAGCGCTATGCGTGGATGGTGAGCAGGGGCAGGAAGGAGCATGGACTCGTCGACGGCGTCGGGTATATCGTCAAGCCCGGTCAGCAGGTGTAAGCGTGCCAGCGCCTGCCGTTCGCGTGTTTGTGTTTCGGCCAGGGCGTTTTTGGCTGCGAAGGTTTCTTCTTGAGCGAGCAGCAGATCGGTGCGGGCGAGCTCTCCTGCTTGCTGCCGACGACGAACATCAGCTTCGAGTTTTCCGGCGGTGCTCAGGCGTTCCACGGCGATACGGGTGTCCGCCCGTGTTGCCGCCACGTTCCAGACGGCGGTACGCAACTCTCCGGCCAGTACGAGGCGGGCCGCTGGTAGCATGGCTTTTGCATCTGCTGCATCTCTGAGAGCAAATGCTTCGCGCGCGGCACGCTGGCCGGGCAGTAAAAGCGGCAGTACCAAGTCGAATTCGCGTTCTCTGACGCCCAGTCTATCGTTGAAGCGATCATTCTTTTCGGATACGCCAATACTTGGCGGTTCGGCCAGCCAGCTATCTGCTACGGCACGACTGGCCTGAGCCTCGCTCTGTCGCGATTCAGCTACCCGCGCTTGTACTGCGCGGTCCCACGCTTTATCGAGCGCTTCGTGCAAGCTGGTATCTGCCCGCACCTGTGTGCTCAGCAAACTCAGCGTCAGCACACAAAGGCTATATTGCAAAGGACGGTACATATACGCTTCCTTAGCGATAGGACTGAAAAACGACAGCCTGACTGTCCTTTTTGACCAGGAATACATCGAACGGATCTTTCCGGCCTTGATATTCCGGCCCGTCCATACCGGGCGATCCCATTGGCATGGCTGGAACGGCAAGTCCGATAGCATCGGGGCGTTCTTTCAGCAGGCGCTGGATATCCCGGGCCGGTACGTGGCCCTCAATAGCGTAGTTACCGACTTTTGCCGTATGACAGGAGCCGAAGCGTATCGGCATACCCAACTTTGTCCGGATATCAGAATTCCCTATATCAAATGTTTTAACGGTGAAGCCATTGGCTTCCAGGTGACGTATCCAGTCTTTGCAACATCCGCAATTGGGGCCTTTCCATACTTCGATAGCGGTTGACGTATTGGCTGCAACGGCATATGGAACGGCGGTGACCAGAAGAAGCAATCCGAGTAGCAGGGGGCGGCGGCGGTCAGTGGATGTCATGTCGGGCTCTCATTCTGGATTGAATTGAATGAGTCGATTGTGCGGTATGCTGCCTGACGACAATCTGTCTGCCAGATTACATTCTTGTTATCTGCGTGCCAGACTCGCCGAAAACCGTCACACTATCGGCAGACATCAATCTAACGAAAGCACGATCATGAAAATTCTCATCGTCGAAGATGAACCCAAGACCGGCGAATACCTTCGTCAGGGGCTCAGCGAGGGCGGTTTCGTCGTTGACCTGGCGCAGGATGGTAACGATGGATTGCATCTTGCATTGCAAGGCGGCTATGACCTGATGGTGCTGGACGTGATGTTGCCCGGTTTGAACGGCTGGCAGGTACTGCAATCTTTGCGTCGGCGCGGGGTGGAAATGCCGGTGCTGTTTCTGACTGCGCGAGATCAGATTGAGGATAGGGTGAAAGGGCTGGAACTGGGGGCTGACGACTATCTGGTCAAACCTTTTTCATTTGCCGAATTGCTGGCACGTATTCGTACTATCCTGCGCAGAGGCCGCAACGGACCTGAAATCACGACACTCAGTGTGGCCGACCTGGAAATGGATTTGTTGCGCAGGCGTGTATCGCGTGCTGGCAAGCGTATCGATCTGACGGCGAAAGAATTTGGTCTGCTGGAATTGCTGATGAGGCGCCAGGGCGAGGTGCTGCCCAGATCTTTGATCGCTTCTCAGGTATGGGATATGAATTTCGATAGCGATACGAATGTGATTGAAGTAGCCGTGCGCCGATTACGTACCAAGATTGATGAAGGACAAGACGTCAAACTGATACAGACGGTGCGGGGTATGGGCTACGTTCTGGAAAATCCGGAGGAAGCCTGAAATGATGCGAGACTTTTCATTGACGAGTCGCCTGACTTTTTACTTCACTGGGTTGGCCGCGGCTGTGGTGTTAGGATTCGGCTGGCTGTTTATGGCAGCGGCGGATCAGCATTTCATCGAACTCGATCAGGCAGCGCTATCGGACAAGAAGCATCTGATTGAAGATGTGCTGGCGAATGCGAATTCTGCAGACGATACTCGCTGGCGACTCGAAGAGGCACTGAGTCATCATCACGGGCTCTTTGCCGCTGTAACGAATAGGAAAGGCATTCCATTGTTCCAGTCTGCAGGGTTCTCCATGCCGCTCAGTAGCGTACCGGCTTCCGTCGATAGTCAGACACCGGTCTGGCAGGTCTGGTCGGTGGATGGACGAGAGCAGCGCGTACTCCGCTTCCAGACCAAACCCGGATATGCCCCGGCGGAGGAGCTTACCGTCACTATCGCGATGGATACAGCGCATCATGCGCAGTTTCTGGCGAGTTTGCGCCACAGTCTGATCATCTACGCGATTGCCGCTACGCTGGTCAGTGGTTTGTTAGGCTGGTTTGCAGCGCATCAGGGGCTGGCTCCGCTGCGCGCCATGAAAACGCGCGCGGCCGGCGTCTCCGGGCAGCAGCTTGATGAGCGCATGCCGGTCGACGCAGTACCGGTAGAAATGGCGGAATTAGCGAAAGAATTGAATCGCATGCTCGACAGGTTGCAAAGCGATTTCAGCCGCTTGCAGGAGTTTTCTTCGGATCTGGCACATGAATTACGGACGCCGATCAGTAATTTGCTGACGCAAACACAGGTAACACTCTCCGCTGCACGGGATGAGGCAACCTATTGCGACGTACTCGCTTCCAATGCTGAAGAATTGCAGCGTCTGGCCCGTATGGTGTCCGATATGCTGTTTCTGGCGAAGACCGAACGCGGCGTCGATTTACCAGGTAAGGAATGCTTTCCGGCCATTCTTGAAGTACAGGCGCTATTAGAGTTCTACGAGGCCGTCGCCGACGAAAAGCATATCAAATTGCGTGTCGACGGGGAGGGCGATATACATGGCGATCGACTGATGTTTCGTCGTGCAGTGAGTAACTTACTCTCTAATGCATTACGACACGCGCCAGAGGGGGGAGATGTTCATGTAGTGATCTCAGATTCACCCCATTTCACCGAAGTCACGGTGGAAAATACCGGCGAAGACATAGCCCCACAAGTTTTACCACGCTTGTTTGATCGTTTCTTCCGTGCAGACCCTGCCAGATTGCATGCCATGTCCACTGGAGCGGGCTTAGGACTCTCCATTACTAAAGCCATCGTAGAAGCTCATAGCGGTACAGCTCAGGTTCGGTCTGAGCACGGTAAAACGAGTTTTACCCTGATGTTCCCCCATTAAAAAACGCATTATTTTAAGTAATAACGGGTCAGCGAGGAGCGCGATATCTACAGAGCCGCTTTAAAAAAAGCCTCCACGTACTTCGCCAAACTGTCCGGGTGAAGTACGCGTTCGTGCAAGCACAGCAGTCTGACTATCCAGTGCGCCGTCTGTGCAAAGTGATGGAAATTCACCCAGCGGTTATTACGCCTGGCTGCACACGCCAGAGTCAGAGCGACACATAGAAGACCAGCGCTTGCTTGGACAAGTAAAACAATCCTGGCTGGAAAGCGGCTCTGTCTATGGCTATCGCAAAGTCTGGCAAGACTTGCGTGAGCTGGGTGAAGTCTGCGGTGTTAATCGTGTGCACCGGCTGATGCGTCAGGCACATCTGAGTTCGCAGACTGGCTACCATCGCCGGCCACGCGCCCGTAGCGGCCCAGTTTCGGTGCATGCGCCCAATCATCTGCAAAGACAGTTTGCACCGACCGAACCGAATCGCGTGTGGGTCACCGACATCACCTATATTCGCACCCATGAAGGCTGGCTGTATCTTTCGTTGGTAGCCTTGATGCCGCGGTTGCCTGTCAAGATGTTTTCAGGACGGACATATTCGCTCTTCCTTGTTCACTAACGGCTAGATAACCTGGCCCGCCAGCTTTTTAATTCGATGTCCTTTTTGACATTTTTCGTAGTTCATCCTTAACACGCTTGGCAACCTCACCGCGCCAGCCTCTTGCATGTGAAAGAAACTGCCCAATCACCCCATAGCCATTACGATCAAGATAGTACGGGTTGTCGGGATCATCAATCTCGTCCATGCAATCAAGTGCTTCTATAGCAGCACGATTGGGAATGTTTTTCCAGTCGTCCCTGATTTTTTAACGTAAATGTGGCGTAGAAAAAAAGTACATTCAGATAATTATGTAAAGGTAGCGGCGAAAGGCAGAAAGNGTCGCGGGTTCGAGCCCCGTCCGCTCCGCCAGTGTTAGAAGGTCTTATAATTCAATGAATTATAAGACCTTTGTCTTTTTGGCTGGTAGCAATCTATGCTCAATTTGCCAGTTTATTTTCGAAATTCCTTCTATTATTTCCATAGCCAATCGCGCTGTGCGGTCGTTGTTCATTATAATTCTGATGCCATTCGTCGATGACTGCCTTGGCGTAGTGCATCAATATCAACCAATGCTCATTTAAGCATTCGTCCCTGAATTTACCGTTGAAACTCTCAATGTAGGCATTTTGCTGTGGCTTGCCCGGCTCGATAAAATGGAGCTTTACACCTTTTTCATAGACCCATGCCTCTAGGGCTTTACCGGCAAACTCAGGGTCGTTATCGACTGTAATTGATTGCGGCAAACCTCGGTTTTTCGCCCCCCCCCCTTTCCAGTACGCGAACTACCCGTTGCCTTGGCAGCGAACGATCGATTTCTATCGCCAGACATTGTTTCGTAAAATCATCGACGATATTCAGGTAGCGAATTCGTCTGCCATTCACCAGACCATCTGAGACGAAATCCATCGACCAGCTTTGATTGGGCGCGGCAGCAGGCGCTTTCTTTTCGCGTTCGATACCAGCGATGCGTTTGCGTTTTCTCCTGCGCACCAGTAATACTTACTTTCCAGATAAACGAATTGCAACGCTAATAATCAGAGCTATTATTCCAACAATAGCGGAATAGCGTTTAAACAGACCTATTGTTTTTATATTTTTAAAATCTATTGATATAACTGTCAATAATATTCCAAGAAACATAAATAGATCCGCAAAAAAAACCTCATCGGCCACAAAATTCATAAAAACATCCTAAGTAAAATCTCACACAAATTTAATTAAATTATCAAATTTGTGTGACGTGGATTTTATTTCTTTTGAGAGAATAATTAATTAAAAATATCTTGTATTGCGTTATTCCTTCAGCAAAACAGAGACAGCGCGATTCACAATGAAGAATATCAAGAGAACACAAACTTATCTGAATGACTTAATAAAATTAAAGCACACATCATTGCGAGAGGTGAAACAGTAGAAATTGCGCTGATACAGCCGGGCATAATAATCCCAGCCGTATTCTGAAAGCCGGTGTCGCGTCTTATGCAGCTTGCTGGCTTTCCAGTTCTCCATCCAGCGCGTAGACCACGTCGTTCAGCATTTTGCTCAACTCTGCCGTCATCAGGGAAAAGTCGGCATCAAAACGTTCTTCTTCGTTTGTTCCTTGATCCTTGCCTTCGTCCAGAATATCCAGAGGCTTGATACGCTTGATAGTCAGGGTGTCTGTCAGCACAAAACTGATTCTGTCATCCCAGGTCAATGCGAGCTTGGTGCATTGTTTGCCTGCCGCGATATGCTTTTGTACGTCGTCCGGATCAATCGTATGCCGGACGTAGCGCACGGTAGCTTTGTCTTCAGTGGACGACTTTAACTCGGTATCCTGATCGATGGTGAAGCTCTTGGGAGCCTCATTGGCAGCCAGCCAGCCGGTCATTGCAGCCTGAGGAGAGGATTTCACGCGCAAGCCCTCCAGCGGCAGCTTGTCGCAACATTTCAGCAACAGTTTGATCACCTCGTCTGCCCGCGCGGGACTGGACGCATCAATCACCAGCCAGCGATTTTGCGGATCAATCCAGACCAGGGTGTTGCGTCTGACGCCAAATGCGCGTGGTGTCAACTCATCAATGACACGTTCTTTGAGGTCTTTCATTGCTTTGCGACCAGGTGCAAAGCCTTGCTGTTCTTCGATTTCTGCGGCGCGTGCCTTGGTAACCTGATTCACGACGCTGGATGGCAACAGTTTTTTCTCGGTAGCCAGAGCAATCAGAAACTGATGATTGACACTGTGTACCAGTAAATCGTTGTTCCGTGGTGAAGTCCAGCCCTGACTTTGCATTTCATTTGATGCACATTGTGAAAAGGCAATTTTTGATAATTGCGCATGTAATTCCTCTGCACTGATTTTCCATGGTGTTGCAAGGCGGAAGATCTGTAAATTCTTAAACCACATAAGCTATCCCGACGACGAAAACTGCCTATTCTACACGTCAGCTGCGAGCGGTTCGCGTCCAGATTCGAGGTATTCACGCCATCGTCCTGCAGTTTGTCGCAAACGCCTCGTCACTGCTCCTGACCGGTTCCATACTGCATACATTGCAGTCGCCAACCAACGAAAGGAGGCACCATGTTGCAACAAATTCTGACACACACGCCCGTCTGGGTCTGGGTCTTGCTTGGATTTCTAATCTACCGCGGCATCAAGGCGAGCCAGGATCGCGAGATGAGTTTCTGGGCGCTGACTATTATTCCGGTAGTGATGTTGCTGCTGTCTTTGCAGGGGCTGATACAACATTTTGGCCTGCAGCTGCAGTTATTGGGGCCGTGGATGCTGAGTTTGTTGCTGACGGGGGCGCTGGCTATGAAATACAGTACACCGGACAGCATCCGGATCTTGCCAGCCAAAATAGTGTTCCTGAAAGGCAGCTGGCTGCCGCTGATTCTGATGCTCAGTATTTTTACACTGAAATATGCAGAAAACATCCTCATCATCATGCAGCCGGCGTTACGCGGCGATTTGATATTCACTCTGGTATGCAGCATCGTGTTTGGCATCACGAATGGATTATTTTTTGGAAAAGTTTTTGCAGCATTCTACTTGCTGTCACAAAAGGACGGCATGCAGGCCGCATAAAATCGGTGATCTGCTCGGTAGCACGGACATGGCGCAGGGGAGACAGTATAATGACCGCTGTCCATATTTAGTATTCTTGCCAAGATGCAAGAAAAATCCGCGCCATGTTAGCTGAACAAAAACAAGAAATCCTGAATCTGATCGAAAAAGCAGTTGCACCTTTGCTGGCAGGCAGTGAGCTGCAGACTACGGTCTTGCTGGAACGGCCACGTGACCCGTCTCACGGGGACATTGCCTGCAATATTGCGATGCAGATTGCTAAACCAATGCGTAAAAACCCACGTGAACTGGCTCAGGCAATTGTGGCTGATCTGCAGGCGCAAAATCATCCGCTGATCGCATCGGTCGAAATCGCCGGGCCGGGATTTATCAATATCCGCATTGCCACTGCCGCCAAACAAGCCGTTGTGCAGACCGTGTTGCATCAGGGCGAGCAGTTCGGTAGAAGCCAGCGTGGCGTCGGGCAGAAAGTGGTGGTGGAATTTGTATCTGCCAACCCGACCGGACCATTGCATGTCGGCCACGGACGGCAGGGCGCACTGGGCGATGCGCTGGCAGCGTTATTGGATGCACAAGGCTATGCGGTGAGCCGTGAGTTTTATTATAACGACGCCGGAGTCCAGATCGGGAACCTGGCGTTGTCTGTGCAGGCACGGGCGAAAGGCTATGCGCCGGGCGATGCTGACTGGCCAGAGTCTGCCTACAATGGTGACTACATTGCTGAGATTGCACGTGATTTTCTCGATAAAAAGACGGTCGCTGCCAGTGACGGCGTGCCTGCCACAGGCAGTGGCGATGCTGAGGATATCGCATCCATCCGCCAGTTTGCGGTCGCTTACCTGCGCCGGGAGCAGGACACCGATTTGCAGGCGTTCGGAGTGAAGTTCGATAACTATTATCTGGAAACTTCCTTATACACCGATGGCAAGGTCGAAGCGACCGTGGCTGCCCTGAAGGCTGCCGGTAAAACTTATGAGCAGGATGGCGCGCTCTGGCTGCGTACCACGGAATACGGTGACGATAAAGACCGTGTCATGAAAAAGTCGGACGGTACTTACACTTATTTTGTCCCCGATGTCGCCTACCATGTGACCAAATGGGAGCGTGGTTATCGCAAAGCCATCAACATTCAGGGCAGTGATCACCACGGTACGATCGCGCGGGTGCGGGCAGGTTTGCAGGCACTGAATGTCGGGATTCCGCAAGGCTATCCGGACTACGTACTGCACAAAATGGTGACCGTCATGAAAGACGGCGCCGAAGTCAAAATTTCCAAACGTGCCGGTTCCTATGTCACTGTGCGTGATCTGATCGAATGGTCAGGAAACGGGGATGTCGTCAAAGGGCGCGATGCCGTGCGTTTTTTCCTGATTTCACGCAAGGCGGATACCGAATTTGTCTTTGATGTCGATGTGGCACTGGCCCAGTCGGATGAAAATCCTGTGTATTACGTCCAGTATGCGCATGCCCGGATCTGCTCCGTGCTGGCACAATATGCGACAGACGAGGCGGCTTTCGCGCCGCTGGCCAACGTTGATCTGTCACCACTGACCGCGCCGCGCGAAGCCAGTCTGCTGGCAAAAATTGCGGAATACCCGGAAGCGCTGGAAAAAGCGCTGGATGAACTGGGACCGCATCAGGTCGCTTTTTATCTGCGCGATCTGGCAGCAGAGCTGCACAGCTATTACAACGCCGAACGCGTGCTGGTCGATGATGAGGCAACGAAACTGGCGCGTCTGGCATTGATGTTGGCAACCCGGCAGGTGTTGCGCAATGGCCTGACACTGATTGGTGTTTCCGCGCCAAACAAGATGTAAGCGGAAACGGTTTCTGCCATATTCCATGGCTGCAGAAACCGTATTGTGTGAGACAGTGAGATTATTTTTTGCCGGAGACGCATGAAAACACCTTCTACGACATTGCAGCATCAGCGCGGCAACACGCTGACCGGAATCATTATCGGACTGGTCATCGGACTGGGAATCGCGGTAGCGGTTGCCTTGCTGATTACCAAATCATCTACGCCGTTTACCAACAAGGGTGGTAAAAGCGATAAATCTGATCAGCCCGTGACGCAGTTGCAGGATCCGAATAAACCTTTGTACGGCAACAAGGATGCGGTGAAGGAAGCCGCGAAAGACGTTGCCAAAGCGCCTGAAACGGTTACACCGGCGAACAGCGCCGCACCCGTGAAAACCGCAGAAGTTAAAACAGAGAGCAAACCTGCGGCGGATAAGCTGGCAGACAGCGCCAAGGCCGACAGCGCTGACGACAAATACATTTACTTCCTGCAGGCCGGAGCATTCAAGGAGCAGGCCGATGCAGAAAGCGCGCGGGCCCGACTGGCACTGATCGGCTTTGAAGCGAAAGTCAGCGAAAAAACTTCTGATACCGGCACCATGTATCGTGTACGGATCGGCCCTTTCAGCAATATTGAAACAATGAACCGAATCCGTTCCAAGCTGTCAGAAAACAGTATCGACGTGGCAGTGGTCCGTACCGCGAAGTAATGGCTGACAGGAATTTTTCAGTAACCAACATACAGAGAGAAAAAAGATGCGTGGATTGGCTCAGGTAATACGGGGCGTGTTATTCGTCGGTTTGGGATTGCTGGCCAGCGGTGCCGGTGCTTCGCCCGCGATGCCGCAAAATGGCACCGAGTATCGCGTGCTGGGGCGGCCACAGCCGACCGAAAGCGGCAAGAAAGTGGAAGTCGTTGAATTTTTCGCCTACTTCTGCCCGCATTGCAATGCGCTGGAGCCTTTGATCGCCGAATGGGTAAAGAAACAGGGTGACAATATCGTCTTCAAACGGGTGCATGTGAATTTCCATAATCTGGTGACGCAGCAAAAGCTGTATTTCACACTGGAAGCGATGAACAAGACTGATGAGTTCCATGTCAAGGCTTTTAACGCTTACCACATTGACCGCAACCGTCTGGCAACCGATGCCGATGTGATGAATTTTGTTGCCAAGTCCGGTCTGGATAAGCAGAAATTCAGCGATGTTTATAATTCCTTCACGATTCAGAGTAAACTGGCCCGTGCCAATCAGATGATGGAAGCCTATCAGATTGACGGCGTACCGACGATTGCGATTGATGGTCGCTACGTGACTTCACCGGCTCAGGCCGTGGCAACGCTTGGACGTTCGACCGAAGACATGCAGAACCGCGCGGTATTGCAGGTGATGGATTTTCTGGTAGCCAAGGCGCAGAAAGAAAAAACAGCCGGTGGCGCGCCGGCTGAGCCAGGCAAGAAAAAATAAACGCACACGTGCATCATTCAGTCCGCCTTCGGGCGGACTTTTTTTATGGGCAGATAACGGATGGAAAATGTGTTTATCACCGGCGCATCGTCCGGTATCGGCGCGGCGCTGGCACGGGTGTATGCCGGACGGGGAGCAACACTGGCACTGGTGGCGCGGCGGCAGGCGCAGCTGGAGCAATTGCGCCACAGTCTGCCCAATCCGCAGCAGCACCACATCTATGCATTGGATGTGACCGATCATGCCGCTCTGGCGCAGGCGGCGGCTGATTTTTTGCAAAAGACGGGTACAGTGCATACCGTGATTGCAAATGCCGGTATCTCGGTCGGCACCCTGACCGAATGCGAAGGTGATCTGCCCGTGTTTGAGCGCGTGCTGCAGACGAACCTGATCGCTACCGCAGCGACATTTGCACCGTTTATTCCGGCAATGAAAACCTGCGCCCGCCAGCAGAAGTGCCAGCTGGTCGGCATCGCCAGCGTAGCGGGGATACGGGGATTGCCAGGAGCCGAAGCCTACAGCGCGTCGAAAGCGGCCGTCATCAGTTATTGTGAATCCCTGCGGGTGGAGCTGCGTTCCAGCGGTATTCGCGTGGTAACAATTGCACCAGGTTATATCGATACGCCGATGACGCAGGTGAATACCTATCCTATGCCGTTTCTGATGCCGGTGCCGGATTTTGCGCGCAAAGCTGTGCAGACGATTGATGCCGGGCGTTCCTACCGCGTGATTCCTTGGCAGATGGGCATCGTCGCCAAGATGCTGCGCCTGCTGCCGGACTGGTTGTACGACCGGGTATTTTCCCGCGTTCCGCACAAGGCACGCACACCGGGCCACGATCAATGAACAGCATGATGTCTGCTTCTCGGGTGCTGACGGATGCCGCTGGATGTGTGCATCAGCCGGTGCCGGCGGCAGAGGCGCGCATCGTCAGTCTGGTACCATCGATTACGGAGTTGATCTGTGATCTGGGATTGTCGTCCCGTCTGGTCGGTCGTACCGGTTTTTGTATTCATCCCGCTGCGCAGGTGCAGCGCATTCCCAAAGTCGGCGGTACCAAGGATGTGAATCTGGAAAAAATCCGGCAGCTGGCGCCGACTCATCTGGTGGTCAACATCGACGAAAATGAAAAGCCGGTAGTGGATCAACTGGCAGCGTGGATTCCGCATGTGATCGTGACGCATCCGCTGGCACCGGACGATAATCTGGTGCTGTACCGTCTGCTCGGCGGCATTTTCCAGGTGCCGCAGGCGGCAGAGCAATGGTGCGCGGCGTATCTGGAGGCACGCACCGCGCTGACACCGGTCACGCGGCGGCAGCGGGTGCTGTACTGTATCTGGCAAGATCCGTGGATGACCGTCTCGGCACCGACCTACATCGCAGCGATGTTGCAGCTGGCAGGCTGGGATTGCTGGAGCCCGGACGGGAATCTGGCACGCTACCCGGCTTTTGACTGGACGCCCGCCATGCTGGAGCAGATTGACCTGATCCTGCTTTCCACTGAACCTTATCGTTTCACGGAGCAGCATGTGGACGCATTGGAACGCCAGACCGGAAAACCGGTCATGCTGGTGGATGGGGAAATGATCAGCTGGTATGGCAGCCGTGCTGTTGCTGGATTGAAATATTTAGAATCATTGCGTCATTGGGCGTGAAAAAATATTTCCATTTTTATGTAATTACGCATAAATGACACACTCGTGACATAAAGATGTCACTCACCGATTGACACCCCTTCCTACTCGCACGGATACTGAAATTCCTTGGAATCTGTCTGACAGCCACATACCGCATGCACCATTTTGTTCTGTTGATAGTATGGTCTGGTTGTCGGGAATGATGGATTTCTGACCCCATTCAACGCAAAAATTCATAGGAATTTCATTCATGCCAATCATGCGCAGGGCAGTGTTGCTCGCTCTTTATGGTGCCAGTGGTATGGCCGCCATGTTTCCCGCCGTTGTTTCCGCACAGACAGCCGGTGCCGACAAAGCACAGGATGCTCCGATGCAGACCATGACGATTGTCGGTTCACGCCGCGTGAATTCGTCAGCGACCGAAACTCCGTTGCCGGTTGACTTCATTGCCGTGAATAAGGCAGCCGAGCAGGGTGGCCAGTTCGATCTGGCGCAGACGCTGGCGAATATCTCACCTTCTTTCAATTCTACCCGCCAGACCGGTGCCGATGGCGCTGATCTGGTGGATTCGGCGGCATTGCGTGGTCTGGGTTCTGACCAGACGCTGGTGCTGGTGAATGGCAAACGTCGTCATACCGTGTCACTGGTCAATCTGTTTGGTGCGCGCAACCGCGGCAATACCGGCACCGACATGAATGCGATTCCGGTGATGGCGATTTCAAATGTGCAGGTATTGCGCGATGGTGCAGCGGCACAGTACGGTTCCGATGCGATTGCCGGTGTGATTGATATCACGCTGAAAAAGACGCTCGGTTGCGAAGCGACATTCGGCTATAGCCAGTACTCTGCTGGTGATGGTAAAAACTACGCGCCTGCTGCGTATTGTGGTGTGAAAATTGGTGAAAGCGGCGTGCTGGGCATCACCGCCGAATACACCGACCGCGGCCGCTCCAACCGTGCCGATCCGGGCAATCCGCGCACGATTGGCGATACCAAAGTGACCGGCCCGACGGTATACTTGAACGGCGAAGTGCCGAATGGCGGCACCGACAAGTTCTATTTCACGCTCGGCAACCAGCAGCGCCACGCCTCTTCCGCTGCCTGGGCGCGCGGCGGCATCGGCTCTGACGACATTCCTTCCCGCAATTCGGCAGCGATGTATCCGAACGGTTTTGTGCCGTATATCAACGGCGATATCAACGATATCTACGGCACTGCGGGATACCGCTGGAGCATCGGCGAATGGCGTGCCGATCTGTCCCAGACCTACGGTTATAACGAGCTGAAATACAACATCAGCAATACGCTGAATGCTTCGATTGCCAATAAGGATTTACTGGCTGGCGGCAAGGGCATCAGCCCGACCAGTTTCGATGCCGGTGGATTTTCTTTTTCGCAGGCGACCACCAATCTGGATTTCAGCCGCTTCTTTGACGGCTTCATGCAGGGTGTGAACGTGGCATTCGGCGGCGAATACCGGCGTGAAAATTACAAGATTTTTGCCGGCGAACCCGGCTCCTATATCGATGCCGATGGCGTTGGTTTTGGCGGCAATGCCGGAAGCCAGGGTTTCCCGGGTTTTCAGCCTGGCGACCGGACTGATCGCAGCCGCAGCAGCGTTGCGGCGTATCTGGATATTGAAACCGATGTCACTAACCGCCTCAAAGTGCAGACCGCAGTACGCGGCGAGCATTACAGCGATTTCGGCTCCACCCTGACCGGTAAGCTGGCCGGCAGCTACAAGGCGACAGATACCGTGAATCTGCGCGGCTCGCTGAGCACCGGCTTCCGCGCACCGTCGTTGCAGCAGGTGTATTTCTCTTCCACCTTCACCGATTTTATCAGCGGCGTGCCGATGGATGTGGTGCTGGCACCGAATGGCGGTGCGGTGGCGAACGCCGCAGGCATTCCTAAGCTGAAGGAAGAAAAATCGAAAAACTACACGTTCGGTCTGACCTATAAACCGAATAACGTGTTCTCTATGACGGCCGACCTGTACCGCATCGATATCTCCGACCGCATCGTGCTGTCGGGTCGTTTCGACGCCACCAACTATCCTGCACTGGGTGCAACCCTGTCGGCGCTGGGCGTGGGGCAGGCGCAATTTTTTGTGAATTCGATCAATACCAAGACTCAGGGTCTGGATCTGACGGCATCGCATAAAACCGCGCTTGGCGCAGGCAAGCTGACGACTTATCTGGGCTTCAATTACAGCAAAACCGAAGTCACCAAGGTGCAGGCGCCGCCTTCATTGCGGGGTTATGAAGATGTGTTGCTGTCTGAGCGTGAACGGCTGTTTATCGAGCAGGGTGGTCCGCGCATGAAGGGCACGCTGACTTTCGATTACGAGCAGGGTCCATGGACGAATGAATTCAAGATCATTCACTACGGCTCCCAGACGCTGGGTACTTTCTCCGGCACGGCAGCCGGTGTGCCGAATGCGTATTATTCGCCAAAGACTTCGGCGGATTTTGCGATCACATACGCGTTTAACGACACCACCAAGCTGACTGTCGGCGGCAATAATATTTTCAATGTGAAGCCGACCCGTCAGGATCCGAACGAAACCGATAACGGTTTTTACTACGACAGTGTGCAGTTCGGGCTGAACGGCGCGTCTTACTTCGTGAAACTGTGGAAGAAGTTCTGATGTCCGTTAGTGTCTGACGCCGGCGACATGACGATTGACAGCGCCTGCTGTCAGAAAGAAAGGGAGGCTGCGGCCTCCCTTTTTATTTGCTGATGGCTGGCGGTGTTCAGCGATTGGTCAGCGAAACGCCTGCGATCACCAGCAGGCCGCCCACCAGCATCGACCACAGCACCGGCTCACCCAGCAGCAACGCACCGAGGCTGATGCCGAATACCGGCACCAGATTGTTGAAAACGGCGGTGCGCGCCGGGCCGATGGCTTTGACGCCTTCGTAATACCAGATAAAGCCGATGACGGTGCCGAATGCGCCGAGATAAATCAGCGCGGTGCCGGTTTGCCAGCCCAGTTGCTGCCAGTGAAATTGGGGCAGTTCCAGCAGCGCGCCGCAGCTCAGTAACAGCAGTCCCCAGAGCGCCGCATAAGTGGTGGCGGCGATCGGCGACAAGCCTTTGAGCGCGTGTTTGCCGATGATGGTATAGGCCGCCCAGGCGCAGACGGCGCACAGCATGAATAGCTCGCCCCGGCCGACTGACTGGGAAATATCGTGCAGCGCTCCGGCCAGATCCCCACGGGTAATCACGATCGCGGCACCGGTAAACGCCAGTGCGATACCGGCCCAGCGGCGCGCACCCAGCCGTTCACCGAACAGGGCGGCCAGCGCCAGCGCGGTGACGATGGGGTTGAGTGCCACGAACAGCGCCGTGCGCCCCGCCGGCATGCGTTCCAGCGCTGAAAAAAAGCAGATGTTGTACAGAAAAATCCCGGTCGCACCGAGCGCAAAAGTCGCCTGCATCTGCGACCGGGTCAGTTTTGGCAGGCCGCCTTCCAGCTTCCATGCCAGCGGCAGCAGCAGCGCGCAGGCCACGGCAAAGCGCAGGGCGGCGGCGATCATATGCGGGATTTGCTGCGCCACCAGTCGGCCAGCGATAAACGTGCCACCCCAGAACAGCGCGACGGCAACCAGTTTCAGATAAGTAGAATAAGGAGGACGGTTCACAATCGGGATTCCATGCAGAAAGCCTGCAAGGGTACACCAAAAGCGAAATGCCGTTCCGTCACTGGCCATATAGCCTCGGGAATTTTAAAAAATAAGGGGAGTATCTGCCATTTTAGACCTGATCACCATACATTCAAAGGGCTATAAAATATACCAGGGGGGAGTATATGGAAGGAGAAATATCCTTTGCATGTGCCGGAACGCTCGCCCCGACAAGCGCTGCCGGATTGCAAAACTGTCACGGCTTGCGTATGGTTACAGCATGATTAATGATATCCGCTGTGCAGCGGCTTCATGCCATGTCTTCTTTTGAGCATTTGCAACTGGAAACGGCACGCTTGCTTTTGCGGCCATTGGAAAGCACAGATGTGCCTGTACTGTATGCGATTTTTTCCGATCCTGAAGTGATGCGTTACTGGAGCACGCCGCCGTGGACGTCGGCGGAAGCGGCGCGCGAGCTGGTCGTCCGCGACCAGGCAGCGATGGCAAAACAGGATTACCTGCGTCTGGGGCTGGTGCGTAAAGAAGATCAGCAGCTGATTGGCCATTGCTGCCTGTTTCAATGGTCGCATACCTGCCGCCGTGCCGAGATCGGTTACGGCATGGCGCGCGCAGCATGGGGGTGCGGCTATATGCACGAGGCTTTGCAGGCGATGGTTGACTATGGATTCACGGCGCATCATCTGAACCGCATCGAGGCCGATATCGATCCGCGCAATACCGCTTCGGCCCGCAGCCTGGAACGGCTGGGATTTATTAAGGAAGGCTACCTGCGGCAACGCTGGATCGTCGCTGAAGAAGTATCGGATTCAGCCTTATACGGATTGCTGCGCAGCGACTGGCTGGCGCAGTCCGTGCGTACCGGATCAGCCTGAACAATACTCAGAAATTCAGAACCGCCAGAACCCGGAGGAAAACCCACCATGCATCCAGCCAAAGTCCGGCGCGATCAGTTGCATCAGCTGACAGACCTGCCGAATATCGGCTCTGCCTGCGCAGCCGATCTGGCCTTGCTCGGCATACAGACACCGCAGCAGTTGATCGGCGCCTGCCCGTTCACGCTGTATCGTCAGTTGTGCGACATCACCGGCATGCGCCACGACCCTTGCATGATCGATGTACTGATGTCCGTCACCGATTTCATGAACGGCGCACCAGCCAGATCCTGGTGGGATTACACGGCAGCGCGCAAGGTCTGGCAGGCGGCGCAGCATGAGGATGCTGCCGGCAGCCTGCCGCTTACCGCGCCGGTGCGCTGATCTGCAGAATCAGCGCTGAACGGGGCGGCACGGTGAGCTGCTGGCGCAGATCATATTGCTGGCCGTTCAGTACATCCGTACCCCGCGCACCGGCTGGCAGAATCTCGGCAAAGCGCGCGGTGGGCAGCGTGGTGGCGCTGCGGTTTTTGTTCAGCACCACCATGACCTGTTCCATGTCGTGCGCGGTTTCCTGATAGCGAAAATAGGTGTAGGTTCCCTGATCCGGTGCGAAGTGCATCAGTTTGCCGTGATGAATCACCGGCTGGGTTTTGCGCCAGTTCAGCAGGCGGCGCATGAATTGCTGCATGGTGCGCTGCTCTGCCGTCAGCCCTGCGCCGGTAAATGCATTCACTTTGTCGCCCGTCCAGCCACCGGGGAAATCGCGCCGTGCCGCACCGTCGTCGCGCTGTTTCCGGCTTTGCATCAGCACCTCGGTACCGTAATAAAACTGCGGCGTGCGCGGCATGGTGGCGATGTAGGCCAGCGCCATTTTCACCAGCGCCGGGTCGTTATTGAGCGCTGTGTACAGGCGGCTCATGTCATGATTGCCTTCAAACAGCACCATCGCTGATGGATCGGGGTAAAACTGGTCGTTCACCAGCATTTCATACAAAGCCGTGAGGCCGCCGTTCCATGAGTCTTCCGCCACCAGCGCCTGCCGCAGTGCGTCCTGCAGAGGGAAATCCATCATGGCCGGCATCGATGAGACATAGCCATCCGGATTGTGTTTGCCGCGCAGCCAGCGGGCGACCACATTCGGATTGGTGCTCCATTCTTCCCCGACCATGCTGAAATGCGGATATTCCTCCAGAATCCGGCGCGACCAGGCGGCGAGGAAAGCCGGTTCCGAATAGCTGTAGGTATCTGCCCGGATGCCGGACAGGCCGGCGTATTCAATCCACCAGATGCTATTTTGAATTTGATAGGTGGCAACCAGCGGATTGGCCTGGTTCATATCGGGCATGTGCTCACTGAACCAGCCTTCGGTGAAATTCCGGTGGTCGGTGCGCGACGCATAAGGATCGCTGACGGTGGTGCGGGCATGGCGGGTCGGCACAAATTGTCCGTTGAACGTGATCCAGTCGGCAGACGGCAGATCGCGCATCCACCAGTGATGATCGCCGATATGATTTAACACGATATCCTGAATCACGCCCACACCTTTGCTGCGCGCTTGTGCCACCAACTGGCGATAATCTTCATTGCTGCCGAAACGGGCATCGATTTTGTAATGATCGGTGGTGGCGTAGCCGTGGTAGGAATAAGCTGGCTGGTTGTTTTCGATCAGCGGGGTTGGCCAGACCATGGTGTAGCCCATGCCGGCAATGTAATCCAGATGATCTGCTATACCGCGGATATCGCCACCGTGCCGGCCGGCGCTGTCGTCGCCGCGATTGAGCCGGTCAGGAAATCCGGTCACCGTGTCGTTGCTTTGATCGCCATTGGCAAAGCGGTCCGGCACCAGATTCAGGATCGCATCCGCAGAGCTGAAGCCGCGTCGCTCGGCGGAGTCTTTGTCTCTGGCCTGCAGGCGGTAGCGGTAATGCAGGGTGGCGCTGGCCGGCGCGGCTGTGCCAGCATCATGCAGCGGTGAAAAAACAAGATCCAGTTCGCCCGGCTGCGTGTCATCGGCAATGTCGAGATCGACGAACAGATAATTCGGATTGCTGACGCGGCGGATTGCCGTAATGCGGACACCGGGGTAATCCAGCTGCGGACTGCTGGTACCGATGGCCGGACCATGTACCATCAGTTGCAGGCTGTGTTGCCGCATGCCGACCCACCAGAACGGCGGCTCGATGCGTTCGATGCCTTCCCGGGCTTTTGGGTTGATACTGGCGGCGGTATGGTTCTGTGCGCAGGCCACAGTGCTGATGACCAGCAGAGGCGACAGGAAAAACGAGAAAGGGCGAGAAAACATCAGATCTCCAAATTAGAGTAGTTTGACTACATCGATTGGATCATTTTCCATTCTATATTTCAATGCCAAATCACATCATATTCTGGTTAACGCAACGACTCTGCGCCGGACGGCGCCCGTCGTACCGGCTGTACGCCTGTTCAGATACGTCGGAGATGTCAAGCCGGGCATTTGTATGCGGATGTTTCACCGCTTGACCGCACAGGATTGGAATTGTAGATTCTTTATTCTTCTGAATATACCGGTCTGCGCTGGCACGGTTAAATGAGGAATCCGATCGTGGAAACAAGAGGGGGATTATGTCATCGTCTTTGACTGTTGAAAAAATACCCGCCGGGGAAGCCCGCCATATCAAAGATCTGCTGCAACACATACAGGCAAAGCTCCGGCAACGCTACAGCAAAGGCGTGATGCTGCGCCATGATCACCCGAAAATGCATGGACTGGTACGCGCCTATCTGATCGTTGAACCAGGCTTGCCGGCAGAATTGCAGACACCGGTTTTTCAGCCGCACCGGCGCTATCGCAGCTGGGTCCGTTTTTCCAATCTGCATCCGGTGCCGCGGTCTGATCTGCACGGTGATCTGCGTGGTATGGCGATCAAGCTGACCGGTATTGCCGGAGACAAGCTGAGTGCAGATGACAGCGTGGAACAGACTCAGGATTTCCTGCTGCAAAGCGCGGAAACCTGTGTTGCGCCGGATGTCGCGCATTATGCGCGCTGGCACCGTGCAATGAGCGGTGGTACCTGGAGCGCCTTCTGGTATTGCCTGCGACACTGGAAAACAGCATTTCGCGGCTGGCAGATGATGCTCAAATGCGCCAATCCATTACATATTGCCTATTTCAGCGTCACGCCCTTTTTGTTCGGCAGGGAGGTGGTGAAATTTGCCGTGGTGCCGGCAATCCGTACTCTGGACAGTCTGCCGGATCATCCTGCCGATGATTTTTTGCGCAGCGCCATGCTGGAGCAACTGGGGCAGGAAGACGTGGTATTTGATTTCATGGTGCAGGTGCAGACCGACCCGGTACGGATGCCGGTGGAAGATGCCAGTGTGTTATGGCCGGAATCGCTGTCGCCGTTCCGCAAGGTGGCGACAATCCGTATTCCGCGCCAGGAATTCGACAGCGAAGAGCACGCGATTATGGCGAGCAGATGATGTTCAATCCCTGGAATGTGATTGCCGAACACCGGCCTGTGGGGGGCATCAACCGGGCACGGAAAGCGATGTATGAAACCCTGGGGGCGTTACGCCGCCAACATAATCACACCAGTCAGCGCGCTGTCGTGACCTGGGATATTCCCGGTCAGGAGCAGGACAGGCCGCAGAACAGTCGCCTGCAATGGGGCAATACTACCCAGTTCCGGCAATAACCAGATTAGCGGGCAGTATTTACTGACCGCTAATCGTTCCTGCACAGGTCATATCAGGACGCGATTCTGACGAAACGGAATACGCCGTCTTCACCGGCGATGCGTTGCAGCTGACCGTCAAACCACAGCTTGTGCAGATGCGCCAGCGCTTCGCCGATAGCAAAGGTCAGCTGATGCGCATCCAGCGGACGCCGGAACATGACCGGTACGATGTCGCAGGCAGATTGCGGAGTGCTGCAGACCGCCAGTACCTCTGCCAGCCGCTCGGCGTGATGCTCCTGTAGCTGAGTGACCCGGGTATGCAGACCCTGAAACGGTTTGCCATGCGACGGCAGGATCAGTACGTCCGCCGGCAGCGGCAGATATTTTTGCAGCGAATCAAGGTATTGCTGCACTGGATTGGCTTCCGGTTCGATCGCAAACACCGACACATTGGTCGAAATGCGCGGCAGCAGCATGTCGCCGGAAATCAGCAGATTTTTTTCCGCGCAGTACAGCGAGGCATGTTCCGGTGAATGACCAAAGCCGGTAATGACCTGCCAGCACTGGCCACAGATTTCCAGACCAACGCCTTCCTGTATGCGGCGATAGGCAACCGGTACCGTCGGCACCAGCCGGGTGTAATGCGATTTGCGTTCCTGAATCTGCTCTTGCATCGCCGGATCGGTCAGACCGTGACGGCGGAAATGCGGGAACATCGCCGTGCCGTCGGCACCCGGCAAGCCGGCCGACATCATGCGGGCAAACGCATATTCGCCCGCCGTCATCCAGAGCGGCACATTCCACAGCGTGCACAGCCAGTCCGCCAGCCCGATGTGGTCGGGGTGGCAGTGCGTGGCAATCACCCGCACCACCGGCAGGCCGCGCAGATGGTTGCTGAGGTCGCCGAATAATACTTCCCAGGCATCGCGCGTGGCATCGCTGGCAATGCCGCAATCGACCACTGTCCAGCCATGCACCCGTCCCTGTGCTGTCTCGACCTCGTCTTCCAGCAGCCACAGGTTGATATGGTTCAGCGCAAACGGCAAGCCCATACGCACCCACAGCACACCCGGCGCAATTTCGAAGGTCTTGCCGGTATCCGGCAGGGTGTCGGCGAAAGGATAGTGCAACTGCTGTTCCAGAGAATTCATGCTTGTCCCGATTAGTTTGTTGTTCTGTATTTGCTGCACTGTTCAAAAATTTATCACTCCGGAATAACAGGTCGCCCGGAATAGCCTACAATGCCCTGATATTCAGTTGACGTTAACGTTAACTGCGAATTGTAATCAGAAAATCGTTTTTGTGTTTGATAAAGACCATGGCTACTTACACCATCACAGAACTGGCACGCGAATTTGACATCACCCCGCGGGCAATCCGTTTTTATGAGGATCAGGGTCTGCTGAACCCGACCCGTGAAGGACCCAGCGGGCGCAACCGGGTGTACACCGCGCGCGAACGCACGCACCTGAAGCTGACGCTGCGCGGCAAGCGCCTGGGCCTGAGTCTGTCGGATATCAAAAGTCTGGTCGATATGTACCGTTCCCCGAAAGACACCACGGTCCAGCTGCAAAGCTTTCTGGAGGTGCTGGCGCGTCACCGGGCGGCGCTGGAACAACAGCGGGAAGACATTGAAGTCATGCTGGCAGAGATCAGCGCACATGAAGAAGAAAGTCGCCGCCTGCTGGCGTCCGATATCCTCCGGATCTCTGACGCTACACCGTAAAACTACGGGGCTGTCGGCAAAAAACAGAATTGACGTTTACGTAAACGTCAATTAGACGTATTATTTCTGTCGCATAAAACAGGCTCAGGATACAGAATTACCAGGACGGGGCAGGGTCTTATGAACGATCACGCGATATTGGATCACAAGCTGGCGCTGATGCTGCTGGAGAGTTTTAATGCTCAGGGCGCATTGATGGCATGGGATGCCCGTCTGACCAGCATCACCCCCGGTGCCTGCGAGATCAGCCTGCCATTCAGTGCCGCTGTCAGCCAGCAGCACGGTTATTTTCACGGTGGAGTGATTGGCACCATCGCCGATGCTGCCGGAGGCTATGCCTCGAATACGCTGCTGATGCCGGTCAGTGAGTGCTTAACTGCGGAGTATAAGATCAACATCGTCGCACCCGGCATCGGCGATACCCTGATTGCACGAGGGAAAGTATTAAAAACCGGAAAAACGCTGGTGGTGTCCAGCGCTGAAGTCTTTGCAGTACAACACGGCAAGGAACAACTCTGCGCCATCATGCAACAAACTTTATTTGTCATCGATAAAAAATAAACTATCCATAAGATAGTCATTTTGCAAACAAAGGTATTTTACTAATTCAGTGAGGACGACATGCTGCATCTCCCAGGTTTAACTTTCAATCATGGCGACGATATCGCCGCTTTGCGTGAAGCCGTACAACAATTTGCTGCTGCCGAAATCGCACCGCGTGCGGCAGAAATCGACCGCAACGACCAGTTCCCGATGGATCTGTGGCGCAAGATGGGCGATCTCGGCATCCTCGGCGTCACCGTCAGCGAAGAATACGGCGGCGCGAATATGGGTTACCTCGCCCACATCATTGCGATGGAGGAGATCTCGCGCGCTTCCGCCTCCGTGGGTCTGTCCTACGGTGCTCACTCGAATCTGTGCGTGAACCAGATCAAACGCAACGGCACTGAAGAGCAAAAACAAAAATACCTGCCGAAACTGATTTCCGGCGAACACATCGGTGCGCTCGCTATGTCCGAGCCGAATGCCGGTTCCGACGTTGTCAGCATGAAGCTGCGTGCCGATTTCAAAGGTGACCGCTGGGTGTTGAACGGTACCAAGATGTGGATCACCAATGGCCCCGATGCCGATGTGCTGGTGGTATATGCCAAAAATGATCTGGAAGCGGGACCACGCGGCATGACTGCTTTCCTGATTGAAAAAGGATTCAAAGGCTTCAGCATTGCCCAAAAGCTCGACAAACTCGGCATGCGCGGTTCCCATACGGGCGAATTGGTGTTTGAAGACTGCGAAGTGCCTGCTGAAAACGTGCTCGGCGGCCTTGGCAAGGGCGTCAATGTACTGATGTCCGGCCTTGATTTCGAGCGCACCGTTTTGTCCGGCGGCCCGCTGGGTATCATGCAGGCTTGTATGGATGTGGTCGTGCCGTATGTGCATGACCGCAAACAATTCGGCCAGCCGATTGGTGAATTCCAGCTGATGCAAGGCAAGCTGGCGGATATGTATTCGACCATGATGGCCTGCAAAGCCTATGTGTATGCGGTGGGGCAGGCTTGCGACCGCGCTACCAATCCGGAACAGGTACGCGCCTTGCGTAAAGATGCAGCTGGCGCGATTTTGTACTCGGCAGAAAAAGCGACCTGGATGGCAGGCGAAGCGATACAAACGCTGGGTGGCAATGGTTACATCAACGAATACCCGGTTGGTCGCCTGTGGCGCGACGCCAAGTTGTACGAAATCGGCGCTGGCACCAGCGAAATTCGCCGCATGCTGATTGGCCGTGAACTGTTTGCCGAGACGAAATAAGCAAACAGAGAAGGTAATGGGCTGTCATTGTACCGATGACACAGATGTCTGCTCAGTCAGGTCTCTGGCGTAGGATCAGGTGTACTTTTCGCAGGGCTGTTTCCGTATCTGATGTCAGGATTCAACACGATGTCGCATTTACATATCACGACCTCCTTGTTGCAGCATCGCCGCCTGTCGGCGCAGCTGGGACAGGCCGTGTGGCTGAAAATGGAAAACTGCCAACCGTCCGGCTCCTTCAAGCTGCGTGGTATCGGCCTGATGTGCCAGCGTGCCGCAGAGCGCGGCGCCCGGCAGTTCGTCTGCCCTTCCGGCGGCAATGCCGGTTTTGCTGCCGCTGTGGCGGGCGTAGCGCTCGGTATTCCGACCACGATTCTGGTGCCGCAGACTACGCATGAGAGCGTGCGTGTGGCGATCCGCGCTATCGGTGCCACGCTGGTCGTGGAAGGCTGCGTCTGGGATGAAGCCAACCAGGCAGCGTTGCGCCTGTGCGAGCAGCCGGGCGCTGTGTATATCCCACCATTCGATCATCCGGATATCTGGGACGGCAACGCAACGCTGATCGATGAAGTTGCCGGACGACATGATTTTGACGTTGTGCTGTGCTCGGTTGGTGGCGGTGGTCTGCTCAGTGGTGTGGTGCTCGGTCTGCAGCGCAACGGTCTGGCGCATATCCCGGTGATTGCGGCAGAAACAGAAGGGGCGGCGTCTTACGATGCGGCGATCCGGGCGGGCGGCCCTGTCAGTCTGCCTGCCATTACCTCGATTGCCAGTTCGCTCGGCGCACGCCGGGTGGCGGATCATGCTTTTGCACTCAGTCGTGAGCACGATATCCGTCCGGTGGTGGTGACGGACGCACAGGCCGTGCAGTCCTGCCTGCGGCTGGCGGACGAGATGCGGGTGCTGGTCGAGCCGGCATGCGGCGCGACGCTGGCCGTGGCTGAACAGCAACTTCCTGTGCTGGCGCAATTTAAGCGTCCTTTGATTGTGGTTTGTGGGGGAATCGGCGTAGATTTAGATAAACTGGCAGTCTGGAAAAATCAGTTTCATCTGACCTGAGACGCTTACCATTATGCCCCACACCTATTTTCCGAAATTACTGTCTTCCCAGATCGCATTTGACATTGCGCGCATGATCCTGGATGGCTTCGACAAGCACTACCTGCTGTTCCGGGTGTCAAGTCAGCGTGCGAAGCAGTTTTTTGAAACCGGTGACTGGAAAGCGGCGCAGCTGGCAGCACGGGAACGTATCCAGTTTTACGACATGCGGGTGCGCGAATGCGTGCAGGCGCTGGAAGACGAGTATGGTGAGGACGATCTGACCGATGAAGTCTGGCGCGAGGTCAAATTGCACTACATGGGATTGCTGACTGATCATCTGCGCCCAGAACTGGCGGAGACGTTTTTTAACACGGTCTGCACCAAACTTCTGCACCGCACGTATTTTAACAATGACTTTATTTTTGTACGTCCGGCGACATCGACCGAATACATCGAGCGTGACGACACCCCGCCGACTTACCGCGTGTATTACCCGCTGACAGACGGCCTGAATTACACCATCAAGCGCATTGTCACCAATTTCCGGCTGAATGCCGTGTTTGAAGATCTGGATCGCGATGTGGCGCTGGTTGAGGCACGCCTGAAAAAAAATTTCGGCGGCGAAAAGCTGGAGCCTAACCACCAGATCCAGGTACTGGCTAATTTGTTTTACCGCAACAAATCGGCCTATATCATCGGCAAAGGCATTAACGGCAACCGTGAATATCCCTTCGTGATCCCGATCATGCACAAGCGCAAAGGCACGCTGATGCTTGACACGATACTGTTCGACTCCATGCAGATCACGGTGCTGTTTTCGTTTACCCGTGCGTATTTTCAGGTCGATATGGAGGTGCCGTCGGCGTATGTGCAGTTCATCCGCAGCATTCTGCCGAAAAAACCGCGTAGTGAAATATACACCATGATCGGCTTGCAAAAGCATGGCAAAAATCTGTTCTACCGCGATTTCCTGCAGCATTTGCGCTACTCGTCCGACCGTATTGAAACTGCGCCGGGTATCCGTGGTCTGGTGATGCTGGTATTTGCGCTGCCATCGTTTCCTTATGTGTTTAAACTGATTAAAGACAGCTTTCCGCCGCCCAAAGAAACTACCAAGGCACTGATCAAGGAAAAATACCTGCTGGTGAAAAACCATGACCGTGTGGGGCGCATGGCGGACACGCTGGAATACTCCGATGTGGCATTTCCGCGCGCCCGTTTTTCCGAGGCACTGCTGGCAGAAATCCGGCAGTTTGCGCCGTCGCTGCTGGAGGTCAATGACGAAGAAGTCGTCATCAAGCACCTTTACATTGAACGTCGTATGACGCCATTGAACATCTGGCTGACCGAAGCCGAACAGTGCGGTGACATGGCCGCGATGGAGCACGGCGTGCGCGAATACGGCAACGCGATCAAAGACCTGGTAGCCGCTAATATTTTTCCTGGCGACATGCTGTATAAAAATTTTGGCGTCACCCGTCATGGACGGGTCGTGTTTTACGACTACGATGAAATTGAATACATCACTGATTGCAACTTCCGCCGGATACCCGCGCCGCGCAATGAAGAAGACGAAATGGCTGCCGAACCCTGGTATCCGATTGCAAAAAACGATGTATTCCCGGAACAGTTCGGCACTTTCCTGCTGGGAAACCAGAAAGTCCGCGAATTTTTTATGAAATACCACGCCGACCTGCTGACCGCAGAATACTGGCAGGCCCGCAAGCAGCGCATTGCGGCTGGCAAAGTCGACGATGTCTTTCCGTATCCGCAAGAGATACGGTTTAGTTACCACCCATCCGCAACATAATTTCTAACTGGAGAATCCCATGACAGATCCTATCGTAATTGTTGGCGCAGCCCGTACCCCTATGGGGGCATTTCAGAGCGATTTCGCGTCTCTGACGGCAAGTCAGCTCGGTGCTGTGGCAATCAAGGCCGCGGTTGAACGCGCTGGCGTCAAGCCGGAACTGGTGGAAGAAGTCCTGTTTGGTAACTGCCTGATGGCAGGTCAGGGTCAGGCACCTGCGCGTCAGGCATTGCTGGCGGCAGGTTTGCCGATGTCCACTGGTGCAGTGACCTTGTCCAAAATGTGCGGTTCCGCGATGAAGGCGACGATGATGGCATTTGATTCCATCAGCGCAGGCAGCAATGAAGTGATGGTGACCGGCGGTATGGAGTCCATGACCAACGCGCCTTACATTATTCCTAAAGCACGTGGCGGCTACCGTATCGGCCACGGCATGATTTACGATCACATGATGCTCGACGGTCTCGAAGACGCGTATGACAAAGGTCGTTCCATGGGTACTTTTGCCGAAGATTGTTCCGACAAATACCAGTTCAGCCGCGAAGATCAGGATGCATTTGCGATTGCTTCCGTCAAGCGTGCGCAGGCAGCAACTGCAGACGGTTCGTTCGCGTGGGAAATTGCACCGGTTACCATTTCTGGTCGCGGTGGTGACGTTGTGATTGATAAAGATGAAGGTCCGCTGAAAGCCAAGCTCGACAAAATCCCGGCATTGAAACCAGCCTTCAAAAAAGACGGCACAATTACTGCTGCATCTTCTTCTTCCATCAACGATGGCGCTGCAGCACTGGTGCTGATGCGCGAGTCCAAAGCCAAAGAACTTGGTCTGACACCGATCGCCAAAATCATTGCTCACGCATCGCATGCACAGGAGCCAGGCTGGTTCACCACAGCACCGATCGGTGCGATTCAAAAGCTGTACAAAAAAACCGGCTGGACCACAGATACAGTTGACCTGTTTGAAATCAACGAAGCGTTCGCCGCCGTACCGATGGCTGCGATGAAAGACCTTGGCATTTCACACGACAAAGTCAACGTCCACGGTGGCGCCTGCGCGCTGGGCCACCCTATCGGTGCTTCCGGTGCCCGTATCATCATCACGCTGATCGGCGCGCTGAAAAAACAAGGTAAGAAGCGCGGTGTGGCATCCTTGTGTATTGGTGGTGGTGAAGGCACCGCGATGGCCATCGAACTTTTTTAACACTGATTAAGCTACTGCGCGGCGCACTCTTGAGCCTGTGATGCTCGTCGTACTCAAGTACGACTGCGCTTCTCAACTCAATATTGCGTCGCTCGCTACGCTTACTCAGCGTTAAAACTATAGGTACAAAATTTTATTTTCATCAGGACGCCCTTGCAGGCAACACCGCTGTGGGGCATTTTGAAATGCAATCTGACATACGCAGAACTGACAACAAGGAAGCAAGATGCCCACAGCATTGATTATCGGCGCGTCACGCGGTATCGGTCACGAGCTGGCCTTGCAATATAAGGCGGCTGGCTGGCGTGTGATTGCCACGGCGCGTAAGGCCGTTGACCTGACGACGTTACAAGCGCAGGATTGTGAAGCTATCCCTTTGGATGTCACGAACATCAACGATTGCGGTGGTCTTGGCTGGCGATTGGATGATGAAAAAATCGATGTCGCTATTCTGAATGCCGGTGTGTATGGCCCGCGCACAACAGGATTGCAGACGCCGCATGACAAGCAGTTTGATGAGGTGATGCACACTAATGTGCTGGCAGCGATGCGGATCTTACCCATCGTGTTGCCATTGGTCGAAAACGCTCATGGACGTCTTGCTGTCATATCGTCGATGATGGGCTCCATCAGTGAACGTAACGGCAGTCACGGCTGGTTATATCGTGCCAGCAAAGCCGCGTTGAATTCTGTACTCAAGGATGTGTCTTTGCAGACGCAAAAGGCCATTTGCGTGGCACTGCATCCGGGTTGGGTCAAAACAGAAATGGGCGGTGTCGGTGCTGAACTTCCGGTGGCAGACAGTGCGCATGGCATACGCAAAACACTGGCTGGTCTGCGTGCTGACGACAATGGCCAGTTTTTCAATTACAACGGCACCAGCCTGAACTGGTAATCAGACAAAACAATCGACAAAACAACCGACAAGATAACATCAAGACGAGACCAAACATGTTGCTCACAGCAGAACACGAAATGATCCGCGATGCGATTCGCGCATTTGCACAGGAAAAACTGGTGCCGCATGCGGCACGCTGGGACAAAGAACACCATTTTCCGGCAGCAGAATTAAAAGAACTGGCGCAGATGGGCGCGTATGGCGTTGCGGTGCCGGAAGAATTCGGCGGTGCCGGGATGGATTACCTGTCGCTGGCGCTGGTGCTGGAAGAAATCGCTGCTGGCGATGGCGGTACATCGACCGTCGTGTCCGTAAATAACTGCCCGGTGTGCAGTATCGCGATGATGTATGCCAATGATGCGCAGAAACAGCAATGGCTGCGGCCGCTCGCACAAGGTGAGATGCTGGGTGCATTCTGCCTGACCGAGCCGCATGCAGGCAGCGATGCGTCTGATCTGAAAACCACAGCACGTCGCGAAGGCAATGATTATGTACTGAATGGCGTCAAACAATTCATCACCAGTGGTAAACACGCGGATGTCGCAATCGTCATGGCCGTGACCGATAAAGCAGCAGGAAAAAAAGGGATCAGCGCATTCTGGGTGCCGACCAAAACCCCGGGTTACATCGTCGCCGGGCTTGAAAACAAAATGGGCCAGCATTCTTCTGATACCGCGCAAATCCTGTTTGAAAATTGCCGTATCCCGGCTGAAAACCTGATCGGCGAAGAAGGCATGGGCTACAAGATCGCGCTGTCCGGACTCGAAGGCGGCCGCATCGGTATTGCCTCGCAATCGGTAGGCATGGCGCGCGCAGCGTTTGAAGCGGCGCTGGCGTATGCCAAAGATCGCAGCAGCTTCGGAAAATCGATTTATGAACATCAGGCGGTGCAATTCAAACTGGCTGACATGGCAACTCAGATCGAAGCTGCACGTCAGCTGATATGGCATGCAGCGAGCATGAAAGACGCTGGTAAGCCTTGCCTGAAAGAAGCCGCGATGGCGAAATTATTTGCCTCAGAAATGGCAGAAAAAGTTTGTTCCGATGCGATACAGATACACGGTGGTTACGGCTACGTCAGCGATTTTCTGGTGGAAAGGATTTATCGCGATGTGCGCGTGTGCCAGATTTACGAAGGCACCTCAGAGATACAGAAAATCCTGATCAGCCGCGCGCTGGCCTGATGTAAAGTGCTTGCCACATTGCTCTTTAATGAGATTCTGATTACCGATATCACCTACAAAAGGACGCCGTGATGAAAGCACCTGTCGAATTCTGGTTTGATTTTGTTTCACCGTATGCGTATATCGCTGCGCAATCCATAGAACAGCTGGCGGCCCGGCATGGGCGTGAAGTGAGCTGGAAACCGATGTTGCTGGGTGCCGTATTCAAAGTGACCGGCTCCAGTCCGCTGACCATGCGACCGCCGGTGATGGCAGATTATTTCAAGCATGATTTTTTGCGCTCTGCGCGTTATGCAGGGGTACCGTTTGTTTTGCCGGAACCATTTCCTATTGCAACACAAAATACCGCACGGGTGTGTTTGTGGCTGCAAGATATCGCGCCGCAACGCACTGGTGAATTTGTGCGCCAGGTCACACGCGCGTATTTTTCCGGACCGGCAGCATTGAATGACACTGACTGGCTGGCGGCGCAGATAAGCGCGATCGGGCTGGATGGTGCCGCAGCAGCGGCTGCCTGCGAAGATCCGCATTATAAGCAGGCGTTGAAAGCGCAATGTGAACAGGCGATAGAAAAAGGTATCTTTGGTGCACCCTGGATCATCGTTGACGGTGAATCGTTCTGGGGCAATGACCGCCTGCCGCAAGTCGAGCAATGGTTGAAGCAGGGTGGTTTTTAATCAGCACCGCATGGTAAAAATCTTGAATCCATCAAAAAATAATCGAGGAGCAAACGCAGAATTTTTCTGCGTTATCAGGGGAACAGCATGTTAAAAAAAGGCTATCAGCAGTTGGTAGACGAAGCGTATGCGCAGATCAAGACTTATAGCGTTGCAGAAGCGCTGACCAAGCTGGATAAAGGCGACGTGCAATTCATTGATGTGCGCGACATCCGTGAACTCGAGCGCGAAGGCGTGATCGCTGGCGCATTCCACGCACCACGCGGCATGATCGAATTCTGGGTCGATCCGGATTCGCCTTACTTCCGTCCTGTCTTCGGTGAGAAAAAAGAATTCATTTTATTTTGCGCCGCAGGCTGGCGCAGCGCCCTGACCACCAAGACTTTGATGGATATGGGACTGGATAACGTGGCCCATATCGAAGGTGGTTTCACTGCCTGGAAAGCCGCGGGAGCGCCTACTGTCGCTAAGGAAATCAAGAAAGTTGTATGAGTCGTCAAGAGCAAAAAAATCTCAGTCTGTGTCCCTGTGGTTCAGCAAAAAAGTATGAACAATGCTGTGGCGTGTATATCAGCGGAGCTGCTGTAGCACCAACCGCAGAAGCGCTGATGCGCTCGCGTTACAGCGCTTACACGCTGAATGACGAAGCTTATCTGCGCGCAACCTGGGATGAACGCACCTGTCCGTCAGAGCCGATTACACATGATGAGCCGACTAACTGGCTGGGGCTGGACGTCAGGAAACATCAGCAGGGCGGCGACCAAGCCATCGTGGAATTTGTCGCCCGCTACAAAATTGCAGGTAAGGCGCATCGCCTGCACGAAGTCAGCCGTTTTGTGAAATATGACGGCAAATGGTTGTATGTCGATGGCAGCTTTCCTCAAAAATAAATCAATACCGGAATCCAAATAATGACAATCCTAGAATCCAAACTGAACCCACGTTCCGATGATTTCAAAACCAATGCCGCTGCGATGCAGGCAGTGGTGGATGATCTGAAAGCCAAAATAGAGAAAATTGCGCTGGGTGGCGGAGATGAAGCACGCAGTAAACATCTGGCTCGCGGCAAACTATTGCCACGCGATCGTGTGCAAATGCTGCTGGATGCCGGCACGCCGTTTCTGGAATTTTCCCAGCTTGCGGCCTACGGTATGTACAAAGAAAAAAACGGCAATGATGCGGCGCCATCGGCGGGCGTGATTACGGGCATCGGCCGTGTGGCCGGGCAGGAATGCGTGATCGTCTGTAACGATGCGACCGTCAAGGGTGGTACTTATTATCCGATGACCGTCAAAAAACATCTGCGTGCACAGGAAATCGCCGAACAGAATAATCTGCCCTGCATTTATCTGGTCGACAGTGGTGGCGCGAATCTGCCGAATCAGGACGATGTGTTCCCCGACCGCGATCACTTCGGCCGCATTTTTTACAATCAGGCGACAATGTCGGCCAAAGGTATACCGCAGATCGCGGTGGTGATGGGTTCCTGTACTGCTGGTGGCGCGTATGTACCGGCGATGAGTGATGAATCCATCATCGTTAAAAATCAGGGCACGATTTTCCTCGGCGGCCCGCCATTGGTGAAAGCGGCGACTGGCGAAGTCGTCAGCGCCGAAGATCTTGGCGGCGGTGACGTGCATACGCGTTTGTCAGGTGTGGTCGATCATCTGGCGCAGAACGATACGCATGCGCTGTCGCTGGCGCGTACCATCGTCTCGAATCTGAATCGCCAAAAACCACAGACTGTGGTGCTGAAAGAAGTTGCAGAACCAAAATATCCGGCCAGTGAATTGTATGGTGTGATTCCGGTCGATACGCGTAAGCCATTTGATGTACGCGAAGTGATTGCGCGGATAGTCGATGGCAGTCATTTCGACGAATTCAAAGCACGCTACGGCACGACTTTAGTCTGCGGTTTCGCGCATATTCACGGCATGCCGGTGGGCATTATTGCGAATAACGGTATTTTGTTTTCTGAGTCCGCGTTAAAAGGCACGCACTTCATCGAACTGTGCTGCCAGCGCAAAATCCCGCTGGTCTTTTTGCAGAACATCACCGGCTTCATGGTCGGACGCAAATATGAAAACGAAGGCATTGCACGTAACGGCGCGAAGATGGTGACGGCCGTAGCGACTGCGAATGTACCGAAGTTCACCGTGATTATCCGTGGTAGTTTTGGTGCTGGCAATTATGGTATGTGTGGCCGCGCTTTCTCGCCACGTTTTATGTGGATGTGGCCGAACGCGCGTATCAGCGTGATGGGTGGCGAACAGGCCGCCAGCGTGCTGGCCACCGTGAAACGCGATGGTATAGAAGGTAAAGGCGGCAGCTGGAGTGCGGAAGAAGAAGCCGCATTCAAACAACCGGTCAAAGAGCAATATGAACATCAGGGGCATCCGTATTACGCCTCTGCCCGCTTGTGGGATGACGGTGTGATCGACCCTGCCGATACCCGTATGGTGCTGGGGCTGGGCTTGAGCGCCGCGCTGAATGCGCCGATTCCGGATGTGAAGTTCGGTTTGTTCAGAATGTAATCACCCTTCTCCTGCGAAAACCCGGAACGGATCGCGTGGCCACATCATGCGCAGTTCCGGATTGAATCTGGCAACAGAAATAGAAACAGAAGTAAAAGGAATACCATGTTTGAAACTTTGTCTGTCGAACGTCGCGGTCTGAGCACCACCGTGACTCTGAATCGTCCCGATGTGCGCAATGCGTTCAATGAAACCATGATTGCTGAAATCACCCAGATGTTTCAGAAATTGGATGCCGATGCGACGGTACGTGCCATTGTGCTGGCGGCAAACGGTCCGGCGTTTTGTGCCGGTGCCGATCTGAACTGGATGAAAAAGATGGCGGATTACACGCATGCCGAAAATCTTGCTGATGCCGGGCAACTGGCGGCGATGCTGGCCGCGATTTATCGTTGCAGCAAGCCGGTGGTCGCTAAAGTGCAGGGAGATTGCTATGCCGGTGGCATGGGACTGGTGGCTGCGTGCGATATCGCAGTGAGTGTCGATAGTGCGAATTACTGCCTCAGTGAAGTGAAGCTGGGCCTGATTCCGGCGACGATTTCGCCCTATGTGATCAAGGCGATGGGTGAGAGCGCGGCGCGGCGCTACTTCATCACAGCCGAGCGTTTCAGCGCGGCAGAGGCACAGCGCATCGGTTTTGTGCATGAAGTAGCAACGGCAGAGGCGCTGGACGACACGGTGGCAGGGATCGTCAAGGCGCTGGTATCGAACAGTCCGAATGCCGTACGTCAGGCGAAACAGTTGGTGCAGGACGTTGCCAGCCGTCAGCTGACGCCGGAACTGATCACCGCCACCGTGGAAGGTATTGCACAAATACGCGCTTCCAGCGAAGGGCGTGAGGGTGTGCGTTCTTTCCTGGAAAAACGTAAGCCAGCGTGGTTAAACTGAAACCGGTCCGGTGCCGATTTGCTGATGGCATGTGCTTTTGCTGGTGGCGTTCGGTAGCCTTGCAACCGGGAGTCTGTGAAAAGTCGCATAAAATAGGCGCCTTCGTCAGTAGTCTGGAGTTAATTTGAATACAAAAAATGACTGGGTTACACGCAGCCTGCAACATGTCTGGCATCCGTGTACTCAGATGCAGCATCATGAGACGGTACCTCTGATTCCGGTCAGTCACGGGTGCGGTGCATGGCTGTACGATATGGATGGCAAACGTTATCTGGATGCCATCAGCTCATGGTGGGTGAATCTGTTTGGTCACGCCAATCCACGTATCAATGCCGCATTGAAGGATCAGCTCGATCAGCTGGAACACGCGATGCTGGCGGGCTTTACGCATACGCCTGTCATTGAATTATCAGAAAAATTAACCGCGCTGACCAGTCATCAGCTCGGCCATTGTTTTTATGCGTCTGATGGCGCGTCGGCTGTCGAAATTGCGCTGAAGATGAGTTTTCATTCGTGGCGTAATCTTGGAAAAACTGACAAGCAGGAATTCATCTGCATACAAGGCAGCTACCACGGTGAAACCGTCGGTGCGCTGGCCGTCACGGATGTCAGCCTGTTTCGCGAAGCCTATGGCCCCATGTTGCAAAAAGCGCATGTGGTTGCTTCACCGGATGCACGTCTGGCGCAGGAAGGCGAAACGGCTGCCGATGTTGCCTTGCGTGCTGCCGCTGATCTGGAACGTGTATTGCAGCAACGCGAAGGTAAAGTGGCCGCTGTCATCATCGAACCACTGGTGCAATGCGCGACCGGCATGGCGATGCATGATCCTGTGTATCTGCGCCGTCTGCGCGAGTTGTGCGATCAATACCATGTGCATCTGATCGCCGATGAAATTGCGGTCGGCTGCGGCCGCACCGGCACTTTTTTTGCCTGTGAATCGGCACAGATCTGGCCTGATTTTTTATGTCTGTCGAAAGGTATCAGCGGCGGTTATCTGCCCTTAAGTCTGGTAATGACGACTGATGCGATCTATCAGTCGTTTTACGACGCAGACGTGCGGCGCGGCTTTTTGCATTCGCATTCTTACACTGGCAATCCGCTGGCCTGCCGTGCAGCGCTGGCGACGCTGGCGATTTTTACAGAGGATGATGTGCTAGTGCAGAACCGCCGTAAAGCACAGATGTTTGCCGATGTTTTTGCATCATTGCGCGATGATCCGCGGGTACGGCATGTGCGCCAGCAGGGAATGATTTTTGCGTTTGATGCGATCGTCGCTGACGCTGAAAAAGCCGCGACATTTTCACGCCGTTTTTTCAGCGCCGCCTTGCAGCAGGAATTATTGATGCGCCCGATCGGGCGCAGTGTCTATCTGATGCCGCCGTATATCTTGAACGATGATGAAATCGCTCTGCTGGCACAGAAGACCATGAAAGTATTTGAACAGGTGATGGCATGAGTAGCATGCGTGATATGAAAGAAAATAGTAACAACCATTTCTCGACTGTAGACAAGCCGATGCAGCGGATGCCTTTATTACAGGCTCTGCAGGATGAATTAAGCGAACTCGATCAGCAGCACCTGATTCGTCGTCGTCGTACTGTGGACAACGCGCATGGCGCGAATCTGTGTGCTGATGGTAAAGACCTTATTGCGTTTTGCAGCAATGATTATCTGGGACTGGCGACACATCCGCAGGTCGTACAGGCATTGCAAAAAGGTGCCAGTCTGTACGGCGCAGGCAGCGGTGCTTCGCATCTGATCAGTGGTCACAGTCGTGCCCATGCACAATTGGAGCAACGTCTGGCGGAATTCATGGCGCCGGATATTGCCAATGCGCGTGCGCTGTATTTCTGCACCGGCTACATGGCGAATCAGGCCGTGATCACTGCACTCGCGGGCAAAGATGCTGCCGTGTTTTCAGAGGCACTCAATCATGCTTCGATTATTGATGGCGTGCGTCTTGCCCGTGGCACGACGAAAGTATTTCCACACAAGGATTATGCCGCGCTGGAAACCATGCTGAAAGAATGTACTGCGCCAAAACGTGTGGTCGTGACTGACAGCGTATTCAGCATGGATGGCAATATCGCCGATCTGCCGCCCTTGCTGGCGCTGTGCGAACAATACGATGCCTGGCTGATTGTGGATGATGCCCACGGTTTTGGCGTGCTCGGCGAACACGGTCGAGGCGTGCTCGAACACTTTGGTTTGCAATCGTCGAATCTGGTCTACATGGGGACGCTGGGTAAGGCAGCGGGCGTTGGCGGTGCGTTTGTCGCCGCGCATGAAACCGTGATCGAATGGCTGATCCAGAAAGCACGCGCCTACATTTACACTACAGCCGCTGCACCGGCGCTGGCACACGCGCTGCTGACCAGCATCGACATCATTAGCGGTAATGAAGGACGCGAACGTCGTGCGCATCTGAACAAGCTGATCAAGATGTTCAGCCACGGTCTGAATCTGCAAATGTGGGAGCTGATGCCCTCTGTCACTGCGGTGCAGCCGGTTGTGATCGGTGGGAATGCCGCGATGTTAAACATCGCCGGTAACCTGCTCGATCAGGGTTACTGGGTCGGTGCGATTCGTCCGCCGACGGTTGCCCCCGGAACAGCACGTCTGCGCGTGACATTGTCGGCAGCGCACAGCGACCTCCAGGTACATCAACTCACGCAGGCAATTAACCGGCTTGACCAGATGAGCCATGTCGCTCAATGTTTTGCGGAGGTGGCCTGATGACGATGACAGCATCGGCACGTCCGCATGATTTTTTTGTTACCGGCACCGATACCGAAATCGGTAAGACCTTGTGCAGCAGCGCCTTGCTGCACGCGCTGGCGCAGCAGAGTTTGCGCAGCCTTGGTCTGAAGCCGATTGCCTCGGGCGCTGAACTGCGCGACGGCATCTGGCACAACGACGATGTGGACAGTCTGATTACCGCTTCCAGCGTGCAGGCAGAGCGCAGTCTGGTGTGCCCATATCTGATGCAGACACCCGCAGCCCCGCATATCGTCGCCCGTAATGAACACGTCACGATTTCCTTACCGCAGATTGTGGCTAACTATCAGCAGGCGACGACGCTGAGCGATGCCGTGATCGTGGAAGGCGTGGGCGGATTTTGCGTGCCGCTCAACGACGATTGCGATACTGCCGACATGGCACAACAACTGGCATTACCCGTGATTCTGGTGGTGGGTTTGCGTCTGGGCTGCATCAGCCATACGCTGCTGACCGCCGAAGCAATCCGCAGCCGTGGCCTGCGCATTGCAGGCTGGATTGCCAATACCGTTAACCCCGATATGCTGTACCTGCAAGACAACGTCGCCGCGCTGGAACAACGGCTAGGCGCGCCACTGCTGGGCCAGATACCGCGTCTGACAGGTAGCGCGACAGAGCAGGTCGCTGCTGCGGCCGCCTGTCTTGACCTGACAATTTTGAAGTAAAGGAAGATATATGCAAGCCAATGACACTCAGCAACACGCCGTACAGTTTCAAGCGTCCGTCAAAAAAATCGAAGCCGAAACCTGGCCGGTCGACGATGTACTGGCGCTGTTTGATCTGCCATTCAACGATCTGATGTTCAAAGCACAGACCGCCCATCGTGCCAATTTCCCGGACGGTGATGTCGAGCTGGCGACGCTGCTGTCGATCAAGACCGGTGGCTGCGAAGAAGATTGTGGCTACTGTCCGCAAGCCGCGCGTTACGACACCGGCGTCGAGGCAAAAAAAATGCTGGATGTGCGCGAAGTGCTGGATGCGGCCAAAGCCGCCCGTGAAAACGGCGCGACCCGTTTCTGCATGGGCGCAGCATGGCGCTCGCCAAAAGACCGCGACATGGAAAAAGTTGAAACCATGGTGCGCGAAGTCAAAGCCATGGGGCTGGAAACCTGCGCCACGCTCGGTATGCTGAAAGAAGAACAGGCGCAGCGTCTGGCTGCTGCCGGTCTCGATTACTACAACCATAATCTCGATACCGCGCCGGAGTTTTACAGCAATGTGATTTCCACCCGCGAATATCAGGATCGCCTCGATACGCTGGGTCATGTGCGCACTGCTGGTCTGAAAGTCTGCTGCGGCGGCATCGTCGGCATGGGCGAATCACGCCGTCAGCGTGCTGGCCTGATCGCGCAATTGGCGAATCTGAATCCGTATCCTGAATCGGTGCCGGTCAATCATCTGGTGCAGGTTGAAGGCACGCCTTTGCACGGGCTTGATCCGCTTGACCCGCTGGAATTCGTCCGCACGATTGCGGTGGCCCGCATCACCATGCCGAAAGCGCGTGTCCGTTTGTCCGCAGGCCGCCGTCAGATGGGCGAAGCGGTACAGGCGATGTGTTTCCTCGCAGGTGCGAATTCGATTTTCTACGGTGATAAATTGCTGACGACAGAAAATCCGGAAGCCGCGGATGACCGCGTTCTACTCGATAAATTAGGTTTGAAAACCCGTGGCAAAGTCGAAGCAAAAGCGGGCAGTTGCAGTTAATGCAGGTTTAAGAATGCGGATGTTCATTACGCGATGCCAAACGATCAAAAATCATGCGGCTCGCGTTCATTCTTGCAAATAAATAGGACTTACGCAAAACCGTCCCAGCGGCGTTATGGTTCCTAGTCGTACTATTCGTATTGTCTTCGTCGCCATGTCTTGCCGGAGCAACTTTGCGTAATTCCTAATAAAGAACGCTATTTCCAATTCACTATAACTAAGAGCGAAGAGACATGTTCACCAAAATCCTGATCGCCAATCGTGGCGAAATCGCTTGCCGTGTCGCTGCTACCGCACGCCGCATGGGTATCAAAACCGTCGCTGTGTATTCCGCAGCAGACGCCAATGCGAAGCATGTTGCTGTCTGCGATGAAGCTGTCCTGATCGGACCGGCTCCTGCCAAAGAAAGCTATCTGCGCGCTGACAAGATCATCCAAGTCGCACTGGCGACGGGTGCCCAGGCGATCCATCCGGGTTATGGTTTCTTGTCTGAAAACAGCGAGTTTGCTGATGCCTGTGCCAAAAACGGTATCGCTTTTATCGGTCCGCCAGCCTCTGCAATTCAAGCGATGGGCAGCAAATCGGCCGCCAAATCGCTGATGGAAAAAGCCAATGTGCCGCTGGTGCCTGGCTATCACGGCGACAATCAGGATGCCGATTTTCTGCAGAACGAAGCCGACCGCATCGGTTATCCGGTTTTGCTGAAAGCCAGCGCCGGCGGCGGTGGCAAAGGCATGCGCGTGATCGGACACAGCAAGGATTTCAAAGAGGCGCTGGCGTCCTGCAAACGCGAAGCGATCAATTCTTTTGGCGACGATAAAGTACTGGCAGAAAAATATCTGCAACGTCCGCGCCATATCGAGATTCAGGTGTTTGCCGACACTCACGGCAATTGTGTGTATCTGTTTGAACGCGATTGCTCGGTACAGCGTCGCCATCAAAAAGTATTGGAAGAAGCACCGGCACCCGGCATGACGCCAGAGCGCCGCGCAGCGATGGGCGAAGCAGCCGTCGCCGCAGCCAAAGCGGTTGGCTATGTCGGCGCCGGTACGGTTGAGTTCATTGCGAATCAAGATGGCACTTTCTATTTCATGGAAATGAATACGCGCTTGCAGGTGGAGCATCCGGTCACAGAAATGATTACCGGCACCGATCTGGTCGAATGGCAGTTGCGCGTCGCAGCAGGGGAAGCCTTGCCACTGCAACAGGAACAATTACAGATACACGGCCATGCGATTGAAGCCCGCGTATATGCTGAAAATCCTGAAAAAGGTTTCCTGCCGTCGATCGGCACTTTGCGCCATGCGCGCACTCCGGCAGCGGTGAATTTTGAACTCGGCGGCAGCGCAGAGCCTGCCGCATTCCGCATTGACAGCGGCGTGCGCGAAGGCGATACGATTTCTCCTTTTTACGACCCGATGATCGCCAAAATGATCGTCTGGGGCAAAGACCGCACCGAAGCACTGGCACGCATGGCACAGGCATTGTCGCAATATCAGATCGTTGGTTTGTCGTCGAATATTGCTTTCCTGTCGCGCCTGATTGCCAGCGATGCCTTTGCCAATGCCGATCTCGATACCGGTCTGATTGCACGTAACGAAGCACAGTTATTTCCAACTGAGCAACCTGCAGTAGTGGATGTGATTGCATTGGCGGCGGTGTCGCTGTTGCTGTCTGAAAAATCCGCTGGCAGCGACCCGTGGCAAAGCAGCCACGGCTGGCGCATGAATAGCCTGATGCAGCGCGCCTTGCAGTTCGCGGAAGAACATCACCAGCATAAGGTGCAGGTCACGTATTTGGCCGATGGCTGGACATTACGCACCGACGCTGGCGCGGTTGGGATCAGACTCGCGTCTGTCAGTGGTAGCGGCGGCAACGATCTGGTACTGAAAATCGCAGACCGCACCGTCAGCGGTACCGTGGTGCGCGATGGTGAACACTTCCATGTTTTCAGCCAGGGTATGCATACTGATCTGCATTACAGCGATGCACTCGCCCATGCCGGTGAAACCGAAGCCGAAGGCGGTCGTCTGACCGCACCGATGCCGGGCAAGATTGTCGCGGTGTTGGTCACCAAAGCGCAGGAAGTCAAAAAAGGTGACGCGCTGCTGATCATGGAAGCCATGAAAATGGAACACACCATTTCTGCGCCGCACGATGGCGTGATTGATGATGTGCTGTATGCGATCGGCGATCAGGTCACCGAAGGCGCGCAGTTACTTGCGTTCGCGCAGTAAGTCAATCCAGCCGGAGCTTTTTTCGTATCTCGCGGAATAGACCGGCCGGAGCATTGAGTATGTAAATTTTTTACAGGTGAAGTGATGACCCTGCTCTCGATCAATATTAACAAAATTGCCTTGCTCAGAAATTCGCGCGGCCGCAATTATCCTGATGTCGATGCGTTTGCCGCGCGTTTTCTCGATCTCGGCGCAGCAGGTATCACGCTGCATCCGCGTCAGGATCAACGCCACGCACGTTATTCGGATGTCGAAAGTCTGGGGCAGTTATGCCAGCAGCGCGGTGCAGAATTAAATGTTGAAGGTTACCCGGCACCGGAATTTATGGACGTCGTGTATCGCTACCGCCCCGCGCAATGCACATTGGTGCCGGATGCGCCGGATCAGCTGACCTCCGATCATGGCTGGGACATGCGCAAAGACACCGCCTTATTGCAGCCAGTGTTGGCGGGCTTGAAAGCCGCTGGCATACGCAGCAGCCTGTTTGTTGATGCCGGTATCGGCGATGCCGATCTGGCGCTGGCAAAACAAATGGGTGCCGACCGCGTTGAGTTATATACCGAGCCGTATGCAGAAACCTATGGCACACCGCAAAATGATGCCGTGCTGCAGACCTTTGCCGACACCGCTTTGCGCGCGCAACGCGCCGGTCTGGGGGTGAATGCAGGGCATGATCTGAATCTGCAAAACCTCGGCAAATTTTTGCAGATCAAAGACATACTCGAAGTCTCCATCGGCCACGCCGTGATCGTTGAAAGCCTGGAACAAGGTATGGACAATATCACGCGCCAGTATCTCGACATCATCCGTCGCGCAGTACAGGCATAAGCCAGCCGCCATCCACAGACTATGCAGGCAAAAGGAAAACAGATGACTACATCACTACCGCAACAAGTCAAGATCGTCGAAGTCGGCCCGCGTGACGGCTTGCAAAACGAAAAAGAAAACATCCCCGCCGACATCAAAATCGACCTCGTCAATCGCCTCACTGCGGCTGGTTTTGCGAACATCGAAGCCGCCTCTTTTGTGTCGCCCAAATGGGTGCCGCAGATGGCGACTTCGGCCGAAGTCATGGCAGGCATCAGCCGCAAACCCGGCGTGATTTATTCGGTGCTGACGCCCAATATGAAAGGCTTTGAAGCCGCACTCGCTGCCGGTGCTGACGAAGTCGTGATTTTCAGTTCTGCCTCCGAAGCCTTTGCACAAAAAAATATCAATTGCTCGATAGAAGAATCGATAGAACGTTTCCGCGATGTCGCGCTGGCAGCCAAACAAAATAACATCCGCCTGCGAGGCTCCATCAGTTGCGCTTTCGGTTGCCCGTATCAGGGCGAAGTCGCACCTGCCAGCGTGGCCGATGTCGTGCGCCGTCTGCGCGATCTGGGCTGCGATGAAATCGACATCGCCGACACCATCGGCGTCGGCACTGCAAGACAAGTGCAACACGTGATGCAACTCGTCGTGCAGGAATTCCCGCTGCAGAGTTTATCCGGCCATTTTCATGACACCTACGGCCAGGCGCTGGCGAATATCTACGCCAGTCTGGAAGTCGGCATCAGCATCTTCCATTCCAGCGTCGCCGGCCTCGGCGGCTGCCCGTACGCCAAAGGCGCGACCGGCAACGTCGCCACCGAAGACGTGTTGTTCCTGATGCAGGGATTAGGCATCCACACCGGCATTGACCTTGATGCCGTGGTCGACGCTGGACAATTCATCTCCACCCACCTCGGCCGCAAAGCCGTCAGCCGCGCAGGTAATGCGATTGCGGCGAAACGGGCGAGGTGACTAAGCTAAAACTTAATCTGTGCTTTATGTGTCTTGTTCTCGGGATAGGTTATGGAACATGGTGGCATAGGTGATTTTTAATCTGGTCTGGCATGTAAATGACAAGTCAATAAATCTGACACTGGATCCAGGACGATTTCTGGAAAAGACTCTGCTATACAAGTTTTGATTAATACACTAGCTTCCGGGTCTACAGACGGGGCATTAAATGCGAGTGTTCGTGCTTCGGCATCAGGCCATTGGGCATAGCTGTACCAGATACCATCAGACCCTCGATGCAATCTTGAGCCTAACGAACCGTGGTGAAGGTAAAAAAGTTCGGATATTCGTGTCCAGGCTGTAACGAATTCATGTTCTTTACCTTTATGCAATCTCCATCTGTAGATGACGGCGAAATGGGCCTGTTTGTGATTGTCGTCGCTGAATAGCGTGTTTTTCGATGTATGCACTATAACTCCTTGATGAAAAATGTTTGATTGAGAATGTAATGTATGGTTTTGAAATGACAATTTCTCTCCCTTTTTAATAACACCTGAGTTCCAGATTTTCTACTTGTCCCGATCCTGAAGCGCAGTTGCATCCATGTTTGCACTTTCTCCTGTTTTTGCTATAACGAACTCAGAGGCTTTGTGTTTGCAGCCAGCTGGTCTGTCAAACATTGATCTGGCATTTCTTTGGTAAGTCGTCTGCAATGACAAAACCTCCGGTGGAATTTTTTGCTGACAGAACAGGGGGTTATCATGCGGCAACGTCTCTATTTCATGCTTCCCGATATTCCACAGGCTCGCGCGACGCTGGATGAGCTATTGCTGGCGAGAATAGAGGAACGCCATATTCATTTCATCGCGAAAGACAATCTTTTGCTGCCGGATATGCCAGGAGCGAATCTGTTTCAGCGCACCGATCTTCTGCATGGACTGGAACTGGGAGCATTGATCGGTGCTGTTTCCGGTGTGCTGGCCGGTAGTTTGTTGCTGATTTTTCCTCCGGAAAATCCAGAGTTGAAAATGATGGCATTACTGGGATCGGGACTTGGCGGTGCATTGCTGGGCTCCTGGTTGTCCGGGCGGGCGGCCAAGTCGATACCGAGCTCGCGGCTGGAAGCCTATTTTCCTGAAATCGATGCCGGTAAAGTTTTGCTGATCGTGGATGTACCATTGCATAAAGTCCTGTCGGTAAAACAGATGCTGTGCGAAAAACATCCGGATCTGCGTTTTGCGGGGCTGAGTGTGTCGTATGCGCTGAATTGAGCGGCACACAGTTTCAGGTGTGGGGCGAACGCGCCAGCCGCAGGCCGGTCAGCTGCCAGCGGGTGCTAGCGGGGAAGAAGTTGCGGTAGGTGGCGCGGCTGTGTCCTGCCGGGGTGAAGGCGGAGGAGCCGCGCAGTACGTACTGGTTGATCATGAATTTGCCGTTGTATTCGCCGACCGCGCCGGCGGCGGGGGCAAAGCCGGGGTAGGGGGCGTAGGCGCTGCTGGTCCATTGCCAGCGGGCGCCATAGAGGTCGTGCAGCAGCGCGGCCTGTTCCGAGGTGGCGGCGTATTCCCATTCGGCTTCAGTCGGCAGGCGGGCGTCGCACCAGCAGGCAAAGGCGGCGGCTTCAAACAGGGACAGGTGGGCGACGGGTTGCTCCGGCGCCAGCGGCTGTCTGCCATGCAGCGTGAAGGTGGACCAGCTGCCGTCTGGTTCGGGCAGCCAGTACAGCGGGTGGCGGATCTGCTGCGTGCGGATCCAGTCCCAGCCTTCGGCCAGCCAGAGCCGGTGATCCCGGTAGCCGCCGTCTGTAATGAATTCAAGGTATTCGCGGTTGCTGATCAGGCGGTCGGCCAGCGCAAAGGCTTCGGTGAACTGGCGGTGGCGCGGGGTTTCGTTGTCAAAACAAAATCCGTCGCCGTGATAGCCGGTTTCGGACAATGCGGCTTCGTAGCTGATCCACTTCAGCGGCGCAGGGTCGGGTGTGGATGCGGGTGCCGTTGCTGTTGTTACATACAGCGCCGGGGACAGCGGGTTGCAGGACAGCAGGTGCTGGATGTCGGTCAGCATCAGTTCGTGGTGCTGCTGCTCATGCTGGATGCCGAGTTCCAGCAGTTGCCGCAGGCGTGCTGCGGTGGCTTCTGAGGTGGCTGACATGGCGCTGATGCAGCGCCGGATGCGGGCATCGACCTGAGCCCGGTAGTCGAGCATGGTGTCGAATGCCGGTCGTGTCAGCAGGCCGCGTTGCGGACGCGGATGTTTGTCGCCGATGTCGTTGTAGTACGAATTGAACAGCATGCGGAAGGCCGGGTGATACGCCTGAAACTGCTGCTCGTATTGTTCCAGAATAAAGGTTTCAAAAAACCAGGTGGTATGCGCCAGATGCCATTTCACCGGGCTGGCATCAGGCATCGATTGCACGCAGCAGTCTTCGGCAGACAAGGGGGCGATCAGGTCCAGCGAGTGCTGCCTGACAGCCGCCCAGCGTTGCAGTAAGTCTGTGCTTGTCATGCCTTGTCCCCGTGCTTAATCAGGTGGTTTGCGCGTAGATCACGGCAAACCATTCGTTGCTGTCGGTCCAGTGATGAGCAGCGGTGAAGCCAGCCTGTTCCAGCAGTGCGGTAAAGTCGGGAATGCTGTACTTGTAGCTGTTTTCGGTGTGGATGCTTTCGCCCTGCCGGAAATCGCGCCCGCCGCCGGTCCAGCGCACCTGCAGATCCTGCCGCGCTTCGAGATGCATTTCAATGCGCGACTGGCCGGTGTTGAAAAATGCCCGGTGCCGCCACTGGCCGAGTGTAAAGTCGCTGCCCAGCAGACGGTTGATATGACGCAGCAGATTCAGGTTAAATGCCGCTGTCACGCCGAGATGATCGTCATACGCGGTCGCCAGAATCTGCGCATCCTTGATCAGATCGACCCCGATCAGGATGCCGCCGTCGCTGCCGCAACACAGTCGCAGATGCCGCAGAAAATCCAGCGCCTGCGCCGGTTCAAAATTCCCGATCGACGAGCCGGGATAAAAAAACAGCCGGCGTTCATGGCGCACTTCCGGCGGCAGCTGCCAGTCCTGTGCCAGATCGAGACTCAGCGCCGTCATTTCGATGTGTGGAAAGCGCTGTTGCAGGCGGCCGACGGCATCGTTCAGATGATCAGCAGAAATATCGATCGGCACATACTGATGCGGATGCAGCAGCGGAAACAGGCGCGCGGCCTTGGCGCAGTTACCGGCACCCAGATCGATGATGGTGCCGCCGGTGCCGATCACCTCTGCCATCTGCGGCAGGTGGGTGCTGAAAATTGCGGCTTCGGTGCGGGTCGGATAATACTCCGGCAACACGCAGATTGCCTCAAACAGCACCGAACCCATGGCATCGTAAAAATACTTGGGCGAGGTATGAGCGCGGCTGGCGAGCAAACCGTTGCGCAGCTCGCCATGTTCAGCGGAGTGCGGCAGAAGCGGGACAGGATGCAAGGTGGTGCCGGCAACACCGGTATGGTGCGTTGGCAAGGACGAACTGGCGATGACAGACATAAGTGCTTACTCCCCAGAATACGGCGGCCGTCAGGCCGTGATCCGCTGGTGTGACTGCAATGCTGCTGGCGTTAAGTCGTGTGGCTGGTACGTATTTCCTGATGCAGATTAACTGATATGATGCTGCAACAGCATCGCTGATCCGGCAGAACCGGACTGGTAAATGCCGCGATAGTGTACAACGCTTCGGAGATGTGTGTTGGTTGTTGAACCGGAACGATGGTTCACCCCAGCGTCTGCCGTATCACCCAGTCAGGATCATCCAGCGGCAGGTCGTGACCGGCGTCGGGATGGATGCGCAATTCAGTTTGCCAGCGGGTGGCGAGGGTGGTGGAGCATTGCGGATTCACCAGTGCATCTTTGGCACCGGCCAGCATCAGCAGCGGCACTTGTGGTGCCTGTGCGGGTGCACGGTAGCGCATCGCGGCGACCAGCTGGCGCAGGATGTTGTGGCGGCGGATAGGATATTGCTGCGCGTAGCTGATCCAGTCGTCGAGCAGACGTTCGGCATTTGCTGTGTCGCTCTGGTGGCTGGTCAGACGCAGGATCAGCTGTTCGCGCTGGCGCTGTGTGCCGGTCAACATGGTGCTGATGATGGTGGGATAGTTGGCAGGGCGCAGCCGTTGATAAAAAGGGTTGTGCGGCGCGAGGCTGGTGTTGATCAGCACCAGGCGTTGCAGCTCATGCGGATAGCGTTCTGCCCATGCCACTGCGACCATGCCGCCGAGCGAGATGGCGAGCAGTTTGATGTTGCCTTCGATTTGCTTCTGTTGAAGTTGCCCGCGCGCCTGTTCGACCATCGCACCGATACTGGTGGCGCTGGCTTGCTGATATAAAGCGCCATTGCCGGCGAAGTCGAGGGTGATGATGCGTTCGTGCGGATGGGCTTGCGCGAACTGTTGGGTGAAGCTACCCCAATGCCGCTGTTCGCGCATCAGGCCGCGCAGCAGCACCCAGGTCATGGGCGGTACCAGCGTTGTACGGCGCGCTCCTGCAAGCGCAGCCGGGTTGGTCCCTGCGCCAGCCATTCCTGATAGCCGCAGGTGGCACGCATCAGAAAATCCAACCAGGAATTATGTCGCCGCAGCACGCGGTGCAGGCGATGTTCCGCCACCGGATTGAACATGCCGTGGCGTGAAAATAATTGACGCGGATTTTTTTTAACCCACAGCCAGGAACCCATTTCCAGCGTCAGCGGCAGGAAAGTTTTTCCGGATTGTTGCTGCGCCTGCAGATACAGGTAATCCCAGATGTCGCCATGCGTGCGGTATTGCAGACTTTGCGGTTCAAACAGGTAGCGATGGTTAGGATGAGTTTGCTGGAACAATTCTTCCAGCGACAGGATATCGGCCAGATGCGGAATCGGATGCACGCTGTGGGCATGCGGAAACCAGACCCGGTCGCGCAGGCCGAAACCGGAATGGCAGTCGATCGCGATGCTGAACCGGCGCGGCAGTAATTCTTCCTGTACGGTGCGGCACAGGGCGAGATTTTCGGCTTCCATTTCGGTGTCGGCCGGGCCGCGGTACCACGGCAGGTAGCGGCTGATGCGGTGCCCGCCAAGCAGGAAAGGCACCTGATCGGTGGCTTCCACCGGCGCATTGCGCATCAGGTCAACGCCACGCGGATTGCTGCGCGTGGCCTGCCACATGCCGCCCGGATTAATCAGCGGCATGAATACCAGACGCACTTCCTGCAGCATGTGCTGCAGGCTTTTATCCCATGAGAGACGGGTCAGCAGGCCGCGCAGGAAAGACAGCAGCACTTGCGAGCCGATGCGCTCGAGCCCGTGAATGCCGCCGAAAAAGCCGATCGCCGGCAATGCCGGATCGGGATTGCCGAGCGCGAGCCGGTACACCGGAAAGCGTTTATGCTGGACATCGACTTCGCATAACACATCGACTTCAAGATATTTCTGGCCGAGCTGGATGATGCGTTCGAGTTCTTTTAATTCAGGCAAGGCGGGCATGGCGTTCTGCTTGGAAAACGATGCGGCAATGCTATTGGAGCTATGCGCAGAAAGCAAGCATTCCTGCTATCGTGCCACCGCCGGAATGGCGGTGGCACCGGAAACATACGACCGTGCCGGTTTTCCGTATCAGTTTTCGCAACAGAGCTGGCTGGAAGTGCGGGAACGGTAGTCGGTGATGAATTCATCGAAACTGCCGGTCTGGGTATTTTCCATGTGTTGCTGTTCGGCGATGGATTGCTGTGCCATGTCGCGGAAACTGCGCAGTTCTTCCGCACCCGGTGGACGGGCGCGAAACTGTGCGGCCAGCTGCTGGCTTTGTTTCAGCGCAAAGCGGGTGAACGATCCGCCTTCGGTATGGATGGCCTGCATGACCTGCGCGGAAGGTGTTTTTTCTGCATCCAGCAGTCTGGCGCGCTGCGTTTGCAGCGCATCATGGTGAACGGTGTCGCCGCGCTGACGGTCGAGCAGGGCGGCGACCGGGGCGATTTTGTCGAGTAATTCCAGCCCCCAGTCTTGCAGTGCAACCGGCTGGCTGTGATGCTGCAGCATCAGACCCGGGCGGCGGCCTTCTTTTACGGTCAGGGCGAAATTCTGCCCGTTTTCCTCGCCTTCTTCAGGATTGGTCAGCGGGCTGTCTTCCAGCGCGCAGTACATCAGGAAGGCATCGAGGAAACGCGAGGTTTCCAGGTTGATGCCGAGCGGGTCAAACGGATTGACATCCATGCAGCGCACTTCGACATACTGCACGCCGCGTGAACACAGGGCTTCGATCGGACGTTCGCCGCTGCGGATCACGCGCTTGGGCCGGATGGTGGCGTAAAACTCGTTCTCGATCTGCAGCACGTTGGTGTTGATCTGTACCCATTCGCCGTTGATCTTCGTGCCTAGTTTTTCATATGGCGGATACGGTTTGCGGACTGCCAGCGACAGGCTGCGCATGTAGTCGAGCAGGCTGTTGTAGGGCGGCACCAGTCCGTCCTGGGCATTGTTCTGATAACCCAGATCGCTCATGCGCAGGCTGGTGGCATACGGCAGGTACAGCGTGTCGGCAGACAGCACATCGAGCTGGTGCGGACGGTCGCGCAGGAAGGTGGTCGCCAGTGCCGGCGAGGCACCGAACAGGTACATCAGCAGCCAGCTGTAACGGCGGAAATTGCGGATCATCGCAATATAGCTTTCCGATTGCACATACATGGCGTCGCCCGGCGTCTGCTCGGCCCGGTGCAGGATTTTCCAGAGGTCTTCCGCCACTGAAAAATTGTAATGAATGCCGGCGATACATTGCATGCTTTTGCCATAGCGCAGTGCGAGTCCGCGCCGGTACACATGCTTGATCATGCCGATGTGCGAAGTGCCGTACCAGGCGATCGCGATGTCTTTTTCGTCAGGCAGCGGGCATGGCATGGACTGGTTCCACAGCATTTCGTCGCCCAGCTCGGTGTAGGCAAAGCGGTGAATCCGGTCAAGCTGCTCTAAGGCCTGTGCGATGTCCGGTAACGCAGGGGTGATGAATTCGAGCAAGGCTTCGGCGTAATCGGTGGTGATCTGCGGATGTGTGAGGGTTGCGCCCAGCGCGGCCGGATGCGGGCGCTGCGACAGATGTCCCTGCTGATCGACGCGCAGGGTTTCCCGCTCGATGCCGCGTAAGCCCTGAGCCAGCAGGGGTCTGGTGGTCTCTTGATCAAGCAGTGCAAGACGCCGGTTCAGTAAATCGCTCACAGGTTTTCCTTCAAAAATGATGTCAGCACAAAAACAAATGCGTGAAAAGTCGAGCAAGCATAGCCGAAATTTGAAACAGGCACCGGCAGCTGCATCAAACCGGAGTCAGTTAAAAAAAGCAGCGGCAAAAACACTGTTAATATTGTTTTTTAGGTAATATTCGCATCAGTGCATACGCAGCCAGTGTAAAGTGCCACTGTGTCAGGCGTATTTTCGGGAGTTTTACTATGCAATTTGCTTACACCATCATTTATGTCCCCGATGTGGCGGCGTCGCTCCGTTTTTTCGAGGCCGCATTTGGCCTGACGACCCGTTTCCTGGATGACTCCGGCATGTATGGCGAACTCGATACCGGCGCTACTACGCTGGCATTCGCCGCGCATGAAATGGGTGACTTCAACTACCGTACCGGTCATGTGGCGGCGCACAGTTCACCCAAACCGCTCGGGTTTGAAATTGCGCTGGTGACTGACGATGTGCCAGCTGCCCATGCGCATGCCCTGCACACCGGCGCGGCCGAGCTGGCGGCACCGGCGCAGAAACCCTGGGGCCAGACGGTGTCTTATCTGCGTTGCCCGGACGGCATCATGGTCGAACTCTGCACGGCCATGCCGGCATGAGCGAAGGCGATCAGCTGCGCCGGGTTCTGTCAATAGCGGCGGAGACAGGCTGAATCGGCTGGTTCTGTGAAAACGGAGAATCTGGCATGAGCAAGATCGTGGTGAAATGGCTGCTGTCCGGAATCTGGCTGGCGGTGGCGACGATGACAGCACAGGCGGCGGATCAGCCGGGCGACGCGCTGTGGAGAAATGTGCGAGTGGTGACCGAAGATCTGGCGCCGCTGGCTTATCTTGATCCGCGCGATCATACCCTGAAAGGCAGCACCGCCGTGCAGGTACAGGCCGCAATGAAGCAACTGGGAATGACTTCTGCGATCGAAGTGCTGCCCTGGGCGCGGGCGCTGAAAACGGTTCAGGATTTTCCCGATGTGTTCATTTTTAACCTGAGCCGCACTGCCGGACGCGAAAATACCTTTAAGTGGGTGTACAAAACCGCCAGCAAGCGGGTCGGAGTATTTGCCCTGCGCAGCCGCAGCGATATCCGCATCACCGCGCAGGCAGACCTGAAAAAATACCGCATCGTCGTGCTGAACCAGAATATCGTGCATCTGACCTTGCTGGAGCGCGGCTTTGTACAGACCGGCAATCCGGATTTTTATCCGATGAGCTATGAAAAAAACATCCTGCCGTTTTTGCTGGCAGGGCGCGCTGATGCCTGGGTCCGCACCTATCTGAATGAACACGATCTTGATGAACAGATGCGGGTGCTCGGTGAAGACCCGCAGCGCATCATGAAAGTAGCGGATCTGGACGACATCCGCATCGACTTGTATCTCGCCACCGGCCTGCAGACCAGCGATGAAAAAGTCCTGCGCTTCCGGGAAGCCATGCAGGCAGCACACTGAACAGACACCGTTACTGGCATCAGTCAGGAAAATGGGGAGTATCTTTCATTATCGCCAGTTTATCTAAATAAAATAAAGGATATTTTTTTATACTCCCTCTCAGTATATTTCATGACTGCTGATTTCGGTAACGCTATGCTCCCGCAGCGTCGGTTTAGCGCAGAAAAACTTGCACATCTGCCGGTTTAGTACAAAATACAGTGTTGCCCCCTGTCATTCCTGCCGCTAATCCGGCGAAGGAGCCTGCCATGATCAGCGTACCGGTTGTGATTGATTTTGAAGCCTCAGGTTTTGGCCGGGGCAGTTATCCGATCGAAGTCGGATTTTCTCATCGCCACGGCGAAGGCTGGTGCACCCTGATCCGGCCGGAAGACGACTGGGAGCACTGGGATGAACGCGCTGTCGGCGCGCACCGGATTCAGCGCGAAATGCTGATCGCCCGCGGGCGGGCCGTGAATCAGGTGGCCGACCAGCTGAACCAGCTGCTCGGCGGGCAGACGGTGTACACCGATGGCTGGGCGCATGATTACGTGTGGCTGGCGCGCTTGTTTGATGCGGCGCAGCGCTCGCCGCAATTCCGGCTGGCGGATTTGCGGGAAATCATATCGCCGCGCCAGGAAGCCGTCTGGCATGCCACCAAGATACAGGTGGAAGACGATCTGAATCTCACCCGCCACCGTGCCAGTAACGATGCGCGCATCCTGCAGCTGACCTGGCTGCGCACCTACGACGCCAGCAAAATCCTGCATTAATGTGATGCAGAATCATCATGCAGATTGGCTGGCCCGGATGCGTGCCGAAGTGTGATGACGGCAACCTGCGATTGCACAACTGCCGGGGTGTTTGTTGTTTCTCATCTGGTCTGCCTCAGGTCTGAGGCCACCAACTCCCCGGCGCACTTGCGTTGGCACACCTTGCCGTCTTGCGTCGTCCGCAGTGTTTTCGCTTACCGGAACAACTTGGCGCAAGCCTTGCCAGTATGCGAAGATGCTTCTGTATTAACATTTTCAGGAGCGTAGCGGCGGCGCGCCGTCGTTATCCGCTTTCCGGACAGGCAGACACAACAAGGAGACTGACGTGCTGAAAACATGGTGCTGGCGCATTCTGGGCGGTTTGCTGTTATTGCTGACACTGCTGGTGGCGTATCTGCTGCTGGCGCCGGTACCGGTGAATCCGGTTGCCTGGCAGGCCACGCCGTTCACCGGCTATGCGCCGCCGCATGCGCGCAACGAGCAACTGGCGGCATTGCAGCTGATCGACATTGGTGCAGAAACCGGCCCGGAACACATCGCGCTGGGTCCCGATGGCTGGTTATATGCCGCGGTCAGTTCCGGCGCAATTTTACGCATGCAGCCCGATGGCAGCCAGCAGGAAACCTGGGTCAATACCGGTGGCCGGGTGCTCGGTTTTGCGTTTGATGCGCATGGTAACCTGATTGCCGCCGATGCCTATCGCGGTTTGCTGCAGATCAGTCCGCAGCGCCAGATCAGCGTGTTGCTGGATCAGGCCGAAGGCACGCCCTTGCTGTATGCCGATGCCGTGGTGGTGGCGCGGGACGGCAAAATCTATTTGTCCGATGCCAGTCAGCGTTTCGGCGCGCGCGAGTACGGCGGTACTTTTCAGGCCAGTGTACTCGACATTCTGGAACACTCATCGACCGGCCGCATCATTGAATACGATCCCGCCAGCCGGCAGGCGTATGTGATTGCCGACCAGATCTGCTTTGCCAACGGCATTGCACTGAGCCAGGATGAGCAGTCACTGTTCGTCGCTGAAACAGGGGAATACCGGGTCTGGAAAATTGCCCTGCATGCACCCGTGCTGCACCTGAAAAACAAGGCCGATCGAAAACGGGCGCAGCTGGTGTTGCGCGATCTGCCCGGTTATCCCGATAACCTGATGCGCGGTCTCGATGGCCGGATCTGGGTCGGCCTTGCCAAACCGCGCGGTGCGGCGATTGACAACATGGCAGACAAGCCCTGGCTGCGCAGCATCACGCTGCGTCTGCCGCGGTTTTTGTGGCCGGTGCCGCCGGCTTACGGTCATGTGCTGGCGTTTGATGAAAACGGCAAAATACAGCGGGACCTGCAGGACCCGGGCGGCAAATATCCGGAAACCACCGGCGTGACCGAAACGCCGGAGCGTTTATACATCCAGAGCCTGCATGCACAAGGCATCGGCTGGATGCCGAATCTGGTGCGCCGGCGATGAATGGGATCGCCGGTTCTGCGCCATCCGCCATCCGTACCGGCGACCTATCGAACGCTGGTACCGGGCGCAATGCCGGTCAGTCGGTGGACGTGGCGGTGATCGGCGGCGGCATTAACGGCGTCAGCATTGCGCGTGATGCTGCCGGGCGCGGCCTGAGCGTGCTGCTATGCGAACAAGACGACCTGGCCGCACATACCTCATCGGCCTCCAGCAAGATGATTCACGGCGGTTTGCGTTATCTGGAATACGGCGAATTCGGACTGGTGCGCAAAGCCCTGCAGGAACGCGAAATTCTGATGTCTTGCGCCGCGCACCTGATCCATCCGCTGCGCCTGATCATGCCGCATACGGCAGATCAGCGTCCGGCCTGGCTGATCCGGCTCGGCCTGTTGCTGTACGACCATCTGGCGTCACGCCGGATACTGCCGGCCAGCGCTGCCGTCGATCTGCGTACCCATGTGGCAGGGCAGGCATTGCAGGCCAGGTACCGCCGCGGTTTTGCCTATTCGGACGGCTGGGTCAACGATGCGCGGCTGGTCGTGCTGAATGCGCTGGATGCCGCAGAGCGCGGGGCGCAGATTCTGACCCGCACCCGTTGCGTATCGGCGCAAGCAGAGGCCGGCATCTGGCGGCTGGAGCTGGAAACGCGCAGCGGCAGACGACAAAGCGTCACGGCGCGCAGTCTGGTCAATGCCAGCGGACCGTGGGTGGCGCAGACTGCCCGTAGTGTGCTGCAGCAGCCAGCGGCGACGATTCCTCCGTTGCGGCTGGTCAGGGGCAGTCATATCGTGGTGCCCGCGCTGTTTGCGCATGATTGTGCTTACCTGTTGCAGCATAGTGATGGCCGGGTGGTGTTTGCCCTGCCGTATGAACAGCATTTCACCCTGATCGGCACCACCGATGTCGACCAGCACGCCGACCCGGGGCAGGCGCAGATCAGCGCGACAGAGATTGCTTATTTATGCGATCTGGCTTCTTCCTACTTTGCCCGCCCGGTACGGCCTGTCGATGTGGTGCACAGCTTTTCCGGCGTCCGGCCATTGCTGGCGGGTGAAGCCACCGGGGCGAAGGCAGCTGCGCTGAGCCGCGATTACCGCTTGTTGCTGGAGTCCCGGCCCGCACCTCTGTTGCAGGTCTGGGGCGGAAAAATCACTACCTGCCGCAAGCTGGCGGAGGAAGCGCTGGACCAGCTGGCCCCGCTGCTGGGCAACCGGCATGGCGCCTGGACAGCGCACGTCTGCCTGCCGGGTGGCGATATCGCGGCAACCGTGCCCGACGTGCGTTCGGTCACCGGGCTGGCGGATTTTGTTGCCAGTTGCCAGCAGCATTACCACTGGCTGCCGCCGGCGCTGGTGCAGCGCTATGTGTACGCCTATGGCACAAGGCTGCATCGTCTGCTGGAAGGCTGCCGCCAGATGGCCGATATGGGCGAATGGCTGGCGCCCGGTTTGTGTACCCGCGAAGTTCGCTATCTGATGCAATACGAATGGGCGCAGCAGGCCGGCGATGTGCTGTGGCGGCGTTCTCATCTGGGCTTGCAGTTGCCTGCCGCAGCGGTGGAACGGCTGTCTGCCTGGATGCAGGCCCGGTACCAGGATCATCCGCACGTATCGCAGTCATAGCACAGTGCACGAACAACCGCCCTCAGACAGCATTGCCGTGTTGCGCCGGTTCTGAGCTCCTCGCAGTATCTGCCGTCCAATCGGCGATTTGTGCATTTGATGCCGGTGATTCAGCGCACTGTCGCATCGCGCTGGCCTTCTTGTTTCCGGCTCCGTATTCTGTCTTCAGCTTTTCACCGACCTTGAAATGGCGAGATGGAGTGTGTGATGGACAAGATGGAATACATGAATACCCTGAAACTTGCCCTGCAGGATTTCCCCGGGCCGGTACAGGAAGAAATCCTGTGGGATTACGAGGGCCAGTTTGTCGATGGCATGATGGCGGGCGAGAGCGAGCAGGAAATCATCAGCCGCCTGCCCAAGCCTCAGCTGATCGTGGCGCAGAAGCGCACCCGCCTGCATTACCAGGCGCTGCGACAGCGTTTCAGCATCAGTCGTCTCGGACACCTGGTGGTGGCGCTGTTCGGGCTGGCCCTATTCAACCTGCTGATGGCGATACCGGCGCTGGTGTATTGCTCGGCGTTGTGCGCAACTTACATCGCAGCGCTGGTGCTTTACTTGTCCGGCGTGCTGATCACGGGCGTCGCGCTTTCCGGCGCAGAGCACGTGACGATTGAGTTTCCACAGGGATTGAACCTGCCAGCCAAACACCATTCCGTGAGCGTTCTACAGCGGGAGATCGAAGTCAATATCGATGCGGCAGGCGTTGTGGCTGACGGTAAAGCGGTGCCGGAGCCGTCCGCTGCCGCGCCGCATCCGGCTCCCACAGACAGCATTTCCATTTTTCTGGGCAGACAATTCGGCGCTGCCGAAGCGTTCAAGGGCAGCGGCATGATCGCTGCAGGCATCCTGCTGCTGATGTCCTGCATGTGGCTCACGCGCTCTACCTGGCGCGGATTCAGGACTTATCTGGAATGGAATCTGAACCTGCTCAGAGCCGGCAGCGTCGCCTGACGCAGCCCGCTTCGGAGAAAAATTTATCTGAATGAAAGGATGACATCATGAAACATATTTTGCGCACCGGCGTTACCTTGCTGGCTTTATCGGTCGTTCTCACGGCGGCATCTGCCCTGGTGATCCGCGCCCACGCAGCAACGGTTGCAGCCAGCGCTGCGGGGCCATCCGCCAGCGGTAATGCAGTCAGCAGCGCGCTTGCCAGCGAGCGGCGCGAAGTGGAAGCACGGATCGTGAATGTGGTGATGAGCGGCCCGCTGGATCTGCTGCTGCGGGCAGGCGCTACGCCGGAGCTGTTCATCAAGGGCGACCCGAAACTGGTGGCGCGCGTAACCACCCGCATGGAAGGTAATACGCTCTACGTGGCGACCCGCGGCATTTTCATCTCGCTTGGCAAGAGTGAGGCGACCCGGGTCGAGCTGACATTGCCGGCGATTGAAAAACTGCAGTTCAGCGGCAGCGGCGACGGCAATATCAAAGGGTTCAAAGGCAGCAAACTCGATCTGCGGATGCACGGTTCCGGTGACGTCATGCTGGAAGGTGAATTCACGCAGTTGCAGGCGAATATGAGCGGCAGCGGCGATCTGCAATTGCAACTGGACCGCAACGACATGCTGGAGCTGAATATGCTCGGTTCGGGCGACGCCCTGCTGAACGGTCAGGGCAAGGCGCTGAGTGCCAGATTGTCCGGTTCCGGCAATCTGAATGCGGCGGCATTCCGGCTGGCAACGCTCAACGTGCAGTCGATGGGTTCCGGTGACGCCAGGGTCAGCGTCAGCGAAGAGGTAAACGGGCGTCTGCTGGGTAGCGGCGACTTGTTTATTCAGGGAAATCCGGTGCGCCGCCAACTGGAAAAACACGGTTCCGGGGACATTATCTGGAAATAAAACGACTTAACAACGGAAGGAAATGTTGTAAATAGTAATCAGACCACTCAATGTTGCTGTACGGAACAAAATTTTGAATGGCTATATTTATTTTATATAGTTCAAAATATTGTTCAGATTCAATTGGGTTGAATTAAATTCCATATCGTTAATCCTGGTACATAAACTCTATTTACTTGGAAAAATTTTCTGCAATAATCAAGGCAAATGTAAATATTTGTTGCAAGTTAGATTGGCGCGGAACATTTCTGAAAAGTACCTGTCGTCGTAGCGTGTGACAGGATCAGGCTCAATGCCGGTGTCAGTCTGGAAAAGATGAAATAGTACCTGCGTGTTTCACGCAGGTTTTTTTTAACCTGACTGACCGAGAACCATGATCGTGATTCCTAGTAATATTCCTAGTAAGACTCTGACTGTGTTGCTGCTGGCGTTAAGTTTCATCTCCGGCGCCGCCACAGCCCAGGAAAATCCCATGCAATTCATGAGCCGCGCGAATGCCAAGGTCGCCCGTGCTGCTGCATTGAAAAACAAATGGGAAGGGCCGGTCGAAGGACCGAAAATCCAGAAGAAAAAGAAAATCATCTTCATTGCCGGTGATATGAGCGATGCCGGTATCGCCGGTGTGTTTCACGGCGTACGTGAAGCCGGTGCCGCAGGTTCGTGGGAAACCCTGCCGATTGATTGCCGCGGCCGCTGCAACCAGGGGGCGGCCATCATCACTCAGGCACTGGACATGAAGGCTGACGGCATCATCCTCGCCGGTGTCGATGTCACCACGCAGGCCAAGGGCATGGCAGCGGCGGCCAAGGCCAAGGTTCCGGTTGTCGGCTGGCATGCTTCTGTCAGGAATGGCCCGACCGACGGTCTGTTTACCAACATCACCTCCAATCCTAAAGAGGTGGCGCAGGTCGCGGCGCTTTATACGGTGGTCGATTCCAACAGCAAGGCGGGAATCGTCGTTTTCACCGACTCCACCAATTCTTATATGGCAGCCAAATCAGCAGCGATGATCGAAACGCTGAAACAGTGCGAAGGCTGCCGTATCCTGAGCGTGGAAGACGTGCCGCTGAATGACGCCTACCTGAAAATGAAAAGTGTGGTCGAAGTGCTGGTGAAACGCCACGGCACCAAATGGACGCATACCATCGCCGTCAATGATTTTTACTTCGATCTGCTTGATTCCCCCTCGGTGGCGCCGCTGGTGGCGGCGAACAAGCTCACAGGCATTTCTGCCGGCGACGGTTCACCGGCGGCCTATCGCCGCATTCGCGCCAACGGCATCCAGACTGGTACCGTGCCCGAGCCACTGGCGATGCACGCCTGGCAACTGGTGGATGAATTGAACCGCGCGATGTCCGGTGACCAGCCCAGCGGTTATGTGACACCGGTACATCTGGTGACGGCACAGAATATTGCGTACGACGGTGGTGCACGCAACACGTTTGATCCGGCAAACGATTACCGCAGCCATTACCAGCAGGCATGGTCCCGTTAAACCGGTACCCATCCGGCGCCGGGCTTTTGCACGGCGTACGGAATACATACTGAATACAGACTAAGTTTTCCTCAAAAAAAAGGCAGCCATGCGCTGCCTTTTTTTGTTCTTTTTGAGGGTTTCAAGAACTGCACATATGCCAGAATCTGTTCAGTCCACCGTCCATAGCCGGTGTGCATCCAGCTCCAGCCTGGCATGCGCCTGCAGTGCGTCGAGCTGTGCCGTGGCGGCCGTCAGACTGGCTTCGAGCGCCATACGGCGCGTCTGCAGGGTGTCGCTGAAGGCGGCTTCACCCAGCTGATATGCCCGCATCATGGTCGCCGCCTGTGCCTGACTTTGCTGCTCCACTTGCTGCTGGCTTTGCCAGATACTGTACAGATGCCCGGCTTCCCGCGTGACGCGCTGTGCATCGCGCAGGACTTTCATGCGGGTCAGGCTGTGTTTTTCCGCCGAGATACGTGCTCTGACCTGCGCCATGTTGCTGTCGGCCGTCCGTCCGCTGCCGGACAGCGGAATTGAAATACTGATGCCTAGTAAGCGTTCCTGGCCATCGCGTTCGCGTGAGGCGCGGACGCCGATCGTCGGGTCAGGCATGGCGTCGCTGGCGGACCGGCTGGCCTGCATGCGGGACAAGGCTGCTTCTTCCTCCGCCAGCTCCAGTTCATGGTTGTCGTCCATGATCAGATCGATCCAGGCATTCTGGCTGAGACCGGCCGGTAACGGTGCGGGCAGTGTCTGTAGCGGCACCGGCTGTAAACCGGGATAGGTGGCGCTGAATAATTGCAGCTGTTGTTCTTCCCGCATCTGCGCCTGTTGCCATTGTGCCGCCAACCGTTGGAGTTCGGTGTCTGCCTGCACCAGTTCAATCTGTGCCGCATCACCGGCCCTGACCCGTTTTTCAGTCAGCTGCCGCAGCTGGCGCGACAGTTCCAGCTGTTCTTCCATTTTTTGCCGGTAGACACTGGCGCGCAGCGTGTCGAACCAGTCGTTGAGCAGCGTCCGGCCTGCTTCGTGCCAGGTATCGGCATAGGCGAGCTGCGCCAGACTGATCTGCTTGTCGCCGATGGCGGCGTCTTTTCCGGCTTTGCCGAACCAGCGTACCGGCCGTTCCAGTGCGATTTCCTGATCCTTCAGCGACTGGCCGCTGGCTTCGGTGCGCCGCGTCTGGCCTGCGCGCAGCACCCATTCATAACTTCCCGATTCCAGTTTCTGACGGCTGGCCGCTGCCATGTCCTGCTGCAGACGGGCGGTACGCAGGGTCTGCAGGTTTTCCAGCGTCTGCTGCACCGCTTGTCGTGGCGGCAGAATGGCGGACAGATCGGCCGGTATCTCGGCGGGTGGGGTTGCCTGTGCACCGAATGCAAGTGTTCCCAGCAGTGCTGCCAGCAAAAAACAGGTGTACAGCTTCATGCCAGCCTCCCGAACGCCAGCAATGGCGTGATCCAGTAGGCGACGTCCGGACTGGGAAGCTCTTTTTTCAACAGCTCCAGCAAATGCAGCAATTGCGGCTGGGTGCCTGCCACCAGGATCAGCTTGCGTTTACAACGACCCTGTACTTTTTCGATTGCGCTCAGCAGGCTGACCCCTTGTCCCATGCCTTGCGCATCGATCATGGTAAAGCCGCTTGCCAGCGCCGGATGCAGTAGCAGAAAGTCAGCGACTTCTTCTTCCAGCGTGCGGGGAATCGCCAGATGCAGCAGCGAATCTTTGACGGCGACAGAGTGTGTTTCAGTGTGTGTCATAGGTATTCATTCCGGTAAGTGGAGCGCCGAGTGATTTTTCCGTTAAGGCGTTTTGCTGTCAGCCGCCGCGCCGGTGACAGGCGGAATGCCGAAGCGCTGGAACAGGATAGGCAGCAGGATCAGCGTCAGCAGCGTGGCGGAGACCAGTCCGCCGATGACGACGATCGCCAGCGGTTTCTGGATTTCCGAACCGGGGCCGGTCGCCATCAGCAGTGGTATCAGACCAAAGGCAGTGATGCTGGCCGTCATCATCACCGGCCGGAAACGGCGCAAGGCGCCTTCCGAAACAACTTCCGGCAGCGGAATACCGCGTGCCACCAGTTGATTGAAATAACTGATCATCACCAGGCCATTCAGTACCGCAATCCCCATCAGTGCGATGAAACCGACCGATGCCGGCACCGACAGGTATTCGCCGGTGACCGCCAGTGCGATCACGCCGCCCACCAGCGCGAACGGAATATTCACAAACACCAGCAATGCCTGCCGGATGCTGTGCAGGGTGGTGAACAGCAACAGGAAAATCAGCGCCAGCGCCACCGGGATCACAATCGCCAGCCGTGCCGCTGCACGTTGCTGGTTTTCAAATTGTCCGCCCCAGCTCAGGCGGTAACCGGCAGGCAGTCTAACCTGTTGCGCGACTTTGATTTTTGCTTCCTCGACAAAGCTGACCAGATCGCGGTCGCGCACATTGGCACGTACCACGGTGAGCCGGGATGAATTTTCACGTTCGACTTTGACCGGCCCTTCGAGGGTTCGCAGATCGGCAATCTGCGATAGCGGAATTGCCTGGCCATCGGCCATCGGCAGCCGCAGCTGACGGAACAGTTCCGGCGACATCTGGATCTGGTCGCTGCCGCGGATCAGCAGCGGCAGGCGCTGTCCTTCCTGAATCACCACCCCGCTGATCCGTCCTTCCACCAGCGTGCGCAGATCGTTCTGAATCTGCTCCACACTGAGGCCGAGGCGGCCTGCGGCTTCGCGCCGGATATCGATCTGCAGATACTGCACGCCGTCATTGTTGACGGTCAGCACGTCCTGACTGCCGCTGATGCCGGATACGATCTTCACAATCTGTTCCGCCAGAATGCCCAGAGTCCTGGTGTCCGGGCCGTATATCTTGATGGCCAGATCGCCGCGCACGCCGGACAGCATTTCCGATGTCCGCATTTCAATCGGCTGGGTGAAACTGAAATTGAGGCCGGGAAATTCGGCGGTCACATGGCGCAGCTGGACGATCAGTGCTTCTTTATCGGCCACTTTCCATTCGTTGCGCGGTTTCAGCACCAGAAAGGTATCAGTTTCATTGAGCCCCATCGGGTCCAGTCCCAGTTCATCCGAGCCGGCACGCGCCACGATGCTGGTGACTTCCGGCACCTGTTCCAGAATCCGCCGCTGGATCGCCTGATCAATGCGGGCCGATTCCTGCAGATTGACTGAAGGCAGTTTTTCTATCTGCATGATGATGTCGCCCTCATCCAGCACCGGCATGAAAGATTTACCGATAAAGGGAAACAGGCAGGCGGTCAGCACCAGCACGGTCATCGCGGCGATGCTGACCAGGCGGCTGTGCCGCAGCGCACGGTTCAGCAGGGCGCGGTAGGCGGCTTCCATGCGTTGCACCAGACGCGGCGAACCACCATGTTCATGCTGCAGGAAAAAGGAGGACAGCACCGGAATCACCGTCAGCGACAGCAGCAGCGACGAGGCCAGCGCGAAGATGACGGTCAGCGCGACCGGGATGAACAGTTTTCCTTCCAGTCCCTGCAAAGACAGCAAAGGCAGAAATACGATCATGATGACCAGCATGCCTGCCGTGACCGGAACCGCGACTTCCCTGACGGCCCGGTAAATCACATGCAGCCTCGGCAGCACCGGCTGGCCGTGGTTTTCACTGTGCGCTTCCACGTTTTCCACCACCACCACCGCCGCATCAACCAGCATGCCAATCGCGATCGCCAGCCCGCCCAGCGACATCAGGTTGGCCGACAAGCCGAAACTGTCCATCAGCAGGAATGTGCCCAGCGCAGACAGCGGCAGGATGCAGGCCACCACCAGCGCTGAACGGACATTGCCGAGGAACAGATACAGCAGTACCACGACCAGCACAGTCGCTTCCGCCAGCGCTTTCTGCACCGTATTGACGGCGCGTTCGACCAGATTGCCGCGGTCGTAAAACGGCTTGATGACGGTGCCTTTCGGTAAAGACTGATTGATCGTGATCAGCCGTTCGCGCAATTGATTGACCAACTGCTGTGCATTGGCGCCGCGCATCGCCAGTACCAGCGCTTCCACCGCTTCACCCTTGCCATCTTTGGTGACCGTGCCGTAGCGGGTCAGCTGACCGATGCGGACCGTGGCGACGTCGCCGACGCGAATGGCATTACCGTCGCGCTGGGTGATGGCAATTGCCCGTACATCATCGAGCGTGCGGATATTGCCGTCACTGCGTACCAGCAATGATTCTTCGCCGCTGGCGAGACGGCCGGCGCCATCGTTGCGGTTATTGCTTTCCAGCGCCGCCTGCAACTGACTCAGTGACAATTGCCGCGCCGCCAGCGCATCGGGATCGGGTACCACCTCGAAACTTCTGACCATGCCGCCGAGCGAGTTCACATCGGCCACGCCGGGAATGTTGCGCAGCTGCGGCCGTATCGTCCATTCCAGCAGGCTGCGTTTTTCCATCAGCGATAGCGGTCCCTCGATCGTGAACATGAACACTTCGCCCAGCGGCGTGGTGATCGGCGCCAGGCCGCCGCTGACGACAGCAGGCAGGTCTTTCATCACATTGCCCAGCCGTTCGCTGACCTGCTGGCGCGCCCAGAACACATCGGTGCCATCCTGAAAATCGAGCGTGATGTCGGCAATCGCATATTTGGACTGGGAGCGCAGGATCACTTGCCGAGGGATGCCCAGCAATTCCTGTTCAATCGGTGCGACGATGCGTGCTTCGACTTCTTCCGGCGTCATGCCGGGCGCTTTCATGATGATCTTGACCTGCGTGGTTGATACATCCGGAAACGCATCAATCGGCAATCCGCGGAAAGCCTGGTAGCCGGCGGCAATCATCATCAGCGTGGCGACCACCACCAGCAGACGCTGTGCCAGGGAAAAAGCAATCAGACGTGACAGCATTATTGTCCCCCGCCTTCTTCAGCGCCCAATCCTGCCAGCGCGCCTTTGAGCTGCACGATGCCCTGGGTGGCGACCTGGCTGCCGGGCTGCAGCTGTTTGCCGGGCGCGCTCACCCAGGCATGGCTGGCATCCTGGCCCAACAGATTGACTCTGACGGCTTCAAAACCTTGTGCATTTTTGAGAAACACATAATGAACTCTGGCACTCTGAAACAGCGCGCGTAGCGGAACACCGAGACTGCCGGGAGCCTGTTGTGCCGACTGATGCACGGCTTCAACAAACTGATTCAGCTTCAGACACTGGCTATTTTGCGTGACTTGCGCCCGGATCAGGATAGTCTGGTTACTGCTCTGGACATGCGCTGCCACGGCATTCACCTTTGCTGTGGCGCAGTTGCTGACCTGCAGCAAGTCTCCCGGACGGATTTGTGCTGCCTGCTGGGCTGAAGCCTGCAATTCCAGCCACCACGGCGCGTCTTTGCTGACGCTGGCGACCGGCATGCCTGCTTCGATGCGCTGCCCCGGCCTGACCTGTATTTCACTCAACGTGCCGCCAGCGGACGCAGCCAGCACCAGCACCGGGCTCAATTGCTGCTGCGTCAGCAGATTCTGGATGGCGGTTTCGCTCATGCCGGCGCTGCGCAGGCTCTGGTAGCGTTCTTTAGCGGCAATCTCAGTCTGCAGCGCCGCTGCCCGGCTATCCTGCAGACGGCTCTGGGCAATGATGCCTTCCTTCAGCAATGCTTCGTCCCGTTCCCGTTTTTCCCGCGCCAGTTTTGCCTGTGTCGCCAGTTGCAAATATTCGCGCTGCATTTCCATCAGTGGCTGGCTGAACAGGCTGATCAGCGCTTGCCCGCTGCGCACAGGCTGCAGGGCGCTGGCATGAATTTCCCGTACCACGCCACCCACCATGCTGCTGACCACATTTACCGCGTTGGCCGAGGCAATTACCGTGCCGGACAAATGCAACCCACCCTGATTGGCGACTCCATTCGCCGCCGGAGCGCTGATTACGGCTTCGGTTTTCACACCTGCGTGCAGCAGCTGCTCAGCGTTCAGGCTGACCTGATGGCTGCCTGCGGCAAACGTCTGGGTGCACAGCACAGCCGAGGCCAGCGCGGCAAGACGCAGGATGGGCATCATGGCATTCTGGAAAGAGGATGGTGAAGGAGGGAAAAAGATGTGTTTGTTCGTCATCATGCAAAGCTCCACTTTGGAATGGGGGCTATTCTGAGCGGAAGAACTTAAGAACTTCTTAACAACCGGCAGTTACAATGCATTGCATTCGTAAAAGCCATATCAGGAGAAAAGTCCGTGCGTGTATTACTGGTCGAAGATGATCCGCAACTGGGACGCGCCACGCAGATGGGGCTGGATCTGTCCGGCTATGCCACCGATTGGGTGCAGACCGCCGATAGCGCACGGTCTGCGCTCAGGTCGCATGACTATGCCTGCGTGCTGCTCGATCTCGGCCTGCCGCAAGCGGACGGCATGGTTTTGCTACGCGAATTACGCCAGAGCGGATTTGCCGATCCGGTGCTGATCGTGACCGCGCGCGACCAGATTCCCGACCGCATTGCCGGGCTGGATGCCGGTGCTGACGACTTCATTATCAAGCCGTTTGATCTGGATGAACTCACGGCGCGCATCCGCTCGGCCTGCCGGCGTGCGCACGGGCGCGTGCATGAAGTGTTGCGGCATGGTGCGCTGGCGGTGAACATGGCGGCCCGGCAGGTCAGCCTGCATGGTCAGTCTGTAACCCTGACGGTCAAGGAATTCGGTATCTTACGGATGCTGCTGGAACACGCAGGTCAGGTTCTGACCCGCGAACAGCTGGAAGAAACGCTGTACAGCTGGGGAGAAGAAATTGAGAGCAATGCGATTCAGGTGCATATCCATCACCTGCGGAAAAAACTCGGCAAGGAACTGATCCGTACTATTCACGCCGTCGGTTATGTGATCGACAAAACCCCGGCTGGCGAGGTACAGGCATGATGCGCGCTGAAGCGGCAGGCTGGTCCCTGCGCCGCACCCTGCTCGGGCTGGTGCTGTCACTGACGGTCACAGTCTGGTGTTTCAGCGCCGTGGTGGTGTACCTGGATGCCGATACCGAAAGCCGCGAGCTGTTTGACCAGTCGCTGGCCGAAACCGCACATCTGCTGCTGTCGCTGGCGAACCATGAACTTTCCGAACATGCCGGACGCACCGCTCCGGCGCTGGCGGAATCGAATAATCAGAAACATAACCAGTACCTGCTGTTTCAGGTCTGGGACGGGCAGCATCATCTGATCTATAAAAACAGTGGTACGCCGGAAACGCCTTTCGTCACGGACGCAGAGGGCAGTGAAGGTTTCGGCTGGATCAGGATGAATAACCAGCCATGGCGCAGCTATACCAGCTGGGACAGCGCGCATCATCTGCAGATTCAGGTGGTGGAGCCGAGCAGCCACCGCAAAGAAATCAGCGGTCGTTTTGCCTACAAGCTGTTGCTGTTTTTGCTGCTGATCGTACCGCTGCTGGTTGCCGGCCTGTGGTGGCTGGTGAATCGGGTATTTCGCAGTCTGCGGCAGGTTACGGACGATGTGGCGCAGCGCATGCCGAACGATCTGCGGCAATTGCCCCTGGCAGATGCGCCAGATGAAGTGCAGCCCCTGCTGCATGCGCTGAACCGCCTGTTTGAACGCGTCACCCAGAGCCGCGACCGCGAGCAGCGTTTTACTTCGGACGCAGCCCATGAATTACGTACTCCGCTGGCGGCCATCAAGGCCAATCTGCAGGTGATCCAGAAAACCCATAACCAGCATGACCGCGAAGAAGCGCTCGCCGGTCTGACTGCCAGTATCGACCGCGCCACCCGTCTGGTTGGCCAGCTGATGACGCTGGCGCGGCTGGAGCCGCCCTACGACAAGCATTTGCCGATGCTGCCGCAGGATCTGGCGAATTTGCTGCGCGATGAATTGCCAGTATGGCAGCAGCAGGCAGACAAAGCAGGCATCCGGCTCGACGTCAGCCTGCAGACGGGGCTGGTGCGGATGGACCGCGACAGCCTGCTGATCCTGTTCCGCAACCTGATGGACAACGCATTGCGTTACACCCCAGCCGGCGGACAGGTGCAGCTTTCCTGCAGCAGGCAGGGCGATCAGGTCTGTCTGCAGATTGCCGACGACGGTATCGGGATTCCGGAAGAGATGCGCGAACGGGTCTTTGAACGGTTTTTCCGCTTATCTGATGCCAATACGCCGGGCAGCGGACTGGGCCTGTCGATTGTAAAAAACATCGCCGACACCCATCAGGCCAGCCTGTTATTGCAACAGGGACTGCACGGGCGCGGCCTGTCGGTGTGTGTGCTGTTTGGCGCATACATCCAGCAAAGCTGAGTGCCACAGCAGTCCGTCGCCTCTGCCGGACTGCTGTGGCTGCAAAAAATCACCCGGAATCACTCACTCGATTTTGTAATCAGCAAAACGGTCATCGACCTGTGTTCCAAAAGCATGGTTGGAATAGTTGCTCAACACTTTGACGGCAATTGCCAGAATAATATAAAGGATGTGCTGCTCTTGGTAACCTGCATCCAGAAATGCTGTAACCTTTTCATCAGCAGGGCGACCGTTGGTACGCACCATTTCCTGAGTCAGTGCATAGAGCGCGGACAACTTGTGATTCGGAATCGGGGTGCCTTGACGGATGGCGCTGAGCACATCACCCGGAACACCGGATACTTTGTCCGCGATCATGCTGTGTGCTGCGGTACAGTAGCTGCAGCCATTGACCTGGCTGACCGCCAGAAACACGGTTTCCTGCTCGGCAGGTGTAAAACCTGATTCCCCCCGGAACAGGCCATAACCGTGCAGGTACGTACTCAGTACGGCTGGGGCATTGACCATATTGGCATACATGTTTGGAATGAAGCCGACTTGCTGACGCGCAGTATCCAGCATTTGTTTTTGCTGGCCTTGTGCTAAAGCGTGATCAACGGCAGTAAGGGTTTGAAGATATGACATGGGCGGTTCCTTGATATGGGATGAGTAATGACGTAACAGCTGATCTGACATCGTTATTGATCAGCTTCACTGCATAGTAATGAGTCAGGGTGCTGTCAGGATGTTTCAGCGTCTCAGAATCTTGTCCGTGTGTCTCAGTTTTACTTGCCGTATCATTTTTTATTTTTATGTATGTCAGATTGTGCTGTCAGCCAATCTGACGGCGAGATGCCGATTTTTCGCACAAAGGCATGGTGTAATGCGCTTGAACTGCCGTACCCGACGTCCAGTGCCACCGCTTTGACCGGGCGACCACGAGCCAGCAGACGTTGTGCCAGCATGATACGAAAAGATGTCAGATAGTCGGCGGGTGGTTTCCCGACAACCTGATGGAAACGATCGGCAAAGCGTGCGCGTGACATACCCGCTCTGGTTGCCAGAACGGCGACTGTCCAGTCCAGTTCTGGGTTCTGGTGGATCGCTTCGAGTGCTTTCGATAACTGAGGGTCTGCCAGCCCGGCAAGCGTGCCGCCAGCGATCACACCTTGTTCCAGGCAGTAACGCAGCATCCTGATGATCAGGATTTCGCAGAGTTTGTCGAGGATAGCTTGCCGCCCGCTACGGTTTTCAAAAGCTTCTTCAAACATCCATGCCAGAATAGCGTCGATACCGGCTATCTGGTCCAGTGCAATCAGCACTCGGTCGGGTAGCGAGTCTGAGATCGGTTGATGAACACTGTTGCCCAGCACAATGCTGGCACAGACTACATCGGCACCTGTACGGTCATTCGCCAGTAATCTGTGTTTTTCGGGTCTGGGTAAAAATAGCAGGGTAGGCTGAAGAATCGTGATGGCAGGCTGACCGGATTCAAGTAACTGAACCGGGCCATTTTTGATCAGATGCAGATGCCCATGTGTGTGATCACGTTCAAAATCATGCAAACCGCAGATATTGCCAGTGTAAAAAACACCGGCCCGCAATGAAAAATAATTCAGCAGATGATCTAAGGATTCATGCACGGTGCGCAATGTCTCCTGTGAGTTGAACGGAATGTTGAGATTTTCCCATGCGGTCATGTTTTTTCTGCTGCGGGATGACAACATGATTCCCTGTTCTGCACCGGCGGGCACTTGATGCTGCCAAAACTACAGAATACGCAGCAGTCGCCGGACAGGGGGCGCAGCACCGTATGGCAGGCGCTGCATTCATGGAAAAACTGGCAGGATGCGGCGGGCATTTCAAGTAATTCGGCATGGCCGCACACCGGGCAGGTCAGAAGGGAGTGGGTCTGCATCTGGGGCGATGTCATGATGTTTTGCCTTATGGTTGGCGGGCGGTGCTGATTTCGCCATCCAGAATAAAGACGCGGTCAGTCGGGTTGACTGATTTAATGTGCAGGGTACCGGCGCCTTTGAGTCCTTTGAAATTGCCGGTACCGGAAACCACTTCCCAGAAGCCGTTATCATGGATTTCCGGTTTGCCGTCCTTACCGGGCAGGAACACGGCACGTACCGTCCATTTAAGATAAGCGACATTGCCTTCACCTTTCGTCACGACCAGATAGCCGCTGGGGTCGCCGGCAACGCCTGGCACGATGTCGTGGCGGCCATATTCAACCATCTGTGCACCATCCAGCAGGCCGGTGCCGCTGGTCTGTCCCTCACGGCGCACCATCAGTACGAAGTGACCGGAGCCGTCTTTAAAATCCAGCCTGATCTGTTCTTTCGGAATCATGGTGGCCTGCACATTCAGCGATTCCGCTGCCGCAGTACCTACAGCCAGTGCCGCGATAGACAGGATCAGGGCGTGGAGACCGGAAAAACGGAGTATATTTTTCATGAAAATCTTTTTTGTGGGTGAATAAAAAATGAACCAGAATATAGCTTGGCGAGCCTGTTGCTCACAATATAGACGGTAAATCAGGCCGGCGTATGACTGCTGCATGACCAGTGTCTGAACATCGTCAATCAGCACGGCCGACTTGGAAATGCCGGTTCGAGCTTGTTGTGCATAAGAGGTGGCATGAAGGTAAAACGGTTCGCGGACTGAGAAAAATATTCTCATCGGGTAGACTGTCACCTGTCCGGCGGTGGGACAGATACAGGCATCAATATGGAATAATTGCGCTGAATTCTGCCTGTCCATCATCGATCCGTCGTATGATGATGCCCCGATTTCTTTTCAACCGCGACCTGTTCAGTCTGAGACTGAATCTGTCACAACGACACCGCCTGCCGCTATGCCTATATTGCCTGTTCCTGCCGGTCACCACGCTTCTGCGCCGTCTGCTGCGCACGTGATGATCATCGGCGGCGGTCCGGCAGGTCTGATGGCGGCGGAAGTCTTGTCGGCTGCCGGGTTGAGCGTGAATCTGTATGATGCCATGGCCTCCGTCGGGCGCAAGTTTTTACTGGCAGGAAAAGGCGGTATGAATCTCACGCATTCCGAGCCGTTTCCTGTCTTTATGACGCGTTATGGCGAACGGGCGGAGCAATTGCGCGGCATGATTGAAGCGTTTGATGCAGATGCGTTGCGCGCCTGGGCGCAAGGACTGGGCGTCGCAACTTTTGTCGGCAGCTCGGGGCGCGTCTTTCCGACTGATATGAAAGCGGCTCCGCTGCTGCGCGCCTGGCTGCACCGGCTGCGTACGCAGGGTGTCCGTTTTCATATGCGGCATTGCTGGCAGGGGTGGGATCCGTCGGGGGAGTTTCTCCGTTTTACCACACCCGAAGGTGAACAATTGTTGCAAGCCGATGCGGTTGTGTTGGCGCTTGGTGGCGGCAGCTGGGCACGGCTGGGTTCCGATGGCGCCTGGGTTCCGTGGCTGCGCCAGCGTGGCGTGGCGGTGGCGCAGCTGCAGCCGGCGAATTGCGGTTTTGAGCGGCCATGGAGTGATTTTTTCCGTCACCGCTTCGCCGGACATCCGGTGCCGACGGTGGCAGCGCGGGTGCAGGGCGGTGCTGCATCGGCACCGATGCGGCAGGGGCAATTTGTGGTCACGGAGAGCGGTGTGGAAGGCAGCCTGATTTATGCGCTGTCTTCAGCCTTGCGGAAGCAGATTCATGCCAGCGGTGAAGCGGTGCTGGAACTGGATCTGCTGCCTGACCGCAGTGCTGGCTGGGTGGCTCAGGCGCTGGCCAGCGGCCGCGGATCGCGTTCCTGGACCAGTTTCCTGCAGAGCCGGCTGGGGCTCGATCCACTCAAAGCGGCGCTGCTCCACGAGGTGCTGGGAAAATTCCAGCAGCAGTCACCGGCAATGGATGCGCTGGCGCGACACATCAAGCACCTGCCGCTGTCTTTGCAGGCGACGCGACCGATTGATGAAGCCATCAGCAGTGCCGGCGGTGTGCAGTTTTCCGCAATGCACCCGGACGGGATGCTGCAAGCCTGCCCTGGTGTGTTCTGTGCCGGCGAAATGCTGGATTGGGAAGCGCCGACCGGCGGTTACTTGCTGACAGCCTGTTTTGCCAGCGGCAGAATGGCGGCCGGATCGGTGATCGCTTATTTGCAGAACCGGCAATCTGGCGGGGCATGACGACCTGTCGGGATGCCTGAGTTTTTTCTGTTTCATTGTTACAATCTGATGTTGGTTCTGATGTCTGCTTATTTTTGTTGTGATGATTGTGTTTTATGAGTGATTCCCGCATTAATCCGCGCCTTGCTGTCTCTTGGCGATCCGCTGTTCAGGTTGTTCCCGGCAGAATTGTTCCTTCCAAAATCGTTAATTTTTCTGCCGCCGGAATTCAGATGCAGATAGGGGTCATGCTGAAGGAAAAACAGGATTATCAGATGATGATGGAGGTACCCAGTCCGCGCGATGCGTCGGTCCGCACCTAGGTGGTATGCAAGGTGACCTGTATCTATACGATACTGAGCGGCAGCGAATACCGTGCCGGCCTGAAATGCCTGTATTTTCCGCCCGAACATGCAGAATTGCTGGCAAGCTGGGGCGGCTGACTGCAGGCTGCCCGGTGCTGTGTTATAAGGTTCTGCAGAACCAGAGCCGGACAGGGTCTTACCTGTCCTTCATTCAGGAAAAAACAGACATGCCAGAACAAATATCTGTCGGACAATCACTTCCGGAAACCGCCCGCCGTGTGGCGGATTTACTGCAGGCAATGGGCCATGAATATCCGGTCGTGATGCTGCCGGAAACCGGTCGTACCTCTGCCGAGGCGGCTGCCGGACTCGGTTGCAGCGTGGCGGAAATCGCGAAATCTATCGTGTTCCGCCGGACCGGCGATGACGCTGCCGTGATGGTGGTGGCAAGTGGTGCAAACCGGGTCGATGAACAGAAAGTCGCTGCACTGGTCGGCCCTTTGTCCAAGGCAGACGCCAGATTCGTACGTGAAAAAATTGGCTATGCGATCGGTGGCGTATGCCCGGTTGGTCATGTCGGTAATACGATCATGCTGATCGATCAGGATTTGCTGCAATTTGAAAAAGTATGGGCTGCTGCCGGTCATCCGCACGCGGTATTCAGCCTGACGCCGCAACAGCTGGTCGCCATGACCGGTGCGCCGGTGGCCGATGTGGCAAGTCACTGAAGACAGGATGATGGATGAGTATTTTGGCTGAATTCGATCCGGATGCGCCTGCAGAAGGCATGCCCGTACCCTCACCTTGCGTCGGCATCTGCCGCATGGATCAGGAAAAAGCCTGGTGTGCCGGCTGTTTCCGCACGATAGAAGAAATCACCTGCTGGAGTACTGCGGCTGATCAGGAAAAATTGCGGATCTGGCGGTTGATCCGCCAGCGCATGTTTTAATTTTTCGCCGAATATCATGACTACTCCGGATACTGCCTTCGCTCTTCCTGCCAGCATGCGAGTATTTGAACGGGGCTGGCTGTCTTCCAATAACATCCTGTTTCTGGGCAGGGACGACACCGCGCTGGTCGATTCCGGTTATCTGAGCCATGCACAGCAGACGCTGGCGCTGGTGCAGCATGCGCTGCAGGGGCGGCCGCTGGACTTGTTGATCAATACCCATCTGCATTCCGATCATTGTGGCGGCAACGCCTTGCTGCAGCGGCATTACGCCTGTCGCACGCTGGTTCCCGTACAGGAAGCCAGTGCCGTGGCGGATTGGGACGAAGACCGTCTGCCGTATGCCTCCACCGGGCAGCAGTGCGAACGTTTCCGGCATGATGGCTGCATCGCGCATGGTGATGTGCTCAGGCTGGGTGATCTGACGTGGGAGGTGCTCAGCGCACCGGGACACGATCCGCATTCCATGATTTTGTATTGTCCCGGACAGGCATTGCTGATTTCCGCCGACGCATTGTGGGAAAACGGATTCGGCGTGATTTTTCCTGAGCTGGAAGGGGAATCGGGTTTTGCAGAGCAGGCCGCGATTTTGCAGACGATCCGTGAGCTGGATGTGCGGTTGGTGATTCCCGGTCACGGGGCGCCTTTTACCGACGTGCAGGGCGCGCTGGCAAGAGCTCAGAGCCGGGTCGATTTCCTGGCGGCAGATACCCGGCGCAATGCCCGTAATGCCATCAAGGTGCTGCTGGCATTTCTGTTGCTGGAGCAACGTGCCATCAGTTTTGACGCAGTCCGGCAGCAGCTGAGGCAAAGCCGCCTGATGCAGGCCGCTGCCCGGCAGCTGGATTTACCGGAACACGATCTGATCGAGCAGATCGCTGCCGAACTGGTGCGTGCCGGCGCGGCGCGGCTGGAATCCGGCGTTTTGATCAGCCAGCGCTGAAGCTGGCCGCCCCGTATTCTCTGCCACTTTCCCACAGCGTTTTATCTGATGTCCTATTTGAGCTGATAAGGCGCTTCGTTGAACGGGTGCAATGTCGCCAGATCGGCAAACTGCGGCGCGCGCCCCTGTTGTTTGGCCATGAAGGCTTCCATCAGGTTGGCGCTCTGCCAGATACCCGATTGCAGCCAGCCCATTTGCTGTAAGGCGTCCTGCGTGGAATGGTCGCGCGCATAGTGAATCGCCTGCTTGCTGCCCCAGATGGCAACCGGCGGCTTTTCCGTGATTTCTTTGGCCATCTGGATGGCGGCATCCAGCATTGCCTGCTGCGTTTCAAATACTTCGTTGATCAGCCCCACCGCCTGGGCCCGGGCTGCCGGCAGGCGGCGTCCGGTATAAGCCATTTCATGCACGATGCCTTCCGGGATCAGCTTTGGCAGTCGTTGCAGCGTGCCCAGATCGGCGGTCATGCCGATATTGATTTCCTGAATGCAGAAAAATGCATCCTGGCTCGCCAGCCGGATATCCGCCGCGCAGATCAGATCGACGCCGCCACCGATGCAGCCGCCGTGGATTGCTGTAATAACAGGCATCCGCAACTGCTCGATCAGATTGAAAGACTGGTGCATCTCCTGCAGCGCCAGCGCGATATTGGCGCGGCCAACCGCCTGTTGATCATCCAGCGTGATGCCGCCGCCTGCGGCAAACACATCGAGCGCCATCCCGGCCGTGAAATGCTTGCCGGTGGAAGAAATCACCAGCACCCGCGCACTGGCTTCACGCTGCAACTGTTGCAGGATATTGACCAGCTCACGGAAAAATACCGGCTGCATCGTATTCATGGCATCCGGGCGGTTAAAGCGCAGATGGGCAATTTTCTGATCGATGCTGAAATCGAAACATTGATAACGCATGGAAGATTCCTTGATGGGATGAAATGTGGCCGCCACAGGGAACAGCGCCTGCTGCGGAAGTGTGGTCAGGCTATCCGGAACAGTGATGCATCAAATTCCGAACAATCGTGCTTTTTCTGATAAGATCATAGCAGACCCTTGTACCGTTAATCCAGCACAGACCTCCGCCGGATGTTCCGGTGTTGCGTGCCTGAAAGGAGCATTGATGCAGAATTCCTCCCATTTACCTGCCGTATTGCAGAACCTGGCACTGCCGGTGATTGCTTCGCCGATGTTTATCGCCAGCGGCCCCCGACTGGTGGCTGCTCAATGCAAAGCCGGCATTGTCGGCTCCTTCCCGGCGTTGAATGCCCGGCCCGCCGAACTGCTCGACACCTGGCTGACGGATTTGCAGCATGAGTTGGCTGAATTCCAGCGCGCTCATCCTGCACAGCGGGTCGGACCGATTGCCGTGAACCAGATCGTGCATCAGTCGAATGACCGGCTGGCGCATGATGTCGAGGTCTGCGTTAAACATCGGGTTCCGATGATCATTTCTTCTCTGCGCGCGCCGCCGCATGAGATGCTGGACGCCATTCACAGTTACGGCGGCATCGTGCTGCATGACGTGATTTCGATCCGCCATGCAGAAAAAGCGCTGGAAGCCGGTGTGGATGGCCTGATCCTGGTTGCCGCCGGTGCCGGTGGCCATGCTGGCGGTCTGTCGCCTTTTGCGCTGGTGGGCGAAGTACGCCGCTTCTTCGATGGGCCGATCGCTTTGTCCGGTGCGATTGCGACAGGCGACGCGATTCTGGCGGCGCAGGCCATGGGCGCAGACTTTGCCTATATCGGCTCGCGCTGGCTGGCGACCCAGGAATCAAATATTGACGAGGCTTACCGCCAGACGATCATCGAATCTGCCGCTGCCGACATTGTGTATACCAATCTGTTTACCGGAGTGCATGGCAATTATCTGAAAAAATCTATCATTGCCGCCGGACTGGATCCGGACAATCTGCCTGTCGCTGACAAATCAAAAATGAATTTCAGTTCGGGCAGCGGCAGCAAAGCCAAAGCCTGGCGCGATATCTGGGGCGCTGGTCAGGGCGTGGGCCTGATGCAGGATGCGCCTTCTGTGGCCGAGGTGGTGCGTCGTCTGACTGCCGAATATCAGGCCGCCAGGGCAAGGCTGGGGTTGGCTGTCTGAGCGCAGGGATGTTGAAAATTGCTGTGCGGAACTCAAGTTTGCGGCAGGCGCTGCCGTAACCGGAATATCCTCTGCTTATCTCCGTCCCATCATGTCTTCATTACCGCGCCGTTTTCCTGTTCTTTTGCTATCGCTGATGCTGGCATTCCCCGCCGCACAGGCCAGCGACAGCACATCCACCTCCTCCAAGCCGATTAAACAGGTAGCGGCCAAGGATGACAGCGCATCGTCGAAAGAGAAGGACAGTAAAGACAGCAAAGAGGGTAAGGATAACAAGGACAGTAAAGACAAAGATAACAAGGACAGCAAAGACAAAGACAGCAAGGACGCGCGTAAATCATCGAAAGACAGCAAGGACACTAAAGATTCCGGTAAAGAGTCCATCAGTCCGGATGAACTGGCTGTGCGCATTGCGGAACGGCTTGCGACTTTGCGTAAAGACAAAGAAGACCTGGCCAAGGCATCGCAACGCTCCGTCGCACGTAGTGCCCCTTATGTGGCACCGACCAGAAAAGCAGAGCCACTGAAAGTCAAGGCCGACGCCGAGCGTGGCCCGGCTGCTGTCGCGGCGGCGCTGAATCCGCCGAACCCGGCACACTGGAGCTATCAGGGCGAGGGTGGGCCGCAGAACTGGGGCAAGCTGAGTCCCGCCAACGCCAAATGCGACAATGGCGAACGCCAGTCGCCGATTGATATCCGCGATGGCATTCGCGTCGATCTTGATCCTATCGGCTTTGATTATCAGGCTTCCGGCTTCAGCGTGATCGATAACGGTCATACGATACGGGTGAATATCGCCGCCGGAAATTACATCACCGTGCTGGGACATCGTTATGAACTGGTGCAATTCCATTTCCACAAGCCGTCCGAAGAAAGGGTCAATGGCAAGAGTTTTGAAATGGTCGCGCATCTGGTGCATCAGGATACCGAAGGCAAGCTGGCCGTGGTTGCCGTATTACTGGAGCGCGGCAAGCCACACAGTCTGGTGCAACAGGTATGGAACAATCTGCCGCTGGAAAAAAATGAAGCGCAGCAGGCATTGGTCGCGATGGATATGAACCAGCTGTTGCCGGTGAAGCGTGATTACTATACCTACATGGGGTCGCTGACAGCACCGCCATGTACAGAAGGCGTGCTGTGGTTGGTCATGAAAGAGCCGGTAGAAATTTCAGCGGAACAGCTCGCCATCTTCAGTCGTTTGTATCCGATGAATGCGCGGCCAATCCAGAAAACGTCAGGACGCCTGATCAAGGAATCCAACTGAGCAACAGGCACGACACCGCTGCTCAACGACAGTTATTCAGCATCAGCACACATGTGAAAAAGGGGCGCAGTCTGCGCCCCTTTTTGGTATTTTGCTGACCTTATTTGTAGATGCCGCAGGCGAAAATCAGATCGCCGGATTTTTCAAAATAAGTTGATTTCGCTTCAATCGCTTTAGTGACCGGATTCGGCCATTTATAATCGACCCAGCCTTTTCCCTTGCTGTTTGCCATCGTCATAATTTCTTCGATGAAGGCTTTGTTGTCGACATCGCGCAAGGTGCGCAGGTCTTTACCGACCAGACGCTGATTGGCGCCGTGAGCGATAGCCTTGCCGTTGTTTTCTGCCACCCAGACATACAGATCGCGGTCGACGAAACTTCCTTTCGGATTATTAAATTCGGTCAGCGCTTTTTCCTGTCCGTTAGTCTTCATATAGGCGATGGCTTTTTTCACCATCGCTTCCGCTTCCTGTGCAGTGCCATGCTCAGCCGCAGTCGCCGCTGTGCTCAGGATGAGAGAGAAAAAGAACAGGCTGAATATTTTGAATATGCTGCGCATCATGAAGTCTCCGTAGTGATGATAAAGGGTGGAACAATATTTTCCTTGGTGGAATTTTTTTAGGGATAACGATACTCCAGCCATGGTCCGGCGGCAATCATCATGCAACGCCATGTTGCGCTAAATCATGGCAGTCATCATATTGAATACGCGATGAAAAAAGGGATGCCGTCAGGCACCCCGTGGAAGCGACCTACAGTAAAAGGGTTTATTCATATTTGCGGATGTCATCAATGACTTTACCGTCGTTCGGCAGACTACCGGCCGGCACCAGCTGCACTTCGGCGCGCAGCTTGGTGATGTCGCGCAGCGTGGTGATCAGCACAGATTCAAAATCTGCGCTCACCGCGCCGGTTTCGCAATGCAAGGTCATCACATCGTTGGCCATCTCGCCGTTGACTACCAGACGGGCTTTATGGATTTCCGGATGACGCCTGAGCACTTCTGCAATCTGGGACGGATGAACAAACATGCCCTTGACCTTGGTGGTCTGGTCGGCGCGCCCCATCCAGCCTTTGATACGCTGGTTGGTACGGCCGCAAGGAGAAATACCGGGCAGGATGGCGGACATGTCGCCGGTGGCAAAACGGATCAACGGATAGTCCGGATTAAACGAAGTGATGACGATTTCCCCGACTTCACCCTCAGGCACCGGATCGCCGGTACCGGGGCGGACGATTTCAAGGATCAGGTCTTCGTCCAGCACCATACCGGGATTCAGCTGCCCATCGCTCATGGTTTCATAAGCAATATTGCCGATATCCGCACTGGCATACATCTGCAATACCTGGGGCACGCCATTGGCCTGCAGCCACTGGCGCAGCGATGGTGGCAGCGCTTCGGCACCGACCACGGCCCGTCGCACGCTGGAGATATCCACACCGCTGTCGGCTGCTTTTTCCAGTATGATTTTCAGAAAACTGGGCGTGCCGACGTAGGCATCCGGCTTGAGATTGGCCATCGCCTGAATCTGCATTTCGGTTTGCCCTATTCCCGCCGGAATCACGGTGCAGCCCAGCCGTTGCGCTGCGCTTTCGACCATGAAGGCAGCCGGAGTGAAGTGATACGAAAAACAGTTCTGGATCAGGTCGCCGGCACGCACCCCAGCGGCATGCAGCGGCCGTGCAAAGCGCCACCAGTCAGCGCTTTTACCTTCCGGATCAAATATCGGGCCGGGCGACATGAATATTCTCCCCAGCCGGCGGCTCTCCGTAGTGGTCAGGCCACCAAAAGGCAACTGCTGCTGTTGTAAGGTCTTGAGGTCGGATTTTCTGGTCACCGGCAATTGCGCCAGTGCCTGCCGGCTGCGGATATCAGTCGCCTGCACGCCGTGCAGGATGTGCGCCCAGCCGGGGGCAGTCTGCGCGTGGGCGACCAGTTGCGGCAGGCGCGTCATCAATGCCTGCTCCCGGCTTTGCGGATTGCGGGTTTCCAGTGCGTCCAGATAATCGGTCATGGCGGAACTCATCAGGTAAATGCGAAACCGTTAGTTATTAAGTAGCATTAATCAGCATTAAGCCAGCCAGCGTTTGCGGCGGCGGTAAAATTTCATGTCGCGGAAACTCTTGCGCCCGGCACCGGAAACGCCAAGATAAAATTCCTTGACGTCTTCATTGCTGGACAAGTCTTTGGCATCACCCTCCATGACCACGCGACCATTTTCCAGAATATAGCCAAAGTCAGCGTAACGCAGCGCGATATTGGTGTTCTGTTCGGCCAGCAGGAAAGAAACGTTTTCCTGCACATTGAGGCTTTTCACGATTTCGAAAATTTCCTCCACCAGTTGCGGTGCAATCCCCATCGACGGCTCGTCCAGCAGGATCATCGACGGTTTTGCCATCAGTGCCCTGCCAATGGCGCACATCTGCTGTTCGCCGCCGGAGGTATAGCCGGCCTGCGATTGCCGGCGCTCACGCAGACGGGGAAAATAGTGATACACCTTTTCCAGCGCCTCCTTCAGTCCGGCACGGGACAGATTGCGGGTGTAGGCGCCGGTGAGCAGGTTTTCTTCCACCGACAGATGGCCGAAACAATGTCGTCCCTCCATGACTTGTGACAGGCCGCGTCTGACCAGCTCGTTCGGTGTTAAGTGATCAACACGCTGACCCTGAAAGGTGATGTCGCCTTTGGTGATATCGCCGCGCTCGTTTTTGAGCAAGGTGGAAATCGCTTTTAATGTGGTCGATTTACCGGCGCCATTCGCCCCCAGCAATGCCACAATTTTTCCTTGCGGTACCTGAAGCGAAATACCTTTCAGAACCAGGATCACGTGGTCGTAAATAACTTCGATATTATTGACGCTGAGATAGGCCGGGTTGCAGAGGGCGCTCTCAGCCGGATTGGCATGCAGACTCATGATGAATATCTTTTCAGCTCTTTCAGCATTGACGAAACCGGAGGCTGTCCGACTGGCAGCCAGTCCCCGGTGCCGGTAAGCGTTACTTCAGGCAGGCAGGTGTGATTTTCTTTTCCGCTGCATATTTATTGGACGACTCTTCCAGCATGGCGCGGGTCAGCGCTTTATCACCCACAACCCAGTTCGGCGTGATGGCTTTCCATTTATCGCCGGTCCATTGCTGTACCTTGACGGCACCGGAACCTTCGTGATCTTCACAGGATGTTTTGACTGGCGGGAACATGCCGAACGCACCCAGCGCCTTCTGGCGGGCTTCGTCCACATTCAGGTTTTCAAAACCCCAGCGGATCTGTTCGGAAGTCATCAGTTTACCCTTGCCGAATTTTTCCTGCGCTTTCAGAATGGCTTCCGACCACAGGATCGCTGCAGTCACGCCGCGCATGTGATAAACCGAGCCGATACGGGATTTGTCGCTGAGATTGCCTTTGCCAGCCGCATATACTTTGCTGCGGATTTCGTCGAGCACCGGATAATTGCCGGGCGTGTTGAAGGTCATCGCGGTGTAGCCTTTCGCTGCATCGCCAGCAGGAATCGCATCCTCTTCCGAACCGGCCCACCAGACGCCCAGCATTTTTTCGCGGGAATAACCATTGCGTTGCGCTGTCTTGATCGCCACCGCATTCATCACGCCCCAGCCCCAGAGAATCACGAAGTCCGGATTCGCCTGACGGATCTGCAGCCATTGCGATTGCTGTTCATTGCCGGGATGCGCGACCGGAATTTTGATCAGTTCAAAACCGTATTGCTTTGCCTGCGCTTCCAGTACCGGGATCGGCTCTTTACCGAACGCCGAATCGTGATACAGATGCACGATTTTTTTGCCTTTCAGCTTATCCATGCCGCCGGCTTTATCGCCGAGGTATTTGGTCATCGCAGCAGCCTGATTCCAGTAGCTGGTGATCAGCGGAAAAATGTAAGGAAATACCTTGCCATTGGCGGCATCCGAACGTCCGTAGCCGAGGGTGGTCATCGGGATTTTGTCTTCAGCGACGCGGTCCAGGACACCATAGGCAATACCGGTGGACAGCGGCTCGACCAGAGAAGCGCCGCCCTGCGCTTTTTTCAGGCGCTCATAGCATTCGACGCCGCGTGATGCGTTGTATTCGGTCTCGCATTCTTCCCACGAAATCTTGACGCCATTCAGGCCGCCTTTTGCATTGATGAGGTTGAAGTAGTCGATGGCGCCGCCAAAGAAGCCGGAGCCGCCCGCAGCGTAAGGGCCGACGCGGTACGACAGAATCGGGATAAACTGGTCTTCCGCCTGCGCCAGATTGGCAGCGCCAATCAATGCGGATGCCAGCATGAGAGATTTCATCAGCTTCATATTGTCTCCTGTAGGTTGTCGATGAATTGCCACGTCTTATGAAAAGGACGCTGTTGTTATGATTGCTCGGTGCTGCGTTGAAAACTTAATGCGGGAACGGCCACAAACGTAATTTTTCCTTCGCGATCTGCCAAAGGCGCGCCAGTCCGTGTGGTTCCACAATCAGGAAAAAGATGATCAGCGCGCCAAACACCATCAGCTCCAGGTTGGACGCCACATTGGTCGGCAATGCCAGACCGTGGGCGACCAGATTCAGGAAAATCGGCAACAGCACAATAAAGGCTGAACCCAGAAATGATCCGAGAATGGAACCGACACCGCCGATAATGATCATGAACAGAATCTTGAAGGATAAATCCAGGTTGTAGGCTTCCGGCTCCACGGTGCCCAGATACGCATAGGCATACAGTGCTCCGGCAATACCGCAATAAAAAGATGACACTGCGAACGCCAGCAGCTTAGTGCGCATCAGCCGGAAACCGATGACTTCAGCGGCCACATCCATGTCCCGCACAGCCATCCAGGAACGGCCGACATTAGAGCGCACCATGTTTTTGGCAAGCAGAGCCATCAGGCAGACGACGACTAAGGTCAGCAGATATTTTTTAACCGGCGTATTAAACGCCTGCCCCAGAATCACAATTTCCTGTGCCGTAATGACGCCGGAAGAACTGTAATTGGTGAACCACTGAATTTTAGTGAGACACCAGACCACAAAAAACTGGGTTGCCAGCGTAGCCGCCGCCAGATAGAAACCGCGGATCCGCAATGACGGCAACCCGAACGCAATGCCGACCAGGGCCGCAGAAATGCCGCCCAGCACAAACGCCAGCAATACCGGAATACCCGGCAGGCGCAGCATGAAGTTATACGAAGCAAATGCGCCGACTGCCATGAACGCGGCAGAGCCCAGCGATAACTGGCCGGCATAGCCAGTCAGGATATTGAGCCCCAGTGCTGCGAGAGAAAAAATCAGGAATGGGATGAAGATCGCGGAAAAAGCATAGTCAGATGCCAGCAGTGGTACGGCAATAAAAGCCGCCGCCAGCAATACGGATACGCCTATTCTGTCCTGACGTAACGGAAAAATCTGGTTGTCCGCCTGGTAGCTGGTTTTGAATTGTCCTGCTTCACGATAAAACATAAAAATTCCTTCTCTCAATCAGTCTGCGTTTCATTTGACAGACACAGTACAGTGATGCCGGCCAAACCGCTGTATCAGATGCTCAGATGCGGCGAATGATTTTTTCACCGAACAGACCTTCCGGCCTGACCAGCAGGAACAACAGTGCCAGCACATACGGAAACCAGCCTTCGATACCGCCGCCGACCAGTGGTCCGATATACACTTCAGCCAGTTTTTCCGAGGCGCCGATAATCAGTCCGCCGACGATCGCGCCAGGAACGGAGGTGAAGCCTCCCAGAATCAGTACCGGCAGCGCTTTGAGCGCAACAAAAGTCAGCGCGAACTGCACGCCATTGCGCGCGCCCCACAATAAACCGGCAACCAGCGCGACAAATCCGGCAACAGTCCAGACGATGCCCCAGATCTGCTGCAAAGGAATGCCGACGGCCAGCGCTGCCTGATGATCGTCGGCGACAGCGCGCAGGGCGCGGCCGATTTTTGTTTTGGAGAACAGCAACGCCAGTCCTGTCACCAGAATCGCGCAAATCAGTGCCGCGATCACATCGAACTGAGACACCAGGATATTGAATTTTTCCATGATGAATTCAATCGGCACATCCTCAATCGGCAGGCTCAGCTTATGTGGCTGCGACCCCCACAACAGCTGCGCCAGTCCTTCGATAAAGAAGGTCAGGCCGATAGTCGCCATGAACAGGGTGATTTCCGGCTGATTGACCAGCGGGCGCAACACGATTTTTTCGATCGCCAGCCCCAGCACTACCATGACGGCCATCGTCAGCGGAATCGCCAGCCAGATCGACAGATCAAATTTTTCACTCAGGCCGACGCAGGTCAGCGCTGCAAAAAACACCATCGCGCCCTGAGCAAAATTGAAGACGCCGGATGCTTTGTAGATCAGGACAAAACCCAGCGCTACCAGCGCATACATCACACCTGACAGCAAACCGCCGATCAGCACTTCAAAGAAAAAATTCAGACTCATTTTGCATTCCTCATACTATGCGGTATCAGTGTGCTACGCCGAGATAGGCATTGATGACTTCCTGATTGGCGAGCACTTCCGCCGGACTGCCGTCACCGATTTTCTTACCGTAATCGAGCACCACAACCCGGTCGGAAATATCCATGACCACACCCATGTCGTGTTCAATCAGGACGATAGTGGTGCCGAACTGATCGTTCACATCCAGGATGAAACGGCTCATATCCTGTTTTTCTTCCACATTCATCCCTGCCATCGGTTCGTCGAGCAGCAGGATTTCCGGTTCGGCAGCCAGTGCGCGGCCCAGTTCGACCCGTTTTTGCAGACCATAAGACAGGCGGCCCACCGGAGTTTTGCGGATATGTTGAATCTCAAGGAAATCGATGATTTCTTCCACCTTCTGCCGGTGCGCGATTTCTTCTTTCTGCGCCGGCCCCCAGTAAAGCGCTTGCAGCAGGAAATGGCTCTTCATTTTCAGATTGCGGCCCGTCATGATGTTGTCGAGCACGCTCATGCCCTTGAACAGCGCGATATTCTGAAATGTGCGTGCAATGCCGCTTTTGGCTGCGGCATAGGTGTTCATGTCTTTACGTTGCTGACCGTGATAGGTGATCTGCCCTTGCTGTGGGCGGTACACGCCATTGATCACGTTCAGCATGGAGCTTTTACCCGCGCCATTGGGGCCGATGATGGCGCGGATTTCATGTTCTCTGACGTTGAAGGAGATATTAGTCAACGCTTTCACTCCACCGAACGACAGTGAAATGTTCTGCAGGTCGAGAATGACATCGCCGGTTTTTCTGTTTGCTGTCATACGGATCCCTTATGCGGCCTGCTGTCGCGGTGCGAAGGTCTTGACGTCGCTGATATGCAGATCAGCGCTGACGGTGCCTTGCCGGCCATCTTCAAATTTGACCTGCGTCTCGATGTACTGGGAGCGTTTTCCGGAATACAGTGCATCGATCAGCACTGCATATTTCTGGGAAATGAAATTACGCCGGACTTTGCGGGTGCGGGTCAGTTCGTCATCGTCAGGGTCAAGTTCCTTATGCAGAATCAGGAAGCGGTGGATCTGGGTTCCGGACATCAGTGCTTCACCGGCCAGATCGGCATTCACTTTTTCAATACAGGATATGATCAGTTGATAGGTTTCCGGCTTGGCTGCCAGATCGGTATAGCCGGAGTAAGCGATTCCGCGCCGCTCAGACCAGTTGCCGACGGCTTCCATATCGATGTTGATGAAGGCGCAGACGTAATCGCGCCCATTACCGAAAGCTACCGCTTCCTTGATGAATGGGAAGAACTTCAGTTTGTTTTCAATATAGTTCGGCGCAAACATATCGCCATGATTGAGCTTGCCGACATCGGCCGCCCGGTCGATGATTTTGAGGTGCCCTTCCTGGTCAAACAGCCCTGCATCACCGGTATGAAAATAACCCTTGTCGTCCATGACTTCTGCGGTGGCATCCGGCCGTTTGTAATAGCCGGTCAGCATGGCGGCGGATTTGACCAGCACTTCGCCATTGTCTGCCAGCCGCACTTCCACGCCCGGCGCAGCTTCACCCACGCTGTCGAATTTGATTTTTCCATCAGGCTGCAGACAGACATAGGCGCAGGTTTCCGTGGAGCCGTACAACTGCTTCAGGTTGACGCCGATGGAACGGTAAAAACGGAACAGGTCGGGACCGATCGCGGCGCCTGCGGTATAGGCAACCCGGACACGGGATAAGCCCAGCACGTTTTTCAGCGGACCGTAAATCAGGATTTCACCCAGCCAGTATTGCAGCCGGTCGCTGAGCGGCACTTTCTTGTCATCGAGAATATCGGCACCGGCGCGACGCGCCACTTCCATGTAGTGATGGAACAAACCGCGTTTGATGGCACCGGCGTCTTCCATGCGGATCATGACATTGGTCAGAATATTTTCAAATACGCGGGGCGGTGCGAAATAATAGGTCGGACCGACTTCGCGCAGATCAGTCATCACGGTCTCGCTGGATTCCGGGCAGTTCACGGTGAATCCGGCAACCAGTGCCTGGGCGAATGAGAACAGATGATCGCCGACCCATGCCATCGGCAGATACGACAGGATGTCTTCCTGCTGTTGCAGCTTGTCGAAATGCACGCCGCCCTGTCCGGCAGTCATGAACGAGCGATGACTCTGGCAAACGCCTTTCGGTTTGCCGGTAGTGCCGGAGGTGTACAGCATCACAGCTGTGTCTTCGGGTTGTCCCAGTTCTATTTGCTGCAGGAAAAAATCAGGGTGCTCACGATCATAAGTGCGCCCCAGTTCCTGCAGGGCGGCATAGGAGCTCAGCTCGGGCTGGTGATAATGGCGCATGCCGCGTTCATCTTCAAAGCAGATATGCTGTATTCCGGCATAGTGCTGTTTGATGTCGAGCAGTTTATCCACCTGCTCCTGATTTTCGGCAACAGCAAAAGCGATTTCGGCGTTTTCCAGCACATAGGCCATATCTGCAGCCGGCGCATCCTGATACAGCGGAACCGGAATCCCGCCCAGGCATTGCGCTGCCATCATCGCCCAGTACAGGCGCGGGCGGTTATCGCCGATGATCGCCAGATGCATGCCGCGCTGAAAGCCTTGCGCAACAAGGCCGCAGGCGAGCGCGCGGACTTCCGCGTTGACCTGTTGCCAGTTCCAGGTTTGCCAGATTCCCAGATCTTTCTCGCGGAACGCGGGATGATCGGGGTGTGCTGTTCCGTGTTCCAGGAGTAACCTGGGGAACGTGCTGTTCGCATTGATTGTCATGTCTCCACCATCAGCCTGATTATGTTGGGCTTGCCGGGAATGCTGTGTGTTCCTGGGAACAAGGTTCTCTGACCTTGCACAGCTTGCCCTTTTTCTGGGTTGCTTTACGGAGTTTCCTCACCCTGCCTTACGTTAGACTTACGGCCTGCTGTGGCGGAAACGGTGAAACTTCCGGCAGATATTGTGATTGTGCCGCTGGCTGATTCCGCTGGCGTCACGGCTCGCTTACAATGTCCGCTTACATCTTTATGGATCAGATACTAGAGGCTTGCATTTCTGATGGCTGTCGTTTGACTGACAATCTGACGGAATGCCTGAACTTTCGGTGGTGCATCGCACAATATGACAAATAACAGGAATGATTCCCGGCAACGATTTGCAAAGACCATGTGGGCCGGCATGCTGGCTCCTGAGCATATGCAGAAAGTGGAAGATGAAGTGGTGGAGCGCTTTATCCCGGCGGGCGGGTATGTCTGCCGCAAGGGCGATCCGGTCGATCACTGGATGGGCGTGATGGAAGGTTTCCTGAAAATGAGCAGTATTTCGCCGGACGGAAAAACCGTGACCTTCAGCTGTATGCTGGCAGGCGGATGGTTTGGCGAAGGCTCGCTGCTCAAGACCGAGCCACGGCGTTACGACGTTGTCGCGCTGCGCGATACCCGCGTTGCCTACATGCCGCGCAGCACGTTCAATTTTTTGCTGGACCACAGCATTGCCTTTAACCGTTTCCTGTTGCATCAGTTAAATGAGCGGCTGGGTCTGTTTATTTCGCTGGTCGAATATGACCGTATGCTGGACCCTGATACCCGCGTTGCGCGTTGTCTGGCTTCCATGTTCAATCCCTATCTGAATCCGGGCAGCAGCATGCAGTTACAGATTTCCCAGGAAGAAATCGGCTATATCTCCAGCGTGTCGCGCCAAAGAGCGAATCAGGCTTTGCAATTGCTGGAAAAGAAAAAACTGCTGACGGTTGATTACGGCGGCATCACGATTCTGAATCTCGATGGTTTGCGCCGTTTTCCGGACGAGGCAGACGCATGAAGCGCTTTTCTGTCATCGGAGCCGGTAAAGTCGGCCGGGTGCTGGCGCAGCGCTTTCATGTCAGCGCTGCGTTTCAGATGCAGCAGATACTGAATCGTACTTTGCCTAGCGCGCAGCAGGCGTGTGCCTTTGCCGGTGCCGGCACAGCGGTCGCAGACTGGGCGCAACTGACGCCGGCAGATGTCTGGATGCTGGCCGTCGGGGACGATCATCTGGCGGCCGTTTGTCAGCAGTTAGTGAAACAGGATGTGCTGCAACCGGGGAATGTGGTTTTTCATTGCAGCGGTTCCAAAGCCTCCACCGAATTGCAGGCTGCCACAGCTGCCGGTGTTGCTGTGGCCAGCGTGCATCCGGTGCGCAGCTTCGCCAATCCGGCGTTGGTGGCAGCAGACTTCAGCGGTACGATCTGCAGCATCGAAGGTGACGCGCTTGCGCTGGACGTCCTCTCGCCTGCATTGCAGAGCGCCGGCGCCACGCTGGTGCAGATCAGTGCCGCCAATAAGCTGCTGTATCACGCGGGTTCCGTCTTTGCGAGTAATTATCTGGTGACACTGATTGAGGTGGCGCTGCAAACCTATGCGGCTGCTGGCATTCCGCCGCAGCAGGCGCTGGCAATGGCTGCGCCGCTGGCGCGGCAGTCACTAGAAAATGCATTGACGATGGGATGCGCCGCTGCCCTGACCGGGCCGATCGCACGCGGCGATCTGGAGACTGTCAGCCGGCAGCAGGCCGCCGTGCAGTGCTGGAACCGGGATACCGGCGAACTGTATCGCAGCTTTATCCCACTGACACGCCAGCTGGCGTCAAAGCGGCATCACTCGGAAAAATAAACGCTGTTGCGGCCATTGGTTTTGGCCTGATACAAAGCCTGGTCTGCACGTTCAAACACACTGTCTTCCGTTTCGTGGTTTTTGCATTCAGCAACGCCCATACTGACGGTGACAGTCAGCTTTTGCTTTAGCAGATCGGTGGTGCGTGAGAAGTCATTGCTGGCGATGGTGTTGCGCAGATTTTCTGCAATCGATGTCGCTTTTTCCAGTGTGCAGTTTTTCAGCAGCACCAGAAATTCTTCGCCGCCCCAACGGCACAGGATATCGCTTTCCCGCAGTGAGCGGCGGCAGATGGCGGCAATTTCACGCAGCACATGGTCGCCGACCAGATGCCCATGCTTGTCGTTGATTTTTTTGAAGAAATCAATATCAATCAGTGCAGCGCATATCGGCTGCCTTGATCGTTCGCTGTCGAGCAGTGCCTGCTGAAAGACGAAATCAAAGGCATGACGATTCAGCAGTTTGGTCAGAGCATCGGTTTCGGCGGAGGTCTCCAGTTTTTTCTGGTAACGCCGGATACTCCGCCAGGCGATGGCGATCACCAGCAGCATTACCGCAGTGCTGATACCGAGATTAATCAGAAACACATTCTGCAAGGGCTGGATATCGCTGCCGGTGTCCTGCTCGGCCAGCAGATGCCAGCCCAGTTCAGGCAGGAAGCGGGTGCTGAGCTGCACGTTGCCGGCATCAGAACTGTATTCCAGGTGCAGGGGTTCATTTTTGCGGTTTGCCAGAATCCGTGGCGCCAGTGCTTGCAAGCCGTCAATGCCGGTCAGATTACCGCGTAGATTTCCGGCATTGCTGCCTGTCAGCAGGATGTTGCCTTTGGTGTCGGCCAGATAAATTTTGCGGTGAAACCGGTTCTGGTACTGATCGATCAGATTTCTGACAGTATCGGATGCAAACCCGATGCCAGCGACGCCGATAAAATTCTTATTCTCGTCAATGGCCCGGTGTCTGACAGAAATCATCATGCTGTCGTGATTGGCCGCATCGGCATCGACGCTGGTTTCGTAAGGTGTTTTCTGATTTCGCATCCTTGCAAACCATGCGTCCCGTGCATCGGTTTCACTGAGGGTTTTTGGTGTGCCGCTGGCATTGTACTGACGGTGTGTCAGGCCGGAGGTAAGAAAAACGGAAACCGCATTATTTTTTGCCTTGATTTCTTTCAGATAACGGGTGATTTGCGTCTGATCTTCCTCGCCAGCGTTCATCCAGTCGCGGACAAACGTGTTGCTCGCCATCTGCGACGCAATCAGCACCGGACGCAGGATTTCTTTCTGGATTTCCGCAACGACAGCATCGCTGGTGACCGGCAAGCTCTGCTCAGCAATTTGTTGCTGTAGCAGATTGCGGGATGCGATGAACCCGGTAAACAGCGTGATCATGAACCCGGTTAAGAGGATGAGCGATAGCCATACCAGCAGACCGTATTTTTTTAAGATGTTTTTCATGGACTGGAGACGGAGCGGAAGCATTAAGTTTGCCGCAAGATCATACTATAAACAGTCGCTGTTGCTGCTCAATAGAGAGGCAGTTAATGTTGGTTTGTGGAAATATTTATGAAAAATGCCGCTGAGTGCGGCATTTTGTTGAAGGAATGGCACAGTGCTGTGCCGGATGTACTTATGGACGCGGTGTCAGCGACACATGCAGGCGCAGGCGTGAACCGGGATCGTAAGGCATTACCGAAGTATAGGTGCGGCCATTGTATTCATAGGTCACGGCATACCCGTTGGTGCGTGTCTGCCAGCTGTCCACGGTGCGGCACTGGCGTATCGGACGGCTGTCGTAACCGCCTTGCTGATTGTTATTGTCCATGCGGTCGCCGACGATGGCTCCGGTCAGCGCACCGGCTGCTGCAGCTGCGATCCGGCCGTTGCCGCCGCCGACCTGGCTGCCGAGCAGACCGCCCGCAATACCGCCGATGATGCCGCCGGAGTTACTGCGTTCCTGCGGCCGCTGTATCGTTTCATATTCGGTACGGCATTCCTGGCGCGGCATATTGATTTGCTCGACTTGTGGCTGGACGTTGATGACGCGGGCATAATCCTCAAAATCGGCTGCCTGTGCGGCAGGCAGGGCGCATGCGAGCGCCAGCAGTGAAGTACCAAGGGAAAATTGTTTTAGTGTGAAATTCATATAATTACCTCGCTGCAAATTGCAAATGATCATCAGTCTGTCTGGGGTTAGTGTCTGTTTAACGCCGGAAGTTCTGATTCCGTGGACAGAAGAGATGTAAATCTATGTTTCAATGATGGATGAAATAGACAGGTTGCGCCTTGTTTGTATCTTGTGATCACGATAGTTACTCACATATAGATGCAGGTGATCGTGAGTAATTCAATCGGTTTTTTCTTTCTGATGTATTCAGCCGGAGTGTGTTTATGTCTTTTTTCTGGACTTCCTGGGTCAGTATTGCTGCTTTACTCGTTTATTTCTGGACCGCCGCAGAAGCAGGCAGGGCGCGTGGGCGTTATCAGGTAAAAGCGCCGGCGGTGGATGGGCCGCCCGAATTCCTGCGCGCTTTACGGGTGCAGATGAATACGCTGGAACAGCTGGCTTTTTTCCTGCCTTCTTTATGGCTGTGTGCATTCTGGTTCAGTGACCGATGGGCGGCGCTGACCGGTGCAGTCTGGGTGGTGAGCCGTATCTGGTATGCGCTTGCCTATTTCCGGAACCCGGCCAAGCGTGCGTCCGGCTTTGTCTTGTCTGTAACCAGTGCTTTTATCCTGCTGTTGCTGGCTGTGGCGGGACTGTCTGGCTTGATTCGTTAAGGAGAGACCATGCTCGTGCAAAAGGATTTCCGTCAGACTGCCTCGGCTTACGCTTCTTATCTCGTTGCCGGCATCAGCTTGCTGCTGGTGCTGAAAGCCGGATTACTGGTCGCCCTGTTTTCCGGACTGCTGGTGTATTCGCTGGTGCACATGCTGGCGCCGGCGATTGCAAGACGGTTCCGCCATCGTCAGTCGCGTCTGATTGCGGTGGCCTTGTTGTCGGCAGTGTTGATGCTGGTGTTGGTACTGGGGATCTGGGGCGGGCATGTTTTCCTGCGCAGCGATGCCGGCAACCTGCATAATCTGCTGCAGCGACTGGCCGATATTCTGGAAGCCAGCCGTAGCCAGATGCCGGAATGGGTGAGCACTAACATCCCGGAAGATGTCGACGCCTTGCAGACAATGATTGCACATTGGCTGCGTGAGCATGCCGGTGAAGCAAAATTGCTGGTGCCGGAGGCGGGACACCTGATCGTGCACCTGCTGCTGGGGATGGTGATCGGTAGCCTGGTGGCATTGCGCAGTACAGCGGCCGCGGCAAACCGCAAACCTTTCGCTGCCGCTTTGCAGCAGCGCGCCAGACAGTTTGCCAGGATTTTCCGCAAGATCGTGTTTGCCCAGGTGCAGATTTCGCTGATTAATACCTTGCTGGCGGCGGTTTATCTGGTGCTGATCCTGCCGCTGGCCGGGGTGCATCTGCCGCTGACCAAAACCATGATTGCGATTACGTTTATTGCCGGGCTGATTCCGGTGGCGGGCAACATTATCTCCAATTCGGTGCTGGTCATTGTCGCTTTGTCACATTCCCTGAATATTGCCCTGGTTTCGCTGGTTTTCATGGTAGTGATTCATAAAGCCGAATATTTCCTGAATGCCCGTATCATCGGGGCTCAGATCAATGCGCGCGCCTGGGAGCTGCTGACTGCGATTCTGGTCATGGAAACGCTGTTTGGCATTCCCGGCGTGGTGGCAGCACCGGTGTTTTACGCCTATCTCAAAAAGGAGCTGGCCGATCAGGGGCTGGTCTGAGGCAGATTGTGGCGCCGTCGATAATCGGAGCGCCAATTAATGCCATAATGTGAGACTGATCCGCAATTTGTTCCAACACCATTTTCTGTCAAAGAGCCCATCATGATTCTCGAACTTGCCGATATCCGTATTCATCCCGGTCAGCAGACCGAATTCGACGCCGCCATCCAGCGTGGCCTGGCAGAAGTGATTTCCCACGCCAAGGGATTCTGCGGCTTTAAAGTCAACAAAGGTATCGAATCGCCGGAACGCTATGCCCTGATGATTTTCTGGGAAACGCTGGAAAACCACACCATTGATTTCCGCGAATCTCCGGCATTTACGCAGTGGCGTGCGATCGTCGGCCCGTATTTTGCGGCCCCGCCGGTGGTGGAGCATTTCAGCCTGCTGGCCAAATCGTCCTGAAGTTGGTAGGGGTATCTGCGGAAGTGACTTGATTCCTGTCATTTCACCCCAAGCTAGCAAAGTCACCATGCCCCCGGTCCCGACCCATTGCAGCGATGACTGCGCCGGTACCGGCGGGTAGCAAGCACTTCAACAAAGGTTACTATGGTTCCGCACCTCGTCACGGCCTTAAACGGCCCCCTGCTCGATTTAGAAAAGAAAATACTCGAAGCCACACCGGCGATTGAGCGCTGGTTCCGGCTGGAATGGCAGGAACATACGCCGCCCTTCTACTGTTCGGTGGATTTGCGTAATGCAGGCTTCAAGCTTGCGCCGGTCGATACCAACCTGTTTCCCGGCGGATTTAATAATCTGGCGTCTGAAATGCTGCCGCTGGCAGTGCAGGCAGCGATGGCGGCGATCGAAAAATATTGCCCTGATGCAAAAAATCTGTTGTTGATTCCCGAAAGCCATACCCGTAACATTTTCTATCTGCAAAACGTTGCGCGGATGATGCAGATTTTCCGCCAGACCGGCCTGAATGTGCGGCTGGGTTCGCTCTCGCCGGAGATTACCGCGCCGACGCCGCTGACGCTGCCGGACGGTAGTCAGCTGATTCTGGAGCCGCTGGAGCGTTCAGCCAACGGACGCCGGCTGGGGCTGAAAGATTTTGACCCTTGCACTATCCTGCTGAACAACGATCTGTCGGCGGGCATCCCGGCTATTCTGGAAGATATCAATGAACAGACGCTGTTGCCGCCGGTGCATGCCGGCTGGGCAATGCGGCGCAAGAGTAATCACTTCGCTTCTTACGATGAGGTGGTCAAAAAATTTGCCAAGCTGGTCGATATCGACCCGTGGATGCTGAACCCGTATTTCGCCAGGGTGAATAACATCAATTTTCAGGATGGCACCGGCGAAGATGCGCTGGCCACGGCAGTCGATACCGTGCTGGCGAAAATCCGTAAAAAATACAAGGAATACGGCATTAAGGACAAACCGTTTGTTGTCGTCAAGGCCGATGCCGGCACCTATGGCATGGGCATCATGACCGTGCACAGTTCCGATGAAGTCCGCGACCTGAACCGTAAGCAGCGTAACAAAATGGCAGTCGTGAAAGACGGCCTGGAAGTGTCGGATGTGATCGTGCAGGAAGGCGTGTATACCTTCGAGCAGATCAACGAATCGGTGGCGGAGCCGGTGGTGTATATGATCGACCGCTACGTGGTCGGTGGTTTCTACCGCGTTCATGAAGGCCGTGGCGTGGATGAAAACCTCAATACGCCAGGCATGCACTTCGTGCCGCTGGCCTTTGCGCAACAGCATGCGGTACCGGATATGAAAGCCAAGCCGGGTACTGCGGCGCCGAACCGTTTTTATCTGTACGGTGTGGTTGCAAGGCTGGCTTTGCTGGCGGCTTCGCTGGAACTGGAAAAAACCGACCCCAATCCGGAAATTTATTAATCTGACCGGTATTCCCGGTGCGAAAGTAGGGCTATGAAAATTGCTTTCCTGACTGATCCTTTATCGCAGTTCAAAACCTACAAAGACTCGACCTTCGCGATGATGCGCGAAGCGGTCAGGCGCGGCCATAGTATTTACGCCATGGAGCCGCAGGATATCGCGCTGGAAAATGGCGTGGTGACGGCAGCGGCCCGCCAGATTCATCTGACCGGCACAGCGGACGACTGGTATCGCGCCGATGCAGCCACCGACGTGGCGCTGAAGGCGTTTGACGTGGTCTTGCAGCGCAAGGACCCGCCCTTCGACATGGAATACATTTACGCCACTTATCTGCTGGAGCTGGCAGAACAGCAGGGTGCGCGGGTGTTCAACAAACCGACGGCGATCCGGAATCACAACGAAAAACTCAGCATTGCGCAATTCAGCCAGTTCACTGCGCCGACGCTGGTGACGCGCGATGCAGAGCGCATCCGCGCATTTCACCGCGAACACCGGGACGTGATCCTGAAACCGCTGGACGGCATGGGCGGCATGGGTATTTTCCGCATCGGTGCCGACGGCATGAATCTGGGTTCCGTCATCGAAACCCTGACCGACAACGGCAGCCGCACCATCATGGTTCAGCGTTATATCCCCGAGATTGTTCAGGGTGACAAGCGCATACTGCTGATTGGCGGTAAGGTGGTGCCGTTCGCGCTGGCGCGGATTCCCCAGCATGGCGAAATACGCGGCAATCTGGCGGCGGGCGGCGTTGGCGTGGCGCAAGCCTTGTCGGAAAGAGATCTTGAGATTGCACAGACTTTGGCGCCGCAGCTTTATCAAAGAGGTCTGTTGCTGGTAGGATTAGACGTCATCGGCAGTTGCCTGACCGAAGTGAATGTCACCAGCCCGACCTGTTTTCAGGAAATCACTCAGCAGACCGGGTTTGATGTGGCGGCGATGTTTATCGATGCGCTCGAATCGGCGCTGGCGGGAAATTAATATACTCAGGGGAGTATATTTAAAGAGCCTTGTTTTATTTGGGCAAATAATGGAAATTGACACATACTCCCCAAATTTTTGAAAAATTATGATTGGAATACTGTTATTGACACATGCACCGCTCGGATCGGCTTTCGTCCAGGCAGCGGCGCATGTTTTCCGCGGTATGCCTGAGCGTCTGGAGGCGATTGATGTGGTTGCCGACCAGAATCCGGAAGAGGTGAATCATCTGGCGCGCGCTGCCGTGCAGCGTCTGAACGACGGTTCCGGGGTGCTGGTCATGACCGACATCATGGGCGGTACGCCATCGAACTGCTGCCGCCAGCTGGGCGAGGCAGACCAGGTGGCCACGATTGCCGGTATCAGCCTGCCGATGCTGTTGCGCGCTATCACATACCGTAACGACGCACTGGATGTGGTGGTCGAAATGGCGCTGGCGGGCGGTCAGAACGGTGCCTTGCGTATTGATAACCGTATTCGCCTGTCGCCCAATTAATCCGAGATCTGAAAGTTCAGCATGATTCAACAAGAAATTGAAATCGTTAACAAACTGGGTTTGCATGCACGCGCTTCCGCCAAGTTCACACAATTGGCGAGTAAATACAAAAGCGAAGTCTGGGTAGCGCGCAATGGCCGCCGGGTGAACGGAAAATCGATTATGGGCGTGATGATGCTGGCGGCGGGCAAGGGCAGCAAGATCATGCTGGAAACCGAAGGGGCTGACGAACAGGATTGCTTTAACGCCATCGTGGCAATGATCAACGATAAATTCGGCGAAGGCGAATAAGTCTCCTGCTACAGGCGTTGCACGGATAGCCGCAACCTGCGCGCTGTCATCATCAACCGCCGGTGTGCTGCATGACAGCCACCGGTAACGAGACCGGAGAACCGGGAATAGTCCCGCTTTTTGGGAGACAAGGCATGGCATCATTCACATTGCAGGGTATTCCGGTATCGCGTGGCATCGCTATCGGCAGAGCGCATCTGCTGCGGCCTGCCGCGCTGGACGTGAGGCATTACCTGGTCGCGCAGGAACTGGTCGAGGCCGAAGTACTGCGATTGCAAAATGCGATCACTCAGGTGCATAAAGAATTGCAGACAATCTGGGCCGATCTGCCGCAGGATGCGCCGACCGAGCTGGGCGCATTTCTCGATGTACACGCTCTGATCCTGTCCGATCCCATGGTGTCGGAAGCGCCGCTGGATATCATCCGCACACGCCATTACAACGCTGAATGGGCGCTGGTGACCCAGGTCGACGAATTATCCGCCCAGTTCGATGAAATCGAGGATGACTACCTGCGCGAACGCAAGGCCGATATCCAGCAGGTTGCCGAACGGGTGCTGAAGGTGCTGACCGACAGCGCCGATACCGTGCCCCGTTCCGACAGCATCGACGAACGCAGCGCCAACATGATCGTGGTGGCGCGCGATATCTCTCCGGCGGACATGATGCAGTTCCGTGACGTTGCCTTTTCCGGATTTGTAACCGATGAAGGCGGGCAGAATTCGCATACCGCGATTGTGTCGCGCAGCCTCGGGATTCCGGCAGTGGTCGGCATGGGCAATGCGTCCCAGCTGATCGAACAGGACGACTGGCTGATTATCGACAGCGACGCCGGCGTCGTGATCGTGGCGCCGCCGACGCTGGTGCTGGAACAATATCGTGAACGCCAGTCCCTGCTGCAGAAACAGCGCAAAAAACTCGGAAAACTGAAAAAAACACCGGCCGTCACGCAAGACGGCGTGGAAATCACCCTGCTGGCGAATATCGAATTGCCCGCCGATACCACGCAGGCGATGGAAGCCGGTGCCAGCGGCGTTGGTTTATTCCGTTCCGAATTCCTGTTCATGGAAAGAAGCGGCCAGGCGCACAGACTGCCGAGCGAGGAAGAACAGTTCCTTGCTTACCGTGCTGCAGTGCAGGGGATGAAAGGGCGCCCCGTCACCATCCGTACCCTGGATGTCGGTGCTGATAAGCCGCTCGATACTACCGAGCACAATATCCTTAATCCGGCGCTGGGTTTGCGCGCAATCCGTTACTGCCTGTCCGAGCCGCAGTTGTTCCTGACCCAGTTGCGCGCCATGTTGCGTGCTTCTGCTTTTGGCCCGGTCAAGATTCTGGTACCGATGATGGCGCATAATTTTGAAATCGAGCAGACGCTGGCGATGATTGCACAGGCCAAGCAGGAACTGAGCGCCGAAGGCAAGGAATTTGATCCCGAAGTGCCGGTCGGTGCCATGATCGAAGTACCGGCCGCTGCGCTGGCATTGCCGATGTTCGTGAAAAAACTGGATTTCCTCTCGATTGGCACCAACGACCTGATCCAGTACACGCTGGCGATTGACCGGACCGACCATGAAGTCGCACACCTGTACGACGACCTGCATCCGGCGATTTTGCAGCTGTTGCAGATGGTGATCAGTGCCGCTGAGAAGGCGGAGATCCCGGTCTCGATCTGCGGCGGCATGGCTGGCGACCTGCGCCTGACCCGCCTGCTGACCGGAATGGGATTCCGTGAGCTGTCGATGCCGGCAGCCTTATTGCCGGAGGTGAAGCAAGCCATTCTGAATACCCGGATTGATGCTTTGCAGCCCCACATCAAAAAAATTCTGCGCAGTTATGATCCCGTCGTTATCCGCGAGACGCTGGCGGCGATGGAGTCCGCCGGACAGACCTTGCATTAAGCGTATTGTACCGATAGCAAGTCCGCCGGCTGGTTTGACGTCTGCGCCGGACTTGGTTATGCTTATTCCGTGGCGCCGATTTGAATAATCAGCTTGCGGGCGCGGTCTGGAATCTCCGGACAATAAATACGGCTAAAGCGAGCTTGAATGCAGCTTTCCATTTCCCCATTCAGCCCATCTTTTAGCCTTCCCGAGTTTTTTGAACGAGAGTTTTCTCGATGGAAGAGTGTATGTCTACTTCAGCAGGATCCGTCGGCGCTGTCACGCCGCAAGCCCTCTGTTTCGATGAGCCGCTGGCGCTGCAGAGCGGTGCCAGTATCGCCGGTTACACCTTGATGATAGAAACCTATGGCACCCTGAATTCGGATAAATCGAACGCCGTCCTGATCTGCCACGCGCTGAATGCCTCGCATCACGTCGCCGGCTATTATGCTGATCAGCCTAAAAATATCGGCTGGTGGGACAACATGGTCGGACCGGGCAAACCGGTCGATACCAAGCGTTTTTTCGTCATCGGGATCAATAATCTTGGCTCCTGTTTTGGCTCTACCGGACCGATGCATCCCAATCCGGCTACCGGCAAGCCGTATGGTGCGGATTTTCCGGTGGTGACGGTGGAAGACTGGGTCAATGCCCAGGCCCGCGTGGCTGACCGGCTCGGTATCCGCCAGTTTGCCGCCGTGATGGGTGGTTCGCTGGGCGGCATGCAGGCGCTGGCATGGAGCATCCTGTATCCAGACCGGCTGCAACACTGCGTCGTCATTGCATCGACCCCCAAATTATCGGCGCAGAACATCGCATTTAACGATGTGGCCAGACAGGCGATTCTGACTGACCCGGATTTCCACGGCGGCGACTTCTATGCGCATGGCGTGGTGCCGCGCCGCGGCCTGCGGGTGGCGCGCATGATCGGCCACATCACCTACCTGTCCGATGACGATATGGCGGAAAAATTTGGCCGCGATCTGAAAGCCGGCGATTACCAGTTCGGCTACGGGGTCGATTTTGAAATCGAATCCTATCTGCGTTATCAGGGCGATAAATTTTCCGATTATTTCGATGCCAACACCTATCTGCTGATTACCAAGGCGCTCGATTATTTCGACCCGGCACGGCATACCGGCGGCGATCTGGCAGCTGCGCTGGCACACACCCAAGCCAGTTTTCTGCTGGCATCGTTCACCACCGACTGGCGGTTTTCTCCGGAACGCAGCCGCGAGATTGTGCAGGCGCTGATCAGTAACCGCCGTACCGTATCGTATGCCGAAATCGATGCACCGCACGGGCATGATGCTTTCCTGCTCGACGATGCGCGTTACCTGAATCTGGTGGCGGCCTATTTCAACCGGATTGATGCCGGATTGCAGGGAGGGACAGCATGAATTTCGCAGAATTGAATCAGCTTCGCCCGGATCTCGCGTTTATTGCTGACTGGATCCGGCCACAGTCCGAGGTGCTGGACGTCGGTTGCGGTGACGGTGTGATGCTGGATTACCTGCAGACCGACAAGCAGTGCCACGGTTATGGCATCGAGATCGCGGACGACAAAGTGCTGGCCTGCGCAAAACGCCGTATCAGCGTCATTCAACAGGACATGGAAAACGGTTTGCAAATGTTTGGTGATAATTCGTTTGACACGGTGCTGTGCCTGTCATCGCTGCAGATGATGAAACATGTCGAACCCTTGCTGCGGGATATTGCCCGGGTTGGACGCGAAGCCATCGTTTCTTTTCCGAATTTTGGTTACTGGCCACACCGCACGGCCTTGCTGCGGGGGAAAATGCCGGTCTCCAAATCGCTGCCTTACCAGTGGTACGATACGCCCAACGTGCGCTGTGCAACGATTTATGATTTTTCCGATCTGGCGCATGAAGTCGGTCTGGAGGTCATGGAATGCGTCGCCCTGCATGAGGGCAAGCCCGTCCATGTATTGCCGAACTGGCGTGGCAGTCTGGCGGTATTCCGTCTGCGTAAGCGTGATGCCTGATTGATGACCGTGACTTGTTTTTCCCGATATTTTGCCTCTTTCCTGTCAGAGTGAAATGATGAAACATTCCCTCATCGTATTGATCATCTCCGGCCTGTTTGGCGGAATGCCTGCATTGGCGCAAAGCCCGCAACAGGACGGCGTCAAAGTCGGAGGCATGTCGCCGATGCGGATTTTTGCCCCTACCGGCGCACTGGAGAAGCAGGCTGCGCTGCAATATGCACAAACCCTTCAGCTCGCAGAAAACCAGCATGCGCTCGGACCGGACAATCATCCGCAGGTCATCCGCCTGCGCGCGATCGCCAACCGCCTGATTCCTTATACTTACCGCTGGAACGAGCGTTCGCGCAGCTGGAAATGGGAAATCAACTTACTGGGATCAAAACAGATCAATGCGTATTGCATGCCGGGTGGAAAAATCGCGTTTTACACCGGCATACTGGATACGCTGAAACTGACTGATGATGAAGTGGCAATCGTCATGGGACATGAAATTGCCCATGCCCTGCGCGAACACGGCGCTGAGCGTGCTGGCAAGGCGGCAGTCGCTAATTTTGGGGTAAAGCTGGCAGAAATTATCGCTGGTGCCAAAGGGTACGACCCGAATCTGGCAGGTACCGTGGCGGGCGGGGTGGCAAATGTCAGTATGCTAGCATTTTCCCGCGAAGATGAAACTGAGGCGGATATTGTCGGCCTCGATATTGCGGCCCGTGCCGGTTACGACCCACGTGCCGGCATTGCCTTGTGGCAGAAAATGGGAATGGTGAACAAAAATTCACCACCACAATGGCTGTCCACTCACCCTGCTGGCAATAGCCGGATTGCAGAAATACGCCGGCATCTGCCGGAGGTCATGCCTTTGTATGCCAGAGCAAAAGATGTCGATCTGGCCAGTCTGCCTGCTTACCGGACGAATGCAGGTAACATCGCACCCGTCACTTATCCCTGATTCTGTTGCCTGCATCAGTCGTTAAAATGACATATTAATTTTCATGGAAATGACTGGTGATTCCAAAAAATAGATTTTCTTTCATCACAACACTCTTTTTCATTACACTGTCTGGAAACGGAATTTGTGGTTGGAAGAACAAAAAAACCATATGAAAACTGTGTAAATAATTGTTTTAAAAATATTTTTGTGGTTTGTTTGTGACAGTTTTTAGCCATTTCCAAATCGATGTCATCATCCTTTCACAAAGTCGTGTAACACTTTGTAATGTAAAAAAATTTTCTGTGATAGACTATTTTCGTATATTAATAGCACGACATCACAGAATTGCTTCACTGAGTTTAGTATTTTTTTACAAATACCTTGAACTGGTGGCGTCACCTAAAAAAATAAGCACAGAAAGTCAGTCTTCATTTTTTTGCATTCATTGGCAATCGTTTGCGCAGCGTAAATGCTTCTTACTTTCCGCGTAGCAAACGATTGCGCTGCCAGATCAGGAAAGAAAACACTCTGTACCACGCAATGTGAATAGTGAATTGAAAAACTATAAAGCGCCGCATCAGCAGGCGGACAAAGTGTGTGATGGAGATGTCATCAAGCGGTGTTAATGGCTTGAGATGATCAACAAGGTTCATGCAATTTTTATTTTTCTGTAATCTGATCAGGAGCAGTCAATGAAACAAACTAAGCAATCGTCTGCGTTTCCATCGCGTTTGTCGATGGTCGCTGTAGCGTGCCAGATCGCCTGCCTGGGCATGTCTTCCGCTTACGCACAACAAGCCGCGACCAGCAATGATCCGGTAGATTCCAAGCAGGTCACCATCACCGGCAAGAAAGTCGGTATGGGTCTGATGGTGCAGGAAAATGCACCAAAGGCACGCAGCACGATCACTGCTGAAGAGCTGGCAAAACAGCGTCCTACCGGTAATGCGTATGAGGCGCTGGAGCTGATGCCTGCGGTCAATAGCTACAATTACGACGCAACCGGCCTGTTCGGCGGTGGTCTGACTCTGCGCGGCTTCAACAGCGACCAGATCGGTGCTACGATCAACGGCGTACCAGTCAATGACTCCGGTAATTTCGCTGTTTATCCGCAGGAATTCGTCGATCAGGAAAACACCTGCACCCAGTTTGTGACGCAGGGTTCGACGGACGTTGACTCCCCACAGATCGGCGCAACCGGCGGTAACTTCGGTATCACTACCTGCGATCCATCCAAAGAAAAACGCTTCCGCGTGATGCAGACCCTGGGTGGTCTGAACTTGTCCAAGACTTACATGCGTTACGACACAGGTCTGTGGTCTGACGGAAAATCCCGTTTCTTCATTTCCGCATCGCATGCCCAGGCAGACAAATGGAAAGGCGAAGGCGGCGCAAAGCGTGATCACGTTGATATCGGTTTCCGCACGGATTTTGATAAATTCAATTCGATCAACGGTACCATTTTGTATAACCGCGCAATCAATCAGAACATCAGCACATTCAACCTGGCTGATCTGAACAAAAACGGTTACTACTACGATTATTCCACGACATTCATCGGCCACGCAGCGCCGACACCGGGCAAAGCAGGCAGCGATCCTAGCCAGGCGAACGCAGATTCTTTCTACAAGCTGACACAAAATCCGTTTGAAAACGTGATTGCTTCTGCGACGGCAAAATTCCGTATCGGTCAGGATACTGATGTCAAGATCATTCCTTACTATTGGTATGGCTACGGTAACGGTGGCGTACAGCAAAAACTGGTTTCTGAAAGCAGCTTCCTGAATCAGGCAACCGGCAAGAACACCGCAAGCGTTGATCTGAATGGCGATGGTGACACACTGGATAAAGTGATTGTTGCGAATGCCAGCGTGACGCGTACCAACCGTCCTGGTGTGACCGCCTCTGTCACCCACAACTTTGAAAACCATCAGGTTCTGGCTGGTTTCTGGTACGAGCGTGCAACGCACGAGCAATTTGGCCCGATGGTGCTGGTCGATGCAAACGGTAACGCCGCAGACATCTGGCTGAAAGAAGGCCGTGTCCTGCGTCCGGACGGTACGCCGTATCAGTCTCGTGACTGGAAAACAATCAGCACCGGCTACCAGTTCTTCCTGCAAGATACGATCAGTATGTTGAACGACAAGTTCACACTGAACGTTGGCCTGCGCGCGCCAACTATGAAGCGAGACTTCACCAATAAGCCGAACGAAGGTGCAGGTATAGGCTACAACATCAGCAAATCTTACTCAGAACTGCTGCCCCAACTGGGTGCCCGCTACCAGATCGACAACAACAACCAGTTGTTTGCCAGCCTGGCGAAAAACATGAAGGCGCCACCTAATTTTGTTTATGCCACGACAAGCAACGTCGTGATCGTGAATGGTCAGGCAACCATGCCCGTCGATGTGAAAGCAGAAACATCGTACAACCTCGACGTTGGCTATCGTCATCAGAGTGACAAGCTGACCGGTCAGTTCACGGTCTATGCAGTAGATTTCCGTGATCGTCAGGCAACTGCTTATGATCCGATCAGCAATACCAGCAGCCTGACCAGTGTCGGTAAAGTTAAAACCAAAGGTTTTGAAGTTGAACTGGGTAATACGCCGGTCAATGGTTGGTCCTTCTACAGTTCAGTCGGCTATGCCAAGAGCGAAATCCAGGACGATCTGGTCGTCAGCAAGACAGCAACTCTGCCAACTGCTGGCAAGCAGATGACACTGACACCAACCTGGAAGGCGGGTCTCAGCGCCCAGTATGAAACAGCGGTCTGGTACACACGTCTGAAAGCAAAATACACAGGCAGCCAGTGGGCAACGATGACCAATGATGAACTGGTTCCGGGTTACACCCTCCTGGGTCTGGATGCAGGTTACCAGTTCCCAAATACCACCTGGTTTAAAAAGCCAACGGTTCGTCTGAGCATCAGCAATCTGACAAACGAGAAATACCGCAATCCGTCCAGTTTCAACGTGACCAATGCGCTGCCTTACGGCACCGCAGCTGCAAAGGGCGTGTTTTACTACCTCGGCGCACCACGCTTTACTTCTGTGACATTCTCCGCAGATTTCTAATCGGCAGTCTGATGTTGCCGTGTGATATCTGCACAGCAACGCAGGAGTACTAGTTCGGGTCTGCAACACATGCTGTTGCAGACCTTTTTCTTTGGATACCATGAAATGCAACGTTCATTTAAATTCGCCGGGCTGCTGGCCCTGAGCATATTGGCTGCCTGCACGGCACCTGCCAATCAGCAGCCGACAACGACGATCACGATATTCAGCATCAATGATTTTCACGGCAATCTTCAGGCCGAGCAACCGGTTCCTTATTTTTCCAGCGAACCGGACCCGGCTCATCCGGGTCAGCTGCGGAAGATTCCTGCCGGAGGTTACGCTTATCTGGTGGCAAAACTGAAAGAACGCAGAGCGGTGGTGTCCTCCAGCATTCTGGTCGGTGGCGGCGACCTGATCGGCGCCTCTCCGATGGGATCAGCTTTGCTCAAAGATGAACCGGTGATTGAGGCGTTGAACCAGATGCAGCTATCGGTGACCGCAGTGGGTAACCATGAATTCGATTCCGGTACGGCAGACCTGATGCGGAAAATCCAGGGTGAATGTCCGGCAACGGGTTGCGCGTATGCCGGCTTTCACGGGGCGGATTATGCCTATCTGGGCGCCAATGTATTTGAACAAGGCAAGTCTGTGCCGTGGCTGACGCCGTATGTGATTCGTCAGGTAGGCAGTATCAAAGTTGGCTTTGTCGGCGTGGTCACCTCAGATGTGCCGAACCTGGTTGCCGGCGATGCGGTCAGGCAGTTGCATTTCGCGGATGAAGTAGAGTCGATCAACCGTTATGTGCCAGAACTGAAACAACAGGGAGTTCAGGCGATTGTGGCGTTGATCCACGAAGGCGCTGTTTACAAGGGGCCGGAAAATGATCCGACTTATCATTGTGACGGTTTGCAGGGACCGATTATCCCGATTGTCAAAAAGCTGGATAAAGCAGTCAGCCTGGTGATTTCAGGGCATTCTCATCAGGGGTATACCTGCAAGATTGACGGTCGTCTGGTAGTACAGGGGCGCAGTTATGGCGCGTTTCTGACAGAGTCCACGCTGACGCTGGATCGTCGCAGCGGCGCAGTAGTGCGTGCGGAAGCGGTCAACCACCTGATTAATCAGCAGCAGATCGCCCCCGATGCTGTCGCGCAAAGACTGGTCAGTCAGGTCAATACACAGACCGCGGCATTGCGGCAGCGCGAAGTCCTTACCATGTCCAGACCACTCAGGCGCTCTTCGGAGGGCGACCGCTTCGACAGCGAGCTTGGTAATCTGATTGCGGACGCGCAGTTGCATGCGGCACGGCATCAGGGCCATGCGGATCTGTCTTTGATGAATGAAGGTGGAATCCACAACGACCTGCCATCGGGTCAGCAAGTAGCGCCATTGCACATCAGTTTCGGCGACATTTATGCGGTGCAGCCTTTTGGTAATCAGATTGTCAGCATGCAGCTGACCGGTGCGCAGATCATGCAGGTATTGCAGCAGCAATGGGCTGGTGGCCGTTTGGCGGAAGACCCGAAGAAACTCTATGTTTCTCATGGCGTGACATACACCGTGCAGCTGACGCAGCCGGTGGCGCAACGTATCACGGAAGTCAGAATTGCAGGAAAAACGCTCGATCTGGAACAGCGTTACACCGTGGTCATGAACAGTTTTCTGGCTGATGGCGGCGATGGTTTCAGCATCCTGAAACAGGGGACGGCGCGTCAGCTGTTCGGGCGTGACCTGGATGCCTTTGCATCCTATCTCCGCGAACGTGGCCAGAACGTCAGCGACATTGATCTGAACCGGGTACAGGTGCAGCGATAAATGCTCAGGATGACCTGATCCGGAGACATAAGGCAGCGCCGGCCAGCAAGCCGGCGCCAGCCACCAGCAGGGAGCCAGAAAAAGAGTGCTGGTACTGGTACAGCGCATTGGCAACCAGAGGTCCGGCAATCTGTCCTAGCCCATAGACTGCCGTCATGATGGCAAGCATCGGCATCTGCACCGTATGCGCAACATGCCGTGCTGCGGGCATCGCGATGGTGACGGTACCCATAAACGTACCGCCTACCAGCAGCGCACTGGCAATATAGCCAGCCGGGGACGGATAAATTACCGGCAGGACGACTCCCGTTGCCTGCACCAGCAGATTCAGGAATAGCGCCTGGCGTGTACCCAGCCGCACATGCACTGCATGCCACAGAAAGCAGGACGGCGCGGCACCCAGTCCGAACAGAGCCCAGACCTGCAGAGGGCTCACCTGTTTGAGTGCGTCGTGTACCAAAAGTGGCAGATAGGTCGCCGTGATGATGTAGCCAAAACCCGCCAGGCCATACAGCAGAATCAGTCTGGCAGGCGTCGGCATCTGATGTGCCGCCGCTGTGTCTGACCCCGCTGCCGGTAACGGCGTGCTGTCATGCGCGGAGTCCATGCCACGCCAGATCAGAATGCATAATATGCAGGCAGTTCCTGCCAGCAGCGCCCATAATTGCCCGCTGTGCCATCCTGAAAACTGACCCAGCGCGAGAATCTCCGCCGACAACGCAATGCCTGTGCCGACACCCGCATACAGTACTGGTGCGCCGCGTACATGGCCACGGTGCTGCAACAGCCATTGAGATGCGCCGACCATTGCCAGCGCACTGGCAATGCCTGCAGCACCGCGGATACCGATGATCAGCCACGGCGCACGTACGAAAGCGAGCAACAGCAGGCAGAGTACTGTCGACATCACCGCCCACATACATAACTGACGCGCATGCACCGGGCGGGAACGCATGGCTGCCAGTGCCCCGAGCAGATAGCCGGCATAATTGGCCGAGGCAGCCAGCGTGCCATCGGTGATGCTCAGAACGCCATCCTGCACCATCACCGGATAAATGCCGGTGAACGCAAAGCGGCCAAAACCCATGCCGGTCACCAGCACCAGCGCAGCGGTCAGTGCCGCGCTGTGCCCTGCAACATGCGGGGCTTCCTGTGCATTCGCGCTCTGTCCGACGGTCATTTCATCTGTTCCTTTATCGCTGCTCCATGCGCCGGTATTTATACGCTGTGATCGTAAATAATCGTCAGCGGCGCATGATCGCTGAAGCGCGAGCTTTTATGGATGGCAGCAGATTGCGCTTTGGCGGCAATGCCGGATGTCGCGACATGGTAATCAATCCGCCACCCCACATTGTTGGCCCATGCCTGTCCGCGGTTGCTCCACCAGGTGTAGGCCTCTCCTGTTGTATCCGGGTATAGGCGGCGGTACACATCCACCCAGCCCAGTTCTTCAAATAAACGCCCCATCCATTGACGCTCTTCTGGCAAAAAACCAGAGTTTTTCTGATTACTTTTCCAGTTTTTCAGATCGATTTCCTGATGCGCGATATTCCAGTCGCCGCAAATCACCAGTTCTCGACCTTCCGTGATTAAGGCAGCGAGATGCGGGAAAAAAACATCCATGAACCGGAATTTGGCTTCCTGTCTTTCCGGTGAAGAAGATCCGGACGGGCAGTACACCGAAATGATGGACAGGTTGCCGAAATCGCAGCGTACATAACGTCCTTCGGCATCGAATTCTTCGTTGCCAAAACCGGTCTGCACCGCATCTGGCTTGTGTTTGCTGTACACGCCAGCACCCGAATAGCCTTTCTTTTCAGCATAATGAAAATGACCGTGATAACCGTGCGGACGCAAAAAATCTTCCGTCATATCCGGTGCCTGCGCTTTCAGTTCCTGTACACAGACAAAGTCAGGCTGCTCCTGCCCCATCCATTCAAAAAAACCTTTTTTGGCGGCGGAGCGAATTCCGTTCAGATTGGCAGAAATAATTTTAGTCATGGGAATCAGGGCAGATTTATCAGGTGATCAAAAATAACCGGAATGGTGGCATACCGGTGTGTCAGCAATCAATGATGAGCAACAGGTAGTCTGTCAGGTCAATGGGTTCCTGATTGTAATGAAAATTACGAAGATGTGCCGCCTGATCGTGGCTTTTGTCCTGCATCGCCCGGTTGGCCTGGGCGAACTGTCTTCATGACGGGACTTTGAACGCAATTCAGGCCGTTGCCAGAGATGGTCAGGTAAAATGTCGTCCATCCAAAAAAACGCCGATTCCCCGGAATCACACCGGGGCAGGTCAGTACAGCGTTCACCTTTATCAGGAGTGCAGTATATGTTGAAAAATTTAAGGCAGGAATTTATTGAGTTTTCGGTCAATGCCGGCGTGATCCGTTTTGGCAGTTTTATCACTAAAGCCGGGCGCGATTCTCCTTATTTTTTTAATGCCGGCTTATTTACGGATGGCGCCCATCTCGGCAGACTGGCTGATTTTTATGCCCAGACATTGCTCAATTCCGGTGTCGGGTTTGACATGCTGTTCGGTCCTGCATACAAAGGCATCACTCTCGCATCCGCCACGGCGGTTGCACTGGCGGCGCGGGGCAGAAACGTTCCGTTTGCTTACAACCGCAAAGAGAAAAAAGACCACGGTGAGGGCGGCACGATTGTCGGCGGTCCGTTAAAGGGTAAAGTGGTCATTATTGATGATGTGATTTCCGCTGGCACCTCGGTGCGCGAATCGGTCGAGCTGATCCGCGCCGCTGGTGCCACCCCTGCCGCCGTGCTGATTGCACTCGATCGCATGGAACGTGCCGGTAAAGACGGTGTCTTGTCGCCGTTGTCTGCGGTGCAGGAGGTGGTGCAGGAATATGAAATTCCGGTGATTTCCATCGGCAATCTGGACGATTTGTTCGATTACCTGTCAGCTGGCAGCGGAGACCGGAAACTGGAAGAATACAAAACCGCAGTGGCCGCCTACCGCACACGTTACGGCATTTCGGCGTAATACTGCGGCGAGTCAGTCCCGGCTGGCTGACGCCAGTCCCAGCCAGGCAGGAATATCTCTAAAACGCTGTTCCCAGTCATGACTATCCCGGAATGACTGGATGTGCTGCATATCCGGATTGGTGGCCGGCAAGGACGTCCAGAGTTTCTGCCAATCGGTACCGCTGTGAATATGACTGACTCCCTGCTCCTGCAGCCGGTTTTTCATGCTGCCGAATGCGGTGGACCAGACCGGTACCCCGAGCGCCCGTAATTCATAATATTTGATCGGGTCAACGGATTCGGTCAGCTGGTTATTCAGGAAAGGAATCAGGCCGACCCTGAATTCCTGGCTGTGCCGGATCGCGTCTGCCACCAGGCAGGGTGGCAGCAGCTCTATGTTCGCGGGCAAATGCAGAGGAACATGGCCGACACGCGGGCCGATCAGCCGGATATTCACTTGCGGCAAGGCTCTGGCCATTTCAATCACAATCTTCCAGTCAAACCAGCCGGCGATGGTACCGACAAAGCCGATGGTATTGCTTTTCGGGCTGCTGCTGATGGCTGGCAACCTTTGCATGTCATAACCGTTGGGAACCAGATTGACCGGTTTGCGCAGGCCGGATTGCTGTAGTTTACCGATCAGGGATTGCTCACTGCAAAAGAAATAATCGCACTGTGCCAGTAAGGCATTTTCAGTACGCTTCATCGAAGCACGGGACAGTCCCTGATAAAAGGCAGGAAAATCATCCATCACATCCATGAAGGCAGCGCGCACCGGCAGCGAGCGAACCGCCCACAGCGCGAGCCGACTGGGCCGCCCGATACCGATATCCCATGTCTGATCGACGTTCAGCGCCCGGAGCTGGGATTTGATCTGTCGCCAGGAAAAATAATCGTTGACCAGATTGATGCCGGGTAAGGGTTCTATCGGTAATCCGCCGGGCTTCAGGACATGCAGTCCCTTGAGCAGCGGTTCTGCTGCCAGATGTTCTTTTTTTGCTTCTGGACGGCGCAGATCCGACCATCTGGGAAGACGGGTGATCGTCGGATCAATCCAGTAGATTTCCCGATAAGTCCTGCCCAGCAGTGACCGGATCATAAAGTGCGGTCGCTGCCAGTAACTCATGTAAGGAACCGGAGCAAAGTAAATTAAACGCATGACTAGCTCAGCAAACTGTTTTTCAGTGTCCGGGCAATCCGGTCGCTGGCAAGGCCATCGCCATAAGGAGAGACGCCGCGTGCGATCTGTCGGTAATACTGTGGATCATCCAGTAGCTGTTGCGCTTCCCGGACGATGGTATCGAAATCCGTGCCCACCAGCTTCACGACGCCTTCAGTCACTGCTTCCGGTCTTTCTGTTTCGCTGCGCAGAACCAGCACCGGTTTGGCAAGCGCCGGCGCTTCTTCCTGCACACCGCCGGAGTCGCTCAGAATCAGATAAGCCTGCTGCATGGCATTTACAAATGGCAGATACTCCAGCGGCTCGCATAGCCGTATCTGCGGATGTTGCCCCAGCAATTCATAGGCCTTGTCTTTGACATTGGGGTTCGGGTGCACCGGATACAGGATATCCACATCCGGATTGTGCCGGACCAGATGCAGAATGGCTCTGCAGATTTCTTCAAATGGCTGGCCAAAATTTTCACGCCGGTGCGAGGTAACCAGTATCATGCGGCGCCCACTGGTATCCTGATCAGCAGGTGGCTGTGGATTTTTCTTTACTGTATCGAGTAGCGCATCAATCACCGTATTGCCGGTGACGATAATGTCGGACTCCGGAATGCCTTCGCGCAGCAGATTGGCTTTGGCGCTGCCGGTCGGCGCAAAGTGCCACTTCGCCAGGCGGCTGGCAACCACCCGGTTCATTTCTTCCGGAAACGGATTCCAGATATCGCCGGTACGCAGGCCGGCTTCCACATGACCGAAAGGAATGTGGTGATAAAAACAGCTGAGTGCCACGCTCATGACTGTTGTGGTGTCTCCCTGTGCCAGCACAGCATCCGGACGCTCCTGCTGAAATACGGTATCGAGTTCGGAAATCAGTTTTGCCGTCAGCGATGACAGCGTCTGATTCGGCTGCATGATATTCAGATCGCGGTCGGGTGTAATACCGAACAGTGTCAGCACCTGATCCATCATCTGACGGTGTTGTGCAGTTGCCAGAACCTGAATGTCTGCCCACGACTCCTGGCGCAAACGCTGGATGACCGGCGCCATTTTGATGGCTTCCGGCCGGGTTCCCACAACACAGATAATCTTTTTTTTCATATATACAAAATCAACGAGCCGGCAGACTGCCGGATGCCAGATGATACGTTAATTGTCTGCTGCAAAGCCTGAGGCTGTTTTACAGCACAGCTGGCAGTGTTTCAGGTACGGTAGCTATGGGGAATCCACTTTCCCCATTTTGCTTCATAAATTGCTTTGTTTTTCAGGAACAATTCCTGTTTACGCTCTTGCCCCAGCTTGTTGAAAGAAGCGGAAAGATTGTGATGCACAAAGACATCGTCAGCGCAGACAACGCGGAATTTCGCTGCTTCCGCACGGCGGCAATAATCATCATCCTCAAAGAATCCTAGGCCGAACGCCTCATCCAGTCCGCCGATCTGATCGTAGGTTGTACGGGTAATCATGACGCAGAAAAATGCCAGGGTACGGATATCAAACGACTGTCCCAGGTGGGTTAACGTATATTCCCGCGCTTTGGTTGGCATCTCGTCCAGAGAATCATACGTAATATCGATTTTTGCCTCATTGCCGATATTATTGGTGACTGGCCCGATCAGGCCAATCTCCGGATTTTTCCGGCAATGACGAATCAGGCTGCTGGCCCAGCCACGCGTGACGACCGTGTCATTATTCAGGACGACCAGATAGTCACCTTTTGCCTTTGCCAGACCCTGATTGTTTGCTTTGGAAAAACCGGTATTGTCATCATTCAGTATCAGCGACACATGCGCTTTGCCTGCCGCGAATTGTTGCAGGTAATCCTGGGTGCCGTCACTGGAGGCATTGTCAACGACAATGATTTCATACCGGATGTGTGTCGTTTCTGCTTCAATACTGGCGAGACACAGCTGGGTCAGGTTCAGGTTGTTATAGGTAACCACGACGATGCTGACCAGCGGTGAGCGACTTTGCTCCAGCGCGCTTTCCAGCTCTTCCGCACGGTGCACCCAGGTCTGTTCACTGGCGTAAGTGATGCGTTGCTGACGTTGCGGTGCATCAGGCGCTTCCTGCAAAGCCAGTTCGCAATGCGCGATAAACTGACTGCTGTCGTCGGCCAGATAAACCATTTGTTTCATGCTGGCCAGTTCCGGCAGCTGTACGCTGACCACCGGCTTGCCGGAACACATGTATTCATACACCTTGACCGGGTTCGTTGCCAGTGTCAGATCAATAATCTGGAATGGCAGGATGCAGACATCAAATGCATACAGATAGTGCGGCAACTGCTGATACGCCACTTCACCTGTCAGTTTGACGTTGCCGTATTTTGCCAGTTTCTTGGCAGCACCGCAGGTATCCGCCCCGACCAGCAGAATCAGGCATTCCGGAAAGTGTTCTGCCAGCTTGGCGACGATGCCGCAGTCAAACCAGTCTGAAATGGCGCCGAAATAGCCGAGGATTTTTCTTTGCCTCGGATCGTGATACACATCTGCCGGACGCTGGCTGAAATGCCTGAATTCGCAGGCATTCCTGACGATAAAGGTATTCGGATTCTTATCTTTGGCAATGTTGTACAGCCAGTCCGACGTGACGATCAGAGTATCTGCTTCTGCCATCAGTGCACGCTCACCGGCAATCACGTCCGGTGGACAATTTCCAAATCCTTCGTGATGATCCATGCAGTCGTACACCAGACGGCTGGACGGTGCACTGTGCGCCATCGGCAGCCAGAACGGGTGCTGAACGATGGAAATCAGATCTTTGATTTCTGCGTCCTGTAACAGCATCGCAAAGCCAGTCTGCAACTGACGCAACAGGTTACTGTCCGCACTATGGTGATAGATCGGCGGCGCTGAATTTGCGTACAGGCGAATCTGAAACACATTGTGCATGTCTGGAATCGGTTCAACCTGGTAGCCAGGTTCAGCCCGGTTAACGAGTTCGGAACTGATGTAGAAAACCCGGTGATGGCGCTGATGAAAGCCGATCGCCAGTTGTTGCGGACGCTGGAAGCGGAAATGCCAGTCAATCACGCCCCAGAAAAATACATCTTCTATTCCATCCGGTGCGCTGCTACTGAGCAGTCCGTCAAACGGGTTGGTGCCGGCAGCCGTGCCGACGGCACAGACCCAGCTCTGGCCGGACTCAGCTGCAGGCAGATTATTTCTGAGTGTTGCCGTAATCCCGCTGTGATTCAGCACAGACTGGACCGGTGCAGGCATCACGCGGTAAGCATTGCGTAGCTGTGTGCGGATGGAGACACCGCCAAACAATCGCCTCAGGGCGCGGATCGGTTTGGTGATTTTCCAGGAGGTTGAATTCCAGAGTTCTTCAATCCTGGCATCGGCCTGCCGTAGTTGCTGCTGAAGATCCATCACCACATGACCAGTTTTCTCAATTTCCTGTTCCAGGATCAGTTGTTGATTTTTTTCATGCCCGATCTGGCTGGATAAGGCATGTTGCTGCTCAATCGCTACATGAAACTCCTGCGTCAGTGCCGCATAAGACTGGTCTTTTTCACTGATCAGTTGCAGGTAATGGCGATCTTGTAATTCAAATTGCCGAACCAGTTCAGCAATTTTCTGATGCGAATTTTCCAAAGATTGCTGACGATTTTCGAGTAACACCGACAGGCGTTCATTTTCCTGCTGCTGCCGGACATTGATGGCATGTGTATCGTCCATCAGCACTTGCGTTTTGGCGACATGGCCCGCTTCGTTGCTGACATAGGCCCGCACGACATACTGATAGTCGTTACCGTAAGGGTTGGCATTGAGCATTTGCTGCTGCATCGGATTCAGGGTCGTCCAGTGATGCCCCAGTTCTGCTTCGGCAGCGGGTTTCTGAATGGCAAACCAGTGACTGGGCAACAAGCCGCATTCAAACAATACCTGCTCAAAATCATGGCGGGTAAAAAAACGCAAATGTGTTTGATCCAGCAATCCTCGGGACTGGTAAGGAAAACGCCCTGTCATCAGCGATGCCAGCACCGAATTATGGCCAACATTCGGGATAGAAATTACTGCATAACCATCCGGTGTCAGCAGGCTGCGCATATCCCGCAGACATTGCCACGGATTTTGCAGATGCTCCAGCACATCGGCGGCAATGATGACATCGAAGCGCTGTCCGGCAAATGCCTGCAGCCAGTCTGACTGATTGAGATCACCCTGCACCACGGTCTGGCAAACATCCCGTAATGCATCGGCACAGGCCTCATCCAGCTCTACTGCACTGACGGTGCATTGCTGATGCTGCGCCAGATAACGCAGGATCGTGCCTGGCCCGGGGCCGAGTTCCAGTACCGATTTCCGCTCACCGGTCAACCGGATAACCTGTGTCGCAGCCGTGTTGGCAGAAAGATCAATGTCGTACTGATAGCGTTCAGCAACCGGAATCGCCGTATTACTTTTTGATGTATTCATAATGTGGACAACAAATGATGACGCATTCTGTCGACAGGAATTTCCAGCATGCCACTCTGAACTGTCAGCGTTGAATGCAGGGCGTAGGCATCATGGATCCAGTGATGCATCAGATGATTTCTGGCATTCCCTTCCCCGACTGCAACGCTGATCATGTAATCGCCGAGCGTCAGACCGGGGACGGTGAGATCAAATTCCACCTGCAATGATTGCCCTGCCTGGAGGGCAGGTAAATGGCCTTGTGCATCGGCGGAGTTGCCGCCAAACATGACCTGCCCCAGTCTGTCTTTCAGAGAGAAACCGACCAGCGGATGTGCTGTGTCCTGATGCGCCATAATCTGTATGTTCAGGCATAAAGACGTCGCGCCGTGCAGCTGAAATACCGGTTCCCCTGCGCTGTCCAGAACGCTGACTGTCTGCACGGATAATCCCTTCAGCCCGAATTCTCCCTGATTTACCGCAGAATCGCCAGTTTTTACCGGTGCCTGCTCCGTTTGCGGTTGCTGATGGAAATATTGTTTTTGCAAGTAATATTCGGTGATGGTTTTTGGGTCGCCATCGGCCAGCAGCATTCCGTGCTCCAGCAAAATCGCGCGGTTGCACAGGCTGACGACGCTGGCGCTGTCATGGCTGACAAACAGGATGGTGCCTTTTTCCGCAAAAGACTGCAGAAAACGCATGCATTTCTGGGTAAAAAAGACATCACCGACAGCCAGTGCTTCGTCAATCACCAGAATATCCGCATCAATATTGGCAATCACGGCAAACGCCAGCCGTACAAACATGCCGCTGGAATAAGTCTTGACTGGTTTGTCTATAAAATCCCCGATATCCGCAAAAGCCGCGATCGCCCCGATTTTTTGTTCGGTTTCTGCGTGACTCAGGCCATACAGGGCGGCACTTAAACGGATATTTTCCCAGCCGGTAAAATCCAGGTTGAATCCGGCCCCAAGTTCGAGCAATGCCGCCAGCCGGCCATTGACCTGTACCTTACCGCAACTGGGGTTCAGCGTATTGCATAAAAGCTGCAACAAAGTTGATTTTCCCGAACCATTCTGCCCGATCACGCCGATCACTTCACCCCGCCGCACGGTCAGGTCTAATGGCCTGAGCGCCCAGAAATCATCTGTTCTCCGGGCTGGCCGGAATTGCGCCAGCATCTGACGCAAGGGGCTGGCGTTCAAGGCATAGGCCTTGCCAATACCTTGAGCGGAAATCATGACATCAGAGGACATCACTGAACCCCCGGCGCAAGACGGTGAAGCACGAATAACCCAGATAAAACAGCAGCAGTGCAAAGCCATACAGTGCGAGAAGCACGGTGAATGCAGGTAGCTGCTGCCAGAACAGCAGATCGCGCAAAGTTTCAATCATCAGCGTCATTGGATTAGCCATCAGCCAGGGACGGATAAATTCCGGTAGCACCTGTACTGAATAAAACACCGGACTCAGGAACATCAGCGCACTGGTCAGTGCCGGCATCATCTGCTCCATATCGCGGAAATACACGCCAATCGCGCTGAGCAGCCAGCTCATGCCTGTGAGGCAAAAAACAAACGGCAGCAGTAATAACGGAGTCAGCAGCCAGTGCCATGTAACGGCTACGGGCGACGCCAAAGTGAAGCCCGCCAGCACCAGACCGCTGATGAGGAAATGAAATCCACCGATGACGACCGGAATGACCGGGAGAATATCCAGGGGGAAAATCACGCGCTTGACGAAATTCACATGTTGCAGAATCGTGACCGGTGCTTTGGAAAGACATTCTGCAAACCAGTTAAACGTCATCAGACCGGCATACAGAATCAGGGCAAAACTCAGTCTTTCCGACCAGGTCTGTGGCGGCGGTGCATTGCCCCAGCGTGATTTGAATATTTCGCCAAAAACGAAAGCGTAAATTGCCAGCATGGTCAGTGGCAGCAGCACAGACCAGGCCAGGCCCAGTGCTGAGGCCTTATATTTGGCACTGATATCGCGTTTGCAAAGCTGATACAGCAATTCCCGGTTGATCCACAAACTGACCCATGGCGCCCGCAAAAAGCACAGGAGAGATTTAAATATACGCATTGCTGGGGCAGGGGGGCACGAGGCTTGTTGTAGAGAAGTAATTGATCGGAGCAGCGATAATTATTTGATTTTATAATCGCAGCCCGCATTCTACTATATAGGGCTGTGCGATTGACCAGTAAAACAAATTGTTGCATAAATGCAGGAATTTACACAAAACGTGATCAAAACTCATCAAGATGATTTCTGGGATTTTCCCTTATTGCCAGCTCAATAACAGGTAAAATCCCGATATTTCGCCAGCTCAACAGAAAACGGTCACCTGCGCCCAAATAACCCGGCGCGACTACCAGGGTTTTGTCCCTGCCTGTGGTCGGATGGCGGATGACTCACAGAAATGTTTTAAATTATATTTATTGAAAGACAGGTTTGTATGTTGAATAAGTTGCGACGCTTATCCCTGGTGTCCGGACTGACCATGATCGCGGCGGCCATGTTGCCACAGACGGTATTGGCGGCCTTGAGCCGTAAGCTGTTTGAAGCCAATACCGTGCCTGAAGCGCTCAGAAACCTGACCGAGAAAGAAGCGCCGGAGCCGAGTAACCGGTTGCTGATTGAGATGCCGGAAGTCAGCCTGGATCCGGAGCGGATTCCGGTTCGTATCCGCAGCGAGCTGCCTGGAACAGAAATGATGTTGCTGATGGCGGCAACGGCGGTGCCGCCGGCCATTGCGCAGTTCACCATACCGGTCGGTACCGAAGCCGAGATTCAGACGCAGATCCGCCTGAAAGGAACGACCACGGTGCAACTGATCGTGCGGGCTGGAGGCAAGCTTTACACGGCGCAAAAAGAAGTCAAAATTGCGGTTCCGTTTGATAACAAACTTTTATCCGAATAACTATGATCGCATTAACATGCAAACGTCAGAATGATTTCGTGGAAATGACTTTGCTGATAGATAATCCCTTCCGCGATGACAGTGCCTTGCAGGCCAAATCCGGTAAAGTCAGTTACCGCAATTTCATTCAGGAACTCAGCATTACCAGCAATGACCGCGTGTTGCTGACAGCACAGTTCAATCCGGCCATGGCGGCACATCCCAAGCTGGTGTGCCGTGCCAGGCATTTGTTGAAAAACGATATCGTCAAAGTAGAATGGCTGGATAATCTTGGCAAAACCGCTGTTGAAACTTTCCGCGTCACCGTATAGAGAACCGCATGTCCATGAATCTGACACCGATCGGTGAGTTATTAATTCAGAAGCAACTGGTTTCCGGCGTTGACGTAGAGCGGGCGCTGCAGTTGCAACCCCAGCTTGGTGCGCGGCTGGGGCAGATACTGATCCGTATCGGTGCTATTTCCGAAGACAATCTGCTGCCGGTGTTGGCCGGGCAGCTGGAAATACCGGTGCTGGATGAAGCTTTGCTGCCCACTTCAGCGGCAGTGATCGAGCAGGCTGCGCAGCTCGGCGGGATCAGCACGGGCTGGCTGGCCGAGCAGGGTGTCGTGATCTGGGAAGGGGCGGAAGGTGCTATCGAATGTGCTTCCGCCAATCCGCTCAACAGTTTTGTGAATGAAACCCTGAGCAGCAGTTTTACGCAGCACCGGCTGCAATGGCATTTCATCCGTTCCCGCGACGTGGAGCGGATGTTCAACCTGCTGCGTGCCGATAATCTGGCCAGCGCCTTTTCCGATGAAGTCGCGCATTTGCGCGAGCTGGCCGAAGAAGCGCCGGTCATCGAGCTGGTCAATAACACCTGGGCACAGGCGATTGATCTGGGGGCATCGGATATTCACATCGAACCGGAAGAGCATGGGTTTGAAATCCGTTTCCGGGTGGATGGCATCCTGACCACCAAGATGCGTTTCGGCAGAGACCGCTTCGACGCCGTGGTGTCGCGCATCAAGCTGATTTCGGGGCTGGATATTGCCGAACGTCGCCTGCCGCAGGATGGCCGCATCAGCATTCGTGCCAGCGGCATCGACATCGACATCCGGGTATCGGTGATTCCTGGTGTGCATGGCGAATCAATCGTGTTGCGTTTGCTACCTAAGGAGCGCAAGGATTTCAGCCTCAAAAAACTGGGTATGGAAGCCGATCATCTGGAAAAATTCCGGCAATGGATCAAGGAGCCGCACGGCATCGTGCTGGTGACCGGGCCGACCGGTTCCGGAAAAAGCACCAGCTTATATGCTGCGCTGGCCGAAGCGAACGATCGTGAAAAGAAAATCATCACGGTCGAAGATCCGGTGGAATACAAGATGGACGGCATCACCCAGATCCAGACGCACGCAGAAATCGAGTACACCTTTGCCCGTGCGCTCAGGGCGATCCTGCGGCATGACCCCGATATCATCATGATCGGTGAAATCCGTGACCTGGAAACTGCAGAAATCGCGGTGCAGTCGGCGCTCACCGGGCACATGGTGTTTTCCACCCTGCATACCAATGATGCGCTGGGCGCGTTCAACCGTCTGATCGACATGGGGCTGGAACCTTTTCTGGTGGCTTCCTCCCTGCGTGCGGTGCAGGCGCAGCGACTGGTGCGCCGCCTGTGCCAGCACTGTGCCAGACCAGTCACGGAAGACGAAATGCTGCAGTCGGCGCCGGCCGAATTCAGCAGCCAGATGCAGGATTTGCAGCAGCGTTTCCCGGCATTGCTGGCGTCCCCGGCGCAATGGCATCACGCTGCCGGTTGCCCGCAATGCCAGCAGACCGGCTATCGTGGCCGGGTCGGTATTTATGAATTTGTTGAAGTCACAACTGCATTGCAGGCGGCGATTGTGCAACGCATGCCCGCGCATGAGTTGAATCAGCTGGCAAGGCGCGATGGTTATCGCAATTTGCGGGAAGACGGATTGATCAAGGCGAGAAATGGCATGACAACGATCGATGAAGTCATGCGGGTCACCGGTTTAAGTAATCAGGTGGCAGGCTGATGGCATATCAATACGAAGCCAGCACCGCAGACGGGCGCATGGTGAAAGGCCAGATCGAAGCGGGCAATGAGGCAGATGCCATACGCCTGCTGCGGCAGCAGGGACTGACGCCTGTCTCACTGCGTCCGATCAGCTTGCAGGCAGCCAGTCAGCCGGCCAGCAGACGGATCGTCAGCGCGCAGGACAAAATGCTGATGGTGCGGGAACTGGCAACCTTGCTGGCAGCAGGAGTATCGTTGGTGGAAGCCATCCAGTCCATGAGCGAGGCCTCTGGCGCCACGCCCGTCGGCCAGGCTGCACAACAGATTGCCCAGACTCTGCGTGGCGGCGGCAAACTCACGGATGCCCTGGCAACCTGCGGCATTGATTTTCCTGATTATCTGATGCAACTGGTTGCCGCTGGTGAAATGACCGGCAAACTCGCCCATTCCCTGCATCATGCGGCGAATCAGATGGAGTATGAAGAGAAAGTCCGTCAGGATATGCGCAATGCGCTGACCTATCCGGCGGTGCTGGCGGTTTCCGGGGTACTCGCGACTCTGCTGATTTTTATCGTCGTGGTGCCCAAATTTGCCGGACTGCTCAAAAACAACAAAGGCAAGTTACCCGATATCTCCGTCTGGGTGCTGCAGACCGGCATGTTTGTGAAAGAGCATTTGCTGATTCTGGGCGTCGGAGCCGGATTGGCGGTATTTTTCCTGGCAGGGATATTTTCTCGCCCTCAGGTCAGGCAGAAATTCTGGGATGCGCTGGCGCACATGCCCCTGATCGGCGCATGGCTGATCGAAACGGAAATCGGCCGCTGGGCCGGCATGTTGTCCACCCTGCTGGAAAACCGCGTGCCCATCGTGAAGGCGATGGAACTGGCGCAGGGGGGAGTGCAGATCAGCCTGTTGAAACAGCAGCTGGCGCTGGCAGTGCGCGATCTTAAAGGCGGTACTTCGCTGGCCGAGTCGCTGGGTGTGCACCGCACACTGAACCCGATGGGCCTGAATCTGGTCAGAGTAGGGGAGCGCACCGGCGAATTGTCCACTACCCTGAAAACCTTGTCCGTGCTGCATACCAATGCCGGGCAGGAGAGGATGAAAAAATTTTTGATCATGCTCGAACCCATCACGATTTTGCTGATTGGTTCCGTCATCGGTCTGATCATGGCTGCTATCATGATGGCGATCACCAGCCTGAGCGATATCGCAGTCTAGGTGCAATGAATTAAATCATGGAATCACGTACTTTCAGAAATCCGGAACCGAAATGAAAAACACACGTCAATTACTCCGCCAGGCCGGCTTTACGCTGATCGAAATGCTGGTCACGCTGGTGATTATCGGCTTGCTGGCAAGTCTGGTCGGCCCCAAGCTGTTTGGCAAGCTCGACTCATCCAAAGTCCAGACTGCGCAAACCCAGGTCAAGATGCTCAAGGGTGCGCTCGAAACCATGCGGCTCGACATTGGCCGTTTTCCCACGCAGTCAGAAGGTCTGGCAATCCTGAATACGCCGCCTGCCGATGAAAAAATCAAAAACAAATGGAAAGGCCCGTATCTGGATGAGGAGCTGCCGACCGATCCGTGGGGTGCGCCTTACGTGTATGCCGTGCCGGGACCGGCAGGCAAGCCGTTTGCCCTGTACTCACTGGGCCCGGACGGTAATCAGAATGGCGAGGGTGCCATCGGTATCGTTCCTGCTGGCGATCATGCCAACAAGCAGCCATAAAAAAAAGCATTCCGGGCAATACGGTTTCACCTTGCTGGAGTTATTGATTGTCCTGGCGATGTTAGGCCTGTTGGGGTCGCTGGCGATGCCGGCGCTGGGCAAGCTGATTGACAGCGTGCGCTATCGCAGCGAACGGTCCGGAGTGCTGGCGCAGATTAATGCGCTCAGTTACCGCCATTACCTGCTGGCACAGGATTCTGTGCTGAAAACGGATAATCTGGCCGATGTGCTGAAAGACGGCAAGCCTGCGCTCGATTTGCCTGTGGGATGGTCGGTGCGCATACCGGTGCCGCTGCATTACCAGTTTAATGGCTATTGTGATGGCGGCGTGCTGGAGCTCCGGATTCCTGAACATCCGCCGGAAGTGATACGTCTGTCTGCGCCACGATGCGGGGTCAGTGATGCGCAATAAATACCCGGATATCTGCCGTCGTCAGCGCGGCTTTACCCTGCTCGAAGCGATCGTTGCATTTGCGCTCATCGGCACCATCGGCATGACCCTGTTTGCCTGGATCAACACCAGCATCATTTCACTGGGGAAAGTGCAGACCATCAATGCGCGTAATGATGCGATCGCCAATGTAGTCAGCTATATGCAGGCGGTCAATCCCATGCAAAATCCGGACGGCAAGGCAGAATTCGGCGCTTACCGTATCGAGTGGAAATCCAGAGTGTCCGGGCCGGTGGCGGATAATCGTGCCTATCCGTCCGGCATCGGCCTGTATCAGGTCGGTTTGTATGAGGTGGATGTGACTGGGCGCACGGTGGAAGATCCGGCCTGGTTCACCCTGCATCTGAAACTGGCAGGTTTTAAGAAAGTGCGTGCGCTCAATGGCATCTTCTGATAAACCCGCCGCCGGATTCACAATTCTGGAAATGCTGGTCGTGATTGCCATGTCCGGTATGATCGTCATGATCCTGCTGCAGGCATTGCAACACACCATGAGCCTGCACCAGCGTTTCGGCACCGAACTCGACCGCAACAGCAATCAGGCGATGGCGCAGTCGTGGCTGACTCAGCTGCTGGAAGGCGTGCAGCCGGACGATGAAGACGGCAAGCAGCAATTCAAAGGTCGGCCATTGCAGATCAGCGCTATCAGCACCTCCGTCTTTACCGGCCAGTTTGGCGTACCGACCGCATTTCAATTGCGCCTGCGGTTTGATGTCGCTGAAAAACGCATGGTGCTGGAATACAGCGATACACAGTATCAGGATAAGCCCCTGCGTTTGCTGAGTTGGGAAGGACGGCGCGGCCGGTTTATCTATCTCGATACCAAACAGCAGGAGCATGAAAGCTGGCCGCCGGAATTTGACCGCAGCCGCCAGATACCGGAAAGCATCCGCATCGAGACTGAGCGTGATGGTCAGCCGTGGGTGCTGGCGTTCAAACCGGCTGGACCCGTCAATCCCTTGCCGGATATCCGGAAAAAATTTAACGAGGTGATGCGGTGAAGTCGCGCGGATTCATTCTGGTGGCAACGCTGTGGATACTGGCCGGCATTACGATTGCCGCTACCTATTTCGCCCAGCGGATTGCCGCCTCGATCGAACTGGCCAAGCAATACGACGCCCACATCCAGACCCAGATTGCCTGCAGCGACAGCAAGGCAGAAATCGCCTACCTGCTGGCGACCCAGGGATTCAGCATGTATGGCCTGGGGGATCCGGCGACGCATATCAAGCTCAATAACCAGCCTTACCGCATGGAGGGCGATTGCATTGCCCGGTTTCAGGATACTCGCGGTTTGTATGCCATCAATGGCGCCAGCCGGGATACGCTGGGGGTCCTGCTGAACCGTAAAGGAGTGCCGGAAGCCGAGCACGACCGGTTATTTGATACCCTGATGGATTACATGGACCCGACGCCGAATATGCACCGTCTGAATGGCGTCCAGAAAGAGGACTACAAGACTCACGGTCTGCCTGCCCCGACCGGGCAATTGCTGGTGACGCCGGATCAGCTGCGTCAGGTTTATGGCTGGAAAGAGCAGGACAGCCTCTGGTCGGGCAGCGAACCGATCACCGACTGGGTGACCACTGCCAGAGTCATAGCCGTGAATCCGAATACCGCCATACCGGCGGTTCTGATGACTTTGCCGGGGATTACCGCAGAAGCGGTACCCAGAATTTTGCAATACCGGGATATCGAACCGATTCTGAATGAAGGGCAACTGGCAAATCTGCTTGGCATTGACGTGCAACAGCTGTATTTTAAAGTGATTGCCTTCCCGGCAGATACGATCCGGGTCAGTCTGGGCGCAGACAGTCAGCAGACATCTATCAGATATAATGTGGCGCTTACTCCGATCGCTCCCGAGGCACCCTGGCGTATCGACTACTACTACCGTATTCCTCAACGAATAATACAAAAAAATAATGACGCCATTCCGTCAATTCCTTTCGACCTTACGGCAACGCCTGCCAGCGCCGCGACGGCTCCTTTTATCCTCCAGGGCGCCTCTCAGTAAGCCCGGTACCGCGCTGCTGCCAGCGCAACTGGTGATCGCCCGCGGATTTTGCCGTTTTTCCCGCTTTGACCTGAAAAATATTCCGGCCAAACGCAGGCTGCAGGCGCTGCAATTGCAGTTGCGGCAATGGTCACCGTTTGCACAACCGGAATTTGCGATTGTGCTGGAATCTGATGCTGCGCTGGTCTGGTGCTGGGATGCCGCCTGGCTGAGTGCGCGGCGTGCCGAATTGCCCGCAACGTGGCAAAACGCCGAGGCAATTCCGGAGACCGTGCTGCAAGCGCCGCATACCGATGGCATGCGTCTGGTCACCTGTCCGGATGGCGTCGAAGCCCAATACTGGAAACAGGGCGAATTGCACGGCAGCCGCTGGTGGCCGCAAACACCGGAGCTGCAGGATTACATCGGATTTTGCCGTGAAGCCGGCAGCCCGCTTCCTGTTTCAGCGCAATTACCGACAGCGCAGCAACCCGCCATCCGCATCCAGCCGTGGCTGCCCGTCATCACCAGCGCCGGATTGTCGCAATCTCACCACCGTCTGGAACAGTGGTTTTATGCCCTGCTGTTTTTGTGTCTGGTGCTGCCTTATGGCTGGTACAGCCTGCGCGAGCAGCAACTCAACCGTGGGCTGAATCAGATCCGCACCGACATGGCACAGCTGACCGGACAGGCCAACAATCTGGTACAGGCCAGAGAAACCGCATTGCGTGCTGTGGATGAAATTGCGGCGCGCCAGCGTCTCGACCCTTATCCGGGTCAGCTTGACCTGATGACCGCAGTCGCAGAAGCCCTGCCGTCTGACTCCACCATCCGCGAATGGGAATTTCAGGAAAATAAACTCCGCATCGTGATTGCCGGTGGGCTGGAAACGCCATCCCGCGCCGACATTACCAAAAACCTCATCGCCAGCGGTTATTTTGCACAAGTGCAGAACCTGTTGGCACGCGACACCAAAGCGCTGTCATTCCGCATGACGGTGCTGCCGCGCAAAGGCGTGAGCATGACGACAGACAATCCTGCAGGAGGAAAAGAATAAAATGGCTGACAGTCTCCGTGCACAACTCAGCAACAACATCCGGCTGCGTATCGGCCTGGCATTGATTGTGGCAACGCTGGGCACTTACCTGACCCTGGATCAATCGGAACGGGTCGTCAAAAAACAGAAAGAATACCGTCGTCTCAGCGTCCAGCTGGCGCAGGCACGGCAGCAGGCAACCGATACATCATGGCTGGTACGCAGCAAGGAAGCTGGTAAGGCGCTCGATGAATTGCGTACCAAAGACTGGACCGACAGCAATCACGGTCTGATCCAGTCCAAGTGGAACGATTACCTGCAAAATCTGCTGTTGCAGGAAAAAGCCGTCAATGCAACCGTCGCGCTGTCCGAAGCACTGGCAGACGACGGTGCAAAGACCAGAGAGGACGAAGCTGCGACGGTCCCGGGCGTCAGCGTCATGCGTGCCAAGCTGCGCTTCGAGGCATTGCCGCGTACGTTGTATAGTCTGTTGCAGATCATCGACACCAACAAGCAAACGATGGTCGTCGACAGCCTGACCTATAACTGGGTCGGCACCACAGGGCGGGCTGAAATGAATCTGAAAGCATTAACCCGTTTGTCCGGGCAGTCCGGCGGGCAGGGCGCAGCCGGTGCCGCAGACAGCGCCACAAATAGCGCCACAAATAGCGCCAATGAAGCATCACCTGCGAAAGGACAATCCTGATGTGGCTCCGGATTCGTTTCACCGCCATGGTCACCAGCCTGCTGGCAATATCCGGAATCGGCATCATGGCAATTGCCATGCCGCCTTTGCCCGTCGTAAAGCTCGCACCCAGCGGTGCTTCTCAATGGGAAATTCCGACAGTCTATAAGGCCGATCCCAAAATGAAAGTGGAGCAGCTCAGTAGCCGGACCTTATGGAAGGAACCAGCCGCTGAACTCCGGCTGGCCGAAGATAAACCGCTGACGCCGCCGGACTGGCGTATCGTGGCGGTAGTGAAGACAGGCGGCAGCAATCAGTTGGTGATCAGTTTCAAAGATAATCCCGCCAACTTGCAGACACTCAGCGCAGGCGATAAATTGCCCGGCGGTTTTCCGGTGATGCGGATAGAACAAAACTGGGTCGTTATTTCTGTCAACGGCAAAAAGGCCATGCTCGCAGTCGGGCGTAACTAATATGAATGCTATGCAAAAAAACTCAGGAAACATCCATTCTCCCATGCACACACTGAATGCCCGCAAGCCACCTTTTGCCCTGCAGACGTTGCCGCTGATGATCGCTTTGCTGCTGTCCGGCTGCGCGCAATATGATCCGTTGCTGAATCTGAACAAACCGGGCCCCTTGCCAACCACCCTGCAGCTGACCACCGCCAGCGATGACGCTGCCGCAGGTAGCACCGGCAGTGCCGCCAATGAGACCGCAACCAGCGACGAACCCCGCGTGACGGTCAGAAAAACGCCGCGTCCGCCAGCCGCGGCCGCGGCCAGCGCCAGCAAGCCGCAGGAATTGCCCGCCAATGAAAAAGCCGATATTTCGCTGGTGTTTGACCAGATCGCCCTGCCTGCATTTATTAACACCGTGTACGGCGTGGTACTGAAAGCCAATTTCAGCGTTGATCCGCGTGTGCTGGAGCGCAAAGACCTCGTGACCCTGCGCACTTCCAGACCGCAGACGCCTTCCGAAGTATTGCGTGCAGCACAGATGCTGCTGAAAAGCTATGGCGTGACAGTGAATGATGTCGGCGGCTTTTACCGCATCGTGCCCGACAATGCCCAGCTGGGTTATTCACCCGAAATCCGTCGTGGTCGCGCCTTGCCCGAGGTACCGATCGCATTACGCCCTATCTATCAGTATGTGGAAATGAATGCTTTGCGATCGGTGGAAATGCGGCAGTGGCTATCCCAGATGTTTGCCAACCGCCTGCAACTGACCGAAAGCGCGCAATACAATGCCCTGATGATCTCTGGCGAAACAGAAGACGTTCGTGCGGCGCTGGAAGTGGTGCGTATACTGGATCAGCCGACCATGCGCGGCCGCACCAGCCAGCGCATTAATCCGGTGTACTGGACAGTTGACGATCTGGCGAAAAAACTCACCGAAATTCTTGCCGCCGAAGGTTATACCTCACAGGTTGGCATGGGGCCGGGCGCGACCAGTATGCCGATCATGTTGCTGCCGATTTCAGCCAATAACAGCCTGATCGTTTTTGCCGGAGACGACGCCATCCTGAAGCACGTGACGGAATGGGTGAACGACCTCGACCAACCGACCAAGGCACGGGGGAATAATGGCTACTTCACCTACGCCGTGCTGAATCTCGATGCCGAAGACCTCGCCAAAACCGTCAGCGACCTGATCGGCGCTGGCGCACCCGCAACGGCGACCGTTGGCAATACGCCGGCGAGTGCGGCAAAAAATGCCCGGGTGGTGGTGCACAAGGCCACCAACACCCTGATCATTCAGGGTACCGCAGACCAGTATTCGCAATGGATAGGATTGCTGCGCGAGCTCGACAAACCTGCGCGCTCGGCGCTGATCGAAATGACGGTCGCAGAAGTCGCGCTGACCGACAGCATGAACCTCGGCGTCGAATGGGCGCTGAACAATGGCAGCACCACTTCTAACGTCGTCGGCGGCACGCTCGGCAACCTCGGCCTGAAGTCTGGCGGTATGACCTTCAGCCTCGTCAATGGCAATATCAAGGCCGCCATCAACGCGCTGGCTGGCAACAAGCGCGCCCAGATCCTGTCCAGCCCACGCATCATGGCACGCAATGGCGAAAGCGCCACGATCTCCGTCGGACAACAGGTGCCGATCCTGACCAGCCAGCAGACCACCGCATCGATTACGCCGGGCGTCGCCGGAGTCACCCAGACCATCCAGTACAAGGACACCGGCATCATCCTGAAGGTAAAGCCCGTGATTCATGCCGGCGGCAGAATTGATGTCGATGTTTCGCAGGAGGTCAGCTCTGCCGGCGTGACCGATACCGGCGTCAGCAGCTCCCCCACTTTCAGCAACCGCAAGATTGAAACCAAGCTCTCGATTCAGGATGGTGCCACCGTCATGCTGGCAGGGTTGATTTCCGGCAACAATCAGCGCAATAACACCGGCGTGCCGCTGGCAAAAGACATCCCCATCCTCGGTTCCTTATTCCGCTCCCAGACCGATACCAATGACAAGACCGAGCTGATCGTCCTGATCACCCCTTATATAGTGGATGACGATCAGACCGCTCAGTCAATCACCCAGGCTTTCCGGAATCAGTTAGGCAGCTGGGCTGCGGCGGCTCCGGTGAATCAGCTAGTATTACCAGCTAAAAAAACACCGGTCAGCAAGGAAAGTAGCAAAAAAGAGACACAAGCCGGTGAAAAGCAGAAGGATTACTCTTCTGCTATTGACGAGGCAGGTCAGCAAGAAAAGGCATCGGAAAATGCATCTGATGTTGCTACAAAAGTAACTTCAGAAAAAACGCCTGCAACCGCACAAAAAACGGAGAATATTGTGACTGATTCAAAGATTATTGAGCAGATCCGCGCTTTACAGAAAGGGGTGAAATAATAATTTGTGACATGTTTGATGTGGGCACACAGGTATACATTGATTTTTATCTGGAAACTGAGTTAAATTCCGCTTTGAAGGCAGCAGTACGCCATCGCCAAAGGGGGTAATTCTTTCTGAGAACCTGTTTGTCATCGTTCCGTCATAATGAATTACTTTGACATAACAATATTTTTTGATATGCTACGTCGGTCTTTAAAGAAAGACGCAATTGCAATTGCAAATTAACTTTTGTATACAAGGAAATAAAAATATGAAACATTCTATGATGCGTGTTGCTGTTGCTGCTACGCTGGGTTTGTCAGCGCTGGCTGCAAACGCCGGTACACTGGCTGTAAACATCGGTTCGACTTTGGCTGCTGAATATGTTACAGCTGCAGCAGTTGTTGCTCAGCCAAACCTGACTTTTGCAACGTCTTCTCTGCTGGTATCGAACACTGCAGTGACATTCCACGTACGCCCAAGCGCCGGTACGATGGTTGCTGTTCCTGCAGCTGCCAACATCGTTGTTGCTAGCAGTAATGGCACCATCTACTCTGCTACTAATGCTAATGGTAGTATTGCTAGTGCTGCGACAGCTGATGCAGACGGCAAAGGCTACTACTTCACAGTCACTGCGCCATCATCTGGCCTGCCTGCTGGTACAACAGTTTCGATTAACCAGCCAGCTGCTCCAGCTGCGCCGGCAACTACGCTGACTGGCCTGAATGTTGCACTGGCTGCTGGCGGTTCTGTAACTGCTGCTGTCGGTTACACATCGACACCTGGCGATTATGCTGGCGTTTCCACATGGATCGAGGCACCTGTATCTGCAACTATCCTGAACTCTGCTGTTACTCTGTCTGAAAAAGTGACATCTTCTGCTGCTTTCGCTACAGCAGAAACAAAAGTTGTTGACGTTTCGACCGGTACTCTGACAACGTTCAAAAACGTTTCCACTTCCAATACAACTGGTACAGCAATTATCAACCTGGGTTCCGTTGCACTGACAGTTAATGGCGCTCTGAAGACACCATCTGGCGGTACTCCTGCTGTTGCTGACTTTGGTGCAGTGACTGTGTCTGCTGCTGGTGATTTCTCTGCCGGTACGCCATCTCTGACTAGCGATGCAGCATGTGCGACAGCAATCGCCGGCGTGACAACAACCGTGTCTACTGACAAGAAATCTGTCGTATTCAGCACAATCCCAGTTGCCAATATCGCTGCTATGAGTGGCACTCCTGCTGTTCCAGCTTACCTGTGCTACACAACAGCAGGTGCTAAACAGATCCAGTTCCCAGTTCAGTACACAATTGGCAATGCTTCTACTGTTGCAAACGTAGCTGGTGCTGGTGCGGTAGCATCCGTTTCCTCCGGTGGCAATGCATACAACCTGACTTCTAACGGTTCTAAAGTATTCGTACCTAGCTTCGTACCACAAACTGGTGCTCTGGGCACAGGCTACAATACTTACCTGCGCATCATCAACACTGGTATTGTAGCAGCGGATATTTCTGCTGTTGCTTACGATCAGAATACCGGTGCTCAAGGTACACCAGCAGTTGTTGCTCCAGCTCTGAAACCTAATGCATCTGTTATCGTTTCTACTTCTGACGTGACAACTAAGCTGGGTCTGCCAGCTGGCTGGTCTAGCCTGCAGGTAAATGGTCCAACCAATGCTCTGGCTGTTCAGCCTCTGCTGGTTAACCCACAAGGCGTTATCACTAACATCGGTGGTGTGAACGGTTACACATCCAACGTTGGTGCTGCAACTGGCTCTAACTAATCTGATTAGTTAATGCTGATAAAAAAGGCGGCGCAAGCCGCCTTTTTTTATTGTGCTGACCGGAATTCCGGCAACAGGCTGATGCGTTCAAGCATTCTCAGTCTGTGCAGGTTGCGGGAACGGGCGATGGCAGCAGGCAATAAAAAAAGCGGCATCAGCCGCTTTTTTTTATTGATGGTTTCTGACGGTTAACGTCCTTTCCACCATGCGCTCAAGTGTTGCCAGAGCGAGGTGGGCGCTGCCATAGCTGCGGACTCCTGCCAGCCTGCCGGGGCATGATGCTGCCGGTAGCGCAGCAGCCGTGCCGGATTACCGACGGCAATGGCGAAATCCGGCACGTCTTCCGTGACGATACTACCCGCTCCGACAACCGCGCCACGTCCTATCGTCACGCCGGGCAGGATGGTGGCGCCGCCGCCTATCCATGCGCCATCCCCGATGTCTACGCCAGCATACGTCAGTGGATTGAGGTAGATCGATGCCTCGCCGCCGTGAATCGCATGACCGGCGCTGAAGATGCGCACATGCGGTCCGATCAGCACTTCCTTGCCGATGCGCAACCCTCCCTCGCCGGATAAATAGCCGCCGACATTGACGATGCTGCGGTCGCCAATCTCGATGCAGGCATCGGTATTGATCGAGACGTCGCCGACCACCAGACGGTTGTGGTCAAACAGGCTGACACCGTCGCCAAGCCGGATCAGACAACCGGAGCGGCTGCCATGCCGCAGCAGGGTCACGCCCGGTGACACTCTGCAGTCCCTGCCGAGCTGATCAATGCCGCCAACGGTATCCACTACCGGTGGCAGACCGAATACAGGAGGAGCTTCAGCAGACATGAGTAGATTCCGTTTAGCCCGCCAGCTTTTTCTTCAGCAATTCATTCACCTGGGCCGGATTGCCTTTGCCCCTGGTGGCTTTCATCGCCTGTCCGACCAGTGAGTTGAATGCTTTTTCTTTGCCGGCGCGATATTCCTCTACGGATTGCTGGTTGGCAGCCATGACTTCATCGATGATTTTTTCCAGCGCGCCCACATCGGAAATCTGTTTCAGCCCCTTGGCTTCAATGACCTGGTCGGCCAGATTGTCGGCAGCGGCTGGCGCTTCCCACATGCCGGCAAACACTTCTTTGGCGATCTTGTTGGAAATGGTGCCATCGGCAATCCGCTGTAACAGCAACGCCAGTTGTGCCGCGGTAACCGGAATGGCGCTGATGTCGATGGCTTCGCGGTTCAGCGTGGAGGCGACATCGCCCATCATGAAGTTGGCGGCAGGCTTCGCCAGCGCAGCACCTGCGGCACTGACCACCGCTTCATAATAAGTCGCCATACCTTTGGATTGTGTCAGCACGGCCGCATCGTATTCCGGCAAGCCGAACTGTTCGACGAAACGGCTGCGCATCGCAGCCGGCAGTTCGGGCATCGTGCGGCGTACCTGTTCCACCCATTCCGGCGAGATGCGCAGCGGTGGCAAGTCAGGGTCGGGGAAGTAGCGGTAATCCTGCGAATCTTCCTTGCTGCGCATGGAGCGGGTGACTTTTTTGTCCGGGTCGTACAGGCGGGTTTCCTGCACGACTTTGCCACCGTCTTCGATCAGCTCGATCTGACGCCGGACTTCGTAGTTAATCGCTTCTTCGAGGAAGCGGAAGGAGTTCAGGTTTTTGATTTCGCAGCGGGTGCCGAATTCCTGCTGCCCGACAGGGCGCACGGAAACGTTAGCGTCGCAGCGGAAAGAGCCTTCCTGCATATTGCCGTCGCAGATATCGAGCCACATCACCAGCGAGTGCAGCGCTTTGGCATAGGCGACCGCCTCCGTGGCGCTGCGCATGACCGGTTCGGTGACGATTTCCAGCAACGGCGTGCCGGCGCGGTTCAGGTCGATGCCGGTCATGCCCTGGTAGTCTTCATGCAGCGATTTACCGGCATCTTCTTCCAGATGGGCACGGGTCAGCTGGATCTGGCGCAGTTCAGGCTGGCCGTCTTTTTCGACGATGCAGGGCACATGGCCACCTTGCACCACCGGGATTTCAAACTGGCTGATCTGATAGCCTTTCGGCAGATCGGGATAAAAATAATTTTTACGCGCAAAGATCGATTCCGGTGCGATATGCGCACCGACTGCCAGACCGAACTGGATGGCTTTTTCAACTGCGCCTTTGTTCATCACCGGCAGCACGCCGGGCAGCGCCAGATCGACCGGGCTGGCCTGGGTGTTTGGTTCGGCGCCGAACCGGGTGGATGAACCGCTGAAAATTTTGGAGTGTGTTTTGAGCTGCACATGCGTCTCAAAACCGATAACGACTTCCCATTGCATAGTTATTCCTTTGTGATTGACTGTCGCTGACCCGGGTTCAGATGGTATCCGGCGTGCGCTGGTGCCAGTCGGTCACCTGCTGATACTGATGCGCGATATTGAGCAATCTGGCTTCAGTGAAATAATTACCGATCAGTTGCAGACCCACCGGACGCCTGGCATTTTTATCACCCTGGCCAAAGCCGCAGGGAATCGACATGCCCGGCAATCCGGCGAGGCTGGTGGACAGCGTGAAGATGTCGGCCAGATAGTTGGCAACGGGGTCATCCGATTGCGCACCGAGATCCCAGGCCACTGTCGGTGCGACCGGCCCCATGATGACGTCGCACTTCTCGAACGCGGCAGCAAAATCCTGCGCGATCAGGCGGCGGATTTTCTGTGCTTGCAGATAGTAAGCGTCGTAGTAGCCGTGCGACAGAACATAAGCACCGACCAGGATGCGACGCTTCACTTCCGCGCCGAAACCTTCCGTACGGGACTGGCGGTACATGTCGTTCAGATCGGTATAGCTGGCTGCGCGGTGTCCGTAGCGCACGGCGTCGAAGCGGGACAGGTTGGAAGAGGCTTCGGCAGGAGCGATCACGTAATACACGGGGATTGATAATTCGGTTTTCGGCAGGGAAATCTCTACCAGCGTGGCCCCCAGTTTCACATATTGGTCCAGCGCGGCACGTACCGCCTGCTCCACATCCTTTGCCAGTCCGTCACCGAAAAATTCTTTCGGCACGCCAATGCGCAAGCCTTGCAGTGACTGGTTCAGAGTGCGGTTGAAATCTTCCGGCGGACGCTCCAGCGAGGTGGAATCTTTTTCGTCAAAGCCGACCATAGCCTTGAGCAGCAGGCCGCAGTCTTCTGCTGTTTGCGCCATCGGTCCGCCCTGGTCCAGCGAAGAGGCAAAGGCAATCATACCGTAACGGGAGACGCTGCCATAAGTCGGCTTGATGCCGGTCACGCCGCAGAAAGAGGCAGGCTGCCGGATCGAGCCGCCGGTATCGGTGCCGGTGACGGCAGGTGCCAGGCGGGCGGCAATCGCCGCTGCCGAGCCGCCCGATGAGCCGCCGGGCACGGCAATTTTATCCCACGGATTTTTCACAGCGCCGAAATACGAGTTTTCATTGGAAGAACCCATGGCGAATTCATCGCAATTGAGCTTGCCCAGCGTGACCATGCCAGCCTGCGCCAGTTTGTCGACTACGGTGGCATCGAATGGACTGACATAATTTTCCAGCATGTGCGAGCCGGCGGTGGAGCGCAGGTGCCGGGTCACGAAAATATCCTTGTGCGCTACCGGAATGCCGGTCAGCGCAGTCGCTGTACCTGCAGCGATGCTGGCATCGGCAGCCGCAGCCTGTTTCAGCGTGAGGGCAGGGTCAACATGCAGAAAGGCATTCAGATCACTGCCCTGAATACGGTTGAGAAAGTGCTGAGCGAGTTCTGTGGCAGAAACCTGCTTGCTTTGCAGCATGGCAGATAATTGGGCGAGAGTTTTGGTATGCATAATCAAATTCCGGATGGCTTATTCGATGACCTTGGGGACCAGATACAGGCCGTCCTGAGTGGCGGGAGCGGGCTGCTGGTAGGCATCGCGTTGATTGGTTTCGGTCACGATGTCTTCGCGCAGGCGCAACGCCAGCTCCGGCAACAGTGCTGCGATAGGGTGGCTGAGCGGCGCGACGCCGGTCGTATCGACCGCTTTCAGTTGTTCGGCCAGTGCGAAAATGCCATTGAGCTTATCCAGTGTGGAATCGGCCTCGGCAGCGGAAATATTCAGCTTTGCCAGGTTGGCAATGCGATTAACATCGTTGAGAGTCAGTGACATAGTGAGGGTGCGTGGAAACGCAAAAGTAAATGCAACAATAAACGCAAAAATGTGTCAAAAAGAATATGAAAATACCAAATAACCGGCACGATACTTTTAGGTATCGGTATCAAATAAATTTAAGAAGATTATAAGGTAGAATGACGGGTTAATGCCCTAAAACCGGTAGTAAATCCCTTCAGCAGGGATTTGCTGACGAAGCTCGGCACTGTGCTGGCAGGGCGAAAAAATTCAGTGACACAGCGGTCGGCCGACAGTTGAGCCGCTGTACACATTCATAAGACAGATACAGGACAATACATGTTTGGTTTTTTACGCAGTTATTTTTCAAATGATCTCGCCATTGATCTGGGTACAGCAAATACGCTGATTTATGTCCGCAGTCAGGGCATCGTACTGGATGAGCCTTCGGTCGTGGCAATCCGTCAGGAAGGCGGCCCGAATGGCAAGAAAACCATTCAGGCTGTCGGTAAGGAAGCGAAGCAGATGCTCGGTAAAGTACCGGGCAATATCGAGGCGATCCGCCCGATGAAAGACGGCGTGATCGCCGACTTCACCGTTACCGAACAGATGCTCAAGCAATTCATCCGCATGGTGCACGACACCAAATTCTTCAAACCTTCCCCGCGTATCATCATCTGCGTTCCCTGCGGTTCCACCCAGGTTGAGCGTCGTGCGATCCGCGAATCCGCGCTGGGCGCAGGCGCTTCGCAGGTGTACCTGATCGAAGAACCGATGGCTGCTGCCATCGGCGCCGGCCTGCCGGTGTCTGATGCAACCGGCTCGATGGTGGTCGATATCGGTGGCGGTACCACCGAAGTCGGCATCATCTCGCTGGGCGGTATGGTGTACAAAGGTTCCGTTCGCGTCGGCGGCGATAAATTCGACGAAGCCATCGTCAATTACATTCGTCGCAACTATGGCATGCTGATCGGCGAACAGACTGCCGAAGCGATCAAGAAAGCCATCGGTTCGGCTTTCCCGGGTTCCGAGGTGAAAGAAATGGAAGTCAAGGGACGCAACCTGTCGGAAGGCATTCCGCGCTCCTTCACCATCTCCAGCAATGAAATTCTGGAAGCGCTGACTGATCCGCTGAACAACATCGTTTCTGCCGTGAAGAATGCGCTGGAACAGACGCCGCCTGAGCTTGGTGCAGACATCGCCGAAAAAGGTATGATGCTGACCGGCGGTGGCGCACTGCTGCGTGATCTGGATCGTTTGCTGATGGAAGAAACCGGTTTGCCGGTCATTGTGGCGGAAGACCCGCTGACCTGCGTGGTACGTGGTTCCGGCATGGCGCTGGAACGCATGGACAAACTGGGTTCGATTTTCTCTTACGAATAAAACTGGCGGAAAAGGCGGGGGCAGGTATGTCACGATTCCCGCCTGTTTTGCATGTGCTTGTTGGAGAGCCGGCTGCTGTCGGCTTTTTGCTTTTCGGGCGACCGGGTGAGCTGTCCTGATGACGGATCAGCAGCCGTTTCTGACGATAAATTGATATGGATTACAGTCCGCCACCACTCTTCAAGCAAGGCGCTTCAGCACGTGCCAGGGCGATCTTTTTCACCATTCTGGCGATCTTCCTGCTGGTGGTGGATGCGCGCCTGAAATCACTGACCCTGGTGCGCCAGGTGCTGGGGACAGTGTTGTATCCGGTACAGATGCTGGCCGTGATGCCGGGGGATGCAGTCCGGCAGGCGTCGCATTATTTCGTGGCCTTGTCCGATCTGGAAAAAGAAAATACCCGCTTAAAGCGGCAGCAGACGCAAAACGCCACCCTGTTGCAGCAGACCGGGCAACTGCAGTCGGAAAATACCCATTTACGCAATCTGCTGAATGCCCGCGAACGCTTACCGGTGAAGTCGGTGCTGGCAGAAATTATTTACGATGCGCGCGACCCTTCAACGCGGAAAGTCATTGTTGACCGCGGACTGAAAGATGGCATCGTCCAAGGACAGCCGGTGATTGACGACTTTGGCGTGACAGGTCAGGTTACGCGGGTGTTTCCGCTGACGGCGGAAGTGACTTTGCTGACCGATAAGAGTCAGGCGATTCCGGTGCAGATTTTGCGCAATGGCCTGCGCAGTGTGGCGTATGGACGGGGCCAGTCCGCTTACCTGGACATGCGCATGACCAGCAATGCCGATGTCCAGGCTGGCGATCAGCTAGTGACGTCGGGAATTGACGGTATATATCCGCCGGGGCTGGCGGTTGCGAAAGTCGTGCAGGTGGAAAACAAAGCCACCACCACGTTTGAAAATATCCTGTGTGTTCCCGCTGCCGGTATCGATAAAAACCGTCAGGTGCTGATCCTGCAGGTGTCGACTGCAAATTTGCCGCGTCCTGATACCGAAGACATTCGCGCCAAAAAAGAAAAGATCAACCGCAAAGTCACCCGTGATGCGGCATTGCCATCGGCTGAAGTCAGACCGGCAGAGCCGCCTGCCGCACCGTCTGCTGATCCGAAAGCAACAGGCAGCAACGCTGAACAAAAACAGGATGTCAAAGAAACCGGAAAAGATAGTCCAGGCCCGGCGGTGAAGGAACCAGCGAAATGAACCAGCCACATTACATCTTATTGCCGGTTAATCCGCTGTTTATTGCGCTGAGTTTTGCGGTGGCATTCCTGCTCAATTTCCTGCCCTGGGGTGGTTATGTGATCGTGCCTGATTTTGTGGCGCTGGTGATTGTGTTCTGGAGCATTCACCAGCCGCGTAAAGTCGGTATCGGTATCGCCTTTGCAATGGGATTGCTGATGGACGTGCATGATGCGATTCATCTGGGCGAGAATGCGCTGGCATATACCCTGTTGTCATATTTTGCGATCACCATTCATCGCCGGGTATTGTGGTTTCATCCGCTGACGCAGTCGCTGCATGTATTCCCCCTGTTCCTGTTTGTGCAGGGGCTGCAGATCGTGGTACGGCTGCTGGTTGCACCGGATGCGCACTTTCCCGGCTGGCTGTATTTTTCCGAGAGTGTGGTGACGACCCTGTTATGGCCAGTAGCAACAGCGATTTTACTGGCGCCACAAAAACGTGCGATCGATAAAGACCATACCCGGCCGATCTGAATTGCTGAAGCAAACCGACATGCAAACTCGTGCACATTATGCCCGTCGTGACCTCTGCCTGAACCGACTGATCCATCATGAATGAACTGAAGAACACGGAACGCGAATTATATTTTTTCCGTATGCGGCTGATTTTCATCGGCATTTTTGTGTTCGCCTGTTTTATCGCGCTGGTCTCCCGCTTTGTCTGGCTGCAGATTGTGAAACATGATGACTATGTCCTGCTGGCAGATGAAAACCGGATTGATATCGTTCCCGTTGTGCCTAACCGCGGTCTGATTCTGGATCGTCATGGCGTGATTCTGGCGAGGAATTATTCTGCCTATACACTCGAAATCACACCGTCCAAGATTACGCAGGACATGGATGTGCTGATCGATCAGCTGGCGGATCTGGTGGATATTCAGCCCAAGCACCGCAAGCGTTTTCGCAAATTGCTGGAAGACTCCAAGAGCTTTGAAAGCCTGCCGATCCGTACCCGCCTGACTGATGAGGAAGTGGCGCGTTTTACGGCGCAGCGTTTCCGTTTTCCCGGCGTCGATATTCAGGCGCGCTTATTCCGTCAGTATCCGCAAGGGGATATCGCTTCCCATGTGATTGGCTATATCGGCCGCATCAGTCAGAAAGACGCAGAAATGATTGATGACATGGAAGACGCTGCCAATTACAACGGCACTGACTATATCGGTAAGGAAGGGCTGGAAAAGAGTTACGAAAAAATATTGCATGGCAATACCGGTTTTGAAGAGGTGGAAGTGTCAGCCGGTGGCCGCGCTGTCCGTACCTTGTCGAGAACGCCGCCGACTTCCGGTAAAAACCTGATCCTGTCCATCGACATCGAATTGCAGAAAGTGATTGAAGAGGCGTTTGGCGAACGCCGGGGCGCCCTGGTGGCGATTGAGCCGGAAACCGGTGATGTGCTGGCGTTTGTCTCCAAGCCGACCTATGATCCGAATCTGTTTGTGGAGGGTATTGACCAGCAAAGCTGGACCGAACTCAATACTTCGGAAGACCGCCCCCTGCTGAACCGTCCTTTGTCCGGCAGCTACCCGCCGGGCTCGACCTATAAGCCTTACATGGCACTGGCAGCGCTGGAACTGGGTAAGCGCACACCGCAACAGGCCATCGCCGATCAGGGCTTCTTCATGTTTGGCGGCCACCGTTTTAACGATGACAAACCCGGCGGGCATGGTATGGTCGATATGTACAAGTCGATCGTGGTGTCCTGCGACCCTTACTACTATATTCTGGCCAACGATCTGGGTGTCGATGCGATCCATGATTTCATGAAACCGTTTGGCTTTGGGCAAAAAACCGGTATTGATCTGGAGCATGAGAAACAGGGCGTGCTACCTTCCACTGCCTGGAAACGCAGCGTGTATAAAAAAGCGGCGCAACAGAAATGGTATGCCGGTGAAACCATTTCCCTGGGGATCGGACAAGGCTATAACACCTTCACGCCGCTGCAGATGGCGCATGCGATGGCGACACTGGCGAATAACGGTATCGTAATGAAGCCGCATCTGGTCAAATCCACCGAAGACCCGCAGACCAGAGCCCGCACGCTGACGGTGCCGAAAGAGAGTTATCGTATCCCGCTGAAACAGGAAAATATAGATTTCATCAAAAATGCGATGATCGGTGTGACTTCGGTGGCGGGCGGCACCGGCGTGCGTGCCTTTGCCGGAGCCGAATATGTTTCCGGCGGCAAGACCGGAACCGCGCAGGTGGTCGGCCTGAATGGCGGTAAATACGATGCCAGGCATACCTTGGAAAAACATCGTGATAACGCGTTGTATATTGCTTTTGCGCCGGCAGACAAGCCAAAAATTGCGCTGGCGCTGGTGGTGGAAAACGTGGGTTTCGGCTCTGAGTTTGCCGCACCGATCGCCAGGAAAGCGCTGGATTACTATCTGCTTGGCAAGCGACCTGCCGAAAAAGATAAAAGCCCGGCACCAAAAAGCGATGTGCTGGCAACCAAGGCCGAATCCGAAGTCCGCGCCGATGCTGATTCAGAAGGCGGTCCCAAACCCGGTGAACAGACCAAAGGGAATAAGGATTAATCATGCAAAACCGATCGTTTAACTGGCGTGCAATCCGCTCTCACATCATGGTGTTTGACGCACCGCTGGCGATACTGATTTTCCTGATCCTGTCGCTGGGAATTGTGACGCTGTATTCGGCGGGCATTGATTTTCCGGGACGTGTCGAAGACCAGCTGCGTAATATCCTGGTCTCGTTTGTCATCATGTGGATTTTTGCCAATATCCCGCCGCAGACGCTGATGCGCTTTGCGATCCCCATCTACAGTTTCGGCGTGGCGCTGCTGATTGCGGTGGCGGCTTTCGGCATGGTGAAAAAAGGTGCCCGCCGCTGGCTGAATGTCGGCACCCCGATTCAGCCTTCTGAAATCATGAAAATTGCGACGCCGCTGATGCTGGCCTGGTATTTCCAGAAGCGGGAGGGCGCCTTGCGGGTAAAGGATTTTGTGATTGCGACGGTGATTCTCGCCATCCCGGTCGGACTGATTGCCAAACAGCCGGATCTGGGCACGGCTTTGCTGGTGGTGGCAGCCGGTTTTACGGTGATTTTTCTGGCAGGTCTGTCATGGAAGGTATTGTTGACGCTGATTTCTTTTGTCGCGATTGTCACGCCGACGCTGATCTGGCCCTACATGCTGCATGATTATCAGCGCGACCGGGTGCTGACCATGCTGGACCCGACCCGTGATCCGCTGGGTAAAGGATTTCACATCATTCAGTCAACGATCGCTGTCGGCTCTGGCGGGCTGCATGGCAAGGGCTGGCTCAAGGGGACGCAGGCGCATCTGGAGTTTATTCCGGAGCGCACCACGGATTTTATTTTTGCCGTATTTTCGGAAGAATTCGGATTTATTGGTAATCTGCTGCTGGTCAGCCTATATTTCCTGTTGATTATCCGTTGCCTGATGATTGCCGCGAACGCTCCTACCTTGTTTGCGCGCCTGATGGCAGGGTCGGTGACCATGATATTCTTTACCTATGCATTTGTGAACATGGGGATGGTCAGCGGCATTTTGCCGGTAGTTGGTGTGCCGCTGCCGTTTTTAAGTTATGGCGGCACGGCGCTGGTGACGCTGGGGATGGCAACCGGCATCATGATGAGTGTGCAGCGGAATCGTAAACTGGTGCAAACATGAGCAAAAAACATTCAGTATCTCTGAAATGGCTGTTGCTGCCGCTGCCTGCGGCATTGCTGGTGGCTTGCGGTACGGTGCAGAAATCGCCACCTACCATCATTGCTGATACGGTCAGAACCGTGCCTGCCAGCAAACCTACACCCAGTACACCTGTTTTACCGAAAGCCAGTTCCGGCAAAGGTGGTTATTATCAGGACGATGGCCCGGGTGATCATCCGCCGGAGGGGCTGGAATTCACGGTTGACCCGATCCCGGTGCAGGAAGCGTTTTCCCGTTCTGGCAATAAACCTTATGTAGTGTTCGGTAAGACCTATACCCCGATTGCTGATAACACCACACCGCTGGTTCAGCGCGGAATCGGCAGCTGGTACGGCAAGAAATTTCATGGCCAGAAAACCTCTTCCGGCGAACTGTACGATATGTACAAAATTACCGCTGCGCATCCGACTCTGCCGATTCCTTCGTATGCCAGGGTCACTAACCTGACGAACGGCAAACAGATTATCGTCCGCATTAACGACCGCGGACCATTCCATTCCAATCGCATCATCGATTTGTCTTATACCGCGGCGCTGAAACTCGATATTCTGGGCAAAGGCAGCAGTCAGATTGAGGTGGAGCGCCTGTTACCGGCAGATATAGAACGTATGGCGGAAAATCGTCAGAATCAATCTCCGGTCAGTGTTCCTGTGGTAGTCGCAGTCAAGACGGAAGCGCCACCGGCAAGTGGTACGACAGTACGTCCGGAGCACGCCAGCATGACATTGGACGAGCTGCTGACTTCGCAGGGGTATCTGGGGCAACCGACAGTGAAAGCAAACACGCCAGCGACATCAGTTCCGGTAACCGCTGCAACCTCATTGGCTCCGGACACTGTTGCCAGCGCAGCGCCTCCGTCAGCCGTTCAGGCGCAGTCAGCGCTTACGACGGCAGTCAGCGCCGGAAATTATTATCTGCAGTTCGGCGCTTATGCGATCCGGTCAAACGCTGAATCCATCCTGTCTTACCTGAAAAGCCGGGCCGAAAGCCGTTTGCCTGATCTCAATATCGTCCAGCAGGGCAGCTTGTACCGTCTGGTCAGCGGACCGTTTGGCAGCCGTTCGGATGCGATGTCGGCGCTGTCTCAGGCTGGCGAGCTTGGTATCGGTCGCCCGCTGATTGTGCAGCGCTGATCAGTCTTCTTCTTTTTCTTCCCTCATGCTGAGCGCCAGCTGATACAGCGTATTTTTTTTCATCCCCGTCAGCTGTGCTGCCAGTGCTGCTGCCTGTTTGACCGAACACGCTTCCAGCAAGATGCCAAGCACCCTGCGGGCTTCGGTGTCATCTGCAGCCAGCTCCGGCGCAGCATCCACCAGGATCACGTATTCCCCTTTTTCACGGTGTGCATCTGCCTGAACCCAGATCAGCGCTTCCTGCAAAGGGCAACGGTGAATTTCCTCGAATAATTTACTGATTTCCCGCGCCAGCACCACGGTACGGCTGTGACCGAATACCTCTGCCATGGTTTTGAGGGTGTCAGTAATGCGGTGCGGCGCTTCGTAGAAAATCAGTGTGGCTGGAATTTGTGTCAGACTTCGTAATGCAGTTTCGCGCTGGCTGTTTTTAACGGGAAGAAAGCCGATGAAATAAAAATGGTCATGCAGCAAACCGCTGGCGGACAAAGCGCTGATCGCTGCGGAGGCTCCGGGTAACGGCGTCACCGGAATACCGGACTGGCTCAGCAGGTCGACAATACGCGCGCCGGGATCGGAAATGCCGGGTGTGCCGGCATCGGACACCAGGGCAATACGTTCACCTGCTTGCAGCCGTGTCCGGATTTTTTCGGCCGCTTCCCGTTCATTGTGCTGATGCGCTGCAATCAGCGGTTTATTTAACCCGTAGCGGCCCAGCAATTGCGCGGTGTTACGGGTGTCTTCGCAGGCGATCGCATCTGCCAGCGACAGCACATGCAGAGCCCGTAGTGAAATATCGGCGATATTTCCAATCGGTGTGGCGACTACATATAATGTGCCTGCAGGATAATGCTGCCGGGTCACCGCATCCATGATAGCGCTGTTGTTTAACAGGGTGAATTCACTGGTGCTCATGCCTGGCCATCTTAATGTAAGGAAACCGAGATTGTACGCTATGCGACATGAACCGATGCAGCCCCCGGAACCACCTGATCGCCGTACCAGCCAGCGCCGTCGCGGCGATGCCGCCGAGCAGCAGGCACTGGAATATCTGCAGCAGGCAGGGTTGACGCTGGTGCAGAAAAATTTTTTATGCCGGGGCGGGGAAATCGATCTGGTCATGCGTGATGGCAATACCCTGGTTTTTGTCGAGGTCAGGGCACGTGCTTCAATGCAGTTTGGCGGCGCGCTGGCGAGCATTACTATTGCCAAACAGCGCAAGTGGCTGCACGCTGCGCAGGTTTTTCTGCAGACCCTGCAACACCAGCCGCCATGCCGTTTTGACGTGATTGCGATCGAAGCAGGTACAATCCACTGGTTACAAAACGTCATGACAGGCTGAGTCCTGCCATATAATCTGACACACTATGACAAATCAACGTATTCAGGCGCACTTCCATGAAAGTGCCGAATTAAAAATGCGCGCGGCCGAAGCACTGGCGCAACCAATTGCAGAAGCGGTGGAACTCATGTTCCTTGCGCTGTCTAACGGTAACAAGATACTTGCCTGCGGTAATGGCGGATCGGCAGCTGACTGTCAGCATTTTGCTGCCGAACTGGTTGGCCGGTTTGAACGCGAGCGCCTGCCTTTGCCTGCCATGGCCCTGACGACAGACAGCTCGATCATGACAGCCGTGGCGAACGACTACAGCTTTCAGGAGGTGTTTTCCAAGCAGGTGCAGGCGTTTGGCCAGTCGGGCGATATCTTGCTGGCGATTTCCACATCGGGAAATTCCTCCAGCGTGATCAATGCGATCAATGCCGCAGCAGAACGTGATATGCGGGTGATTGCGCTGACGGGGAAAGGCGGTGGTGAAATCGAAAAATTGTTGACGGAAGCCGATGTGCATATCTGTGTGCCGCATGACCGTACCGCGCGGATTCAGGAGGTGCATTTGCTGACTATCCATTGTCTGTGCGACGGCATTGATGCCGCACTATTCGGAGGTGATACCGATGTTTAAAGCAGGTCAGAAAAAAATTATCCGCAGTTGCCTCATGGCCGGTCTGTGCTGTACAGCCTTGCTGAGTCTGCAGGGCTGCGTTGAACTGGCAGTCGGTAGTGCCGTGGTCGGCACGTTTGCCGCAACCGATCGCCGCACTCTCGGCGCGCAGACCGAAGACAAGGCCATCATGGTGAAAGGCGAGGTCAGGCTGGCCAATGCGCTGGGAGATGGCGCGCATGTCAATGTCAATGCATTCAACCGTCGCGCCCTGCTGACGGGTGAAGTTCCTGATGAGCAGACCAAAGCCGCAGCAGAGCGCGAAGTGAAGGCAATCGAAGGCGTGGTGTCGGTCATGAATGAAATCCAGATTGCCGGGGCATCAAATTTCACCGCGCGCTCGAACGATGCTTACATCACCACCAAGGTCAAAGCGACGTTTGTCGATACCAAGGATCTGTATGCCAGCGCATTTAAAGTCACCACCGAAGCCGGAGTCGTTTATCTGATGGGACGCGTGACGCAGCGGGAAGGCGCGCAGGCTGCGGATGTCGCCGCTGGCATCAGCGGTGTGCGCAAAGTAGTCAAAGTGCTGGAATATATCAGCGAAGACGATTTGAAAGCGATGCTGGTGCAGCCGAACAAGGCAGATAAAGCACCGGTCAATAACTGATTCACTGCATGCAATTCACCGGTGCGCCGCACCGGTTTTTTTCCGGAGTAATTATGATAGCCATGATAATTTTGTTAGTCGTGATTGCATTGATCGTGTTCTGGGTGATTGGTGTGTATAACCGTCTGGTCAGCTTGCGCAACCGCTTCCGCAACGGATTTTCCCAGATTGATGTGCAGCTGAAACGGCGTTACGACCTGATTCCGAATCTGGTCGAAGTGGCCAAAGGCTATATGAAGCACGAACGGGAAACCCTGGAAGCGGTGATTGCGGCACGCAACCAGGCAGTGACTGCCAGCAGCAATGCCGGCAACGCTCAGGCGGATGCGGCGTCGGTGCAGCAGCTGGCTGCAGCCGAAGGTACGCTCAATGCTTCATTAGGCCGCCTGTTTGCGCTGTCTGAGGCGTATCCTGACCTGAAAGCGAATCAGAACATGATCCAGCTGACAGAAGAACTGACGGCAACCGAAAACAAAATTGCGTTTGCACGTCAGGCCTATAACGACAGCGTGATGCAATATAACACCGGCATTGAGCAGTTTCCGGGTTCACTGATCGCCAATACCTTCGGATTCAAGGCCGGAGAGTTGTTGCAGGCGACCGAATCGGCAGAAGAGCGCAAGGCCGTCAAAGTGTCATTCTGAACAACTGATCACGGCATCCGGCTTCCATGAACTTTTTTGAACAGCAGGATCAGGCGCACAGGCAGAGCAAGAAGCTGTTGTTTCTGTTTTTCCTGGCGGTGGTGGCGATTGTCGTCACAGTCGATTTTTCTATCGCTTTTGTATGGCACTGGAGCCAGGGAAGCCGGACCGACTTAGCGCAGGGATATCCGCCGGGATTTTTTCTGTTGTCGTCATTGCTGACACTGGCAGTAATCGCTGGCGGTACGCTGTTTGAAATCTATCAGTTGCGCGACGGCGGTGATGCCGTGGCACAAATGGCAGGCGGCAGGCTGGTATTGCCGGCTTCCGAAGATATCCATGAACGGCGTTTGCTCAATATCGTGGAGGAAATGGCGCTGGCCTCCGGTATCGCCTGTCCGCGGGTTTATGTGCTGGATAATGAAGATGCGATCAATGCCTTTGCTGCCGGCTACCACCAGAACGAAGCGGTGGTGGCGGTGACCAGAGGCACGCTGATGCGCCTGAACCGGGATGAGTTGCAAGGTGTGGTGGGACATGAATTCAGCCATATTTTGAACGGCGACATGCGTATGAATATCCGCCTGATCGGTGTCCTGTTTGGCATCCAGATGATTGCCGGACTCGGGCAGGAGCTGATGTACTGGGGATCGCGTCTTGGAAGTTCGCGCAGCCGTGATGAAAAAGGCCCGCCGATACAGCTGGTTTTGCTGGCGCTGGGCGTTATCCTGTTTGTAGTGGGGTATGTCGGTATTTTTTTTGGTCGCCTGATCAAGTCTGCCGTATCGCGTCAGCGAGAATTTTTAGCCGATGCCAGCTCGGTGCAGTTCACCCGTAATCCGGATGGAATCGGCGGGGCGTTAAGGAAAATCGGCGGTCTGACCCGGACGAATGAATGCGGCTCCCGTATTGATAACCCACGGGCAGAACAGCTTTCGCACCTGTTTCTGGGGGCTGCACGGCCGAATCTGCTGTCCGGATTATTCGCGACCCATCCGCCGCTGGAAGAGCGCTTACAGCGCGTTTATGGCAAGAACGTGGCATTTCTGGAGCCGGTCGATGAACAGGAAGGTATGGAGGCTGAATCAGCCGCTATATCCGCCGTTGCATCTGCGCCATTCAATGCTGCCGGCACCGCACGGGATATTGCCGGTTTCGGCGCGCATTCTGCTGCTTTACCGGAAATGGCGATGGCAGGACTTGCGCTGGCTACCGCCGTCCCGGCCAAGGCTGCAGCGTCCTCCCGGCCAAATCCTTACAACAGCACTTTACTGGAGGCTGCCCGCGCACCGCAGTCCGCGTTTGCGCTGGTTCTGGCCATGCTGATGGACAGGCGTAATCCGGATGCATACCGCGTCCAGCAACAATTGCTGGCGCAATCCGCTGCCGGCAGCGTGACGCAGGCGGAACAACTTTTGCTGCAACTGGAAGCATTGCAAAACAATGCACGCCTGCCTTTGCTTGATCTGGCGATGCCTGCGTTGAAATTGCTGTCCCCCGCCCAGCGCGGAGAATTGCTGGCGCTGAGTGCCAGACTGATTACGGCCGACCAGCAGATGACGCAGGCCGAGTTTGTGATCCAGAGCGTCCTGGAGCGCCGCCTTGGCCCCGATGCTGGGAGAGCGATTCCTGTGCGTTACGGTCAGATCGGGCAGCTGCGGAGTGAGGTCTGCCTGTTGGGATCACTGGTGGCGCGTAGTTTTGCGCGTCAGGACGAAGTCGGGGCCGCATGGCTGAGGCTGGCCGGGGTATTGCCAGAGCTGCAGCTGCAGCCCAGCGATTTACAGAACACGGCAGAAATGGATTTTTTTGATGTGCGGATTGCATTGCAGAAGTGCAATCAGCTGGCGCCGCTGGCAAAACCATTCCTGATCAAGGCATTGTTTGCGGCTGCGACGCCCGGCACTGGTTCGGCAGAACATGAAACAATTGATCTGCTGCGGGCGGTGTGCGCGGCGATTGATGCGCCTGTGCCGGAGCTTGCCAGTCTGCGCTGAGTGTCAGGATAGCAGGATGGTGTCCTGACACTCAGGTTCAGGTGCGGCCGACAATCGAAGCTGTGGCCATCAGTTCATCAATCAGCGAGAGCAGGGTCTTACCCGGCATCTCATGGGGATTGAGTTCCGGCAGCGGTGAATATTTCAACAAGATGGACGGGTTGATTTTATTCATATTCGCCTGTCCCATGGTCCATCCGGCATAGCGGCGTTCGCCGATTTCCTCGTAATCCAGCAAGATCACGTCCGTATGCCGCGGGTCGCGCAGGATGTGGCTGTATAGCGTATTGACTGCCTTGCGCCCGCCTTCGAGTACCTGCATGAAAACTGCATCGGTATGGCACAGCACGCCGGTGATGCCATGCGGTGGATTATGCTGGCGGGATTGTTGCATGATGGATTGGACGATATCGCACATGTTTCCATCGGAGACGCGACTGGCATACAGCAAGCGGACTAACATGATGTTTTCCTGTTCAGGTTAACGTTTAATCAGGGATAGAAATTCACGGCGCAGGTTCGGATCTTTCAGGAAGGAGCCATGCATCACGCTGTTAATCATTTTAGCCTCGGTATCCTTGACGCCGCGCCAGTGCATGCAGAAATGGTCCGCTTCCATGACGACTGCGAGTCCGTCCGGCTGCATTTTTTCCTGTAAAGCATCTGCCAGCTGTACCACGGCTTCTTCCTGAATCTGCGGCCGGCTCATGATCCATTCAGCAATCCGGGCGTACTTGGACAAGCCGATCAGATTGGAATGTTCGTTTGGCATGACGCCGATCCAGACTTTACCGATGATCGGACATAAATGATGCGAACAGGCGCTGCGCACCGTGATCGGACCGATGATCATGAGTTCGTTGAGATGCGAGGCATTCGGAAATTCAGTAACCTGCGGCATCGGCACGTAGCGTCCGCCAAATACTTCGTTGATAAACATCTTGGCGACCCGCCGCCCGGTATCCTGGGTATTGTGGTCGCTGTCGGTATCGATCACCAGGCTTTGCAGCACTGCCCGCATTTTTTCCTCGACTTCCGCCTGCAGTTCGTCGAGTTCACCGGCTTCAATGAAGCGGGAAATATTGTCGTTTGCGTGAAAGCGGGTATGACTCGCCTGTATCCGCTCACGAATTCGCTGTGAAACCGGAATCTGGACGGCTTTGTAATTGACGGGGGTATCATTCGGCATACTGATTTCCTATCAGAAAGGCTGATTATCAGGTCGCGTATGGTAACCGAAATTACTCCGGCTTGTTGCGACTGGCTTCTAGGCTGGCTTTCCATGTGGGCAGACAGGCCGGGCAAAAACAGCTTGCATCCATATCCAGCTTTCCTTTCGGTAATAAAGAAAAATCGACCGGTGGCAATGCCGTGCACCAGCATGGCTTGCCGGTCTGGTCGGCCATTGCACACAGAAACTCGGTTTGACAGCGCGGGCAGCGGCTCATATCGATGACTCCGGCCGGGTCTGTTCATCCATTTCTGCGGGCAGACTGGAAATCTGTTGCATGGAATGGCGCAACAGCTGCATTTGCTGCCGGAACCGGGAGCAGGCATCGCACAGCGACAGGTGCAGCTTCAGATGCACGTGTTCGCTGAAACTCAGCGGCCGGTCCAGGTTTTCTGATATTTTCTGATGTGCCTGTTTGCACGTGTATAAGAATCGCATAAGTCATTTCCCAGGCTGACGGTGAACAAACCAGTGGATATCGAGACATTCCCGCAAACGCAGGCGGGCACGGTACAGGATCACCCATAGATTAGACGCGCTGACCCCGAGTTCCTTACAGATATCTTCAGCGTCGAGTTCCAGCCATTCCCGCATCATGAAAACCTGAGCGGTTTTTTCCGGCAGATTTTCCAGACATAACTGCAGGATACGGAAAAAATCTTTTTGCTGCAAAACAGATTCCGGCTCGCCCCAGGTGGCGGGCGGGCTGATGGTGTGACCATCGGCAGTGAATAAATGATCGATCAGCTCGGTTTCGGAATCGCCGTCGTTCACAGTCAGCGGAGTTTCGCGTTTCTGCGCACGCAGGTGATCGATGATCTTGTATTTCAGAATGCCGGTGACATAGGTGCGGAAACTGGATTGCCCTGCGAAACTGTCCGGTTTTTCAAGGATTGCCAGCAGGGTTTCCTGCACGGCATCTTCCGCAGCAGTTTTGTTCCGCAATTGCAGCAGGGCAAAGCGCAGCAGAAGCGGTTGCATGATTTCCAGTTGCCGGTGCAGATCGGTCGGTGATGTCATAAATTTAAGGCAGAATTGACAAAGGCGCTCAGGAAAGTTTCCTGTAAAATCCGGCTTATCGAAAAAACTTCATGATACCTTCAGGATACCGTCATTATGAGCGATTTGAACATCCATACAGCAGTGAGCGAAGATAAATTGGCGGGTGTCGAACCTGTCATCAAAGCAGAGATTCTGGCACAGGCATTGCCCTACATCCGTAAATTCCACGGCAAGACCATCGTCGTCAAATACGGCGGTAATGCCATGACGGAAGAAAGCCTGAAACATGGTTTTGCCCGTGACGTGATTTTGCTGAAACTGGTTGGTATGAATCCTGTCGTGGTGCACGGCGGCGGCCCGCAGATTGATAATGCGCTCAAGAAAATGGGCAAGCAGGGCACGTTTGTGCAGGGAATGCGCATCACGGACGACGAAACCATGGAAGTCGTCGAATGGGTGCTGGGCGGCGAAGTCCAGCAGGACATTGTGATGCTGATCAATCACTATGGCGGTCAGGCAGTGGGTCTGACCGGCAAAGACGGTGGCCTGATCCGTGCCCGTAAAATGATGATGCCGGACCGCGAAAATCCGGGTGAAATGCTCGACATCGGCTTTGTCGGTGAAATCGATGCGATCAATCCGGCGGTGGTCAAGGCATTGCAGGACGATGCCTTCATCCCGATTATTTCCCCGATCGGTTTCGGTGAAGATGGTCAGGCCTATAACATCAATGCCGATCTGGTGGCGGGCAAGATTGCTGAAATCCTGAAGGCTGAAAAACTGATCATGATGACCAATATTCCCGGCGTGCTCGACAAGCAGGGCAATCTGGTCACGGATCTGTCGGCGCGCGAAATCGATGAAATGTTTGCCGACGGTACGATTTCCGGCGGTATGCTGCCGAAGATTTCTTCTGCGCTGGACGCTGCCAAGTCCGGCGTCAATACGGTGCACATCATTGATGGCCGCATCGAACATTCGCTGTTGCTGGAAGTGCTCACCGAACAGGCATTCGGCACAATGATCCGCAGCCATTAAACCTGCTTATCCCGGAGCAGATTATGCCGTATCAGCAACACAGCGGTCAGATTCTGGTGATTGCTGATGCGTAAAACCGCAACACCAGTCTGGCTGTTCGATCTGGACAACACGCTGCACAATGCGTCGCATGCGATTTTTCCCGCAATCAACCGCAACATGAATGCGTATATCGCGCGCATTCTCGGTGACGGCAACACACCGGCAGATGAAGCCACGGTGAACGCAGTGCGACAGGAATATTACCTGCGCTACGGCGTGACGATGATTGGCATGGTCAGGCATCATGGTGTGAAGGCGGAAGAGTTTTTACAGCAGGCGCATGCCTTTGATGACCTGCCTGCGATGATCCGCGCCGAACGCGGCTTATCGCATATCCTGCGCCGTCTGCCCGGAAAAAAAATTCTGCTGACCAATGCGCCGCGCCATTATTCCCACCGCGTATTGCGGTACCTGAATCTGCACCGGCATTTTGACGATCATATTCCGGTTGAGGAGATGCGGGTGCATGGCCGGTTGCAACCGAAGCCTTCGCGTCTGTTTTTGCGTAAATGGCTGTCGCAGCATCACGTTGCGGCCAGCCGCTGCATTCTGGTGGAAGACAGTCTCGACAATTTGCGCGCTGCCCGACATGAAGGCTTGCGTACCGTCTGGGTCCGGGGCTATCTGCCGCTGAGCCAGCGCGGGCGCGGAACGGCCAGTGTCGATGTCCGAGTCAGATCAGTATCGGCGCTGGTACGGCGTTATCGCAGTCTGGCGTAAACCGATTGCTTTCCAGTCTGTCAAGTCTTTGTGTGAAATATAAAGTTCACTGAAGCGCTTCACATCCTGCCGGGGTTTCACATAGAATCGAAATTCAGGGAGATGGCTGGCGATATGGGTCCGCCGTTTTTCAGGAGATGTTTTCAGACTGACCTGCGCTGGTCGTCACGTCTTACTTCACATCCCTCATCAACCGAATACTGCAGAATACAGAACATGGCTAGTACCAAACCCGGTGAACGTAAATTACAGATATTGCAGACTCTTGCCGCGATGCTGGAAAATCCCAAAGGGGAAAAAATCACGACCGCTGCGCTGGCTGCCAGACTCGAGGTATCTGAAGCCGCGCTGTATCGCCATTTCGCCAGCAAGGCACAGATGTTTGAGGGTTTGATCGAGTTCATCGAATCTTCGGTATTCGGTCTGATTAACCAGATCAGCGAACAGCAGACGGATGGTCTGCTGCAGGCGCAGGCGATTGCCCAGATGCTGCTGAATTTTGCGGAAAAAAACCCGGGTATGACCCGGGTGCTGACGGGCGATGCGCTGGTGAATGAGGATGAACGTCTGCAACTGCGCATGAACCAGCTGGCGGAACGTTTAGAAATGGCTTTCCGGCAATCTTTACGGCTGGCGGCGAGCCAGGGAAATTTTCCGGAAAATGAAGCAGCAGCCAGAGCCTCTTTGCTGTGCAGCTTCATTCTGGGGCGTTGGTTGCGTTTTGCCAAGACCGGTTTTAAATACCTGCCAGGCGATCAGGCGCAACTGCAGATCGCCATCCTGTTGCGCTGAGTCTTTCCTTGGTATTCCCTGGTTTCCAAAGTATGATAATTGTCGCTGCCCGGCTTCTGACAACAGGGCGGTACATTCATTATAAAAAAATCATCGCGTTATCTGCCTGACCGGAAACGATGTCATCCCGGTCAGCCCGGATGCAGCGATACCGGAGACAGTATGGAACAGATTCAGACGCATCAACGACGTCGGCAAATCGACGTTTTACTGAGCAGATATGCGGAAAGTCATCAGCACCCGGTCAATGAGATCATCCATTGTGTCTGTGTGCCTGCAATTGTCTTTTCTTTTCTGGGGCTGATCTGGAGTGCTCATCCACTGGCCGCCTATGCTGCCGTGATGACCAGCCTGATTTATTATTTTTTCCTGTCACCCAGATTTGCAGCCGGAATGCTGCTGATGTCGGCCGCGATGCTGGCAGTATTTCCGCTGCTGCCGCAAGCGCATATCTGGCAGATTGCGCTTGTGGTATTTGTCGTGGCATGGATCGGACAGTTTATCGGTCACAAAATCGAAGGAAAGAAGCCTTCATTTTTTGATGACATTCGTTTTCTTCTGATCGGCCCGTTGTTTGTACTGGGTTTTTTGTACCGGCGCCTGAATCTGGCTTACTGAATGACTGAATACGGATTAAGTACTGTGCCGGCCGGGATGTCAGCCTGATTGCCGTACCCGGCTCATCTGGTTCGGATCGTACAGACGCCAGACATTGCGTCCTGCCAGTTTGGCGGCTTTCAGCGCCTGATCTGCATGTTGCAGCAGCAGACGCTGTTCGTGGGTGTGCAGCGGGCAGCAGGCGATGCCGATGCTGCAGGTGATGGCATGCTGTCTGCCATTGACAATCAAGGGCTGCTGCATTGCCACGATCAGGCGCTCAGCGAGTTTTCTGACCGTATCGAGATGATCGATATCGGGTAATACTGCTGCGAATTCATCGGCACCGACCCGGCATAAAGTATCCGTGCTGCGCAGGATCTCGCACAGACGCTGCGCCAGACTGGCCAGCAACTGATCACAGACATCGTAGCCGTAGTGATCGCTGACCCGCCGGAAATGGTCCAGATCAATGAACATCAGCGCCATCAGCTCTTGCCGTTCGACCGCATCTTCGACACTGTTCGTGATGAGACGATGGAAGTAATGCCGGTTCGGGAGCTTGGTCACGCTGTCATGGTTGTCCAGAATGCTGAGGCGGCTTTCGGTGGCGCGCTGCTCGACCGATTCGTTGCGCATGTCGTTTTCCCATGCTTCCATGCGCGCCAGCATCAGATTGAAGTGCATGGTCAGATTGCCCAGCTGTTTTTCATTGTCTGCTGCGGCGCGCAGGCTGTAATCACCGAGTGTTGCTACCTGCTCAGCCACTGTTGCCAGTTTCAGAACCGGGGCTATGATTGCCATGCTTTTGCGGGTTAGTGCAATTGCCGTGGGCAGTGCGATCAACATGGCCGCCAGCATTCCCAGCATCAATTCCAGCAGCAGACGATCATGCAGCGGAGTAAGTGATTCACGCAGTATGATCTCTCCCTTCAGTGTTTTTTTGTCCAGAATCGGGACGCTGGTTTCCAGGCTGTTCGGAAGGAATAGCTGCCGGGTACCTGGCGTCGGCACGACCGGGGCGATATGCTCTGTATTAATCAGGTTACCTTTCTCCCAGGCGTAAATAGGATTGCCCTGCTGGTCGAAGACAGTCAGCGAGCGCAGACTTTTATTCAGGCCGCTGTTGAGAATCATATTCTGCATGGTGCGCTGGTCACCGCTGAGCAGGCTGTCGGACAGATTGCGTGCCAGTATGCTTGTTCTCTCGATTGCCTCACGTGCGACACTGATACGTGACAGTATGTAAGAGGCCGTCAGTGCCAGCAGCAGACTTGCTGCCAGGCCAAGACTGATAAGGCGCAGATGCCCCAAAAAAACAGGTCTGGTTTGCGGCTGTTTAAGAAAACGAAAACGGAAATCCATGTGTCGGGAAAAGTAATCGTGTTGATCGGAAAACGCTGTCAGGATTGCGCCATTTTCAGTGCGGTCCTGCCAGTCTGATATACAGATGCTATTGTACGCATCTCATTAAGATGATGCTTGTTTAGCATCTATTTAATGTTCTTTTTACTCTGGATCAGGCATGGTGCGCCACTGTTGTTACATTTTGCTGTATCTGCAGGGAAATATGTAGTAGTGGTGCTGGCTGCAAAATCTGGTGTCCGGGGGTAAACTCCGGATCTCTCCGATGTCCTCGTTACCTCTACCAATATGGCTGCTGTTTCCTTGTCACTTACTGAAATATGGCATTCCGGTCAGGCATTTGCATTGCTGGACGATGCTCATGCCGCGACGGCGCAATCCAGACTTTATCTGGACTTGCAGGAAATACGGGTCTGCCGCAGTGCCGCGGAGTGGTCTGACTGGATGGCTGGATTGGAGCGCGCCGTGCAGGATGGGCTGTATGCGCTGATTCTGCTGTCTTATGAAAGCGGAGCGCAAAGTCAGGGTATCGCTGTGGAAGCTGGGACGGCGGTTTCGCGGGTCGCGCTGTTTCGCAGTTGTCATCATCTGACTGCAACAGAGGTGGCCGCATTGCTGGCCGGTGCAGACAGCCACGCGACCGGTGAGCTGCCACCAGCCGGCGTTGCCGGATTGCGCAGCAGTGTGGATGCGCAGCAGTTTCACAGCGCTATCGCCCGCATTCAGTCTTACATCACCGCCGGCGATACCTATCAGGTGAATTACACCTACCGCCTGCATTTTGATGCCTACGGCGATCCGGTGGCGCTGTACCGTCGCCTGCGCGCCCGCCAGCCGGTGCCGTACGGTGCGCTGATCTGCCTCGACAGCAATGAAGCTGTGCTGTCCATGTCGCCGGAACTGTTCATCCGCCACCATGCCGGTCAGTTGCAGGCCAGACCGATGAAGGGGACGGCTGCTGCCAGCGGTGACGCCGGGCGTGACCGTGAAACGGCGCGGCAACTCGCGGCCGATCCTAAAAACCGGGCTGAAAATCTGATGATCGTTGATCTGTTGCGCAACGATCTTGGCCGCATTGCTGAAACCGGCAGCGTACAGGTGCCGCAGCTGTTTGAGGTCAGCCGTTTTTCCAGCGTGCTGCAGATGACTTCCACGATTCACGCCCGTTTGCGCAGTGGGCTGGGGCTGGGAGAAATCCTGACAGCCTTGTTTCCCTGCGGTTCGATTACCGGCGCACCGAAGCGGCGAACGATGGAAATTATCCATGAAGTGGAGAGCAGTCCGCGCGGCCTGTATACCGGTGCGATCGGCTGGTTTGATCCGCCGCAGCAGGTGGATGTGCCGGGAGATTTTTGTCTGTCGGTGCCGATACGCACTCTGCAGCTGCAACGGGCTTTCTCATCAGCGCCGGCGCTGCCTTTCTGGCAGGGGGTTATGGGTGTTGGGGCTGGCATCGTATATGACAGTGTTGCTGCAGACGAACTGGCGGAATGCCGTTTAAAGGCAGGATTTTTGACCGGGCTGGCGGCCGGATTTGAACTGTTTGAAACGATGTATGCAACACGGGAACAAGGGTGCCGCCACTGGTCGCGTCACTTGCAGCGTTTGCGGGCTTCGGCCCTGTATTTTGGTTTTTGCTGGGATGAAGCAGCGCTGCACGATGAAGTGCAGCGCGCCTGTAACGGGTTGCCGGCTGCAACGCCGTGCCGTCTGCGGCTGGCATTGCAGCCATCGGGCAGCGTCCAGATCAGCAGCGCTGTTCTCAGTCCTTTAGCCGGTTTGCCGTCAGTCGTGCTGGCACCGGAAACAACTTGCAGCACAGATCTGTTTTTGCAGCACAAGACCAGCATCCGCCAGCGTTACGATGCAGCCTGGAAAGCGGCAGAAGTGCAGGGTGCATTTGACATGCTGTTTTTTAATGAGCAGGGACATCTGACCGAAGGTGGACGCAGCAATGTGTTGATCCGCCGGCACGGGCGCTGGCTGACGCCGCCGCTGACGGATGGCGTGCTGCCGGGGGTGATGCGGTCGGTGTTGCTGGACGACGCCGGATGGCAGGTGCAGGAGCAATCGCTGACACGCGCAGATCTGCTGCAGGCCGAACAGATCATGTTGTGCAATGCCTTGCGCGGCGCCTTCAGCGTGCGTCTGCTGCCGCATGCGGCGTGACCGGATACAACAGCGTCACTTGAAAGTGGTGTGTGCGTTGTGCAATTCACAGTGCACGGGTTACACTCGGTGATCTGCAGTAGTCATGCGCCGGAATCTGTCAGCGTGCCATGCCCGCATCAGGGCAGCCTTGTCCGATACAGATCCAATACCCGGAAACAGCGTTTCACCAGAAAGCGCCGCAGACGGCTGCCAGCAGGATTGACTGACCGATACAGGAGACTATCTGATGAAAAAGAACTACACCCTTGCTGTTTTACCCGCCTTGCTGTCATTGCTGCTGAGTGCGCCGGTGCTGGCGCAGATCAAGGTCGGGGTGAACGTATCGGCCACCGGTGCCGGTGCTTCCATGGGGATACCTGAAAAAAACACCTTCGCCTTGCTGCCGAAAGAAATTGGTGGCAAAAAAGTCGAGTACATCATCCTCGATGATGCTTCGGACACCACGACAGCCGTCAAAAATGCCCGCAAACTGGTGTCCGAAGACAAGGTCGATATCCTGATCGGCTCCACCATCACTCCGCCATCGCTGGCCATGATTGATGTGGCCGCAGAAACCGAAACGCCGATGATTTCGATGGCCGCCTCGGCATCTATCATCTCGCCGCCGGATGCGCGCCGCCAGTGGGTGTTCAAAACCCCGCAAAATGATTCACATATGTCAACCGCGATTATCAGCCATATGAGCGATGCCGGCATCAGGACAGTTGGCTTTATCGGATTCAATGATGCGTATGGTGAAGGCTGGTACAAGGAATTTTCCAAACTGGCGGAATTACGAAAAATCAGAATTGTTGCCAATGAGCGCTTTGCCCGACCCGATACATCTGTGACCGGACAGATCCTGAAAATCATGGCAGCCAATCCGGATGCAGTTTTGATTGCCGGTGCCGGAACACCTGCGGCGCTGCCTCAGAAAACCCTGAAAGAGCGCGGCTATAAAGGCAAGATTTATCAGACGCACGGCGTTGCCAATAATGATTTCCTGCGCGTATGCGGCAGGGATTGCGAAGGCACCTGGCTGCCCGCCGGACCTTTGCTGGTGGCTGAGCAGCTGCCTGCAGATAATCCGGTGAAAAAATCGGCACTGCGTTATGCCGCAGCCTATGAAAAAGCCTATGGCGCCGGTACGGTATCCACATTCGGCGGTCATGCATGGGATGCCGGTCTGTTGCTTGAAAATGCAGCAGCAACAGCGTTGAAAAAAGCGCAACCGGGCACCAGGGAATTTCGTGCAGCACTGCGCAGCGCGCTGGAAGGCGTCACGAATCTGCCGGTCTCGCACGGTATCGTGAACATGAGCGCCAATGACCATCTGGGACTGGATCAGCGTTCGCGTGTGATGGTGCAGATCGTTGGTGGAAAATGGAAATGGGCCGGGCAGGCAAACTGAGTATGTCTGAAGTGTGAAAAGGGAGCGCAGGCTCCCTTTTTTATTCGCTTTTTTCCTGAGGGCTGAATCCCGCGCCTGCTGACCCTGTTTGCCGTTGTGTCGCGGCGGACTGCCGGCGCGGCGAACCGGGAATGGTTGCGATTTTCTGAAAGTGAGATGGCATGGATTTTTCGATTGCGGCCATTCTGGCGCAGGACGGCATGACCAACGGCGCCATGTATGCGCTGCTGGCGCTGGCACTGGTACTGGTGTTTTCTGTAACACGGATTATTTTCATTCCCCAGGGCGAGTTTGTCGCCTTTGCCGCACTGAGCCTGGCGAATATCCAGACCGGACAATTTCCTCCGGTGGCGATGCTGTTGCTGATTGCCGGAGCCCTGTGTCTGTTGAAAGAATTGCTGGCGTTCTGGCGGGCATCGCAGCATACGGCTGTCGCATGGCGAAAACTGTTGTCCGATGCCGCCCGGCTGGTGTTATTTCCGGTTTGCCTGATCCTGCTGTGCCGCTGGCTGCCGTTACAGGCGCTTGCATTGCCGCTGCAGGTATTACTGGCGCTTTGTCTCATCATTCCGCTCGGGCCGATGCTGTACCGGCTGGCATATCAGCCGCTGGCGGAAGCCAGTACGCTGGTGCTGCTGATTGTGTCGGTCGGAGTGCATCTGGCAATGAGCGGAATCGGTCTGCTGATGTTTGGCGCGGAAGGCGTGCGTACGCGTGCGTACAGCGAGGCGCAATGGCAGGTCACCGACGGACTGATGATTTCCGGACAGAGTCTGGTGGTGATCCTGGTGGCTTTGTTGCTGATCGTGGGATTGTCGCTGTATTTTGAGCGCAGCCTGCAGGGCAAGGCATTACGCGCCACCGCAGTGAACCGGCTGGGGGCGCAACTGGTCGGCATCGGCACCCGCCAGGCAGGGCGGCTGGCTTTGACGCTGGCTGCCGCACTGGGGGCATTATGCGGCATCCTGATTGCGCCGATGACGACCGTGTATTACGACAGCGGGTTTCTGATCGGACTCAAAGGCTTTGTCGGCGCGATTGTCGGCGGGCTGGTCAGTTATCCGCTGGCTGCCGGTGGTGCGTTGCTGGTCGGATGGCTGGAATCGTATTCGTCGTTCTGGGCCAGTGCGTATAAGGAAGTGATCGTCTTTACGCTGATCATTCCGGTGTTGTTGTGGCGTTCACTGCATACCACGGCACATGATGAGGAGGAAGAAGCATGAAGCGCCTGCACCTTGTTGCAGGGAGCCTGTTACTGGCGGCGGTGCTGGCATTTCCTGTGCTGCCGGTACCGGAATTCTGGGTGACGCTGAGTAATTACATCGGCTTGTCAGCGATGGTCGCGCTCGGACTGGTGCTGCTGACCGGTATTGGCGGGATGACTTCGTTCGGGCAGGCCGCTTTTGTCGGCATCGGTGCGTATGCCACGGCGTATCTGAGCACCGCGCAAGGCTGCTCGCCGTGGACCGGCCTGTTCGCCGGTATGCTGCTGACGATGCTGGCGGCGTGGGCGATCGGCATGATCACCATGCGTTTGTCCGGACATTATCTGCCGCTGGGAACGATTGCCTGGGGTTTGTCGCTGTTTTTCCTGTTCGGTAATCTGGAGTTGCTCGGTAAATACGACGGCATGAATGGCATTCCACCGATCCGCATCGGGCACTTCAGCCTGGATAGCGCCCGCAGCATCTATGTCCTGATCTGGGGCTGGCTGCTGCTGATGGTGGCCGCGCTCGGCGCCTTGCTGCACTCCCGTCCGGGACGCGCCATCCGCGCGCTCAAAGGTGGTGTGGTGATGGCGGAAGCTATGGGGGTACACACCGTCAGGATGAAAGTGATTATTTTCGTCATCGCCGCCATGCTCGCCAGCATTTCCGGCTGGCTGTATGCACACATGCAACGCTCGGTGAATCCGACACCGTTCGGGTTGAATGCCGGGATTGAATATCTGTTCATGGCCGTCGTCGGCGGGGTGGCGCATACCTGGGGTGCTTTGCTGGGGGCCGCGTTGCTGACCCTGCTGAAAGACCAGCTGCAGACACTGTTGCCCGCATTGTTGGGCAGCAATGGGAATTTCGAGGTGATCGTGTTCGGTGTGCTGCTGGTGTTGCTGCTCCAGACCAGCCGTAACGGCGTCTGGCCGCTGCTGAGCGGGATACTGAAGCCTGTGCTGCCCGCATTCCATCCTGCTGCCCATACGGTACAGCTGGCAGATGTCCTGCCGCTGGAGCAGCGCAGCCAGCCAGCGGCAGGCACACTGGTGTTACAGGTGCAGCAGGCGCGCAAACAGTTTGGCGGGCTGGTGGCAGTCAACGATATGGCGTTCAGCGTGCATGCCGCGCAGATCGTTGGTCTGATTGGCCCGAACGGTGCAGGTAAATCGACGATGTTCAATTTGCTGACCGGCGTACTGCCGCTGACTGCCGGCAGCGTGCATTTTCATCATCAGGGACAGATGCGCGCGATCAGCGGTTTATCGTCGCGGGACATTGCCGCATTGGGTATGGCACGCACTTTTCAGCATGTCCGTTTGCTGTCCGGGATGAACGTACTGGAAAATGTGGCGATCGGCGCGCATTTACGGCACAAGGGCAACGATGTTCAGGCCGTGCTGGCAGGGTTGCTGCATCTGGACCGGAGCATCGAAACGCGCCTGCTGGCAGAGGCATACCGGCAACTGCAACGTGTTGGTCTGGCGGACATGGCCTATGCTGAGGCTGGCAGTCTGTCGCTGGGGCAGCAGCGCATCGTGGAGATTGCCCGTGCCCTGTGCGCGGATCCGGTACTGCTGCTGCTCGATGAGCCGGCTGCCGGTCTGCGTTATCAGGAAAAGCAGCAGCTGGCATCGCTGCTGCGGCAATTGCGGGCGGAAGGAATGAGCATCTTATTGGTGGAACACGATATGGATTTCGTCATGAATCTGACCGACCATCTGGTTGTGATGGAGTTCGGCACCAAAATTGCCGAAGGTTTGCCGCAATATATCCGGCAGCATCCGGCAGTGCTGGAGGCCTATCTGGGCGGGATCGAGGCATGAACCAGACCAATTTCAATCACCACATGAATGAACAAACTGCCGTTTTGCTGGATGTGCAGGGATTGCAGGTTCTGTACGGCAAAGTAGAGGCTGTGCAGAGCGTGGCGATGCAGGTGCGCGTCGGACAAATTGTGACGGTGATCGGCCCGAACGGTGCTGGTAAATCCACCATGCTCAATGCGCTTGCCGGCGCTTTGCCGCCGGTTGGCAGGCAGCACGGCAGCGTGATGCTGGCAGGGCAGGATATCAGCATCCTGAGTGTGGAACAAAGAGTGGCGCTGGGCATGTCGCTGGTTCCGGAAAAGCGGGAGTTGTTTGCCTCCATGAAGGTGGAGGATAACCTGCTGCTGGGCAGTTACCGTCGCTATCAGGCTGGCGAGCGTCAGTATGCCGATCAGCTCAGTATCGTTTTTGATCTGTTTCCGCGCCTGAAGCAACGCCGTACCCAGCTGGCCGGGACTTTGTCAGGCGGCGAACGTCAGATGCTGGCGCTGGGAAGAGCGCTGATGGCAAAGCCCGCATTGCTGATGCTGGATGAGCCCAGCCTCGGACTGGCACCGCTGATTGTGAAAGAGATTTTCCACATCATCCAGCGACTGCAGCAGACCGGCGTTGCGATTTTACTGGTGGAGCAAAATGCCCGCGCGGCGCTGCAGGTGGCGACCTATGCCTATGTGCTGGAAGGCGGGCTGGTCACGCTGGAAGGTGCGGCAGCAGAGCTGGCGCATGACCAGCGCGTCATCGATACTTATCTCGGCCTCAGCCGAACCCATGCTGAGTAAGGCGCCGGCACAGTGATTTCACATATTTTTATCGGCGTGAATGATTTTTCGCGTGCCTTCGGTTTTTATGCAGCGGTGCTGCAGGAACTCGGTCTGCAGCTGAAATTTGTGGATCAGAATAAACCCTGGGCTGGCTGGGTGCAGCCTGAGCAGCCGCGCCCCCTGTTACTGATCGGCGCTCCTTACGATAATGGCCCTGCAAGCGCAGGTAATGGCCAGATGACCGCATTACTGGCAGAAAACCGCGCTACCGTGCGCAGGGTGCATGCCCGCGCGCTGGCGGCTGGCGCCCTGTGCGAAGGCGCACCCGGCCTGCGAGCGCATTATCACGAACATTATTACGGCGCCTATTTCCGGGATCCGGACGGCAACAAACTCTGCATCTGCTGCCATCAGCCGGAATCGGAATGACACTTTTTCCGTCGGATACTATTCGTTGTGTTGGCATTGATGCTGAGATCAGCACTGCTGTAGCATCCACGCTTTCAGCCCTTTGACCCATTTGGCGGCTGGTAATTTCATTTGCAGCCGGATGTCCGTTGCACGCTGATACAGCACGTCAAAATCCACTACCGGCGCCTGCTTGAATGCCATCGCCACCGTATTCGCATCATGCACCAGCGGCAGCCATACTACCGCATCAAAAGCGTCCTGCAGCGCTTCCAGATTAGCATCGCAGTTGGCTGCATAATTCTGTGCGTTTCCGAACAGATTCACGGTCAGTATGCCCTCCGCCGTCAGGCAGTCTGCGCAAGCCTGATAAAAAGCGCGGCTGCTCAACGCCGGTGCCTCCGCCGCGGCATCGTATAAATCCACCTGCATCACATCGATACTGCCTTGCTGTGCCGTATCGTGCACAAAATCCAGAGCATCCATATTCAGTACCTGCAAGCGTTCGTCATTGTCTGGCAACCGGAAATGCTGATGACAAGCGTGGATTACGTGCGGATTAAGCTCCACCGCAGTGACCCGGCTGCGCGGAAACTGGCGGTAACAGAATTTGGTCAGCGCCGCCGCACCCAGGCCGAGTTGCACCACATGCCGGGGCTCTTGCCGAAACAGCAGCCACATCATCATTTGTTGCACATATTCCAGCTCAATCTGATCCGGCATCGCCATCCGCATCGATCCCTGGATGGCGTCGGACGACAGATGCAGCGACCGCACGCCCAGATGTTCCGAAATCGTGACTTCAGGCAGCGTGTCAGCCTGCATCTGCAAATAAGGTGTGAGGTGGCTATTCATGCCGGATGATGCCGGTGGCACCGGCAGGATTGAAGCCTTGAATGCAGCTGCATTGCCTTGTCCGGCTGATTCAGTGATGCGCGGTGCCGCATACACTGCACTTTGGATTACGCTGAATGCCGATCTGATGCCATTCCATGGTCATGGCATCCAGAATCAGCAGACGTCCCTGCAATGTGCGGCCAGTCTGCATCAGCAGCTTCAGCGCTTCTGCTGCCTGCATGGTGCCGATGATGCCGACCAGCGGTGCAAATACACCCATGGTGGAGCACAGGACTTCTTCCATTTTTTGTTCCGGAGGAAACAGGCAGGCATAGCAAGGTGAATGCGGATCATGGGTATTGAACACGCTGATCTGGCCGTCAAAACCAATGGCTGCGCCTGAGACCAGCGGCACTTTGTGGCGGACGCAGGCCGCATTGACGGCGTGCCGGGTGGCAAAATTATCACAACAATCCAACACCACATCCGCCCCGGCGACCAGCTGGTCCAGCAGTGCATCATCGGCCTTTTCCTGCACGGTGATAATCCTGATTTCAGGATTGATCTGCTGTAATGCCACCTGTGCCGACAGCACTTTTGGCATGCCCACCCGTTCTGTGGTGTGCAGTATCTGACGCTGCAGATTGGTCAGGTCAACCTGATCGTGATCCACCAGCGTGATCTGGCCTGCACCGGCGCTTGCCAGATACAGCGCTGCGGGAGAACCCAGACCGCCGGCACCGATGATCAGCACACGGGCCTCAGTGACTTGTTGCTGGCCTTCGATGCCGATCTGGTCCAGCAGGATATGGCGGGAATAACGGAGAAGCTGTTGATCATTCATGAGGAGAAAAAAGGCCGCGGGAAGCGGCCTTGGTGTGTTATTTTTTCTTGGATTCGGATTTGCCGTCTTTATCGGACTTATCGGATTTGTCTGATTTATCCGTTTTTTCAGTTTTGTCAGCCTTATCCTTATTGTCGCCGTCTTTGCTGTCTTTCGGATCGGTGACTTTGACTGGCAGACCTTTCAGATGATTCAGCGCCTGGGCTAACTGAAAATCTTCCTTGCTGCCGTATTCCAACGGTTTGCTTTTCTTTGCCAGTGCCAGCAGGCGCTGCTCTTCTTCCAGTTCATCGACCTTAGGGCGGACCGGCTCTTTTTCCTTGTCATTGACCAGATGTTTTTGCAAGTCGGATTCACGGGCGCGGAAGCTGTTGAAGCCGTCGCCATCGGCTGTTTCTTCGACATTCAGATCAGGCACGATGCCTTTTGCCTGGATGGAGCGGCCATTTGGCGTGTAGTAACGCGCCGTGGTGAGCTTGACGGCGGTGTCGGCAGAAATCTGGCGGATGGTTTGTACTGAGCCTTTGCCGAAACTCTGGGTGCCGATGATCGTGGCTCGCTTGTAGTCCTGCAAGGCGCCAGCCACGATTTCAGAAGCCGATGCCGAACCGGTATTGATCAGCACGACCATCGGTACGTTTTTGATGGCTTCCGGCAGCTTGGCCAGCGGGTCGCCAGAAGTGCGGCCTGCATAGAATTCGCGCTTGGCATAGAACGTCGCCTTGGAGTCAGCCAGCTGGCCATTGGTCGAAACCACTGCCACGTCCTTAGGCAGGAAAGCCGCCGACACGCCAATCGCACCGGGCAGGACACCGCCCGGATCATTGCGCAAATCCAGCACCAGGCCTTTGATGTTCGGATCTTGTGCATACAATGTCTGCACTTTTTTCGCCATGTCTTCCACAGTCGGCTCCTGGAACTGGGAAATGCGCAGCCAGGCATAACCCGGCTCGACGATTTTTGCCTTCACGCTCTGCTGTTTGATCAGCTCACGGGTAATGGTGACGATGATGGGTTTGTCTTCGTTTTTACGGGCAATCGTCAGCGTGATTTTAGTATTCGGCTCACCGCGCATTTTTTTCACGGCTTCATCCAGCGTCATACCTTTTACCGGCTGGGAATCAAGCCGCGTGATCAGGTCACCAGGTTTCAGGCCGGCGCGGTAGGCCGGTGAATCTTCAATCGGAGAGACGATTTTGACGTAGCCGTCTTCCATGCCGACCTCGATACCCAGTCCGACAAATTTGCCCTGGGTGCCTTCTTTGAGTTCTTTAAACGCTTTTTTATCCAGATAAGCGGAGTGCGGATCGAGCGATGCCACCATGCCGGAAATGGCTTCGGTCAGCAGCTTGCTGTCTTCGACTGGTTCGACGTAGTCGGATTTGATGAGGCCGAAGACATCGGCCAGCTGACGTAATTCTTCGACGGGTAGCGGGCTGCCGGCATTTTTCTGCGCCAGTGCCGAAAACTGCATGGATGCGGCAATGCCTGCCACCATGCCGAGGCCGATCAAACCAAAATTCTTGAATTTACTACCCATGATTCACCTAAAGCCTATTTAACAAGGATCCAGTTTAAAGGATCAAATGCCCGTCCCTGATGACGGATTTCAAAGTATAAACCTGATTCTTCATTGCCGCCGCTGTTCCCGGCACTGGCAATCACATCGCCGGCTTTCACGTTATCGCCGACATGTTTCAATACTGCCTGATTATTACCGTAAATGCTCATGTACTGATCGCCATGACCGACAATAATCATATTTCCGTAGCCTTTATACCAATCCGCGAAGATGACCCGGCCTGGCGCAACCGCCTTCACCTCGGCACCTTCGGCGGCTTTGATGAACAGGCCTTTCCAGCTGGGGCCGTCCCCGCGGCGGGTGCCAAAGCGAGCCAGGATTTCACCTTTGACCGGTAAGCGCAGCTGTCCTTTGAGTTTGTCGAACTCACCGGGCGGCGGGATTTCCGCTCTGGCCTGCTTCGGCGGTTCGTCATCGTCAATCGCATTCGGGTTCGGTTTTTTCCCGGCTTTTTTGTCCAGCGCTGCCTGTCTGGCTTTTTCCTTTTGCGCGGCGATTCTTTCCTGCCGCTGCTTTTCTTCCTGTTCCGCGCGCAGCTTGTCTGCCCTGATCTGTTCTTCAATCAGCTGATTCAGACGTGAGACCAGATTGGTCAGCCTTTGTTCATCTTTTTGAAGATTATCCGCCTGTTTTTTTTGTGCATATAATTTATCTGACAACTGGCTGACCAGGGTCGCATGTTTTTTCTTCTCTTTTTCCAGCGCGACCTTGTGATCTTTTTCCTCGGCCGCGATATCGTCGAGTTCGTCTTTGGCTTCCTGGGCTTCCCGGGTGTTTTGTTCCACGGCACGCAGACTGCTGCGCAGGCTTTCTATCATTTTTGCCTGAGTCTGGGAGACGTAGCCCATGTACTGCAGATCGCGGTTGATCCGGTTGGGATTATCACCTGACAGCAGTAACTTGATGCGGTCGCTGTCACCGTGCATATACTGCCGCTGCAAAAATTTCGAAAGCTGCGCTTTCTGCTGCTCGACTTTGCTGCGCAGGGCTTCCTGCTGTGCCAGCAGTTGTCGCAGCTTCTCTTCGGTTTGTGCCTGCTCTTGCTGCAAGTCGCGTAAAGAACGGTTGGCCTCGGAAATCGCTTTTTCCGATTCAGCCAGAGCGTCACTGGCCTGATCCTTGGCATTTTCGGTTTTACTGATATCGGTTTTCAGGGCTTTGAGCTTTTGTTGCAACTCCGCCCGTTCTGCTTCTGCTTTGGATTTTTGCTGTATGCGGGTGTTGCTGGCAGCCGTCACCAGCCCTGCTGTACCTGCCAGAGACAGGCACAGCAGCGGTGTCAGTAAAAGACGGAGACGACGCGGCATCCGGGCTTACTTGGCTTTACCCTGGCTGGCGACCGCTTTCAGCGCCGCTTCAATCGCAGACTGGTCACCGAGATAGTAGTGACGGATCGGCTTGAGATCGGCATCCAGCTCATACACCAGTGGTTGGCCGTTCGGAATATTCAGGTTCACGATGTCGTCGTCGCTGATGCCGTCGAGCATTTTGATCAGCGCGCGCAGGCTGTTGCCGTGGGCGGAGATCAGGATGCGTTTGCCGGAGCGGATCGCCGGTGCAATCGAGTCTTCCCAGGCTGGGACGACGCGGGCAACGGTGTCTTTCAGGCATTCGGTCAGCGGAATCTGCTTGCGGTCCAGTGCGGCATAACGCGGGTCATTGAAAGAGGTGCGATCGTCGTCTTCAGCCAGCGGATTAGGCGGTGTGTCATAGCTGCGGCGCCAGACCAGTACCTGCTCATCGCCATATTTGGCGGCAGTTTCTGCTTTATTCAGGCCTTGCAGCGCACCGTAGTGACGCTCGTTCAGACGCCAGTCATGAATCACCGGCAGCCACATCAGGTCCATGGTATCAAGCGTGCCCCACAAGGTGCGGATCGCGCGCTTCAGCACGGAGGTGTAGGCGAGGTCGAAAGTGAAGCCGGCTTCTTTCAGCAACTGGCCTGCCTGTGCCGCTTCCGCCACGCCTTTCGGGGTCAGATCGACGTCAGTCCAGCCAGTGAAGCGGTTGTCCAGATTCCAGGTAGATTCGCCGTGGCGCATTAAAACGATTTTGTACATGATGATGATTCAGAGTCGTGGTTAATCAGAAATGGCGAAAAATCACTCTCCGGCGCCTTCCTGCATTTGGGCGGGTAAGCCGGAATGGTCTGTCGTCAGTTCTGATCAGGCATAATATGGAACAACGGCATCTATTTTATAATGACCCGCTTCCGATAACCATTTTTACTACTGGAAACCTGTGAAATTCATTTTAGATAATATTTTTCTCATCGCGATTGCCCTGATTTCTGGCGGTGCCCTGTTGTTCCCGATGTTGCAGCGGCGCGGAGCAAAAGTCTCCCAGTTGCAGGCAACGCAGTACATGAATCAGGGCAAGACGCTGGTTCTGGATGTGCGCAGTCCTGAGGAATTTGCGACCGGCCATTTGCCGAATGCGAAGAATATTCCTCTGGCCGACCTGAATTCGCGTCTGAAGGAAATCGAAAAGTCCAAAGCCGGCGTGGTGCTGGCGGTATGTGCAAAAGGGGTGCGCTCTGCCAGTGCGGTGTCCCTGCTGAACAAAGCCGGTTTTGCACAGGCGTTCAGCCTGGATGGCGGCATGGATGCCTGGAAAACGCAGGGCATGCCCGTTATCAAGTAAGCAGGAGCCGTTATGAAACCTCAAGTCACGATGTACAGCACAGCAGTATGTCCTTACTGCACCATGGCAGAACGTTTGCTGAAATCCAAAGGTGTGGATGAGATAGAAAAAATCCGTGTTGATCTCGACCCGGCGATACGGGAAGCGATGATGCAGAAAACCGGCCGCCGCACCGTGCCGCAGATTTACATCGGCGAGACGCATGTAGGCGGCTTTGATGATTTATCCGCCTTAGATCGTGCTGGCAAGCTGGATGGTTTGTTGAATCCGGACGCTTAAAAATCTGGTTTTGCCGGATTTTATACGGGTTTGCTGCAAAAATGAGGATTTTTGCAGTGTCCTTGCTACAATATGACCGCACGATCTTGAAAAGACCGGAAACGGCCCTATCTGGCGTGTGTTGTGGCGCCAATCGGAGCGTTGGCCCAGAGCAGACGCTGATCGTCTTGCTGTTCATTATTAATCTTTTAGAAATTAAGAAAGCCTCACATGTCTGACGAAAATCTGCAGCCCGTATTCCAAATTCAACGCGTTTATCTGAAAGATTTGTCGCTTGAACAGCCAAATTCCCCGGCGATCTTCCTGGAACAGCAAGCTCCTGCGATCGAAGTTTCTCTCGATGTTGGTTCCGAAAAATTGGCTGACGGTATTTTCGAAGCAACCGTGACAGTTACCGTGACTGCAAAAATCGCTGACAAAGTGGCATTCCTGGTCGAAGGCAAACAGGCAGGTATTTTCGAGGCGCGCAATATTCCGGAAGACCAGATCGATCCGCTGCTCGGCATCGGCTGCCCGAACATCATTTATCCTTACCTGCGTTCGAACGTGGCAGATGCCATTACCCGCGCCGGTTTCCCACCGATTCATCTGTCTGAAATCAATTTTGAAGCGTTCTACGCACAGCGTCTGCAACTCGCTGCGGAACAGGCAAAAACAGCAGAAGCAACTGCTGAAGCACCTGCCACGATTCAGTAATTGATCGTCCTTTGACGATATTCAGCGGGTGCAATAGTCTGCCGCTGAATACAACATCCCAACTGCCTACTATGCGTACACTGATTTCTGCCTGCATTCTGAGCGTAACGGCGCTGGTCGTTGTCGTACCGGCGCAGGCGCTGGAATTCCGCGCCGTTGGTGCCAATCCGGTCATCATGTACGACGCGCCCTCGCTCAAAGGTGGCAAGTTGTATATCGCCCCGCGCGGTATGCCGGTCGAGGTGGTGTTTACCTCGGGCGCCTGGAGCAAGGTGCGGGATATGACGGGCGATCTGAGCTGGGTCGAGTCGAAAGACCTGATTACCCGGCGCACACTGATCGTCCGGGTTGCCGGTGCCAGAATCCGCGCTTCTGCCGATGACAGTGCGGCACTGGTCTTCAGTGCCGACAAATTCGTGTTGCTGGACATGGCGGAACCTGCAGCGGGCGGCTGGGTCAAGGTCAGGCACCGTGACGGTCAGCTGGGGTATGTGAAGGCGAATGAAGTCTGGGGATTGTGACGGTATGCTGCTCCGGAGTGCATGGAGCGAGATTTGCCAGAGACAGAGGACAGCATGCTGTCCTCTTGTTGTATGTGGATACTCCTCCCTGAAAACTAGAAAAAAGCCTGATTGTCCCGATCAATACAGGGTTTTTTAATATACTGGGGGGAGTATATGGAATGCCAAAAATCAGGAAAGTAAAATCAATATGAATGTCAGCATATTGGGCGCAGGCGCCTGGGGAACCGCAGTGGCAATCGCACTGGCTGCCAAAAATCATGTCCTGATATGGGGCCGGAATCAGGCCGCGATCGCCGACATGCAGCTGCAGCGGCAAAATACCGTCTACCTGCCGGGTATCAGATTGCCTGAAAACCTGCAACTGACCTCCGATTTCTCTGAAGCCATGCATCACGTGGCGGCGGACGACAGCCTGCTGATCATTGCGACTTCGGTGTCGGGTTTGCGTCCGACTTTGCAGGCCTGCCTGCCGTATCAGCCGCATCGGGTGATCTGGCTGTGCAAAGGATTTGAAGAAGGCACGCAGTTGTTGCCGCATCAGGTCGCACGCAACATTCTGGGACAGGGTGCGGCGATCGGTGCTTTGTCCGGCCCGTCTTTTGCGCTGGAAGTGGCGCAAGGCTTACCTTGTGCGCTGACAATCGCCTCGGCATCGCCGGAACTCTGTCAGCGTGTGGTGCAGGCGCTGCACGGCAATGCGATCCGGGTGTATTCCAGTGACGATGTGGTCGGTGTGGAGGTGGGCGGTGCAGTCAAAAATATTCTGGCGATTGCGACCGGTGTGGCCGATGGTCTGGGTCTGGGACTGAATGCCCGTGCGGCACTGATGACCCGCGGTCTGGCGGAAATCAGCCGGCTCGGTGTGGCGCTGGGTGCGCGGGTGGAAACCCTGATGGGACTGACCGGCGTGGGCGATCTGATTCTGACCTGTACCGGAGATTTATCCCGCAACCGCAAGGTAGGTCTGGCGCTGGCGCAGGGTAAAAATCTGGACACCATTGTCAGCGAACTCGGTCATGTCGCAGAAGGTGTGCGCTGCGCGCAGGCCGTACGGACGCTGGCCGCCACACTGGGCGTGGATATGCCGATCACCAATGCTGTGGCTGGTGTCCTGTTTGACGGCGTGCCGGCGCGGGACATGATTGCGCGCCTGCTGGCACGCGATTCCAAACAGGAAAACCATTAAAAATCATTAACAGGTCGCCGGCAGTATCCGATAGATGTGCCGGATACTGTCATCAAAAAAACAGAGTGCTGTTTCCGTCGGTAGCAGAAAGCCTGCTTCAGAAATCGGTGGCAGCCATCAGAATCTGCAACAACGATTCCAGACCTTGCTGGTCTTCCGCGCTGAAACGATTGAGCTGAGGGCTGTCAATATCGAGTACGCCGAGCACCGCGCCGTCTTTCAGCAGCGGGATCACGATTTCCGAATTAGAAGCGCTGTCGCAGGCAATATGTCCCGGAAAAGCATGCACATCCGGCACCACCACAGTCCGTTTTTCGGCTGCTGCCGTGCCGCAGACGCCGCGTCCGAAAGGGATGCGGGTGCAGGCGACTTTACCCTGAAACGGGCCCAGCAATAACTCTTGCACCGGATTGCCGCCAGACTGGTTGCCTGGCACGGTCAGATAAAACCCCGCCCAGTTCAGATGGCTGAGACTGTGATAAATCAGGGCAGAAAACTGTGCCGTGTTGACGATCAGTCCCCGCTCATTGCCCAGAATGCTGCTGAGCTGCTTTCCCAGCAGGGCGTAATCAGGATGCGTGCTGGCGCTGGTCGTATCAAACATGATGCTTTTTACTCCGAAGTGAGGATGTGGCGGACGGAAAGGATTGCCCGGTTTCTGTTTCAGCAACCGGCGGCTCCGCCTGTACCGATGCCGTCGCAGTGCGGACAGTTGCGGAACGGAATAAGGGCGGGACGGTGATCCGTTTATTGCCCTGATTCCGGTTTGCCGGTATCTGCGATGGTTCAGTACGGAACTGCATGCGCTGCCGGGTTGCCAATGCCTTGTTTGCCATGATGCTTGTGCGGTTCCGGGAAAATCGTTACGTTGTTTTACAGCACATAACGCGACAAGTCTTCGTTCACCGACAAGGCGCCGAGCCGGGCATCGACATAAGCGGCATCAATGGTAACGGTATGGCCGCTGTTCTGATGCGCATCGAACGAGATTTCCTCCAGCAATTTTTCCATCACTGTGTACAGTCTGCGGGCGCCGATATTTTCGGTGGTTTCATTGACCGAAAACGCAATGCCAGCCAGTTTCTCTATGCCTTCCGGCGTAAAATCGATAGCGACCCCTTCAGTTGCCAGCAAGGCCTGGTATTGACGTGTCAGGCAAGCATCGGTGCTGGTCAGAATGCGCTCAAAGTCTGCGATGGACAGCGATTCCAGTTCCACGCGGATCGGAAAGCGGCCTTGCAGTTCCGGAATCAGGTCTGACGGTTTCGCCAGATGGAAAGCGCCGGAAGCAATAAACAGGATGTGATCGGTTTTGATCATGCCGTATTTTGTGTTCACGGTCGTGCCTTCCACCAGTGGCAGCAGGTCGCGTTGTACGCCGGCGCGGGATACTTCACCGCCGCCAACTTCGGAACGTGAGGCAATCTTGTCGATTTCATCCAGAAACACAATCCCGTTCTGTTCGACATTGCGGATCGCTTCCTGTTTCAGATCTTCCTCATTCACCAGTTTGGTGGCTTCTTCCTCGACCAGCAGTTTGAAGGCTTCGCGAATTTTCATCTTGCGCGATTTTTTGCGCCCGCTGCCCATACCGCTGAACATGGATTTGATCTGTTCGGTCATTTCTTCCATACCCGGCGGCGCCATGATTTCCATCTGCGGCAATGCTTCGGCGACTTCGATCTCGATTTCCTTGTCGTCCAGCGCGCCTTCGCGCAGGCGTTTGCGGAATGTCTGGCGGGTGGCATTGTCAGCTGCCGGCGGGGTTTCGCCTTCCGGGTGAATGCCAAAATCACGCGCCGGCGGCAGCAGGATGTCGAGGATGCGGTCTTCGGCGGCATCTTCGGCACGCAGACGGACCTTGCGGGTGGCGACTTCCCGGGTTTGTTTGATGCCGATGTCGATCAGGTCGCGGATAATCGTATCGACATCGCGGCCGACATAACCGACTTCTGTGAATTTAGTGGCTTCGATTTTGATGAATGGTGCGTCAGCCAGCTTGGCCAGCCGGCGCGCAATCTCAGTTTTGCCAACGCCGGTCGGGCCGATCATCAGAATGTTTTTCGGTGTGATTTCATGGCGCAACGGTTCCTGCACCTGCTGGCGTCGCCAGCGGTTACGCAAGGCAATAGCGACAGCGCGCTTGGCTTTGTCCTGACCGACAACATGTTTATCCAGTTCGGAAACGATTTCCTGTGGGGTCATATTCATCATATTCTTTCTACTTTGCTTCATCGCTATCCTGCTGAATGCGGCGACGAATTACCTTTATTCCAGTGTTTCTATTGTGTGGGACAGATTGGTATAAATGCACAGTTCACCGGCGATAGTCAGCGATTTTTTCACAATCTCGACCGCGGATAAATCCGTGTTTTCAAACAGGGCAATCGCAGCGGATTGCGCATAAGTCCCACCGGAGCCGATCGCACCGATGCCCTGATTCGGTTCCAGCACATCGCCATTGCCAGTAATGATGAGCGTACTGTCTTTATCGGCAACCAGCAGCATGGCTTCGAGGCGACGCAGCATGCGGTCAGTGCGCCAGTCCTTGGCCAGCTCGACCGATGCACGCATCAGATGTCCCTGATGTTTTTCGAGTTTGGATTCGAAGCGTTCAATCAGCGTGAAGGCATCTGCTGTCCCGCCGGCAAAACCGGCCAGCACTTTGTTGTGATACAGCTTGCGCACTTTGCGGGCCGTGCCTTTCATAACAATATTGCCAAGCGTGACCTGACCATCTCCGCCCAGCGCGACGCTGTTGCCGCGGCGAACGGTCAGAATGGTGGTGCCGTGAAATTGTTCCATAGAGTATCCCGTATTAAATTGAAGGATGTCCTGAGTTCTGTGCGGTCGTCGCGATGGTCTGGATGACAGGCATCTGCAGAAGATTTATGTTGGTGCTTACTAGCATTTAAATATTTGAAAAATAAAGAAGTATGGATTCGATTTTGCAAAACTAGAAGCTGAACGGGCAGATATGGACTCAGGTTGAATCCGGATGGCATAGAAAGTGGGGTGTGTTCCCGGATTTACAAGCAGGTTTGGGTAAGAGTCTGCAATGAAAGTGATTTATCTGACGACTGTGCAAGCTGTTAAGATGTGGATCATGCCGATTCAGAATTGGCGTCTGGCGTTGAATCGCTTTATGATTAAATTAAGTGAGCGAATTCAGAAATTCGCTCACTGATGAACCCCGTGACATTTAATGCAGAAACTTTTACAGGTTCATCAATTCAAACCCACCCACTTTGACAGATACACTTGTTTATTGTTCTGAAAAATAGAGATTTTTAATACCAATATTATTCTTTGAAAATCTTCAGTAAGGTCACAGCCGGAGATGCTGCACCAATTTTCCGGTCCGTTTTAGCTGCTTCAATCACTTCAATTAGCTGTTCATATTTGTCCGCTTGCCTGTCTTCCAAATTGGTCATATTCATACTCCATCGGGTAAAAGTCCGGAACTTTGCTGGCTCGTTGTAGAGAATTCGAGAATTTTTATGGCGTGGATCTTTTTCAATTTTCTTATAGAGAGCATTGAGCGTATCCAGCGGACCTTCTAATACCTGTAAAAACCAACCACCGTTATAAAATAGGCTACCCGTAACATCCATCGTTTGATTGTTATTTTTTGCTACTCTTAGTATTTCGTTCAACTCTATACTGGACATTTTTCTGGTTGCTTGACTGACGTAGACTAATTGATTGATAGACATTGCTTTCCTTCCTTAGTTGTTGAATTTTCTACCGTCCCGATGCTGCCAGGCCAATACAGGATACACCAATAACTTTCATCACGTTGTGCTCCGCGCGGCACTATCGATGAGCCTGATTTAGCGCCTCAGATAATTGCGATGTCCTAGCTATATCACTCGGGTGTGCAGGAATAATAACGGTTCCTGTCAGGACGCTGATTGTTACTTTCCAGCCGGTCAGGTGCTGATCGTGAGCGTTATCGCCGCCGTCATTATTTGCAGATATGTGGTAGATTGGTGAAGTATTGGATTGTTGGTGTCTGGAAATAACTATATGTCATGAAACTTAGCAGATGTGAATGACGGTTGCGCTGTATGGGAGCAAGTTATTTTATCCAAGCGCTTGTCTGGCTGAAATCAAATCGCGAATTGATTGCCGCCCTGCCGTTTTGATCGAAAAATAGGTCTCATATGAATTCGACGTTTCTTACTCGTAACAACCCGCCGTTTGCGGGCTGTCAAAAATGCAAAGATGATCAACCTCTCGGTTTTGATATTGCGTTCGCTTACCAACCAATCGTTGATCTGGATACGCGTTCCATCTACGCGCACGAAGCTTTGGTGCGTGGACCGAATGGCGAGTCTGCTTTTTCGGTTCTGTCCCAGGTAACGGACGCCAATCGTTATTTGTTCGACCAGGCATGCCGTGTACAAGCAATCCGAGGGGCTGCTGAACTGGGATTAAAGGAATTGCTGTCAATTAATTTTCTGCCCAACGCGGTCTATCAACCGGCGGCTTGTATTCGCAGCACTTTTGAAGCGGCGCAACGCTACCAATTTCCAATCGAGCGCATCATCTTCGAAGTAACCGAAGGGGAGCAGATTCAGGATCGGGCGCATCTGGTCAATATCTTTCGTGAATATAACCGCTTTGGTTTCCATACTGCGATTGACGACTTCGGCGCTGGTTATGCTGGTTTGGATCTGCTCGCGGAGTATCAGCCGGATATTATTAAAATCGATATGGAGTTGGTACGCGGCATCGATACCAGCAAACCCAGACAGGCAATCGTCAGTGGTATTGTTGCCATCTGTGCCGCGTTAAATGTACGCCTCTTGGCCGAAGGCATTGAGACCATTGCTGAGCGTGACTTCCTGCGCGATGCTGGTGTCAAATTAATGCAAGGGTATTTGTTTTGCAGACCGGCGTTTCGGGCGATCGGCGTCATTGATCCGATTGCTTGGAATTAAGCATCAATGACCATATTGTCGGTGGTTTGCAGACAATTTCCGAATTGATAAATTTTATTTTAAAGCAATATAGTTTGGCAGGTATGCACGCTGGAGTATGATATGAAATCAACTGCTATACCTAAGATTTTTTCCGATTTTCAAAGTGCCGGAGACTATGTTTTAGATTTTTTAAAGCAGCGTATAGATTTCGGGATTTGGATGATCACTCGTGCCGAAGGTGACGATTGGATCATTTTGCGAACTTCCGGCGAAGGCATCAATCCTGGTACGGTGTTGCGCTGGAGTGATTCAATATGCTCCGAAATGATAAAGGACAATGGGCCTCACATCGCTCCAGATATCTCTGCAGTAGCAGCTTATGCGGATAAACCGATAATACGTCAGTTTCCGATACAAGCATACATTGGCGTGCCGCTTACGCTCGCTGACGGCAGTACATTCGGAACCCTGTGCGCGATAGATTCACGTCCTCAATCCTCCGAAATTGTGAACGAAACTCCCTTGATCGAATTAATGGGAGCTTTTCTCAGTACGATTTTGACCGACGAGCTCAAACTAGCGGAACAGAAGCGTCAAAGTGAGCGATTACAATTGGAAGCCTACACAGATGCGCTGACAGGATTAGCGAACCGACGAGCTTGGAATCAGTTTTTGCTCGGCGAAGAAGATCGCTGTAAACGATATGGTCATTCGGCCGCCGTTTTTTCTATAGACCTCGATGATCTGAAGCGCGTCAACGACATCGATGGGCATGCTAACGGCGATATCTTGTTGCAATCGACGGCGCAAGCGTTACGATCGGCAACACGCGAGGTAGACATGATTGCCCGGTTGGGGGGAGATGAGTTCGGGATAATCGCGATTGAATGTGATCAGACCGGTGCTCTTTTACTACGGCAACGCTTGCTCACAAGCTTAGCGGAACGAGGGGTACGAGCCTCTGTGGGAATGGCAATGCGTAACCATTTGCACGGCTTGACTGAGGCTTGGGAGCTCGCAGATCAAAATATGTATAGTTTCAAGCGGAGCCGATCCAGCGCTACGCTGGTCGATGCAAAGGCAAAGTAACCTTACCTCTTGTCGCATCAAGCATTTTCTGAGAGTCGCGAAGAAATATAAAGAACTGTACAGAAAGTTCCTGTCGTATATCCATCGCGTTTTTACTTATTTCTGGCTAGCTTAAATATTAACTGCTCTCAGTGCTTGCGCAGGGAAATGCTGGCGATATTTTTCAGACCCATCGCGTTAAACAGCATCATCACCAGATAATTTACTTCTTCAAAACGGATGGATTTACCCGGTTTGCTGACTATCGGCGCCAGGCCGCTCAGTAATTCCGCGGATGCACTGAATTCAACCCGCTTCAATTTGCTGCAGTCGATGATCAGCATCGACTGATGTGCTGCTTTTTCTGCAATATCTTTGATCAGCGGATCAACACCGGATTCGACTACCGCCGGCATCATAAACCGGTCTGAAGGTAAGTCGTCGTCTGCATTGAGCAGTTCCGGGAATGCGCTGGTCACATTCATTTTCGGTGCTTCAAACGAAGGGGGTGACACTTCGAAGGTAATACAGTAATCGATGCTGGCTTCTTCAAATGCATTCTGGAAATGCAGCAATTGCAGGATTTCCAGCAGTAGCAGCCAGGGTGCCTCGGTTTCATCGCGGCGGCCGACTTGCAGTATGGCGCGGATTTTTTCTGCCAGATCCTGAGCGCCCACCAGCATCAGGTCGTGCCGGGTTTTTCTCAGATTTTTCAGAGAGCGCAACAGCAGTCCGCAACCGACCGGATCAACCTCTTTGACACGGGAAAAGTCGAGCCGCAACGTATCGGTTTTTGTGCTGGCTTCGCGCATTTTCGCTAAAACCTTGACGATGCCATTGTCGAGCTTGTTGGGAAAAATAATACTGGGCGTTGCGACATTACCGGCAACTTTTTCCTGCTGTTCATCATTCTGGTCTTCCGGCCAGAGCGGTGGCGAAGTCTCAAATTTATTGGCGTAATCCAGCGACAGACTTTCAAATTTATACTGGTTATTGGTAATACGGTATAAATCGAATAACATCTGCCAGCCAATCTCAGTTGCCAGTCCCAGTTGCTGATGATGTACTGCCGCGTCCAGCATCTGTTCGGCGACTTCTGTCTGACCGCTTGCAAACAGGATCGCGGCTTCTTCCAGCACCGGCACCGATTCGCTGTAGGCCAGCGCAGCTTTGGGAATTTCCGTATTCTGACCCAGCAGATAATCTGCCGGCATGGTCATTGGCATCGTAGAGGCGAAGGCCGGTACATCCGCATGTACATTTAGCGGCTGCGTGTCGGCTGATAGTCCTTGCTGAGTGTTTGCTGCGGTATCCGGTTTATTCCGGACAGGTACCCGGGTCTTGACAATATCGCGCGACATCTCGAACTCGATCGCGTCAATCTTACGCTCGGTGGCACGTGCGACATGGCGCTGGGCAATAACAGAATTACTGAAAACCTCGCTGTTTTGGAAGCCAGTGATGACGGTATTTCCGGATTGCGAACGAGTTTTCTTAGAAGAAGATTTCTCTGTGGAATGATCTTCTTTTTTGCCACCTTTTTTGTTGAAAAGAGAGAAAATCCCCACGCTATTCCCAAGAAATTACATTAATGCGCAAACAAACACTGATGGGTTTTAAGTATATTCTGAATTCAGGGTGAATGGGGAGCCTGTCCGCAGAATGTAATACGGATTTTACTTAAAATAAAAACAAATTGAATGCTGATGCCAGAAAAAGGGTGGAACTTTTGATCAGATCAATGAAAATGGGAGGAGTTGCTCCTCCCACTGTGAATTGTAAATATTTCTTTCCAGTTCGTTATTACATTTAGTAACAACTTTGCCGCTTTAAAACCCGACCCTGACCCCGGCAATCACGTTTCTTCCGGGCTGCGGGACCGTTTCTCTGAGGATTGATGTGGAGAGCCGGATATCCTGATTCAACAGGTTTTTGGCCATCAGGAACCAGGTCACCTGGCTGCGCGCGTATGGATGCGAGTAGCTGAGGCTGGCATCGACCCTGGTGTAAGACGGGGTGACGAAACTCTCAAAACTGGCGAGCCGGTCCTGCTGGCTGGCATGCAGGATATTCAGGCCGGTACGCCAGCCATTCATTTTATAGCCGAGGTCGATACCGGTGCGCACTGCCGGTTGCAGCGGCAGATTGCCGATGTCTGTCAGCGTGCCGCGTGACAGGTCGGCAAAGACGCGGGCAGAAAAACCTTCCCCGGTATGGTTATAGCTGATTTCCGCTTCACCGCCGTGAATCTGTGCCGAGGCCTGCGACCAGTAACGCTGGGTAAATTCACCGTCTGCTACCGCCATACCTTCGGCATTGACCTTGGTGCCATCGGTATGACCGTAGGTATAATTATTAATCTGATTCAGGAATGCATTGATCTTCCAGCGCAGCAGGCCGTTTGTTTTTTGCAGGCTGAATTCGAGATTGTGCGAACTCTCTTTTTTCATATTTGGATTACCGATATCGAAGGTCGCGGTTGATTCATGCGGACCTTCGGAATACAGTTCTTCCGTTGCCGGGGCGCGTTGCGCCAGCGACAGGCTGAGTCCGGCGCTGTAGCCGGGAGTAAATTCCCACAAACCACCGGCAGAAGCAGAATACAGGCTAAAACTCCTGCCCGGCAGATTGCTGGCAGCGTCCGGCGTGCGGCTCATATTTTCCAGCCGCAGGCCTGCGCTGCCAAGAACAGAACCAAACTGGCGCTGTTCCAGTACAAACGCGGCAACTGAACTGGACCGGGTTTGCGGCACGGTATCTGCGCGACCGGTGGCTGCCGACAAAGCGGAAAAGCGTACCTGCTCTGTCTGTAATCCCCAGCTGCCCTGCCAGCCTGCCCATGCAGGGTGATTCAGTACCAGGCGGCTTTCCAGCATTTTATTTTTGAAATAAGTGGCCGGTGTGCCATTTTCGGCATTTTCGGTGTGTTGATAATCTGTGCCGCTGAGTTTTAATTGCAGGCTGTCAAATCCCGCCAGCGGCGATTTCAGCAGACCTTCCAGATCCAGCCGGTTTTGTTTCAGGTCGATATACGATTTTTCCGCGGTGGGAATACCGTAATGGTCATTCAGATTTTGTACTGCTGCACCCAGATAACCCCATTGCTCGATGAGGGATGCGCCCAAGCTCAGGCTATGTTCACGGGTAAAACTGGATGGCAATCTGCCGGTGGCAGAGGTGCTGTCGTTCAGGCTGGCATTACCCGGAATCTGGTAGTTGCCAGTTTCCCGGTTGTTGCCATCGACATGCAGACCAATGTTACCGCTGGAGCCGTCGATCGAAAAAGAAGCTCCTTTTTCCTGATTGACGCTGCCGCTGCGCAATTCGGCTTCACCGCTCCATTGCTTGTTCAGCACGGTCGGGATCCGGTTATCAATCACATTCACCAGTCCGCCGATGGCGCCACTGCCATACAGCAGTGCTGCCGGACCGCGCAGGATTTCGATTTGCTGCGCAGTCGCACTTTCGCTGGCGACCGCATGATCATTGGACAGGCTGGAAATATCCGCCACGCTCATGCCGTTTTGCAGGATTTTGACGCGCGGCCCTTCCAGGCCGCGGATAATCGGTCGGGACGCACCAGCTCCGAAGCCGGAAGCGGAGACACCCAGCTCACCTCCCAGTGTGTCCCCCAGAGATGTGCCGATTTTGGCGCGCAGCTCGGGGCCTGCCAGAATTTTTGCCGGTGTTAATACCTGCATATCTTCATCATTTCCCAATGGATTGGAAGAGACGGTCACAGTGCTGATTGCCTGCGCAAACGTGGAGGAGTGGGCGCAGGTCAGCGCCGAAAGGATGGCCATCGCCATCGCAGTACGTTGAAAAGACATAAGAATTCCTGAAACACAAAAAATAACAAACACGGATGACGATGACCGGCTGTTGCACAGTCATCGATACCAGAAAGCGCCAGCCGTGCCGGCGATGATTGCAGTTCAGGAAAGTGGTGGTGCGCGCGGAGAAAAGGCCGGAATCAGTTCTGCCAGCCAGACCAGGAAGGATTCGGGGATGGCGTCAAACCGTGCTTTGGAAACGGCTGGCAGCGAAGGGATGACTGCCTGCAGATAATCTGCGCTGACAGTGGCATCAAACAGTGCGCATGAGTGCAGCACGCTTTCGTCATTGTCTGCCTGACCGGATTGCCAGAACGAAAAAACCGGATTCTCGGTACTGATGCTGATCCGGGTTTTACCACCAGCCCAGCCGACGTGAGACAGTTTGTGCGATAAGCCGACCCACTGTGCCAGCAGCAGCGCAGGCAGCAGCAAACAAAGCAGCCAGTGGCGTGCCTGTTTGGAGCGGAGCGGGGCGGACAGTTTCATGTAGTCGGTAATCTCAGGAATAATCGTTTTTATATCGCAAACCAGGTGCCGCCATTGATGCTGGTTGATTCACCATAATGTGTGAAAAACTGTGGTGAAAAGCCAACGTCTGCCTGATTGTAATCAGAACAGCATGGCAGGGCACAGGCGCATCTGACCGGAATGATCGTGGTAAAGTTCCATCAATTGCAACAAAATTGCAGTTTTCAGCGTGAAAAAAGCGTGCAGATCATGAGCACGCTTTTTCAGTGTAACGCGTCGATATGACAGCCGGATTAATCGCCGTAGAGTTTCTGTTTCATTTCACGCCGTTGCTGCGCTTCCAGTGACAGCGTGGCTGTCGGGCGAGCCAGGAGGCGTGGTACGCCGATCGGTTCCCCGGTTTCTTCACACCAGCCGTAGTCGCCTTCATCAATACTGATAATGGCTTGCTGTACTTTCTTCAGCAATTTCCGTTCACGATCACGGGTACGTAATTCGAGCGCATGCTCTTCCTCAATCGTCGCACGGTCTGCGGGATCGGGCACCAGCACGGTTTCACGGAGATGCTCGGTTGTTTCGTCGGCATTCTTCAGCAAATCTTTTTCAAGCTGCTGCAAACGGGCTTTGAAAAAAGCCAGTTGGGCAGCGTTCATATAGTCCTTCTCACTCATGGCAAGGATTTGTTCCTCGGTGAGCAGAGCTTCGGGGGCGCTGACTGTAGCAGTCGATTTAGGTGATTTAGTTGCCACTTCGCTTACTTTCGATACAACGGGTTAATACGTAGAAAATATCCGTCACGGTTTGGTGCGCAGATGATGATCCTCCCCTTACTTATACCGGCTGATCTGTGGCGTGTTGCCTGACGGATCAACCTGATATCAGTAGCCCGATAGTTTATACCAAACAATGCTCCAAACCTTGAATAAATATGTCTTTTGGTAAATTTTTGCCAATAAACACCATTTTGCTTTCTCTAGTTTCGTTTTCTGCCCACGCAACGCCGATATCCGTACCCATAATCTGGTGAACACCCTGAAAAATTACCTTGCGGTCGGCGCCCTCCATATACAGCACACCTTTATAGCGCAACATGCGCGGACCGAATACCTGCACCAGCCCGCCAAGGAATTCATCCAGCTGCCCGGTGTTGAACGGGCGTGTGCTTTTAAACGTGAATGCGGCGATCTCATCGGAATGGTGCGGATGGTGATGGTCGTGTGCGTGATCGTGGGTGTGATGTGCTTGATCACAGTGTTCGTCACAGTGTTCGTCATGCTCGTGGGATGCCTGTTCCTGTTGTTCCGCCTGCAGGAAATCCGGGTCCAGCTCCAGTTTGGCATTCAGGTGAAAGCCTTTCAGATCCAGCACTTCAGCAATTGCAATCTTGCCGAAATCGGCGATGGCCACCGGCGCTCTGGGATTGATGCGACTTAAGCGGGTGCGTAATGCCGCCACCTCGGCAGGCATCACCAGATCGGTTTTGGACAGCAGGATTTTATCGGCGAAACCGACCTGACGTTGCGCTTCTTCATGGGCATCCAGCTGTTGCATGGCATGTCGCGCATCTACCACGGTGACGACGGCATCCAGCATGTAATGCAAGCCGATTTCTTCATCCACAAAAAAGGTCTGGGCTACCGGGCCGGGGTTGGCCAGGCCGGTGGTCTCAATCACGATGCGGTCAAAATGAATTTTCCCTTCATTTTTTTGCTGGATCAGCCGGCTCAGGGCGATGATCAGGTCGCCGCGCACGGTGCAGCAGATACAGCCGTTATTCATTTCGACGATTTGCTCGTTACTGTCCTGCACCAGGATTTCATTATCGATGTTTTCCTGGCCGAATTCATTTTCAATCACCGCAATCTGATAGCCATGATTTTCCTGCAGGATGCGGTTAAGTAATGTGGTTTTTCCTGCGCCGAGAAAGCCGGTGAGGATGGTGGTAGGTATCAATGCCATAACGATCTGTGAAAAATTAATGGGAACAATCCGGGCACCAGCCCTTGATGGTCAGCTCAATGTCGTGACTCTGGAAACCCTGCCCGAGTGCGCTTTCCAGGTTGATCTGCAATTGCCGGCGCAGCGCTGCCGGCTGCTGCGTATCCTGCATGCAGAATACTTTGGCGCAGCGTGTGCATTTGAAATGCCCGTGCTGATGCTGGCTGCTGCTGTGCTTGTTGCCGTTAATCTGTTCGTGGCCGATGCTGTAACGGAATACCCTGTCATCGCCGGAAATTTTGTGTGCCAGGCGGGCATCGGTCAGACAGTCAAGCGCCCGGTACAGCGTGACGCGATCCATGTCCGGCAGGGCATCCTGCACGTCCAGATGCGTTAAGGCGCGCTGGCTGTACAGCAGGACACCCAGCACTTTTTGCCGGGCTCCGGTTGGGCGCACGCCGGCGTCGCGCAGCAGGTCAGCGGCAGATAACAGGTGTAAATCAGCAGGCATGAATCATTCACAGACAAGTCGCTGGAATGGCTATTATGCCTGAAAATGCAATTCAGTTGCAAAACTATGTATTGCCTAGGTACTGAGGCAGCCGGTTATCGGCGAACCGGTGAATTCCGGTTCTGAAAAAAAAAGCGTCTTTGCAGGCTGGCGGATATTTGGTGTGCCAGCCATTTCCGTGTGAGATTCCGTGCAGCAGCTTGTCCGCCTGTGATGGCAGACTTGTTTCTGAGCACCGGCAGAGCGCCGTCAATCTAAAAAGTCGGCGTATTCCTTCTGCGCATAGCCTTTGGTATTCAGCCACGGCAGGTCGCCGCGTAGTGTATTTTGCAGGCGGACTTCCATGCGCCGGAAAAAAGTTCCGGCCTTGTCGCCGCTTTCGACGATCAGCGGAATCTGCTTTTGCTCATCCCATAAAATACGCTGGAAATTGGCATTGTTTTCACGTTCACGCCAGCGTGCGCCGGGAACGGCAGATGTACGTGAAGAAAGCGGGATGCTTTTCACCAGTTGCGGATCCAGCAGGTAAAACGCATTTTCCCAGGAACCATCGAAATTCACATTGCTGTATTCCGAAGCAGGAATGGCGATGACTTCTTTATGTGCGGTGTCAATGAATTCAATCCGTGTTTTCTGGTTATCCAGAAAAATATGGCGTGGGATCAATACATGATTGAAGTGTTTGTGTTGCGTGCCCTTGGCATCGTCGTCGTGGATATCGCTGACGTTTTTGGGCAGCACGCGGGCGATCAGGACATGGCGCGGGCGGCGCGACAAGGTTTCTTCATAGCTTGCTTCGCGCGTGACACCTTCAGGGGTCAGCACCTTGTTGTAGTAATGTACACGCAGATCGAGGTCAGGTGCTGCGCTGGCTGTAGCCGCACTCTGTATAGGTGCGGCCATGCCGCTGGTTTGGACGATGGCGGTCAGTAAAATCAGGACAGAAAAAATTTTCATTGGAAACAGGGGGGAGGCGCCAAAAAATCAGAGTTTAAAAAACGGAAAAAATAAACCAGAGGATGCCCTCTGGTTTATCCGGACAGGTGTACTCAGCCGTCAGTGCTTCAGAAACCGAAGGCAGTTTTCAGCAGACCGAAGACTTTGGTATTGTCGAGTGTGCCTTTGAATATCTTGGCACCGGCACCGGTGGCGAACAGTTTGACGTCACCGCCACCGTGAGTCTCACTATTCAGACGTACGCCGGTTTCCTGCTGGTAGTTATCGGCCAGCACGGCGGTGCTGTCCAGATTGGCGCGCAGGTTAGGACGATTCGGGCCGTTACCGAATACCAGTGTGGTGTAGGTATTGCCGTCGGCATCCAGACTTGGTTTGCCGTCGCGGTAGCTGCGGTTGATATCCAGAATCGGGTTGCCGCGTTTGCCGTAACCGTTGAAGGCCAGCGTGTGATCATGGTCGGCGGTAACCACGATCAGGGTGTTTGCCAGGGTCGGATCTGTCGTTCTCGCCTTGTCCAGCGCGGCTTTGACGGCATCATCAAAGGCAATGGTGTCGGTCAGTGCGCGCTTGGCGTTGGTGCCGTGTAGTGCATGGTCAATGCGGCCGCCTTCGACCATCAGAAAATAGCCATTGCTGTTTTGCGACAGGATATCCATGGCCTTGGTCGTCATTTCAGCCAGGCTGGGCTGGGTCGCGCCTTCGCCGGCAGGTGGCGTCGCGGTACGGTCCAGCTCGTATTCCAGATGGCTCTTGCTGCTGTACAGGCCGATGAATTTTTTGTTCAGCGGCGCTGCCAGCATGTCTGCGCGGGTGGCGGCGACGACATAGCCTTTGGCCGTCATTTCGGCCAGCAGGTTGCGGCCATCGGCGCGACCAAACTTACCGATGCTGGTGGTGGCATCGTAAGGCAGGAAGTGATTGCGGCCGCCGCCCATCAGGACATCGACGCCATCGTTCAGCGCACTGTTATAACCGGCGCCACCCGGCACGATCTGCGCTGCAATCGCATACTGCGCATTGCGGTTGCAGATGTGCGAGAAGGTGGCTGCCGGCGTGGCATGGGTCAGCTCGGTGGTGGTGATGGAGCCGACTGCCTTGCCTTTGGCCTTGGCGAGTTCGAGAATCGTCGGCACGCTGCTGCCGTTGCCTGCTGCGCAGTTGTTGATGCCGAGATTGCCGTTGGCATCTTTACTCGGATTGGTCGCGACGGTGTCGGAAGACATGGAGATGACTTCATTGTTCATCTTGACGCCGGTCATGTAGGCGGCCATGGAGGGTGCGCTGTCGGTGGTCTGGGCATCGTTGGAGTAAGTCTTGATGCGGGCCGTGCGTTCCAGCTTGTCCATGTTCAGGCTGCCGTCTTCACCGTATTTGTAAATACGGGAAGCGGTGACGGTGGAAGGGCCCATGCCATCGCCCAGGAAGAAAATAATATTTTTGGCTTCGCCTGCTGCATTGGCAGCCTGGGCGAAAGACAGTGCCATTGCGGCAGCTAACAGTGTACGTTTCATCATCATTTATCCGTTTTCAGCAAGATTGAACAATCACAGGCCGGCAGCTGTTTTGACCAGACCGAATACTTGGGTGTTATCGATCGTGCCGAGAAAGGTTTCCGAACCTTTGCCGATCGCACCGAGGAACACGTCGGTGCCGCCATGGGTTTCGCTGCCAGCAGCTACCCGCACCACAGCTTCCTGATGATAGGTGTTGGCGCTGGTGGTGTTTTCGTCGAGGCTGGCCATGCTGCTGCGGTTACCCTGTGTGCGGTTTTCGCCGGTACCGAAACCGATAATGGAATACGGTGCGCCGTCCAGATCTTTTTCCACTGCACCGGTGACATAGTTTTTGACGACGCCGAGCACGCCCGGATTGCCTGCTGCTGTTTTACCGGTGCGCTTGGCATAGCCGTTCAGCACCAGCGTATGGTCGTGGTCGGCCGTAACGACGATCAGGGTGTTTTTCAGGTCAGGGTCGCTGATGCGCGCCTTGGCAATGGCTGCCTTGATCGCATTATCGAAGGCGAGCGTATCCTGCAGCGCTTTTTTAGCGGTGGTTTCATGCAGCGCGTGATCTATGCGGCCGCCTTCAACCATCAGGAAATAGCCTTTGGAATTTTTGGACAGCACATCCATTGCCTTGGTCGTCATGTCGGCCAGGCTGGGTTCTTTGGCCGGGTCGCGGTCGAGGTCGTAACTCATGTGGCTGGAGGTGAACAGACCGAGCAGGCGGTCGGTTTTGGTGCCGTCAATCGCATTGAATTCAGTCGCGTTGCTGGCGTAAGCGTAGTTCTTTGCCTTCATTTCCGCGATCAGATCGCGGCCATCGGAGCGCTTGCCGCCATTCTGGAATGGTGTGAAAAACTGTCGGCCGCCACCCATCAGTACATCAAGACCGGTGCTGCCGAGTGCGCTGTTATAACCGTTACCGCCGGGAACGGCTGCTGCAGCGATGTCGTTTTCCAGGTCACGATGGCAGAAGTGGGAATAGGTGGCTGCCGGCGTCGCATGGGTGACGCGGGTGGTGGTGACCACGCCGGTCGCGAGGCCCTTGACTTTGGCCAGTTCCAGCAGAGTCGGTGTGCTGCTACCGTTTTTGCTGCCGCAGTTATTGACCAGTTTGTTGCCGTTGGCGTCTGTGCCCGGATCAATCGCCTGGGTGTCGGAAGTCATGGAAATGACTTCGTTATTCATCTTGACGCCGGTCATGTAGGCCGACATGGAGGGCGCGCTGTCGGTGACCTGCGCATCGTTGGAAAAGGTTTTGACAAAGGCGGTTTCCGGCAGCGTATCCATGGTCAGATCGCCATCTTCGCCGACGGCGTAGATGCGGGCTGCGGTCATGGTAGTCATGCCCATGCCGTCACCGAGGAAAAAAATGACGTTTTGCGGAGTATCGGCAACCACGCCTGGAGTGCTGATATTGCTGCACCCGGCAACAGTCAGGGAGAGGGCGGCGCCGAACACAGCGACGCAGAGGGAAGTATGTTTCATTGTCATCCATCCAGCTTGTTGAAAGTATCGTAATGTAACAATGGTTTATGACGGCTAAGTGACGTCTCTTGGTGGAGCAAAAAAATCCTTAGATGCCGGAAATAAAATATCACCGGATGCGCAACGGGAATGAAATAACTGGCCGGGCGGCATCGGGCGTAATATGCTTTCGCCGGTGATTAAAATATACTAGGGGGGAGTATATTTTAAAGCCCTTTATTTTTGCAGGGAATCAGAAGGTAAATGAAAAAAATGGGGGAGTGTGTTATTTTTTTGCGCGGGGATGGGTCTGATCGTAGACTTTGGCCAGATGCTGGAAATCGAGCGCGGTGTAGACCTGGGTAGCGGAGACTGAACTGTGCCCCAGCATTTCCTGCACCGCCCGCAGATCGCCGGAAGACTGCAGCACATGCGATGCAAAGGAGTGACGCAGCATGTGGGGATGCACATTGGCCGGGATATCGAGGCTCAGGGCATGCGCTTTCAGGCGCAGTTGCACCAGCCGGGCAGAAATCCGGCTGCCGCGTGCGCTCAGGAACAAGGGATGCGGATCGGCTTTCACCAGACTGCCGCGTACCGCCAGCCAGTCGCGCAATGCCGCCATTGCATGACGACCGACCGGCACAATCCGCTGCTTGTTACCTTTGCCGGTGACGTGGACTTCGTTCTGTTCCAGATCCACCCAGCCGCCGGATTCATACCCGCTTTCCCTGACCGGCAGCAGATCCAGTCCGACCAGTTCAGAGATCCGCAAGCCGCTGGAATACAGCAGCTCAAACATCGCGCGGTCAGCCCGTAATGCCGGTTCGGCAGACGTCTCGCCGCTGCTCTGTGCCACCAGCCGGACGGCATCGTCGATGCTGAGCGCTTTCGGCAGGGGTTTGGATTTTTTCGGTGCGCGGATGCCTTCCACCGGATTAGTGTCCAGTCCGTGCATTTCTGCCAGCCAGCGATAAAAGCCGCGCCAGCTCGACAATTTACGGGCGATGCTGCGCGGGTTGAGTCCCTGCCCGTGCAGCTGCGAAGTCAGGCGGCGGATATGCTGGAAATTCAACTGTGCCAGCGATGGCGAGCCGGATTGCGCGGCGGCAAATTTTTGCAATTCCTGCAGATCCTGCGCATAGCCAATGACTGTGTGTTCCGATAGGCGGCGCAGGTGGCGCAGATACGCCAGATAGGCTTCCGGCGTAGCTGGATCATCAATTGACGTGCCTGCTGATGCGGCGAGCGGCGCGGATGGTGCAGAAGAGCTGTCGGACTGCGCCATGGCGGTGGCGTGCTTACTGATCAATCAGGCAGCTCAGGGCTGCGCTGCTGGTATCGGCAATCTGCACCAGGAAGTCGGTTGCCATGTCCTTGGTGTAGCGCGCCGGATCGGGAGAACCCAGCACCAGCAGGCCGAAGGTCATGGCACCCGGCGCCTGCCGCAACGGCAGCATGGCAATGGATTGCAGCGGTTCGGCAGCTTCGATCCAGCCCGCCGCCTCAAAGTCCTGATTCGGGCCGCAAAACGGCGCACTGAGTCCTTTGGCGAACAGCATGGCGTCTTCGCTGACAGCGCTGGAAAACCAGGTGTGCGAAAAATCTGCAGCGACATTCCAGAGCCGCAGCGTGGCGTGTGGCAGATCGAAAATATCCTGCAAACCCTGCGTCAGGATATGCGGCAGATCGACATCATTGCGCGCCAGCAGCAGGGATCGGGTCCAGCTCTGGAAGCGGCGTGTGATGATGTGGTTATCTTCGGCGATACGCATCAGCTCGGCCAGCCGCAGTTCCAGCGCACGGTATTTTTCCCGCACCACTTCCATCTGCCTTTCCTGCAGAGAAATGGCGCGTCCCATCACCGGACTGGTCAGTTTGATGGAGCTCAGTAATTCAGCATGCTCTTCAAAAAAATGCGGATGCTGAACCAGATAAGTTGCGATGTCTGTGGAATTCATTACTTTGATCAGAGGTTAATTTCGCCTTCGAAGACGGTGACGGCCGGGCCGGTCAGCATCACGGACTGGCCTTCGCCCTGCCACGTGATGGATAATTCACCGCCGTGCGTGCTGACCTGCACCGGGCTGTCGAGCAGGCCGCGCCGGATGCCGGCCACAACGGCAGCGCAGGCGCCGGTGCCACAGGCCAGTGTTTCGCCGGCGCCGCGTTCAAACACGCGCAGGCGGATGTGTCCGCGATCGACAATTTGCATGAAACCGGCATTCACCCGTTTCGGAAAACGCGGATGATGTTCAATCACCGGACCGTCTGCCAGCACCGGAAAGGCTTCTGTATCCGGCACCACCTGAACAGCATGGGGATTACCCATTGAGACCACGGAAAACAGGCTTTGCCTGCCGTGGATGGCCAGCGGCCACAACTGGTCGCGACCCTCTGCGACGGCTTGCAGACCATCTGCATCAAACGGCACGCGGGCAGGTTCCAGCACCGGTGCGCCCATGTCCACTGTGATGCTGCCATCGGTTTCCATGCGCGGTTCAATGATGCCGGACATCGTCTCGACCCGGATGGCGGTTTTGTCGGTCAGTTTTTTTTCCGTCACAAAGCGGACAAAAGCGCGCGAACCGTTGCCGCATTGCTCGACTTCGCCGCCATCGGCGTTGTAGATGCGGTAACGGAAATCAACGCCGGCAGTCCCGGATGGCTCGACCACCAGAATCTGGTCAGCGCCGACGCCGAAGCGGCGGTCGGCAATCCGCTGCCATTGCGCGGGAGTCAGCTGCACATGCTGATGTATGCCGTCGATGACGACAAAATCATTGCCGGCGCCATGCATTTTGGTGAATTTGAGTTTCATCTGGCCATTATATCGCGGGAAACAGAAACCGCAGTGAACAGGATGGCTTCAGGTGCAGGCCGCGTATCGCTGCCGCCTGCGATCCCAAAGCCAGCGGCTCAGGCGCCTTCGAGCCGGTACACACCGCAGCCGAGCACGATGTCTTCCGTCACCGCCTCAATGTAGGACGTTTTGTTTTCCACTTTATGCGATACCGGATTGACGATCGAATAATTTATCCAGCCGCCGGACGCCGGCAGTGCAAATGCATCGTTGATCAGTTGGCGACCATTGAGTCCGCTGACCTGCAGCAGATTCACTTTCAGCTTGTCTGCATTACCGCCGAACGCCAGATACTGACCTTGCCGGTTAAAGGCAAACACATACATGTCCTTTTTGCTGAAGCGGTGCTCACGGTCGGCGGTGATGGCTGACAGCGCGCTGCGGCCGGAGGTGCGGAACAGCGCCACCGCCTGTTTGACCATCGCATGTGCTTCGTCGGCAGTACCCTGGCGCAGGTTAAAGCTCGACACCGCCCTGGTCAGATGGCTGGCGCGCTCTTCCAGATTGACTGATGTGATGCGAGCCTGGTCGGCCATCTGGCCGTTGCTCTGGGTGATCTGGTCCAGATGATGAATCGCCTCCGAAATCTGTGCCAGCCCGTTACTCTGCTCATCGGAGGCGGTGGAAATGGCGTGGATGCTGGTTGCCAGTTCACGGATACCGCTGACGATCTGATCGAGCGTCTGATTCACGTCGTTGATTTGTCCGACGCCATGCCGGACCTGCGTGACCGAGTTGTCGATCAGTGCGCGGATCTGGTGTGCTGATTCGGCGCTACGCTGCGCCAGATTTCTGACCTCGGTGGCGACCACGGCAAAGCCGCGCCCCTGCTCGCCGGCACGTGCTGCTTCCACCGCCGCATTCAACGCCAGAATATTGGTCTGGAACGCAATGCCGTCGATGATGCCGATGATTTCCTGTACCTTCAGCGCACCCTGCTGGATACCCTGCATAGAATCCACCGCCGCGTGCATGGTGACGCCGCCGGATTCGGCGATCTGACTCAGGCTGCCTGCGAGCGTGCTGACGCTGCGGGCACTATCGGCATTTTTGCGGACGGTATCAGCGAGGTCCTCGACGCTGGCCGATGTTTGTTCCAGACTGGATGCCTGCTGTTCGGTCCGCTCGGATAAGTCGCTGATGCCGCTGGCCAGGCTCTCTCCCAGTTGCGACACCATGCTGGCATTGGTGCGCACATTCGCAACCAGTTTCGACAGATTCAGATTCATCTGTTCCAGCGTGTTGCCGGTTTCGGCCAGCTCATCGCTGCCGTTCAGGTGGATCTGGCGTGTCAGGTCGCCGGCGGCGACCGCCACGGCGGATTCGCGTACCGACATCAGGGATTGCATGAAGCCGCGGTAAAAACCCAGCAGCAGATAAGCACTGACGATAAACAACAGCGACATGACGGCGACGATCAGATTGCGTTGCCAGCTCTGGTTGCTGAGACGCTGTTCGAGGATATCGGTCAGACGCTGATGCAAGCGTTTTTGCAATGCCACGGTTTTTTCGATGGCCTGCGTGCCTTCTGCAAAATAGCTGGCCGCATCACCGCTGATGGCATCACCCAGCAGATTTTGCCGTGCCAGCGTGACAAACTGCTGCGTGGCCTGCAGCGCTTCTGTTTCCTGGCCTTGCAGCTGTTCGCCGGCACGTTGCAACGCATCGGCAGTTTGTACAAAAGCACCAACGCTGGCTTGCAGAATTTCTATGCGGGCCAGAATCGCTGCCTTGTCTTCTGCGCTGATCGTGCCGGAGCGGATCAGGCCGGCACCGGCGCCGCGCAATTGGGCGATCTGTTCGGTCCAGTGCGGGATGCGGGAAATCGAGGCATCCATCAGGAAATAGGTGGAGGCTTCCGGGTCCAGCAGTAATCCGGTTTTCTCACTGGAATATTGCGAAAAACGGAGCAGGCGGGCGATCAATGCATTGTGCTGCTGCATATTGGCTGCTGCGGTGGCGGCAATCTGTCCGGCGGTCAGCTGCTGCAAATCGGCTTCCAAAGCTTTCCAGTCCTGCTCCAGCCCAAATTCGCTGTTGGTCTGAATATTCTGCCTCAGCAGACTGAGATGAGTGGTCAGTGCTTTCCGCGTTTGTTCCAGCGCACTGTCGTTGTTTTCGCCCGAGAGTTTCAGATTTACCTGACCGCGGTGTTTTTGTGTCTGCAACAGCACATCCATGACCTGGCGGTTGATCTGGATGCCGCGCAATTCATGGTCGGCAATGGTGACATCGGCCTGCATGCGGGAAACCATGTACAGCACGAGCAGCAATGTCGGCAGCATCAGGGTCACGAACATCGCCAGCAACTTGGTGCGCAGCCCGAGCCGGTTCATCAGGGCAGCGCTGGGCGACAGCAGTTTTTTTATGATGGTATCCGTGGAAACAGACATCATGGTTCCTGTCTTGGTAACGGTGGAAAAGGAAATATCAGTAGCGATTTTCCCAGAAAAGCAGCGTACTTTCCTGAATGAAATGAGAAAACAACAATTTTCCAAATTTTGTTCCAAGTTAGCACCGGCGTAAGCCTCCTGCAAGTTTGTTTCCTGTCGGTAATCAACTAAATTGCTTTCTGTTCTGCCGGATGGATGGAACTGTGTGGGAGTTGCAGATTTTTAAAAGATATTGGCAAATGTACCAGTACACTTTGAATGGGTGCTAGTCATACTGTACTGGTAATTTTATGAAACCCTGTACATGGGGCAGGGCCATACCGCATGTTAATGTGCGGCCAGAATGAAAAAGTATATGATTCACCCACAAGGTGATTCTGTTTTACAGCGAATATCCTTGCTGTACAAATAAAAACACGGAGACTTCATGAACGCACCCCTCACACCCGGGCAGCATGCGCTGATCAACACATCTGTCACGCTCGACGACAAATTCACACTGGAACGCGGTCGCGCCTTTATGACCGGCACCCAGGCACTGATTCGCCTGATGATGCTGCAACGTCAGGCCGATGAAAAAGCAGGCCTGAATACCGCTGGTTTCATCAGCGGCTACCGCGGTTCCCCGTTGGGCAATGTCGATCTGACTGCTGCCAAAGCCAAAAAACATCTGGAAAAACACCACGTCAAATTTCACCCCGGCGTGAATGAAGACTTGGCGGCCACCTCGGTCTGGGGTACGCAACAGGTCAATATGTTTCCCGGTGCGAAATACGATGGCGTGTTTGCGATGTGGTACGGCAAAGGGCCGGGTGTGGATCGCTGCGGCGACGTGTTTAAACACGCCAATCTGGCCGGGACTTCGGCACATGGCGGTGTACTGGTGGTGGCGGGTGACGATCATGCGGCAAAATCATCGACCGCGGCGCATCAGTCCGAACACATTCTGAAAGCCTGCGGTATTCCGGTCTTATATCCGTCTACCGTGCAGGAATATCTGGATTACGGCCTGCATGGCATCGCGTTGTCACGTTATACCGGCCTGTGGGTGTCGATGAAATGCGTGACTGATATCGTCGAATCCGGTGCCGTGGTCGAGATTGACCCGGATCGTGTGAAGCCGGTGATTCCTGAAGACTTTGTGTTGCCTGCTGATGGCGTCAGCATTCGCACGCCAGACCCGGTGCTGGCGCAGGAAACACGGATGAACAACTACAAATGGTATGCAGCACTGGCCTATGTGCGCGCCAACAAGCTGAACCAGATTATCTGGGATAGTCCGCATGCCAAAATCGGCATCATCACCGCCGGCAAATCCTATCTCGATACCCGTCAGGCGCTGGCTGATCTCGGCATTGACGAACAAGTGGCGAAAGACATCGGTATCCGTCTGTACAAAATTGGCATGACCTGGCCGCTGGAATCAGAAGGCGTGCGCGAATTTGCGACTGGCCTGGAAGAAATTCTGGTCGTCGAAGAAAAGCGCCAGATTCTGGAATACGCACTGAAAGAAGAGTTGTACAACTGGGAAGATAGCGTGCGTCCGCGCGTGGTCGGTAAGTTTGATGATTCTGGTGAATGGAGCAACCTGCATGGCTCCGGTCACGGCGAATGGTTGCTGCCTGCCACCTATGAATTGAGCCCGGCGCAGATTGCGCGCGCCATTGCTTCCCGCATCACCCGCTATTTCGCCGGACATCCGGTCGAGCAGCGCGTCAAAGAGCGTGTCGCCTATCTGGAAGCCAAAGAAAATGCCTTGTTGAATGTCGGCAAACCTGATCCGAACAAAGACCGGATTCCGCATTTCTGCTCAGGTTGTCCGCACAATACGTCCACCAAAGTACCGCAGGGCAGCCGCGCGCTGGCCGGTATCGGTTGCCACTACATGGTGACCTGGATGGACCGCGAAACCTCGACTTTTACTCACATGGGTGCCGAAGGCGTGACCTGGGTCGGTGCTGCACCGTTCACCAATGAAAAGCATGTATTCTGTAATCTGGGCGATGGGACTTATTATCATTCTGGCTTGCTGGCAATCCGCGCTGCCGTATCCGGCGATGTGAATATCACTTACAAGATTCTGTTTAACGATGCAGTCGCGATGACTGGCGGTCAGGAATTCGACGGCCCGCTCGATCCCGGCATGATTTCGCGTCAGATTGCGGCTGAAGGCGTGAATCCGATTATCGTGGTTACCGACGAACCGGAAAAGTACGGTGCTGCTTATCCGTGGGCGCCGGGTGTCACGGTGCGTCACCGTTCCGAGCTCGACGCGGTACAGCGTGAGCTACGCGAATGCAAAGGCGTGTCTGCCATGATTTATGACCAGACCTGTGCTTCTGAAAAACGCCGCCGCCGTAAAAAAATCGACAAAGACGGCAAACCGGGTTTCCCCGACCCCGCCAAGCGGGCCGTGATCAATGAAGCGGTCTGCGAAGGCTGTGGCGATTGCTCAGTGCAGTCGAATTGCTTGTCGGTCGAGCCACTGGAAACCGAATTTGGCCGTAAGCGCCAGATCAATCAATCGTCTTGCAATAAGGATTTTTCTTGCGTGACGGGCTTCTGCCCGAGCTTTGTGACGGTCGAAGGCGGCAAACTGAAAAAGCCGGCAAAGATGAAAATCGAAGCAGGCAATGCGCTTGATGTGGATACCCTGCCGTATCCAGCACTGCCAGATACCAAAGTACCATTCGGCGTGCTGGTGACCGGCGTCGGTGGTACCGGTGTGATCACCATCGGCCAGATCATGGCGATGGCGGCCCATTTGCAAGGCAAGGCTTGCTCAGTGCTGGACATGACCGGTCTCGCGCAAAAGGGCGGCGCGGTCATGTCGCATGTGCGTCTGGCGGACAAGGCAGAAGATATCCAGTCCACCCGCGTTGGCACTGGCATGGCTGATCTGGTGATTGGCTGCGACCTGATCGTGACCGCAGGTAAAGATGCGTTGTCACGCATGGGTGAGGGTCGTACTCACGCAGCGATCAATGCGAACGGTACGCCAACCTCGACATTCATCAAAAATCCGGACTGGCAATTCCCTGGCTCTTCGGCTGAACAGGATATCCGCAAAGCCTGTGGCGAAGGTCGTGTTGATATGGTGGATGCCGCATCGATTGCGACGGCACTGATGGGCGACAATATTGCGACCAATATGTTCATCCTCGGCTATGCGTGGCAAAAAGGCTGGGTGCCGCTGGAAGAAGCAGCGCTGATGCGGGCGATTGAATTGAATGCGGTGTCGATCGACTTTAATAAGCAGGCATTCAACTGGGGGCGTCTGGCAGCACACGATCTGGCCGCGGTCAAACGGCTGGCGGCACCGGCGCAGGTGGTGGAACTGAAACGCGCACCGACGCTGGAAGAAACGATTAACCGCCGCGTCAGTTTCCTGACCGATTATCAGAACGCCGCTTATGCGCAGCAGTATCTGGATTTTGTGAATCAGGTCAGGGCGGCGGAGACCCGCATTGCCGATGGTAAGACTTTACGCCTGACAGAAGCGGTGGCGAAATATCTGTTCAAGCTGATGGCGTACAAGGACGAGTACGAAGTCGCGCGCTTGTACAGCAATGGTAAATTCCAGAAAAAGATCGCTGATATGTTCGAAGGTGATTATGCGATTCATTTCTATCTGGCACCGCCATTATTTGCCAAGCGTGATACCCAGGGTCATCTGGTCAAAAAACAGTACGGCCCGTGGATGATGAAAGCATTTGGCTTGCTGGCGAGCATGAAATCCTTGCGTGGCACAGCATTCGATATTTTTGGCTATACCGAAGAGCGCAAGACCGAGCGTGCCTTGCCGGTGGAATATCAGCAGACTATCAGCCGCCTGCTGCCTGCGCTGCACGCAGAAAATCTGGCAAAGGCAGTGGCGATTGCTGCCATTCCGGAAGATATCCGTGGTTACGGGCATGTGAAGGAACGTTATCTGGCTGCTGCTAAAAACAAGGAGGCGAGTCTGATTGCTGAATTCAATACCCAGCAGCCTGCCCCGCAGAAACCACCGACACAGCAGGCAGCGTAATCCCTGCCTGCTGCATCCTGAAAATGACCGGCATTGCCGGTCATTTTTTATCCCCGTATTCCAATGCGCGTGCGCCAGGTTTTGCCGTACCATGCCGTTTTGCACTGCAGTACATAAAGACACAGTGCCGGCAGGTCTGTGCTTTACAATGCACGCCACATTAACAGGAGTTCATTGTGTCCAGTTTAAAAGAAAAAATCGCTCATATCCCGGAAGGTTCGGCAGCCTTGTTTTTTATCCAGATATTTGCCACCCTCGGTTTTGCCGTGCTGTATTCCACACTGGTGCTGTACGCCACGAAAAAACTGCATTTCAGCGTTGCCGATGCGACGGCGATCATGGGCGTCTTCGGCGCGTTCAACTACGGCTTGCATTTGTTCGGCGGCTATCTCGGCGGCCGTTTCATCAGCAACCGCAATCTGTTTGTCGGCGGCATGGTATTGCAGGTGCTTGGCTGCGGCATCATTTCGCTTGGCGGCACCGAGCAGCTGTACTGGGGACTGGGCCTGTTCCTGACCGGTAGTGGTCTGAATGTGACTTGCCTCAATATGATGCTGACCCAGCGTTTCAAACCGGAAGATGAAAGACGCGAAAGCGCATTTTTGTGGAATTACGCAGGCATGAATCTCGGCTTTTTCATCGGCTTTACCGTAGCAGGTCATTTTCAGTTGCAGCAGAATTATCCGGGCCTGTTTATCTTTGCGACGATCGGGAATTTCATGGCAATCGTGCTGGCAGTGTTTAACTGGAAGCGTATTTCTGATCTCAACACACCTTTGCTGCAGGCTGGCCCTGCTGAGTTCAGGAAGCGACTGGCGGTGGGGCTGGCGATTCTGGTGGGATTGGTGCCGGTGGTGTATTTCATGCTGCATCAGGCGGGTACTACAGGCAGTCTGGTGCTGATTATCAGTGTACTGGTCGGGATTGTGCTGCTGTCGCTGACCCTGATGCATCAGGATCGGCGCGAACGGCGCAATATGACGGCGTATCTGATGCTGACGCTGGGTTCGCTGGTGTTCTGGACCCTGTATCAGATGGCGCCGATGGGCTTGCAATTATTCGCAGTGAATAATGTCGACCGCATTGTCTGGGGGGCCGAAATCGCGCCGCAATGGATACAGAACATCAACAGTTTTGTGATCATGATCGGCGGTCCGCTGATGACTTTTGTATTCGCCGCATTGCGCAAGCGCGGCCTGAATTTTGATATTCCGGTGCAGTTCTCTGCCGCGTTGATCCTGATTGCGCTTGGATTTCTGGTACTGCCGCTGGGAATCGGTTTCGCGGCGCAAAATGGTCTGGTTGCATTCAAATGGATTTTCATCAGCTATATTCTGCAAAGTATCGGTGAGTTGCTGATCTCTCCGGTCGGCTACGCCATGATCGGCAAGCTGGCGCCGGCCAAATACCAGGGCATTATGATGGGCAGCTGGATGCTGATGACCGGCACTGCATCCATTTTAGCCAGCTATTTTTCCGGCATGATTCCGGAAGCGACTGAGGGCATGGCGAGCGCCACGAATCCGACTTACCATCATATTTTTTCGATGCTGGGCTGGGGCAGCATGGCGGTCGGCATCGTGCTGGTGGTGATGATTCCTTTCCTGCGTAAGCTCATTACCAACGGAGCGGAACAGGAGCAGGCGGCATGAAAGCGGCCAGCCTGATTGCGACCAGTGCGCTCAATATGCTGGTGGCCGTCGCTGCCGGTGCGTTCGGCGCGCATACTTTGAAAACCGTGCTGGACGCCGATATGCTGACAGTCTGGCAGACCGCTGTGCATTATCAGATGGTGCACGGTCTGGCGTTGCTGGCCCTGGGAATCTTAATGCAGCAATGGAACGATGCACTGTTGAGAAAATCGGCATATGCGATGTTGTCAGGCATCGTGGTATTCAGCGGCAGCCTGTATGCGCTGGCGCTGACCGGTGTCCGGCTGCTCGGCGCAATCACCCCGCTTGGCGGCCTCGCCTTTTTGCTGGGCTGGGCCTTGCTGGCGTGGTGCGCTTACCGGCAGCGCCGATAAGACCATCCCGGCTGCGATGCCGGGTTGGTGATGCACTGCGCAAGGCTGAGGAAAAACTTATTCGCCACTTCTCTGCACGGCACGCTGGTAGGCCGGACGTGCTTCTATCATATCGGTAAAACGGGTCAGGTTCGGGAAAGTGTCGCGTCCGATATTGCGCACACCAGCCTGGATCACAAACGACAGCTGTACGTCTGCGCCAGTCAGTTCGTTACCAACGAAATAATCCCGCCCGTTCAGTTCGGCATTCAGATAGCCGAGATGATTGGCGATTTCGCTGTTGATCCGCGGGTGCAGCGGCGCGCCTGCCTCGCCAAGGCGTCCGACATACAGCCGCAGCAGCAGCGGCAGCATGGCTGAGCCTTCGGCATAGTGCATGAATTGCAGATAACGGTAGTAATCTGCGGTGCCGTGCGCAGGAATGAACTTACCCTGACCGTATTCGGCAATCAGATATTCCACGATAGCGCCGGACTCGATCAGCACCAGATCCTTGTCTTTCAGTACCGGTGCTTTGCCGAGCGGATGGATTTTTTTTAATTCGGGCGGCGCCAGCCGGGTGGTGGCATCGCGGTCATAGCTGACGACGTGGTATTGCTGTCCCAGCTCTTCCAGCATCCAGGTGATGCGGCGTGAGCGGGATTCTTTCAGGTGGTGGACTTCTATCATCGCGGGCCTCGTAACAGTCAACAATCGGATTCATGGGGGAAAAGGAAACCCGATTATGCCCACTTTTTACGGTTTGTGTTGAGGGCCCTGTGCTGACCTGCGACGGCCGTGATGACGCTATGAAAAAAGGCCATCAGGCAGATCACCTGATGGCCAGCAGCATGCCGTCGCTCAACGGCATGCTGAAGACATTCGCCGGAATGTCACATCCCCTTTTCTACAAATTGCGCAGGCCGCCATTTGAGCAGGCGGTTCTCTGCGGCTGTCAGCAGATATTCTGCCGCCAGTGCCACGACTGCCAGCACGATCATCGCCGCAAACACGCCCGCCGCATTGAAGGTGCCCTGAGCAGTGGCGATCAGCAGGCCAATACCGTGCCGTGCGCCAAGAAATTCACCGACCACCGCGCCGACCAGTGCGAAGCCGAAGCTGACATGCAGGCTGGCCAGAATCCAGCTCAGCGCCGACGGGAAGACTACGGAAAAAGTGACCTGACGTTTGCTGGCGCCCAGGATGTAGGCATTCGCAATCAGATTTTTATCGGCTTCGCGCACACCCTGAAAAGCGTTGCCGAAGACGACGAAAAACACCATGACCACAGCCAGCGCAATCTTGGAACCCATGCCCAGACCGAACATGATGATGAAAATCGACCCCAGTACTACGCGCGGAATAGCGTTAGCGATTTTGATGTAAATGCTGAAAACATCGGAAGCCAGTTTATTCCTGCCAAGCGCAATGCCGCAGATAATGCCGAGCACGCTGCCGATCAGAAAGCCGAGCACGGTTTCTTCCATGGTGACCAGCAATTCGCTCCACAGCGGACCTTGTGCAGTGCCTTCCACGATCCAGATTCTGAGCTGTTCATAGATGGCAGACGGACGTGAAAAGAAAAAGGCATCGATCCAGCCGATTTCGACTGCCGTTTCCCACGCCACCAGCATCACGACTGCCAGTGCGATGCGTAAGAAAATTACCAGATAATGATGCCGTTGGGCCGCGCTCATCGCCTTGCGCTCTTCGTCGCTGATGGCGATGGGCGGGGTATGTTGATGTGTTGTGCTGTTCATACTTCATTCCAGATTAAATTTGAACTTCATCTTTCAGATCTGACCAGATCTGCTTGGACAGATGAACGAATTCATCGCTGTAGCGCGCTTCAGAAATATCTCGTGGCCGTGCCAGCGGAATTTCATAACTGCTCTTGACGGAGCCAGGACCTTTGGAAAGGACAATCACGCGATCAGCCAGCGCAATGGCTTCTTCAATGTCGTGGGTGACAAAAATCACTGAGGCTTTCTTTTCCGACCATAGTCCCAGCAGTTCTTCCTGCATCAGCGCACGGGTCTGCACGTCCAGTGCTGAAAAAGGTTCGTCCATCAGCAGAATTTTTGGTTCGTTGATGAAGGTTTGCGCCAGCGCCACCCGCTTTCGCATACCGCCGGACAGCTGATGCGGATAGTGATGTTCAAAGCCTGACAGCCCGACCCGGCGAATCCAGTCTGCCGCCATGTCATTGGCGATTTTCGGGTCCGTGCCGCGAAATATCGGGCCGATGGCGACATTGTCGATGACGCTTTTCCACGGAAAAACCGCATCCGCCTGAAACACGAAACCGATGTTCGGATCAATGCCCTGCACCGATTTTCCAAATACCTTTACGCTGCCGGAGGAAGGCGGATTGAGCCCGGTAATCATGCCCAGCGTGGTGGACTTGCCGCAGCCTGTCGGGCCGACGATGGCGATAAAATCGCCTTCGTGCACCGTCAGGCTGAAGTCACGCAATGCCAGGGTAATCTTGCCAGTCGGACTCACAAATTTCCGACTGACATGTTTCATTTCAATCGCAACATTTTTCATTATTTCACTGCTTTCACAAACTCGGTCGTATAGGTGTTGGTCAGATTGATGGATTTACCCTGCACCGCCTTATCAAAACCATTTAATACTTTCAGCACAGTCGCCGGGCCGTTTTCCGGCATCACACCATCCGCAGTAAACATCTGTTTGCTGCCGTCGAGGGCGTCGATGTACATCTGCTTGTTGGACGCATAATAGTCAGCCGGCATTTTGTCGGCGATCTCTTTTGCGCTGTGGGTCTTGATATAACGCAGGGTTTTGACAAACGCCGTGACGATTTTCTGAACCTGTTCCTTGTGCGAATTCACCCAGGCAGTCGGCATGTACAGACAGGCAGCAGGATAGGCGCCGCCCAGTGCCGCCTCGGTGCTTTTGACGGAGCGCAGATCGACCAGGATCGATGCCGCACCGCTGCTGGTGAGGCGGGAGATGGTCGGCTCAGTCGTCATGCCGGCGTCGATTTTCCCCTGTGCCATTGCTGCAATGAAGGTGGAACCGGCGCCAACCGGCAGGGTGGTGAATTCGCTGTTTTTGACACCGGCTTTGGCAGCCAGATATTGCGTCAGGAAGTTGGTGGACGAACCCAGGCCGGTGACGCCCAGCGTCTTACCTTTGAAATCAGCCGGAGACTGGATATTTTTTGCGGTCTTGGATACCAGGATGACTTCGCCGGGTGCTTCGCTGAATTGGACGACAGACTGTACCAGTTTGCCGCGTGCCTGCAGGTCGATGGTGTGATCGTAAAATCCGACCACGCCCTGCGCTGCGCCGGACAGCATTTCTGTTTCAGCATTGACGCCGGCGGGTTCGCTGAGCAGTTCAATATCGAGTCCGGTTTCTTTCAGATAGCCTAATTGTTCAGCCAGTTTCGCCGGCAGGTAAATCTGTTTTTCGATACCGCCGACCATGATGGTGATCTTGTCGGCCGCAGCGGCATGCACGCTGGCTGTCAGCAACAGTGCCGCAGCGATGGATTGGAACATGGGGCGCAGCAATGGTTTGATCGTGGATTGCATGAGGGTCTCCGTATGGTGTGAGTGGTCTGTACCAGACAATGTCCGCGTGCGGGCCGGCATGAAGGGACAGAGGCTGCAAAGAGCAGGTTGCAAATAGCAGCTTCTATCTTAATGCCGATATGCCGGCTTGTTCAGGTCAGATCAGGATTTTCTCAGAATTTGAAACGCATCCCTGCGGCCAGCTCATTCTGCGAGGTGAATCCGTTGGCCTGTGCTGCCAGGTACGTACCATCTGTGCTCAGACGGTCAAATGCGAGATACAGTTCGGTGCGTTTGTCGAAATGGTAGAACACCGAGCCGTACCAGGTTTTGCGCTTGCCGGTTGCCGTCGCGGTGGCATTGCCGGTATTGGCAAACGCATTCAGCACGTAATGACTGCCGTTGACCGCCGCATTCGTGGCATTCATGGTTTGCCAGCCGAGTTCGTAATCAAATGCGCCGCCCGGTGCAAAACGGGCAGATACGGTGTAGGCCTTGTCGCTGCGGTTACCCAGTGCCAGCGGCTGATCGGCGGTGTAGTTGAAGTAACCGGCATTCAGGCGCACCATGCCCACTGTGACGTTGCCGCCGAGCGAGTAGGAGGTGTGGGTGTAGCCATTCACATTGGCTGTGTTATAGAAGGCGGAAACATTGGTCATACCGCCGTTATAGGCGACACCAACAGCTTTCGTGGTGCCGGTGGAATTGTCACCGGGATTGCCGCCGACCTGATAGCCGACACCAGCCACGAACTCGCCGATTTTTTTCTTCCAGACAATGCCTTTATCATAGCGTGTGCCGGTAGCGCTGCCGGAGTAGAAGATCAGTTGTTTGAAGTCGTTGTTATTGGTATAGCCGCCTTCTTCCAGCGTCACACCGGCTGAGCCATACGGATCGCCATATATTTTGGAAAATTCGCGTGCCAGCGTGTTCTGGCGGCCAAATGTCAGCTTGCCGAGCGATTCGCTTTCCACACCCAGCCAGGCATCGCGGTTAAACAACACACCTGGCGTATCCATGCTGCCGGTAGGCAGTTCATATTCGCTTTCGAGTTTGAAAATCGCTTTCAGGCCATCGGTGCCTTTCAGACCGTGTTCCCCCTCGATACCCCAGCGGTTGCCGCTGAACCAGGCGACCGACATATCTTTTTGTGTACTGCCAGCTTTGTCGGCATTGGATTTATTGCTCATGCTGAGATCGATCAGGCCATACAGACGGACGCTGTCGTCGCCGTGTTTATACACCAGACCTTCACCGGCATTCTGCGATACTTCACCTTTGATTTTTTCAGCTTCGGCGACTTTTTGTCTGGCTTCGGCGGTCGCCTGCTGAATTTGCATGAGGGCATCTTGTGCCTGTTGTGCTGCTTTCTGGGCTTCGGCGGCGGCTTTTTGTGCCTGAATCAAAGCCTGTTGCAATTCCTGCACCGATTGCGCCTGCGCTGCAGAGCCGAACACGGCCATAATGGCCAATGCCACTAATTTCTTTTTCATTGCTTTGTCTCCATGATTGTAGAAAGTGTATGCAGCACTGTTTGGTGTTTTTTATGTGTGCACCAGCGCACTGTAATCAGGTGAAACCTTCAATCAGCCTACAGTCCGGCATGTGTTGGAGAAATGTAACGCGGCGCCGCTTCTTGTTTTGCCGCGCCTGAAAATCCTTTAGCCTTCGGCGTATGAAGATACTTTTAGTTGAAGACAACCGCGAACTATCCTCCTGGCTGACGCGCCTGTTAACGCAGTCAGGCTATGCGATCGAGCAGGCCCAGAGCGGAGAAGATGCGATTCATCTGCTGCGGACGCAGACCTATGATGCAATTTTGCTGGATCTGACCTTGCCGGGCATTCAGGGGCAGGCCGTGCTGAAAAACCTGCGCTCCAAAAATAACGCAGTGCCGGTGCTGATTATCAGTGCACTCGATTCCCTGGCTGATGTGATTGAACATCTGAACCTGGGCGCGGATGACTACCTTGCCAAGCCCTTTGATATTCAGGAGTTAGAAGCCAGATTACGCTCATTGCTACGCCGTTCCAGCGGCCAGATCAATCCGGTGATGACATGCGGCGGCATCATGTACGACAGCAATTCCAAGCAGTTTTTCAGCTACGGTCATGTACTGAGCCTGACGCCGCGTGAACATGCAGTGCTCGAAGCGCTGATCCGTAAGGCAGGAAAAACCGTTTCCAAAAAAGAGCTGACCGATGGCCTGTTCACCCTGAACGATACTGTGACGCCGAAGGCGCTGGAAATCTACATTTTGCGGCTCAGAAAAAAAATTGAAACTTCCGGAGCGCAGATCATCACCCTGCGCGGCCTAGGATACATGCTGACTTATGTTGCCCCTGAATAAAAGCCTGAAAAGCAGACTGATCCTGTGGGTGTTTTTACCGACTTTACTGATCTCTGCCATCGACCTGTATTTCACTTACCGGGCAACCGGACATATTGCCACGCTGGTGCAGGAACAATTGCTCAAAGGCTCTGCGCGTATCATTGCTGAACAGCTGGTGGCACAGGAAGATGGCTATGAAATCAGTATTCCGCCCGCTGCATTTGAACTGTTTGCAAACCAGTATCAGGATCACGTTTTTTATTCCGTGCGCAGTAAAAGCGGGCAGCTGATCGCGGGTGACGAAGAGCTCGGTAATCAGGCTCCGACGCTGGGTGTCGAACAGGAACGTTATTTCCTCGCCACAGTACGCGGCGAACCGGTGCGGGTGATTGCCTATGCCCATGCGATTCCGAGTGCCAACCCCAGTGAGTTTGCCGTGACGCAGGTGGCGCAGACGCTGCAGGGACATCATGCGTTCAGGGAGCAGCTGTTTTTTCTGGCGATCCGCGAAAAATTCATTCTGGTTGTGATCGTCACCGTTGGTCTGTTCATCGCATTTGGCTGGACGCTTGCCCCGCTGATCCGCTTCGGAGAGAGCCTGTCGCGCCGTCAGCCGGGTCTGCTGGAGCAGGTGGATGAAAATCAGGCGCCCAGCGAGTTGCGTCCGGTGATTGCCGCGTTGAATAATTATGTGTTTCGTCTGAATCAGACGCTGGTATCGTACGAAACCTTTGTCGCCAATACCGCGCACCAGCTCAGGACTTCCTTTGCCATCATTACTTCACAGATTAATTTCGGTATGCGTCAGCCGGAAATGGATGCACAGCAAAAAGATTTGCTGCAGGCGATTCAGAAAACGGTAGTCCGCTCTACCAAAGTGATTAACCAAATGCTGATTCTGGCTGCTGTGGAGCAGAACCGGCAGGTGCAGCAGAATTTTGTGGCGGTCGGTTTTGCTGAAATTATCCAGACTGCGATAGAAGAACTGGCTCCGCTGGCGCACCAGAAAAATATTGATCTCGGTATCGATGTGCTGGATGAACATCTCCTGATCCAGGGCTCCGCCACGCTGCTGCGTGAACTGGTGTTCAATCTGATCGATAACGCCATCGAACATATGCAGGCCGCGGGAAGCGTGACCGTGAATCTGCTGTCAGACAATGGGGACTCCGTGTTGCAGGTGGAAGATACCGGGCCTGGGATTCCCGAAGCGGAACGTGAAAAAGTTTTTGGGCGCTTTTATCGTCTGAATCCTGCCAAACCCAACAGTTCCGGGCTGGGGCTGGCGATTGTCAGGGAAATCTGCGAAGTGCTGGGTGCCGCAATTATCCTCAAGACACCGGCAGGTGGTCAGGGATTGCTGGTCGAAGTGCGTTTTCCTGCTGCGTAAACCTGAGCGGCCGGCATCGCCATTTCCCGCACCAGGATGTCGTTTGATCTGCATCAGACAAGATACGGACACGCGTTGCAAATGTCATTTGCATGACTGCGCTTTTGCTGCTCTGGCCTTACCATCTGAGTGAAATGTTGATTTGCCTGTATTCATTTGTATGGAAGAACAATAATCATGATGTCCGCCCAGGAACTGTACCGCCAGAAACTCCGTACAGCGGAGGAAGCTTTGCAAGAAATCCGGAATGGTGATTTCATCATTGTACCTACCGGCGTCGGCGAACCGCCGGCTTTACTGACGGCCTTATCGGAGCAGCGCCGGCAGTTTCAGGATGTCAAGGTCGCGCAGATTCTGGCAGTCCGGAAATACGGCTATTTCGATCCGGATACCGCAGCCCATGTGCGGCATGTGGCTTTCTTTTTTGGCGCTGCTTCCCGTGCCGGTGGCCAGTGTGGACAGACCGATTTCATCCCGAGTTATTTTTCCGAAATGCCGATGCTGATTGAGCGCGGCCTGATTCCTTCCGATGTGGTGTTTGCGCTGGCCTCGCCGATGGATGAGCACGGCTATTTTGCACTCAGCCTGGCCGCAGATTACACCATGGCAGCGATTGCCAGGGCACGTGCCGTGATCCTCGAAGTCAATCCGAATGTACCGTTCGCCAACGGTCAGTGCCATGTGCATATTTCTCAGGTCAGCGCTCTGATTGAAAACAGTGACGCCGTTGCGGAAGTGGGCTTGCCGGTCATCGGCCCGGTACAGGAGGCAATTGGCAAATACGTGGCGGATATGATTGATGATGGTTCTACGTTGCAGATCGGATATGGCGGTATTCCCGATGCCGTCGTCATGCAACTGACCAATAAGCACGACCTTGGCGTGCATACCGAAATGATCGGCGATGGCATCCTGACTCTGGTGGAAAGCGGCACAGTCACCAATCGCAAGAAAAATTATTTGCCCGGCAAAATGATCGCAACGTTTGCGCTCGGCTCCAGAAAACTGTACCAGTTCATGCACAGAAATCCTGCACTGGAAATGCACCCGGTTGATTTCACCAATGACCCCTGCCTGGCAGCCAGAAACGATAAGCTGGTCGCGATTAATGCCACGTTGCAGATTGATCTGCTCGGTCAGTGCGGCTCGGAAAGTCTGGGGCATCTGCCGTATTCCGGCACTGGCGGACAGGTGGATTTTGTGCGGGCCGCCAACCGTTCCCGGGACGGCAAGGCATTTATCGTGTTGCCTTCCACAGCCAGGAATGACAGCATCAGCCGCATCGTGCCAACCCTGACGCCAGGCACTCACGTGACGACCGGAAAAAACGATATCAATTACGTCGTGACCGAATACGGTGTGGCGCAGCTGCGCGGAAAATCTGCCAAACAGCGGGTTCAGGAATTGATTGCCATTGCGCACCCGGATTTCAGGGCGGAGTTGACGGCAGAGGCAAAACGGCTGCAACTGATGTAAAACAATCCGGCCGGGCTGGCCGGATTTTTCTACAAAATTAAGGCGGCACCATGAGTAAGCTCATGTTGTTTCATCGCGCATGTATGCTATCGGCTCTTTGGGCGAGTCTTCCTATGATGTTCTATCGCCAGGAATTTAGAATTGGTATGCAGATAAAAAATGAGCAAAATTTCATTAAAACTCATCTGATAGTGCCATAATGGCATTTTAAATTGCCAATAAAATGCTTATGAAATTTTCATGTACACTGGCAGCCCTGCTGCTGTTGCCATTGCTGGTTGCAGCACAGACTCCGGTATTTAAATGTGAAGTGGATGGCCGCACCGTCTGGTCAGACAGTCCATGCAAAGGAGCTGGTAAAGTTGTTACTGTGAAAGCCTTATCCGGGCAGAAAAAAGAGGGAGCCGACCCGCAGGACAAGAAATTGCCTCCTGCTGCGGGTAACCGGAGATAAGCCGAAGATTCGCAGTGGGATAATGTTGAAGCCCAATTAAAAATGGCCTGCTTGCACAGGCCATTTTTTGTGAGCTGCTGTTCGTCTCTGCTAAGCAGGAGTAAAACAAGCTGCCGGATTACTTGATTTTCGCTGCATCATGATTACGTTCTTTAACGTCGGCATTGCGTTCGTGACGGTCATGGCGTAAATCTTTGCGGTCTTTGTTCAGATCGCGTTTTTCCTTGTTGATTTCGCGCTGTTCGTGTTCGCGGCGTTTTTCCATTTTTTGCGCATCGGTCATGTCGCCTTTTTTGATATCGGCATCTTCAGCGCGTTGATCGGCATTGCGTGCTTTGCGGTCTTGTCCGATTTCTTTTTTGTCCTGAGAAATGTCGCGTTTATCGTGACGGATTTCACGGTTTTCCTGACGGATTTCCTTGTTGTCCTGTTTTACCTGATTCACGGCAGTGCTGCTGGCCGGAGTCTGGGCGAATGCACCAACCGAAAAAACGGTAGCGATAGCAGCGAGAATAAATTTGGTTTTCATGATCTGGTCCTTTGTTTCAGCGGGTAGGTTGGAATCGGTGATTTTTTTTTGAGACATCATGTTGTCTCTGTGTCTGATAACGCGGTACCTGAGCATCACGATGACAGGCAGTACAGCGGATGTGTAACGCTGTGTAGAAGCGTAACTATGTTTGTAACAAGTGTTAAAACGCAGTAGCTGCCCGTGAGGAGGAACCCGAAGTGCGACTGCCGGGTAGCATAGCGCCGCCCGGCAGTCGCGATTGAGCAGTGTTCAATCGGTGATACCGCGCCGTTGCAGGGCGGCTCTGACTCCTGCGGCGTAGGCCGGATCAGCTTGCTCAAACAAGTTCAGTTGGCGCTGGCGGACGTCCCGGCTGACCTGTGACAAGGGCGCTGCCAGATTGTCGAACAGGTTCTGCTTACTCTGTGCGGACAGCAGACGGAACAGGTTACCGGCTTGTGTGAAATCGTCTTCCTTTCCACGTCCGTCATAACGTCCGGTTTGTCCGTGCAGGGGCCAGCCGGAGTCGCCATGCCCCAGTCCGGCAGGGGCGCTGCCCTGTGCCTCCACGGTGGCGTAGTTGGACGCCGCGCCGTCATTGTGTATCGCCATACTGCCATCGCGTTGCTGGTTGTGAAATGGGCAGCGTGGCGCATTCACCGGCAGGTGCTGGTGATTTGTGCCAACCCGGTACAACTGCGCATCGTGATAAGCGAACAGGCGGCCTTGCAGCATTTTGTCCGGTGAATAGCCCATGCCGGGAACCACGTTGGCAGGTGAAAATGCGACCTGTTCGACTTCAGCATGGTAATTGTCCGGATTGCGATTCAGCTCCAGGATGCCGACGGGATGCAGTGGAAAATCTGCATGTGGCCAGACCTTGGTCAGATCAAAAGGATTCCATCCGGTGCGCGCTTCCCAGTCTTTCAATTGTTGTTCTGTCGCGACTTGGATCCGCATTTCCCAGCGCGGGAAATCTTTTTTGGCAATCGCCTGGAATAAGTCGCGCTGCGCATAGTCCGGATCGCTGCCTGCAATCCGGACGGCATCTGCCGCCGACAGGTTTTTAATCCCTTGCAGGGTTCGCAGATGCCATTTGACGAATACTTTGTCGCCATTGGCATTGATCAGGCTGAAGGTATGGCTGCCAAAACCATCCATGTGACGATAGCCGTCAGGTGTGCCGCGATCAGAAAACAGCATGGTGACCTGGTGCAGGCTTTCCGGTGCCTTGCTCCAGAAATCAAACATCATTTCAGGGGATTTCAGATTGGTTTGCGGATCGCGTTTTTGAGTGTGTACAAAATCAGGAAACTTGATCGGGTCTTTGATGAAGAACATCGGGGTGTTGTTACCGACCAGATCCCAGTTGCCTTCTTCCGTATAAAATTTCACGGCAAAGCCGCGCGGATCGCGCTCGGTATCGGCGCTGCCGCGTTCTCCGCCGACGGTGGAAAAACGTACGAAAACTTCAGTGTGTTTGCCGATCTGGCTGAATAATTTTGCCTTGGTATAGCGGCTGATATCGTGTGTGACGGTGAAACTGCCATAAGCACCCGAGCCTTTTGCATGGACTACCCGTTCTGGGATCCGTTCCCGGTTGAAGTGTTGAAGTTTTTCAATCAGATGAAAATCTTGCAGCAAGAGTGGCCCGCGTTCGCCGGCACTGATGGAATTCTGGTTGTCTGCAACAGGAATGCCGGAAGCGGTAGTGAGTGTGGGTGTCATACGGTTTCCTTTCGATATCAGAAGTGATGTGGGGGAAAAACGGTAGTGTGACACAGTATAGGACAAGAAAAATTATTGATCAATTTGATTGAATTTATATTGTCGATAGTTATTTCTAAATAACAATAAACGCTGCAGCAGCGGTGCATTTCATGATTCGTGCAGCAATCAGGGCACAGGCGGAAATTTAATCGGCATTTGTTGCCCACAAGCCGTGACGCCTTGTTACACTCCGCATATCTTATATCCTTGCAGAGTGTGTCATGTTGCCTACCCTGATCCGTCCTGTCTGCCTCAGTTGTGTGTTACTGATGATGTCCAGCGCTCCGGCACAAGCTGGCTGGTTTGATTTTTTCGGCAGGGTGAAAACGGTAGCCGGATCGGGCAAGCTGCAAAAGAAGAGTAAGAATCTGGATGCTTTTAATGAAGTCGATATCAGCCTGCCGGCACAGATCGAACTGCGGCAGGGAGACAGCGAACATGCCGAGATCGAGGCCGATGACAATCTGCTTAACCTGATCGAAGTGGTGGTGGATCACGGAACCTTGCAGATTCGTCCGGCCCTGAAAAACAGTATTCCGTACAGCAAACAGCTGCGCATTACGGTGTACCTGAAAAATCTGGCAGAGCTGAAGATTTCGGGTTGGGGCAAAGTACATGCCGAGCACCTGCAGACACCGGGGCTGCATGTGGCGATCAGCGGTTCCGGTAACGTGCAACTGCCGGAGCTGCATGCCGAAGCGCTGGACATTGATATCGGCGGCAGCGGCCATTTCGATGCATCCGGTACGGTGCCGGTGATCCACGGAAAAATCGGCGGCTCCGGTGCACTGCAAATGGGGCGGCTGGAAGCCAGCGACGTCAGTCTGCGGATCGGTGGTTCGGGCTATGTGCAGACCTGGGCTAAAAACCGGCTGGACGTGACGATCGGTGGTTCGGGCGAGGTGCAGTATTACGGTGACCCGAAAATCAGTAAAACCATCGGCGGCTCCGGAAAATTCCAGTCGCTGGGCATTGCGCCGCAGTAAATCTCCGGCAAGGACAGCGCTGTTCCGGCAGAAAATTGTCCGCAGGCGCTGTCTCCACCCTATAATTCTGGCTTTCCCAAGATTCACCTGTGTTTCTGAACCATGCGTTTGCGTCCAAGACTTTCCCTGATCCTGCTGTGTTTGCTGATGTTGCTGATGGGGGGGCTGTTCCTGACGCTGGCGCTGGTCTGGGCGCCGGACAAAAGTGTGGAAGAGCTGAAGCCGAAATGGGCGCCGCCGCCTTCACAATTCATCCAGCTGCAGGGGCAATCCGTGCATGTGCGGGACGAAGGCTGGCAGCAGGATCCGGTGCCGGTGCTGCTGATCCACGGCACATCATCGAGCCTGCATACCTGGGAACCCTGGGTAGCCGGACTCAAAAGCGAGCACCGCGTCATTACGATGGATTTGCCGGGCTTTGGTTTGACCGGGCCGAATGCCGATGGCGATTACAGCGATACAGTCTATACCCGTTTCATTCTGAGCCTGATGGATGCGCTGCATCTGAAGCGGGTGATTCTGGGCGGTAATTCGCTTGGTGGTGAGATTGCCTGGCAGGTGGCTGCCGCTGCCCCGCAACGGGTGGAAAAACTGATTCTGGTCGATGCCGCAGGCTATCCGTTGACCCCGCTATCGGTGCCGCCGGGATTCCGTATTGCCCGTATACCGGCGCTGGCCTGGCTGATGGATTACTGTCTGCCGCGCGTAGTCATTGAGCGCAGTGTGCGCGATGTGTTTGGCAACCCGGAAAAAGTCACATCTGCGCTGGTCGACCGTTACGAAGCAATGTTGCTGCGTGCCGGCAATCGCCGGGCTTTGCGCCAGCGCCTCAGTCAGCTCAATACCGGCGGTGATGTGGAGCAGATCCGGCAGATTCATGTCCCTACCCTGATTCTGTGGGGCGGCAAAGACAGGCTGATTCCACCGGACAATGCGCTGCGATTTCAGCAGGAAATCAGCGGCAGCAAGCTGATTATGTTCGATGAACTTGGACACGTGCCGCAAGAGGAGGGCCCGGTGGTCACGCTGGCGGCGGTCAGGATTTTCCTGCAATGAATTCCGGCTGAATGACGCCTGCTGTGGCATGCCAGAAACACATGCCGGCGTCTGAAGATTGACAATGGGCATGCGGTGCTGCGTTTTTGCACTGTCACCTGCCGCTTGCTTTGCTTCTTTTTCTGTATTTTTCCCTCTGTGCTTCGCTGTTGTTTCCTCTGGTACAAGCTGGATCGTTTTTTTTATATACAATTTTTGATATGTATTTAGGTAAAAAACTTCGTTGTTACCGCAGGAAGTCTCCACGTATGATGATTTTCCATTAAGCCGTTCCTGGCGCAGAATTTGCGTAATCCGCTTTGCCGGCATCTGTCCGGGTGCTGGTTTGCAGAAGATAGCAACACAGTCAGCACACTGAAGACATCAATAAGGGAAATCTATGACCATGCATGTGACTCCGTTCAGCACACTTTCCGCCACATTCTCCACGCCGCCCGCGGTGCTGTTTCCCCGCCCCTTGCTGGGGATGTTAGTAGCGGCGCTGCTGGCCGGGGAAACTTTAACTACCCCGGTTCAGGCTCAGACTCAGGCCGATACGACATTACCTGAAGCACAGAATGTGATTGTGACCGGCACCCGCAGTACCCGCCGCACAGTATCCGATTCGGAGGCGCCGATTGATGTCCTGAGCAGTAAGGACCTGCAGGCAACCGGCAGCAGCGAACTGGGTACGGCGCTGAGCCGCCTGCTGCCGTCGCTGAATTTTCCGCGCCCGGCGATTGCCGACGGCACTTCATCGGCGCGTCCCGCGCAGCTGCGCGGGCTCTCGCCCGATCAGACGCTGGTACTGGTGAATGGCAAACGCTGGCACACCAGTGCGGTGGTGAACGTGAATGGCACGGCCGGCCGCGGATCTGCTCCGGCTGATCTGAACACGATCCCGGTATCGGCGATTGAACGTATCGAAGTCCTGCGTGACGGTGCCGCTGCGCAATACGGTTCGGATGCGATTGCCGGTGTGATTAACATCATCCTGAAAAGAGGAGCGGAGGGTAGTGAGATACAGCTGGGCGGCGGCCAGTACAGCAAGGGAGACGGCCGGCAGGAAACGTTCAGCGTCAATACCGGCACGGTACTGGACAACGGCGGCTGGGTACGTTTGACGGCAGAGCAGAAGCATCAGGGTGAGACTAACCGCGCCGGTGCGGATTTCCGTAATCCGGCAGAGCCCTTGTACGGTCGTGTGAATCAGAAGCAGGGTGATCCGGAATTACGCCAGACCAATCTGGGATTGAACGCGGCGCTGCCGATTTCCGGTGCGCTGGAGTTGTATGGCTTTGCCCAGTTCAGCCGCCGCAATACTGATGCCGCGGCAACCTGGCGCACCGCCTATACCAGCAGTACCAAGCTGCGCACGCCTTTGTATCCGCAAGGGTTTTTACCGAACGAAGCTGCTATGAATACCGATGTGTCCACCGTGGTCGGTATCCGTGGAAAGAGCGACAGCTGGCGCTGGGATGCCAGCCTGAATTACGGTTCCAGCGAATTCAGTCTCGATGTCAACAACAGCGTGAACCTGAGCCTGGGCGCTGCGAGTCCGACCCGTTTTTATGCAGGCAAGCTGAAAAACACCTTGACGGTTGCTAACCTGGATCTGGCGCGAGAGCTCGACGTGGCCGGTCTGACGAATCCGCTGACGCTGGCGCTGGGGGCGGAATACCGGCGCGATCAGTATGACATCGGTGCCGGTGAGCCGAATTCCTATTTCGGCAGCGGCGCACAGGGTTTTGCCGGGTTTCAGCCGTCGAATGCCGGCAGCAGCCAGCGTCACAGCGCATCGGTGTATGCCAATGTGGAAGCGGAATTCAGTCGCCAGTTCAGCAGTTCATTTGCTTTGCGGCATGAAAACTACAGCGATTTCGGTAGTGTGACGGCGGGTAAATTATCCGCCCGCTATGCGCTGTCGGAACAGTTCGCCCTGCGTGCAGCCGCGTCCAACGGCTTCCGCGCACCGTCGCTGGCGCAGCAAGGCTATACAATTTCCACCACCAATCTGATTACCATTAACGGTACCTCGCAACTGGTTGATACCGGTACATTCGGTGTCGCCACGGCTGCCGCCAAAGCGTTGGGCGCCAAGCCGCTGGAAGCGGAAAAATCACGTAACTATAGCATTGGCGCGGTCTGGCAGCCTCGCCAGAACCTGTCATTCAGCGTTGATACCTATCAGATCGATATCGATAACCGGATTCTGTACTCCGGTAACCTGATTTTGCCAGCCAGCCTGCAAAGCGTGCTGGCGCAGCAGGGCGTGCTGGTCGGTGCCGCCCGTTACTTCACCAATGCGCTTGATACCAGCACCCGCGGCGTTGATGTTGTCGGCACTTATCAGCTGAATCTGTCCGGCGGCGGCAAGCTTGGTCTTACGCTCGGCTATAACCACAATGACACGTCGGTCAGCCACGTAACAGCAAATCCGGTGGTGCTGGCGCAGAATAACCTGCTTCTGATTGATCGTCAGACGATTCTGCGCACCACCGTTGCCAGTCCCAAAGACAAGCTGACGCTGGGGAGCGATTACAGTAGCGGCTCATGGCTGACACATCTGCAGGCGACGCGTTACGGCAGTTTTGTTTCGCCGCAGAATAACCCTGCACTGGATCAGACCTACGGCGCGAATATAGTGTTTGACGCGGCGGTCAGCTACCGTACCGGGCGCTGGACTTTGTCAGCCGGTGTGGATAATCTGACCGACCAGTACCCTGATCAGGTTACCTCCAGCGGCAATCTGAATACCGGTGGCACGCTGCCTTACAGTACCTTCTCACCTTATGGTTTCAATGGCCGCTATGTCTATGCCAGAGCCGCCTACGCCTGGTAATGGCGTGACCGGCGCAACCGGAAAAACCGGCTGTATTACCCGGTTTTTTCGGAGTGAAATAAAAAATCTGGGGAGTATGTGTAAAAAGAGGCTGATTGTCAGCGTAAAAAAAGGCGTTTAAATATACTCCCTCCCAGTATATTTAGATGAATTCAGGCCGTAAAAAAGCCTGCAGCAGTTGCAACAGCTGTACGGGCTGCTCCAGCGGCGACATGTGGCCGCAATCGTCGATGATGTGCAGCCTGCCGTTGGGTAAGGCTGCGAGTATGTTGTCTGCTTCCTGCAGACTGCGCATCTGATCGTCGCGGCTGGCAATCACCAGCACCGGGCAGGTAATGCGACGCAGCTCGTCGTGTCCGTCGGCGCGCACGATGCTGAGCTGGCGCATGAATACCTCCGCTCCCAGTGACCGCGACATTTGCTGCAAATGTTGCAGCAGGGCGGCATCTGGTCGTTGCGGATGCATCGCCCGCATCAGCGCGCTGCGGGTCTGGCCGCGGAAGGGAAACGTTTGCAGCATCCGGATTTGCTGCTGGTTGGCAGCCAGTTCAGCGACCGTGCTGGCGCGTGCCGACGTGTTCAGCAGCACCAGCCGCCGCACCCGTTCCGGCGCCAGCACCGCGATGCGGCGCGCCACATAGCCGCCCAGTGAAAATCCGATCAGGTCGCAACGGGCCGGCAATTGCGGCAGGATGCGTTCCGCCATGGCGTTGATATCGCTGTCTTGCGTGATGCCGGCGAGCTGCAGCGCCCCCCATTGCTGCAGTTCCGGCTGTATGGCTTGCCACAGCGTGTGGTCGCACATGAACCCGGGGATCAGGACGATATGTGTTGGCGCCGGTGCGACAGTGGGAGGGTGTTCAGGAATCATGGTTCAGCGTTCACAGGTGGCGCGGGTTCTCCCGCAGCAGGAGCGCCGATTGTAGGCGCCGCTGACTGCCACGACAAGCAGTGAACCGCCAGCTGCGTTCAGTCCGGCAGGAACGGGTAGCGCCGGATCAGCTCAAAGGGCGCACCGGGCGTTGTTTCCACAAACAGCGCCAGATCCTGTATCAGCAAGGGCGCGTCAATTGCAAAATAAGCCTGTGCGGCTGCGGCAATGGCGGCCGCGGAATCGGAGTTGTGCAGACCATCGGTCAGCGTCATGTGAAAACGGAATTCCTCCGCCGTGTAGGGATAGCCCCAGTGCTGCAACAGGCGCAACTGACGCGCACTGAGTTGCTGTTGCTGGCGGCGTGCCAGTTCTTCGGGACGCAGCGGTGCCCGCAGATGATCAAATTCGCTCACGCACTGCATTGCCAGCCGGTCAATCTCGCTGCTGTCGCCGCCCGGGCGCAATGCCAGAAAGGAACCCAGCCATTCCACGCGCGGCACAGGAATCGTAATCACCTGTTGCCGGCGGCAGAAGTCTTTGAGCGCCGTATCCAGCTGATCGGCATCGCAGCCATCTGCCAACCGGAACGGCGCTTTCAACGTGGCATGAAAACCGTAACGGCGTGCATCTGCCGTCAGTGTATGCAGGACGCGCGGTGCGATATCCGCGATCTGCACCTGCTCTAGTTCCTGTCCGGACGATGGATCGCGTCCCAGCCAGCGGCAGCCGGCTTGCCACCAGAGGCTGTCTGCAGCAGGCGCAAAATACAGGGCGTAACGTGTCATGGACTGCGTCGGTGGACTGGAGACTGGAACGGTCACACGGGGCGTCCGCAGCCGCACCGGACTGGCAGCGGGCGGCAGGATGCCGGGAATAGTATTGGACGGATTATGCAGCATTCAAAGACTTTAACAGTCTGTACTCAATACAAAAGACGGAGTATCTGCATATTTCGGAAGAATATTCCGTTTGATTTGCTTCACAGTGCGTCTCAGAAGATTGATGCAGTACAAACCGGTGGCAGATTCAGGATTGTTTATTTTACAAATAAGCGGTCTGCCCGCTATCTGATGGTAAGCTGTTGCCTGTGTCGGTGCAGATGCTGCAAACCGATTGTTTTTTTCCCGTATTGCGACCACGATGTTATCTATTCATTCACCTGCTTCCACCGGATTTTCCATCGGCAATGCCCGTATCGTCACTGCAGATCAGGTGTTGCATGGCACACTCAGCGTGCGTGACGGCCTGTTTGCGGAGCTTTCGTCCGCGGCAAATGGCAGCAGCGCCGATGACTGGCAGGGTGATTATCTGTTGCCGGGCATGGTGGAGTTGCATACCGATAATCTGGAAAAACATCTGATGCCGCGCCCGAAAGTGCAATGGCCGGTACTGCCGGCGATTCTGGCGCATGATGCGCAGATTGTGGCGGCAGGCATTACCACGGTGCTCGATGCGATCGGGGTCGGTGATATCGATCCGGAAAGCGTGCGCACCCAGACGCTGCATGCCTGCGTGCAGGGACTGCGCTCAGCACAACAGGCAGGATTGCTACGCGCCGATCATTATCTGCATCTGCGGCTGGAGCTGGCTGAGGCCGACCTGCTCAGCCTGTTTACCCCGTTTTTACAGGACGACCGGCTGCGGCTGGTATCGCTGATGGATCATACGCCGGGGCAGCGGCAATGGGCCGACCTGGAACATTACCGCACCTATGTAACCGGCAAGCGTGGCTGGAGCGAGCAGAAGGTCGAACAGATGCTCGGTGTGCTGTATGAGCGGCAACAGCAACATGCTTCGCACAACCGCCGCGCCGTGGTGCGCCTGTGTCGCCAGCAGCCATATCCGGTGCCGCTGGCCGCGCATGACGACACGACGTCTGACCATGTGCTCGAAGGGGTACGGGACGGCGTCTGCATGTCCGAATTTCCGACCACTCTGCAGGCGGCTCGTTCTGCGCGTGAACACGGACTGGCGATCGTGATGGGGGCGCCGAACCGGGTGCGCGGCGGTTCGCATTCCGGTAATGTTTCGGCCAGCGAACTTGCCAGACATGGGCTGCTGGACATGCTGTCGTCCGATTATGTGCCTTCGAGTCTGCTGCACGGCGCATTTCTGTTGCAACAGGACGGCTACACGCTGCCACAGGCGATAGCTGCCGTCAGCCGCACTCCGGCGCGCCAGATCGGTCTGCATGATCGCGGTGAAATCGCCACTGGCCTGCGGGCAGATTTTCTGCGGGTTCGTTGTATCGACGAGGTTCCGGTAGTGCTCGGTGTCTGGAAACAGGGACGTCAGATCGCCTGATGAGGTTTTCAGTGTGGCAGACAGCTACCGGCTGGCTTGCCATACCTCGTGAATCGCCTGTAATGCGGCCGCTGCCGGGGCCGCAATGCTGGTATCGGACTCCCGTTCTACGGATGCTTCGCGCAGATTAATACGCAACAGATGCCCATGGTGCCGCTGCATGGTCTGCAGGCTGAAATGTTCGTGCATCTGCTGTTCCTCAAAGCCTGCTTTCTGAAACTGACCATCGACATTGCTGGTGAACACCGAACATGCACCGGGCATCTGAGCCGCCCATTCCCTGAGTATCCCGAAGCCCGCATGCGGCCTGGTGTTACGGTACAGTTGCCGACGATGGCCGTAAAATCCTCAGGCCAGCTCCGGCACTTGCCGTAACGCTTGTGGCGAGGCAATCGCATAAAACGGTATCTGTTATCGTCCGAGTGCCGGATAATGGGTCCAGAAACCCGGGTCGCCACGGAAATCCGGCAAGCCTGAATCAACGCCCATATCGGCCCCGGCAGCAATCACCAGCGTATCTGCTTGCAGCAGCCGGACTGCCCGTTGCAGCTGTATTTCCGGAATCATGGACACGGCTTACTCGTAGTAGTGTGTGATTACAACACTTTGCTACCCTTTCCTGCCACTGGCAATCGGATGACAGGGCGCTGCATGGAATGCCCGTTTTTTGTGCCTGATGATGCCCGCGCGTGGTGCATTGCACGATTTTCTTGCCAGTCAGGATATTTTTTGCCTGAAATCAAAAGGGTGAAATATTTTTTAATGATCATTTCCAATTGACAACACTATGGGGCGCGGTTAGCTTACTCTGGCATTTGAGCTGGTATGGCATCGAAAAAAAACATATCGCCACTGACCGGACAGAAAACAGGATTCATTCAAATTGAGAGGGAGATACCCATGCGCAAGCGAGTTTTGATGTCGGTGGCGGGAGCGGCAACCTTGTCCGCTATGCTGTGGAGCCCGCTGAATGCGGCGCGGGCGGAAGAGGCGACGATCCGTATCGGTGTGATCGGCCCTTTCACCGGGAAGTCGTCCACTGACATGGGTGAGAGTCTGCGCGGCGGTGCGCGGGTATTCCAGAGCGATCTGAACCAGATCGGCGGCGTACTGGGCCGGAAAATTGAATTGATCGAGCGTGATGATCAGGCCAAGCCGGAAGTCGGCGTGGCGATGGCGAAGGAGTTGATCGAAAAAGAAAAAGTTGTGGCGGTTGTCGGCTTTGCCAACACCGGCGTGGCGCTGCCTGCCGCCAAAGTTTTTCAGGAGGCGCATATCCCGTTGATTATCAGCGTGGCGACCGGCGCTGCAATTACCAGACAATTCATGCCGCCTGCCGTGCCGGACAGCTATATTTTCCGGCTCGCGGCCAGCGATAACCTGCAACCGGTAGCGATGCTGAATGATGCGATTGACAAGCGTAAGCTGACCCAGATCGCTATCCTGCATGATGACAGCCCTTACGGTCAGTTCGGCAAAGACAGCCTGGTGGCGGAAATGCAGAAACGTAAAATGACGCCGGTCAGCATCGGCAGTTTCAAGGTCGGTGATCAGGATATGACGACGCAGGTCATGCATGCCAAACAGTCCGGTGCGCAGATCATCATGCTGTATTGCCTGTCCACGGAAGCAGCAATGGTGGCCAACAGCATGAGCAAGGCCAAAGTCAGCCTGCCACTGGCGGGATCATGGACGCTGTCGCAGCGCAGCTTTGCCGAAATGGCCAGCACTAACGTCGATGGCGCACGCATGCCGGTGACATTCATTGAAAATGATTCCAGCCGCAGCAGCAGTTTTTCGTTGTCTTATCTGCGGCTCAATAATGTCAAACATATTCCGTCTGCCGTATCGGCGGCGCAGACTTACGATGCGCTGCGTATCTTAAGTCTCGCCATCATGCAGGCGAACTCCACCGAGCCGGACAAGATCCGGGATGCGCTGGAGGATATGAAATACGAAGCCACTTCCACCGTGATTTCCCGCTACAAAAAGCCATTTTCCAAAAATGACCATGAAGCGATTGCGCAGAATATGGTGTTTACCGGAGAAATCCGTAAAGGCCGGGTCTCTTTCGCTTACCGCGAAGATGCCAACAGCAGCCTGATGGTCAGAACTAAGTAAGCGTTTCCGGTGCAGGAGCAGTTATTTATTTATCGCTGCTCTTGACCACCGTGACCGTGCAGCTGGCTTCTGCCACCACCTGCGCCGATACACTCCCGAGATAGCGACGCAGCGCCGAGGTGCCGCGTGAACCGATGATGATGTGATCGACGTCGTTGTTATGCGCGTATTCGATGATGGCCGTTGCCGGATCAGACGCCTCCAGCACATGGAAGGTGATTTTGTCGGAACTCATGTTCAATGGCCGTGCCCAGTGTTTCAGATCCACCAGCTGTTTCACATGAATATTTTCGCCCTGCTGGATCAGACTTTCATCCATGCCGATGCGGCTGACCTTGCGGATGGTCAGACATGCCAGACGTGCACCTGGCTCGGTCTGCAACATGCGGCGGGTAATGTTGCGCAGATTTTCCGCCAGCGATTCTGAGCCGCGCGTCAGATCCAGCGCTGCCACGATGATCGGTGCTTTCGCCAGCTGCTCTGACACACTGTGCTGCGCGACAGGTTCAATTCCGGAAGCCTTCAGCCTTCTTTTGATGACGGACAGATAGCCGTCCTGCTGGCTTTTTTCAGCCCGTGCGGTCAATGTCAGCTGATCAGGATGCTGCAACAAAAACGCCAGCTGAGCCGCCGTATCGAAGCGTGCTGCGGGTTCCACTTCCAGACAACGCAGGATAATTTCCTGCAGCCAGCCCGGCAGATCGGGGCGATGACTGCGTGGCGGCACCGGGTCGCGGTACAGACGTTTTTTCAGACCGGAGACCGACGTCGGATGACCGAAAGGCCGTTCGCCGGTGGCGAGGTGGTACAGCAATACGCCGAGCGAAAACAGATCGCTGCGCGGCTCATTGCGCACTCCGAGCACTTGTTCCGGCGAAATATACGGGCCAGTGCCCATCGGCAGGCGGAATTCCTCATCCAGTAAATCCGGCAGGCGGTCGTGGCGCGACAGACCGAAATCAATCAACACGGCCAGTCCGTCGCGGAACATGATATTGCTGGGTTTGATATCGAGATGAATCACATGCTGGCGGTGCAGATCCTGCAGCGCATTGGCAACCTTGATACCGATACTGACGACTTCGCTGACCGGCAGCGGCGCATGCTCAAAACGGCTGCGCAGCGATTCTCCGGCAATCTGCTCCATCACGATATACGGTTGCGCATCGAAATCGCCGGAGCCGAAGTAGCGCGGCACATGCGGTCCTTTGAGCTTGGGCATGATCATCTGTTCGACTTCAAATGCCACGATCGCGGTCGGATCGTCCGTTGAGTACAGCAACGGCACTTTCATGATCAGCGGCGGGACGCCGTTTTCCAGACCCGGCTTGCCGATATGCCGCTGGCGCAGATCGGTGACCAGCCATAGAGCAGCCATGCCGCCGGTATGCAGTTTTTCTTCCAGCCGGTAGCCGTCGAATTCCATCCCGGTTTGCAGGCTGTGCGGACTCATGCTAATTCCCTGTCAGTAAGCGCGATGCCAGTGCTGCCGGCAGACCGGCATCCAGAATTTTTTTTGCAGCAGCTTCATGGTCGTAAGGTACACGGAAGTAGGTCAGGTCTTGTGTCTCGGTGTCGAACGTGGCATAGCAGGCTGCCGGATTACCGTCGCGCGGCTGACCGGCAGAGCCGGGGATGACCAGCCAGCGTCGTTGCTTACTGAGCGGAATGCTGTTTTCCGGGGTCGGCAGGAATTCGCCGGTTTTGCCGGTCAGCGTCATGTGGTACAGCGTCGGCAGATGCACATGGCCGCAAAAAGTGATGGCTGCCCTGGTGGCGTGCATACTGCGCATGGCTTCCATCACGCCATCGATGTATTCCCATTTGTCCGGCGCCCAGGCATTGGCATGAACAAACAGCAGGTCCTGCCATTCGATGCGGTAAGGCAGCTTGCGGATGAAATCGAGCTGATCGGTATTGAGCTGGTCGCGCGTCCATTCGACCACCTGGCGGGCGACCGGATTCATGTTTTGCCGGTCTTCCTGCAAGACGGCGATGTCGTGGTTGCCCATGATCGCCCAGCTGCCCTGGGTAACATGGTCCATCACGGTCTGCAGCACCCAGCCTGGATCGGCGCCATAACCGATCAGGTCTCCCAAAAACACATAGCGGGACACATTTTGCTGCTGCGCATGTGCCAGGCAGGCTGAAACAGCCTCCCGGTTGGCGTGCAGATCGGTCATCAGGGCAAGCAACATGGTTAATCCGTGAACAAAATCGTTTACATGAATCCTAAGCCATCAGCCTAACACAGGGCTTACAGGGCGCAACAGATTAAAAAATCCGGAAAAATCATCCGTGCTGCTGCCGGTATTGCAGATAGCCGCGCGCCCGCAATTCACAGGCCGGGCAACTGCCACAGCCATAGCCCCAGTCATGCAGCTGGCCGCGTTCGCCCAGATAACAGGTATGCGTGCCGGCACGGATCAGGTCGATCAGGACGTTGCCGCCGAGTTGCGCTGCCAGCTCCCAGGTCTGGGTTTTGTCTATCCACATCAGTGGTGTTTCCAGCTTTAGCCGGGTTGCCATGCCCAGATTCAGCGCCACCTGCAATGCTTTCATGGTGTCGTCGCGGCAATCCGGATAGCCTGAAAAATCGGTTTCGCACATGCCGCCGACCAGTACATTCAGGCCGCGCCGGTAAGCCAGCGTCGCCGCCACCATCATGAACATCAGGTTGCGGCCCGGTACAAATGTATTTGGCAAGCCGTTTTCCTGCATTTCAATCGCGATGTTTTCCGTCATGGCGGTATGGGACAGCTGCGAAATCAGGGACAGGTCGATCATGTGGTCTTCGCCCAGCCGCGCCTGCCATTCAGGAAAAAAACTGCGCATTTTTTCCAGTAGCGCAGGCCGCACCGTCAGCTCGATGGCATGGCGCTGCCCATAATCAAAACCTATGGTCTCGACCCGCGCATAGCGCGATAGCGCCCAGGCCAGGCAGGTAGTGGAATCTTGTCCGCCGCTGAAAAGTACCAGGGCGCGGTCTTGCTGATTTGAAAGGGTCATAGTTGAAAATGTCATCAAAAGATCAGGAATGCAGGCGATGAAAGTCTTTGTGCATTCTGCGGTCAGGATGGTAATGTTCGGTTGAGATGAATGTTAACGCAAGCCCATGAGTTTTTCTAAAAAATTTCTGTCCTCATCCCTGCTGTCGGTGATTGACCAGGCGATGTTAAGCGCCCTCAATTTTGCAATCGGCGCTTTGCTGATTCGCATGGTGGACAAAGATGTCTATGGCCTGTATGGCCAATTGTACGCGGGCGGCCTGTTGGCGGGACTGGTGGTGGATTCATGGATTTCCGGGCCGCTGACCACGGTGGCCAGCGCGGTGCATGACAACACGCGGAAAATCCTGCTGCGCCGTTATTGGCAGCGGCAGATATTCTGGACGCTGATGTCCGGCGCACTGGCATTCTTTGTTGTCAAATGGGTGCCGGCAGCCACCCATCTGCAGGAACGCAGCTGGCTGCTAGCCGGCGCATTCGGCGCGTATGTGATCGGTAATGGCCTGCGCGAATATGGCCGTACCGTCGGTTTCATCCAGTCTGATCTCGTCAGTGTGTTACGCCAGGATGCCATTTACGTGGCGACCGTGCTGGCAGGGCTGATCGCTCTTTACTCGCGGCAGCAGATTGCGCTTGAATATCTGTTTCTGCTGCTGTCTGCGGCTTCCGTCCTGTGTACGCTGGCGGGGCGCCCGCGCCTGCTGGCAAGAACAGTCGCCGACACCCGGATGGAGGCAGGCGATGCCGAAGTGCTGCAGGCGCATCAGGAAACCATCCGCGGACATGGTCAGTGGGCGGTGCTGGGCGTGGTGGTGGGCTGGCTGTCCAATTACAGCTATGTGTATCTGTCCGGAGCCTGGCTGGGTTTGGCGGCAATTGCCGATCTGAATGCCTCGCGCCTGCTGCTGATGCCGATTCCGCTGGCGGTGTCGGCCTGGTCGCGGGTGGCACGACCCGAAGCCAGCCGCCTGATGGCAGAACACAACTGGAGCGGCCTGCGCAAGCTGACGCTGGCGTCGATTGCCGGAATTGAATTGGTGGTGCTGGCGTACGTGGTGCTGTTGCTGCTGACCCTGCCGTGGCTGGAAGCGCAGGTCATCGGCAGCAAATACAGCGGCCTGGATCCGCTGATCCTGCTGTGGGGTATTTACTTCGCCACCAATGCGGTGCGGATTATCGGCACCTCGTGGCTGATGAGCGGCGGCGCTTTCCGCGCCATGTTTTTCCTGGGCAGCGTGACGCTGGTATTGGTGATAGCGATTACTTACGCAGCGATTCCGTACTGGGCAGCGGCGGGTGCCATCATGGCACTGATTGCGGTCGAGTTATTCGAAATGGTCGTGGTTTGGCGTTTTATTCTGCCGCGCCTGCAGCGCCAGCGCCAACACGCTCGACAGATGATGTGACGTATACGTTGTGTCACATCATACTGTGCGTTCTGACGAGTCGATTTCGTCGGTTTTGCCAGAACCGATGGTCAGGATCTTTTGAGGCTCTCAATGAGCTGATCCACAAATTCACCGTTGGCATCGCTGAATTTCAGTCTGACCGGATACCAGTCCAGCGACGGCGCCAGCCAGATATCGAGCTGCTGGTCTTTGGAATCCGGCGGCGGCGCTTTGGTGATATGCACCGTGCTGAAGTCGCCGAGCGCCGTAGTCAGATTTTCGGTGGCGATCACTTTGAAGCTCCACGGCTCGGCATCACGTCGTCCGGCGACAAACATTTTCCATTCGCTACCGGGACGGAATTTGTCGCCTGCTGCGCGTGCCTGAGCGACCAGTTGCCAGGTGGCGCTGGTGCGGTCCTGCTCTCCGCCCTTTAACACATAGCTGGCTTCCGAAGCCGAGAAACGCAGGGTTTTGCTGTCCCGTCCAAAGCTGGTGGTGGTGGGTGGTTTTCCTAGCCGTTTTTCGATAAATTTTTCAGGCGCCAGCCCGTATTCGTCGATGGTGCCCTGGCTGCTGGCATCCAGGATTTTTCCCAGCAACATGGCGCGTGTCTCGGTCTGGATCAGGTAGCTTTTGTCCTGCCATTGCCATTTCACGGTGGCAGAACCGCTGAGTGGAATTCCGCTTTGCCGGGCGCGGATGCTGTATTGCAGTTCAACCGGAGGCGGCAGACTGAAGGCCGATTTGGCGGTGACGCTGGCCGCATGGTCGGCACAGAATGCGCTCTGAGAAAGCAGCGATAGCAGCGACACCAAGATGGCGGGCAGAAGGGAATGCATGCGAGGAGAGAATGTCATTTTGATTCCGTGGTGGTGAAGTGAATCCGGGTCGCGGTCTGGGTGGTGACCGCACCGTTGGTTTCTGTATTGCGTATCTGAACCGGATACCAGTGCATGGCTGGTGCAAACCAGAGTTCCAGTATCGAATTATAAAAGCCGGGTCGTGGCGGACGGATCACATGCCAGGTCATGAGCTTGCCGAGCGGTGTCGTGACTTCTTCCTGACCGGTAATAACAAAGGTGAACTGATTTGCTTCCCGGTCTTCGGCGACCTGCACGGTCAGTTGTTTTCCCGTCTGAAACTGGTTTTCTGCGGCCAGTCCCAGCCCTGCCAGCTGCATGAATATACTCGCTCTGTCCTGCGCACCATTTTCCAGCGTCGCTGTCTTGGTGGTGGCTGAAAAAATTACGGTCAGGCTGTTGTAGTCAAAATGGGTCGCGGTCTCACTGCGACCGCGCCGTGTTTCGCTCATGATGCGCGGCTGTATGCCGTGTTCACCGATGCTGCCCTCACTGCGCAGGGTGTACAGATTCAGGCTGGTCAGCAATAAATCGAGTGAAGCGCTGACTTGCATCTGATATTGCTGATCCTGCACTGTCCATTTGATTTCACCGATACCGTACACCGGGTTGCGGTCAGGTGTGGTGCGGATCACTTTCATCTGCATTGTCCCCGAAGGTGGTGGCAGGGTGCTGAGTTCAGTGAGCGGGGTCGGGACGTTTGCCGCCGGCGCGGTGCTGGCGCTATCAGGGGCTGCTTTGGCAGAGCTGGTGTCAGCGGGATTATCAGTCACATCTGGCATAGCAATCGCTGCGGCAGGTAATTCTTGTAACAGCGTGGCGACCGGAGCAGCGGCTGGCTCCCCGTTTTGCAGCGCCGAGGTTTCCAGCGAGGGACGCGATGGCCGCCGGACTACGCTGGCAACGGTTTTTGTCGTGGTTTTGGAAACAGCTGCCGGCGCTGGCCGGACTGCTGCGGGGGAGGTGGCTGGCGGCGCAGTTTTCAGGCGGACTTGCATTTCACGCGGCGTCAGCGGTGCCGGTACCGTTTTGAGTAGCGGTACTTCGGCCCATTTCCAGACACCGGCGTGTAACAGCAGCGCCAGACCGGCAAACAGCAGATAGCGGTAAGCCGGTATCCGGGCTGAGGCTGGCCGTATGGTGTGTCTGTGCGCAATCTGGAGAGCAGGTGTGGTCATGGCATCAGTGTAAACGCAGTCATGGCTGGCTGCGCTGACAGGCAGAAAAAATCTGTTACCGGCAACCGGCGTACAATGCCGCACACCGGCAACAGCTGACATCGGTAGCGCCGGCCGGACCACATCATTTTTTATTTTATGAAACAACGAATCCCGATATTACTTGCGGCGGCATCTGCCGTCATGTGCATGACGCTGGCAACAGCGGCGCATGCAACACAGGATACGGCGCCAGCGCCGGTCAGGATTGCCATGATCGACGGCATGAGCGCGGCCTTTACCAATGCCGGAGAAGCGGTGCAGCGCAATCTGCAATTCGCCGTTGAGCATATCAATGCGCGCGGCGGCGTTCATCTGCCAGATGGCAACCATCTGCTGAGTCTGACCGTACTGGACAATAAGCAAGGTGTGGAAGAGTCACTGTTGCTGCTGAAACAGGTGACCGATCAACATATCCCTTTCGTCGTGCAAGGTAACAGCTCCGCCGTGGCGCTGGCGCTGACTGAAGCGATCAACCGTCATAACCAGCGGGTTCCTGAACATCGCGTCCTGTTTCTGAATTATGCGGCAGTTGACCCGGCGCTGACCAATGAGAAATGCAGTTTCTGGCATTTCCGTTTCGATGCCCATGCTGACATGCGCATGCAGGTGCTGACCGACGTGATCCGTGACGATACCCGCGCCAGCAAAGTGTATCTGATCGGACAGGACTATAGTTTCGGACGGCAGGTTGCGCATTCCGCGCGGACGATGCTGGCGGCCAAACGGCCGGATATCCAGATTGTCGGCGATGATCTGCATCCGGTCGGCAAGGTCAAGGATTTTTCCCCGTATCTCGCCAAGATCAAGGCCAGCGGTGCCGATACCGTCATCACCGGCAACTGGGGTAATGACCTGACTTTGCTGATCAAGGCCGCCCGGGACGCCGGTATGCAGCTCAAATTTTATACTTTCTATGCCAACGCGCTGGGCGCGCCCGCAGCAATCGGAGACGCCGGCGTCGGCAGGGTCCGGGCTGTGGCGGAATGGCATCCGAATGTCGGCGGCGAGGCCAGTGATGCTTTTTACCGCGCGTTTCGCCAGCGTTATCCGCAGGTGCGCGACGACTATGTGCATCTGCGCATGCATCTGATGCTGGAGATGCTCGTGACGGCCATCGAAAAAGCCGGTACCACGGATGCCGTCCGGGTGGCGCATGCATTGGAAAATGCCCGCTTTTCAAACGGCTTTCACGAGGCATGGATGCGACCTCAGGATCACCAGCTGATACAGCCTCTGTATGTTTCGGTGATGCAGAAAAAAGGAGAGCCTGGAACGCAGTTTGATAATGAAGGCAGCGGATACGGTTTTCGTACCGAGCGCTTTTTTGCGGGCGGATTGACGGCATTACCCAGCTCATGCAAGATGGAGCGCAAATAGCCGCTGGTGCACGGACTGCACGCATCAGTCATCACACTACTGATCTCATGAGGAGTTGCAAGGATGAGTAATCCCTTCGGAACGGAAATCCCTGGCATGAATTCCATCGGCGATCCGCTGGCGTTCATCAAAAAACTCTGGGGCAGCATGAATGTGCCAGGCATGGTGGCGCCACCGATGACGGTCGATGAACTGGATAAAAAAATCCAGGATCTGAAAACAGTCGAATCCTGGCTGAGTGTGAATATGAATATGCTGCGCGGTACGATACAGGCACTGGAAGTCCAGCGAGCCACCATTGCCGCTTTGCAGTCGATCGGCGAGAGTTTTTCCCAGCATGTGCAGCAGGCCGGAAAAGCGCCGGACAGCACGGCGGAACCATCACCGAGCCAGCACGCAGACTGGCCGATGCCGTCAACCGGCAAGACCGCCAGCGCGGCTGCTCCCGGAGATGCCGCAACACCAGAAGTCTCTCCCGCTGAACCGGAAGCCATTAAGGCGGTGCCTGAGTCTGCCTCTGCTGCCAGCACCGCCTCCGCAGAGAAACCGGAAGCAGCTACCGGCGGCGCATTTGCCAATCCGGCTGCATGGTGGAATTTGCTGCAGGATCAGTTCAAGCAGGCTGTCAGCAAGGCGATGGAAAATGAACCGGTCTTTATGGCTGGCAGCAAGCCGGAATCCGCCGGAACCGATCAGCCGGCAGCCCAAACAACCGCCCGTAAACCGGCTGGCGCCGCCAGAACTGCAGCCCGTCCGGCTGAACCGGCGTCTGCCGGCGCCGCCCGCAAGACCGCAGCAAAAGCGCCTGCAAAGACAAACGCAAAGACCGCCACAAAGACAGCCGCCGGAGACGGCAAACCAGTACCTAAAAAAACCAGCCGGTAACATCGGTGACATCAGCCGGGCAGGCTGTCTGTATCAGGTATAGTCGGGATTGCACGTCCGGGCAGACAAGCATCTGTCCCGCGCTGCACGGGCGGCAAGCTGTCTTGCGCCGCCCTGTTCCCCGCGTTAATTGCTGGCGGCGCTCAGCGCAGCCTTCACATCGGCATCACTCCAGTTCGCCGTGCGCGACTCATTCGTCGCACTGCAACTGATCTGCACCTGGTTATTTGCCAGCATCTGCACACCTACATTCACACAGGCGGTGGTGCCGCCGACGGCGACGTTGTAAGTGCCGCTGGCCGGACGGTTCGTCATGCCGCTGCTGTCGCTGGTGAAGACCAGATTCTGGGTGGTGACGACGCGGTTCGCCGTTGCCTTGTTTTTGCTGTAGAAAAATCCGGCATTGCTGGTCAGGCTGCTGCCGGTATTGATGACTGTGCTACCGATACTGGTCGTGCCGTAACTGGTGGCGGCACTCATGGTGAAGGTGGCGCTGCCGTTGCCGATCTGGGTGGTTTCGCTGCTGCCGCCATCGCTGTCGGTACTGTTGAAACTGGTGTTGCTCATCACGTATTCGGTCACTGCAGGGTTATTGCCGACATTCACGCTCAGATTGCCGGAACTCTGAAAATTCAGGGTTTTGATGCTTCCGGTTTGTACCGGCGCGCCGCTGAAGCTGCCCAGATAAGCGTTATCTGCCGGAAAGCGGCGCACGCAGTTATTGGCGGTGGTGGTGGCGCCGGTAAAACTGACGCTGCCGCCCTTTGGACAGTTACCGCTGTTACCCGCGATGACGACCAGATCATGCAGATTCAACACGGTTTGTACGTTGATCCAGCTCTCTGCAAAGACTTTCAGCGCTTCTGTCATGCCGGATGAGCTGCTTCCGGTGCTGCCTGTTCCGCCGGTTCCACCCGTGCCGCCGGTGCCCGTATTCCCTGAATTTCCTGTGCTGCCTGTCGTTGAGCCACCACCACCGCAAGCGCTGAGTGCAGCGATCAGGCTGATCGCCAGAAGATGTTTTTTCATACTGAATCCTTATCCGTAAAATTGAGAAATTTCACCGCCAGCCAGGTTGTGGCAGTAAGCACTGGAGTGCTTCCCCGGTTCAAACGAAATCGGAGGCGGGAAAGCGCCACCGGTAAAATTATTTTTTTGACGGTTCAGGAAAAACAGGTCGTGGCAGAGTATTCAGGGGCGCTTGATGCGATGGTTGGCAGGGCGAGACATCGCCTCCCATTGGCAAGAGGGATACTGGCGGCAGATACCGGCGGCCCGTTGTCTCAGCTGCCTGGCCCGCTGCGGATCATCAGGTTCCAGACTGCGGGCGAGGCTGTCCAACGTCAGCGCATACCACAGGCCATAGCGTGTATCGTCGGCTTTTTCCCGGATGGCGAGTGCGGTTTCCAGCTCGGTTCGCGCAGTCTGCATTTCACCGCGCGCCAGATACACATTGCCCAGTGCTTCGCGCATGTTGGCTTCAAAGCCGGCCCAGTATTCACGCTGACCGGGTAGCAGAAAGGCTTTTAGTTCGTTTTGCATCTGTTCTACTGGCAGCAGTGTCTGGTCTGCTCCGGCGAGCCGTGCCAGCCCAAGCCAGGCTTCGGTCTGGGCATAGTGATTTTTTTGTCCTGCGCTGTACAGTGCCTGCTGGTATTCCCGGATAGCTTCCGCATAATGTTGCCCGGCGCGGGCAATTTCAGCCTTCAGCAGATAAATGCCGCTGGCGCGGCTGGGCTGGTTTGGCCAGTGTTGCTGCCAGAGCCGGAGATTGTCATCTGCAAAGCGGCGTGCGGTGTCGATATCGCCAAAATGCAGGTATGCGGTACCGCAATGATTCAGCAGGATATTGCGCAGGATCGGATAACTGACCGGCGTTTTCCAGGGAAACTGATCGCAGACCTTGTGCGCTTCAGCCAGGCTGCCGCTGCGGATCAGGATTTTCAGATAACTGGCGCTGGCATTTTCCAGATAATCGAGTTTCTGATGGCGCCAGTCCGGCAGCAGCATGATGTCATAAGCGGAACGTGCGTAAGCCAGACCTTCGGGGCGGCGTGCAGCATCGACCAGCATATCTGCCAGATAGGCTTTACTTTCCGACACAAAGTAGTGATTTTTACCCCAGATATCCTGCATGCTTTGCAGCGCTTGCAGTCGTGCTGCTTCAGACTCTCCGGTTCTTCCCAGGCTGTCCAGGCTGATCGCCACGCTTTGTTGTGATTCTGCCGTTTGCCAGGCATGCGGACCGTACAGGCGCTGCCGCAACGTCAGAGATTCGCTGAAAGTCTGCAAAGCGGCATCGGGCCGGTCTGAGTTCAGATAAGCCAGTCCCAGATTTTCCAGTGCGGTGGAGAGTTCGGCCTGATCTGCGACAGAACGTGCCAGCTGCACCGCCATTTCCAGATAATGAATATCCCGCGGAAAGCCGGCGGGATGCAGATTGACGCCGCAATGGCCGGCCTTGCGGTAAGCGACTGCCAGTTTTTCAGCTGCTGCCTGATTGCGCTGATAAATAGCCAGTGCCTGATCAGCATACTGACAGGCTTCGCGGCTGCGGTTATTGCCGCTCAGCCATTCGACGGCATCCAGCAGCACCGACGCATATTCGTTACTGCCGGAGCCGTAATTTTGCTCTGCCTGCTGCAGACTGACGGTATAGATGCGCGCGGCTTCTTCCTGCAGTCCGAGTTGTACCGACAACTGCCCCAGGTCGTGCAGCAGTCTGGCGCGTTCGTCGGGATGCTCATACAGTTCATTCATGAGCTGATCGACGCCGTGACTGACCAGCTCTTTCAGGGTCATCTGGCGTCGCGCCAGATCGAGATCCGGTTTCTGGTCCGGATTGAACAGGCTGACGACAAACTGGTACATTGCTTTGGCTTTGATGGTTTCAGTCTGCGCGATACGCGCCTGATGCAGCGACACGGCGGTGGCGATGAACAGCGACAGGGTGAACAGCAGACTACCGGCAGTGATCCAGCGGTGCTTGCGCAGCAGGCGGCTGCTGCGGTACCACAGACTGCCTGGTCTTGCGCGAACCGGGTCGCCGCTCAGATAGCGTTTCAGGTCATCGGCAAAGGCATCGACGGTGGCATAGCGCTCTGGCGGAGTTTTTTTGAGCGCTTTTTGTATGATGGCATCCAGATCGCCACGCAGTACCTGATGCTGTTTTTTGTCCGTGAGCCGTGATGACGGAGCCGCGACCGGCTCATTCAGAATGGCCCGTTCCAGTGCTGCCCGCGAACGGTCAACAGGTTGATACGGTGCAGTGGCGGTCAGTAATTCATACAGAACGACCCCGAGTGAATAGACATCGCTGGTAATGCCCAGCGGCTCGCCACGGATTTGTTCAGGTGAGGCATAGCGCCAGGTGACGGGATGCGTGCCGCCTTCCATACTGGCTGTATCGTGGTGGAGGCTATGACGGTGATCGCCCTGCAGAATCTGAGCAATTCCGAAATCGAGCAGGCGCACATCGCCTTCTTCGGTGACCAGAATATTACTGGGCTTTAAATCACGGTGCACGACCAGATGCGAATGGGCATATTGCACCGCCGAGCAGACTTGTATCATCAGTTGCAATCTTGCCCGCAGGCCAAGTTGTCTGTGTTGACACCAGTCGATGATGTGCTGACCTTTGACATACTCCAGTGCCAGCCAGGCCTGTTGTTCGCTGCTGATGCCGGCGTCATACAGCCGTGCAATGTAGGGATGGGTCAGTTGTGACAGGATGTCTCGTTCACGTATAAAGCGCGATACGATGGTGCCATTGAGCGTGTCCGGATAAGGCAGTTTTAATGCGATTTCACGATTGAATTCGCCATTTTTCCGGACTGCCAGCCAGACGCTGGCCATACCGCCTTTACCTAACTCCCTGCGCAGTTCCCACGGCCCGACACACATGCCTGTGAGGTATGCAGGCCGGTTCGGGTTGTGTTGACTGTCATCAATCGTGATCTTGGGTGTGGTCAGCAGAAAATTGTGTGCATCAGCGCTGACATGTGCTGCCAGCAGTTCCGACAGCCGGGGATGCAGCGTTGGCCGGGTGAGAGCCAGTTCTGATAGCCAGGCCTGCTGTTGTGCCGGTGACAGCTCGATGGCTTCATCGAGCAAATAGGAAATGGTTTGCCAGTCGTCACTGGAAAATTGCACAGCGTATCTCCGTTATGAGGAAAATTCAATGGGAATTCAATGCAGAACGAAAAATCCGGAGTGAAAGCGCCATGCCATCGTTTTCTGCAGTTCAGCGCAAGGCAGCAAACAGCAATGCCCGCGCCTTGAGCCAGTCGCGTTGTACCGTGCGTCTGGCGACGCCGAGAAAATCGGCAGTCTGTTCTTCGCTCAGTCCTGCAAAGTAACGCAGTTCCACCACTTGCGCCAGACGCGGATCGAGCTGCTCCAGTTCGTTCAGCGCATCGTGCACCCGCAACAGTTCAGACTCATCCGGATTTGACAGATCCAGCTGTGATTCGAGTTCCACATGTTCGGCATCGCCGCCGTGGCGTTCCGCTTTGCGACGGCGTGCATAGTCGATCACGATAGAACGCATGGCGCGCGCCGCATAACCGAGGAAATAATGTTTATCAGCAGCCTGCATGTGCGTGACGGCATTCAGGCGCAACCACATTTCATTGATCAATGCGGTGGTGTCGAGCAGGGTCAGATGCCCGCTGTGACGCAGGCGTGAGCGTGCCATCTGGCGTAATTCAGGATAAATCCTCTGCATCAGCTGCTCTGCCGCATGTGCATCACCTGCGCGTGCCTGCATACACAAGGAGGAAAAATCATCCATAGGAGGGGGTTATCAATAAGTCCGGAAAAGCAGGTATTTTAATGGAGCAGGGAGGGGGATGCTGAAAAACAGATCAGTCACTGTATGGTGTCCATTTCTGACACATCGGAAAACAACATTCCAGGGTATATGCTGCAATAAGAAGCATCATGCGGTGGCAGGGGAATTTTTCTGCAGTATCGCCAGCGCTTCTCTGGTCCATTGCACACGGCCTTCTTCAAAGCTGATTCCTGCTTTCAGAATCAGGTAATGAATTTCCGCTTCCCGCGACAATGGTCGATGGTTGAAATCGCGCTGTTCGATGGCGCGGTAGGTTTGCAGTTCTTGTTCGTGCAGTGCCAGGCGGCGTTCCAGTTCTCTGGTCAGACCCAATGGTCCGACGGCGGCATCGGCGCGCAGGCGCACCAGCATGTCGTCGCGCAGGCGCATTGGTGCGGCGCTCTCAGCTGCCCAGCGCTGTAGTTCCGCCCGCCCTGCAGGTAAAATATCAAAACGTTTTTTCCCCGCACGGCCACCTTCCACTTCGCTGGAGCTGACCCAGCCCTGTTGTTCCATGCGCGCCAGTTCACGATAGATCTGCTGATGCGTGGCATGCCAGAAATAACCGATAGATTTATCAAAACGCCGCGCCAGATCGTAACCGGAGCAGGGTTTTTCAACGATGGAAGTCAGCAGGGCATGTTGTAAAGACATAACTAGAAGAGATGTTCAGAAAAATATGTCTCAATTTTATATGCAACTGGTTGCATAAATAAAGGCATTTCATTATCCTGATATGCACTTAGTTGCATAATTCAGCTGTCGCATTCCATCATTCAGTCAGCTGAGCTGTTGATAAAAACGGGTCTGCGCCGTTGTGTGCATACCTTCCCTTGATTTGTCCCGATTCTCAAAAAAGGAAATTGCGATGTCTTTTTATCCTCATCTGACTCAGCCGCTTGATCTCGGCTTCACCACCTTGCCAAACCGTTTACTGATGGGCTCGATGCACGTCGGTCTGGAAGAGGTCGATCACGGTTTTGAGCGGATGGCGGCTTTCTATGCGGAACGTGCACGCGGTGGCGTGGCGCTGATCGTGACGGGTGGGATTGCGCCGAATGAGCGTGCGCGCCCTATGCATGGTGGCGCGATGCTGACGACCGAGGAAGAAGCAGCGCATCATCGTATCGTGACGGATGCCGTCCATCGTGAAGGCGGCAAGATCGCGATGCAGATTCTGCATTTTGGACGTTACTCCTATCAACCAACGCTGGTGGCACCAAGTGCGATCAAAGCGCCGATCAATCCGTTCAAACCACATGCGCTGACGACAGAAGAAGTCGGCCAGACGATTGACGACTTCGTGCGCTGTGCCGCTCTGGCGCAGTCTGCGGGTTATGACGGCGTGGAAGTCATGGGCTCGGAAGGCTATCTGATCAATGAGTTCATCGCTGCGCGCACCAATCAGCGTGACGACGAATGGGGCGGCGTGTATGAAAACCGGATCCGTTTCCCGGTCGAGATCGTGCGCCGCATCCGCGAAAAAGTCGGCACCAATTTCATCATCATCTATCGTCTGTCGATGCTCGATCTGGTGGAAGGCGGCTCGACCCTGGACGAGGTGATCCAGCTCGCCAAAGCGATTGAAGCTGCGGGTGCGACCATCATCAATACCGGCATCGGCTGGCATGAAGCGCGCATTCCGACCATTGCAACCAAGGTGCCGCGTGCTGCATTTGCCTGGGTCACGCAAAAACTCAAAGGCCATGTGAACATCCCGCTGGTGGCGACCAACCGGATCAACACGCCGGAAGTGGCGGAACAATTGTTGGCCGATAATTTTTGCGACATGGTGTCGATGGCGCGTCCTTTGCTGGCCGATCCGCTGTTTATGCGCAAGGCAGAACAGGGTAAGGCAGAGCTGATCAATACCTGCATCGGCTGTAATCAGGCTTGTCTCGATCATACTTTCGGCGGCAAGATCACGTCCTGCCTGGTGAATCCGCGTGCCTGCCACGAAACCGAGTTGGTCAATGCTCCGCTCATTCAATCCAAGCGGATTGCCGTTGTCGGTGCGGGGCCTGCAGGCCTGAGCTTCGCCACCACCGCCGCCCAGCGTGGTCATGCCGTGACCCTGTTTGATGCAGCAGCTGAAATCGGCGGCCAGTTCAACATCGCCAAACAAGTGCCGGGTAAAGAAGAATTTTATGAAACGCTGCGTTATTTTGACCGCCAGTTGCCATTAAGCGGCGTGACGCTGAAACTCAACAGCAAGGTCAGCGCGGCCGATCTGCAAGACTTCGACGAAGTGGTGTTGGCAACCGGTATCACTCCGCGTGTGCCGGAGATCGAAGGCGTCAGTCATCCGAAGGTGTTGAACTATCTCGATGTGCTACGTGATAAAAAACCAGTGGGTAAAACTGTCGCCATCATCGGCGCTGGCGGTATCGGTTTTGACGTGGCCGAATACCTGAGCCACAGCGGTACCAGCCCAAGTCTGGATCCGGAAAAATTCTTTGCCGAGTGGGGCGTAGATACGCAGTATCAGGGTGTTGGTGGCTTGACGGAAGCGAAGGTAGAAACGCCAGCACGTGAAATTTTCCTGTTACAGCGCAAGACTTCCAAAGTCGGTGATGGTCTGGGAAAAACAACCGGCTGGATTCATCGTACTGGTCTGAAAAACCGCGGTGTGCAGATGATTGCCGGTGTGACGTACAACAAAGTTGACGATGCCGGTTTGCATGTGACGATAGATGGTCAGCAAAAAACGCTGCCAGTAGATAACGTGATTTTGTGCGCGGGTCAGGAGCCGCGTCGTGATTTGCAGGCAGCGCTGGAAGCCGCAGGAAAAACCGTACACCTGATCGGCGGCGCCGATGTGGCCGCAGAGCTGGATGCCAAACGCGCGATTAATCAGGGAACCCGTCTGGCTGCCATCATCTGATGGGGCGGTTCTGGCACTTACCGTAAAAAGGAATCATCATATGAAGACACTGCATCCACAGGTGGCTGCTTCGCTCGGACACTGGCACAACATGATCGCCAGCCGTGATCTGACGGAATTGCCGGGACTAGTGCATCCTGCTGCAGTATTCCGTTCGCCGATGGCGCATCAGCCGTATGCCAGTTCGCAGGCAGTCGTGTTGATTCTGTCAACGGTGATCAATGTATTTGAAGATTTCACCTACCATCGTGAATTTGCCAGTGATGACGGACTCAATGTTGTGCTGGAGTTCAGCGCCCGGGTTGGCGACAAGCAACTCAAGGGCATCGATATGATCCGTTTTGATGAGACAGGAAAAATCGTCGAATTTGAAGTCATGGTCAGACCGATGAGCGGCTTGCAGGCGCTGGGACAGGAAATGGGTACGCGGCTGGCGCAGTATTTGCCAGCTTATAAAACTCCCGGCCCGGCCTGACCCGGATCAGAACACATTTCATCCCTGTTGATGAAATGTGTTCTACTTGTTTGCAGTCCGTTTCAGGAAGCGCATCAGACTGCCGAGCAGCGGTAATTTTTCATACAGCTCCTCGGCGGCATCCCAGTAATCCCTATGCATCATGACCCGTCCATCCGTCGCAAAACGGATATGGGTTGCGCCGCGTATGCATTGTTCATCCGAATGAAAGCGTTTCATAGTGAACAGGAAGTCCCAGCACAGAAACGCCGTATCACCTTGCAGCACGGTTGAGGTAATCACGAAGCGCGGTTGTCCGACCTGCACAAACATATGCTCGAAAATACGCCGGATATGGTGAATGCCGTGCACTTCATTGAACGGGTCTTTGAAATACGCATCCTCGGTATAAACATGATGAATTTTTTCCACGCTGGCAAGGCTGACGGATTCAAAAAAACTGGTCAGTTTATCCAGACTGGCCTGATGATTCAGTGTGCTCATGCTTTATAGTCCTGTGATTTTATGTACCAGGTAAAAATAACTGCGATACGGCAGAAGGCGTGCCAGTCGCAGCCAATTGGTAAACCGTTTAGGGAAGTGGATATGAAACTGTCCCTGCTCCATACCCTTGATCAATACCTGTGCGGCAGCCGCTGCCGTCATCAGAGCGGGCATCCTGAAATCATTATTTGCTGTCATCGGCGTGGCGACAAAACCGGGATTAATCATATACACCGCAATATTTCGCGGACGAAGATCTAAGTACAGTGATTCGCACAGATTGACGACAGCGGCTTTACTCGGGCCGTATGCCAGTGCCTCTGGCAAGCCAGAAAAACCGGCAACCGAGCCGACGATCCCAATCCCGCCCGCACCTTGCCTCAGCAAAGTTGGCAGAATCACAGCCAGACATTGATACACACCGCGTACGTTGACATCCAGCACATGATTGGCATCGGCCAGATTAAAACTGGTGGCACGCATCGCATTATAGGTTCCGGCAACCACCAGAACCAGGTCAAACTGTCCCCAGTGTTGTAATAGCTGGTCGTGTGCGGCTTGCACACTGGGGTGATCGGTGATGTCCAGCGGCAGCGTGAGTGCATGTGGGTAGGATTGTGCGATCTGAGACAGTTGCTGTTGATTGCGGGCGGACAATGCGACGAGCGCTCCTTGCTCCAGTAATTGTCGTGCAACTTCAGCACCGATGCCTGTCGATGCGCCGATAATCCAGATGCGCTTTCCATGCCAGTCGCGAATTTGCGGATTCATGCTATTCACCCGCCTGCTCGCTGCGTCTGGCGAACGACAGGGTCACGCTGCCAAGTTCAACGCCAAATTTGCGCATGATCGCCCGGTTCAGCATCACTTTACCGTTCATCAGTACCATGACGTCATCAAAATCAACGTGATACACGCTATCGTCAACCGGTAAGGCGAGTACGTATTTCCAGTGCAGGGTATTGCCCGAGACGATACCCTGCGCCTCACCGATAACGTCGCCGGCCTTGCCGGTAAAATGGTCCGGCGCCACTTTGGTCAATGTCCAGATGCGCTTTTGTTTACTGCCATCGGCATAGGTAAAATTTTCATCCAGTGTACCGACATCGCCGTTCCATTGACACTGAATGACAACGGTGAAGCGCTTGACGATTTTGCCGGAACGGTCCTGAAACATACCCCAGGCGTCCAGCGTGCCGTTGAAGTAGCGCTGTAAATCGAGCCGAGGCATTTCATGAGCATATAACGCCGGGTCATCCGTACTGGCGCAGGAAGCCATTAGCAGACAGATGATCAGCATCATCGTCTTTTTGAAAACAGGCAGTAGTTTCATGATACCGTCCGCAGAGAAGAAGTCAGGAAGGATGTTTTGCCAATCAGCTTGTTGCGCAGATCCGGTGCCGATGTGTTTTCATCCAGCCAGATGGAAAAGAAAGAGCGCGCAAACTCCGGATCCCGTATTTCGCCGAGAAATTTGTCGTTCAGATAAAAGCGTATTGCTTCACCCGGGATATGAACGCCGGTAATCCGGCTGCCTTCCTTGACATCCGGAAAAATCGCTTTCATTTGCGTCAGCCATCGCTCCTGTTTTGCCGCTGTTCCCAGTTTCAGTTTGCGGATTTCCTCTATGCTCGCTTCGGCAATTTTTCTGCCTTGCAGGTCACGTGCATACGTGAGTTCGAGTGCAAAAGGGTGGTTGAAATCACTTCCACTATCCGGCAGGGTCCACAGAACGGCGCCATAAATCACCATACCAAACCAGCGATAGGTGCCCGAGCCCCGCAGCACGGCTTGCGGAATTTCTTCCCTTACCGGTGACGGTGCATTGCCGGCGAATGCACCATCCAGACAGAGCAGCACGGCAACTGCTAATGCGATACGCCGGATAGGGCCTGAGACTCGTGATTTCATTTTTTGACCAGTGTGAATTGCGCCACGTCGATATTAGCGGCACGGAACCCGGCTTCGCAGTACGCGAGATAAAATTCCCAGGTGCGTAAAAATTCTTCGTCAAATCCCTGAGCACTGATTTCGGGTAATTTTTCCATAAATGCTTTGCGCCATTCGAGCAAGGTACGTGCGTAATCCAGGCCGAAGGTAAAAGTATCGATAACCTGCAGACCATGTGCTTCGGCAAGCTGATGGAATTTTTCTATTGACGGAAGCATGCCGCCAGGGAAGATGTATTGCTGGATAAAATCGGTACCTTTGCGGTAACGTTCGAACAAGGCATCTGCAATCACGATGCTTTGTACGCAGGCGCGGCCGCCGGACTTCAGATTGCGCTGCAGACAGGCGAAGTAGCCGGGCCAGTATTCTTCACCAACAGCCTCGAACATTTCTATCGAGGCGATCGCATCATAATCGCCATGCGCATCGCGATAATCCTGAATCTGAAAATTGCTGCGCGTCTGCAGCCCCGCACGCTGCAGCCGGTCACGCGCGAAATGCAGCTGTTCGGATGACAACGTCAATCCCGTCACATGCGCCTGTGCATCGCGTGTGGCCATCTCTGCAAAACCACCCCAGCCACATCCGATTTCCAGCACTTTTGCTTCCGCTGGCAAATTGAGTTGCTGTAGAATCCGGCGATATTTCATTAACTGTGCCTCATGCAGGTTTTCGACCTGATCTGAGCAAAAAAGTGCGCTGGAATATGTCATTGAGGGATCCAGCCACAGGCGGTAAAAATCGTTGCCGATATCGTAGTGAGCATGGATATTTTTTTTACTGCCAGATCTGGAATTACGGTTCAGCAGATGTTTGATGCGGTACAGGAGATTGCCCCACCATGTTCCATAGATCACCGATTCCAGTTGAAGCCGGTTGCGGGTAATCAGTTCAATCAGCCCCGCGAGATGCGTTGTCGTCCAGTGACCGGCAATATAGCTTTCAGCAAAACCGATGTCCCCGGATTTGAGCGTGGCACGGCATAACTGCCAGTTCCTCAGGTTCAGCGCCACATGCCGATTGCCATCATCCGCCCTGCCAAAACACGCGACCTGTCCATCCGGGAAATGTATCGTCAGACTGCCATGTTCCAGCTTATGCAGCAGACCGATGACAAAGCGTGCTTCGGCAGGAAAATGCCTGATATCGAGTTGCCTGGCCTGACTGCTATCGGTGGACAACGTAGGGTGGAAAGTGCTCATCGGCTAACCTCTTGGGAAGGTGGAGTGGGCTTGGAAAAAAAAGGAACACGTTTCAGCCACAGGCGTAATGCCTGAAAATGTATGCGGAAGACAACGGCGATGGTCATCAACGGATAACGGAACATCACTTGCCATATCCGTTGATCTGTCATGTCCTGTTCCAGACCAGAGATCGACGTCATTAGTACGATGCCCTGCTCGTCCGCGTAATCAATTCTGGCGATGTGGCGTTTGTGCGTGCTGGTGCTGATGGTTTGCTGATGCTGCAGAAAGCGGAAGCGGTAAGTCCCGCTGACCTGGCAGAACGGTGAAACATGGAAAATTTTCCGGGCATATAATTCCTGTCCGTTTTCCAGCGTATCACCGTGTTCCAGTAGATAAAGATGCTTCTCACCGAAGGTATTACACACTTCGCAGACGATAGCCCGCAGACTGCCGTCGTTGCGGTGGCAGAACCAAAAAGACACAGGATTAAACACATAGCCCAATACGCGGGGAAAACACTGAAGCCAGATTTCACCGCAGGCATCATTGATCCCCTCGCTACGCAACAATCTGTCTAGCCAGGCTGTCAGAGTCTGCTGGCCATCGCCATGGTCGCTGTCAAAAAATGACAGCAGATTGAAACGGTTATGCGAAAAAAAGCGGCTGGATACCACCGGTTGCCGGTTCATCAGCGAGCGTATGGGGATCCGTATAAAAAACACTCCATAGCGGAAAGTATTTTTGGCTGGCCGGATTCTGCGGTGCATGACCTCGCCAGTACATAACTGTATTGATGCCGCTGTCGGGCTTGCTGTCGATTCCGTGGCAGGTTGCCGATTGATCGGGTTCATGTTGCAGGCTTTATGCGGCAAGAACAGCGGGCTCAGTCAGTGCCGTGCTGGCGATGATGCCGTGGGCGGCTTGCAGACCGGATTTCAGACCATCTTCATGGAAGCCATATCCAGTCCATGCCCCGGCAAACCAGATATGACGCTTCCCCTGAATCTGATGCAACATGGTTTGTGCTTTGACTGCCGCGGTGTCAAACACAGGATGGGCATAGTCAAAACTGGCAATGATCTTTTCAGTAGCCGGTTCATCGATGGGATTCAGACTGACGATAACGGGCGTCTTAAATGGCAGGGGCTGCAACTGATTGATCAGATAATGTACGCAGACTCGTGGCTCTTTGCCATCGGCGCTCTGGTAATTCCATGCGGACCAGGCCTTAGGTTTATCGGGAAGGAAGCTGGAATCAGTGTGCAATACTGCACGGTTAGGCTGGTAGTTGATGGCTGTCAGAATTTCTCGTTCCGAGGCGGTGATATCGCTCAGCATCTTCAGCGTTTGATCACTGTGCGTGGCCATGACGACATGGTCAAATTCTTCCGTACCTCTTGCGGAGCTGACACTGACCCGCCCTGTGGGGTTGCTGTGCACGGCGCTGACAGGAGTGTTTAAGAAAGTGTGGGTAATGTATGGCAGCAGTTTTTCAACATAGTGTTTTGCGCCGCCCTTGACGGTGTGCCATTGCGGGCGGTTGTTGATTTGCAGTAAACCGTGGTTATGACAGAAACGCACAAATGACGACAAGGGAAATGCCAGCATGGTCTGCGTCGGACAAGACCAGATGCAGGCGGCCATCGGTAGTAAATACCAGTGGATGAATTCTTCGCCGTAGCGGTGCTGTTGCAGGAAAATACCGAGTGGGGTGTGAAAGTCCTGCGCTGTTTCCGCATGGGCCAGCGCGGTGGTTTGCTGATTGAACCGCAGGATGTCCCGCAACATGCGTAAAAAGCGCGGATTGAACAGATTACGCCGCTGTGTAAAGACCGTATCGAGATTGGCGCCAGCCCATTCCAGGGTTCGCCCCGCGACGGGCATTTTGACGGAAAACGACATGTCTGTCGCAACGGTGTCAATCTGCAGATCCTGAAACAGCCTGACCAGGTTCGGATAGGTTTTGTGATTGAACACCAGAAAACCGGTATCGACACCGTAAGTTTGTCCTTCCAGCGTGACATCCACCGTATGCGTATGTCCGCCGAAATAACTGCCAGCCTCAAACAGCGTGACTTCGTGCCGGGCGCGCGACAGTTCGTAAGCACAGGAGAGACCGGAGATGCCGGAACCGATCACCGCAATTTTCATGATTGTTGATTCATCAGGGTTAAGTGTGGATGCCAGAAACAGTTTTCACAGCGCCGCAGGATTATGGGTACAGCATGATATGCCCCTAAATATGCTGAACTGCCGCGATGTCTCTGGTGTATACGCGGGCGGACAGCATTTGGATTCACTGGCGATTGCTTCCCGTACATTGCCGTCCTCACAAAAAAAATGACCAATAAATATATTTTGTGACTTATCAGTCATGAAATATACTACAAAGTCTGATTTTGTACAGAAAAAGATCATGAAATTTAAAATCCCCTTCAAGAAGCAACAGTTTGATGCCCGTGAAGAAGCGATCATCGATGCCGTCAATCACCTTCTGTCCGAGAAAGGCTATGACCTGATGACCATGGATGATGTGGCGGATGCTGTCGGTATTGCAAAAGGCAGCCTGTACAAGCATTTTTCGTCCAAGGACAAGCTGGCCGCCGCTGCATTGACGCGTTTGCTGAAGGCGACCGAGGAAGAGCTGGACACGCTGTCGCAAGACATGCCCGCGATTGACCAGATCCGGCATATCCTGATCTGGTCGTTACGCTTGCGCTTGCAAGGCGGCGTGCCGCATCTGCCGTCGACCAGCCGGACTTTGCAGCGCAGTCTGATGCTGAACCTGGACTATGTGATGGTGGCCTTGCGTGTCAATAAACGGTTTTATGCGCTGGTGGCAAAAGCACGTGAGCAGGGGGCGCTGACGGCATCGGTGCCGGATGATGTGGTGGTCTACACGCTGTATTCACGAGCCTGTGATCCCACCATGGAATTTTTATTGAGAGATCAGCGACTCAGTCATGAGCAGATTGTCGATGCGATGGTGCATGCGACCATGGGCGGTTTTTTATCGGCACCAAATCCCATCCCGGCATAAATTTTTCATGCAGATGCCGGAATGGTCACAGGCTGGAAACCCAATTCAGATCAGGGTTTCCAGCTACTTTCAGGTAGTGGACGCATTGATTCCGTCCTTATTCAGCCTTTTCCGCCAGCGCTTTTTCGACGTCGGCCACCAGCTTTTTACTATCCGGTGTGGTGAGGCTGGAATACGCAGCAACCACGTTGCCTTTACGGTCGATCAGGTATTTGTAGAAATTCCATTTCGGCGTGGTGCCGGTGGCTTTCACCAGTTCCGCATGCAGCGGATTGATGTCTTTGCCTGACACTGAAGATTTGGCAAACATCGGAAATTTCACACCGTAAGTATTGAAGCAGAAATCGGCAATTTCCTTGCTGCTGCCTGGCTCCTGCTGTCCGAAATCATTCGATGGAAAGCCGAGCACGACCAGCCCCTTGCTGCTGTATTTGGCATACATTTTTTCCAGACCTTCGTACTGACTGGTAAAACCGCAGTAGCTTGCGGTATTCACCACCAGCGCGACTTTGCCTTTGTACTGGCAGAGATTTTGCGGCGCATCATCCTGCAGACGGTTGAACTGGTGATTCAGGATTGCGGGGCAGGCTTCCGGTGACTCTGCAAAAGCAGGCACGCTGCACAATACAGAAACGGCAGCAAACATGGCAGAAATAAAGACAGAACGTAGCAGCATGGCAGGCTCCTTCAAGAAAGGAATACATAGTATCCCAGCTGCAGAAAAACTGCAGAGCAGGCGATCCGTAGTCTCCTTTATATGAAAAATGAATATTGATCGTAAAATTTATTAGTTTTCAAATATAAAGGATCGACTTAATCTGTAATCCTCATAAAACAAGACTCTGAGAATTCCAGATGAAAGCAAAAAAAATCCTGCTCTTTGCAGTGCTGACCGGTGTATTTCATGCTGTTGTACAAGCTGCGGATATCACGCTGCTCAATGTTTCTTATGATCCGACGCGTGAACTGTATCAGGATGTGAATCGTGCGTTTGCAAAGCAATGGCAGGCAAAAACCGGCGACAAGGTCACGATTAAGCAGTCGCATGGTGGTTCCGGCAAACAGGCACGCTCAGTGATTGATGGCCTGGATGCTGATGTGGTCACGCTGGCGCTGGCGTATGACATTGATGCGATTGCGAATGCCGGCTTACTTTCAAAAGCCTGGCAAAAACGTCTGACACACAATGCTTCGCCATATACCTCCACGATTGTTTTTCTGGTGCGCAAAGGCAATCCTAAAGGGATTAAAGACTGGGCAGATCTGATCAAACCCGGTGTGTCTGTGATTACTGCCAATCCGAAAACTTCCGGTGGTGCGCGCTGGTCGTATCTGGCAGCCTATGGCTACGCATTGAAATTGCCGGGCGGCAGCGATGCGTCGGCAAAAGAATATGTGCACAAACTGTTTAAAAATGTGCCGGTACTCGATTCCGGTGCGCGCGGTTCAACGGTGACATTTACCGAGCGCGGTATCGGCGACGTACTGTTGTCGTGGGAAAACGAAGCCTATCTGGGACTCAAAGAATTCGGTGCGGATAAATTTGAAATCATCACGCCATCCGTCAGCATTCTGGCTGAACCGCCATTGTCCGTAGTCGATAAAGTGGTGGATAAACGTGGCACACGCAAAGTGGCAGAGGCGTATCTGAATTATCTCTACACCGACGAGGCGCAGGATATCATCGGTAAAAATTTCTATCGTCCTATCAGCGAAAAGGCAGCGAAAAAATACGCAGCGCAATTCTCGCAAATCAAGCTATTCAATATTGATGACACCTTCGGCGGCTGGACTGACGCCCAGAAAACCCATTTTGCCGATGGCGGTGTATTTGATCAGATTTATCAGCCGAATAAAAAATAATAATATTCAACAGCGCATTGAAGGAATCACTATGACTATTCTCTTGCTTTCAGGTAGCCCGTCTTTGCCGTCGCGCTCCACTCGTTTGCTGCAGTATGCCGGTGAGAAACTCAATGCGCTCGGCCAGCGTACCGTCAGCCTGCATGTGCGCGATTTGCCGGCCGAAGCGCTGATGAATGCGGATTTTTCCGATACCGAACTGAATGTCGCCAGATTACTGATTGAGCGTGCCGATGCACTGGTGATTGCCACGCCGATTTACAAAGCAGCTTATAGCGGCTTGTTAAAAGCATTTTTAGACATACTGCCGCAAGACGGTCTGGATGGAAAAATCGTATTACCACTCGCTACTGCAGGCAGTCAGTCGCATATGCTGGCGCTCGATTATGCACTGCGCCCTGTACTGACATCGTTGTCGGCACGTCATGTACTGCCGGGTGTTTATGCAACCGATGCGCAGGTTCAGTGGCACGAACAGCAAGGTTTGCAGTTGGATGCCGCAATAGCGCAGCGGGTTGGTGCTGGCGTGGAGCTGCTGGCCGAGAGTCTGTTGTCTTTACGGCATATATACGCATCGAAACCGGCGGTCGCGGAACTGTTGTGCTGTCGTGCCTGAATTGTGCCTGACTGGCACCTGAACTCCATGTCAGTTCCGGTAATGACAGGTCTATAAGTCGTGGTTTTCTGAACCGCTGTAACACCGGATATTTATCCGCAATCCCGTAAGCGTTACCGCAATGCCAGATTTCCGGCAGGGGTAAGTCTTGCCTTCTCAGTCAAGGAAATGAAATGAATGAACATCCGAACACCAATTTACATCGCCGCCAGACGCGTTACGCTGAACAGGTGAAAAAAAACAGTGAGTTGCGCCGTCGTCTGCTGACAGGCTTACTGACATTGGTGGCATGCGTTGTCGCTGGCGGTCAGAACATCGCCCATGCGCAGAACAGCGCCGCGAAAAGTGTGTTGCGCATCGGTTACCAGAAGTACGGCACGCTGACTGTGCTGAAAGGGAATGCCAGCCTCGAAAAACGCCTGGCACCGCTGGGCGTGGACGTGAAATGGATAGAGTTTCCCGCGGGGCCGCAATTGCTGGAGGGCCTGAATGTCGGCAGTATCGATTTCGGCACGACTGGCGAAGCACCACCGATTTTCGCGCAGGCGGCCGGTGCCGATCTGCTGTATGTCGGTAATGAACCTGCGGCTCCTGCGGGTGAAGCGATTGTTGTGCCAAAAGGGTCTGCACTCAAATCGGTCGCAGATCTGAAGGGCAAGAAAATTGTGCTCAACAAAGGCTCTAACGTGCATTATCTGCTGGTGAAGTTGCTGGAAAAAGCCGGGCTTGCCTACAAGGATGTGGAAGTTGTGTTTCTTGCTCCGGCCGATGCGCGTGCTGCGTTTGAGCGCGGCAGCGTCGATGCCTGGGCGATCTGGGACCCATTTCTGGCGGCCGCTGAAAAACAACTTGGCGCTCGCGTGCTGGCCGATGGCAAAGGTGCTGTAAGCAACCATCAGTTCTATCTCGCTTCACGTTTATATGCACAAAAACATCCCGCTATCATCAGCCTGATTCTGGAAGAGATTGCCAAGACCGGCGACTGGAGCGCCAAGAACATCAGAGAAAATGCCGCGATTCTTTCTGTGCAGATCGGGCTGGAACCATCGATCGTTGAATTGTCGGTCGGCCGTTTTTCTTACGGCGTGAAACCTTTGTCTGAAGCTGTGATTCATGAGCAGCAAAGTATTGCAGATACCTTTGCTGATCTGAAGCTGATTCCGAAACGCATCCATGTGCGCGATGCGGTCTGGCTGCCATCCGGCGCTAAAACAGCTGCTGTGAAATAAGGGGAGATATTCGATGAGCTTGAATATTTTCTGGTTTATTCCTACCCACGGCGATACGCGTTATCTCGGCACCAGCCACGGTGCACGCGACATCAATTACGACTATCTGCGGCAAATTGCGGTGGCGGCTGACACGCAGGGTTACGACGGCGTATTACTGCCGACAGGCCGCTCTTGCGAAGATGCCTGGGTTGTTGCATCCAGCCTGATCAGTGCGACCAAAAAACTGAAATTTCTGGTCGCAGTTCGCCCGGGACTGAGCAGCCCGGGTCTGGCAGTGCGTATGGCGTCCACCTTTGATCGTTTGTCGAGCGGGCGCTTACTGGTCAATATCGTTACCGGTGGCGATCAGAGTGAACTCGAAGCCGACGGTGTGTTTGCTGATCATGAAAAACGCTATGAAATCACAGAAGAATTTCTACGCATCTGGCGCGCATCGCTGGCCGGTGAAGGTGGTGATGCCGGTTTTGATTTCAGCGGAAAACACCTGACCGTGAAAGGCGCAAAGACCTTGTATCCACCGGTGCAAAAGCCGCATCCGCCTTTGTATTTTGGCGGCTCGTCTGCACCCGCGCACGAGCTTGCAGCAGAACAGATTGACGTTTATCTGACCTGGGGCGAACCGCCTGCGGCTGTCGCTGAAAAAATCGCCGACATGCGCGCACGCGCCGCCAAGCATGGCCGCACTTTGCGCTTTGGTATCCGCCTGCATGTGATTGTGCGCGAAACCAATGAAGAAGCGTGGGCCGCGGCGAATGATCTGATCCGTTATGTGGATGATGAGGTGATTGCGCGGGCGCAGAAAGCGTTTGCGAAGATGGATTCAGTCGGTCAGCAAAGGATGACGGCGCTGCATGGCGGCAAGCGCGACAAACTCGAAGTCTCGCCAAATCTGTGGGCGGGCGTCGGACTTGTGCGCGGCGGTGCCGGAACAGCGTTGGTCGGTGATCCGGAAACCGTAGCGGCGCGCATTAAAGAATATGCGGCGCTCGGCATCGAGACCTTTATTTTTTCCGGCTATCCGCATCTGGAAGAATCGTATCGATTTGCTGAACTGGTTTTCCCGCTGATAGGAAAAGCCTTGCCGCGTGTGACGAGTTCGCTCACGGGACCGTTTGGCGAGGTGATTGCCAATTCCATCGTACCGCAGGTTTCGCAAAGCTAGGAGCACAGTATGGCGTCGTCGCTTATTACGGAGATCAATGAGTTCAATGAGTTCGCTACGCTGGCAGGCGACTTGTCGCAGACCTTCCCGGGTCGCGAACCGGCGCGTCCAGCCACACCGTGGCGTTATCATATCGTGCGCTTTTTGCAGGCGTTCGCACCGTGGGTGTTGCCGCTGTTATTGCTGGTGATCTGGCAGGTATCGGCGCAACAGGGCTGGTTATCCAACCGGATTTTGCCTGAGCCGCTGGCAGTCGCCAAAGCGTTCTGGAATCTGAGTATCTCCGGTGAAATTTTTATTCACGCGAAAACCAGCTTGTGGCGTGCAGGATCGGGTTTTGTGATTGGCGGTGGTCTGGGCTTGTTGCTCGGTCTGCTGACCGGCACTTTCCGTAGCGCGGAAACCCTGCTTGATACCAGCCTGCAGATGATACGCAATATCCCGGCGCTGGCGCTGATACCGCTGGTGATTTTATGGTTTGGTATCGATGAAACGGCGAAACTGTTTCTGGTGTCGGTCGGCGTGTTTTTTCCGGTGTACCTGAATACGTTTCACGGTATACGTGCTGTCGATCATGGCCTGATAGAAATGGCGCGCAGCTATGGCTTGTCGGGCTGGGCTTTATACCGCGACGTAATATTCCCCGGCGCTTTGCCATCGATACTGGTCGGCGTGCGTTTTGCGCTTGGGCTGGTGTGGGTCCTGCTGATCGTCGCTGAAACCATTTCAGCACAGGCGGGTATCGGTTACATGACCATGAATGCGCGTGAATTTCTGCAGACCGATGTCGTGCTGGTAGGCATCTTGCTGTACGCCTTGCTGGGGAAAATCGCTGACATCTTGTCACGCGCACTGGAACATTACTGGCTGCGCTGGCATCCGGGTTATCAGAGAAAGCTTGCATGATGACGGACATTTTATATACACCCTCGCCGGTGGTGGCACGTATCGCTGCGCTGAGACAAGAGCTGGACGATGGTATTAGTCAGGTCAGTGAATATGCGGCAGCGCTGGCATCGGACACTGGTATCAGCAGCGTGGATGGCGGGCAAGAACGGAATACTGCGCATTTGCCGCACCGAAGGCCGCAGGCTGGTACGGCTATTCATGCCCGGCATTTACAAAAATCATATAACGGTCGGGGTGTCCTGAAGTCATTGCAGCTCGATGTTCAAGCTGGAGAATTTGTGGCGGTGATCGGTCGCAGCGGCTGCGGTAAAAGCACCTTGTTGCGCCTGATTGCCGGTCTGGAAAAAGCCGACAGCGGCAGCCTGAATTTTGCGCAGAACGGGCAGAAAAATGCGCGTCCGGAAACCCGCGTGATGTTTCAGGATTCACGCTTGCTACCGTGGAAATCTGTGCTTGATAACGTCGGACTTGGTTTAAGCGATCGTCGCAATGATGCGCTGGCAGCGCTGAGTAAGGTCGCGCTGGCCGAACGCGCCGGTGACTGGCCATCGGTATTGTCCGGTGGTCAGCGTCAGCGCGTTGCGCTGGCCAGAGCATTGGTACACGAGCCGACCTTGCTGCTGCTGGATGAGCCGCTGGGCGCACTGGATGCCTTGACGCGCATCGAGATGCAACGTCTGATTGAACAACTCTGGCAACAGCGCGGTTTCACTGCTTTGCTGGTCACGCATGATGTGCAGGAAGCGATTGCGCTGGCTGACCGGGTGATTCTGATTGAAGACGGTCAGATCACGCTGGATCAGATAGTGGATCTGCCGCGACCACGGGCGCGTGGCAACCCGGTCTTTGCCGCGCTGGAAGAACAGATACTGGCGCGGGTGTTACAGCATCCGGCGCAGCAGCCGGATGCGGCGTTCGGTGATGTGTCGCTGATGCGTAGCGTCGGGCAGGTGACTTGGGCGATTTAAGTCTCAGCCGCGCTGAAAGCGGCAAACGGGCATCAAATCAACATCAAATTAGTATCAAAATACTCTGGGGGAGTATGTTTGGGAGCCCAATGAATTTAAGGACACCAGCGGTGTTTTATTAAAAAAGCGGGGGAGTATTTGTTTTTTGGGGATATTTCTCGTATCACAAAGGAAGAAAAATGACGATTCAGGCGATTAATGTACGTAACCAGTTCCGTGGCAAAATCAAAGCGATTATCGAAGGCGATGTCGTCTCCGAAGTCGATGTTCAAACCCCGGCCGGCATCGTGACGTCGGTGATCACGACGCGCTCTATCCGTGATTTGAATCTGGTGGTCGGTAGTGAGGTGGTGGCGCTGGTGAAAGCGACCGAAGTCTCGATCGCGAAACTGTAACTGACGGCGTCCGGCGCATTACACTGCGTCGCGGCTGAAAGGAGGAAATATGCATCATCTGAATTTACACAATTATCTGAGCCGCCTGCGTCACTCCACGGCCAACAGCCATTTGTGGCTGGACGAGCAGGGACGTGCGCGCGGGCGCTATTTCAACGCCAGCCTGACCAGCGCGTTTCAGGCGATACGTTCGGGCGAGGATCATCAGGTTGTTGCGTATGAAGCCTACGCCCGCAGTTATGATCCGGGTGATCAGGGGCTGAATATCTGGAAGCTGCTCGAATATGTCGCAAATGATGATGAATCGGTGGAACTGGATCGCCTGTGCCGTTTGCTGCACACGCTCAATTTTTATCGGCAGGTGCAAGAGCCGGGACTGGATTTGTATCTGAGCGTGCACAGCCGTTTGCTGGCTGCGGTCGAAGGCAATCACGGCATGGCTTTCCGGCGGATACTCGATGTGCTGGAAATACCGCATGTACAGATTATTCTGCAACTGCCGCTGATCACGCCAAGTCAGCGCTGGGTACTGACGCATGTCGCTGAAAATTATCGTCGTAATGGTTTTCGCATCGGCGTCAATGCCAGCAGCCTGGAACAAGCCGGTGATTTGCTCGACCGTATCCGGCCTGATGCGATCAAGCTCGATATCAGCGCCGCCAATCATGCGTCTGCGCAAATCAGTCTGTTGCAACGTGCCGATCAGGCGCAGTGCCACATCATTTTCCGGCGCATAGAAAACGAAGCGCGCTTTCTGTCGCTGCAACAGGCAAACGACACAGCGAGCCCGTATCTGGTGCAGGGATTTTTGTTTGACTTGCCGAGTGCAACGCTGGTCGGACAAGCGACGGAGCTGCCAACCGCCGCATCCCATACAACCTCGACGATTGCGGCGACCGCGGCTGAACTGCCGGGCTGATCCGCATTTTCGGTTGCTGCAGTCGTCGCAGTCGCCACGCTGACCGACAGCGGCGACCTTACTATATGTGTTTATCGTCTAAGAACATAACAAAAAATTCGTTTTTCTTATATCAAAATCCTGCCAATATTTGTCATCTTTAGTTGAATCAGTAATAAAGGCTGACTATGGCATCTGCTGCAATTGCAACAGGCGGTCAACCGACCAGTAAACGTGTGCTTCCCGGTTTTCATCTGTCGCTGGGATTTACCTTGTTTTACCTCGCGTTGATTGTCTTAATTCCACTTTCTGCGGTCTTTCTCAAAACCTTCACTATGACCTGGCCGGCATTCTGGGAAACCGTGACATCCGATCGCGTACTGGCCTCGTATCGCCTGACTTTCGGAGCATCTTTTCTGGCAGCGCTGATCAACGTGCTGTTTGGCGGCATTGTGGCGTGGGTGCTGGTGCGTTATCAATTTCCCGGCAAGCGTCTGATTGATGCATTGGTGGATTTACCGTTCGCGTTGCCGACGGCCGTTGCCGGTATCACGCTGGCGACCTTGTATGCACCGAATGGCTGGATCGGCAAATTACTGACCCCGCTGGGCATCAAGGTGGCGTTCACGCCGCTGGGTATTCTGATTGCACTGACATTCATCGGGCTGCCTTTTGTGGTGCGTACGGTGCAACCGGTACTGGAAGAAGCGGAGAAAGAACTTGAAGAAGCTGCACTCAGCCTGGGGGCGAATCACTGGCAAGTGTTTGCGCGGGTGATTTTCCCGGCCATGCTGCCCGCTGTTCTGACCGGCTTTGCACTGGCTTTTGCACGCGCTACCGGTGAATATGGTTCCGTGATTTTTATCGCTGGCAATATGCCGATGATTTCAGAAATCACGCCGTTGTTCATGATTACCAAACTGGAACAGTACGATTACACCGGAGCGACTGCAATCGCCGTGGTCATGCTGATTCTGTCATTCATCCTGCTGCTGACGATTAATGCTTTGCAGGCCTGGATGCGCAGCCGGCAGGGAGGAAAATAATGGACACCATTACGATCGATCCTGCTCCGGCATCTGTCGCATCTCCGGTAAAGGCAAACCGGGCTGAGCCGCCCCTCATTCCTGCTGCCACGATAGAGCCGCTCTGGGTGCGTGTGACGCTGACGCTGGTCGCGCTGGTTTTTCTGACGCTATTCCTGTTTGTACCGCTGGCAGCGGTGTTTTCCGAAGCGCTCAGAAAAGGCTGGCAGGCGTATCTGGAGGCGATCACCGAGCCGGATGCCTTGTCGGCGATTCGATTAACCCTGATTTCGGCCGGCATTGCGGTGCCGCTGAATCTGGTGTTTGGTGTTGCCGCTGCCTGGGCTATTGCGAAATTTGAATTCCGTGGCAAAAGTGTGTTGCTGACGCTGATTGATCTGCCGTTTTCGGTTTCTCCTGTCATTTCCGGTCTGGTATACGTGCTGCTGTTCGGCGCGCAGGGCTGGTTTGGTGAATGGCTGCGCGATCACGATATCAAGATTCTGTTCGCGGTTCCCGGCATCGTGCTGGCAACCATATTTGTCACCTTTCCGTTTGTGGCGCGCGAGCTGATTCCCTTAATGCAGGCGCAGGGCAGCGAGGAAGAAGAGGCCGCGCTGGTGCTGGGCGCATCAGGCTGGCAGACCTTCTGGCATGTGACTTTACCGAATATTAAATGGGGTTTGCTGTATGGCGTGATCCTGTGTAACGCGCGGGCGATGGGGGAATTCGGCGCGGTGTCGGTGGTGTCCGGCCATATTCGCGGCGAGACCAACACGATGCCTTTGCAGGTCGAGATTTTATATAACGAATACAACTTCGTGGCGGCATTTGCGGTGGCTTCGCTGCTGACCCTGCTGGCCTTGCTGACACTGGTATTGAAAACCATCGTCGAATGGCGCACCGATGAGAGTCGCGCCCCTATTTCTGAAGAATAAGCCGGAGCGAAAAACATGAGTATCGCCGTTCATCAATTAAATAAACGTTTTGGTCAGTTCACCGCGCTGAATAATGTTTCGCTGGATTTTCCCGATGGCGAACTGACGGCATTGTTAGGGCCTTCCGGCTGCGGCAAGACAACTTTGCTGCGCATCATCGCCGGTCTGGAATTTGCCGACAGCGGCCAGGTGCTGCTGGATGGTCAGGACGCATCACAACAGCATGTACGCGATCGTCAGGTCGGTTTCGTGTTCCAGCACTATGCCTTGTTCAAACACATGACGATTTTTGAAAACATTGCGTTTGGTCTGCGGGTCAAGCCAAAGCATATCCGTCCATCCGAGGCGCAGATCAAAGAAAAAGTCACCAGTCTGCTGGAGCTGGTGCAGCTCGACTGGCTGGCCGACCGTTATCCGCCGCAGTTATCCGGTGGTCAGCGGCAGCGCATCGCACTGGCACGCGCACTGGCAGTGGAGCCGCGTGTGCTGTTGCTGGATGAACCATTTGGAGCGCTCGATGCCAAGGTGCGCAAAGAATTGCGTCGCTGGTTGCGCCGTCTGCATGATGAATTGCATGTGACCAGTATTTTCGTCACGCATGATCAGGAAGAGGCACTCGAAGTCGCCGATCAGATCGTGCTGATGAATCACGGTACCGTCGAGCAGGTCGGCGCTCCTGCCGACATCTACCAGCATCCGGCGACACCATTTGTATATGGTTTTCTGGGCAATGTGAATCTGTTTCACGGGCGCGTGCATGAGGGCGTGCTGGATGCCGGCGGTGTGACGTTTGCCGCACCGGCTCACAGCGATATCCGCGATGCGACCGGCACCGGTTATGTCCGTCCTCACGAATTTGATATTGACCGTTATTCCCCCGGTGCCGAAGGCCTGCTGGTGCAGTTGCGCCGCGCGCACAGTATCGGCCCGCTGGCGCAACTGGAGCTGGAGCGGGACGATAACGGCGATCTGCTGGAAGCCATCATTCCGAGCGAACGTTACCAGCAGCTGAAGCTGAAGGTTGGTGAAGTGCTGGTGCTGCGCCCGCGGCGGCTGCATGTGTTTGTCGATACCCATTAGATACCCATTAAACGATTCCCGGCTCCGGAACAGCCCGGACCAGATTCCCACCGTGATGACAGTGAAAGAAGTGAGAGATGAATTTTCAGCAATTACGATCCATCCGCGAGGCATCCCGTCGCGGTTTCAATCTGACGGAAGTGGCACAGGTGCTGTTCACGTCGCAACCGGGTGTCAGTCGCCAGATCCGTGAGCTGGAAGACGAGCTGGGCGTGGATATTTTTGAGCGCAACGGAAAGCGGCTGACTGGCCTGACTGAACCCGGTAAAGGCATTCTGCCGATCATTGAACGTCTGTTGCTGGAAGCCGAAAATCTGCAGCAGGCCGGCAATGATTATTCCGACCAGACCCGGGGAACACTTGCCATCGCCACCACGCACACTCAGGCGCGCTATGTGCTGCCGCGTATTGTGCAGCAATTCCGTCAGACTTTTCCGGAAGTGCGGATTGCCCTGCAACAAAGTTCGCCGGATCATATTGCCGAGTGGGTATTATCCGGCAAAGCGGACATCGGTATTGCCACTGAGGGACTGTCGCAGTTCAAGGATCTGGTGTCATTTGCCTGCTATCAATGGAATCATGTGATCGTGTTGCCGGAAGACCATCCTTTACTCCATAAAAAGGTGATCACACTGGAAGATTTATCCAACTATCCACTGATTACCTACGATGTCGGTTTTACGGGACGCAGTCATATCGATGCGGCTTTTACTGATGCCGGTCTGTCCACGGATATTGTTCTGACAGCGATGGATTCAGATGTGATTCAGCAATATGTGGCGCTGGGGCTGGGTGTTGGTATTGTTGCATCAATGGCGATTGAGCCGAATCGCAGCAACGGATTAAGAGCGCTTTCTGCCGACCATCTGTTTAGCCCGAATGTAACCCGGCTGGCAGTGCGACGTGGCGCTTATCTGCGCAGCTACACATTTGATTTTATCCGTCAGTTTGCACCGGAACTGAGTCGTGAGCATATCCGGCGCGCTATCATTGAACCCAGTCCTTGAGCCGCGCCGGGGCTGTCGTGAAGGAGTCATACACCTCTGCTACAATCAATGCATATTCTGTGAGTTGAACTGATGCCGAGGTGAGCCATGCTTTATCCTGAATTGTTTAAGTCTCTGGAACAGGTGCGCTGGAATATGGATACCGATATTCCCTGGGAGCAATATGACGCCTCCCGACTGACTCCGGAACAGGCGCAGACCATCAAAATGAATGCCATCACCGAATGGTCTGCCTTGCCGGCGACGGAGATGTTCTTGCGCGATAACCGCGACGACAGTGATTTTTCTGCTTTCATGTCGATCTGGTTTTTTGAAGAACAAAAGCATTCGCTGGTGTTGATGGAATATCTGCGCCGCTTTCATCCTGAGCTGGTGCCGACCGAAGCGGAACTTGATCAGGTCCGGTTTGAATTCGATCCGGCACCGCGGCTGGAAACCCTGATGCTGCATTTCTGCGGCGAAATCCGCCTGAATCACTGGTACCGCTGCGCGTCCGAGTGGCATACCGAGCCGGTGATCAAGCATATTTATAAAATCATCAGCCAGGATGAAGCGCGTCATGGCGGTGCCTATCTGCGTTATATGAAAAAATCTCTGGCGGAAGTCGGCGATGTGGCACGGGCGGCATTTTCTAAAATCGGCGTGCTCATGGCATCGGCCAGGCGCACTGAAAAGCCTTTGCATCCGACCAATCTGCATGTGAATCAATCTTTGTTTCCGAATGACACAGTACAAAGCCGTCTGCCTGATCCGGACTGGCTGGAGCGCTGGCTGGACGGGCAGATCAGGTTTGACGGTGTGTGGGAAAAGAAAGTGGTGGACCGGATTCTGCACAATATGTCCCTGTTGTTTGAGCGCAGCTTTGAAACCGTGCAGGATCTGAACCGTTATCGTAAGGAAGTCACGCAGCGCTTGTCTGCTGCTGGTCAGGCGGCACTCTGAGGAAAACGCCAACCGTTGTACAATCCGGCTGCCTGCCGCGATGATCAGCGGCATTTTCAATCGTTGACCATGCCTGACTTCGAAAAAAAAATCTGTTCCCGCGCTGAACTGGCGCAACGTGTTGCTACATTACCCCATCCGGTTGTGATGACGAATGGCGTCTTTGATATTCTGCATCGCGGACACGTGAGCTATCTGGCGCAGGCCAGGGAGCACGGTGCTTCCCTGGTTGTGGCGGTCAATACCGATGCTTCGGTCAGACGTCTCGGTAAAGGAGACGACCGTCCCGTCAATACCTGTGCTGATCGCATGGCGGTATTGGCGGCGCTGGAGTCGGTCAGTCTGGTGGTGGAGTTTGACGAGGATACGGCTCTGCAGGCGGTGCTGATGGCGAAGCCGGATGTGTATGTCAAAGGTGGAGATTACGATATGCATGCCATACCGGAAGGACAGGCGGTGCTGGCGTATGGCGGCAAAGTGGCGGCGATTGCATTTGAACACGACCGTTCCACCACACAATTATTGACGAAAGTCAGAGCCCGGGGCTGACAATTCTGCAAACCGGATCGCGTCAGCCGGTGTGACTGCTGGCTTCTTGTGCCAGCAGCAGCGCTTCAAATTCCTCTGGCGGCAATGGCTTGGAAAAAAGATAGCCCTGTGCGAAATCACAACCGGCCTGGCGCAGCAGGTCGCGTTGTAACGTGGTTTCCACACCTTCTGCAATCACACTTAAGCCCAGCTTGTGCGCCATCATAATGATCGCCTCCGGTAGAGCGAGATCGTTCAAAGACGGTGTCAGATTCCGTGTGAACGACTGATCAATCTTGAGATAATCAATATCAAATTTCTGCAGATACGATAGCGAGGAATAGCCGGTACCGAAATCATCAATCGCGACCTGTATCCCCGCATCGCGAAATTCCAGCAGTCGAGTGGCGACCTTGGTGCTGGCATCCAGCAGCAGTCCCTCGGTAATTTCAATCGTGATGGCTTGTCCTGGCAACTGATGCCGGCGCAAATGCTGGAGCCAGTCTGCGTAACGTCCCTGATCGTTTTGAAATTCCAGCGGCGACTGATTGATGCTGATCTGGAAATCAGGATGTGCCAGATCGCGCCATCGCCTGACCCAGTACGTAGCGACCTTGAATACCTGTTCCCCGATGTGATAGATCAGTCCGGTGCTTTCTGCAATCGGGATGAATTCCAGCGGACTGATATAGCCCAGCTGTGCATGCGGCCAGCGAATAAGGGCTTCCGCTTTGAGGATGCGCCCGCTGGCCAGATCGACGACCGGCTGAAAAAATACTTCCAGCTGCTGCTCATTCACCGCCAGCCGCAGATCATTGCTGAGCCGCAGCCTTGACTGGGCGGCGATCTGCAGGTTAGGAGTGAAATAACTGAAGCGGTTGCGTCCCTGATCCTTGGCAGCGTACATCGCCTGGTCGGCATGTTTGATCAGGTCAGACAGCGTGTTGGCATCGCGCGGATAAATCGTGATGCCGACGCTGGCCGACAGATAAATTTCCTGCTCCGCGATCATGAATGGCGAGGACAGTGCACTGATGATATTGCGCGCGATCTGTTCCACATGCAGGGTATCGTGCTGATCGGGCATGGCGATCGTGAACTCATCACCGCCCAGCCGCGCCACAGTATCGCTTTCGCGCACGCAGCGTCGCAGCCTCTCGGCGGCTTCCATCAGCAGGGCGTCGCCACTGGCATGCCCGAGCGTGTCGTTGACTTCTTTGAAAAAATCCAGATCGATGAATAAGACTGCCAGCGGCAGATGGCTGCGCCGGCTGCGTCGCATATCCTGTTCTAGCCGGTCGTAAAACATACGACGATTGGGCAGATTTGTCAGGGGGTCAATATTGGCCTGGATCCAGATCAGAGCTTCCGATTGTTTGCGCTCGGTAATATCAAGCACCGTTCCCAACATTCGCAAGGGATTACCGTTTTCATCCCACTCCACCAGTGCGCCGACTGATAGCATCCATATCCAGGAGCCATTGGCATGCCGCTGCCGGAATTCGACACGGTATTCTTCAGTTTTTCCGTTCAGATAATCGGTATAGGCCCGGTCTGCCCTTTCCAGATCGTCCGGATGCAGGCCGTTATACCAGCGGACCCGACTCTCCTGAAAATCCGGCAGGGTATAACCGAGCATGTGAGCGTATTCTGCATTCACCACCGCGATTCCGCTATGCAGATTCAGATCAAACAGACCCTGGTGCGTGGCAGAAAGCGCCATCCGTAGTCGCTCTTCGCTTTCGAGCAGGGCGACTTCCGCATGTTTACGTTCAGAGATATCGGTATGGGTGCCGATAACCCGCAACGGCTGGCCTTTGCTGTCGCGCTCGATGACCATACCGCGCGTGAGTATCCATTTCCAACTGCCATCTTTGCATTGCACACGGTGTTCGTTGATGTAGCCGGGTGTTCTGCCTTCGAAATGGTCGAGCCGGTCGAGTTCCATTTGTAATCTGTCGTCCGGATGGGTGCGACTGTCGAGTTCTTCCGGCAGATTACTGATGTCTTCCGGCGCGTAACCGTAAATTGCTTTCAGGTTCTCGGATAAATATTCGATGCCGCTTTGTGGATACCAGTCCCAGGTGCCGTCGCCGGAGCTTTCCAGCGCCATTTGCCAACGCTTTTCATTTTCGTGCAATTGCGAGATGGTCTGATGATAGGTGGTGACGTCGGTGGCAGTGATCAGGCAGCCCGTGACTGGGGGGGGAGATTGTGGTGATGTGTGCTGATTGTCCTGCACCGGAGTCAGTTCCAGTGCCAGCAAGCGCTCGCTGCCGTCCGGTTGCGAAAAGGCCTGAGTCAGGGAAGCTGGCGTTCCCTGAAAGACATCTTCAATGATGCCCAGCAAAGGCGCATCGAAAAGATGTATCGTCTGCAAAGCGGTTTTGACGGGTTGCTGCGGCAGTTGCAGCCAGTCGCAAAACAATGGATTAATCCACGCCAATCGTTGTGGCGAAGACAGCATCAGGACACCGAACGGCAGCGCCGCAGCCACGGCAGGCAGGGAGTCTGGTATGGCGGCGGCCTGTCCCGACAGAGGAGATATTTCCTCGGCAAAGCCCTGTAATTGCGACTGCGTTGATGATGCCGAAAATTCGCCGCAAAAACGGATGCAGCGTACCGGCAGCAGCGTCTTTCGCAAGCTGCAGACCAGTTCAAACCGATCTCTGGATTGACTGGCCTGCTGCAAGGCTGTCTGCAGGTTGTGCGCGGAATCTGGTGTCAGGCAAGCGCATACTTCCTGTAGCGGGATGCGGTGGGAATCATCCGCGCGCTTGAATAAAGCACACAAACCCGATGACCAGTGAAATTCACCGGTTTCTTCAAACCAGGTCCATGTTCCGAATTGATTCATTGACTCAATTGACAGTACTCATCACAGGAAAGAGTATTGATTACGGCTGATCTGATGGTGTAGCGCAAGCAGCAATTCCTGTCTGCGCATTTGTCATCAGCCGTCATACTGCTTTATATTTTTTACATCCTGCGGTTCATTCTGAACTAATTTCCGGAACAAGAAAAGAACTGCGGGCTACTTTGTCTGTGCTTATGCACCGCCAGCGTAGCCATGTTGTCGCCATGCCTCATAAACCACAATGGCGACGGTGTTGGAGAGATTCAGGCTGCGGTTATCCGGTCGCATCGGCAGGCGGATACGCTGCGCTGGCGGGAACGATTCTCTGAGTTGCGGCGCCAGGCCGCGGGTTTCTGCGCCGAAGATAAAATAATCTCCCGGCTCAAAACACACGCTGGCAAATGGAGCAGATCCGTGCGTGGTCATGGCAAACATCCGGTGCGGATCTGGTTGCTCGCTGGCGCAGAATGCTTCCCAGTTTTTATGCACCTTCATGGTCGCATAGTCATGGTAATCCAGTCCGGCGCGCTTCATTTTGCTGTCATCCAATGGAAAACCCAGGGGTTCGATCAGATGCAGCTGAACGCCTGTATTGGCACACAGACGGATAATGTTACCGGTATTCGGCGGGATTTCCGGTTCCACCAGGACGACATGAAACAAAATATTTCCTTACGATGAGTGATATTGGGTGCGTGCAAACACATAGTTGCTGACCGTGGCTGCACCGAAACGTTTCAGCATTGTAGCGATTTCATGCAGGGTCATGCCAGTGGTGATCACGTCGTCGACAATGCCGATATGCTTTCCCCGCAGGCTGCCGGTAATCCGTTCATCGAGCATGAACGCATTGCGCATATTGCGAATCCGGGCGTCCGGTGTCAGGCTGGTTTGCGGCAAGGTTTCCCGGATCCGCTGCAATCCTCGCGGATACAGTGCAATCCCGAGCTGATGCGCCAGCGGTCTGGTGATCTCCAGCGCCTGATTAAAACCACGGTCTTGTAAACGCTGGCGTCCCAGCGGCACTGCCAGCAGCATGTCCGGCAAATGCTGGTCAGCTTGCCGCAAAATAGCATCGCGCAGCAAACCGGCAAACACTGGTGCCAATGCCAGCTGATGCGCAAATTTCAGCGACAGCACCAGTTGATCCTGTGGCGGCGCATAATCGCAGACCGCAACGGTACGATCAAATGCCGGCGGACTCCGGAGGCAGTCACCGCAACGCTGCGCCGGTTTTTGCCCGGACTCTTGTCCGGATAAATGCAGACCACATTGCGGGCAATGGGATGAGCCAGGCGGAAAATAAGTATGCTGGCAGGCGTCGCATAAAATTCCGGCGCTTTCCTGCCGGCACAGCGCGCAGGTGCAGGGCAGCCAGTGTGTCAGCAAACGCTGCAGGGATTTTTCAGCCAGAGATCGGAATGCGGGCATCGTTGAATTCTGCGGACAGTATCGCAAGCGTGTAAACTCTTGGCATTATCTCATTCCTCCGGCATCCGGCTGCTTTTTCTATGCTCAGCGCACCTATTGATATCCAACTCGTCAGAAGATTGTTCTCAAGGCCAGCCAAAATGGCTGATGCGGAATTCTTGCGCCGGGAAGTAGCTTCCCGAATGCGGGAAAAACTGGAGCTGGTCAGGATAAAACCACAGCGGGTGCTGGATGCCGGTTGCGGTAGCGGTGCCGACTTGCCGGAATTGCAGCGCTGTTATCCCGATGCGCTGCTGCTGGGACTGGATGCGGCGCCTGCCATGCTCGGCATGATCCGGCAGCAACAGCAGAGCAGCATGAATGCCGTGAGTAAATTGCTGGCGCGCTGGACGCCCGCTGTGTTGAAGCCGGAGCAGGGAAATCCGCTGATTGGCGGGGACTTTTCCAGAGCACCGCTGGCGGCACAGGCGGTGGACATGATCTGGTCGAATCTCGCGCTGCACTGGCATCCCCAGCCGGATCAGGTTTTTGCCGAATGGCGCCGCATATTACGGACTGAAGGTTTGCTGATGTTTTCCTGTTTTGGGCCGGATACGCTGATCGAATTGCGTCAGGCATATGCAGCAGCAGACCAATTCCCCCACACACTGCCATTTGTTGATATGCATGATTTCGGCGATATGCTGGTGAATGCCGGCTTTTCAACACCGGTCATGGATATGGAAAAAATCACTCTGACTTATCACGACACAAAAAAATTACTGGACGACGTCCGGGCATTGGGTGGCAATCCGTTGTTGAGTCGCCGTCCCGGACTGATGGGCAGGCTGGCGCATGGAAAAATGCTGGCAGCGCTGGAGCGGCAGCGTAATGCAGAGGGACGGATTGCGTTGACTTTTGAAGTGATTTACGGCCATGCATTCCGGCCTGTCAGCAGAAAGACGTCTGCCGGCGAATCGATTATCCGCTTCGATCTGCCTAAAAAATCGCCATGATGTCACGTTTAATCTGGATCAAAGAAATATCGGAAAACCCACAGAAATCCGCAATAAGCGATGTTTCATTTGCGCCAGATCATTGATTTCTGATTTGTATTCTGCTTGATATCCCGCTTCATTACGCCTTATACTCACGAGGTTGTAGAAGCTGCCAGCACGCACTTTGTAACAATGATTCCGCGTCCTGGTGCACAGTTCAAAAGAATTCTAATCGGGGTTTTGGGGATATCATGAAATATGCAAAGCGATTCAAATCGTTCATGCTGGGCGCCTCGCTCCTGGCTGCCAACCTGCCAGCCTGGGCGGTGGTGGATAGTCAGGGTGGTCCGGCTGTACGTCAGTTAAATTTGCAAACGCCAGTCACACAGATTGCCGAGCAGATTTATTCCATTCATAACCTCATGCTGGTTATCTGCCTGGTGATTTTTATTGCAGTATTCGGGGTCATGTTTTACTCCATACTCAAACACCGCAAATCAGTGGGGCATGAAGCTGCTACTTTTCATGAAAGCACTGCCGTCGAGATCGCATGGACTGTCGTCCCCTTTCTGATTGTGATCGGTATGGCACTGCCAGCCACAAAAACAGTCGTTGCCATGAAGGACACCTCGAATGCCGATCTGACGATCAAAGTCACCGGCATGCAATGGAAATGGGGCTATGACTATCTGAAAGGGGAAGGCGAAGGTATTTCCTTCCTCTCTACACTGGCAACGCCACGCACACAGGTTGGCGCGCCGGGCGTCGCCCCGACAGAAGCCCGCAGTGATAATTACCTGCTTGAAGTGGATAATCAGGTTGTCGTGCCTGTCAATAAAAAAGTTCGTATGATCACGACCGCAAATGACGTTATTCACTCCTGGACCATTCCTGCTTTCGGCGTCAAGCAGGATGCGATTCCCGGCTTTGTCCGCGATACCTGGTTCAAAGCAGAAAAAATTGGTACTTACCGCGGCCAGTGTGTGGAACTGTGCGGCAAGGAACATGCCTTCATGCCGATCGTCGTTAATGTTGTGTCCGACGAAGACTACAAAAAATGGGTAGAGACCAAAAAGAAAGAAATGGCGGCCAAGGCAGATGATCCGAACAAGGTCTGGACTGTCGATGAACTCAAGCAGCGTGGTGAAAAAGTATATGCTGCAAATTGCGTCGCCTGCCATCAGGCTTCCGGTAAAGGTGTTCCCGGTGCTTTCCCTGCGCTGGATGGCTCTGCCGTGGTCGCTGGCGGAAAGGCAGGACAAATAGCAATTGTGATGAACGGTAAGAATGGCATGCCATCCTGGAAGGCGACTTTGTCTGATACGGAGATTGCTGCGGTGATTACTTATACCCGCAACAACTGGTCCAACAAGTCGGCCGAAAACATCGTTCAACCAGCCGAAGTTCTGGCTGCGCGTAAGTAATAACAGGAAGAACAGGAGAAAAGATGAGCTCTACTACCGTTGATCACGCTCACGATCACTCTCACGATCACTCTCACGACCACGCGCATGACCATCCGCATGGTTTCCGTCGCTGGTTGTTTGCGACCAATCATAAAGACATCGGCAGCTTGTATTTGTGGTTTGCCTTCACGATGCTGCTGTCAGGCGGTGTGCTGGCGCTGATGATCCGTGCTGAATTATTCCAGCCCGGCCTGCAACTGGTGCAGCCGGAATTCTTCAACCAGCTGACAACCATGCACGGTCTGATCATGGTGTTCGGTGCGATCATGCCAGCCTTCGTCGGTTTCGCGAACTGGATGATTCCACTGCAGATCGGTGCATCGGATATGGCGTTTGCCCGTATGAATAATTTTTCATTCTGGCTGATGCCACCAGCGGCGATTCTGCTGGTTGCTTCCTTCTGGGTTCCAGGCGGCGCAACGGCTGCCGGCTGGACGCTGTATGCGCCGTTATCGACGCAAATGGGTCCAGGCATGGACATGGCGATTTTTGCTGTGCACATCATGGGTGCCTCTTCCATCATGGGTTCGATCAACATCATCACCACCATCCTGAACATGCGCGCACCTGGCATGACACTGATGAAAATGCCGATGTTCTGCTGGACCTGGCTGATCACTGCCTATCTGCTGATTGCCGTGATGCCTGTGCTGGCCGGTGCGATCACGATGACGCTGACTGACCGTCATTTTGGTACATCCTTCTTTAATGCAGCCGGTGGCGGCGATCCGGTGATGTACCAGCACATTTTCTGGTTCTTCGGACATCCGGAGGTGTACATCATGATTCTGCCTGCTTTTGGTATCGTCTCGCAGATCGTTCCTGCGTTTGCCCGCAAGCCTTTGTTCGGCTATGCATCGATGGTATACGCAACGGCTTCCATCGCGATTCTGTCGTTCATCGTCTGGGCGCACCACATGTTCACGACCGGTATGCCTGTGACTGCGCAGCTGTTCTTCATGTATGCCACCATGCTGATTTCGGTTCCGACCGGCGTAAAAGTATTCAACTGGGTGGCAACGATGTGGAAAGGTTCGATGACCTTTGAAACACCGATGCTGTTTGCAGTGGGCTTTATTTTCGTCTTCACCATGGGTGGTTTCACCGGACTGATTCTGGCTGTGACACCGATTGATATCCAGTTGCAGGATACCTATTACGTTGTAGCCCACTTCCACTATGTACTGGTGGCAGGTTCCCTGTTTGCCCTGTTTGCCGGCTATTACTACTGGAGTCCGAAGTGGACCGGTTTTATGTATAACGAAACCCGCGGCAAGATTCACTTCTGGGGTTCCCTGATCGCGTTTAACGTCACATTCTTCCCTATGCATTTCCTGGGACTTGCAGGGATGCCACGCCGTTATGCAGATTATCCGGCACAGTTCACAGACTTCAATCAGGTAGCGACGATTGGCGCTTTCTGGTTTGGCCTGATGCAGGTGTATTTCATCCTGGCCGTCGTCATTCCTTCTATCAAGGGCGGCAAGCCTGCGCCTGCCAAGCCATGGGACGGAGCGGAAGGTCTGGAGTGGACTGTACCAAGTCCTGCGCCGTTCCATACATTTGAAGAACCGCCTGTCGTTAAATAAATCCGGAAACGCTTGTCCGAAATCATTGTTCCGGACAAGCGCATGACTATGAAAAACGATAAAAAACCTGATAACACCAGAACAGCATTGATACTGGCATCGATTGCCCTGATTTTTTTCATTGGTGTGTTTGTCAAGCAGACGTTGCTGCGTTGAACTGAGAATCTGATGTCGGAAAATAAGCGGAACACAGGAAATTTTATTCAGAAGCTCAATGCCAGGCTGCTGTCTAAATTAGTACTCATTGCTGTGATGATGTTCGGCTTTGGCTACGCATTGGTGCCGGTGTACAAGCAGATTTGTGAAATTACAGGCATTAATATCCTGACGCCGAAAGACATTTCAGCGAAAGAGATTTCGAATACGCAGATAGACCGCAGCCGTGAAGTCACCATTGAATTTGATGCCAATACTCAGGGACCATGGCGTTTTCGTCCGGTGGTGTCCAGCATGAAAGTGCATCCCGGCGAGATGACGCAGATCGTGTATGAGGTCGTTAATAAGCAGGCTTACAAAATGGATGCACAGGCAATACCAAGCTATGCACCGCAGCAAGCCAGCAGTTACTTCAAAAAGATGGAATGTTTTTGCTTCAAGCAGCAAACGCTGGAGGCCAATGAGGCCAGGCAAATGCCGGTTGTGTTTTATATTGATCCTGCGTTACCGAAAGACGTGAAAACTATTACCTTATCGTACACATTTTTTGAAGTAGGCAATAAGGCCGGGGTTGCGCAGTCCGGACAGCAGGGTAAAACATGAGTGAATTGAAAAATGCGGTAAAACGCAAGGCTTCTTTTATCGCAACAGTCAAAGCCGTGTTCTGGTCGTTTCTGGGAATACGTAAGAAAAATGACTATGAGCAGGATGCAGCCGAGCTGAATCCGGTTCATGTCATTATTGCCGGTATCATCGGTGCGTTGATTTTTGTCTCAACCCTGGTGCTTATCGTGAAGTATGTCGTCGCAAAATAACAATTTGAGCAGTACATTAAAATGCATCGGGAGATGGAAATGAGTTCTTCGCACGCTAAAGCGCCGTATTATTTTGTACCAGGACCTTCTAAGTGGCCGGTTCTGGCAGGCTCTTCCTTATTGCTGACTATGCTGGGTGCATCTGCCTGGGTGAATGGTCTGAGTTGGGGAAGTTACGCAAATCTGGCCGGTGTGTTTCTGACGCTGGTGGTGTTGTATAACTGGTTTGGTGATGCGATTGCAGAATCTGAAAGCGGTAAGTACAGCGCACGGATTGACGTGTCCTACCGCTGGAGCATGAGCTGGTTTATTTTTTCTGAAGTCATGTTTTTCGCGGCATTTTTCGGCGCACTGTTTTATGCGCGCAGTATCACCATGCCCTGGCTGGCTGATCTGGATCACAAAGTGCTCTGGCCGGATTTTTCCGGACAGTGGGGCAATGCTGGTCCGGCAGGCACGATTGAAGCGTTCAAGACCATGGGGCCATTCCCTATTCCGACGATCAATACGGCATTGTTGCTGACTTCCGGCGTCACGCTGACAATTGCGCATCATGCACTGCGTGCCGGCCAGCGCGGCAAGACGGCATTCTGGCTGTTTGCCACGATCGTCCTGGGCGCCGTATTCATGGGCTTCCAGGCCTATGAGTATATCCATGCTTATCATGAGCTGAATCTGAAACTGACTTCCGGTATTTATGGTTCCACATTCTTCATGCTGACCGGCTTCCATGGTTTTCATGTCACGATGGGGGCGATTATGCTGTCAGTCGTGCTGTTCCGTGTGTTGAAAGGCCATTTCACTCCGGATCATCATTTTGCTTTTGAAGGTGCTGCATGGTACTGGCACTTTGTGGACGTTGTTTGGCTGGGCCTGTATGTTGTCGTTTACTGGCTGTAAGATCTCGCTAAACTGACGAATAAAAAAGCCGCACGTCAGTGCGGCTTTTTCTTATGACCTGAATCAGTAGTGGCATCGGCAGCCGCAGATGTAGCGGAAGTCACTGGATGACTGGGCGGTATCTCACAGTACTAGTACAATCACTTGCCCGTTAAATGGGGCTTGTACCGTATCTATATCAGTTGATTCAGTGAGTTCAGCGGATACCGGTCGGTTGTATCAGGCCAAAGTGATTGGCAAGCAGTATCAGGATAAATAAAGTGATGGAAAAACCGACCCGGAACGCCAGCGCCTTTACCGTCCGGTTACTGCGCCCCTTATCTTTCATCAGATAGACCAGTGCTGACCCCATGCTGAAAATAATGAGGAAAAATGCAATCGCAACAAAAATTTTCATGCTGACCCTGTCTCCCCGGTAAACGATCGATAATTGACCCATTGTAATACGGTAATCCGCGAATGCCCATGCTCCAACGCTTCCGACTGCTTCCCCTGATTCTGACTCTGGTGCTGACTGCGGCGGGTATTTTGCTGGGACAATGGCAAACTGGCCGCGCACTGGAAAAAGAAGCAATCACCCGTCAGATGACGTTGCGCCAGCAGATGCCGGCGCTCAGAGTACAGCAATGGGCGGAGCTGGCTCAGCTGCCGCAGTTCAGTAAGGTATTGTTGCGCGGTCAATTTATAACCCAATGGTCGTTGTATCTGGATAACCGTCCGTTGAATGGTGTATCCGGCCGCTATGTACTGATGCCGTTCCGGCCCGAAGGGAGTCAGCAGGCTGTCGTGGTGATGCGGGGTTGGCAGCCGCGCGATCCGCAGGATCGTAACCGCGTGTTGCCGTTGCGAACCCCGGAAGGGGTGGTGGAAATTGAAGGCAGCATACGGACGCAGCCAGATCATGTGATGCAGCTAGGGCAGCCTGATGCGATCCGCCCGGGTGTATTGTTGCAGAATCTTGATTTATCAGCGCTGGCAGCCGCATCCGGTCTGACATTATCTCCGGTCCTGGTGATGCAGACATCCGTGGCCGATGACGGATTGGAGCGCGCCTGGCCGCGACCTGATGCCGGTGCCGGCAAACATCGGGCGTATGCATTACAGTGGTATGCGCTGTCAGTGATGACGGTGATTTTTTTTGTGGTGACAGGAATCCGACGTGGAAGAAAACAGCAAACAAAAACTTAACGGACGCAGGAAATTGTTTCTGGTGCTGGCGATTTGCGCCGCACCCATGATTTGTTCCTATCTCGCTTATTACATTATCAAGCCTGCCGGACGCACCAATTACGGCACCATACTGGATCCGCGTCTGTATCCGATGCCGGTCATGCAGACCACGCCGCTTGGTAATGCGAGGGCAGAGAAGGGGCTGAGTGCCTATCAGGGCAAGTGGATCATGCTGACTGTCGATACAGGCGATTGTGCGGCAGCTTGTCAGAAAAGACTGTACGACATGCGACAGCTACGTCTGGCGCAGGGAAAGGAAATGGATCGCATTGAGCGCGTCTGGATGGTGACGGATGAGCAGCCGGTCAGCACCAGTCTGCTGCGCGAATACGACGGCATGCATATTCTGAAAACTGCCCCTGCTGAATTGCAGCACTGGTTGCCAGCGGATGCCGGCACGCAGATCAGCGATCATATTTATCTGATTGACCCGTTGGGTAATCTGATGATGCGTTTTCCGAAGGATGCCGATCCGAATAAGATCAAAAAAGATCTGGTCAAATTACTCCGTGCTTCTGCGATAGGCTGATGATGCTGCTGCAACTTGCTCTGATTGGAATCGGCGTTGCCCTGCTGCCATTGTCCATGGTTTATTTTTCCCGTGAGCCCAGCAAACATCGCAAGCTGGCTGCCGTCACTGTCGCCCTGACGTTTGAATTAATCATGTTCGGGGCATTTACCCGGCTTACCGATTCCGGACTGGGTTGTCCCGACTGGCCGGGCTGCTACGGGCAGGCCAATCCGCTGCAATCACATGCCGACATCCGGGCCGCTGAAATAGCGATGCCGACCGGGCCGGTCACTGTCCAGAAAGCATGGATAGAAATGATCCATCGTTACCTGGCCATGAGTGTCGGGCTGCTGATTATTGCGCAGGTCGTGCTGGCATGGAAAAAAAGACGTGAAACCGGAATCTCGCCGTGGCTACCGACTTTCCTGCTCTTTTTTGTCTGCCTGCAAGGAGCATTTGGCAAATGGACGGTCACGATGAAATTGCAACCCATCATCGTAACCTCTCATCTGCTGTTGGCAATGGGTTTGCTGGCATTGCTGGCTGCTGCGCTTGAACAGCAACGTCCCAGAACAATGATTACTACAGCGAAGGCCGTGTCGCTGGTCTGGCCGGCACGAATCGCGCTGATTCTGGTATTCATGCAAATTGCCCTTGGCGGGTGGGTCAGCACCAACTATGCAGCACTCGCCTGTCACGATTATCCTTTGTGTCAGGGTAGTTGGATGCCAGCCATGGATTTCGGACATGGCTTCAGTCTTTGGCGGCAACTCGGACAAACGGTCAGTGGGGAATATTTGCCGTTTGCCGCACTCGTGGCTATACACTGGGTACACCGGAATTTCGCCTTACTGGTGATGGTTGCCGTGTTGTATACCACCTGGAATGCCGCACGTGTGGCTGAATTCAGTCGTCTTGCCCGTTATCTGGCGATAGCGATCGGACTTCAGCTGGCAATCGGTATTTCCACCGTTTTTTTTGCGTGGCCGCTGTTGCTGGCGGTTTTGCACAATGGCGGAGCCGCTGCACTGGTGCTGCTGCTGAGCATGTTAAACTACCGTGTCCAGCAGGCACGCCGTGCCGTTGATGACTGATACTATGACTACTACTCTTCGTTTGCCTTCCAACCGTTTCGCGCAGTACTGGGCGCTGACCAAGCCACGTGTGACGCAGCTGGCGGTATTCTGCGCCGTGATCGGCATGTTTCTGGCGACGCCCGACTTACCCGACTGGCGCATTCTGATCGCGGCGACGATTGGCATCTGGCTGCTTGCCAGCGCCGCCTTTGCAGTGAATTGCCTGGTGGAGCGCGAAATCGACTCCCGCATGGCGCGCACGGCTCGCCGCGCCACTGCAGCCGGTGAAATCAGTGCCTTGCAGACACTGGTGTTTTCCGGCGTGCTTGGCGGCATGGGAATGCTGGTGTTGTACACGCTGGTCAATCCCCTGACCATGTGGCTGACCTTTGTAACGTTTGTCGGCTATGCCGTGATTTATACCGTGCTCCTGAAGCCGGCCACGCCGCAAAATATCGTGATTGGCGGTTTGTCCGGTGCAATGCCGCCGGCACTGGGTTGGGCGGCGGTCGCCAATGATGTGCCGATGCAGGCCTGGCTGCTGGTATTGATTATTTTTGTCTGGACTCCCCCGCATTTCTGGGCGCTGGCGATGTACCGGCGCGATGACTATGCCCGTTCCGGTTTGCCGATGCTGCCGGTGACGCATGGTCCGGAATTCACCCGCTTCCATATCTGGCTGTATACGATCGCCCTGGTGGCGACGACCATGCTGCCTTACGCGGTGCATATGAGTGGACTGATTTACCTGATCAGTGCCCTGATTCTGGGAGGGATTTTCCTGTGGTACGCCTGGCAGATGTACCGTCACTATAACGATATCCTGGCCCGCAAGACTTTTACTTATTCGATTATTTACCTGTCGCTGCTGTTTGCTGCGCTGTTGGTCGACCATTATTTAAAATGATGAAATTTCTCACAACACTCCTGATTGCCGTACTCGCAGTGATGCTGACAGCCTGTGGCAAACCGGCTGAAAAGTGGAATAACACCGACCTGACCGGTCTGGATTATGCCAAAGACTTTGCCCTCACCGACCACAATGGAAAACTGCGTACCTTGCAGGATTTTCGCGGCAAGCTGGTCGTGATCTTTTTTGGTTACACCCAATGCCCCGACGTCTGCCCGACTACTATGGCGGAAATGGCCACTGTGATGCAGCAGATGGGCGATCAGGCTGATAAAGTCCAGGTACTGTTCGTGACTCTTGATCCTGAGCGTGATACGCAGGCTTTGCTGGCTTCTTACGTTCCGAATTTTGATCGCCGTTTCCTCGGACTGTATGGCGATGCGGCAGCCACGGCCAAGGTAGCGAAAGATTTTAAAGTGTATTATCAGAAAGTTCCGGGTAAAACACCGACCAGCTATACGATGGATCACACGGCCGGGAGCTATGTGTTTGACACCGAAGGACGAATCCGCCTGTTCCTGCGTCACGGGCAGGGCGCAGAACCAATCGTGCACGATCTGAAATTATTGCTGAAATAAATAGCAGTTTTACGGCATGGATCGGGATGCGAATGAAACATGCACGTTGAACCCCAAAAAAAATACCAGGGGGAGTATGTCGAAAGCCCGTTTGTTGATGCGGACGATCAGCGTAAAATGGCAGATACTCCCCGGATAATGCATTTTTCAGATGTTGAGAAACAAAAAAAGGCACTCCAGGGAGTGCCCTTTTATCGTTGTCTGCCGAACTCAGGAAAATGCGCTCAATGCGCCTTTCATTTTTTTCAGGGCAGCACTCTCGATCTGGCGGATGCGCTCTGCAGATACGCCATATTCATCGGCCAGTTCATGCAAGGTCGCACCGGAGCCATCATCATTTTTGAGCCAGCGTGCTTCAATGATGTGACGTGAACGGGCATCCAGTTTTGCCAGCGCAGATTCCAGACCTTCGCTCTGCAGACGATCGTACTGCCGGGTTTCCAGCACTCGGGTTGGTTCCTCTGACTCGGTTTTCAGATACGCAATCGGTGCAAATTTGTCGTCATCATCGTCGTTTGATGCATCCAGAGCGATGTCATGTCCAGACAGGCGCATTTCCATCTCGATGACTTCTTCCCGTTTAACATCCAGCGTCTTGGCCAGCGCATCAATCTGCTTGGGCGACATGGTTTCCAGACCTTCTTTGTGGCTGCGCAGATTAAAGAACAGCTTGCGCTGTGCTTTTGTCGTCGCCACTTTCACCAGACGCCAGTTTTTCAGGATGTATTCATGCATCTCAGCTTTGATCCAGTGCATGGCATAAGACACCAGACGGACACCCTGATCCGGGTCGAAGCGTTTGACGGCTTTCATCAGACCGATGTTGCCTTCCTGAATCAGATCGGCATGCGGCAGACCGTAACCCAGATAACCGCGGGCAATCGAAACAACCAGCCGCAGATGGGACAGTACCAGTGTCTGCGCCGCTGCGAGATCATGATGATCGCGCAGCTTGGTGGCAAGATCCACTTCTTCATCGTGGGTCAGCATAGGCAGCCGGTTAACAGCAGAGATATAGGCGTCAATATTTCCGAGCGTACCACTGAAACCCAAGGTCAGCGCGGTGCTGTCTGTTGCCGGGATAAGTTGTGTCGAAGTCATTGCGGTAGTTCCTCCTCATTGCTGCCGGTCTGCTGAAAGAGATGCAGACCCAGCTTCTTAAACCCTATATTAGCACTCTCTTGAGAAGAGTGCTAATTTTGCTGAAAAATGATCTTTTTTGCAAAAAATTGATGAAAATTTCACATTCCCACCATTTTTTGCTTTGGATCATCACTGCATGAAAGGGGCTTCTTGTATCTTAGAGTCAGGAAACCGGAGAAAGTTTCGTATGATAAATGCAATGAATATCAGATTGCCCGGGCCAGTTGCCGGCGCACTGACAGATAGGCGCCCGTCAGTCCCAGCAGCATGCTGATCCCGAGTAATGCAAGGCTGGGAATGATGCCCAGCGGAACCAGGCGAAATTCTGAAGCATACAGTCTGGCAAATTCGGCAATGCTCTGGTTTAAGGGTTGCAATGCTGCCGCGATCACGCCCAGCGCCAGTAAACCTGCCAGCAAACCCAGCATAGCGCCGGTGTAGTAGTACGGGCGGTGAATGAAGCTGTTGGTTGCGCCCAGCAAACGGGTGACGGAAATTTCTGCCTGATGCGAAATGACTTGCAGCCGCGTGGCATTGAACACCACGACAATCACAACCATTCCCAGTGTCACGGCAAGGAACAGTAAACCCATTTCCAGAATCTGAACCAGTGCCGCCAGGCGTTTAACCCAGGCCGAATCCACCTGCACCACATCCACATCCGGCAAGGCCCTGAGTTGTTCTGTCAGGCTATCGAGCTTACCCGCATCGCTATTGGAGAGCGATAGTACATAGGCGTCCGGCAAGGGGTTGCCGCCGAGCGTTGATAAGACTTCAGCGAGGCTGGAAGAATCCTGCATGGCAGCCAGCGCTTTGTCTTTCGGAATGAAATTCAGTTTGCCGCTGATACTGCGTTCCTTCAGCAGCTTTTTGATCGGAACAGACAAGGCGGTTGCGCTCTCACGTGGTGTGTCGGTATTAAGGAAAATACTGATTTCAGGTTCAATCGACAATTGCGAAGAGACTGGCCGCACGTTTTCAATCAGCGTCAGACCAGCGATCGGCAATGCCAGCGCAATCGCGACCACCAGCACATTGAACAGGAAATTCCCGGTGCCTGCGCGCAAATGAGTGAATGCGCTGCGCAGTGCAAACAGGTGTTCACGAAACCAGATCGTCATACGAGTATCCTTAAAAATCCGGGGTCAGGCGGCCACTGCCGCATTCCAGGTATCGGTGACCTGCCCATGGCTCAGATAAATAACGCGGTTGGCCTGGTCGAGAAATTGCTCGTCATGACTGGAGATCAGGCAGGTAACACCGGCGCTCTGAAAGGCTTTCAGCGCACTGAGTACCTTATTGGCATTGTCCCGGTCAAGAAAAGCAGTCGGTTCATCGGCCAGAATAATTTTGGGCCGGTTGACAATCGCGCGGGCGATTGCCACGCGCTGCTGTTCTCCGCCGGACAGGCTTAATGGCAACGCTGATGCTTTGTCGATCAGACCGACTTTTTCCAGCGCCACGCGGGCCCGCGCTTCGGCTTCGCTGCTGGCTGCGCCGGTAACGATGAGGGGCAGCATCACATTGGACAAAACGCTGCGGTCATTCAGCAGTTTCTGATCCTGCAGGATCAGTCCCAGTTTGCGGCGCAGGTAGGGCAGGCTGCCGGATTTTAATTTGCTGATATCCTGGCCATTCACGATTACCCGGCCATGGCTTGGTTTTTCTATTCCCGCAATCATTTTGAGCAGGGTGGATTTGCCGGCTCCGGACGGGCCTGCCAGAAACACCAGTTCACCATCCGGAATCGATAAGAAAATATCACGCAAAGCATAAGCGTCACGCGAATACTGCTTGGAAACGTTATCAAATTCGATCATGGCGATGGATGAAGTCAGTAAATGTTATTGCGCATTATTGCAGCAGTGCGTCGACAAATTCCTGTGCATTGAAAGGTTGTAAATCCTCAATCTGTTCTCCGACACCAATGAAATACACCGGTACAGGGCGGGTTTTCGCAATCGCCGCCAGCACGCCACCTTTTGCTGTGCCATCGAGTTTGGTGATGATCAGACCGGTGAGTTGCAGGGCATCGTCAAATGCTCTGACCTGAGCCAGGGCATTTTGTCCGGTATTCCCATCAATCACCAGCAAGACCTCTTGTGGTGCGCCATCCATGCCTTTGGCAATTACCCGCTTGATTTTTCTGAGTTCTTCCATCAGGTGTAACTGCGTTGGCAAACGACCTGCCGTGTCCACCATGACGACATCGGTGCCGCGCGCGCGCGCAGAAGCGACGGCATCAAACGCCACTGCAGCCGGATCGCCGGATTCCTGCGCAATCACGGTCACATCATTGCGTTCGCCCCAGATTGCAAGCTGCTCTCTGGCCGCTGCACGGAAAGTGTCTCCAGCAGCGAGGATGACGGATTGCTGATGCACCTGCAAATGTTTGGCCAGTTTGCCGATGGTGGTGGTTTTTCCGGCGCCGTTGACCCCGGTAATCATCATGACCAGTGGCTGGTATCGTCCCAGCTCCAGCGGTTTTTGCAATGGCGTCAGCAGTTCCAGTAACAAGGCTTTGAGCGCGGTCTTGACCTGTTCTGCTTCGGTCAGTTTTTCATCTTTGACTTTTTTCTTCAGTGTATTCAGCAGAAACAGCGTGGCTTCCACGCCGGCATCGGCAGTCAGCAGCGCAGCTTCCAACTCGTCATACAGATCATCATCAATCCGGGCGCCAACGAATAAGGTGGTCAGGCTGGAGGAAGTTTTTGCCAGTCCGGATTTCAGCCGGCTGATCCAGGAGCGTTTTTGTTCTGGTACGGTATCGGAAAGCACGGGCTGGTTGTCCGCAGATGCCGTTTCAGGGAGCAAAGCAGGCGTTACTGCGGCAGCCGTTAATGCTGCTGCGGCTGGCTGTGCCGGTGCGGTCGCTGCTTCTTCTTTGGGCTTGCGTTTAAAAAAACTGAACATCGGTGGCGATTTTGTAGGAAGATCGGAAGCTGCAGGGGCGCAGTCCTAGTATTAGAATGCTGCCATTTTAACAGAGCATACCGGGTAATTCGATTGAAGCGCCTGAATCACAACATGAAAAATAAGAACAGAAAGCCAGCTACGACATCACACGCCAACCATCAGATCCGCATCATTGGCGGACAGTGGAAACGCAGTCTGCTAAGTGTGATTGAAGCCGAAGGATTGCGCCCGACACCCGACCGCGTGCGTGAAACGGCGTTTAACTGGCTGACCCATCTGCTGGACGCCGACTGGTCGCAGGTCAGCTGTCTCGATCTGTTTGCCGGCAGCGGCGCACTCGGGCTGGAGGCTGCCAGCCGCGGCGCCCGCCAGGTGACGTTGGTGGAAGCTTATGCTCCGGCGTTTCAGCAGTTACTGCAAGTGCGGGATAAATTGCAGGCCAGTCAGTGCAACATGCTCAAAGCGGATGCTATGCGATTTATTGAGCAGGCAGTGGCGAGAGGGGAAAAATACGGGGTGATCTTCCTCGATCCGCCATTTTCCATGGGCTGGCTGGAAAAAATCCTGACCGCCTGTCAATCCATGTTGCAGCCATCCGGATACCTTTACGTTGAGGCGGAGTTTTCGCTGGCGCCGCAAGCAGAAAATCCGGTGGATGATGAAAAAATACGACAATTATTAGCAGGATGGCAGGTAATACGTGCGGATAAAGCAGGCAGCGTGTATTTCCATATACTGCAACGCAGCATTCTGCAGCATGAAACGCACGAAAATCAGGCATAATGCCAGATCAATTCAGTGCATAACGTGATGCTGTCAGCAAACAAAGGGAGTGAAGATGGTCACAGCCGTTTATCCGGGAACATTTGATCCACTGACCCGTGGTCATGAGGATCTGGTGCGTCGCGCCTCGGGTCTGTTTGATACGCTGGTGGTTGGCGTGGCAGACAGCAAAAGCAAGCGGCCGTTTTTCTCTCTGGATGAACGCCTGAGCATTGCCAATGAAGTCCTGGGGCATTATCCCAACGTCCGGGTGGAGAGTTTCTCGGGTCTGCTGAAAGACTTTGTCCGCAAAAATGACGCCCGCGTTATCGTCCGTGGTCTGCGCGCTGTGTCGGACTTTGAATACGAATTTCAGATGGCGGGGATGAACCGCTATCTGTTGCCCGATGTCGAGACTTTGTTCCTGACGCCTTCCGACCAGTATCAGTTTATTTCTGGCACGATTGTGCGGGAGATCGCGATGTTTGGCGGTGATGTGTCCAAGTTTGTATTCCCTTCCGTGGACCGCTGGCTCAAGCAGAAGGTCGCGGCGCTGAATGAGTCGAAATAAGAAACAGTAATCCGCTGATTGGCGCACCAGTCTTGATTTTGAGCCTGGTGTCAGACGAGAGCGTTGCAGTGAAAGCGAAGTGTGTATGGCCTTAATGATTACAGACGATTGCATCAATTGTGATGTCTGCGAACCCGAATGCCCGAATGATGCCATTTTCATGGGGCCGGAAATTTACGAGATCGATCCGCATAAATGCACGGAGTGTGTCGGTCATTATAAAGAGCCGCAATGCAAACAGGTTTGCCCGGTGAACTGTATTCCGTTCAACCCGGAATGGCGTGAGACGCCTGCGCAATTGCAGGCAAAATACGAACAGCTGCAGGCTGCGCAGCAGAAAACCTGATTCTCCGCTTTATTCGCAACGCACCTGATTGCGCCCGTTGCGTTTGGCATCATATAGTGCACGGTCAGCCCGCAGCAGCATATCGCGTGCGACCAGTGTGGCCTCTCCCAGATTATGCCGTTCGGAGACGGTCGTTAGTCCGATAGAAATCGTGGTGTTGCAGTTTCCCGTGGCAGACAGGGTAAACGCAGTGTTGGCAATGCTGCGGCGGATGCGTTCAGCGACCAGCATGGCATCCTGTAAATTCGCATTGACCAGCAGTACGACAAATTCTTCCCCGCCAAAACGACCCAGTGTGTCGCTGAGCCGCAGCTCTGCCTTAATCCGTCTGGCAACCTCACACAGCACATCGTCACCGCCTTGATGGCCGTAACGGTCATTAATCTGCTTGAAATGATCGATATCCAGATACAGACAGGCAATGCCATAACGCTGACGCCGGGCACGGCCAATTTCCTCGCGGATGCGCTGTTCCACATAACGGCGGTTGCTGACATTCGTGAGCGGATCTGTCAGGCCGATATAGGTAAGCCGTTCATTGTTGATGACATTTTCAAGACAAACGGCAATGATCAGTCCCAGACGTTCAATAAAATCCGTTGCCATCGTCGGCAGAAACCGCTCCGGTGAAAAGCTGCCGATATTCAGATAGCCGATCAGCTTGTTCTGGCGTCGCAAAGGAATGATGGCGATGCTCTGCGGTTTGTGTGTGCAGCTTTGAAACAGGAACTGATGCAGTGGTGGTTGATAACGTCCCAGCGCCGGTTTCTGCGTGGGTAATCCTGCCGTCTGCAATTCGTTTTCATGGCGAATAAAATGCAAATGCGGAAATTCATTCAGATCAATCCGGAGATCGCTCAGCATTTGCTGCAAATCCTGACGGGGATCAATCAGATGCAGGGTAACGATATCGAGTTCGGACATGATGGCCAGCGAACTGAATATGCAGGAAATCAGTTCACGGAACTGGCTGGCGCCAATGATTTTCAGATCAAAACTTTGATGGCGCGCCATAATGTTCTGATTTCTGTGCGCCTGTTCCAGTAAATCATCGAGACGGGCGCGCAACAGCTGATTTTCCATACGCAGTTCCGCCATCGCTTGATCGGCGGCTGACGCGGTATGAGGAGCGGTAGTCTGGCGCATGGGGTCAGGGATTGTTCAATAACAGCCGTGTGCAGAGGCTTTTCACAAGGCGTCAAAAGCGAGGGGCATGTCCAGCACGTCCCCGACACGGAGAATTTTTCCTTCGCCCTGCTCCAGAATCACATTCATACCGAACGTGATTTCGCCATCCACAATCGGATTGGCGCGGTAACTCTGCAGGATATCGACCGGATTGTCTCCCACTGTGCCGTCAGACTGGTCAACTGCGGGAATCGGACAGCGCGGGCAAGGCTTGACGGGACGCAACTGTATGCCATTGTCCAGCAGATAGCTGGCGGCGTAATCTTCTTCAAAAGCCTCAATGCCGCTGATGACAATATTCGGGCGAAAACGGTTCATCGGCACAGCGGTACGTCCCTGAGCGATCGCCCGGTGATTCAGATCCTCCAGTGAAGCTTCGCTGATCAGCAGCATCGGATAACCGTCGGCAAAGCGTGTCGGGGCCAGGGTGTCACCGGTCCACTTGGTATTGGCAAAACGTTTCCCCTGTGCCGGAAAGCGCACCAGCCGGCAAGTTGTTTCCAGCGCGGTGCTGAACCATGCAGCGGCGCTGTCACCGGCATCTTCTGCCTGCATTTCAAAATCCCAGACTCTGACTGCGATCATCTTCACATCCGTCGCAGCTTGCAGCGGAATACGCAATGTTGCCATCTGCACCGTATCCACACATAGCACATCCTCTACAACCGTCACGCGCAGGCTTGCCATGCGCGGATATTGGCGTTGTGTGAGAAACAGCCCGTCGGTATCGACCAGCATCCATTCGCGATCGCTGACCCCGGCATGACGCAATCCGCTTGCGGTCATGACTGCCTCACTCAAGGATATCCCGGCACAGGATTTGATTGGGTAAATCGTCAATTCGGAAATAGCAGGCATGCAGATAGTCCGTCAGCAGTGAAGTGGGTAATTAAGAGGGCAGGGGCTGCTATTTTAATGCGTTCCGGTTAAACGGTGGATCTTAGGGCGTGTCCTCATTTCAATTTAACCCAGATAAAAAGTATAAGTGATGAAAAGCATGGCTTTGAAATTACGCGCTAATTTTTTAAAACGAGTCGCGATGCTGCGGAAATGCTTCAGTATGGCAGGCAGATCCGCGGTTAAATGACGTTGTTTGTATAAATGCGAATCGAATTCCGGATTGACTTTGTTCCTGTTGGATTTTCTGGGAATCATCGGATTCGCTCCTGCCTGTCTGACGTGCTCACGAATCACCTAGGCATCATAGCCCTTGTCAGTATGATATGTCGTGTTGCTGTTCTCCTGTCGATAAGGCACGGTGCAGCTTTGGCGTCGTGGATTTTACCCTCAGGGATTTCAAAATCAAGTGGATTTCCATACGCGTCAGCTGCCATGTGAATCCTGATCGTGACGTTTCGGCGCGGTGTGTTGGCGTGCCTGTATCAATTCAAGCAATGGATCTGACATGGTTGATTCGTTAGAAATTTTTATGGGCTGCATAGCTTGGGAAGGCTTTAGGAATGGTATCGATTTGCCCGCATCGACTTGCATCATAGCCGGGAAGTTGGTTAACGGCTTTTTTATACTCTGGGTCATTGAGAATTTTTAGCACTGCTTGTAATTGCGGTTGTGCTAAAAACGCGTCGTTGCATAGTAGAAAATATCGTTCTGAACAGATGGGGAAAAAGTCGAGCTTAAAGCGCCGTGCTGGCGTTTCTAAACCAAAGCCGACATCTGCCATGCCGCTGGCAACATAGGCGGCAACCGCTGCATGGGTGAATTCGCCCTGTTCAAACCCGGCAATGCGTTTGGAGTCGATACCTTCCTTGCTTAACAGGCACTCTAATAAAAAACGCGTACCAGAACCATTTTGACGATTTACAAAGCGTACATCTTTGCGTATTAAATCTGCCACATCATAAATTTTTAGAGGATTGCCGGGTGCAACCATGAGCCCTTGACGACGCGTGGTGATATGGATGATGCGGCTGTGGCGTACATTAAGCCAACGAGTGTAGTGGTGATAGGCGCGTGCTTCGAGATCGCCGATAGGAAGATGGAAACCCGCTAAATCACAATTTCCTTGATGTAGCGAAGCCGCAGCTTCCTGGCTACTGACATATTTGCGTTCTACAGAAACATTGTCTTTCTGTAGCGAGGCCAAGAGTTTTTCAATCGCAAAGCCGTGGCTGGCGTGCACACGAATGGTTTCTGTCCCCGCTGCGAGTACGCGACCGATTTCAATTTCCAATTCCGATGCGAGGGTTTCAAGTATTGGAGTGAGCCGTGCGGTAATACGATGCCCTGCCCAGACAAATTTTTCCCCCAGGGGGGTGAGAGTAGAACCTTTCCCTCGCTCCATTTTAAGCAGAGGTGCGTCGATTTGCTGTTCGCCTTGGCGAATCAAATTCCATGCATGGCGATAAGACGCCCCCGATGCTTTGCAAGCGCCCGATAAGCTGCCGTGATCATGCACCTGCCTCAATAGTTCCAGCACTTTGACGGGCAGATCTTGTCCTTCTGCATCGCTGATCGTCCATTGCGGCTTGATTGATACTTTATGCATCATTGCTCTCCATAATTACAGTAATGGCGCTTATTAAATAAGTGTTTTATAGCATATTTAATGTAATAAATTTCTGATTTAATTTGTACATAGCCGCATATTGCCAATCTTTAGTAAATAAAGGTAGAGTTAGTTGTGCTGTAAAAGCATATGTTGCGTAGTTTAAGCAATACATTAAAAAAATATATTACCTATTCACTTAGGAGACATCCAGCATGGCCACCCCCCCAGACGATGGAAATGGTTTTCTTTCCAAAGAACGCATTATTGCAGCTCCCGGTTTTAATCGTTGGCTCGTTCCACCCGCAGCCTTAGCGATACATTTGTGTATCGGTATGGCGTATGGCTTTTCCGTGTTTTGGCTACCCCTCTCCAAAGCATTGGGCATTAAAGAGCCTATTAAATGCGCTGCGGATGTGGGTTTTTTACAAGAGTTATTTACCACCACATGCGACTGGAAGGTTTCTACCCTGGGTTGGATGTACACCTTATTTTTCGTCTTGCTTGGTAGTTCTGCTGCATTGTGGGGTGGTTGGTTGGAACGCGCAGGCCCACGCAAAGCAGGTGTGATCAGCGCCTTGTGTTGGTGTGGCGGGATGTTGATTTCTGCCCTGGGCGTGTATCTGCACCAATTTTGGATGCTTTTAGTTGGTTCTGGATTTATTGGTGGCATTGGCTTGGGCCTGGGCTACATCTCCCCTGTGAGTACGCTGATAAAGTGGTTTCCAGATAAGCGTGGTATGGCAACCGGTATGGCGATTATGGGTTTTGGTGGCGGTGCGATGATTGGCTCCCCGCTTGCTGCCGAGTTAATGAAAATATTTGCCAGCGATACCAATGTGGGGGTGATGCAAACCTTCGTCTCTATGGCGTTGGTTTATTTCGTCTTTATGATGGGTGGGGCCTTGTCTTACCGTGTACCGCCTTCGGGGTGGACGCCAGATGATTGGACGCCACCTCCAGCGCAAGCGAATAACACCATGATTACGCAAGATCATGTACATGTCAGCAAAGTCTGGGGTATCCCGCAGTTTTGGCTGGTGTGGTTGGTGTTGTGTATGAATGTGTCAGCCGGAATTGGTGTGATCGGTATGTCGAGTCCAATGTTACAAGAGGTGTTTGGCGGTAATTTGATTGGCGTCGCTAAGAAATTTACTGAGCTCGATAAAACACAATTGAGCGCGATTGCTGGCGTCGCAGCCGGTTTCACAGCCTTGTTGAGTTTGTTCAATATCGGTGGGCGGTTTTTTTGGGCGAGTCTGTCAGATAAACTGGGTCGCAAGCTCACTTATGTCGTGTTTTTCGTCTTGGGTGGAATTTTGTATTTCAGTATTCCGGCCAGCGCATCTGCCGGAAGCAAAACGCTATTTGTTGCGTCCTTCTGCATTATTTTAAGTATGTATGGTGGCGGCTTTGCGACCGTTCCCGCCTATTTAGCTGATTTGTTCGGTACGCAAATGGTGGGAGCGATTCATGGCCGCTTACTGACTGCTTGGGCGACTGCCGGGATATTAGGGCCAGTGGTGGTGAACTATATGCGTGATTACCAAATCGGCTTAGGCATTCCGCGAGATCAGGTTTATAACCAAACGATGTATATCCTGGTGGGCATGTTGGTAATTGGCTTAATTTGTAATTTTTTGATCCGTCCTGTCGATAAAAAATACTTCATGACACCTGCCGAGCTCGCAGAAGAAAAACGTTTAGCGCACGATAAAGCCGTCGCTTCGGATGTGGGCATCGGTACGATGACCATGCATGAAACCAATCCTGCTTTAGTGTGGATGGCTTGGGCGGCGGTTGGTATTCCACTAGCTTGGGGGGTGTACCGAACCATGTTAAGCGTTGCAAAATTTTTCTAACTTTTAAAAATCATAATAAACGATATGCCGATACTCTCCTTTTCTGATTGGAAAACCCGATTATCTGGCGAGGGTATGGCATTGCCTGTAAGGCCTTCCAATTCTGCTATAACGAAAGCAGGTATTGGTGGTTTCCTGGCGATTGCTACTGTCGCTTTAATTGGATATTTTGGTGGTAATCCCTTGGTGTTAGGTTCGTTTGGCGCAAGTTGTGTGCTGGTGTTTGGATATCCCGATTCGCCATTTTCACAACCGCGTAATGTGTTCTTTGGGCATGTGATCTCGAGTGCAATTGGTTTGTTGTGTTTAACATTGTTGGGTCCTGCATGGTGGGCAATGGCCTTGGCGGTTGCCTTGGCGATTATGGCAATGATGGCTTTACGCATCGTGCATCCGCCAGCGGGGTCGAATCCTGTCATTGTTTTTTTATCTATGCCGGGTTGGGGATTTTTAGTTTTTCCAACGCTGTGTGGTGCACTGCTGATTTGTGTCGTTGCATTGGTTTATAACAACCTGAGTCGTACGAGTCCTTATCCAAAATATTGGTGATGTTGTAGAAAAATCCTTTACCAAAAAATACTTAATGCGAAGAGTCTAAGATGTCTAAGCTACGCTATATCCCTCTCCACACCGAGACGACAGTGCAATTGAAAACGTTGATTGCGCAGCATGAAAATCAACCTGGCGCTTTATTACCTTTGCTACACGCAGTACAGGCAAAGTTTGGTTATATTCCCAGTGATGTTGTGGCGCCGATTGCACGTGCGCTCAATTTATCGCGTGCAGAAGTGCATGGTGTGGTGACGTATTATCATCATTTCCATGAACACAAACCCGGTAAACATGTGATTCAAATTTGTCTTGCCGAAGCTTGTCAGTCCTGCGGTAGTGAAGCGCTGCTAAAACAAGCAGAAACCGAATTAGGTTGCACCGTGCATAGCACCCGTGCTGACCAGGCTGTAACCTTAGAAGCGGTGTACTGCTTAGGTTTATGCGCTTCATCTCCTGCCATGCAAGTGGGCGAACGCTTGTTTGGTCGGATGGATAACCAAAAACTCCGCAGCTTACTGAATCAATTGGAGCTGAGCGCATGACAAGCACACAAACTTCCGTAAAGGTTTATGTTCCCTGCGATTCCGCCGCGTTGGCGGTCGGCGCAGATGAAGTTGCCTCTGCCTTATTACTCGCCTGCGCGCAACAAGGGCTGGCGGTAAAGATTATTCGTAACGGATCACGCGGTCTCTTCTGGTTAGAACCCATGGTGGAAGTTGAAACTGCTGCGGGTCGTGTGGCATATGGGCCTGTCGCACCGGAAGATGTGCATAGCCTATTAGAATCCGGTTTCTTGCAAGGTAAACCGCATGCACTGTGCCAAGGGTTAACCGAACAGATCCCTTATTTAGCGAAGCAAGAGCGCCTCACCTTTGCACGCATGGGTGTGACCGATCCGCTTTCCTTAGAGGATTACGCGGCACATGGCGGCTGGCAAGGCTTACAAGCAGCTTTGGCAATCAGTGGCGATGCCGTTGTGCAAACAGTATTGGACTCAGGCTTACGTGGACGTGGTGGCGCCGCCTTCCCCACAGGGATTAAATGGAAGACTGTAGCAGTCACGCAGGCTGCGCAAAAATACGTCGTGTGTAATGCTGACGAGGGCGACTCTGGTACTTACTCAGATCGCATGACGATGGAAGGCGATCCCTTTATGCTGATTGAAGGGATGACTATCGCTGCTGTGGCGGTGGGTGCAACCCAGGGTTATGTGTATATCCGTTCTGAATATCCCCATGCTTTTGCGACGATGCAGCGTGCTATTCAAATCGCAGAACAAGCAGGCTATTTAGGCAGCAATATTCAAGGTAGTGGTCAAGCCTTTCACCTCGAAGCACGCATGGGTGCGGGTTCGTATGTGTGCGGTGAAGAAACAGCCATGTTGGAGTCGTTAGAAGGTAAGCGCGGTATCGTGCGTGCTAAACCGCCACTCCCCGCAATCCAGGGTTTATTTGGTCAACCTAGCGTGATCAATAATGTGATTACCTTCGCTAGTGTGCCGTTGATTTTAGCGAAAGGTGCGGACTTTTATCGCCATTATGGCATAGGTCGTTCGCAAGGGACCTTGCCATTTCAACTCGCGGGAAATATTAAATTTGGCGGCTTGGTCGAAAAAGCCTTTGGCTTAACGCTGCGCGAATTGCTTTACGATTTTGGCGGTGGCAGCCGGAGTGGTCGCCCCATCAAGGCTGTGCAGGTTGGCGGGCCTTTAGGTGCCTATGTGCCGGAAAGCGATTGGGATGTGATGATGGATTATGAGTCCTATACCGCAAAAGGCGCGGTACTTGGGCACGGTGGCATTGTGGTGCATGACGATACCGCCAATATGAAAAAGCTTGCCCGTTATGCCATGGAATTTTGTGCGATTGAAAGCTGCGGGAAATGTACGCCTTGTCGCATCGGTTCAACCCGCGGCGTGGAAGTGATTGATCGCATGACGCAGCAACCTGAAATCCAGGGTGCATTGCTACGCGACCTCTGCGATACCATGTTAAACGGCAGCCTTTGTGCCATGGGTGGTATGACTCCTTTTCCGGTTTTATCTGCCTTAAATTATTATCCCGCTGACTTTGGTTTGCCGGCGCATCAGAATGTGCAGAACAACGCGCAAGCTAAATAAGGAACCATTATGAACTGTCATCACGAAATCGATTACGGTACGCCCGCTAGTACCTCCAGCGAAACAGTTGAATTAAGTATAGATGGCTTTAGCGTCAGCGTCCCTAAGGGAACTTCGCTGATGCGTGCTGCGATCGATGCAGGTATTCATGTCCCCAAACTTTGCGCCACCGATTCGCTTGAGCCTTTTGGTTCTTGTCGTCTTTGCCTGGTAGAAATTGAAGGCCGACGTGGCTATCCGGCCTCTTGCACGACACCTGCCGAAGCGGGTATGGTGGTGCGTACGCAAACAGCGAAATTACAAGATTTACGTAAGGGAGTGATGGAACTGTATATCAGCGATCACCCCCTTGATTGCTTAACTTGCAGCGCCAACGGTGATTGCGAATTACAAGATATGGCAGGCGTCACGGGTTTGCGTAATGTGCGCTATGGAGTAGCAGGGCAAGACGTGGCAGGTGTGGAGGGTGCACACCATTGCGATGCCAAGCAAGATGTTTCCAATCCATATTTTACCTACGATGCCAGTAAATGTATTGTGTGTAATCGCTGTGTACGCGCCTGTGAGGAAACCCAGGGTACCTTTGCATTAACCATTAGCGGCCGCGGTTTTGAGTCACGCGTTTCGCCTGGGCAAGATCAAGCCTTTATGGATAGCGAATGCGTTTCCTGTGGTGCCTGTGTACAAGCTTGCCCCACAGCTACCTTACAAGAAAAAACGGTGATCGAACTCGGCCAACCAGAGCACAGTATTCTCACTACCTGCGCTTATTGCGGCGTGGGTTGTGGCTTTAAAGCAGAAATGAAGGGCAGTACAGTAGTGCGTATGGTGCCGTGGAAAGATGGTAAAGCTAATGAAGGCCACTCTTGCATTAAAGGACGTTTCGCTTGGGGCTATGCAACCCATAAAGATCGCATGACCAAGCCGATGATACGTAAGGCGATTACCGATCCTTGGCAAGAAGTCAGTTGGGAAGAGGCATTGAACTACGCCGCTTCCGAATTTAAACGTATTCAACACAAATACGGTAAAGATTCTGTCGGCGGCATTACCTCTTCACGCTGTACCAATGAAGAAACTTATTTAGTGCAAAAATTGGTGCGTGCTGCCTTGGGCAATAATAATGTTGATACTTGTGCAAGGGTGTGTCATTCCCCCACAGGTTATGGTCTTGGGCAAACCTTTGGAACTTCTGCGGGTACGCAAACTTTTAAATCGGTAGAACATGCAGATGTGATTTTGGTAATGGGTGCCAATCCAAGCGATGCACATCCTGTGTTTGCTTCGCGTATGAAAAAACGTTTACGTCAGGGTGCGAAGTTAATCGTGATTGACCCGCGTAAAATTGATTTGGTAAGTGCACCCCATGTGAAAGCGCAACATCACCTGGCATTAAAGCCCGGCACCAATGTGGCAATGATTACTGCTATGGCGCATGTGGTCGTGACAGAAAAATTATATGCGGCTGACTATGTGCAAGAGCGTTGTGACAATAAGAGTTTTGCAGAGTGGAGTGAATTTGTCTCACGCCCTGAAAATTCTCCCGAAGCGTTCGAAGCAGTTACGGGTGTGCCCGCAGCCGAGGTCCGCGCCGCAGCACGCACCTTTGCAAGCGGACCTAACTCCGCGATTTATTACGGTTTGGGTGTGACCGAACACGCTCAAGGTTCCACTACCGTGATCGGCATCGCGAATCTGGCAATGGCTTGTGGAATGGTGGGGCGTGAGGGTGTCGGTGTCAATCCACTACGCGGGCAAAACAATGTGCAAGGTTCTTGCGATATGGGGAGCTTCCCGCACGAATTACCTGGTTATCGTCATATTTCTGATTCCATCACGCGTAATCAATTCGATGCGGCATGGGGTGTGCACCTAGATCCAGAACCGGGTTTACGCATTCCAAATATGTTTGATGCTGCGCTTGATGGTAGCTTTAAAGCGCTGTATTGTCATGGTGAAGATATTGCGCAGTCTGACCCAAATACCCAACATGTTTCAGCAGCGCTATCGGCAATGGAATGTATCGTTGTACAAGATATTTTCTTAAACGAAACCGCGAAGTTTGCCCATGTATTTTTACCGGGTAGCTCCTTTTTAGAAAAAGACGGTACGTTCACCAATGCAGAGCGTCGTATCTCGCGCGTCAATCAGGTCATGCCACCTTTGGCAGGTTATGCAGATTGGCAAACCACATTGCTCTTTGCGAAGGCTTTAGGCTATGAGATGCATTACGATCATCCTTCACAAATTATGGATGAGATCGCTGCATTGACACCAAGCTTCCACGGTGTGAGTTATGAGAAAATTGAGCAGTTCGGCAGCGTGCAATGGCCTTGTAATGAAAACACTGCCCTAGCAGGCACAGACATCATGCATGTTGATCATTTTGTCCGTGGCAAAGGACGTTTTCTGCCTACGCAGTATGTGGCAAGCGAAGAGAAAATCACACAACGTTTTCCGCTTTTACTCACTACTGGTCGTATTTTGTCGCAATATAATGTGGGCGCACAAACTCGCCGTACGGAAAATAATCAATGGCATGATGAGGATGTTTTAGAAATTCATCCACATGATGCTCAAGAACGTGGCATTGAAACCGGTATGCAAGTCGGTATCGAAAGTCGTGTCGGCCGCACGGTGATGACCGCTGTCGTCAGCGAAAGAATGCAGCCGGGCGTGGTGTATACCACTTTCCATTTTCCTGAATCGGGTGCGAATGTGATTACCACAGAAAACTCTGACTGGGCAACCAATTGCCCAGAATACAAAGTTACTGCGGTGCAGGTGATTACCGTGACTCATGCTTCTGAATGGCAGGAACGTTATCAACAATTTAATCGTCGTCAATTAGACTTATTAACAAAACGTCGTACTGAAAAGGGGCGCGCGCTTGCTTCTGACGAAGCAGTAGCAGTTATGCGAAACTAAAATGAACGCCGCACATCCAATACTGACCCCGCAAGGCGTACGCCGTACCACGGTGTATGAGTGGGAAGATGCGCGTGAACATGGCATACGCACCAGTTCTGCGCAAGAATGTTTTACGCGGCACGATTGGGTGGCGGAAGAAGTTCCTGTTGCATTAGTCATCAACGGCATTACCTTTGCAGTAATGATGGCAAGCCCTGTAGATTTAGCGGATTTTGCTTTAGGTTTCGCGTTAACCGAAGGCATTATTGAACAAGCCAGCGATCTTTATAGCGTAGAAGTGGAACCTGCACCATTTGAATCAGGGCAAAGCGGGCAGGGTGGCATTGTTTTACATTTAGATATAGCAAGTGAACGCGCTTGGCGTTTAAAAGAACGCCGGCGTAATTTAGCCGGGCGTACCGGTTGTGGCTTATGTGGCGCGGAAAGCCTGAACCAGGTACAACGTGCGCTCCCTCAAGCGCCTACGGTATTAATCAACCCCGAAGCGTTACTTCACGCACAACAAGTTTTACGAGAAAGCCAGACAACACAGCAGCTCACTGGGGCGAGCCATGCTGCCGCGTGGTGTAATGCACAAGGGGAAATTCTCTTATGTCGTGAAGATGTCGGGCGACACAATGCCCTTGACAAATTAATTGGTGCGCAACGTTATTTAATTAAAAAACAAAATGACGCCACGTTTCATTTGGCAAGTGATTTTATTTTAATTACCAGTCGCGCTAGTTTTGAAATGGTACAAAAAACCTTACTCGCTGGCGTGGGTGCATTAGCAGCCGTTTCTGCGCCTACAGACTTGGCAGTCAACACCGCACGGCAACACAATCTCGCCTTGGCGGGTTTTGTGCGCCAACATCGTTTGGTAAGTTACAGCTTCCCAGAACGCTTCGGCTTTCTACACCCTCAACTTGATTAATACAATTATATGAACACCGAACATCTCGTACATATGGCGAATCAAATCGGGGCTTTTTTTGAAAGCTTCCCTGATCGTCAAGAAGCGAAAAAGGGCATTGCAGACCATATCCACAAATTTTGGGAGCCGCGTATGCGTCTGGGTTTGTTAAATATGTTAAACAAACCAGATACACATAATTTAGCAGAGCTGGTGCGTGAAGCACTTCTTGAACACCAAACTAGCCTGCAAGCGATACGGCACTAACGCTTATTTAGCGGTGGTACTTTCATAGATTCAGGGTGCAGAACAGACGATGCAGATCGCCTTCGGGCTTTGCAATTTTACAGTGGGCATGCTGTCAGCATGACGGAAATGAATGAGGGAAATTTAGAGGTGATTGACCTGTTCCCCGAAAATAATACGGTGTTGATCTGGAAAAAATTTGTACCCACTTTTATATCCACTTTTTCAATGAATGCAATTGAAATCAAATAAAACAAGTGGAAACAAAAGAGCCACGGAAATCGCGGCTCTTATAGAGAGATTTTCGGAAAATCCGATCTGCATGAAACAGATTGAATTCGCCTGAAACCTCTGTCTGCAATCAGACATTGAACAGGAAATTCAACACGTCACCGTCTTTGACGACGTATTCTTTGCCTTCGGCGCGCATCTTGCCGGCTTCTTTGGCACCGGCTTCGCCTTTGTAGGCGATGAAGTCTTCAAATGCAATGGTCTGGGCGCGAATGAAGCCGCGTTCGAAATCGGTGTGGATCACGCCTGCTGCCTGTGGCGCAGTGTCGCCGACGTGGATGGTCCAGGCACGGACTTCCTTGACGCCGGCGGTGAAATAAGTTTGCAGACCGAGCAGCTTGAAACCGGCGCGGATCAGGCGATCAAGGCCCGGCTCTTCCATGCCCATGTCGGCCAGGAAGTCTGCCTTGTCTGCATCATCCAGATCGGCGATTTCGGCTTCGATGGCTGCGCAGATCGAGACGATCGGCGCGTTTTGCGATTTGGCGAATTCGGTCAGCTGGTCCAGCAGAGGGTTATTGGTGAAGCCGTCGTCGGCCACGTTGGCGACATACATCGCCGGTTTTGCCGTGATCAGGCACAGTGGTTTGAGCAGCGCCATTTCTTCGGCGTCGAGACCGAGTGCGCGTACTGGCTTGGCGTCGTTCAGCGCCGGCATGATGCGCTCCAGCAGTGCGACCAGCTTGGCGGCATCCTTGTCGCCGGAACGGGCTTTTTTATTTTCACGGTGGATCGCTTTTTCCACACTGCCCATGTCGGCCAGCGCCAGCTCGGTCTGAATCACTTCGATGTCGTCGAGCGGGCTGACTTTGCCGGCAACGTGGATCACATTGTCATCTTCAAAGCAGCGCACCACGTTAACGATGGCATCGGTTTCGCGGATGTGGGCGAGGAACTGGTTGCCGAGGCCCTCACCTTTGGATGCGCCTGCCACCAGACCGGCGATATCCACAAATTCGACGATGGCGTTCTGGATGCGTTCCGGCTTGACGATTTCTGCCAGCTGTTTCAGGCGGGGATCAGGCACTTCCACCACGCCGACATTCGGCTCAATCGTACAGAACGGATAGTTTTCTGCCGGAATGCCCGCTTTGGTCAGTGCATTGAACAGAGTGGATTTGCCGACGTTAGGCAGGCCGACGATGCCGCATTTGAGACTCATGATGTTTTGCCGATCAGGTTTGAATTAACCCGCTATTTTACCGGATTTGACTGCCATTCTGACCCGGTTCCCGCTGATGCGGTGCAAATAAGCAAGCAGCAGCGCCCCGGCAATGGTCAGACCGATGACCAGTCCGGTCCAGAAACCTTGTGCCGCCATCGGGGTGGCGGGCTTCCACGGCATCCAGTCCGGCGCGAGGCCAAGTACCGAGCCCAGCGGCAGGGCGAAGCCATAAAACGCCATCAGGTGAATCAGCATGGGCGTACGCGTGACTTTGTAACCACGTACTGCGCAGGATGCTGTGACCTGTGCTGCATCTGACAATTGAAACACGGCAGCGAAAATCAGCAGTTCTGCCGTCAGTCGCCGGACTTCGGCGTCCGAGGTGTAGGCGGCCGTGATCTGGTCGCGGAAAATAGTAATCAGTGTGGCGGATATCACGGCAAACAGCAGGGAAATACTGACACCGAGCCATGACACAAAGCGCGCTTTCTGGACATCGCCTTCCCCCAGTGCTTGTCCGACGCGGGTAGTGAGGGCGATGCCGATGCTCAGTGGCACCATGAATACCAGCGATGAAAAATTCAGCGCGATCTGGTTGGCTGAAACAGGCACCACGCCAAAGCGGGCAACCAGCAGCCCGACTGCAGAAAAGGCGGATACCTCGGCAAAATAGGTGATGCCGATCGGCAGGCCGAGTCGCAGCATGGAACGAATTTCCGGCCAGCTGGGCGCTTCCCTTTGCGTAAACGGGTTTGTGCGGCGGTAGACCGGAGCATGCCGGATCCACAGCACCATGGCGCCGAGCATCAGCCACAAACCAGTGCCGGTAGCGACGGCACAGCCGGTTGCGCCGAGTGCCGGTAAGCCAAAGTGGCCGTAGATCAGCAGCCAGTTGATCGTGATATTAAAGGCCAGCCCGCCCAGTGCAATCAGCATCACCGGTTTGGTCTGATTCAGGCTGGTGGTGTAGCCATACAATGCGCGGTACATAGCAAAAGCGGGCATGCCAATACTGATCACATGCACAAAACGCGCAGCTTTGCGGTGGACTTCCGGCGCTAACTGCAGGTAATCAAATACCAGAGTCGAGACATTCAGCATGAGGCAGGCAATCAGGCCTGTGCCCAGCCCCATCCACAGCGACTGGCGCATGATGTGAGGAACCCGCTGGAATGATTCGGCGCCGACTTCGTGAGCAATCACGGCATTCACTGCCATCATGATTCCCATCACACTGACCAGAACGATGGCCCAGAGCGAGGCGCCCAGCGCGACAGCCGCCAGTTCTTCAGCGTTCAGATGGCCGGTCATGGCGACATCAGAGACACCCATGCCAACAGTGGCCAGCTGGCCGATCAGAACCGGCCAGGCAATTTGCCAGAGCGCGGCAGCTTCAGTACGGATACGGGTTTTCATGTCAATCGGGATTGGAATTCGGATTTATCGTGCTGCCCCAGCGGGGCAAGGGACAGGCATCTTACCTGAACTCTGTGTGTCTAGCGATCAATGTGGTGCTGTACCTCCGGCTGATGCTTGTGCAGTCAGCTACTGTTTGGTCATCGCAGCGGGGAATTAGTTCATCGCTGTTGGCGCAGGATTGATACGCGCTGTTTGATGTTTGACCGTGTTTGAAAGGTCAGTGCTGGCTGACCGACGGTTAAAAAAAAAGATCAAAAATAAAAAATCACCTTGAATTTATTTTTTACTCAACTAAAGTGATATCACTTTGATTTCATCGTGAAATCGTACAGGAGAATCTATGAATGCATCGAATCAGTTGCAAAGTCAGAAAAAACAATTGCAGGAACGCCGTATTCAGTCATCCGATGGCTACATCATGATTGCGCTGGCCTGTTTGCTGATTGTGGCGGGCATTTACTCTCTGGTCACGCTTCCACCCGCAGAAGGTCTGATTGCCATCGGCTGGCGGCTCGGGCTTCTGGTGGCCGGGCTGTTTGTTTTTAGCGGCTTATATATGCTGCAGCCGAATGAGGCGGCGCTGCTGTCTCTGTTTGGTCAATACAAGGGAACCGACCGCAGCGAAGGCTTGCGCTGGGTGAATCCGTTTTACAGCAAGCGCAAGCTGAGCCTGCGTGCGCGCACGCTCAATACCGCACCGCTGAAAGTCAATGACAAACGTGGCAATCCGGTGGAAATCGGTGCTGCCATTGTCTGGCGGGTGCAGGATAGCGCGCTGGCGATTTACAACGTGGATGACTTTGAAGGGTTTGTGAATGTGCAGGCCGAAGCTGCGTTGCGCCATCTGGCATCGCTGTATGCCTACGATGATGGCGAGGATCTGGCCGAAGGCGAAACCACCTTGCGGGCTGGCATGGACGTGGTAGCCAGTGCGATGCGTGCGGAATTGCATAATCGCTTCAGCGCCGCAGGAATTGACGTGGAAGATGCCAAACTGACGCATCTGGCATATGCCGCCGAAATCGCGCAGGTCATGCTGCGCCGCCAGCAGGCAGAAGCCATCATCAGCGCCCGTAAAAAAATTGTTCAGGGCGCGGTCAGTATGGTGGAAGCTGCATTGCAGGGTCTGTCCGAACGGCAGATTGTGGAGTTGGATGATGAGCGCAAGGCGGCGATGGTCAGCAATCTGCTGGTCGTGCTGTGTTCCGATCGCGAGACTCAGCCTGTGGTGAATACCGGCACGCTGTACAACTGAGCCCGGGAACGATCATGTCTTATCCTGTCTACCAAGAAAAACAATGGAATTACCCTGTGTTTGGTATTCTGTTAATCATGACCTTCGGTGTCTCGATGGTGCTGCGGGAGCGTACGCCGGGCGTGTGGCTGGGGCCGTCCGTCCTGAGTCTGGTCGCGCTGTGTTTTGCTAATCTGACGACGACGCTGACGGCGGATCACCTGAGCTGGCATTTCATGCTGATCCGCCTGCCCGGCTGGCGGATTGCTCTGCGGGATATCATCAGTGCCGAAGTCAGTCAGTCTGGTTGTCTGGAAGGCTGGGGTATCCGGTTCACCCGCAGCGGCATGCTGTATAACGTCAGCGGTACCGGCGCTATCCGTCTTTATCTCAAAAACGGTAAAACGCTGCGGCTGGGAACGCGTGATCCGCAACGCTGGATGTCTTATCTGCAGCCGCGTCTGGCGGATCTCCAGCGCTGACCATCATGAAAGTAGCGTATGGCAAGCCCGGGTAAAAAATCTTTTCCTTTGCGTATTGATCCGGTGTTGTGGAGCGAGATCGAGCGTCTGGCTGCGCAGGAATTGCGTAGTGCCAATGCGCAGGTGGAATACCTGTTGCGGCAGGCGCTGCAGCAGCGCGGACGTTCTCTGCCACTACCGGATATGGGGGAAGGAAAACCGGAAAATGACTCACCCGAGTGAACCCGGCGCTGAGTCGTGGCAAGTTCTGCAGCGCCCGGAAGGCGGACAGTAAAGTGCATCAGAAATTCAGGCCGCGCACCAGCGTCATATCCGGCCTGACGAGGAACTCTGCCAGATCATCCCGCATGCGGCAGCTTTCTGCGATAGCGGTGCGCCATGCATCAATCCGCTGCTGATGGCGGATGCCGTAATGAAAAAAATCCTTGCGGTCAGGCAGTTTCCCGCGCGGCAGGCTGCGCACAAAGGCATCAGATGGGGCAATCATCACCACATTATCGACCCAGTGCTTATCCCGCCCCAGTCCTGCGCGGCGCCAGGGCAGCGTTTTATCCAGCCAGCCCGGCACGATCTGGCGGGTGAAGTGGGGATACAGCACCAGTTCCGTTTTATTTTGTGTCTCCAGGCGCGCATAAGGCAGTGCCAGATGATAGTCGATGATGCCGCCATCCCAGTATGTACCGGTAGGTGTGTGAGGAATCGCGGTGACCGGTTCCATGATCAGCGGCAAGGTGCCGGATGCCAGCAGGGCGGGTGCCAGATTGTCTTTATCCAGCGTGCAGAAATGGGTGGTGAAACGGTCAAATGGCGTTTGCAGCCAGGGCAGCGTATCCCGTGCATCGCCGATAATCACCCGTTCCAGATGCCGTGCCAAATGTGCCCGTGAACTCAGATTGGAAAATGTGGCGGCAGCAAATCCGGCTTTCGCCGCCAGGTCTGATTGCGGGGCACGCAGCAGGCCGCGTCCGCGGTTTGTCAGCAAATGCAGGCGGTGCTGCGGCTGATGAACGATTTCTTCTTCATATCCACCGATAAAAGCCTGCAGCAATTGTCCGATTTCCTGCGAAACATCATGCGGGCTGGGCTTTTCCGGATACTGTTGTTCGCAGTACAGATTACCCAGACGTTCAAACGCAGCCACCGGGTTAGCGCAGCTGGCAGCCGCCATACGCCATGCGCCGATGGAGGCACCCAGCAGGCTGCGTTCGCGTGGTGCAGAAGGCAGCCATTCCCCAAACAGCCATTGATCTATCGCCTGCAGGATCAGGCCTTTCGGGCCGCCTGCCGCTGCCGGAATCACGGCAATATCCGCTGCTTGCAGGCCGTGTCGCTGCAAATGGTGAAAGGCTGTTTTGCCGGCAAAAATCTGGATCGAAGAGGAAGGCATTGTCATTCCGGTACGGATTACTTCGCGCTGGTATGCAGACGGGTCATGGCTTCGGCGAATTCGCCAGCGACCAGCAGCGGCAGCACATCCATGCTTTTGGCAATCGCTTCATCGATCAGCGGCTGTTCTTCCTTGCGCGGCCGGTGCAATACAAAATCTGCCACGCCCTGATTCAGATTCAGCGTACGCGGATGGCCGATGCCGATACGTAGCCGCCAGTAATCCTGAGTGCCGAGCGCTGAGGTGATGTCTTTAAGACCGTTATGGCCGCCAGAGGAGCCGCCTTTTTTGAGCTTGGCAACACCGGGCAGCATATCCAGCTCATCATGCACCACCAGTATCTGATCCGGTGTGATCTTATAAAAGCGGCAGATCGCACCGACTGACTGACCGGAACGGTTCATGAAAGTCTGTGGTTCCAGCAACCAGACCTCCTCTCCGGCGATCCGGGTTTTTCCTACCAGCGCATTAAAATTTTTGTCGCGCTGGAGACTGACCGGAAACTGGTCAACCAGCCAGAATCCCGCATTATGGCGGGTTTGTTCATACTCCGGCCCCGGATTACCGAGGCCGACAATCAGACGGATAGACATACCAATTCAACAGAAGAGAAAAGATTTATTTTTTACGTTTTTTCAGCAGAGGTAACAGGTATTTGCCGGTTACGCTGTCGGGGTTGGCCGCCACTTGTTCCGGTGTGCCGGTCGCGATAATTCTGCCGCCGCCCGCACCGCCTTCCGGTCCCAGATCAATCAGCCAGTCGGCGGTCTTGATCACATCCAGATTGTGTTCGATGATGACCAGCGTATTGCCCTGATCGCGCAGACGGTGTATCACTTTCAGCAGCAGCGCGATATCGTGGAAGTGCAGGCCGGTGGTCGGCTCATCCAGAATATACAGGGTGCGGCCGGTATCGCGTTTCGATAATTCCAGCGACAGTTTTACCCTTTGTGCCTCACCGCCGGACAGCGTGGTGGCGCTCTGACCCAGACGGATATAGCCAAGGCCGACATCCAGCAGAGTTTGCAGCTTGCGGGCAATGACCGGTACCGGCTTGAAGAATTCGTGGGCATCCTCGACCGTCATTTCCAGCACTTCGTGGATATTTTTTCCCTTGTACTGGACTTCCAGGGTTTCGCGGTTGTAGCGTTTTCCGTGACAGACATCGCAAGGCACATACACATCCGGCAGAAAGTGCATTTCGACTTTAATCACGCCATCGCCCTGACAGGCTTCGCAGCGACCGCCTTTGACGTTGAACGAAAAACGGCCAGCGCTGTAGCCGCGTTCTTTAGCGGTCGGTACCGTAGAAAACAGATCGCGGATAGGGGTGAATAAGCCGGTATACGTGGCCGGGTTAGAGCGTGGTGTACGGCCTATCGGAGCCTGATCGACAGAAATGACTTTATCGAAATGTTCAAGTCCGCTGACGTGGTCAAATGGCGCTGGTTCCGTCTGCGAACCATACAGATGGCGGGCCGCGACATGGTACAGCGTGTCATTCACCAGCGTGGATTTACCCGAGCCGGACACGCCGGTCACGCAGGTCAGCAAACCGACCGGCAGCGTCATATCCTGATTTTTCAGATTATTGCCACGGGCACCGGCAATCAGTAATTGCTTGTCGGGATCGGACGCAGTACGTTTGGCGGGGACGCTGATTTCCAGTTCGCCGCTCAGGTATTTCGCAGTCAGTGAGCGCGGATTCTGCAGGATGTCATCGAGAGCGCCATGAGCGATCACTTCACCGCCATGTACGCCAGCGCCAATGCCCATATCAACCACGAAGTCGGCGCAGCGGATTGCGTCTTCATCATGCTCGACCACCAGCACGCTGTTGCCGATATCGCGCAAATGCTTGAGCGTGTCGATCAACCTGTCGTTATCGCGCTGGTGCAGACCGATCGACGGTTCATCCAGCACGTACATCACGCCGGTCAGCCCCGATCCTATCTGGGAAGCGAGGCGGATACGCTGGGCTTCGCCGCCGGACAGGGTATCGGCACTGCGTTCCAGGGACAGGTAATCGAGCCCGACGTTATTGAGGAAGGTCAGGCGCGCCGTGATTTCCTTGATGATGCGGTCGGCAATATCGCGTTTTGCGCCGTGCAGTTGCAGATGCTCGAAGAAATGCAGGGTATCGCGCAAAGGCATGGCGCTGATATCGAAAATGGCTTTTTCCTGTTGGCCGGTGCCGACCTTCACGTAACGTGCTTCAATCCGCAGGCGGGCACCGTGACAGGACGGGCATTGTTTTTCGTTGATGAATTTCGCCAGCTCTTCCTTCACCGCCATCGAATCCGTTTCGCGGTAGCGGCGCTGCAGATTCGTCACGACGCCTTCAAACGCATGTTCCTTGATAACGGTGCGTCCTTTTTCGTTGATGTAAGTGAACGGGATTTGCTGTTTGCCCGAGCCATACAGAATGACTTGCTGGGCCGATTCCGGCAATTGCTCGAATGGCGTATCGATATCGAACTCATAAAAAGCCGCCAGATTTGACAGCATCTGGAAGTAGAACTGATTGCGGCGGTCCCAGCCTTTGACGGCACCACTGGCCAGCGACAGGTTAGGGAAAGCGACGATCCGTTTCGGATCAAAGAATTCGATATGGCCGAGCCCGTCGCATTCCGGGCAGGCGCCCATTGGATTATTGAATGAAAACAGACGCGGCTCCAGTTCCTGCAACGAATAGCCGCAGGTCGGACAGGCAAATTTGTTGGAAAACAGTTGTTCATGGCCCGTGCCCATATTCACTACCAGTGCACGGCCATTGGCGATGCGCAGGCAGGTTTCAAAGGATTCCGCCAGCCGCTGCTTGATGTCTTCGCGTACTTTGACGCGATCGACCACCACGTCGATGGTATGTTTTTCGGTTTTTTTCAACTTCGGCAGATCATCGGCTTCCACAATTTTGGCGTCATGCGTGCCGCTTTGCACCCGGAAGCGTACAAAGCCCTGCGCCTGCATCTGCTCAAACAGATCCACATGCTCACCTTTGCGGTTCGACACCACCGGCGCCAGGATCATCAGCTTGCTGTCTTCCGGCATGGCCAGTACGGCATCCACCATCTGCGATACCGATTGTGCTGCCAGCGGGTTTTCCGGATGATCAGGGCAATACGGTGTGCCTACACGGGCGTACAGCAGACGCAGGTAATCGTGGATTTCAGTGACGGTGCCGACGGTGGAGCGTGGATTGTGCGAGGTTGCCTTTTGCTCGATTGAGATCGCCGGTGACAGTCCCTCAATCAGATCGACATCGGGTTTTTCCATCAGTTGCAGAAATTGACGCGCATAGGCGGATAAGGATTCGACATAGCGGCGTTGTCCTTCGGCATACAAGGTGTCAAACGCCAGCGAGGATTTACCCGAACCGGACAAGCCGGTAATCACCACCAGCTTGTTGCGCGGCAGATCCAGATTGATGTTCTTCAGGTTATGGGTCCGGGCTCCCCTGACGCGGATCAGCTCACGTTTCTGCATGAGCGCGATGTCATCGGCGTCGAATGCGATTTCGGCGGGTTTAGGGGCTTTTGCAGCTTTTGATCGTGTCGTCATGGTATTTGAGCTCAATTTTGGCAGAGGCAAGCAACCTGCTACTATAACGGGTTTTTGAAATTTACCGTTGGCTCGTCTTCTTGTTCCGTAAAATCCGCCGTCAGGATGGATATTTAATATGACTATTGCAACAAATTCTGATTGTAAAGCCCATCAAGCGAACAATCCGCCTGTCGCATCGCGCATGACGCGGATGGAAATCCGCTCCAGCGCATCGCTGGCTTCGATTTTTGCCTTGCGGATGCTGGGGCTGTTTCTGATTTTGCCGGTATTTGCCATTCATGCCAAAACCCTGCCGGATGGTGACAATAGTCTGCTGGTTGGTATGGCGATGGGTATTTATGGCCTGAGTCAGGCGTTCGGCCAGATTCCGTTCGGCATCGCTTCGGATAAATTTGGTCGCAAACGCATTATCGTGATCGGTTTGCTGCTGTTTGCTGCCGGTGCTTTTGTCGCTGCGATGGCCACTTCCGTGCTGGGTGTGCTGATCGGACGGGCGATTCAGGGAGCCGGGGCGATCTCGGCAGCGATTACTGCGCTGATCGCCGACTCCACCCGCGAAGAGCACCGGACTAAGGCCATGGCGATGGTCGGCGGCTCGATCGGACTGACCTTTGCCCTGTCGCTGGTCGCTGCGCCTTTGCTGTATCAGGTCATCGGAATGGGCGGAATTTTCGCCATGACCGGCATCCTCTCGCTGGCTGCGATTGGCGTGGTGCTGTTCATTACACCCGATGCGCCTGCGGTTCAGTTGGCGCCGGTTCCGTTGTCTGAGGTGCTGAAAAACCGTGAACTGATGCGGCTGAACTACGGCGTCTTCGTGCTGCATTTGTCGCAAATGGCCATGTTTGTAGTGGTGCCGACGGCGCTGGTGCAGTACGCCGGCATTGCCGTGACATCCCACTGGAAAATCTATCTGCCGATCATGTTTGCTTCTTTCGTGGCAATGCTGCCAGCGATTTTTGTCGGCGAAAAATACGGCAAAATGAAACAGGTTTTTGTCGGTGCCATCGCCTTGCTGCTGCTGGTTCAGCTCGGTTTGTGGCAAGGTCTGCAGCAGCCGGTATTGCTGATTAGCTTATTGTTTGCATTTTTTATTGCGTTCAATATTCTGGAGGCCAGCCAGCCCTCGCTGGTATCGCGCATTGCCCCACCAGCCGCAAAAGGGGCGGCGCTCGGCGTGTATAACACCATGCAGGCAATCGGACTGTTTTGCGGCGGGGCGCTGGGCGGATGGCTGAAACAGCATACCGGCGCTTCTTCCGTCTTTATTGTCTGCGCAGTCACCAGCCTGCTGTGGCTTATAATGGCTGCCAAGATGCCGGAAATCGCGAAGCGCGGCAAATCAGCCCCATCCGTTCAGGTTGAATAATATTGATTGAAATACAGAAAAACAGGAGAAATACATGGCATCCGTGAATAAAGTCATTATCGTCGGCAATCTGGGTCGTGACCCGGAAACACGTTATATGCCAAGTGGTGACGCCATGACCAGCATTACTGTCGCAACGACGGATAACTGGAAAGACCGGGCGACAGGCGAGAAAAAAGAGCAGACCGAATGGCACCGGATTACCTTTTTCGGCAAGCTCGCTGAAATCGCAGGTCAGTACCTGAAAAAAGGCTCTCAGGTTTATGTAGAAGGCAGTCTGCGCACCCGTAAATACACCGACAAGGATGGCGTCGAGAAATATGCGACCGACATCCGTGCCGACAGCATGCAGATGCTCGGTAGCCGGCAGGGCATGGGTGGCGGTGCCGCCATGGACGACAGCGGTTACGGCAGTCCGGCACCTGCGCCGACGCAGCGTCAGCAGGGAGCACCCGCTTCACGCCCAGCACCGGCATCCCGTCCGGCACCGAATTTTTCGGATATGGATGACGATATCCCGTTTTAAAAATCCAGTACCACCGATTTTAACGAAAAAACCGGTAAGACTAGCTCTGCCGGTTTTTTGTTTGTTGCAGGAAAATAATCAAGATTAGAAAGATTATTAAGGTTTTTATGGATGTCACTACAGTGTTGTCGGGTAATTGATTGAGACTATTGTTCATAGAACCAATGAAGTACCTAAGCCCGGCTAAGTCCCAGCCGCGCATTGAATAAAATAATAAAATATAATTAAATACTTAATTTTTACCAGTTCTGACCCGATTTTTTGAATAAAAATCGAATCAAGTATAAATTTTTTGAGGTTCTGTAACTTTTTATGTCAACGCAAGTGATGGCAGGCTCGTTTGGGGAATATGAATCCTGGGCTGTAATGTGTACGGCAACGATTCTCCCTCAAGGAGTTTGAAAATGATTTACGAAATTGCGGTGCGTCCTTCTGCAAACCAAAAGATGACATCTGATCATCTGATCTGGGTTGAGACTGATATGCCAACACGTTCTTTTGAAAAATGGATGCGTGATCGTGCATTGTTGGATGGAACCGGGCAGGCACCAATCGTTCGCTGGAGTATTGTTCAGACTCAGCGTCCGGCACATTTCAAACTGGCGACACAGGCAAAAGCACTGAAAAGCCGCATTTCCGAATTGATGAGCGGTCTGCCGGAAGTGACTGCTGTACAGGACGCCTCCAAGGCGCTCAGTGCTTTCCGCCTGAAAGCGAAAACACCTGAACTGGTCAGCGCTTACCACTGATTTTTTCAGTTCAGCGATTCTCTGAAGTACAAAAGCACGACGAACTGGTTTCGTCGTGCTTTTATGCTTTCTGCCTGAATTTTTGCCTGAGTATATTTTTCCGTCAGCAAGATGGATCGCCTGACGGAAGCCAGTCAGGTCGCAGAATTCTTCCCACTCTGTTTTTTTTTGCGTCACTTTATTCATCTGATGGGTGCTCGCCCGGGTTGCCTGTTTAATGTCCGCGTTCTGTTCCTGGCTGACAGGACTGATTTCTTGCTGATATCCATCGTGCGTTGCATGCTGCTGATGATTTTCTGGATCGTCTTACTCATCTAACCATGCCACTTTACTGGTGGAATTCTCAATCAATTGCTTGATTTCCCCGGCTTTATCAGCATTGCAGGTATTTTAGAGGGAACCGGTGCTGTTCCTGAGTATACTGAGGCATTCGACTATCTGATTTTAGAATGTACAGTGAATTTATGGCAAGACTACCGCGTTTGGTAATTCCGCAGATGTTGCATCATCTGGTGCAGCGCACCCACGAGGGTACACAGCTCTTTCGCGACAGCGAGGATTACACGATGTTTCTCGGCTGGCTGACGCAAGGTGCAAAACAATTCCATATTGCGATACACGCCTACGTGCTGATGCCGGAACATTTACATTTACTGGTGACGCCGGAAGATGCGGAAGGATTGAGCAAGCTTTTGCAATGGCTGGGCCGTTACTATGTCCCTTATTTCAATCGCAAATATCGGCGTTCAGGGAGCTTGTGGCAGGGACGTTATAAGGCAACTGTGCTGGAGGCGCAGGCTTTTTTCCTGCCATGCAGTTTGTATGTGGAAAGCCATCCTTTACGCGCCGGGCTGGTAGCGGATTTGCTCGATTATCCCTGGTCAAGCTATCAGCACCATATTGGTCTGCGCGCTGATCCGCTGGTATCGGACCATCCTATTTTCTGGGCACTGGGAAACACACCTTTCCAGCGCGAGGCAAACTATAAGGAAATGATGCAGCAGTCGCTATCCGCCGCAGAACTGGCGCGCCTGACTGAGGCAACGCACAAGGGGTGGTTGCTTGGTTCTCCGGTGTTTGAGGCGGAAATGGCAAAGCTGACCGAGCGCCGGGTATCGCCGGCAAAGCGTGGACGCCCGCGGAAGATAGTGCCTGCAGGACAGGGATAATCTGGTGGGGAAAAGAGATTTATTATTTGAAATAACTCTGACCCTATTAAAACAATTAATAGAAATCGTAATATAATATATGTCTCTGACCCCTTTTATTTAGATTGAACTTTCTTTTGCGCTGCACTATTCTCCATCTCAGTCATTCAATTTTGCCTTCCGGAGATAGCTATGCAAGCTCAAGGTTTGTACGATCCAACCAATGAACATGATGCCTGTGGTGTGGGATTTGTTGCCCATATCAAGGGTAAAAAATCCCACGCGATTGTTGATCAGGGCTTGCTGATCCTGAAAAATCTGGATCACCGCGGTGCGGTGGGTGCTGACCCGCTGATGGGGGACGGTGCCGGCATCCTGATTCAGATTCCGGATCAGTATTACCGTGAAGAAATGGCAAAACAGGGTATTGAGTTGCCGCCCCCGGGGGAATATGGCGTTGGTATGATTTTCCTGCCGAAAGAGCATGCTTCCCGCCTTGCCTGTGAGCAGGAAATTGAGCGTGCAGTTCGTGCCGAAGGTCAGGTCGTGCTGGGCTGGCGTGACGTGCCGGTCGATGCCGAGATGCCGATGTCGCCGACTGTGCGTGACAAAGAGCCGGTTATCCGCCAGATTTTCATTGGCCGTGGTCCTGACATCATGGTGACCGATGCGCTGGAACGCAAGCTGTACGTGATCCGTAAATCGGCAGTCCATGCGATTGAAGCGCTGAAGCTGCTGCATGGTAAGGAGTATTTCGTGCCTTCCATGTCGGCGCGCACCGTGGTGTACAAAGGCTTGCTGCTGGCAGACCAGGTCGGTGTCTACTACAAGGACTTGCAGGATGAGCGCTGCGTCTCTGCGCTGGCGCTGGTGCATCAGCGTTTTTCCACCAATACCTTCCCGGAATGGCCGTTGGCACACCCTTATCGCATGATTGCGCACAACGGTGAAATCAATACTGTCAAAGGCAACTTTAACTGGATGCGCGCCCGTGAAGGCGTGATGAAGTCCGCCGTACTGGGTGACGATTTGCAAAAATTGTATCCGCTGATTTTTGAAGGTCAGTCCGACACGGCAAGTTTTGATAATGCGCTGGAATTGTTGGTGATGGCGGGTTATCCGATTGCGCAGGCCATGATGATGATGATCCCGGAAGCCTGGGAAAATCATGGCATGATGGATGATAACCGTCGTGCGTTTTACGAATACCACGCTGCAATGATGGAACCGTGGGATGGCCCGGCAGCCATGGCTTTCACCGATGGTCGCCAGATCGGCGGTACGCTGGATCGTAACGGCTTGCGTCCTGCACGTTACATCGTGACTGACGACGATCTGGTGGTGATGGCATCCGAATCGGGCGTGTTGCCGATTCCTGAATCGAAGATTATCAAAAAATGGCGTTTGCAACCCGGCAAAATGTTCCTGATCGATCTGGAAGCTGGTCGCATCATCGATGATAAAGAAATCAAGGACACCTATGCCAATGCCAAGCCGTATAAGCAATGGATCAAGTCCGTCCGCATCAAACTGAATGAACTCAAAGGTGAGGTAAAACAGGGGGCCGAAGCAGCCACGCTGCTCGATCGCCAGCAGGCATTCGGATATACTCAGGAAGACATTAAATTTCTGATGGCGCCGATGGCGGTGGCTGGTGAAGAGGCCATTGGCTCTATGGGGAATGATTCCTCGTTGGCAGTCATGTCCAACAAACTCAAACCGCTGTACAACTACTTCAAGCAGTTGTTTGCGCAAGTCACCAATCCGCCGATCGATCCTATCCGCGAAGCGATGGTGATGTCGCTGGTCTCATTCATCGGCCCGAAACCGAATCTGCTCGATACCAACAACATCAATCCGCCGATGCGTCTTGAAGTGTCGCAACCGGTACTGGATTTTGCCGATATCGCCAAACTGCGCAATATCAGTGCCAACACCGGCGGCAAGTTCAAGTCGTATGAGCTCGATATCTGCTATCCGGTATCCTGGGGTAAGGAAGGGATTGAAGCGCGTCTGGCCTCGATCTGCGCAGAGGTGGTGGATGCGGTCAAGTCTGGTCACAATATTATGATCATCACCGACCGCAAGATGGATGGCAACAATGTCGCTATTCCTGCCTTGCTTGCCACATCGACGGTGCATCAGCATCTGGTCAGCAAAGGGCTGCGCACGACAACCGGGCTGGTCGTCGAAACCGGTTCTGCGCGCGAAACGCATCACTTCGCACTGCTGGCAGGTTATGGTGCGGAAGCTGTGCATCCTTATCTCGCCATGCAGACACTGGCTGATATGGCGAAAGATCTGCCGGGTGATCTGAGCGCAGAAAAAGCGATCTACAATTACACCAAGGCGATTGGTAAAGGACTCATGAAAGTCATGTCCAAAATGGGCATTTCGACTTATATGTCCTATTGCGGCGCGCAGATTTTTGAAGCGATCGGTCTGAATAAATCGCTGGTCGACAAATATTTTAAAGGCACCGCATCCAACGTTGAGGGGATCGGTGTGTTTGAAGTGGCAGAAGAGGCGCTGCGCCTGCACAAGCTGGCTTTCGGTCAGGACCCGGTGCTGGCAAACGCGCTTGATGCCGGCGGCGAATATGCTTTCCGTGTCCGTGGCGAAGACCATATGTGGACACCGGATGCGATCGCCAAATTGCAGCATTCCACCCGTGCCAACAACTACAACTCCTACAAGGAATACGCACAGATCATCAACGATCAGTCCAAGCGTCATATGACCTTGCGCGGGCTGTTCGAGTTTAAGATTGATCCGTCCAAAGCCATTCCACTGGAGCAGGTTGAACCCGCCAAAGAAATCGTCAAACGGTTTGCGACCGGTGCGATGTCTCTGGGCTCCATCAGTACCGAAGCGCACGCCACACTGGCAATTGCGATGAACCGGATTGGCGGCAAATCGAATACCGGTGAGGGTGGCGAGGATCCGGCGCGTTATCAGCAGGAACTGAAGGGTATTCCTATCAAGCAAGGCGCCACATTGGCTTCTGTGATTGGCAAGGAACAGATCGAAGCAGATATCCCACTGATTGAAGGTGATTCGCTGCGCTCGAAAATCAAGCAGGTTGCTTCTGGCCGTTTTGGTGTAACAGCCGAGTATCTGACATCTGCCGACCAGATTCAGATCAAGATGGCGCAAGGCGCAAAACCTGGCGAAGGTGGTCAGCTGCCTGGCCATAAAGTATCGGAATATATTGCTAAACTGCGTTTTTCCGTACCGGGTGTAGGTCTGATTTCTCCGCCACCGCACCACGATATTTATTCGATTGAAGATCTGGCGCAATTGATTCATGACCTGAAAAATGTGAATCCGAATGCATCGATTTCCGTCAAGCTGGTATCTGAAGTCGGTGTTGGTACCATTGCTGCGGGTGTTTCCAAGGCAAAGGCCGATCACGTGGTGATTGCAGGCCATGACGGTGGTACCGGGGCTTCACCTTTGTCGTCGATTAAACATGCTGGTACGCCGTGGGAATTGGGATTGGCTGAAACACAGCAGACGCTGGTATTGAACGGTTTGCGTGGCCGTGTGCGGGTACAGGCTGATGGTCAGATGAAGACCGGTCGCGACGTGGCGATTGCTGCCATGCTGGGTGCCGATGAGATTGGTTTTGCGACTGCACCGCTGGTGGTGGAAGGTTGCATCATGATGCGTAAATGCCACCTGAATACCTGCCCGGTCGGTGTGGCGACGCAAGACCCGGTATTGCGCGCCAAATTCTCCGGCAAGCCGGAATATATCGTGAACTATTTCTTCTTCGTTGCCGAAGAAGTTCGTCAGATCATGGCGCAACTGGGCGTGCGCACCTATGACGAATTAATTGGCCGGGTTGATCTGCTGGATAAATCCAAAGCCATCTCGCACTGGAAAGCCAAGGGTCTGGATTTTGCAAAAATTTTCTACCAGCCGCAAGCCGGTGCCGATGCGGCGATCCGCCATGTCGATGTGCAGGATCATGGTCTCGACAAGGCACTGGACAACAAGCTCATCGCTCAGGCAAAGACTGCATTGGAAACTGGCGAGAAAGTCTCTTTCATTTCGCCGATTAAAAACCTGAATCGCACCGTTGGCACGATGTTGTCTGGTGAAGTGGCGAAGAAATACGGTCATGCAGGTTTGCCGGATGACACGATCCACATTCAGCTGCAAGGTACGGCCGGCCAGTCTGCCGGCGCATTCCTGGCGCATGGCGTGACGCTGGATCTGGTGGGTGAAGGTAACGATTACGTCGGTAAAGGTTTGTCCGGCGGCCGCATTATCATCCGCCCCAATACCGAATTCCGCGGCTGGGCGGTGGACAACATCATTTGCGGTAACACGGTTTTGTACGGTGCGATTTCCGGTGAGGCATTCATCAATGGTGTGGCAGGCGAACGTTTTGCCGTGCGTAATTCCGGCGCTGTCGCGGTGGTTGAAGGTACTGGTGACCACGGTTGCGAATACATGACAGGCGGTACGGTCATCGTGCTGGGTAACACCGGTCGTAACTTTGCCGCCGGTATGTCCGGTGGTATCGCCTATGTTTATGATCCGGACGGGGAATTTGAAGCGAAATGCAATATGTCCATGGTCACGCTGGAGCCAGTGCTGGCAGGCGATGTACAGACTGCAACCGTCGATAAATCAATCTGGCACAGCCGTCTGCGTGGCGGTGAGGGTGAGACCGATGAAGCGATTCTGCGTAACCTGATTGAGCGCCACTTCAAACATACAGGCAGTACCCGCGCCCGCAATCTGCTGGATGACTGGGCCCGCAGCCGCGCTAAATTCGTCAAAGTATTTCCGACCGAATACAAGCGTGCGTTGGCGGAAATGTCTGCGGCGAAGCCGGCTGCCAGGAAGGAAAAAGTTGCTGCCTAGTTTCATCGGATGCGCCAGCCGGCGCACCTGATGCTGCGCAATTCAAGACTGACAGGGCAGAGTAGCCCACAATCATATTGAGGATAAAAATGGGTAAAGTTACCGGTTTCATGGAATATCAGCGACTGCAGGAAGCTTCTGAAGCACCGTTGTCGCGTAAAAAGCATTACAAGGAATTTTTGGTGCATCTGGATGATGCGCAGGCAAAAACACAGGCGGCACGCTGTATGGATTGCGGTATTCCGTTTTGCAATAACGGTTGCCCTGTCAATAACATCATCCCTGACTGGAATGATCTGGTATACAACGGACAAGTGAAGCAGGCGCTCGATACCCTGCATTCGACAAACAATTTCCCAGAATTCACCGGCCGCATCTGTCCGGCACCCTGCGAAGCAGCTTGTACGCTGGGAATCAATAATGATGCAGTCGGCATCAAGTCGATTGAGCATTACATTATCGATAAAGGTTGGGAAAACGGTTGGGTTGCGCCGGAAATTCCTGCTATTAAAACCGGCAAGAAAATCGCTGTTGTCGGTTCTGGTCCTGCGGGGCTGGCAGCAGCGCAGCAACTGGCGCGTGTTGGCCATGATGTGACAGTATTCGAAAAGAATGACCGTGTTGGCGGCTTGCTGCGTTATGGCATTCCCGACTTCAAAATGGAAAAATCCCATATCGACCGCCGCGTTGATCAGATGCAGGCAGAAGGTGTGACATTCCGTACTGGCGTATTTGTCGGCAAGGATTTTCCTGCCACGGTCACAAACTGGTCCAAAGAAACGATTTCCCCGGAACAGCTGCAAAAGGATTTTGATGCAGTCATCATCGCCGGTGGTGCAGAAACGCCGCGTGATTTGCCGGTCCCTGGCCGCGAACTCAAAGGCGTGCATTTCGCTATGGATTTCTTGCCGGTGCAGAACAAGGTGAATGCCGGTGATAAGGTCAAAGACCAGATCATGGCGACGGGCAAGCATGTTGTGGTGATCGGTGGTGGTGATACCGGCTCTGATTGCGTGGGCACCTCGAATCGTCACGGCGCCAAATCCGTGGCTCAGTTTGAATTGTTGCCACAGCCGCCTGAGCAGGAAAACAAACCGTTGGTCTGGCCTTACTGGCCGACTAAGTTGCGCACTTCTTCCTCGCATGAAGAAGGTTGCGAACGTGACTGGTCCGTTGCAACGAAACGTCTGGAAGGCAAGGGCGGCAAAGTGGAAAAGCTGATCGCCTGCCGTGTTGAATGGAAAGACGGCAAGATGCAGGAAGTGCCGGATTCCGAATTTGAGATGAAAGCCGATCTGGTTTTGCTGGCTATGGGTTTTGTTTCTCCGGTACAACATGTGCTGGATGCATTTGGCGTGGACAAAGATGCTCGCGGCAATGCTAAAGCGACAACCGAGGGTATCGGTTGCTACAAGACTAATGCGGAAAAGGTCTTTGCAGCAGGCGACATGCGTCGTGGTCAGTCACTGGTGGTCTGGGCGATTCGCGAAGGACGTCAGTGCGCCCGTGAAGTGGATGCTTTCCTGATGGGCGACTCAGTTTTGCCTCGTTAATCCGTGTGACGGATTGCAGTCTGAGGGCTGGAATCCGTCAAATTTTTTGAAGAGAACAGACAAAATCCAATAATTACTGACTGAAAATTCATTAATTTTTTGAGGCAAAACAATCTGTTTTTAATAAAATTTTTAAATTTAAATGAAAATTGAATTTAAATTTAAAAAATGCAAAATAATCAGAATATAATTCAAATCATTGTTTTTTGTTACAGTTTCTGAAGCAGCTGTAATTCCCGTTCTGCATTACAATCTAGTTTTTGCAAAACTTCATTTCTTGCTGTGTCTAATCTCGTCGAAATTCGTGATCTTCAATTCGGGTATGGGCAGCGCACCATTCTGTCGGGGCTGCGCATGGATTTTCCGCGCGGCAAAGTGATTGCTGTCATGGGCGGCTCAGGATCCGGCAAGACGACGATATTGCGCCTGATTGGCGGCCAGATCAGGCCTCAGCAAGGTACGGTCGCTGTCGATGGCCAGCAGATCCAGCAGATGGATAATGCCGGTCTGTATCAGATGCGGCGCAAAATGGGTATGCTGTTTCAGCATGGCGCCCTGTTTACCGATTTAAGTGTATTTGATAATGTCGCGTTTCCGATGCGCGAACATACTGATCTCAGTGAAGCCATGATTCGCGATCTGGTGATGCTGAAATTACATGCTGTTGGCCTGCGCAATGCTGCGCAGCTGATGCCCTCCGAAATTTCCGGCGGTATGGCGCGCAGGGTGGCGTTGGCGCGCGCGGTGGCGCTCGACCCCCAGTTAATGATGTATGACGAGCCGTTTGCCGGACTGGATCCGATTTCGATGGGTGTGACTGCCAATCTGATCCGGAACTTGAACAATGCGCTGGGGTCTACCACGATACTGGTGTCGCACGATGTGCATGAATCTTTTGCCATCGCTGATTATATTTATTTTCTGTCGCAAGGAAAAATTGTGGCTGAGGGCACGCCGCAACAAATGCAGGCATCCGAAGACCCCTATGTCAAACAATTTGTCCATGCTGAGGCAGATGGTCCGGTTCCTTTCCATTATCCGGGGCAGTCTCTGAGAGACGGTCTGGGACTGAAGGAGCGCGTATCATGATTGAGCGTATTGGTGCCTGGGTGCGTGAAACAGCCAGTAATCTGGGGTATGCCGCCCGCTGCTTTTTCGCTATTTTATGGAGTGCTGGCGGACTATGGCGCCGCCCCCGTCTGGTGACGGATCAGATTCATTTTATCGGCAATTATTCTCTGGTCATTATTGCTGTTTCCGGATTGTTTGTCGGATTTGTGCTGGGTTATCAGGGGTATTACACTCTGAACCGTTATGGTTCGGAAGAAGCGTTGGGCCTGCTGGTGGCCTTATCTTTAACCCGCGAACTGGGGCCGGTTGTTACTGCATTGCTGTTTGCCGGGCGGGCAGGGACTTCGCTGACGGCGGAAATTGGCCTGATGAAAGCCGGTGAACAGTTGGCGGCTATGGAAATGATGGCTGTGAATCCGGTTCAGCGGGTTCTTGCTCCACGGTTTCTGGCAGGTCTGATTGCCATGCCGGTATTGACCGCTATCTTCAATGCGATGGGTATCATCGGCGGCTATGTGGTCGGAGTTAAATTGATCGGGGTTGATAACGGCGCATTCTGGTCGCAGATGCAGGCCGGTGTTGAAATCTGGCAGGATATTGGCAACGGTGTCGTGAAAAGTATCGTCTTTGGTTTTGCCGTGACTTTTGTGGCGCTGTTTCAGGGGTATGAGGCGCAGCCGACACCGGAAGGCGTCGCCAGGGCGACTACCAGGACGGTCGTGGTGTCTTCGTTGCTGGTGTTGTGGCTGGATTTCCTGCTGACTGCCTGGATGTTTCAATAATCAGTCATAAAGCGCAACAAAAACTGGCGAAGTTGTCCGTATCCTTCAATGACCGGCATTGAAGCGCCCGAAAAGATTCAATTGGATGTCCCCGTGGTGCCGGGGACCCTAAGGTAAGGATAGATAATGCAAAAAAAATCACTGGATTTCTGGGTTGGCCTGTTTGTCGTGCTGGGTGCGGCAGCGCTGCTGTTTCTCGCATTAAAAGCCGGCAACATGAGTTCATTTTCCCTGGAAAAAAACTACGAAGTTGCGGCGCGCTTCGATAATATCGGCGGCCTGAAGCCGCGGGCTGCGGTCAAAAGTGCCGGTGTGGTCGTAGGACGTGTGTCTGAAATCAAGTTCGATGATAAAACCTTTCAGGCCACCGTCGTCATGCAGCTGGAGACACGTTACAAATTTCCCAAAGACAGTTCGGCTAAAATTCTGACGGCTGGATTGCTGGGAGAGCAATATATCGGCCTGGAACCCGGTGGTGATACGAATAATCTGGCAGCGGGTGACCGGATTAAAATGACGCAGTCGGCAGTGGTGCTGGAAAATCTGATCAGTCAGTTTTTGTTCAGCAAAGCCGCTGACAGCAGTGCGGAAAACAAAAAATGACACAATTTTTGACACGATCCAATGCACACTGGTTTGCCCCACTGATGATTGTGGCGAGTCTGCTGTTGAGCGGATGCAGTACCGTGACGGTGGAAAAAATCCGTGACAAGGCTGACCAGACGCTGGATGCCATCAGCACCAAGACAAATATCGGTAATAATCCACGCGACCCTCTGGAGGGGTTTAACCGGGTGATGTTCAGCTTCAATGACACGCTGGATCAGGCGGTGCTGAAGCCTGTGGCACAGGTTTATCGAAACATCACTCCCGGATTCGCTCAGACTGGTATTGGTAATTTCTTCAGCAATATTGGCGATGTCTGGAACGCAGTGAATAATTTATTGCAGGGCAAAGTGGCTGATGGCACATCCGATGTGATGCGTTTCGCCGTGAACAGTACGTTTGGCTTAGGTGGTTTGCTGGATATCGGCACGCCGGCCGGTTTGCCGAAACACGCTGAAGATTTCGGACAGACGCTGGGGCGCTGGGGCGTGCGTTCCGGGCCTTATCTGGTATTACCGATTCTGGGACCTTCCACCTTGCGGGATGCACTGGCGACGCCGGTTGATCTGAAAGGGGACTTGTGGTCTTACAAACAGCCAATATATATCCGCAATACCGGAACGGTTGTGCGTCTGGTCGATAAGCGGGCATCGGTGCTGGATGCCGGTTCCCTGATCGAAGAAGCCGCACTGGATAAATATGTCTTTTTCCGCGATGCTTACCTGCAACGCCGGGCGGGTCAGATCAACCCGGATGACGATTAAACGATCGCAGCAGACGTGACAGAATGTGATGCATTTGTAAAAAATGGTTTTGTCCGTCAACCGTAACCAGGTCGGGCCGGTTAAGGAATGGCAGATGTGCCATTTTCAAAGAAACACCAAAGGAATCCCTATGAAAGCACTTGTTACACGATTTTTCACTCTGATGTTCGCCGGACTGATGCTGGGCAGCACAGGTCTGGCACTGGCTGCTGACGAAGCGCCGGATCAGCTGGTGAAGCGCCTGAGCCAGGAAATTCTGGATACGGCAAAAAATGATAAAGATATCCAGGCGGGCAATCAGAAACGCGTATTCGATATGGTGGACAGCAAGATTTTGCCGTACATCGATTTTCCCCGCATGACATCGCTGGCAGCAGGAAAAAACTGGCGTGACGCGACACCGGAACAGCAAAAGCAACTGATCAGTGAATTTCGCACTTTGCTGGTTTTTACCTACTCCGGTGCGATTTCCCAAATCAAGGACCAGCGCGTTGAGTTCAAGCCAATGCGTGCTGCGCCGGAAGATACCGAAGTCGAAGTACGTTCGCAGGTGATTCAGGCCAGAGGCGAGCCGATTCAGCTGAATTACCGGCTTGAAAAATTGCCGGGTGGCTGGAAGATCTACGACATCAATGTTCTCGGCGCCTGGCTGGTTGAAACATATAAAGGCAGCTTTGCCGCTGAAATCAGTAAATCCGGTATCGATGGCCTGATTAAAACGCTGTCTGAAAAAAATAAAAAACTTGCTTCTGCTCCGGCAAAAACTGCTTCCAAATAATATTCAGGAATATTCAGGACTGGCCGTGTATAAACTCACCGGTGAATTTTCACAAAACACTGCCCGCGCTGTTGAAGCTGCGGGCAGCAGCATGATTGCTCAAGGCCAGTTCAGCTTTGATTTATCCGGACTGGAACGAATTGATTCTGCCGCAGTTGCTGTCATGATTGAATGGCAGCGACAGGCCGACAAGCAGAATCGGGCGATGGAATTTCACGATGCGCCCGCAGGTCTGCTGAGTCTGATCCGGTTGTATGGTCTGACCGAACAGTTTCAACTCACCGCCTCTGCCGGACGACATTGATTCCCGTTTGCCGGGAAATGTACAGCACCAGTCTGCACATGCTTTCAGTTGTTCTGCTGAAAATCCCCTATAATCAAAGGTTTCGCCCTGAGGGTGAAACCGCTGAATTTTCCAAATTGTCTGATTCTTCAAGAGCACGCAAGTGCAGCATGCCCGATGGCCGCGATACAAATTAGCAATATACAAAAACGTTTCCAGTCTTTACAGGCACTGGGAGGCATTTCCCTGACGATTGAAGAAGGGGAGTTTTTTGGTCTGCTCGGACCAAATGGCGCCGGTAAAACGACATTGATTTCGATCCTGGCGGGATTAAGCCGGGCAGATGCCGGGCAGATCAGCGTGCAGGGGCATGATGTCGTGCGCGATTATCGCGAAGCCCGCCGTAATCTGGGCGTTGTGCCGCAGGAGCTGGTGTTTGACCCGTTCTTTACGGTGCGTGAAACACTGCGCATGCAGTCTGGTTATTTTGGCATCCGGAATAATGACCGCTGGATTGATGAGATCATGGAAAATCTGGATCTCACCAATAAGGCTGACACCAATATGCGTGCTTTGTCCGGCGGTATGAAGCGCCGTGTGCTGGTGGCGCAGGCGCTGGTGCACAAGCCGCCGGTCATTGTGCTGGATGAGCCGACAGCGGGTGTGGACGTGGAATTGCGGCAGACTTTATGGCAGTTTATTGCCCGTCTTAACCGTGAAGGCCATACGATTGTGCTGACCACGCATTATCTGGAAGAGGCTCAGGCACTGTGCAACCGGATTGCCATGCTGAAGTCGGGGAAAATTGTGGCACTGGACAGCACTGCTGCGCTGATTAAGCGCATCTCCGGCTCACAGCTGCGGGTGACGCTGGCTGCCCATGCGAACACCGTTTTGCCGGATGCCTTGCGCAGTCAGATCATCACACACGAACGTTCTGCCGACCCGCGTCAGTTTGCCTTGCGCGTAACGGATTCGGCGCAGGTGGAAACGATGTTGCGCGAGCTGCGGGTCGCTGGTTGTGTCATTGAGGACTTGCAGTTATTGCAGGCCGACCTGGAGGAAGTATTTTTGCAGATTATGGAGGGCGCGAAATGAGCCAGATGACGGGCTTTAACACCTTGCTGTACAAGGAAGTGCTGCGTTTCTGGAAAGTGGCGACCCAGACCATCACCGCGCCGATCATGACGGCTTTGCTGTATCTGCTGATTTTTGGTCATGTGCTCGATGAGCATGTGCAGGTTTATCCGGGCGTAAGGTATACCGCCTTTCTGGTGCCGGGTCTGGTCATGATGAGCGTCTTGCAGAATGCGTTTGCCAATGCTTCTTCTTCCCTGATTCAGTCAAAGATCACCGGCAATCTGGTGTTTGTATTGTTGCCGCCGCTGTCGCACTGGGAACTGTTTAGCGCTTACGTGCTGGCGGCGATTCTGCGCGGGCTGGCAGTCGGGGCGGGTGTGTTTGTGGTGACGGCCTGGTTTGCCGATCTGCATTTTGTCGCGCCGTGGTGGATTGGCATTTTCGCTTTACTGGGTGCCGCGATGCTGGGAACGATGGGGCTGATTGCAGGAATCTGGGCTGAAAAATTCGATCAGCTGGCAGCGTTTCAGAATTTCCTGATCATGCCGGCAACCTTCCTGTCAGGTGTGTTTTACTCTATCCATTCTCTGCCGGTTTTCTGGCAGAGCTTATCCCGGTTTAATCCGTTTTTTTATATGATCGACGGATTCCGTTTCGGTTTCTTTGGCCAGTCTGATGTGGCGCCGCTGCACAGCCTGGCTGTCGTGTCCGTTTTCTTTTTATTGCTGGCGACGATTGCCGTGCAGATGCTGAAACGTGGCTACAAGCTGCGCCACTGAAATCAGGTGATGCCAGTCCTTATTTTATTCAGAAAGATGAATCGTGTTCCCTACTCCTGAACAAATCAAATCCTATATCGCCGCCGGGCTGGAATGCAGTCATCTGGAGGTGGAGGGCGATGGTCAGCATTTCAACGCTGTGATCGTATCCGCCGCTTTTGCCGGAAAGCGCCCTATTCAGCGTCATCAGTTGGTGTACGCCGCCCTGGGCGACCGCATGCGTGAGGAAATCCATGCCCTGTCGATGAAAACCCTGACACCTGAAGAGTACCGGGCATAATGGATAAGTTACTCATCAAAGGCGGTTACCGGTTAAATGGCGATATCCGTATTGCCGGAGCCAAAAATGCCGCATTACCGATTTTATGTGCCGGCTTACTGACAGCCGGTGATGTCAGCCTGCATAACGTGCCATCCTTGCAGGATGTGAACACAATGCTGAAACTGTTGCGCCAGATGGGGTTGCAGGTCACGCAGGAAAACGGTGTCACGGTGTTGAATGGCAGCCAGATAGACCGCCTGGAAGCGCCGTATGATCTGGTGAAAACCATGCGTGCATCGATTCTGGTACTGGGACCTTTACTGGCACGCTTTGGTGAAGCGAAGGTTTCTCTGCCGGGCGGTTGCGCCATTGGTTCGCGTCCGGTGGATCAGCATATCAAAGGCCTGCAGGCGATGGGTGCTGACATTACCATTGAAGCCGGTTATATCCATGCCAGGGCCAAGCGTTTGAGGGGTGCCAGGATCGTCACCGATATGATTACCGTCACCGGCACGGAAAATCTACTGATGGCGGCAACGCTGGCAGACGGCGAAACCGTGCTGGAAAACGCTGCGCGGGAGCCGGAAGTCACGGATCTGGCCAATCTGCTGGTGGCGATGGGGGCGAGGATCGAAGGCATCGGTACCGACCGCCTGGTGATTCAGGGTGTCGCCAGTCTGCATGGCGCGCAACATACTGTGATTGCCGACCGTATCGAGACAGCGACATTCCTGTGTGCTGTTGCCGCGACCGGCGGGGACATCACGCTGAAAAATACCCGTAGTGATATTCTCGATGTGGCACTTGATAAATTACGTGATGCCGGCGTGGTGCTGACTACCGGCCCGGACTGGATTCGCGCGCAGATGAGCAGCCGTCCGAAAGCGGTCAGTTTCCGCACCACGGAATATCCGGGTTTTCCAACCGATATGCAGGCGCAGTTCATGGCGATGAACTGTATCGCGCAAGGTACCAGCCGCGTGACGGAAACGATTTTTGAAAACCGTTTTATGCATGTGCAGGAAATGAACCGGCTTGGCGCAAAAATAGAAATTGACGGACACACTGCGATAGTCAATGGTGTGGAACGATTGATTGGTGCGCCGGTGATGGCAACGGATCTGCGGGCATCGGCTTCACTGGTGATCGCGGGCATGGTCGCTGAAGGTGAAACCCTGATTGACCGGATTTACCATCTGGACCGCGGTTATGACCGCATGGAAGTAAAATTGTCCGCTGTCGGCGCCCACATTCAGAGGATTAAATCATGACTGCACAATTAACACTGGCGCTGTCCAAGGGACGTATTTTTGAAGAGACGCTGCCTTTGCTGGAAGCAGCAGGAATCCGCGTCACAGAAGACCCGGAAAAATCCCGCAAGCTGATCCTTGCCACAAATGATCCCGGTGTGCGCGTGATCATTGTCCGCGCTTCCGATGTGCCGACTTATGTTCAGTATGGCGCAGCAGATTTTGGTGTGGCAGGAAAAGATGTGTTGTATGAGCACGGTGGTGAAGGTTTGTATCAACCGATTGACCTGAATATCGCCAAATGCCGGGTTTCCGTCGCGGTGTCTGCCGGGTTTGATTATGAAAATGCCGTACGCCAGGGCGCGCGCCTGCGGGTGGCGACCAAATACACAGAAACAGCGCGTCAGCATTTCGCCAGCAAAGGTGTACACGTTGATCTGATCAAACTGTATGGCTCAATGGAGCTGGCGCCGCTGGTGGGATTGTCTGATGCCATTGTTGATCTGGTCAGCACCGGCAATACCCTGCGTGCCAATAACCTGGTGGAAGTCGAACATATCATGGACATTTCATCGCGCCTCGTGGTGAACCAGGCTGCGCTCAAACTCAAGCGTGAACGCCTGCAGCCGATTATGGATGCGTTTGAACGCGCTTCCAGACTAAAAGCATCCACTTAAAGAGAATACGTATGGTCTCCCTGATTACCAGACTGGATTCGGACGAAGCGGATTTTTCCCGCAGACTCTCCTCTTTGCTGGCCTTTGAAGCCGCTGAAGATGAAGCGATCGATCGCGCTGCAGCGCATATCCTGGCCAGCGTGAAAGCAAGCGGGGACAATGCTGTGCTGGAAGCGACCAACCGCTTTGACCGGCTGAATGCCAGCAGCATTGCTGAACTTGAATTATCCCGCGAAGAAATGCAGGCGGCGCTGAATGCTTTGCCTGCCGCCCGCCGCAGTGCGCTGGAAACCGCGGCGCAGCGTGTACGTGCCTATCATGAGCGGCAAAAGGTGGAATGCGGTTCGGCAGGCTTCAGTTATTGTGAGCCGGACGGTACAGTCCTGGGGCAGAAAGTCACGCCGCTCGATCGCGTAGGTATTTATGTGCCCGGCGGGAAAGCTGCCTATCCTTCCTCGGTATTGATGAACGCCATTCCAGCCAAAGTTGCTGGCGTACAGGAAATCATCATGGTCGTACCGACCCCGGATGGCGTGAAAAATCCGCTGGTACTGGCGGCTGCGGCAATTGCCGGTGTTGACCGGGTATTTACGATTGGCGGAGCGCAGGCGGTGGGTGCGCTGGCATATGGCACAGCGACGATTCCGCAGGTGGATAAGATTGTCGGTCCGGGTAATGCCTACGTGGCTGCGGCCAAGCGCCGGGTATTCGGCACGGTCGGCATCGATATGATTGCCGGGCCATCAGAAATTCTTGTTCTCAGTGACGGCACTACCGATCCGGATTGGGTGGCAATGGATTTATTTTCACAGGCAGAACACGATGAGCTGGCGCAGTCTATTTTGCTCTGCCCTGATGAAGCGTATCTCAATGCGGTAGAGGACAGCATTCGCCGGTTGTTGCCGCAGATGCCACGTCAGGAAGTGATCCGGACATCGCTCGCCAACCGCGGTGCGCTGATCAAGGTGCGCGATATGCAACAGGCTTGTGAGATCGCAAACAGTATCGCGGCGGAGCATCTGGAAATTTCCGCCAATAACCCACAGCAATGGGCGGATCAGATTCGCCATGCCGGAGCGATGTTCCTTGGCCGCTTTTCTTCGGAAGCGCTCGGTGATTACTGCGCCGGCCCGAATCACGTGTTGCCCACTTCGCGCACTGCCCGTTTTTCTTCGCCGCTCGGTGTGTATGATTTTCAGAAACGCTCATCCATGATTTTTGTCAGCGAGCAGGGTGCCCAGACCTTAGGACGTGTCGCTGCCGAACTGGCGTATGGCGAGGGCTTGCAGGCACATGCCCGCAGTGCTGAGCTGCGGCTGAAGTCATGATTCAGGGATTCAGATAATATGGCAGACAGCTGGCGGAATCAGGTTTTTTGCGAAGATGCGCTGCAAGGGCTGACACGCTTGCCGGATGGCAGTATCGATTTATTGCTGGCCGACCCACCTTACGGACTCGGCAAGGATTACGGGAATGATTCCGACAAACTGGATGCTACCGCTTATCTGGACTGGATGACGCAATGGGTTGATCTCGCCTTGCCGAAGCTGAAACCGAACGGCAGCCTGTATATTTTTTTGACCTGGCGCTATTCCCCGGAAGTGTTTGTGATACTCAAACAGCGCATGAGTATGATGAATGAAATTATCTGGGACCGGAGGGTACCTTCCATGGGGGGCAGTGTGCGCAAGTATTCCTCGGTGCACGACACGATCGGTTTTTTTGTGAAAGCCCGCGATTACTACTTTGATCTTGACGCGATTCGCATTCCCTACGATGCGGCGACGAAGAAGGCACGCAGCCGCAAGATTTTTGAAGGGGCAAAGTGGCTGGAGCTCGGTTTTAATCCCAAGGATGTATGGAGCGTGTCGCGTCTGCATCGGGAGCATGCTGAGCGCGAACCGCATCCTACCCAGAAACCGCTGGAAATCATTGAGCGTATGATCAAGGCATCCTGCCCGCCCGGCGGTGTGGTGCTTGACCCGTTTATGGGCAGTGGCACGACGGCTGTCGCCGCAAAGCGCTGTGGTCGTGATTTTGTTGGTTTTGAACTGAATCCCGATTACTGCGCGATGATACAAAAACGTCTCGCAGAACAACCTGAACAGGCGCTGGCAGCCTGCGTCTGAGCCATTCAGCACGATGTCCTGATGTGTTCTGAGGCGTATCAGTTAACGAGCCGGCTGTTTTGAACAGCTATACCGCATGGAGTGTGACAGTGAGTATTTCAACCCTGACCCAGGTAATCCGTCCGGAAATCGCCGGTCTCGTGAGTTACCATGTACCGGATGCCAGTGGTTTCCTGAAGCTGGATGCGATGGAAAATCCCTATACTTTACCTGAGACGTTGCAGCAGGAGCTGGCGCAGCATCTGTCGAAGGTTGCGATGAACCGGTATCCGGTGCCGTCCTATACCCATCTGAAACAATTGATTGCCACGCGCTTCGGCGTACCCGCCGGGTATGACATCGTGCTGGGTAACGGATCCGATGAACTGATCTCCATGATGTCGGTGGCTTGCGCCCGTCCTGGCGCCAAGGTGCTGGCACCCGTGCCGGGATTTGTCATGTATGCGCTGTCGGCAAAATTAGCAGGCATGGAATTTGTCGGTGTTCCGCTGCTGGCGGATTTCACGCTCGATTTGCCTGCTATGCTGGCGGCGATAGAGGAACATCGCCCTGCCATCACGTATCTTGCTTACCCCAATAATCCGACTGGCAACCTGTATGATACCGATGCGATGCTGCAGATTCTGCGAACGATTGGCGATAGCGGGATTGTCGTGGTGGATGAGGCTTATCAGCCGTTTGCGCAGGCCAGCCTGATGTCCCGGCTGCCTGAATTTGGTCAGCTGGTGGTGATGCGTACCGTATCCAAACTGGGGCTGGCTGGAATACGTCTGGGGTACATGACCGGCAGTCATGCGCTGATGCAGGAATTTGAAAAAGTGCGGCCGCCATACAATATCAATGTGCTGAGTCAGGCGGCGGCAGAATTTATGCTGCAGCATGTAGATGTGCTGGAGCAGCAGGCCGCCATGTTGCGTGAGCAGCGTACCTGGCTCAGTCATCAGCTCGATGGCTTGCCCGGCGTACATGTGTATCCATCAGCAGCAAATTTCCTGCTGATTCGTGTTGCGAATGCCGAACAAGTCTTTGCAAAATTAGTTGAACAAAAAATTTTAGTCAAAAATGTAGGTAAAATGCATAAGCTGCTGGAGAATTGCCTGCGTATCACGGTCAGTACTCCGGAAGAGAATGCTCTTTTTCTTGCTGCTTTTGCGGCATCTTTGTCATCACCATGAATAACTCAATTGAACGCATTGCGGCGGTAACCCGCAATACCAATGAAACGCAAATCCGCGTCGCCATCAATCTCGATGGCAGCGGTCAGCAAAAACTTAATACAGGCGTGCCTTTTCTGGACCACATGCTGGATCAGATCGCGCGTCATGGCCTGATTGATCTGGATATTGAGGCCCATGGCGACCTGCATATCGACGCTCACCATACGGTTGAAGACGTGGGGATTACGCTGGGACAGGCATTTGCGCAGGCAATTGGCGACAAAAAAGGTATCCGTCGTTATGGCCATGCGTATGTGCCGCTGGATGAGGCCTTATCCCGGGTTGTCGTGGATTTCTCCGGCCGTCCGGGACTCAGTTACCACATTCCGTTTACCCGCGCCATGATCGGTAATTTTGATGTCGATCTGGCCAGGGAATTTTTCCAGGGCTTTGTCAATCATGCGCTGATTACGCTGCATATTGACAATCTGAAAGGCGATAACTCTCATCATCAGTGCGAAACGGTTTTCAAGGCATTTGGCCGTGCCTTGCGCATGGCTGTTGAGCTTGACCCGCGTGCTGCGGGAACTATCCCTTCCACCAAAGGTTGTCTCTGATTACCGATACCAGTCAGATAGGGCAGTTCAAACTGGTCAGTCATTATGAATAAAATTGTTGTCGTTGATTATGGTATGGGCAACTTGCGCTCAGTGGCGCAAGCGCTGCAGGCAGTGGCGCCTGAAGCAGAAGTCCTGATTTCAGGTGCGGTGGCAGATATCCGCAGTGCAGACCGTATTGTGCTGCCCGGGCAGGGCGCCATGCCGGATTGCATGCAGAGCCTGCGCGACTCCGGTGTGCAGGATGCAGTACTGGAAGCCAGCCGCAGCAAACCGTTGTTTGGCGTCTGTGTCGGTGAGCAGATGCTGTTCGACGTGAGTGAAGAGGGCGACACGCCAGGTCTGGGTTTATTGCCCGGCAAGGTGGTACGCTTTGCGATGGAGGGGCGCCTGCAGGCCGATGGTTCCCGCTTCAAGGTGCCGCAAATGGGCTGGAACCGGGTGCAGCAGTCACAGCCGCATGTGTTGTGGCAAGGTATACCGGACGCTGCCTATTTTTATTTTGTGCACAGTTATTACGCGCAGCCGGAAAATCCGCAGCACACAGTGGGCATGACCGATTATGGCGATTGGTTTGCCTGTGCCGTGGCGCGTGATAATATTTTTGCGACCCAGTTCCATCCGGAAAAGAGTGCGGCAGCAGGTTTGCAACTGTATAAGAATTTTGTACACTGGAATCCCTGATCACCCGCTGTTATCCAAATCACTTTAAACTGTTTTTTACTGTCTTTCAGACATCTACTTTTTACCATCATGTTGCTCATTCCTGCTATCGACCTGAAAGATGGTCACTGCGTGCGCCTGAAACAAGGCGATATGGACCAGGCCACCGTGTTTTCCGAAGACCCTGCTGAGATGGCCCGGCACTGGCTGAAACAGGGCGCCCGCCGCCTGCATCTGGTGGACCTGAATGGCGCATTTGCCGGCAAGCCGAAAAATGAGGCGGCAGTCAAGGCAATCATTCAGGCGGTGCGCGATTACGCAGAAGAAACCGATACCGAAGAGATTCCCGTGCAACTCGGCGGTGGCATCCGCGATCTCGATACGATTGAGCGTTATCTGGACGATGGCTTGTCGTACATCATCATCGGGACTGCTGCTGTGAAAAACCCCGGATTTCTGGCGGATGCCTGCAGCGCTTTTCCAGGTCAGATTATTGTCGGCATCGACGCTAAGGATGGCAAAGTGGCGACCGATGGCTGGAGCAAACTATCTGGCCATGAAGTGATTGATCTGGCAAGGAAATTTGAAGATTACGGCGTTGAGGCCATCATTTATACCGACATCGGCCGCGATGGCATGATGGGTGGGGTAAATATTGATGCAACAGTCAAACTTGCCCAGGCGGTCAGTATTCCGGTGATCGCCTCCGGTGGCGTGCACAACCTGTCGGACGTCGAAGCTTTGTGCGCAGTTCAGGATGAGGGAATTGACGGCGTGATTTGCGGCCGCTCTATCTATGAAGGAACTCTGGATTTGCTGACAGCACAGGAACGCGCAGATGCGCTGAGCGGTGATCTGGTTGACGATGAAGAAGATGCCGAATGACATTAGCTAAACGTATTATTCCCTGTCTGGATGTGACGGCGGGCCGTGTTGTCAAAGGAATTAATTTTCAGGAGCTGCGCGATGCCGGTGATCCGGTGGAGATTGCGCGCCGTTACGATGAGCAGGGTGCGGACGAAATCACCTTTCTCGATATCACGGCTTCTTCCGATGGTCGTGATTTGATTTTGCCGATTATCGAAGCTGTCGCATCCCAGGTGTTCATTCCTCTGACAGTCGGTGGCGGTGTGCGTACCGTGGCAGATGTGCGCCGCCTGCTCAATGCCGGTGCCGACAAGGTCGGTATGAATACTTCCGCGGTCACCAATCCGCAACTGGTGGCAGATGCCGCGCACAAATACGGTTCGCAATGCATTGTGGTTGCGATCGATGCAAAGCAGGTGGCGTCAGGAAAATGGGAGGTGTTCACGCACGGTGGCCGGAATGCCACCGGACTGGATGCGGTTGAGTGGGCGCAAAAAATGGCGCAGCTTGGTGCTGGCGAGATACTGCTTACCAGCATGGATAAAGACGGAACCCGTTCTGGTTTCGATCTGGGACTGACCCGTGCAGTTTCTGATGCAGTGCCGGTGCCGGTGATTGCATCGGGTGGCGTGGGTGGTTTGCAGGATCTGGCCGATGGCATCAAAATCGGCGGCGCTGACGCTGTACTGGCGGCCAGCATTTTCCATTACGGGCATCATACAGTCGGTGAGGCAAAGCGCTTTATGGCTGCGCAGAATATCCCGGTGAGGCTGACATGAGCGCTGCAAAATGGCTCAACAAGATCAAATGGGACGACCAGGGACTGGTGCCAGTGATTGCTCAGGAAGCCGGTAGTAATGATGTGCTGATGTTTGCATGGATGAATCGTGAGGCTTTATCCCGCACGGTAGAATTGGGGGAGGCGGTGTACTGGAGCCGTTCCCGTAAAAAATTATGGCATAAGGGTGAAGAATCGGGCCATGTGCAGAAGGTCAGGGATATTCGTCTGGATTGTGATGAGGACGTGATTTTGCTGAAGGTTGAGCAGGCTGATGGCATTGCCTGTCATACCGGACGTCATTCCTGCTTTTTCCAGAAATTCGAAGGCGGTCTGAATGATGGTGACTGGCTGGCTGTCGATCCCGTCCTGAAAGATCCGGAAAGTATCTATAAATGAGTACACAGCAGCTCCAGATTCTGGAACACCTTGCGCAGATCATCGAGAGCCGTAAGCCGGCCAATGGTGGTAATCCTGAGCAATCCTATGTTGCACGCCTGTTCGTCAAAGGCGACGATGCCATTTTGAAAAAAATTGGCGAAGAAGCGACCGAAACCGTGATGGCAGCCAAAGATGCACGGGTTTCCGGCAATACGGAAAAAGTATTGTACGAGTGCGCTGACCTGTGGTTTCACTCGCTTGTCATGCTGGCACAGTATGATCTGCACCCGCAACAGGTGCTGGATGAGCTGGCCAGACGGGAAGGTATTTCCGGTCTGGTGGAAAAAGCATCGCGTCAGGATAACTGACCTCTGAGATACATCAGAGTCATCGATTTCTTCATGTATTTTTTCAGTTAACTTGATCGGATACAAAGTGAATAACTGTATTTTCTGTAAAATTGCAGCTAAGCAAATTCCTGCCGCCACGGTTTACGAAGATGAGGATCTGCTGGTATTTAAAGATATCAACCCGGCTGCTCCGGTGCATTTGCTGATTATTCCTAAATTACATCTGGATACTTTGTCAGCTGCACAGGAAGAACATGCCGGTTTGTTGGGGAAAATGCTGGCGCTGGCGCCGCGGATAGCCGATGAGTATGGTTGCGCCCCGGTTGCTAATGCCGACGGAGAGTTGAGCGGCGGATACAAAACCCTGATCAATACGGGACCGGATGGCGGGCAGGAGGTGTATCATTTGCACATGCATGTGATAGGCGGCCCGAAGCCTTGGCGTGGACAACGTTAATTTAAATTTTAAGAAAGAGCATTGCTCTTTGCAGGAGTCAACATGGGTTCATTGAGCATCTGGCATTGGTTAATTGTGCTGGTCGTGGTCGTGCTGGTATTCGGCACTAAAAAACTGGGTAATGTCGGTTCCGATCTGGGCAAGGCTGTCAAAGGCTTTAAAGACGGAATGAAAGGCGAAGAAGAGAAACCTGCGGCTGCACAGCAGGTTGCCGACAAAAGTACGATCGACGTCGACGCCAGAGAAAAAAGCAAACAGTGATGATCTGTTTGATGTCCAGCAGCGGGTTACTGCATGATTGATCTCGGAATCAGTAAACTTGCCCTGATCGGTGTGGTTGCACTGATCGTGATTGGTCCGGAAAAGTTACCCAAGGTCGCCCGTATGGCAGGTACCCTGCTGGGGCGCGCGCAGCGCTATATCAATGACGTCAAAGCAGAAGTCAGCAAAGAGATTGAGCTTGAAGAGCTGCGTAAAGTCCAGAAAGACATGCAGGAGGCCGCTCGCAACGTAGAGCAGTCTGTTGCTGCGTCGCTGGCAGAGGCAGAAAATGAACTGCGCACAGTCGGACAGGAATTTCGTTCAGATTCGCTTGAAAACCATGCAGCCCCGGCTATTTTTGCGACAGAACAGCTGGCGGTAAAGGCCAAAGAGTTTCGCCGCAAAAAACTGACGAAGACAACAGCAATTCCCTCCTGGTATAAAAACCGCCATGGTCAGCGCAGCCATGTGGTTTCTGGATCTGCACGCATGGCGCGTCATCGTACGCGGGTGCGTGCACCGGCCAGTTTTTTCTAATCCATCAGCATGTTTTTGCGATCTTTATTCTGGCGGTATTCGCATGAGTGATTCTACTGAGCACGGTGCTGAGGAAACCTTCATTTCCCATTTAATCGAATTGCGGGATCGTCTGGTGAAGGCTGTGTATGGGCTGGCTGCAGCCTGTGTTGTCCTGATGCTGTGGCCGGGACCATCGGCGATTTATGACTTTCTGGCGCAGCCGATGCTGGCATCCCTACCTGCCGGTGCGAAAATGATCGCTACCGGAGTCATTTCCCCATTTCTGGTGCCGATGAAAGTCACGTTATTGCTGGCTTTTCTGCTGTCCCTGCCGTGGATACTGTATCAGGCGTGGGCATTTATCGCGCCAGGGCTCTACACCCACGAAAAGCGCCTGATTGCACCTTTGGTTGTATCGTCTTCCCTATTGTTTCTGGGCGGGGTTGCGTTTTGCTATTTCCTGGTATTCGGCCGCGTGTTTAAGTTTATTAATGAGTTTGCGCCGGCTTCCATCAGCGTTGCCCCTGATATCGAGAATTATCTCGACTTCATCATGTCCATGTGTCTTGCATTTGGCGTCACATTTGAGGTGCCGGTGGTGGTGGTGGTTCTGGTGCGGATGGGGCTGGTTTCGACGGATAAACTGAAAGCGATTCGCCCTTACGTAATTGTCGGTGCGTTTGTGATCGCGGCGATTGTCACTCCGCCGGATATCGTGAGCCAGTTTTCTCTGGCTTTGCCAATGTGGTTGCTTTACGAGATCGGCTTACTGGTAGCGCCTATGTTTGTTCGCGTCACTCAGGCTCCGGAGAGCGAGCAATAACGCTGCTCCCCGAATCAAGAGTATTTCAGCCTGTACGTAACCACTGAACCAGTGGCAAAGCGCTTTTAAAGGCCGTGAGCAGTGTGGCGATGACCTGTTTACTATCCATGGTCTTGAGATCGCTTTCTGTCCAGACCATGAAGTTTTTCAATTTGATGTATTCAATATGCCGTGCGTCCGCAGCAAAACCTTTGGGCGGGCGTGTCAACTTACCTTCTTCCTGCAGCGCGCCGAATTGTTGCTGCAATTTTTTGTTCTTCAGTACCAGATCGAAACCCTCCGGGTCGTGCAAAATATGTTGCCGGATAGCGAACAGGCGATCTGATGGCGGCATATATTCGCCACAGGCAAAAAACAGACGTCCTTCAGCATCGATCTGGAAATAATAGGCTGGTCCCCCGCCTTCACTGGGTTTTTTTCTGCCACTGGGAAGAATGGATGCTGAAAACGTCGTTTTATACGGAGATTTGTCTGCTGCAAAACGCACGTCACGGTTAATCCGGAAAAGGGATTTTTTAGGATCGCAGCCGGTTACTGCCGGATCGAATTTTTGTATCCCCTGGATCAGTTCTGCGACCAACAGCAGAAACTCTGCCCGCAAAATATCGTAACGCGGTTTGTTCATGACAAACCAGGCGCGGTTATTGTTGTCAGACAGCTCGGACAGAAAGGCTTTGAGATCAATCAGGTGCATAGCGCTTACTCTTCAGGTCGGGTTGGCGGACGTTTGCCGATCAGTACATCCAGCATCGGTTCCTGATTATTTCTGAGCACCTGTATCCGGGCTTTATTGCCAGGTTTTAGCTGGGCGACCAGATTGAGCATTTCGGTCGTACCGGAAACGGGTTTGCCATCGATTGAAATCAGAATATCACCCGGCTTCATACCTGCCTTGTCGGCCGGTCCGCCGCGGATGACGCCCGCAATGATGGTGCCTGATTTTTGTTTCAGGCCAAAACTTTCCGCCAGTTCCGGCGTGATGTCCTGCGGCTCCACGCCCATCCAGCCACGCACAACCTGACCTTGAGTGATAATGGCATCCATGACCATTTTTACTGTCGAGATCGGTGTCGCAAAACCGATGCCGACCGACCCACCGGATTGCGAATAGATGGCCGTGTTGATGCCAAGCAGATTGCCATTGACATCGACCAGCGCCCCGCCGGAGTTGCCCGGGTTAATGGCGGCATCGGTCTGGATGAAATTTTGGAATGCATTGTCTGTCAGGTTATTTCTGCCGAGCGCCGAAATAATACCCATCGTGACCGTTTGTCCGACACCGAATGGGTTGCCGATCGCCAGGACAACGTCACCGACCTGTGCATCTTCCGAGCGTCCCAGCGTGATGACAGGTAAATTTGGTAAATTGATTTTAATGACCGCCAGATCAGTTTCCGGATCGGTACCAACCACCCGTGCTGCTGCCGTGCGGCCATCCGCCAGGGCAATGTCAATTTCGCTCGCAGATTCGACGACATGGTTGTTCGTCAGGATGTAGCCTTCGGCTGAAACGATCACACCTGATCCAAGACTGGACTGTCGTTCCGTGCGCTGATTTTGCTGATCGCCGAAGAAGCGGCGTAAAAACGGGTCATTCAGCAAAGGATTGCGCTGATGCTGAATTTCTTTGGACGTATAGATATTCACAACCGAAGCCATAGCTTTACGGGCAGCGCCGCGATAAGAGTTGGCCGGAGGTGCCGAACTGGCAGGTGCTTCCCTGATGCTCTGGAGCGCCGCCGATCCGGTGACGTTCTTATTCACCCAGTCGGGTTTCAGGGTCGTTACAATAAACCAAATGGCCAGGCCAACTGTCACAGTCTGTGCAAACAATAACCAAAGACGTCGCATAAGGTAAGAAAATTAAAATGAATACAATTGGTAGGGATCAACTGGCCCAATTCTTAGAGACAGAATTGCAAGTAAGCCGTGTTCGTGATTATTGCCCAAATGGCCTTCAGGTGGAAGGGCGGGATACAATTCGTCGCATCATTACCGGGGTGACTGCCAGTCTGGCGCTGCTTGAGCAGTCCATAGCGCTTCAGGCGGATGCGGTTCTGGTGCATCATGGATATTTCTGGCGTGGCGAGGATATGCGGGTGATCCGTCAGAAGCAGAAAAGATTGAAACTGTTATTGGAAAACGGTATTTCTTTATTTGCTTACCATTTGCCGCTCGATATGCATCCGGAGGTCGGAAATAATGCCCAGCTCGCACGTCAGCTGGGATTTTTACCGCAAGCCCGATTCGGCGAGAACGATCTGGGTTGGATCGGTGAAATGCCGGCAGCAGAACCAATGACCGTTGGCGCACTTGCTGTGCATGTGGAAAAAACACTGGGACGTCAGCCCTTGCTCATTGGAGATGCGTTGCAACCGCTGGGCAAGATCGCATGGTGTACCGGCGCCGCGCAAAACATGATGGAGCAGGCGATTGAAGCGGGCGCCAGTGTATATCTGAGCGGTGAAATCTCTGAGCCGACTGTACATTTGGCACGAGAATCCGGCATTGCCTACCTGTCATGCGGTCATCATGCAACGGAACGCTATGGGATCGCGGCCTTGGGTGAAATGATTGCCGCCCGTTTCGGTGTGGAACATCATTTCGTCGATATCGATAACCCGGTCTGATGCCCGAGGCGGAATGCCGGAATGGATTCCGGCGTTCCGCGTTATCCGGAAATGCTTATTTTTTCAAAGAATCGCGGATTTCCCTGAGCAACAGGACATCCTCTGGCGTCACCGCAGGAGCTGGTGCCGGTTCTGATTTGGCTTCGGCTTGCTTGAGTTTATTAAACAACCTGACCATCTGGAAAATGATGAAGGCCAGAATCAGGAAATTCACGGAGACCGTGATAAAACTGCCGTAAGCCAGTACTCCGCCTGCTTTTTTGGCTTCGATCAGCGTCATGCTGGTACTCTGACCGTTCAGTGGCAGGTAGTAATTGGAGAAATCCAGGCCGCCAAAGATGCGTCCGATTATCGGCATGACGACGTCGCCCACCAGTGATTCCACGATTTTTCCAAATGCGCCGCCGATAATCACACCGACGGCCAGATCGACAACATTTCCTTTGCTGGCGAAAGCCTTAAATTCCTGCATCATGCTCATATATCTTCTCCTTAGTGAGGCCTATTTGACTGACAGGGAGCCGGTCAGCATTCAGGTTTTTAAACAATACTTGAAAGAAGTAAATTGTCAATTCGAAAGAAAAAAATTGTTTTGCCTCAAAAAAAGCCGGGCATGCTGAAATAAATCAAAAAATATCGATATTGTTGAAAAAAAGCCTGTAAGTTAGCATTCCGGATATCTTTTGCTTCAAAAGCATATTGAGCTACTTTATAATTTAATGTTGCTAGAAGTAGTTCGGATGGCTTCATCGGGTTTTGATTTTTGACAGATTGGGGTTGGTATGAGTAATGAAAAGCAGGTCGATTCCGGCCGTCGCGGGTTGCTCGTCGCCACTTGCGCGGCGGGTGGTGTGGCAGGTTTGGCAACGGCAGGAGCACTGGTCAGCACTTTCCAGCCATCTGAGCGTGCCAAAGCAGCTGGTGCTCCGGTGGAAATTGATATTTCCGCTTTGAAACCGGGGGAAATGACGACCGTTGAATGGCGCGGCAAACCGGTCTGGATCCTGAAACGTACTCCTGAAATGCTGGCCAGCCTGGCAAAAACGGAAGATAAAGTTGCTGATCCTGTATCTAAAAAACCTTACACCATGGATTTGCCTGAGTACTGTGATAAGCAAACCCGCTCACGTAAAGAGCATCAGGAAATTCTGATTACAGTTGGTATCTGCTCACATCTGGGTTGCTCACCAAGTTCCAAATTTCAGGCAGGTGCGCAGCCTTCTTTGCCGGATGACTGGCAGGGCGGCTTCCTCTGCCCATGCCATGGTTCTACTTTTGACTTGGCGGGTCGCGTATATAAAAACAAACCGGCACCTCAGAATCTGGATGTGCCTCGTCACATGTTTTTGTCGGATACCAAAATTGTCATCGGTAAAGATGAGAAAGGCGAGGCGTAATCATGGCATTTGTTGAAAAAAAGCTTCCTGCAGATGCACCGGTTGTTGACAAAGCGCTCAATTGGGTGGATTCGCGTTTTCCATTGACCAAATTGTGGAACGATCAGTGGGGTAAGTACTACGCACCTAAAAATTTCAATTTCTGGTACATCTTTGGTTCGCTGGCGATGCTGGTCTTGGTAATCCAGATCGTGACCGGTATTTTCCTGGTAATGCATTACAAGCCCGATGCCAATCTGGCATTTGCCTCGGTGGAATACATCATGCGCGATGTGCCTTGGGGCTGGCTGGTGCGCTATATGCATTCGACCGGCGCTTCAGCTTTCTTCATCGTGGTGTATCTGCACATGGCCCGCGCCCTGATGTATGGTTCCTACCGCAAGCCACGTGAGTTGATCTGGCTGTTTGGTTTTGCAATTTTCCTGTGCCTGATGGCCGAGGCCTTCTTCGGTTACCTGCTGCCATGGGGTCAGATGTCCTACTGGGGGGCGCAGGTAATTGTGAACCTGTTTGGTGCAATTCCATTTATTGGCCCTGATCTGTCGCTGTGGATCCGTGGTGATTACGTGGTGTCGGATGCCACCCTGAACCGTTTCTTCTCATTCCATGTGATTGCGATTCCCCTGGTATTGCTGGGACTGGTTGCTGCTCACCTGATTGCGTTGCACGAAGTTGGTTCCAATAATCCTGATGGTATCGAGATTAAGGACAATATCGGTCCGAACGGCCACCCTGTCGATGGTATTCCTTCGCACCCCTACTATTCTTCCAAGGATATTTTCGGTGTGACGGTTTTCCTCACCCTGTTCAGCGCGGTAATTTTCTTTGCGCCGGAGATGGGTGGATATTTCCTGGAGTACAACAACTTCATTCCTGCCGATTCGCTCAAAACGCCTCCGCATATTGCGCCGACATGGTATTTCACGCCGTTTTATTCGATTCTGCGAGCGACCACTTCCGAGTTCCTGTACGTTGTTCAGGCTGGTATCGCTGCCTATGTTGCGTTGATTTACATGACCACCAAATTGCCGCAGATGATCAAGATGGCGATTGCCGGTATCGCTTTGCTGGCGATTGTCGGTATGATGCCTTTTGGCCTGGATGCTAAATTCTGGGGCGTGGTTTTGTTTGGTGGTTCAGTCGTGATTCTGGCTTTCTTGCCTTGGTTGGACGTATCACCTGCAAAATCGATCCGCTATCGTCCTGACTGGCATAAATCTGTTTATATCGTTTTCGGTATTGCTTTCGTGACGCTGGGCTATCTAGGTGTGCAGCCACCTTCTCCGACTGGTGAGCGTATTTCTCAGGTTTGTGCAATCATTTACTTCGGCTTCTTCCTGTTGATGCCATGGTGGAGTGCGATGGGTACATTCAAACCGGTACCGAAGCGCGTAACATTTGTAGCTCATTGAGCGGACTCTGCGAGGAAGAATAAGTATGAAATTACTGAAAAAACTGATTGCCGCTGCATCCTTGGTTCCTGCTCTCGCGTTGGCAAGCGGAGGCACCTTCCCACTGGACCACGCCCCAGACCGGACGACGGATATGGCCGCTTTGCAGAATGGCGCAAAATTGTTCGTCAATTATTGCCTGAATTGTCACTCTGCATCCGCCATGCGTTACAACCGCCTGAGAGATATCGGACTGACTGAGGATCAGATCAAACAGAACCTGTTGTTCACAGGGGAAAAGGTCGGTGATCTGATGAAGAACACCATGTCTCCAAAAGATGCTAAGGCCTGGTTTGGTGCGGTTCCTCCCGATCTGTCGGTAATCGCACGGGCAAAAGCATCTGAGGCTGGTTCCGGTGCTGACTGGTTGTATACTTATCTGCGTACTTATTACAAGGATGATTCACGGCCAACTGGTTGGAATAACCTGGTATTTCCAAATGTCGGGATGCCGCATGTTTTGTGGCAGTTGCAAGGTGTGCGGAATGCCAAATTCGTTGAAAAGAAAGATCCGCACGACGAGTCCAAATCGGTTCACCAGTTCGATGGCTTTGAAAAAGTTACTGCGGGCAGCATGACTGCCGCTGAATATGACAACGCTGTTGGTGATCTGGTTGCTTATCTGCAGTGGATGGGCGAGCCAGCTCAGAATACCCGTAAACGTCTTGGCGTCGTGGTTCTGATCTTTATGGCCGGACTGGCAACTTTGGCCTGGCGTTTGAATGCATCTTTCTGGAAAGAAGTAAAATAACGCATTGTTTCCTGTTGTGTTCTGTCTTTGATAAACGCAACAGGAATTTTTAAGATCGTCCGTTTCTTTCCGTCGTAAACGGACGAGTAATCCCTGGGGTGAGGCGCGCAAAATTGGCTCCTCGCCCTGATTGTTTCTAAGGAACTATAAAAATGATGGTTCTCTATTCGGGTACAACCTGTCCATTTTCTCAACGTTGCCGCCTGGTGCTGTTCGAAAAAGGTATGGATTTTGAAATCCGCGATGTTGATTTATTCAATAAACCAGAAGATATCTCGACCATGAATCCCTATGGACAGGTACCGATTCTGGTTGAGCGTGAATTGATTTTGTATGAATCCAATATCATCAATGAATATATTGATGAGCGTTTTCCGCATCCGCAACTGATGCCGGCTGACCCGCTGCAGCGTGCCCGTGCGCGGTTAATGCTGTTTAACTTTGAAAAAGAATTATTTGTACACGTTCATACACTGGAAAATGACAAAAGCTCCAGCTCCGCCAAGGTGCAGGATAAGGCACGTGCAGAAATTCGCGATCGTCTGACTCAGCTCGCTCCTTTATTTGTGAAAAACAAATATATGCTGGGTGATGAGTTTTCTATGCTGGATGTTGCCGTGGCGCCGTTGTTATGGCGTCTGGATCATTACGGCATTGAACTGTCAAAAACAGCTGCGCCGATCATGAAATATGCGGAGCGGATTTTTTCCCGTCCTGCGTATATTGAGGCATTGACACCATCGGAAAAAGTCATGCGCCGTTAAATCGCGCATTGCATTGATTCAGATGTACTGCAAGGCTGACTTCCCGTAAGTCAGCCTTGTTGTTTTTGTTTGACCGATCTATTCTTAACTTTGTCGTTTTGTCCGGGAAGCCAATATGGAAGCAACCTCTACCAAGCCTTATTTCATGCGCGCCATCTATGAATGGTGTACAGATAACGGTTATACGCCGTATATGGCGGTGAAAGCCGCCGGTGCCGCCCAAGTCCCGATGGAATTTGTCCGGAATGGCGAAATTGTCCTGAACATCAGTTTTGGCGCGACCAGTGGCTTGAAAATGGATAATGATGCAGTGACTTTCAAAGCACGGTTTGGCGGGGTTTCACGCGACATCTATGTTCCTGTTGCCAATGTGATTGCGATCTATGCGAGTGAAAATGGTCAGGGTATGGCATTTGAAGTGGATTTATCGCAGACCTTGTCAGAGCCTCCGGAAGCAGTTCAGGATACATCCGCAAAGAAAATTGGTCTCGCTGCCGTGAGCACACAGGCCGAAGTGAATGAAAGTCCGTCCGTTGCCGGGGATCACAAAAAAACAGAAAAAAAATCAGAAAAACCCTCGCTAAAAATAATAAAGTAGCCTATAATCTTGGTCTTCGGGAATGCGCGTGTTTCGCATAACTGAAAAAATTTTCGCCGGCTTAGCTCACTTGGTAGAGCAGTTGACTTGTAATCATCAGGTAGCCAGTTCGATTCCGGCAGCCGGCACCAATAAAAACCCATCGTTAGCAATAACGGTGGGTTTTTTCTTTTGTTCTTCTCCATGACAAACACCATTTAGCATGCCCTCCTCTCCGGTACTTCTGTACTGAAAATCAATGAACTGATAATTGCGAGACGGGTCATAGGCTTTGTCTGCAATGGTCAGACGGCTTCGTTGCAACGGATAACAAAAACACAGAGGGTTACGAATGAAAAAAATCATCGGATGGGGAGTGCTGGTCATTTCGTTATTTCAGGCGGGAGGGACATTGGCCAGTGACGGGAAACTGAGTCTGGAAATGCTGTATCACCCAACGCAGAAGGAGCGTTTTGAAAGTAAACCGCTGACCCGTTTATTCTGGGATCAGCAAAATCGGTTAATCGAATCGCAACTACAGGATGGCATCGTCCGTTTGTCGGAAGTCACACCAGAAACATGGAAAAAACAGGCCCTGCCTGTGGATGGTAATCTTTTGCGGATTCTCACATCGGCAAAGATAGAGGAAAAGGAAGCGCGTCGCCTGGCAGAAATGCTGGGGGGGCAGATTCAGCCAGGGTTGTATGCTTACTTGTTCAGTTACCGGAATGATTTATGGTTGCTGGACCTGAAATCTGCCCAGGCAAAAGAGCTGACGCATACGCCGGATCAGAATAAAGATGAGGCGCTGCTGTCTCCTGATGCAAAAACAGTGGCTTATTTAAAAGGGAATGATCTGTATGTGACGGATGTCGCCAGCGCGACAGAAAAACGTCTGACTCTGGATGGCAGTGAAACGAATCTGAATGGCCGTCTGGACTGGGTATATATGGAGGAAATTTATGGACGGGGTAAATTACACGCTTTCTGGTGGTCGCCGGATTCCCAGAAACTGGCGTTCCTGAATTTTGATGAAACCAGGGTTCCGCTATATACCCTGAGTGGCGATTATGCCCAGCCGGCAAAAACAGAGCGTACCCGTTATCCGAAAGCGGGTGATCCGAATCCAATCGTCAAGCTGGGTATCATCGATAAAAACGGTCAGTTATCATGGACTCAGAATCCTTATCCTGATCAGGAAACCTTGCTGGTTCAGATCGGATGGACGCCCGATGGGCATCTGCTGGCAGCCTGGCAAGATCGTGTCCAGACCTGGCTGGATCTGCGTTTGTATGATGCCTTTTCCAGTGCAAGCAAAGTCATTGTCAGGGAAACGAGCCCGGCATGGACTGAGCGTTTGCCTTTCCCGATCTTTTTTAAAGATGGCAGCTTCTTATGGGAATCCGATCGCTCCGGGCACCGGCATCTGTATCACTACGATAAAAATTATCAGTTGGTGAAAACGGTCACCAGTGGCAATTGGGATGTCCGTCAGGTGTATGGCATTGACGAGACCGGTAACCGCATCCTGTTTTCTGCGAATGAACGTAACCCTATCGGCAATGATGTGTATGCCGTGAATGTGGACGGCAGCCATTTACAGCGTTTGACTGCCGAATCTGGTACGCATCAGGTTCAGTGGAACAAAACGATGACGCAATTCCTTGACACCTGGAGTAGTCTGAAACAGACACCAAAACAGGCATTGTTCAGCGCTTCGGGACAACAGCTGAAACTGATTGATGACCCTGGCTTGCCGGAAAAAATGAAAGGTCTGCAATTAGCACAGGTCATTCAACAGCAGATTCAGGCGCGTGACGGATTTCCGCTGGAAAGCCTGCTATTCCTGCCGCCTGACTTTGATCCGAAGAAAAAATATCCGGTCTTTCACCATCTTTATGCCGGCCCTATGGCATCGCAGGTGAATGATCGCTGGAGCCATAACCTGTATTACCACTTCCTGGCACAACAGGGATATATCGTCTGGATACTGGACAACCGCAGCGCCAGTAATAAAGGTGTCGCCAGCGCCTGGCCGATTCATAAAAAACTGGGGCAGCTGGAATTGCAGGATCAACTCGATGGTCTGGAATGGCTACGTCGGCAGGGCTGGGCTGATATGGAGCGGATTGCGCTGGATGGATGGAGTTTTGGTGGTTATTTCACGTCCTACGGCATGACCCACAGCCAAGCGTGGAAAATCGGCTTTGTCGGCGCTCCCGTAACAGACTGGCGTTTATACGACAGCGTATATACCGAACGGTATATGGGATTGCCGCAGGAAAATCCCGATGGCTATGACCGGGGCAGCGTGTTGAAAGCAGCGGGGAATCTGCATGGTAAAATCCTCATCATGCATGGTACGATGGACGACAATGTGCATCCTCAGAATACGGTGATGCTGATTGATGAGCTGATCAAGGCCGGTAAGGATTACAGTCTGCAGCTCTATCCGGGTCAGGGACATGGCCCGCGTGGCGATGCAATGATCTGGTCACTGCAAAAAGCGCGTTGGGAGTTTTTGAAAAATAATCTGTAAGTTGTTTGTTAAGTCCGACAGGATGCGGAAACGCCTGTCGGGTGTAATTGCCTGGATCAAAGAGCGCTTATTTCTCGCCCAGACCTTGCCAGCGAGGCGTGAGTGCGTGAGGAATGTTAAACAGGTCGAGTACCCTTCCGGTAGTGTGATCGACCATGTCGGCAATTGACTGCGGACGATGGTAAAAACCGGGAAGCGGCGGAAAGATGATGCCGCCCATTTCGGTGACTGCCGTCATATTGCGCAGATGAGCCAGATTGAACGGTGTTTCGCGCACCATCAGCACCAGCCGGCGACGCTCTTTCAGCACCACATCTGCCGCACGGGTAATCAGGTTGTCTGAGAGCCCATGCGCAATGGCTGCCAGGGTTTTCATGGAGCATGGGGCAATGATCATGCCATCCGACTGAAAAGACCCGCTTGCAATGCTGGCGCCGACATTTTTGACATGATGAACCACATCTGCCAGCGCCTCGACCTCTTTACGGCTCAGATCCAGTTCCTGTCGCAGATTTAAGAGCCCGGCTTCGGAAATCAGCAGATGTGTTTCCACTTGCGACAGGCTATGCAGCACTTCCAGCAAGCGCACACCATACACAGCACCGGTGGCACCGGTGACGGCAATGATCAGACGCTGAGGCGCAATACTGGCTGACATCTGTTACCTTGTTGTGGTCAGTCTTTCAGCAGCGTCTGCAATTCGCCGCTTTCAAACATTTCATTCATGATATCGGAGCCGCCGATAAATTCGCCCTTGACATACAGTTGTGGAATCGTCGGCCAGTTGGAAAAATCCTTAATCCCCTGGCGAACTTCGGCATCTTCCAGTACGTTGATGGTCACCAGATTCTGCACGCCGCATGCTTTGAGCACTTGTACTGCGCGACCCGAAAAACCGCATTGCGGGAATTGCGCTGTACCCTTCATAAACAAGACGACAGGGTTTTGCGTTACGGTTTCTTTGATCCAGCTTTGAACGTCACTCATGGCAATATCCTTTATTTCCTGATAAATCGAATCAGTCATTATCCCAGATTTTATGCATACCTGCCTTGATGTAAGATCAGGCAGCGTGATCTCGGTGTGCTGGGGAATCAGGAAAGCCAGTTGCCAGATGGTAAAAATAAAAAAAACATAAAAATCTTCGGAAACAACCTGCATTCATGTTTGTTTATCCTGGGGCAGAATCACTGGGAAAAATTATGCAAATTAATTTGTGACTGGGCGAACAGTGTTACAGTCATCGTTCAATCGAAGCCCTGGCATAAGGGGCAGAATTGCATAAGGAGACAACCATGCATGAACTGGTGAACACGACCACGCCGGGCAGTGCGGGCAACGCTTATCAGGGACATTTTTCATCTGCTGTTGCTGGCATGGATGACTGGAATGTGATTGTACTGGCCCATGAACGTTCAGCTGCCTATGGTGTAGCGCGAAGCGCAGCCCCCGATTACGATCCATTGAGCCGTACCGAACTGTCCGGCGTTCTCGAACGCAATCATATCCTGCACAGCCATGCGGTGCCGGTGATGGAGACGCTGTATGAGCAGATCATCAACACGCATCACATGGTGGTGCTCACGGATACTCAGGGCTGCATCCTGCATACGTTGGGCGATGCGGATTTTCTGGCCAAGGCAGACCGGGTGGCATTGAGCCCGGGCGTATTGTGGTCGGAGCAAAGCAAGGGCACCAATGCCATCGGCACTGCCATTGCCGGGCAAAGCCCGACCATCGTGCATGCGGATCAGCATTATCTGCTGGCCAATAATTTTCTGACTTGTTCCGCCTCGCCGATTTTTGATGGGCAGGGAAAAATGCTGGGAGTGCTGGATGTGACTGGCGATCAGCATCATTTTCACCGCCACACGCTGGCGTTGGTGCGGATGTCGGCGCAGATGATCGAGAACCAGCTGATGGCAGCGACTTATCCGGATGCCCTGAAGCTGCACTTCCACAGCCGTCCCGAATTCCTGGGAACGCTGATGGAGGGAATGGTCTGCTTCACGCCGGACGGCCGCGTTCTCTGCGCCAGCCGCAGTGGTCTGTTTCAGTTTGGACTAAGCCCTGCGGCCATGCAGACGCATACGTTCAGTTCCCTGTTTGGCTTGCCTATCTCATCGCTGATGGATCATTACCGGACAGCTGCGCCTGGCCTGTTGCGTCTGTGCCTGCCGAACGGTGTCAGGGTATTTGCCAAATGCAGCGACATGCATCTGGCAGGTTCATCGTTCCATCATGCCTCGCAGCAGACACGGGCTGCCAGTACGCATGACAGGGCTGCGATGCCAGTACACAAGGAACGGACGGGGCGGATGCCGCTGTCTGATCTGAACATGCTCAATACGGGTGACCCGCAACTGGCGGCAACGATTGCAAAACTCAGAAAAGTGATTGGCCGCGGTATTTCGATATTGATCACCGGCGAAACCGGCACTGGAAAAGAATTACTGGCCCAGGCAATTCATAATGATTCGCCCCGTCATGCGGCGCCGTTTATCGCACTGAACTGTGCGTCGATTCCGGAGTCGTTAATCGAGTCGGAGTTGTTTGGCTATGAAGACGGTGCGTTTACCGGTGCCAGAAAAAAAGGTAATACCGGCAAAATTTTACAGGCGAACGGCGGCACGCTTTTTCTCGATGAAATCGGAGATATGCCTTTACATTTGCAGGCTCGGCTGTTGCGTGTGCTGCAGGACCGGATGGTGACCCCGCTGGGCGGGACCAAATCCATCCCGGTCAACATCGACCTCATTTGCGCCACGAACCGTCAGTTGCGCGACATGATTGCCCGCGCTGAATTCAGGGATGATCTGTATTACCGGCTGAATGGACTGGTTGTGCGTTTGCCTGCTTTACGCGAGCGCACAGACCTGGATATCGTGGTGCAGCGAATTCTGCAGCATGAAAACGAGGCGCTGGAGCAAGTATATACCGTTGATCCTGAGGTGATGGCGTTGTTTCGCCATCATTCCTGGCCTGGTAATTTCAGGCAACTCAATAATCTGTTGCGCACGGCGATCCTGATGACCGGTGAAGACCACGTGATCCGTCAGGAGCATTTACCGGATGACTTTCTGGAGGATGCCCGTGTCCGGCTGGCACAGGCTGCTGATCCGGCGACGGGGCTGGCTGAGGAAACACGCCATCCAGCGACGATGGAAGCCATCGAATCGGAAGTGATCAGGAAAACCCTGGCTGCGCATCAGGGTAATGTATCGGCTGCTGCGCGGACCCTGGGCGTTTCGCGCAACACCATTTACCGGAAAATACAAAACTGACGTTTGCGTCCTGCCGTCCTGTGCTCAGGATGACGGACGGACCGGCAGCCCTTGCTGTTCGAGCTGCGCATTTTCCTCGTCCGTAAACAGGTGCGAGCGGGTCAGAAACCGTTTCCCTGTCCCGTTATCCAGAGAAAACATGCCACCCATGCCATCCACTACATCAATGATGAGCTGGGTATGCTGCCAGTAAGCAAACTGTTCCTGTCCCATGTAAAAGGGCACTTCGCCGATTTGTCCCAGATAGACATCGGTATCGCTGATCTGGAAGTCGCCCTGTGCATAGCACAGCGGTGAGCTGCCGTCACAACAGCCGCCTGACTGAAAAAACAGCAGCGCGCCGTGACGACGTTGCAGCTGCCCGAGAAACGCCAGCGCTGTATCCGTCGCCAGCACCCGTTGAATGTCTGAAGTTGCCATGATGATTTCCTGAAAAAAACCGGAGCATATCCGATGCGTGACATCGGACGGCTCCGGTAAAGCACTGATACATCAAGGGGTCAAACGGAGGACATCAGAAGAAACCGAGTGCATTCGGGCTGTAGCTGACCAGCAGATTCTTGGTTTGCTGATAGTGATCCAGCATCATCTTGTGCGTTTCGCGCCCGATACCGGATTGCTTGTAACCGCCGAATGCGGCATGCGCCGGATACAGATGGTAGCAATTGGTCCAGACGCGACCTGCCTGGATGCCGCGCCCGACGCGGAATGCACGTGAGCCATCGCGTGTCCAGACACCCGCCCCGAGGCCGTACAGGGTGTCATTGGCAATCGCAAGTGCTTCGGCTTCATCCTTGAATGTTGTGACCGAAACCACCGGGCCGAAGATCTCTTCCTGAAAAATCCGCATCTTGTTATGGCCTTTGAAGATGGTCGGCTGAACATAGTAACCAGTGGCCAGATCACCTTCATGCTGCTTGCGTGCGCCGCCGAGCAGCAGTTCCGCGCCTTCCTGTTTGCCGATATCGAGATAGGACAGGATTTTTTCCAGCTGTTCCTGCGATGCCTGGGCCCCGATCATGGTGCTGCTGTCGAGCGGACTGCCTTGTTTGATGGCGGCGACCCGGGCAATCGCACGTTCAATAAAACGCTCATAAATCGATTCCTGAATCAGCACGCGGGAAGGGCAGGTGCAGACTTCACCCTGATTCAGGGCAAACATAGCGAAACCTTCCAGACACTTGTCGAAGAACGCATCATCTTTATCCATGACGTCTTCAAAAAAGATATTTGGTGACTTGCCGCCGAGTTCCAGTGTCACCGGAATCAGATTCTGAGAGGCGTACTGCATGATCAGGCGGCCAGTGCCAGTTTCACCTGTGAAGGCAATCTTCGCAATCCGCTTGCTGGAAGCGAGTGGCTTACCGGCTTCCAGACCAAAACCATTGACGACATTCAGTACGCCTGGCGGCAGCAGATCCTGAATCAGCTCAATCAGCACCATGATGGAAGCAGGAGTCTGCTCTGCCGGTTTCAGAACAATGCAGTTTCCTGCAGCGAGCGCTGGCGCGACTTTCCAGACAGCCATCAGAATCGGGAAATTCCACGGAATGATCTGGCCGACCACACCCAACGGCTCATGAAAATGGTAAGCATAAGTTTCGGCATCAATCTGCGCCACGGTACCTTCCTGAGCGCGGATGCATCCCGCAAAATAACGGAAATGATCAATCGCCAGCGGAATATCGGCTGCCATCGTTTCGCGGATCGGCTTGCCATTGTCCAGCGTTTCTGCGGTCGCCAGCAGCGTCAGATTCGCTTCCATGCGATCGGCGATCTTGTTCAGAATGCCGGCGCGTTCAGCAGGGGAGGTTTTGCCCCAGGCCGTCTTGGCGGCATGGGCGGCATCCAATGCCAGCTCGATGTCTTCTGCCGTGGAACGGGCGATTTCGCAAAATGTTTTGCCGATGACGGGGCTGATGTTTTCAAAATAGGCACCCCCAACCGGAGCAACGAATTGACCGCCGATGAAATTATCGTAGCGGTTCTTGAATGGATTGCTGATCCCGAGTTTGCTGATGTCTGCCATGTTCATGATGTGTCGTCTCCAGAAATGTGTTTTGTAGGATGTTGTGGAACCCAGAAAAGCTGTTGCACGATTCTGTTTGAGCAAGCGCTGTGCCAGTCCGTGAAACGATGTTTCAGGATGATTGCGATATCGTTGCAGGGCTTGTGGATTCAGGGTTTTGGCTGATCTGGGCTGACTGGCGGAGAGGTGGCAGGAGTGTGCTGGCAGATGTTGTATCCTGTCACAGGGAACAACGCAGTGTGGCAAATTGGAACAGTCGCCGACAATAAAAAACGCAGGTAACCAGATAGTCACCTGCGTTGGTCATGCCAGCAAAATTTCTCGCTGGTAATGTACGGCGAGCGTTCCGGATCAGCCGCGTAATTTCGCGAAGGCAGCCGCCATCGCATTATTCGCCGGAGCGCTGGCCTGAATCCGTGACTGATGCTGTTGCAGGCGTTTCGCATCCTGCCGGTCGGCGCGTTGTTCCGGTTTGTTGCCGGCTTGCGGGGCGCTGTCGGTCAGGCGCATGGTGAGGGCGATACGCTGGCGTTTGACGTCGACTTCCATGACTTTGACTTTGACCACCTGACCAGCTTTGACGACGGTGTGCGGGTCTTTGACAAAGGTGTTGGATAACGCGGAAATGTGTACCAGACCATCCTGATGCACGCCGATATCGACGAATGCGCCAAACGCGGCGACGTTGGTGACGACGCCTTCTAAAATCATATCGGGCTGCAAATCTTTGATGTCTTCCACGCCGTCTTTAAAGGTGGCGGTGGTGAATTCAGGGCGCGGATCGCGGCCTGGTTTTTCCAGCTCTTTGATGATGTCGGTGATGGTCGGCACACCGAATTTTTCATCAGCATACTTGGCCGGGTTCAGCGATTTCAGCAAGCCGCTGTCGCCGATCACGCCTTTCACATCTTTCTTGATATCGGCCAGAATTTTTTCGACCAGCGGATACGATTCCGGGTGAACTGCCGACGCATCGAGTGGATTGCTGCCGTTCATCACGCGCAAAAAGCCGGCGGCTTGTTCAAAGGTTTTGTCACCGAGGCGCGGCACTGCGCGCAGATCGGCACGGGAGCTGAACATGCCTTTGGCATCGCGGAAATTGACGATGCTTTGCGCGACGCTGGCAGACAAGCCGGACACTCGCGCCAGCAAAGGCGCAGAGGCGGTATTCACATCCACGCCGACCGCATTCACGCAGTCTTCCACCACCGCATCAAGCGAACGTGCGAGCTGGGTCTGGCTGACATCATGCTGATACTGGCCAACACCGATGGATTTCGGATCGATCTTCACCAGCTCCGCCAGCGGGTCTTGCAGGCGACGTGCAATCGACACCGCACCACGGATGGACACATCCAGATCCGGCAATTCTTTGGACGCGAATTCAGACGCGGAATATACCGATGCACCGGCTTCGGAGACGACGATTTTGGTCAGCTTGAGTTCTGGTTTGAGTTTGATTAAATCCTGCGCCAGTTTGTCGGTTTCGCGCGAGGCGGTGCCGTTACCAATCGAGATTAACGATACCTGATATTTTTCAGCGAGCTTGGCCAGCGTATGCAGCGAACCGTCCCAGTCATTACGTGGCTGATGCGGGTAAATTGTGGCGTGTTCCATCACCTTGCCAGTCGCATCGACAATCGCCACCTTCACGCCGGTACGCAAGCCTGGATCTAGACCCATGGTGGCGCGCGGCCCGGCTGGCGCTGCCAGTAATAAGTCTTTCAGATTACGGGCAAAAACATTGATTGCCTCAATTTCCGCATGTTCACGCAGCTTGCCCATGAGTTCGGTTTCCAGATGCATGAACACTTTGACGCGCCATGCCCAGCGCACGGTGTCGGCCAGCCATTGATCGGCCGGGCGGTCTTTCTGACTGACGCCAAAACGTGCGGCGATGCGGCTCTCACACGGGTTCAGCGGCGCATCCCATTTTGGCTTTTCTTCTTCGCTGTCGAGGCGCAAAGTGACGGTCAGCATTTCTTCGCGGCGACCACGGAACAAGGCCAGCGCGCGATGCGATGGAATCGTGCCCAGGGTCTCTGAGTAATCGAAATAATCAGCAAATTTTTCGCCAGCATCTTCTTTGCCTGCCACGACTTTGGATTCGACGATGCCGTGGTCGTTCAGATATTCGCGCAGCGCTTGCAACAGGCTCGCATCTTCGGCAAAGCGTTCCATCAGAATCTGACGCGCGCCATCGAGTGCGGCCTTGGTATCGGGCACGCCGGGGTTGTCGCCGTTGTCGGTGCTGAAGGCGGGTTTCAGATATTGAGCCGCTTCGGTTTCCGGCGTCAGCATCGGATCGGCCAGCAAGGCATCGGCCAGTGGCAGCAAACCTGCTTCGACGGCGATCTGCGCTTTGGTGCGGCGTTTCGGTTTGTACGGTAAATACAAATCTTCGAGACGGGTTTTGTCTTCGGCGTGGGTAATCGCATCAAGCAATGCCGGTGTCATCTTACCTTGTTCATCAATCGAGGCGATGATCGCAGCACGGCGGTCTTCGAGTTCGCGCAGATAACGCAGACGTTCTTCGAGCAGACGTAATTGCGTGTCATCGAGGCCGCCGGTCACTTCTTTACGGTAACGGGCGATGAATGGCACGGTCGCGCCTTCATCCAGCAGGGCGACAGCCGCCGCTACCTGTACCGGTTTGGCGGCGAGTTCTACGGCAAGTCTTTGTTCAATCGAAGGCAGCATAAATTCAGAATCCAGACATAAAAAAGCAATGAAGGCGCTGATGATACGCAATTTGGGACTTTGCGCCAGTCTTGACAGCCAGACTGGCAGGGGGTAGAACCTCTGCGCATTATCGTACATGCAATATTGGCACTGCATTCCAGTTTGCCGGTGATAACGGGAGGACAGAAAGTATTCGCCCCGTCCCCAAGTCTGTGCGGCGGATATCGTCTTTTCAAAATGCTGATGGATTGGGGATCGTCTGCATGTCCATTTTGTGTTAACTGAACGGGAGTTTCCGGGATTGATGTTCAATTTATCCGCCTTCTATATACGTTGCCTGCATCGTTGTTTCGGTTTATTAGTTTGTGGCGTGATGCCGGTTTGTATGGCACAAGCCGGAGACAGTTTGCGTTTCCATTTTGCCGATGGGACTGATTCGGTCTATTTTTATCTGGAAAAGCAGGCGCAGACCACGATGAATCCGACCTTACTGTCACAGGCACATTCCGATGTGGTGCAACAGGAACATGTGAATGCACAGCGGGAAAACTGGTTCTTTGTAGTAGGAGGCTCAGGCTGTGCGAGTATGGGACGCTATTTGCTGGATTATTTTCGCGGACTGGACGGTGAATCTGGTCGCAGCCGGATTTGGTTGTTACAGAAACGGCATGTTGCAGCACAGGATGATGGTGCCAGCTGCAGTGAAGATTTTGTGCGGGATGATCATTTCAGTCGCTGGCAAGCGGATCAGCTGGAGTTCATCCGTTTTCAGCTTGCCGAAAATCACGTAATGCCACCACGAGTGATACTGATGGGAATTTCAGAAGGTGCAGAGTTGGCACCGGTGCTGGCGCTATCGATTCCTTCTGTCACCCATCTGGTTTTGCTTGCTCATAGTGGCGACAGCGCAATGGGGACTTATCAGGCACTGGCACAGTCGTATCCACATATGCATGCAGGATGGGAACAATTGCAGGCAGCATTGGCGACAATGCCCGAAAACCCTGACCGCAGCTTGATACATGGTCGTAGCTGGCGTTATTGGGCAGAAATCCAGTCAATAAATCATCTGGAGAACCTGCGCATGTGGAAAGGCCCCGTCTTGTGGGCATTTGGCGACGCTGACCCCCTGATTCCTAACGATGCTCGACAGAAGTTACAGCAAATGCTTAGACCTGCCCCCGGACAATGGCGGAATTGTGTTTTTCATGAAGCAGACCACGGTTTGCGTAGCCAGGATCAGCGATATCTGCCGGATTTCATGTGGCAGCTTGACCGGTGGCTGGCAGGTTATACGCAACAGGAACCTTGTCTTGACTGGTGATCACCTTAAGACGATGCCGTAATGCTGCATAAAAGATGAAGAGTAAAACTTGAGATCGCTTAATTAATTCAAAAATAGTTACAATTTTGCGAATAATGTGGTTTTTTTATAATGAAAAAAAGTAATGCTTTAATTATAATCGCATGCTCATGTCACGCAATTAATCTTTTTCTACAGAACGTTTCTTACTTTTTCCTATTTCTCCAGGATACCTATGCGCATTTCTATTTTTGCATTGACTCCGCTGGTGGCAGCACTTGTGCTCACGGGCTGCGTTACCACACCTACCCATGACAGTAAGGTTGCCAACTCTTTGGCTGTTGTGAAAACAGGCCAGATCGAAGAAGCGATTCAGCAAGTTGAAGCGCAGACGCAGGGAAAAAATGAAAATGACTTGCTGCTGAATCTGGAAAAAGGCGAGTTGATGCGCATTGGTAAGCGTTATCAGGACAGCCTGAATGCCTTGAATGTTGCCGATACAAAAGTCAAAGAATGGGAAGAAAATGCCAAGAGTAATCCTCAAAAGCTGATGGCACAGATAGGCGCTACCCTGATGGGCGATGCCAGTCGCGATTACGAAGGCCAGGATTATGAAAAAGTAATGTTGACTATCCGTATGGCGATGAACCGTATCAATCTGGGTGACCTGGATACGGCTCGCGTCGACATCAAGCGTACCCATGAACGTGAAGCGGTGATTGCGGAATTCCGCTCCAAAGAAACCGTCGCGGCGGAAGAAGAAGCCAAAGCCAAGGGTGTCAGCTCTGGCAATAAAGAATTGAATGGCTATCCGGTTGAAACTCTGAATGATCCGGAAGTACTGAAGCTGAAAAACGGTTACCAGAATGCGCTCAGCCACTATCTGTCCGGCTTTGTGTACGAAGCGCTTAACGAGCCTGGTCTGGCCGCGCCAGGGTATCGCAAAGCAATAGAATTGCGTCCTGAATTACCGGTACTGGAAGAAGGCCTGAAAGGTCTGGATCGGCGTACCAGTTTCCGCCGCAAGAAAGGCGTGACCGATGTGCTGTTTGTGGTCGAAGCCGGTAATTCACCTGCGCGTCAATCGAAAAAGCTGACCCTGCCGATTCCGACCGGGCGCGGACTGATTACCATGTCGCTGGCCTTCCCTGTCATTTATCCGGATAAGGATGCACCGCAGATCAATATCATTCAGGTTGGTAACCAGAATCTGCCGACAGCATTGATTACTGATTTTAACGTGATGGCTCGCCGTGCCTTGAAAGATGAATTACCGGGAATTTACACTCGGGCTGCGATTCGCGCTGCGGTTAAGGGTGTTGCACAGGATCAGATCAACAAGAATTTCGGCGCTTTAGCCGGACTGGCCGCCAATATCGCAGTGGCGGCGACGGAGAGCGATGCTGATGACCGCATGTGGCGTAGTCTGCCTGAGCGCGTATTCGTGGCACGTACATTTCTGCCACCGGGTGACTATGACGTGAACTTCACCGGACGTCCGGGTGAAATTAACAAGATCACGATCGATGGTCGCTACATGGTGGTTCCGGTGCGTCTGTATCAGAATAAAACCTATCTGGGCGACTTGGCCAAATTTGGCACAGTGACACCCATAGCTCAGCTCGAAGACAAAGCTGCAACAGCAGTACAGGACAGCAAATCGGCATCAAAGAAAAATCCCGCCAAATCGGCAAAGGCTGCAAAAACTGCAAAACCCACAGCCCAGTCTGGTACTACTGCTGCTGCCGGTGTTGCAGGGGCCGCAAATACCAATTAATCGCTACCCAAAGGACTGAACAATGAAAAATGCTCGTTTATTCGCAGCCAGCGCTTTATTCGCTGCTTGCTGGATTACTTCAGCTCAGGCTGCTAACGATATTCCGAATGCGTCTTCAGCGGGCATAGCGGCCAAGCTGATGGTACGCGGTACGCTGGAGGGCGTACAGGTGGTTGATCTGCGCTCTCAGCGTCGTAATGATGTCATGGTGGTACAGGCAGAAATGCAGAATCTGACCGACAAAGATGTGCGTGTGTATTACCGTTTCCGCTGGACTGATGCCGCCGGCATGCAGGTTGGTGATGGCGAAGTCTGGAAACCGTTGATGATACTTGGACGTCAGAGTCAGCTGATCAAAGGCACGGCTTATGGTCCGCAAGCCAATGACTTCAAAATTGAAATAAGTGCTGAACCACGCTGATACCTGATCCCGGAATGATATTAAGGAATAATTTATGAAATCGATCGCAACATTTTCCAAAATGATTTGTTTGCTGGCATTAGCCGGTATTTCGCTGACAGCATGTCAGACGAAATTGTCACAACCGACTGTCAGTCTCGCACGCCAGGTCAGCTATGGTGACAACAAAGCGGTAGAAACCGTTACTAATGAATTCGGGTCGACTGATCTGCAGATGATTGCAGAAAAAATGGTCGGCTCCTTGCTGGAAGATCCGGTACTCGCCAATCGTCCAACCCTGACACTGGCCGGTGTCCGCAACAAGACCAGTGAATACATCGATACCAAATCGATCATGAACAGTATTCAGACTGCACTGGTGAAAAGTAAAAAAGTGAAATTCACCCGCAGTGCTGACGAGATGCAGCAAGGTGTGGACGAGCTGCAGCGCCAGAACCAGAGTGGCCTGTATAAAGCACAGGGTAAAGCTAAAATCGGCAATATGACTGCGGCCAAGTACTCGCTGGAAGGTGAAATCGTCTCCATCGTTAAACAGAGCGCAACTACCAAAGATGTGTTCTACAAGATGACACTAAAACTGTATGACATCGAAGAAGGTTCGATTGAATGGCAGGATGAAAAAGAAATTCGCAAGACATCCAAAAAATAATTTTCCGGCAAAGGAAGCACGATGTTGAATGTAAAAAAAATGATTACGGTGCTGGCCTGTAGCCTGGCCAGCTTCAGCGCATACGCTGCTGAGCCGAAAATTGCGGTGACCGACCTGACTTATGAAGAAAAAGTCAGCGAATATTTCCGCGTCGTTTCCGCATCCAGCAAGAGTAGCGTCAAAGGCAGCTACAGCGAACGCGAAACCGACCACAGCTATTCCCAGCGTGGTAACGTTAACGCTAAAAGCGAAAGCAATTATTTTGAAGCCGAAGGCTACTACACCTATATCGATCGCGGCGAGCTGAAAACCTACACGTCCGATCTCAAAGGCGCCTTGCTCAAAGGTGGCGCGGTGCATCTGGTGCAGGCACGCCCTTATGTGGGCAAACCGATGGAAAAAATTTACGACATCATCGGTCGCATCAAGCAAGGCATGTATCCCGGCGCCGACTATGTCCTGTTCGGCACGGTCAGCAGCATTCAGTTCCGTCAGGAAAGCAATCAGGTCCCTTACAGCAATACGCTGACGGCCAACCTGTCGCTCGATCTGGTGGCCGATTTCAGCCTGATCAACACCAAGACCTATGAAGTGAAAGCCGCTTTCAGTGCCAGCGGTTCCGGCGTCGATACCAAGATACTGAGCCGTCCTGGCGACCGCGTAGCATTCAACCGCGGCAAGGTCATGCAAGAGACTTCCCGCAGCCTGGCGGACAATGCCTATAACGAACTGATGGTGCAGTTCGGCTTGCCGCGCGGTGCAAACGCTCGCCCGGTCAATGGTAACGGCAATGCCCAGCCGGTGGTGACGCCTCAGCCTGAACCGGTCACCGTGTATCGCTGATCCGTACAACGGATACCGGGTAAGTCATCGGGCGGTTTTGTTCGCCATATAAAAAGCCAGTCGCAAGACTGGCTTTTTTTTTTTTTTTTTTTCGGGTTTACCTGGATGATTTCCTGTGTTGTTCCCGACATGCTTACCGGTGTCGCCACCGACTGACATGTCTGCTCCGCGCTATTGAATGACTCAGGCCTCGGGATGAATATCGACTTTATATAATTCCTTACCGTCGATATCGTGTAGCGATACCTTCATAGCCTTGGTATGCGCATCGATTTCGGCGATGCCGAAGAATTGCAGCAGATCCGTCGGCGGACGATTCTGCTTGGAATCGGCCGGAACGCTGACGTAACGCACATCGGGGCCGAACGTTTTGTCCACCTCATTCGGACCGAAGGTGCCGGCGTTGATCGGGCCGCCGATGAATTCCCAGAATGGTTTGAAATCGGTGAACTGCGCTTTTTCCGGCATGTAGTAAGTGGCAGCAGCGTAGTGCACATCGGCTGTGACCCACACCACGTTCTTGATGTTGTGCTTTTTGATGAAGCCGAGCAGATCGGCAATTTCCAGTTCGCGTCCGAGCGGTTTGCCGTGATCGCCGTTGGCCCAGGCTTCGAACGTTCCTTTCGGCACATCGGGATTCAGATCGGGAACCACCAGCGAGATCGGCATATCGCTGGCGATCACTTTCCAGGTGGAACGCGATTTCAGCAGCCCTTGTTTAATCCATTGCAGCTGCGCTTTGCCGAGGAAGGCGGAATCCTGATTGATATCGGTCTGCAGGTTTGGTGAATTTTTACCGCGGTAGCTGCGTTCGTCCAGCATGAACACTTCCAGCAGCGGGCCGTAGGAAAACTGCCGGTAGATGCGATCCGGGTCACTCGCATCGATACGGAAGGGGTTGTATTCAAACATCGCGCGACGCGAATGCTTGGCCAGCGTATTCAGATCGCGTTGCTGGTAGCGTTTTTCCGCCGCGCCGATTTGCTGATCGGGATACCAGTTGTTGCGCACTTCATGGTCGTCCCACTGCACCAGGAAAGGCACTTCTGCAGCGAAGCGGCGCTTGTTGGCATCGAGGAAGTTGTAGGCGAAATTACCGCGATAATCGTCCAGGGTTTCGGCCACTTTGGATTTGGCCGGGGTGACGATGTTTTTCCAGATATCGCCGTTGCTGAGCCGGATTTCTGCCGGAATCGGGCCGTCGGCATATATCTGATCACCGGAATGGATGAAGAAATCGGGCTGGAAGCGGCGCATGCTTTCGTACACGCGGTAGCCGCCGAAGGCCTCGTTGATGCCGAACCCCTGTCCGGCTTCGTCGCCGGAAAATGCGAAACGGATATTCTTGCGGCTGCCACCGGGAACCATCAGGCTGCCGCTCAGGGTTTCGCTGAAGCTGCCCGGATGTGTCAGGTCTTCAAAGCGGACACGATAATAAGTGCGCTGGCCGGTTGGCAGGCCACCCAGGTCAACGCGCGCGGTGTAATCATTCGAAGGCAATGCCAGCACGGCCTGCATGTGCTGCGGGTTTTTCCATTCCGGATTATTAGCATACTCAACCCACATTTTCGACGGGCGATCAGCTTTGCTCCAGACGATGGCTTTGTCGAGCGTGACATCGCCACTCATGACACCGCACGGCAACTGCGGACGCAGGCGATCCGCCGTGATGACGGCCGGAGCCGTATTGTCGGCCAGGGCATGCAATAGTGGGGAGGTGCCGATCACGACACCGGTACCAGCGCCGAGCTGGCGCAAAAAGCGACGACGTGGAGGGAAAGACGGACCGGTCATAGTATCTCCTGTGAGCTATGCTGAAAATACCCAGTGTAAAAGCCGACTGTGACCGGATGATGAAGACAATCAGCCTGACCGATACATGCCGGGGCGATTGATTTCCATGAAGGTTTCAGGTTTTTCCGACGGTTTGAAGCCAAATTTTTCATACAGGCCGCGCGCTGTGCTGCTGACCAGAATGAAACGGCGTATCTGCTGCAGATCGGGATGTTGTTGTATTGCTTCCATTAGCTGCCGGCTATAGCCGCAACCGCGAAATGCCGGCAGCACAAAGACATCCATCAGATAGGCGAAAGTCGCTTTGTCGGTCACTACCCGGGCAAAGGCGATCTGATGCCCATCCAGATAACCGCCGAAACAAAGTGAATGGGCGATTGAGCGCTGGACGGTTTCCAGCGGAATGCCTGTTGCCCAGGGAGATGATTCCGAAAGAAACGTATGGATCAGGCTGATATTCAGTGCCGATGGATCAGTGGAGATGTACATGACTGCTCCTGTCGAAAAATGTTCAGATCAACTGCCCGCCAGATACCCGTTCAATGCCCGCCAGGTCGCGCCAGCTCTGGATTCCCGAGAAATAATGCTGCTCCAGCAAGGTGCGCACAGCTTCCGCCTGATCGTAGCCATGTTCCAGCAGCAACCAGCCTTGCGGCAGCAAATGGGCGTTTGCCTGGCTGATGAGGTGGCGGTATGCATTGAGACCATCACCATGATCGGTCAGTGCGTTCAGAGGTTCAAAGCGCAAATCACCCTGCGACAGATGCGGATCGTCTTTGACAATGTAAGGCGGATTGCTGACGATCGTGGCATAGCGTTCTGTTCCCAGTGCCTGATACCAGTTGCTGTGCAGCAGCCGTAATGTGTGTGGCGGCAATAATCGTTCTGCATTGGACTGTGCTACCGCCAGCGCTGCGGTGCTGATATCGGCAGCGGTGACCTGCAGATCCGCACGCTGATGCGCAATTGCAATCGCAATCGCGCCGGAGCCGGTTCCGAGATCCAGCAAGGCGGAGCCGGTCGGTGCATAGTTCAGTGCAAGCTCAACCAGCAACTCAGTATCCGGACGCGGAATCAGCACCGCCGGGGAAGTCTGAAACGACAGGCCGAAAAATTCACGTTCGCCAGTCAGGTAGGCAATCGGCTCTCCTGCAGCACGGCGTTGCAGCAATACCTGAAATTGCTGCTGTTGCGCGGTAGTGAGTTCGTAAGCCGATTGGGTGATCAGCTGTATCCTGCTGAAACCGGTCACGTGCATGAGCAGTATGCGGGTATCGGTTTTGTCCAACGGAGAACCCTGTTCACATTGCGCAATGCTCCACGATGTTTCTGACATCAGTGGTACTCTCCGAAAATGCTGGTCCGTGTGCGGGAGAAAAACAGGATGCCGAGTACCACGCTGAAAATCACGAACCAGATCATGGCCCAGGCGGGAATCGATAAACCGAGAATCGGGGGGTAAGGTGTTTCGCACAGACCGTCAGCGCGGAAAATGATCGGGAACCATTCGGATAGAAATATCTTGTTCAGACCGGTTTCCAGCGGATCGATACCGCAGGACAGCGTCGGATTGGACAGCACATATAAATGCTTGCCCGCGATTCCTATACCGGTCAGCGCAGACAGCGCAGCCAGGCCGATGCCATAGCGGCGCTGCGCCGGCGGTAAGAAGGCCGCAATCAGGCTGAACAGGGCGATGCAGAGAAATGCATAACGTTGCAGCACGCACAGAGGGCATGGCAGCATCAGCTCCACAATTTGCAGATACAGTGCAACACCCAGCAAGGTCAGGCAAATGACGGAAACGGCGATTAAAGCAGGACGAAAAGCGGGCATGGGAAATGAGTCCGTAAAATAAAGGCGGATGCCAGCTTACACGCTTTTGTGCTTACTTGCGCATGGGCTGTCAGCGTGGCACTCCTGATTGGATGGTTTATTCGTCGCCAAGTTCCGCCAGCAATTCGGCCTGATGTTCGGCGATCAGGGCGCTGGTCAGTTCTTCCAGATCACCGTCCATGATGAAGTCGAGTTTGTACAGCGTCAGATTGATCCGGTGATCGGTCATTCGTCCTTGCGGATAGTTGTAGGTGCGGATGCGTTCGCTGCGGTCGCCGGAACCGATCAGACTTTTGCGGGTCGCGGCTTCTTTGGCCTGCTTCTCGCGTAATTGTCCGTCCATGATGCGGGTGGCCAGTACCCGCATCGCCTGCGCCTTGTTCTGATGCTGACTGCGGCCATCCTGGCATTCGACCACGATACCGGTCGGCAGGTGGGTAATCCGTACGGCAGAATCGGTTTTGTTGATGTGCTGGCCTCCGGCACCGGAAGCGCGGAAAGTATCGATGCGCAGATCGGCATTGTTAATCACGACATCGGCCAGTTCGTCGGCTTCCGGCATCACGGCAACGGTACAGGCGGAGGTGTGAATCCGGCCCTGGGTTTCGGTGGCCGGAACCCGCTGCACGCGATGTCCACCAGATTCGAATTTCAGTCTGGAATAGGCACCGAATCCGGCAATGCGTACGATAACTTCTTTATAGCCGCCCAGTTCGGAGGCCGACTCGGACATCATTTCCACTTGCCAGCGGTTGCGTTCGGCAAAGCGGGTGTACATGCGCAGCAGATCTCCAGCGAACAACGCGGCTTCATCGCCGCCAGTACCGGCACGGATTTCCAGCAGGATGTTGCGCTCATCGTTCGGGTCTTTGGGCAGCAGCATTTTCTGCAAATCGCTTTCCAGATCAAGCATGGTTTGTTTACCGGTTTCGATTTCTTCCTGTGCCATGGCTTTCATGTCAGGATCGTTCAGCATTTCCTGTGCATCATGGATATCGTTTTGCGCCTGCTGATAGCGCTGATATAAGGCGACCAGCGGTTCCAGCTCGGCATGTTCTCGATTGAGCTTGCGATAACTGTCCATATCGTTGGTGGCGCCTTCCTGAATCAGTAGCTGATTCACTTCGTCAAGGCGCTCGGCGAGCTGATCCAGCTTGGAAAGCATTGATGGTTTCATAAATTTTGAATCGAAGAAAAACTGGAAAACGAAGATGGCGGAACGCCCCTGGGATGCCGTCACAGGCGGCAGAAAAAGGAAAAAGCGCTAACGCTTGGTGCGGAACAATTGGGGCAGCAGATGTGCCAGCCGCGCACGTTCGTCGCCACTGGCCTGATGCAGCGCCTGTTGCGGGCCATGCAGGAATTTGGCGGTAATACCTTTGGATAAGGCTTCCAGCACACTGTCGATATCATCGCCGCGTGCCAGCATTTTGCGGGCGCGTTCCAGCTCCATCAGGCGCAGCTGTTCGCTGCTTTCATGCAGATCCTGAATAACCGGCACGACAATCCTGCCATCAACCCAGTGCATGAAGGACTGTACCCGGGTTTCGATGATGGCTTCGGCCTGTGCCACGGCGGCCTGGCGGCTCTCTATGCCGGTCTGCACCACGCTGCCGAGATCATCGACGGTATACAGGAAAACATCATCGAGCTTGGCGACTTCCGGTTCAATATCGCGCGGCACCGCCAGATCCACCATGAATACCGGACGATGCCGGCGCGCCTTGACGACGCGTTCCACCAGACCCAGGCCGATGATCGGCAGAGAGGAGGCGGTGCAGGAAACGATGATGTCAAATTGTGCCAGTTGCGACGGCAGATCCGCCAGGCGGATCGCCTTACCGTTAAAGCGGTGTGCCAGTGCCTCGCCGCGTTCCAGCGTACGGTTGGCAATCGTCAGCGATTTTGGATTTTGCGCCGCAAAATGCGTAGCGCAGAGTTCAATCATTTCACCGGCGCCGATGAACAGCACATGCTGATCGGCAATCTTGTCGAAAATGCGTTGCGACAGACGTACCGCCGCGGCCGCCATCGAGACGCTGTGCGCGCCGATTTCCGTGGTGCTGCGGACTTCCTTGGCGACGGAAAATGTGCGCTGAAACATCTGATGCAGATAGGTACCCAGTCCACCCGCAGCTTCCGCCTGACGCACCGCATCCTTCATCTGGCCCAGAATCTGGGGTTCACCCAGTACCATCGAATCGAGTCCGGAGGCAACGCGAAAGGCATGACGAACAGCATTATCCTGTGGCAGGGTGTACAGGTGGGGCCGGAGCTCTGAATACGGTAACTGATGGAAATCAGCCAGAAAATGCGCTGTGGCATCAACCGGATTGGCTGCAGCACAGGCGGCATACAGTTCCGTGCGGTTGCAGGTCGATAAAATGGCGGCCTCATTACCCTGGACTGGCGATGTCCCTGTTTCGGCAGTGCGTTGCCCGAACCAGGTACGTGCCGCAACTACTGCCTGACCAATCTGTTCAGGCGAGAAGGCGACCTTCTCCCGCAGCGAGAGCGGCGCAGTCGTATGATTAAGGCCAACGGCAGTCAGTTGCATGCTTGGAAAGGGCGAGGAGACAGGTTGTCATTATAGCGCGTTGCAGCTATTCATTCCGGTAGTTACAGGCTTGATCCAGCTCAAAGATGAGTTGATGGTAATTTGACATTGAAGGTGCTGCCTTCGTTCGGTACGCTGGTGAAATCGATCTGAGCGTGGTGCCGGTCCAGTACCGCTTTGATAAAAACCATACCGAGTCCGACGCCGTCTTGCCGTGGCTGATCCGCATTTTTAAAACGCTGGAACCGCTGGAACAATTTATTTTGCTCTGAACGGGGAATACCGTATCCGTGATCAGCGATGCTGCAGATCACGGTGGCATCTGCCAGGCGTTGTTCCAGCGTCAGACTGCATTGAACCGAGGTATCGCGGGGACTGTATTTGATGGCATTGGACAGCAGGTTCGTCAGTACGCGGGTCATCAGCGCACGGTCAGCCCGGACCGGATAGTCACCCGGTGGAATGCTGGTTTCCAGCCGGATATTCTTGGTTCTGGCAAGTGACCACATTTCTTCCGTGGCATCGAGCAGTATTTCCCGGAAATCGATGGTTTCAAACCGGTAGTCCTGCGATTCGGCACGTGCCAGCTGCACAAAATTATCGGCCAGACCCAGTGTGATGCGCGATGCTTTTTCTATGCGGGACAACAGCTCATCCTGCGGTAATGCCGTGGTACTGTCTTTCTGCATTTCCAGCAGCGCCAGAATGGAGGCCTGCGGTGCGCGCATGTCGTGGGAAATGAAGTGCAGTGTTTCGTCCCGACTGCGCTCCGCCGCACGGATCGCCGTGATGTCGATGATGCTGATAATCCAGCCGACCAGTATTTTTTCAGCGTTATAGCAGGGCGCACTTTTGATCAGGAGATCATGGTTTAACGGATCGCGCACCTCAACACCTTGCATCATGCTGGCGGTATGTTGCAGATCGAGAATATTCCACCAGCTGAAAGCCGGGTCGTTGTTATTGTCACTGACTTGTGGTGTGCTCATCCGTGAAAACAGGTAAGGCACCAGAGAGTCGTTGACTTTCGGCAGACCGAGGCTGGCGAAGTAGATCAGCGCCGGCTGATTGGATAATAAAACATTGCCATCCGTGGTCGTGACCAGTGTGGCGTCCGGCAGACTTGCCAGACTGTCACTTACGAATTGCCGTAAATCGCGCACCCGTTCTGCGGCAATCCGCATGGCATTGATATGCTGCTCCAGTTTATCGGTGAGCACCGGGCGTGGGGTATCCTGAATATTGAGTTCAGGCATCAGATGCGGTTCTTTGTCGAGTGCCATAAATTCCTCGCCCAGATAGCGGATCGCCGCTTCCAGTCTGCGCCAGCTCCACAAAGGATAAGCCACTACGAGCGCGAGTACGGCGCCTGTCGGCGGCAGCCAGTAGCTGGCGTAACGCATAGCGAGAAAACTGCCGGTCATGGTGCTTGCCAGCAAAATCATGGTTGCCAGCAGGGCTTTTCTGGGCGACAGGCGTTGCAAGGCGATTAAACCGAGCAATGGAATGACCAGGTTATACAACATGCTTTGCCAGCGCGTGGCCATAATGATGGCACGTTCATCCAGCAGGCTGGCAAGGATATTGGCATTGATTTCAATGCCCGGCGTGGTGCCATCATTGCCCGAAACCGGTGTCGGGTAAGAGTCCGTCATTCCCGGCGCAGTCGGCCCGATCAGAATGTATTTATTCCGGATAAAACTGTCGGGGACTTCGCCTCTGAGAACCGACACATACGGAACTGACTGAAAATGACCGCTGCCCCCGGAAAAAGGGACGTACATCCGGTAGTCACGCTGCCAGACTCCAGACAGATGATCCGATTTTCTCAACGCCAGCGGCAGGCGCTGGCCCGGCAGGTAACGCTCGGTGCCGGACGGTATGTTTTGCGCGACGTCTTTCATGGCCAGCGCAAAATGCGGCCACCACTCATTCGACATTCCCTCCCGCAAAAAGACACTGCGTGTAATGCCATCCTGATCCGGTTCCAGATGAATATGGCTGATTTGCCGCGCCGCATTGGCGAGCATTGGAATAGGGCGGGTGGTTTCCAGCCCTTTTCCGGTATTTTGCGGTATCAGCGGCAAGATCACCCGGTTGCTCTGGGTCATGGCATCGGCCAGCAACTGATCGCCGCTGATCTGATCGGTGGCCGCTTGCGGTTCTTCTTCGGTGAACAGAATATCGAGACCAATTGCTGCCGGGTTTGCTGCGTTCAACTGTTTCAGCAATTGCGCATGACGCTGGCGTGGCCACGGCCATTTGCCTAGCTCATTGAGACTGTAATCGTCAATCGCCACCACCAGTATGTCCTGCCGCGCTTCATGCATATTCCATTGCATGAAGCGGTCATACAGGATCATGTCGGCATGTTCCAGTTTTCTGAAAATGATCAGGCTGGCAGTGAGTGACAGAAGCAGGAAACTCAGGATCAGCCATTCGCGAAAAGCGATATGTTCCATCCGTGAGTGCTGATCCTCCTGCATGATTTAACGATCAGAATCCGGGGCGGACAACCTGTCCGCCGCTGACGACCGGTTCGCCGGTTCCACTGGTCCATTGCGGCAGGATAGTGATTTTTTGTGTGGCGGAAAATGCGCCGACATAGCCATCCGGATCGGTGGCGCGAACCCGCAGGTAATACTGACCGGCTGCTGGTCGCGGGATCTTCAGTTCTGCCTGATCCAGTTCTTTGGTGAGGTACAGCGTATGGAAGGCCGGATCGGTGGCAATCTGAATCAGGAAGTGCTGACCAGGTTCGGAACTCCAGCTGAACGACATTTGTTTGCCGTCGCTATCGCCCATCGATGCTTGTGCCTGTGGCTGCGCAACCACAAATCCCTGCGTATCGCTGTACGGTCCCTGATCAGTGATGCCATTTTTCTGGATGACGGTGGCCACCCGCCAGAAATATTGACCGAGCGGAAGCGGTATGCCGGGTAATTGAACTTCCCTGATCTGGTTCCGGTCGGCCACCAGATTGTTGAACTCGCTGTCTCTGGCAATCTGCAGGTGATAAAAATCAGCTTGTGCCGCTTCCGTCCAGACGAAGTCGGCAGTTTCTGAACGAACCTTGTTTTTTGGCTGAATGGAAAATGGCGGCTCAGGACGTGCCTTGAGGGTGAATGCCTGCAGCATCGGCATCCCCTCCAGCCCCAGCCGGTCAATGGCGGTGGCGCGGATGAAATACTGACCGTCTGGCAGACCGTCAAACTTAAACCGGTTTTCTTTGAAGCGGTTTTCGGTCAGCACATTGAGTGCCTGCTGATCTTTGCTGATCTGGACACGGTAAGCCGCAGCAGTTGCCATTGGCTGAACGCTGAATTGCACGGTCGGGCGGATTTGCAGGGAATAATCTGCTGCCAGTACCGGTGCCGGCAGCAGATCAATCGCTTTGCCGACGCCATGGGTATCGATGATATTGCCCTTACCTGCAGGCAGAACCAGGCCGGTATTTTTTTTGCCGGCAGCGCTGTCAACTGCCACGCCGCCTTCCAGCACTTCATTGCCGGTGCTGGCATCGCTGACACCAACCCGGAAATGGGTTCCGCGCACGCCGGCAATCGCCAGCGGCGTGCGCACTTCAAAACGACCATGATTACTGATCAGACTGCTGACGCGTGATTCGACTTTTCCTTCCAGCAGCGTAAGCTCGGTTCTGGGGCTGGCAGTGAACCGGGTCTGGCGTAATTTACTCACTTTGACCTGACTGTTGGACGGGATGGAGATGCGCGACTCGTCCGGTAACGTCAGCGTCAGGAAGCCGTTTTTGCCGGTGATGATTTTTCCGCCTTCTTTCACGATACTGCCAATTGTCAATGTCACTTCCTGACTGTCATTCAGTGGCAGATAAGACGGTGTACCGGCCAACGCCACCACGCGCGCCTGGCTTTCTTCTTCAGGTAATAATTCCAGCGGGATCAGGATGGCTGTGCCAACAGGAATTGCACGGTCATCGGCGATTTTGTTGCGTTTGCTGAGCACTTTCCAGTTCATCGCCTTATCCGTGAAGCGCTTGGAAATGCCGGACAAGGTATCGCCTTGCAGTGCGAAATATGTCATGTCCGGCGGCGTGGCCACGACGCTGCCCGGTGTGCCGGTGGGGTGGGCAGCCATGGCAGAAGAAGATAATGTCAGCAGTGCAGCTATCAAACAATGACGGGTAAAACTGCGCCAGACGAAGCGATTGTTGGATAGCATAATGATTGACTCTTGATAAAAAAGAACCGGGTCAGATGGCTGACCCGGATGGTTTATTCTGCGGTAACTTGTTCCAGCCGGTAGCCATAGCTATAGACCGGCGCCAGTCGGTATCCGTTTTCCGGCCTCAGTTCGAGTTTACTGCGGACTCTGGAAATGTGGGTGTCCATGGTTCTGGATGGAATATCGACATCTCTGGACCAGACCGCTTCCAGAATGTAGGCGCGTGACAGAGGGCGCCCCAGATTTCTGAACAGGAGTAATGCCAGATCAAATTCTTTCTGGGTCATTTCTACCGGAACATCATTGACACTGACGCGCCCGGCGCGTGTTTCAAACTTGTAGATGCCGAATTGCAAATGTTCGGACGCCGTCTGGCTTGGGTAGGCGCGCCGCAACAGCGCCTGCACCCTGGCAACCAGTTCGCTGCGGCGTATCGGTTTGATCATGTAGTCATCCGCGCCTGCCGCCAGTCCTGCAACAATGTCATCTTCTCCTGAACGGCTGGTCATGAACAGGACTGGCAACGTCGGCGAGAGTTTTTCGCGCACCCAATGCAGGATCTCGGTGCCATTCAGATCAGGAACTTGCCAGTCCAGAATCAACATGTCGTAACTTTCACGGCGTAATTGATGCAACATTTCCTTGCCGCTCAGGAATGGGTGGCAGGTATGTCCTGCTGCATTCAAAATCGTGCAGACCAGTTCCAGCAGGTTGTTATCGTCGTCAAGTACAGCAATTCTCATGGATTGTTATCTTAGTGTCTGGCAATTGAGGAGGATTGCTTATCATTATATCGAAAGCAATTGAAAAAAATAAAATTTGTGAGTAAATGTAACTCCGCAAATCATTGTTTTACAGACAAATAAAATTTTTTTAATAACAATTTTAAAAAATAACTGCTTCTGAAGCATTTTTTACATCATTAGCCGACAGCGTGCTGCGCCGGATGCAGATAGCTGTCACCCGCATCCAGCCGGCCTGTTCAGCAGGCTGAACAGGCGCTGCATGCCTTTAATTGCGCATTTCCAGTTCCGGCAAGACCACATTCACATCCAGCACTTCGAGGTTACCCTGTTTATCGAGGGAGACTTTGATATCTTCCGGGCTGACTTTGGTGTATTTCGAAATGACGGCAATCAGTTCTTCCCGCAAGGCTGGCAGAAAATCATAGCCGTCGCGGCCAGTGCGTTCGCGGGCGATGATAATTTGCAGGCGTTCCTTGGCCGTACTGGCTGTTTTGGGTTTGCTGTTAAACAAAAAAGAAAGCAGAGCCATTTTATTTACCTCCGAAAATGCGCTGCAGCAGTCCTGGCTTTTCATAATTGATAAAACGCAGTGGGACATCTTGTCCGAGGAAGCGTGAAACGACATCTTCATAAGCTTCAGATACATCACTGCCTTTCATATGAATGGCAGGGTTACCCTGATTGGATGCGTGCAGCACTGCTTCGGATTCAGGGATGACGCCGATCAGTGGAATGCGCAGAATTTCCTGCACATCGGTGTAGGACAGCATTTCACCGGCTTCTACCCGTTTCGGGGAGTAGCGGGTAATCAGTAAGTGTTCTTTGACCGGTTCGCCGCCAGCCTGTGCGCGTTTGGATTTGGCCTGGATAATGCCGAGAATCCGGTCAGAGTCGCGCACCGATGAAACTTCCGGATTGGTCACGACAATCGCCTCATCGGCAAAGGTCAGCGCCATCACTGCACCGCGTTCAATACCGGCCGGCGAGTCACAGACAATGTATTCAAAGTCCATTTTAATCAGGTCGTTGAGCACGCGTTCAACACCTTCTTCGGTCAGTGCATCTTTATCGCGGGTTTGCGATGCCGGCAAAATAAACAGGTTGTCACAGTGTTTGTCTTTGATTAATGCCTGATTCAGCGTGGCTTCACCACTGATGACATTCACCAGATCATAGACAACACGCCGCTCGCAGCCCATGATCAGATCCAGATTACGCAAGCCGACGTCAAAGTCCAGTACGGCAGTCTTATGACCGCGTATGGCCAGACCTGATGCAAAACTTGCGCTGGAAGTGGTTTTCCCCACTCCGCCCTTGCCGGATGTCACAACAATGATTCTTGCCACAAATAACTCCTTTTTAATCCGAAATAACTGAAGCGGGGGTGCTCAGCCAATAAAGTTTTAACGATCTAAGCCACTGATTTGAGGGATGATACTTCAATACTGTCACCATTGAGCCGGACCTGCACAGGATGATTGGGCTGCAATGGCGGAAAGCCATTTTCAAAAGTCCGGTAAATTCCGGCAATGGAGACCAGCTCCGGCTCCATGGTCAGCGCAAAAATACGTGCTCCGGTGTTGCCGGTGGCGCCTGCCAACGCCCGCCCGCGTAAAGGCGCGTAGATATGGATACTGCCATCGGCGATCACTTCCGCACCGTTATTCACCGCTGCCGTAATGATCAGATCTGCTCCGCGCGCATAAATGCGCTGGCCCGCACGTACCGGCGTGTCAACGACCATGGCAGGGTTATTGCGGATGATGATTTGCGGTTCAACCGGCGCGGCAACTACTGGCGCCGGCGCTTCCGGTGGTCGCAACTCTGTTTCCAGCCGCGGCTTGCTGACGACGTCAATACTGAGGCCGTGCGAACGGATCAGTGCATGATCGGTCTCTCTGGCGTGGCGCACGGCGACCGGATGCAGGCCATGTTGCCGGAATAAGGGCAACAGCGCATTCCAGTCGACCAGGGTGTCCGCAATCGCCTCAACGTCGATGACGGCAAATTCATCATCAAAAAAATCAGGTGACCCGGCAGTCATTTCCTTTAAGGCGGTTTCCAGCACAGAAACGGACGCTTCATGCAACAGAACTGCAACAGCGACGACGGTGGAAATTTTGATTTCGATAGGTTTGCGCGTCAGACTGTTTTGCATAAATCCAGAGAAAAGTAGCGGTTACCAGACAGTTCCTGTTGGAAACAGCGCCGCTATAGGCTGAGTCCGGAATGCCTGTGCGAATTTACAGTTCGCCAAGAAAGAACTCATCCTACCAATTGATGGGCTGGATTGCAAAAATAAGCATCATTTGTTGGAAAGCTGCTAAAAGGTGTGGTTATTACTTAACTAGTCACATGACCTATTTTTTGTCAATGACCCGGATTATTGCTTTGCGCTCCCCAGTCTCTATACTGCAGCGGATTTTGCTGGCGTCAGCTAAGTTGTGACGGCGGCTGCCGCTGACTCTGCTTGCGCAGATTCATCCGGAATTCCGGAGAGGGCATACAATGCCAGTTATCTGAAGATGTCTGATGTTGCACCGGCTGCGCAACCTTGTACAGCACGCTGCCGGTATCGCATCAGCCAACAATCAATCTTTCGCTTATTTACTGCAGACACTTTTACTCATGTCCAATTCCATGTCATTCACTTCTGTCAGCGCATTATCCGGATTGCAGACTTTGCCGGAGTTATTCACCTGGCGGGTTGTCCAGACGCCGGATGCGGAGGCTTACCGTCAGTTTGATGAAAGTAGCGGTCGGTGGATCAGTTATTCCTGGCAGGAGACAGACCGGCAGGTGGGGCGTTTTGTCCGGGCCTTGTCGGCGCTACAGCCTGCACATGGTACACGGATCGCTATCCTGCTGCCCAATGGCCTGCATGCCGTCTGCATGGATCAGGCTGCTTTGCGCATGGCCTGCGTGCCGGTGCCGATGCATGCGCTGGATAACCCGGAAAGTATTGCCTACATCCTCATGGACAGTGAGGCCAGTTTCCTGATTGCCGCAACGGATCAGCAGTGGGCCGCGGTGGCTGCCACAGGCATCGCGATGCCTGCGTTGCGGCAAGTTGTCGTGCTGGAAAAAACATCCGGTGTCAACGATGGAGCCGATATGGCGGATCATATTCCGGTGGATAGTCTGGAGCAATGGCTGGCGCATGGCACTGTCGCCGCAGTGCCGGTCACTGCCGGTTTGCCGCAGCCGGATGACCTCGCGGCGCTGGTCTATACCTCAGGCACCACGGGTAAACCAAAAGGTGTGATGCTGACGCATACAAATGTCATGTCGAATGTAAAGGCCGTGGTGCAACGGGTTTCGCCGCTGGTCAGCGACGTATTCCTGTCATTCCTGCCACTCTCGCATACTTTTGAGCGTACCGCCGGTTATTACCTGCCGGTGGCAGCCGGAGCCTGTGTCGCGTTTTCGCGTTCGGTGAAGCAATTGCCGGAAGATATGGCGATTGTCCGTCCGACTATTCTGATTTCTGTTCCCCGCATTTACGAACGGGTGTACAGCGTGATCCAGACCAAGCTGGCGCAATCGCCATTTCAGTCGTGGCTGTTTCGTTCTGCGATTGCCGTTGGCTGGCGCCGGTTTTCACGGGAGCAGGGGCTGTTAGAAAAAGACGGCTTGCAGACCTGGACGGATGCGTTGCTGTGGACAGTGCTGGAGCCGCTGGTGGCGACCAAGCTCCGGAATCAGTTTGGCGGCCGTTTGCGGGTGGCCGTTAGTGGTGGCGCTGCGCTGTCCGCTACGATTTCACAATGTTTTCTCGGGCTCGGCATTCCTATCGTGCAGGGTTACGGCATGACCGAAACTGCGCCGGTCGTGGCATTTAATGCGCCTGACGACAATGATCCCACGACTGTCGGCCGCGTCATAGCCGGAGTGGAGGTAAAAATCGGAGAAAACTCGGAATTGCTGGTGCGTGGCCCGAACGTCATGCGCGGCTACTGGAAGCGGGAAGAAGATACTGCAAAAGCAATGGCTGACGGCTGGCTGCGGACCGGAGATCAGGCTGCCATTGTCAATGACAGGGTGCGGATTCTGGGACGTGTCAAAGAAATTATCGTGACTTCCACCGGTGAAAAAATTGCGCCGGTCGATCTGGAACTGGCCATCACCAGCGATCCGGTGTTTGAGCAGGCCTATGCGTTTGGTGACAACGCCCAGTTTATTGCCTGTGCGCTGGTTCTGAATCAGCGCTACTGGCACGAACTGTCGGCTGCGCTCAGTCTTGATCCGAACAATCCGGACAATCTGCATCTGTTGCAGGTCACTGATGTGGTGCTCAAGCGTGTGCGTGAACTGACCAGAAGTTTCCCGTTTTACGCCCAGCCGAAGGCCGTCATTCTTTCACTGGAACCTTGGACGATTGAAAACACACTCATCACACCAACCCTGAAACTGAAGCGCAATAACCTGGCAAAATATTTTGCCAGTGACATCAACCGCATTTATTCAGGAAAGCGCTGAACCGGCGAATCAAAAAATCAAACATAAAAACATGAGAAAATCAGGAAAGCCTGAGTATCCTTTTTTACGGCGGGCGTTATGGTAGGAAGCACCGAGCCAGCCGGGCTGCCTCAATGCGTTTGTTTTCGCATCCAGCGCCGGTAGCGCTATTTCCTGATCGCTTTTTACGTGTGCTGAACTTCAGTCATTCGCGCAGAACCTGTTTTTTAGATGAAACCCTTGACATATAAGGCTTGCGTGGTTCTACTCGGCTGAAAGCAAATGCCATTACGCATTCACGAAAGGATTGGATCGTCCAGCAGCTCTCCGGAGGGCTTCGTCAGTGGCATATTTTGATAGATTAGGCTTTCGCCAGTTCCTACCAATACCACCTCGAAAAATAATCTTGACTGTGTCTCTGAAGTTCGAAGCTGCGACGACAGAGGAAGCAAAAATGGATCCCTCTTTTACAGCACCGGCGTAGATGCCTCTATCGGCCACAAACGGATTGCTTCGCAAAAATTCCTGTTTTAGGGAGCAGGATATCGCTTTGGTTAAGAGCTTATGGCTTGAGCGTATTCCAGGCCACGCCGTTTCAAAGCAATACTCAGTTGAGAAACTGCTTTTGCCATTCCCCCGGCGAGACGCTATATCTTGCAGTGAATGCTTTGCTAAATGCGGGCTGGCTGCTGTAGCCAACGGCGAGAGCCGTCGCTTTGATCGATTTCTTTTCTTTTAAATATTTTTCAGCGACACCCATGCGCCAATTCAGCAGGTACTCCGCTGGTGGCACGCCGACGGTTTCACGGAAGTGATTGATAAAGCTGGTGCGCGACATCCCGGTTAAGCGCGCCAGATCATCCATCCTCCAGGGCTTTTCAGGGCTGTCGTGCATGGCTCGAATGGCTGCCGCCAGGTTGGGGTGAAGCAGACCCAGTAATGCTCCAGGCCGTAGTATGTCCTGCTTCTTTAGATGGCGAAGTATGTGCACCATCACGACGTCGCACAAGCGGTCAAGGACGAACCCATTGCCGAGGTGTTCCGATGATCCCTCATAAAACAACGCTTTCAGAATTGGCTCAAGGCTCGGTATGTCCTTTAAGTGAATGTGCAAAATGTCCGGGAGCGCGGAGGCAAAGGGATTGCGTTTGAAATCGTTGAATCGGATGTCGGCACAGATCAGATTCACGACCGATCCGGGTGGGACTGTTAATCGATGCTTGATGGGGCGCGGATACAGTATCAGCGCGGGCTCGGTGATATGCAGGTCAGGGAGCTCCTCATGCTCCATTACCAGCTCGCCGGAGCGGACAAAATGGAGCTGTCCATGCTCGCTTGTCCCCAACATGTTCGCGCCGCAAAAGTCGCCGTTAAAGAACGTCACGGCATTGAAGCCAAAGTAAGGCAATAAGTCTAGCAAGCGGTCCAATTCTCAAGTCCTCTTCGGGATATTGATTGATCTTCAGTAAGAAATGCTATCAGGTTTGTACGAAAAGAAATCATTTTTCTCAAATGTGTATCTTAAATGATATCGGCGAGAACGCTATTGCTAATAATAATTATGCCGTTGTCCGCCCATTTTTCCCTTGAAAGCACAAAATGAATTTGTCCAACTTGAAGATAGGAATCCGCTTGGCGCTGGGATTCGCCGTGGTATTAGTTTTGATGCTGGCCTTGACCGGGTTGGGCATCAAGAGCATGAAGAACGTCAAAAGCAACATGGACGACATCGTGAGCAAGAATGTGTACAAGATGGAATTGCTCCATCAGATGGCGGACTCCGTGCACATAACCGCTCGCGTGGTACGTACTATCGCTTTGCTGAACGATGACGAGGAGAGGGAACGTCAATTCAGAAAATTCCTGGACGCGGAGCAGACATATGAGAAGGCCTGGGGAGAGTTGACCAAGATCCCGGCTAGCGAAGCAGGCAAAGCGACACGAGACAAGATTCGTGAGGCAGCAGAAATAGCCCGTCCAGTGAACGCCAAAATTGCCGAACTTGCGCGTGCGCATAAAGTCGCTGAGGCAGTTGACTTGATTTTGAAAGAGTCGATTCCTAAGACCGGCAAATGGCAGGACGCTCTGTCCGAAGACGTTGCGCTGCTAAAGAACACGAACGAAAAGCAGGTTGCTGCCGCAACGGAGGAGTTTGAAAGCGCTCTGCGCTGGATGGTCGTTATGGCGGGCTTGGCGCTCGCCGTGGGCGCGGTATTCGCATGGGTCGTGACGCGCTCGATTACACGGCCGATCCATGCTGCCGTCCGCGTCGCGGAAACGGTTGCTTCGGGAGATTTGACGTCGCGTATCGAGGTGGCCGGCACAGACGAAACCGGCAAACTGATGAGAGCGCTAAAGAACATGAATGACAGTCTAGTCCAGATTGTCTCGCAAGTCCGAAGCGGCACCGATACGATCGCCACCGCCTCGTCGCAAATTGCGACTGGAAGTCTGGATTTGTCCTCGCGTACCGAGCAACAGGCATCGTCGCTGGAGGAGACGGCATCTTCCATGGAAGAGCTGACTTCGACAGTCAAGCAAAACGCCGACAATGCACGTCAAGCCAATAGTCTTGCGGTGTCGGCGTCCGAAGTCGCCGTAAAAGGCGGCGCAGTGGTTTCGCAAGTCGTCGAGACGATGGGTTCCATTAATGAATCGTCGAAAAAAATCGTCGACATCATTACCGTGATCGACGGGATCGCCTTCCAAACCAACATCCTGGCACTGAATGCGGCGGTTGAAGCTGCCCGCGCCGGCGAACAAGGTCGTGGCTTCGCTGTGGTGGCGTCGGAAGTGCGCTCCCTGGCTCAGCGGTCAGCGGCAGCGGCAAAAGAAATCAAGGAACTGATCAGCAACTCCGTGGAAAAAGTGGATAGCGGGGCGAAGCTGGTGGATCAGGCAGGCGCGACGATGCACGAAATCGTCGAAAGCATCAAGCGAGTGACGGATATCATGGGAGAAATCACTGCTGCAAGCCAAGAGCAGACTTCCGGCATTGACCAGATCAATGTCGCAATTTCTCAAATGGACGAAGTCACGCAGCAAAATGCCTCGCTAGTAGAGGAAGCGGCAGCCGCTTCGCAAAGCATGCAAGATCAGGCAAAGAATCTCCTCCAGCTGGTCGGCGTATTTAAAATGTCAGCGCCGAATCCTGAGCCCAGGAATGAAAAATCCAGCGAGATCATCGCGCTACGAAGCAAATCAAAGATGAACAAAAACGGGTCGCGTTTAGTTGCCGCCGAACGTAAGGATGCTCATTCGCTTAATGCAGGCAGCGCTGATTGGGAGGAGTTTTAAACCGGAAGTGGATTCGCTCCCACTTTATCGATTTAGGCCTGGTAATCGTGCCACAAGCTTTGGATCGCCCACGGCCTTCCCGCCATTCCCATAACAATCAACGTCTCGGTCGTCGAGTTCCGGGACAAGAATTTGGTGAGCCGCTTCAATAAAGTTATTCACGAATATGGCATCGATAGCGTCAAGCGCTGTAGGGATTTTTACAATCGTCAAGAGCCGCGGACATCATGCAGCTTGGCGCGGGGTATAACCGTTGCCAGTGTCAGAAAAAACGTCAGACGGACAAAAAAAATGGCCTCCCGAGGGAGACCACTTTTTTAAATCGCTTCGCTATCTAATTGATTTCGAAGGATTAATTCTTGGTGGCCCGGGGCGGAATGGCTACCAAAACACCTAAGTCATTGATTTATATAGGTGTTAGTCATAAAATCGCTACCAACAGGTGTTCCACTTGTTTGGAACACTTAATGCCATATTTTGACGCCAATTTTTCTAAAATGCCAGTACTCAGAAATTGGTATCGGCTACCGCACCAGCGGTAGCCTCACTTCCACGAAATTATTACTGAATTTTGGTCTATGTCGCATAGCAAAAGTCCAGACCAAAAATCACGATTTTGGTGTTCCAAATTCAACTGGGATTAATCAGACCAAAGACAGACGATCAATATCAGTGCTGTTAGTAGCATCATTCACCCCAAATATGGCGTAGTCTCTTTGTTCAAGCATTCCTGCCGCAATCAGTTCTCTACCGAGTTTTTGTAAGTCACCTTCAAACATTTTCATCACATAAGTACCTGCCAGAATCTTTCGTCTGGTTTCACGTTTCCTTTCCTCCATAGCCTCACGATTTTTTGTCTGCTGAATGCGAGCTTCGAGCTCAGCTTTTTGCTGAAGTAATTTGTTCAAATTAGGCTTACTCATTTTTTTGATCTCCTGTTTTTATTGTTTTGGCGTTGACATTTCAAATTCACCCTGTAGTACATAAATAACAAACAAAAAAGAAACGTCAACAGCAGAACAGCGAAATGCGCACTTATACGTCGTTACTCGACGTGTGCTCAAAGCTGAATGCAAAAATGTTCAGGAGAATACCTATGGCGATTTACCATTTGAGTGTCAAACTCATTACCCGCACCACAGGAAGAAGTGCCACAGCCGCCGCCGCATATCGTGCTGGTGAACAAATTCACGATAACCGTACTGCTCAAACCTTTGATTACACTCGCAAAAAAGAAGTGTCATATCGCCGTATCTTTGCACCACCCAATGCACCGCAATGGATGAAAGACCGTGAACAGCTTTGGAATGCCGCAGAACAGGCAGAAAGCAGAAAGGATGCGCAGATAGCACGTGAAATTGAGGTTGCCTTACCGATTGAGTTAAGCCCGTCACAGCAGATTATTTTGCTTGAACGATTTGTGCATACTCAGCTCACCAGCAAAGGCATGGTTGCGGATGTTGTCATCCACAATAAAAAGAACAATCCCCATGCTCACATTTTGTTGACCACTCGTGACATCAATATCACTCATGACGGATTCGGACAAAAGAATCGTGCTTGGAATAGTAAGGAACAATTAGAAGAATGGCGCGAGCAATGGGCTAAACATTGCAACAGGAGACTATCCATTGCAAGCAGTAAATCCCGCATAGATCATCGTAGTCTACAAGACCAAGGACTAGACCAAATACCTACCGTGCATGTCGGTGCAAATTGTAACGCAATGAATAAGCGAGGTATTTCCTCAAAACGAAAGGAATTCAACACACTAATCAAGGAGAAAAATATGATTAACGAAAAAAGTAAACAATTAATCGCGTCATTAAAATTGGACGATGAAATGAATCCAATCCAGCAGGAAATTGTTCAGGCAAAAAAATCTAAGCACTTGTTTTTAAACCCAACCGATTTCAACAACAGTAAAAAATACCGTGAGGCGATTTTTGCGAGAACCTACATCCCGATCTTGTTGGAGATATTTGCGGACTATTGCACTGGGGTGGACGAAATTGAAACCGAAATCGGCACATGCTTCCAAATCAATCTCAATGGTGGTGGCAAAGTCTATGACTACGGTAGTCAAATAAAAATAGCGAATGGCACTGACGCAGAAATCAAGGTTGCTATCAAACTAGCGGTAGAAAAAGGCTGGCAAGGACTCCATCTAACCGGTAGTGATGAATTCAAATCACAAGTATTTCTGGAAGCCATTTTATCAGGTGCATTTCGACTAGAACAAATCACTGGTTATAAACCAAGTAAAGCTGTCCTTGAGGTCATCCGTGATTGCAAACCGGCTTTGAAGATTGCCAACGAGAGCAATGTGATTAAAAGCTATGTGGTTGAAAAATCAGATGACAGCGGAACAGGTAGTGTGGAGCAGGGACATCTTCCACGATTGAAGATTTGAGCCGTCTAATTGCGCAGGTTGTCCAGGCGATATATGTTGCGGTTTTTTGCAGCAAATAAGAAACACTATCTCATTTGCACATTGATTTATGTTATCGAGGATTGGCATTAATTAATGTGTTATTTTGGTATCTTAAACATATTTTTATGTTTTAAGCACATAAAAATATTTCTTTTGAGAATAATTGTATGTGCTGTATTTTTACTATATGATGCGAGGCATGACCTATAAAGAATTTTGTCGTCAGCTAGGTAAAGCTGGACTGAATATTCGAGAATTTGCTGAATTGGTGAAAATGAACCAAAAGTCAGTAACGAATTGCGCCAAACGTGGCGAGATTCCCTCACATTTGGCAGTCATATCAACGCTTCTAGGTGAGATGGGCGAACGAAAAATTGACTTTCGGGCAGTTCTGGCAGGAATTGAAATTACTCCCAAAAAGCCGCGTGGCGGTGCTGCGTTAGGGCGATTTGGTGGAAGTAAGCAAACTGACTTAGATTTAGAGTCGAAGTTAGTCGAGACCGTGAATACAACAAATTAAGGGTTTAATACTCTGGATAGTATTGCGCCAAATACTGTGTTTATGTACAGTATTTGGCGCAATGCGTTCGTCAATTCCTTCTGAATTGGTCGTTTTGAAAAATTATTAAAGGTGAAATCATGGGACGTGTTTCCTTATTTGAGAGTCCGCAGGATTTAACTTTGGCGAAGCCGCTATTGAAATGGGCTGGTGGCAAAACGCAGCTTTTAGGTGAAATCATCCCTAAGATGCCGAAAAAATATGGCCGCTACATTGAGCCTTTTTTTGGCGGTGGCGCTGTTTTTTTTGCTGCGCGTCCTGAAAATGGAATCATCGCAGACAGCAATCCAGAATTGGTTAATCTTTATCGTACCGTTGCCACAGACGTGGACGGTGTGATTGCGCAACTTCGCCAATATGAGAACACGGAAGATGTGTTTTACGCTGTTCGCGCACTAGACGTAACCAAGTTATCCAATGTCGAGGCAGCAGCCAGAACCATATTTTTGAATAGAACCTGTTTTAATGGCTTGTATCGCGTCAACAAGACGGGGCAATTCAATGTCCCGTTCGGTCGCTACAAAAATCCCAAAATCATCGACGAGGATGCATTGCAGGCAGCATCTGTTTTGTTGAGTAATACCACGATCATTTGCGGCGACTACAAGACTGTTTTGCAAGAAAATGCACAAGCCGGTGATTTCATCTTTCTTGACCCCCCTTATCTGCCGATTTCTGAGTATGCCGACTTCAAGCGCTACACGAAAGAACAGTTTTACGAAGAGGATCATGTTGAATTAGCTGAGGAAGTCGAACGTCTTCACCAGTTGGGATGTCACGTTATCCTGACGAACTCAAATCATCCGCTGGTTCACGAGCAATACGCGAAATTCAATGTCGAGGTTATTCAAACCAAACGCTATATCTCCTGTAATGGTAAAGGACGTACGGGTGAGGATGTTATTGTTAATGTTTTACCTAAGCCTCGATTTGATCTAAGGTTGGTTCCATCTCCTTTACCTCAACAGGCCACGCTGTATCCACCAACCCGCTACATGGGTTCGAAAAATAAATTGCTGGCGGAAATTTGGGCAGTTGCTTCGCAATTTGAATTTGATACAGCCATCGATTTATTTTCTGGTTCTGGTGTCGTCAGCTATATGTTGAAGTCCCACGGCAAGGCTGTTATTAGCAATGATTATATGGCAATGTCTGCCACGTTCACCAAGGCGATGGTGGAGAACAAAGACATCACACTCACCAATGAAGAAGCGTTGGCATTGCTAGAGCCTCCTATCGCGATTGATCATTTCGTAGAACAGAAATTCCAAGGACTATATTTTACAGACGAAGAAAATCGCTTGATCGATGTACTTCGTGCCAATATTAAGGCGCTCAAGAATCCATACAAACGTGCCATTGCCATGTCCGCGTTGATACGTGCGTGCTTCAAGAAGCGGCCTCGCGGCATATTTACTTATGTCGGTCATCGCTATGATGACGGACGTAAAGACCTGTCGATGACGTTCCGCGCTCAGTTCCTAGAAGCAGTGGATGCTGTAAATAACGCCGTGTTCGATAACGGTCAAGAGTGCAAATCGCGTAATGGTGACGCGATGACGTTGAAAAAAACGGAGCCGGGCTTGGTTTATATTGATCCGCCATACTATTCGCCCCTGTCCGACAATGAATATGTGCGCCGTTATCATTTTGTAGAAGGCTTGGCACGCGACTGGAAAGGCGTTGAGATTCAGGAGCATACGATCACCAAGAAATTCAAGTCGTATCCGACCCCGTTTTCTTCACGTAAAGGTGCTGCAGAAGCTTTTAATATTTTGTTTAAGCATTTTCGTGAAAGCGTACTTGTGGTGTCTTACTCATCGAATAGTCAGCCGACGCTGGATGAAATGGTCAGCATTATGGCAAAGCATAAGAGTCACGTCGAAGTGGTGCCAGTTGATTACAAGTACTCCATTGGTAACCAAGGGAGCAAGGTTGGCGATAACAAAAACGACGTTCAAGAATATATTTTTGTCGGATACTAAAAAACTGGGGGAATGATAAATTCGATTAACCGCTTGTAGTAGTAATTCATTTTAAATAAAAATAGTATATCTGGGAAAATCACCAAAGAAACGGACCTTCATGTGACTTTATCGACAGTGATAACAACAGCGAATTTTCCCCAAGCTGATCGATTGGAGCAAGTCGGTAAAGTGGCAACGGCCATTTTCAACGGACATCAGGTCGATGCCGAAATTGAAAACTTTATTGGCCTCAATTCTGGTGGCCGTCAAGGGCGTTACTATCGACTGGCCGCCGAAGCTCTAGGTTTGATTTTTAACCAGCACAATTACGCCGTGTTAACGTCGCTCGGTAAAGAATACGTAGGCCTTACCACCAATGCGGCCAGAATGGATTTTCTCGCCCGTTGCTTGGTCGATACGCCTGTATTTCATGAGGCACTTCGTTACATCCACAAACACAAGCCCAGTGATAGACAATTGAAGAAATGGTTTAGGTCATTTTATCCTGGAGCGCAAAGCACGGCTGATAGACGGTTCCATACTTTCATAAGTTACATGCGTGATGCGGGTTTACTTCAACAATCTGCCAGTTCGAATCAATTACAAAAGTATATTGGTACCGTCGTCAAAAAATATGTGAATCCTACTCAAGGTTTGACTGGCCGCAAGTTGAAATTTACTCCGACGCATGTACCAACTGCATCGTCCACTGGTGTCATTCACTTCGATGTCGATGCTCAAAAACGAGAGCGAGCCAATTTAATTCATTGGCAGCTTGTCGACGCAAAGTCGTCATTTCTATTTGCGCGTGACCTTGAGCCCTACGCAAATAACCATATTGACCTGTTCACTGATGAGAATAGTGATGTCATTCTTTACGAGATGAAATCTGTTAATTCGCATGGAAATAATCTACTTTCACAGGTACGCAAAGCTATTTCACAGTTGTACGAATACCGCTACATTTATCAAGAACCAAAGGCGCGGCTCTGCATAGTAACCAATCATGGCATCGCAAAAAAAGACGATTGGTTGCTGACTTATTTGGCAAATGATCGCTCGATCGCCTATGTGTGGACTCATGACTTTGCTAACTTTGAATGCCACGATAGTGCAAAACCTTTGTTGGGAAATTTCGCCCCATAACTTCTTGATAGTATGATTATTTTTTGCAATAAAAAGCACGATGTTAAGGGTTAGGTTCTATGTCATTGACAATCAAGCGAACAAGGTTGGCGATAGTAAAAAACAATATTCAAAAAATATATTTCGATAGGTTGCCAAATTTATGCACCCAGACACAAAATTAATTGCATCTCATATGAAAGAATTTGGACTTAACCTTTTAGGTAGGGCAATCTATGATGCAACTTTCAGCGAAATATGTAAGCCGTTTTCTCATGCGTCAACTGTTACGCTTGCGGCTCAAGGTGCCGAAATTCTGATTAAAGCAAGAATTGCAGAAGAGCACCCATTACTGATTTTTTCTAAAATACCAAATATTTCTCAAAAAGATGATTTATTAGGAATTCAAAATTTATTTGATAGTGGGAAAAGTTATACCTATGAAGATTTACCAAATTTGCTGTGGGCGACTGTGGGAGTCCGAATAAAATCGTTGGACGAATATAAACAATTTGGAACGCTAAGAAATAAGATAATGCACTTCGCAGTCCCCAATGTTGATTTACCCAAATTAACATTGGAATTTATAATTAATGTCATGGAGCCTTTGATTGAGGAATTTTGGCAAGAAACTTCTCTCGAATATGCTGAGCAATTTGATGATGTAATTGTAAGCGAAGGCTATCTTAAGGAGCAGTTGATTCAGTATGGAATTTCTCTTACACCCAGGATTTTAACTTTTTTGGATGCACAATGAGACCATGGCATCTTGGTAATACAACCGTTCGCAGTCCTTTTAGATTGCGCGATGGTTTAGTCGCACTATCAACGTCATCGCTTCAAGGAAACTTGCGGGGAGAGGAGCAAGAACGTGCATTCCGTCGCTTGTTGGGCGAGCATGGTATTGTTGAACTTGGCGACGATGACACATACAGCGTAGGGCGTAAATGGCGTTCTGCACTGAATAAGCTGGGTTTTCTTTACCCTGAAGTACCACCCGCCTCTGGTATTCCGCAAGGTGAAGTCGGCCCCATCGACATGATTACACCAAATGGCTGGCGGTTGATTCGCGCTGATACCGTCCCAGCGATGCAAGAGTGCTTTTTGCGTGCATTGGCTGCGCATTACATCCCCTCCGCCCTGGAACGAAAGTTTGATTTTTCGGTGTTCTCACCGTTACGGCATACTCTGTCCATCATGTTGGAGCTGGAGAGGCAAACGGGAGAAAGTCGTCTTAATTTTATTGAAATGGCAATCGTCGTGCAGCTTACCAGTGGCGATGACACGCTTCCTGACATTGTGGCGCAAGTACTGGAGTTGCGGGCGCGTCGGCTTGTTTCGTCTAATAAACGAAAGTTTGACCGACAAGAGCGTGAGGCGGCTGCCGAATTACACAAATATGCAGCAGGAACATTCAATGACTATGCCGATACTAATCTGCGCTATCTCAAGGCAACAGGCCTTGTACAAAGCAAAGGACGCGGCCTTTCATTCGTTCCAGAGAAACATGTATTCATTGAAAAGTTAATTCAGGATACTAATATCCCCGATTCTGACCGCTCATATTTCATTACCTTGTGTAACGGTGCAGCACTACCGACCGACAACAAAGATTCGGCGCTAGTCGTTCTGGATGATTTGTTGCATCAACTCAATAAGCGCGGAATTCCATTTAATGCAGCGGGTAAGTCAACGGAAACCCCGGCAGATATAGCGATCATTCGTCATCAGATTGAGGGAATTTTGGCGGAACGGAACGAAGAAGAATATGCCGCTCAGCAAGTGATGGAATGGGAAGAAATCGCTGCATATATGGAGCTTATCATTACGAGAAAAGGAAAAAAAACTCTCTCAAATGGTGAAGATATCGAAGTACCGCAGGCCGAAGCTCCTGCCTATTTTGAGTGGGTTTTATGGCGTGCTTTTCTTGCGATTAATAGCTTGACGAACAAGCCGTATGAAGCAAGACGTTTTAAGATTGACCAAGATTTTTTACCTGTTGGCACCGCACCTGGTAATGGTCCAGATTTGATTTTTGAGTTTGAAGATTTTGTGATTGTAGTTGAAGTTACACTGACAGATAATTCGCGACAGGAGGCCGCTGAGGGAGAGCCTGTGCGTCGTCACGTAGCCGATCTTGTCACTTATTACAGCGAGCAATCTGGAAAACCCGTATATGGGCTTTTTATCGCAAATCGCATTGACTCTAATACTGCGGAGACATTCCGAATTGGCGTTTGGTTTACGAAGACTGATGACAAAATGCGATTGGATATTATTCCAGTGACACTTTCGCAGTTTAAAGCCTTCTTCGAAGCTCTGTTTACGACAGGCCGTGTTGAAGTCGGCCTGATACGTGAGTTGCTTGATCTTTGTGGTGAATTACGACCCGCGCATGAGGCACCAGCGTGGAAGAGAGAAATCGACGCAACCATCAATCAACGGATCGCAGCTTTGCCCCTCTAATTTTCAGTAATTTTAGTTAGGTTTTAAATGTTGAGGAAGGAGAAAAACTTTCTCCTTTCACTACCTGTTTCACTCAACGCTTAACAGAGTTTAGTGCAATGTACCCCCATCTCGCCCAGAAGAATGTTGTATGAGTGTACACTGCACTACGTCATTGCGTAGTGATAGTAAAAGTTTTTTTGCACCCGTCAATTCAAAATAATCATAGAAATTACAAAAATTTTTGAAGTAGCTTGAATTGCTTGAAAATGAATATCACCGCTTTGAAAATTAATGTCCAACTTACCTGAGATTGCTCAGATTACTTCTAAAGATCTTCGAAATAAAAATCCACGGCAACGCCCTCAAAGCCAATTCCACGACATCTCTGCTTTTGCCCGTCAATCTATCTGCACCACCTTTTCCTCGTCTCGCTAAAAACGCCAAGATTTGCATGTCTGCGAATCAAAGCAAGCATACCCCTTCGGGATTTTCTGCAATCGGTTCTCTCTTCGTTGCGACTGCGATTTTGACAAATTGCTTGCATTGTTTCTTGTCCAGCCATGCCATTCGTGGCTCAGGCGAAACGACTCAAAAATGATGCAGATAAACGAGTTGTGAAGTCTGCAAAAACAGAGCAGGTCAAAATCAACTTCAGGCTCAACCAGCCTAAAAACGATACGAAAGCAGAGAACATCATGAACACACTCTTCGCACAGCCTTTTAACCGTGATGCAAACGGTTTTTACTTTTACAGCTTGGAGTCATACACCGAGAAAGCAGAAAACTTGCTGGATCGCTTTGGCAATCCTGTGGAAGAGTTTGAAATTCAGTTTATTGATGGTGACGATTGTGAGTTATTTACAGCTTGTGGAGTTGATCAGGGCAATTTGCATACATGGTTTGAAAGCGTGCTTGACCTGAGCGACTATGAAAAAACAGCCTTATTTTATCTGTGCAGTATTTTGGGCTATAGCTTAGTTGATTCGTTGGAAAAAATTGACGATGTAAATTTGTCGGAAGGAAGTTTGAAGGATGTAGCAGTAAACCTGTTTGACGAATGCTACCTAAACGACGTGCCTGAGTCCGTCCGTGCATATATTGATTATGAAAAATTTGCCCGTGACTGTGAGCTGGGTGGCGACTTATGCGAATTTGATTTCAATGGCAAGACCCGGACATGCACCAATGCATCACGTGTATAAAAAAGCCTACCGCACCAGCGGTAGGCGAAAACATTTTCTACATAAAAGTGAGTTAAAAATCGAAAAAAATTAGGGTTAGAAATTACGGAAAAGTGATCAGAAATATATTTCTGATTATGTCGAAAATAGACTTGACTTGTCCCTTCGAATTTTGTTTGTTGGTAGTACCAACAACAAAAAGAACGGATGAGCCAACAACTAGAAGAATTTTATTCTCACCTCAATGAAGCAGTCATGACGACCAATGATTTTGCCGAGGGTATTAAATTTAGGAAGCGCGAAAAGGTCGATCAGTTTGCGTACTGCGGTCTGAATCAAATGTATAAACGTTACCTTAGTTTCGACCTTGATATTCCTGGTTCAGCATATCGCTTTGATGATTTGAATTTGCCGACGCCGACTATTATTACCATTAATCCAACGAATGCACATTGCCACTATCTGTACCATTTAAAAACGCCCGTGGCTTACCATCATAATAGCCGCACTGGTCCGCAAGATTATTTTGAGGCCATTCAGAATGAAATGGAAAGTCGCCTACGAGCCGATACTGCCTATAATCATACGATCACTAAAAATCCATTAAATGACCGCTGGCGTGTGCAAACATTCCCCACCAGCTATGATCTCGCAGATTTTCTAGAATATATTGATCTTCCGAAAAGAGGTACAGTACGCAAGCTACCCGACAATTTATTGATCAAAGGTCGAAATGATGAGCTGTTCCACACCTTGCGATTGTGGGCATATATTGCGGTACATAATTTTGCAGACTGTGATCGCTGGGATATGGCAGTGTTTGCCGAAGCAATGGAAATCAATATTTTGTTTGATAAACCCTTGCCGATGTCTGAAATTAAAAGCACCGCCAAATCGGTTTCTCGTGGGGTTTGGCGATACCGTCATCAGTTAGGTAACCATACCCCCAAAGTGCTCAAATTTACCGACGAAACCGCCACACAACGCATGAGCATGGGCGCTGACTATACTAATGCTGTCCGCGTAAAAAAATCTCTAGCGACCTTGCAAAGAGTAAAAGATGAATTGCAGAAATCGGGACACGTTAAGGTCACCATCTCACAGTTAGTAGAACATACAAGGATGAATATCAAAACTGTCCGCAAATACTTTTCGCAACTGTCTTAATCTGAAAAAATTTGGTTGACCGTTACGCCCTCCCATCAGGTAATTAGCCCAGATAGCTTAACCCGCCAGAGCGCTTCGAACCAAAGGAAATATCCGCAACCAGTAAATAAGCAGGAATAGCCGCTAGGCTACCAATTTATGAAATGTGGTACAGATAGGAAATCAAGAATGAAAACTAGAAAGAAGGGGAAATAAAATAGAAAATGGCCAACCGAAAAATTAGCCATTATTTTTTAAAGTTCATTTCAACGAACATACTCTGCCTTGAAAATTATTCGCAATTGATCTCTTCAATCAAGTCGTCGATTGCGTAAGGTACACCACCGGAAGACCCGAAAAATTCTTCCATTTCTTCCTCACTGAAACCAAATGCAGAGATTAGCAATTGTTCAGAAAAAAACTGACTAACGTTATTGGTGAACATTTCCATAAGATCAGAAAAGTTCATCGTATCGTCAAACGAGTCATAAGCATTTGAAAATGCATCGTCTGCAATTTTTGTTAAAAATTTCGTGGTAATACTTGGAATAATTTGTGCTTCAATAAATTCTGCTGCGTTCATTTTTTTCTCCTAAATTATTTTGAATAGTTGTTTATGCTGCTTGTTCTTCTAAAATATAGACATCGTCATTTTCGGCATTAATGATTTGCATGACTGGATTTAAAACTTGATCATCCGTGATACATTCGTTGCCGAAGCCACTCCAGCTTTTTCGTGGAACGCCGCGACAAAATAATTCAATTTTGTTTGACAATTCAGGGTACATTCTCTCAATCATCTCGTAGCAATAATCAGGCTTACGACTGTGTTCACGGCGACGGAATGCAAATACTGATTCTGGTCGAGAGGTTGGAGGCACTTCAGGCAATTTACCGCGAGTCGCAATTAATAAGATTTCATGCTGCACTCGTACATAAACACCTTGCCCGGCGGACATTTTGTCCCAGATGGATTGAGTCTTATAGGTAAATCCCCATGCATCAATCACTGCCAATGCTTCACGAATTAGGGATGCAGAGCACCACAAGAACAAAACGGCATCTTCGGCTGCAATGTCATTGACAGGCATTGCGCAAATATCTTCCAAAGTCATCGTTGGATATCCAACCGCAACCTCACCCATGTAGTCCCATGGTGGATCGGCCAGAATGACGTTATATGGCCCTGAACGAGGATCAAGTGGTTTGTTGTTAGCACGTTTTGCTTCGATTTCTTCCAAAATCTGAGCTCGACGAGCTTCAGTTTTTGCTTTGCGAAGTGCTTTTGCTTTTTCTAGAATTTCCTTCTCAGAGAGTTCAAGCACTTTGTTTTGAGCGTGTTCAGGCAAGGTCGCAATAACCGCAGCATTACTGACATTTAATTGACCATCATCAACAGCTTTAATTAATTCAGTTGAGCCAAGATTCAAAACCGACTTCGCCCGTTGCAATGAGTCGACAGATACTTTTAAATCGGAAGCCGCCTGTTTTTGAGATACGGTACCTGGTGTGTATTGATTGCCGCCAATGTAGGAATTTGCCATACGAGCCGCAATCATTGCTCGTTGCCCTTCTTCCAGATGGCGACGGTGAAAGTTAAGGCTATTGAGAATTCGCTCAATTGGATCATTCGTTTCAGGTAGCTCAGATAAAATTGGTGTGATACCCAATTCTCGGCATGCACGGTAACGAGCACGACCATCCAACAAGTAGCCGTTTTGTACGATAATTGCCACTTGCTGACCGTTGATGCGAATATCTTCCTTTAACTTCAAAAAAGCATCCGTGGTCATTTCTGGGAATAAATATGCTGCCTTATGAATTTTCATGGCAGGTTCAATTACTGCAGTGTTGATTGTGTTCATAAATTCTCCGTAAGTTAGGTTTAATTTCTATCTCGTCAGCGCTGATTCGATGGTGTGATTAAAACATTTGCGGAAATTTTTAATAATTGGCTGGATTTTTGCGATTTCCAGCCACCCCTTTGAGATTTTCACTATGTGAGACAACCGAATGACAAGTAAAAAAGGTGATAAAAGAAGCACCAAGAATAGTCAATTGAGCGTTTTTAATTCAATGCGAGCTGCTGCATGGGTGAGTGATCTCAAACGTAGAACGGGTGTGAGCAGTGATATAGGGCTATTAAAAGCTATTCCTACCATTGAGGGTATGGTGGTTCGTTTTGGACGGTATTTGTCGGGAGTTCACGTACCATCTGAAATGATCAGAAATGCTGTTCATGCCTACCCACCTGTAAGGATGTCGCGTTTTGTTTTTGAATTCGGTCCCGAAGATCAAGGTGGCTGTGTATCTCTTTGGATGCTATTCCAGGATTGTTATGATGAATTCTGGACGGTTATTGAAGATGTCATTCCCCGTTTGCAGACAGCTAGGGAGGAAGGGCATCATGAGCGGATAGATCGCATTGCTACGATTTTCTGTGCAACGGACACATGGGCGGATATTCGGTTAAAGCGTGCCTATTTGTTTGAACAAAATAATCCTGTTCAAGCTTACATGGATGAATTTCAGGTGACTCCTGAACTAAGATTTTTGGCAGCAGCTATCGCTATCTGGCGATTGAGTATGCTGGTGCGAGAGGGGGAAGAAGCGACCGAATATTTATTACAGTGCTTATTGACTGGACCGTATGTCCAAGTTTTAGAGACCCATGGAATTTATGAGCATATTTGCTTTTTGATTCGCGCTATTGCTGTGAGACATTACTTGATGCAGGGGCAGGCGAATCTAGCAGCGAAAATATTTTCTGAAATATACAAGCCAACAAAAAAACGAACTGCAAATAGAAAAGGTGAAAAAAACACCGATCTACCAGACTCTACAGAGGCTGTTTTTTCGTTTTGGAATTCTTCGGTTCTAAAGTAGCTTTAAATTTTTCTTTGAGTTCGTATTTTGCGATGAAATTTTTGAATATGCTTTGTCCTTGACCGTATTTTTCTTCAACGGAACTTGCAATTTGCCGTGCAGTCATTTGATGGTTATTTTTTTTGTCGGCGCTGAGACCTAAATTAAGAACACAATTAAGCAAACGGTCAAAGCTGGGTGTACATTGTTCATATGGTCGAATTTGGTATAAGTCGCCCTTGGTATCGGCTAACAGATGGGAACAATTGCCGTGAAACAGTTCTTGTCGTTGATCGTCGTAAATATGGCAAAGTTGATTTAAATTGATTCCATATTCTTCAGTTTGTTCAAATGCATAAATCAACGCATTCTCTTTGAGCGAACAGAAGTCATTTTCTACTACCTGTTGCCAAAACCATTGAGTGATGTTGAAGCCCTTGCGAATCAGTTCAGGCTCGAGTTCGCTAGCGATTGTCTTGGCTAATTCTTCGTTATGCAAAAGCGCTGACCTGAAAAATTGCAGCAACACTTCAGGCATGGCGATGTCTTTCCACTTATCATAAATCGCTCTTGCTTCGACAGCAGACTCAACAACCGCAACGCTGAACTCGACGTTTCCCCGTATTCAGTAGCAACCGGCTTTAGAGTCAGGGGTTAATGTAGCCGCTTTCGTGGCCAGTTGCCTAGCGTAGGCTGATGGCGTCAGCCCACCCAAGGATTTCTTCGGTCGTTCCTCGTTGTATTCCCTCCGCCAGCGTTCAATTACAGTGCGGGCATGGGCCAAGCTGACGAACCAGTGTTCGTTGAGACATTCATCTCGTAATCTTCCATTAAATGACTCGATGTACGCGTTTTGATTCGGTTTGCCCGGCTCGATCTGTCGAAGTTGCACTCCTCGACGGTGTGCCCAGGTCAACATGGCACGACTGCAGAATTCTTTGCCATTGTCAGTTCGAATGATCTTGGGAAGACCTCGCTTGAAACCTAATCGATCTAACATCCGCGTCAAAGGATATCCTCCAATAGCGCGTTCTGCCACGACAGCAACCGACTCATGCGTAGCATCATCCACGATGGTCAAACACTTGACCGCACGGCCTTCGGCAGTCCGATCGAACACAAAGTCCATTGACCAGACTTGATTGGCAGCATCCGGCCGAATCAATGGTTGCCGATCAGATACCGACACCTTCTTGCGTTTGCGACGTTTTACCTGGAGGCCGCATTGCGAATAGAGTCGCTCAACACGCTTATGATTGATTTGCAAGCCCGCCTGACGAAGCTTCAAATAGATCATCCCGGAGCCGTAACGGCGATGGCGGTGTGCGAGTTCGATGATGCGATCTCTCAGAGCACCATTTTTATCCGCACGAGGCTCATAACGCAACGCGCTGGCACTCATGTCTGCAATGCGCAGCGCATGGCGTTCGCTTAGCCCTCGTTGAACCATATGCCGCACCAGATCACGTCGTGCTGGTGCGGTCACCACTTTTTTTGTAGTGCCTCTTTCGTGATTTCATTTTCCAGCAAGGAATTCGCCAGCATGCGCTTGAGTCTCGCGTTCTCGGCTTCCAATTCCTTGAGTCGCTTGGCGTCGGATATGCTCATGCCGCCAAACTTGCTACGCCAAAGATAGAAACTCGCCTCTGAGAATCCATGCAGTCGGCATAGCTCTTTGAGTGGTAATCCAGCTTCCGCTTCGCGCAAGAAACCGATGATCTGTTCTTCTGAAAAACGCTTCTTCATGTCTAATCTCCTTAACAGATAGGATTAGACTCTAATTCCTTATGCTACTCAAATGTGGGGAGACGTCGAACTCACCATGTGCAATGAGTGATTCATTGATAGATGAAATCGTTTCTTTTGTCATTTCGGAAGGGTGAAATGACAAGGTGGGGATCTCGACTAATGAATATTGTGAAGGCTCACATTCCGATCTTACTGACCTGAAAAAACCAACCAATTGATCATCGACCTTCATCACAGGAATTTGCATTTGCCATGTTTCAGCAAGGTTGCCAAGGTCAACATCAGATTGGTTCTTAGCATTCACAGGTGCAGAAAACATGGGCACGATATGAGCAATAATCCAATCGTAAACAGACCCCAAACGATATTTTATTGAAGTAGAAGGCAAGCCTTGAATGCGCCATTGTTCAATCGTTGCAATTGGTTCTCCCAACCATTCTCCTAATGCAGTTTCATTTGTCAGACGTGCTGATAGAGAAGGCGAATAATTTGGAGAAGATTTTCGTATGATCACTGGTGATAACATCTCGAAAATTGCACCGAGATGAGCCATGCCAATCTGTGTGTCAGGTGATAATTGTTTGAGCTTAAGTAAAAATTCTAGTGGTGTCATATATTGTTTTATCGTGCCTACCGCTTTGGCGGTAGGCTATAAATTCATCGGGATTTTTGGTTTGCCTAGCGATGGATAAATTTATTCACGGAACCATATTTTTTGCCAACCATTCGTTCCACCAACCTTTTCGATATTTCAATGTATCAAAACGAATGAATGGAAAATCCAACGCCGAGAATGCATCCCTTGCCTGTACATCGGCAGATGCTTTACTGCGATAGTGTTTTGCTTTAATGCCGACAGGCGCATGTCCTGTCCATTGGTCAGCACGAACAGCATCTAGATCACTTGTGCCTAATGCGTCGGATACCGTGTCGCGGAAACTGTGCAAAACTTTTGTGCGCGGAACATGTACGCCAATTTTTTCGAGATAATTATTCACGTCCCTAGATAAATTGCGTTCTCGTTTTTCTCTGGAATCCATAGGTAGGTTCGGGAAAAGCCGTGTCGCACCAAGTGACCTTAGATCTGCCAGATAGTCATCAAAACCAATTTCCCATATTGTTGGATGTAATGGGATCGTTCTTTTTGATTGTGCATTTTTGAGTCGCTTGGTTTCTATCCTGTGCTCAATCGTGTCGGGTTTCTTTCTGGGGCGATGTTTAATCGAAATACAGCGAATGCCGTTTTCAATGATGATGTCATCCAGATCAAGGCAGGCAATTTCGTTGGCGCGAGCACCCGTAAATAAAAGCAGCAATGGTCCCCAAAATTGATGGGGTCGTTTCGCTTTCATAAACGTGGTGCTATCAAAGATTTTAATGAGTTCTTCTTGCTGGAAGGCTTCTGCGCCACCATCAATTTCGCCATCAGAATGGCGGACAGAATCTTCAAACGGATTCGGTTCAAAACAACGTCCCGCTTTGATTGCCCATGAAAAAAATCCAGATACATTGGTCAAATGATCGTTGCAAGTTCTAGCGGAAATCGTTTCTGGTGAAGTAGGATTGCCGCTGTCATCAAGCACAGTTGGTGGATTGAGCAGTATTTCAGACGCTGTACCAATTTTGATATTTCGTTTTTTTGCATGTAGAGGAATGTGTGAAAGTGCTTCATTAAAATCCGTACATTCCCGACGACTGATCTCATGCACCATACGATGATTGCCACCCATCATCATGCCGAATAATTCTAGGCTTTCGGTATAGGATTTTTTAGTCGCAGCGGCAATGCCTTTTTTGGAAAGTAGATATGAATCAAAGGCATCTTTCAACGTACTTGGTTTGGTTGGAAGTGCAGGAGCGAATTGAGTAATTTCGGCTTTTAATTTTTGCGCTTCTATTTTTAGTGCCTCCGTTGGTGGCGTTGGCGAAGCTGGTTGCTCGCCACGACTGGCATGCAAGAACAGAGCGAAGTTTTTCAGTTCTTCTTGGGCGATCTGTGGATTATCGTTTGTTTGAATACGAGCAGCAGAAATACTGCCATCCTTTCCAATAGTGAGTCCTTCCACAATCAGTTTTTTAATACTATCGGGATCAAGGCTGTCTGGATCAATGGTCATAAGTCGTGCCAATCTGGTAATCAATGGTAGCATTGTGCCAGAAAGTTGGTAGCCCGTAAGCCTTGCTGTTTTGGGGCAACGGGTAGACAGGGAGCGATTGAGTTCAGGCTGACCAAGAATGGTAGCGAGAATTTGCGGAAAAACGATTCGGAAATAAAAAACGCCGTGTCGAGAACGGCGTAGATGGGATGCTAGTTTCATCGGTATCACCTCAATGTGAGGTGGAACACCTGTTTGGAACACCTGATATTTTGAAGGTCAGAAACCTCAATCAGATCAACAACTTAAAATCTTGGTGGCCCGGGGCGGAATCGAACCACCGACACAAGGATTTTCAATCCTCTGCTCTACCGACTGAGCTACCAGGCCAAGACCACGCATTATAGAGACTGACGTTGTGTTTGGCAAGTCTCGTGGACAGAAAAATTTCTGGCAGGGGTGGTGGGGTATTGATTTGGCGCATCGGAGGGGCGTTCGCTGGTGCCGTATAATGGGGGTCTTGTTTCCGGGCAGGATGAATTGCTATGACAGATAAAAGGGTTGATTGCGATATTTGCATCGTTGGCAATGGCGCAATTGGTAAGGCGGCTGCTTTGGGCTTGGCGCAGGCGGGTTTGCGGGTGGTTGTGCTGGGGCGTGATCGGGTATCGCCAGCCGTGGATGCAGACTGGGATGTGCGGGTTTTTGCATTGAATCATGTGGCGCAGGACTTACTGGCTGCGCTGAAGGTCTGGGACGGCATGGATTTGCAACGTGTTGCTGCCGTTCATGGCATGGAAGTGTACGGTTGTCAGCCGGATGGTGCAGTTCAGGATGCCGGTAAGCTGGTGTTTGATGCCTATGGTGCGCGCAGTGATGAGCTGGCCTGGATTGTGGAGGATAAGAATCTTAACCGGGCACTCGATATGGCAATGCGATTCACGCAGAATTTGCATCTGCTGCAGGGTGCTGCAAAAAAACTGGCAGCGGGGGCAGATGCTGCTGAACTGACGCTGGACGATGGCCGGATGATCCGGGCCCAGCTGATTGTCGGCGCTGATGGCGCACAATCCTGGGTCAGGGGGCAGTGTGATATTGGTCTGGATTACCGTTCTTATGGACAGAAGGGCGTGGTCACGAATTTTGAAAGTGAAAAGCCGCATCACGGCGTTGCACATCAGTGGTTTATTGAAGATCAGGGCATTATTGCCCTGCTGCCGTTGCCCGGCAATCGCGTCTCACTGGTCTGGTCGGCACCGGATGCGCTGGCTGACACGCTGATGCAAGAGCCATTGCCGGTGCTGGTTGAGCGGCTGGAAGCATATTGCCTGCCTGCGCTGGGACATCTGACGCCGGTATTTCCGGAAAATATTAAAGCATTTCCGCTGACTCTGATGCGCCCGCATCAGATGATTGCTGAGCGGGTTGCATTAATCGGCGATGCTGCGCATGTGGTGCATCCGCTGGCAGGACATGGAATGAATCTCGGATTTGGTGATGTTGCGTGCCTGTTGCAGATATTAAAAGAACGCGAGTCCTACCGGGATTGCGGCGAAGCGCGTTTGCTGGAACGTTACCGCAGGGCGCGCAAAGAACAGGTGCTATTAATGCAGGCCGCGACCGATGGATTGTCGCGGCTGTTTGGTTCTGACCTGACGCCGGTGCGGCTGGTACGCAATCTGGGGTTGAACTTACTCAACAGATTGCCCGTCTTAAAGAATCAATTAATTGCTCATGCTATGGGAAAATGAAGGATATTGAATGAAACTGAAGCACTATATTGTTGCCATGAGCGCTGCTGTGATGCTGGTTGGTACCGGATTGACCATTGCACAGACACCGCAGGAAACCGCCGTTAAAAAACTGGTTGAACCGCGCCTGGCAGACGGGATTAAAGTCGATTCGGTTACTAAAACGCCGTATGCGGGATTGTATGAAGTCAGGGTCGGCTCAGAGGTTTTGTATACGGATGAAAAAGCCCAGTATCTGTTCATCGGCAATGTGATTGATGCAAAAAATGGCGTCAATTACACCAAAGCCAGAACCGATGATCTGAGCCGGGTGAAATTTTCTGATTTGCCGCTGGAATCGGCGTTGAAGATGGTCAAAGGGGATGGCAAACGCGTGATTGCCGTGTTTGAGGATCCGAACTGCGGTTATTGCAAGCGCCTGCGCAAGACGTTGGCTGGTATGGACAATATTACAGTTTATACCTTTATGTACAATATTCTGTCGGAAGATTCCGCCGTCAAATCAAAAAATATCTGGTGTTCTGCCGATCGCAATAAAGCATGGGAAGACTGGATGCTGAACGGTAAAGCCGCAGCACCGGCACAGTCTAACTGCGTCACGCCGAACGACAAGATTCTCGCGCTGGGACAAAAGCTGCGGGTAAATGGCACGCCGGCTATTTTCTTTGCAGATGGCTCACGCGTACCCGGTGCACTGGATGCTAAAGGGCTGGAGGAAAAATTTGCCAGCCTGCACAACGTCAAAGTCAACTGATTCAGATGCCCTTTTCCGTGCCCTGCACAGGGATTTTGCTGGCCGCAGGGCGAGGGCGTCGCTATGACCAGTCCGGTGCCAGCGACAAGCTGATGCAGTTATTGCCGGATGGTCGGACGGTCGTGCTGACCAGCGCGCTGCATTTGCGGTCTGTCTTGCCCGAAGTGGTTGTGGTTGTGCGTTCCGGTAATTCAGATCTGCTGCGTGAAATGGCGCAGCATGGGTTTCGCACGCTGGTTTGCGAAGAGGCAGACAGCGGCATGGCGGCATCGCTGACTTGCGCGCTGCGTGACACAATACACAGCACCGGATGGATCATTGCTTTGGCAGATATGCCATTTGTCCGGCCTGCGACGATTGCCGCCCTGCGTGATCGCTTGCTAAACGGTGCCGATATTGCGGCGCCGGTGTTTCAGAGGCGACGGGGAAATCCGGTCGGATTCTCCAGAACACACTTGCCTGAATTGCTGCAATTGAGCGGTGATCAGGGCGCACGCCATGTGCTGTCACATGCCATGGTCACTGCTGTCGATGTCGATGATGCTGGTATTCTGCATGATGTCGATGTGCCGGCAGACCTGATATTTCCTTCTGTTAAGGGCTGAACCAGTACGGCGGAAAACACCATTCCGGAGAGTGATTTAGCCGCAGATATATCTAAGTCTCCGATTTCCTCTTAAAATAGCGTTCTTTTGTCGTGACAGCCGCAGCAAACCGGGTGACATAAAAATCGGTAGCGGCACACATAGTAGCGGAATGGTATGCATAAACTGAATCAAAAACTGGTCATCCGCCTCGGTTTCCTCGGGTTGGTTCCTTTCGTTTTACTGACACTGGCATGCTGGCTGGTGCATCCGGACTGGCTCGGATATTTCATCAAGGCGCAGCTGGCTTACGGCATTGTGATTCTGTCTTTTCTGGGCGGTGTCCACTGGGGCGTCACTATCATGGCGGACGGCAAGGATGACGAGGAAACTAAAAAAGCCCTGATCTGGGGCGTGATTCCTACGCTGATTGCCTGGTGCTCATTAGGAAACATGCTGTTTGGTTTTCTGGTACAGGTTGCCGGCTTTATCGCTGCCTACAAAATAGATAAAAAACTGTATCAGAGTTACGCTGTCCCCGATTGGTTCATTGACTTGCGCCTGCAATTGACCCGCGTTGTCGTGACGGCGCAGATATTCACTTTCATCGCGGCCAACGTCCGTAGCTGATATCTCTGATCACGGCAAAAAATCACAATCAACTACAACACAAAGAAAGATCGTTGAGCATGACAACAGCGACGAAGCCTGAGAGAGACCGGCAAACCAGCAGTGCACGGAGCAGCGTATTATCTCCGGCGACCGTAAGCAGCTCACCGCATTACAGCATTATTCCCAAAGATCTGGCAGGACATATTTTTGAGGTCACTCTGACGATTGCTGCGCCTTCCGAAAGCGGGCAGCTTGTCAGTCTGCCGGCCTGGATCCCGGGTAGTTATATGGTGCGGGATTTTGCCCGGCATATCCAGCAGATCAGTGCCAGTTGCGACGGCAAAAAGATTGGGTTGAAAAAACTGGATAAACACACCTGGCAGGCTGCGCCGTGCAAAGCTGCGCTGACGATCAGTTATGAAGTGTATGCATGGGATTTGTCCGTGCGGGCGGCGCATCTGGACCAGACGCACGGATTCTTTAACGGCACCAGTGTTTTTCTGTCCGTGCATGGGCAGGAACATCTGCCGCATGTTGTCGATCTCCAGCGTCCGGCCGACCCGGCCTGCAAGACATGGCGGGTGGCAACTGCGCTGACCGAACTGAAAGCGAAACGCTACGGTTTTGGCACTTATACTGCCCGTAATTATGACGAGCTGATTGATCATCCGGTAGAAATGGGCGATTTCGTATTGGCTACCTTTGAAGCCTGCGGTGTTCCACATGATTTCGTGGTCACCGGTAAAGTGCCGAACATCGACATGGATCGCATGGTGGCCGATGTACGGAAAATCTGTGAAAGTCAGATTGCCCTGTTTGAGCCCCGCTCCAAAAAAGCGCCGATGGATCGCTATGTATTCATGACCATGGCGGTCGGTGAAGGATACGGCGGATTGGAGCACCGTGCATCCACCGCGCTGATTTGCAGTCGCAATGATATTTCCCTGAAACACCAGCCCGGTATGAGCGAGGGATATAAAGGGTTTCTTGGCTTGTGCAGCCATGAATATTTCCATACCTGGAATGTGAAGCGGATTAAGCCAGCGATATTTGCCGATTACGATCTGAGTCGCGAAAATTACACCAGTCTGCTTTGGTTGTTTGAAGGCTTTACCAGTTATTACGATGATCTGATGCTGGTGCGGGCCGGCGTCATTGACGAAGCGGCTTACCTGAAAATGCTTGCGAAAACCATCAATCTGGTTACCCGCGGCAGCGGCCGCAAAAAGCAGAGCGTGGCGGAATCCAGCTTCGATGCCTGGACCAAATACTATCGTCAGGATGAAAATTCTCCCAACGCCATCGTCAGCTATTACACCAAAGGTTCTCTGGTGGCCTTGGGACTGGATCTGACCATACGCGCAGCAACAGCCGGAAAGAAATCGCTGGATGATGTGATGCGCGCTTTATGGCAGCAGTTCGGCAGGGATTTTTATGCCAAAGCCCTGACTGCGAAACAGCAAGGTCTGGCAGAAAGTGAAATCGAATCCGTCATCATGAAGGCGACCGGTGTGGATGCCCGCCGTTTCCTGGATAAATATGTCCGTGGTACAGAAGACGTGCCACTGGCGAAGTTATATGCGGATTTTGGCGTGGCTGTTGATGCTGGCGATAACAGTAAAAAAGCCAGTCTGGGCATCAAAGTAGTGCCCGATGGGCGGGACTGCAAAATCGGAAACGTGTTTGAGGGCCGCGCGGCACATCTGGCAGGTTTGTCAGCGCTCGACGTGCTCATTGCCATCAACGGCTTGCGTGTCACGGCTGCCGATGTCGCAGACGGATTGAGCGCTGCAATAGGCCGCTACCGTGTTGGAGAAACTGTGGAAATTCATGCTTTCCGCCGCGATGAGCTGATGACAGTACATGCAACATTACAGGCGGAAGACATGCCTGCGGTATCACTGAACATTTCTTCACCCGGTAAAAAAACAGGCTTGAGCCGCCCCAGTTTTCAGAAAAAAAGCAGACGGTAAGTTCCGTTTCGGCTACCGGACTGCATCATTAAAAAAACCGTCGCCCTATATGACTGGGCGGCGGTTTTTTAACGTGGAGGACAGACAGGGAGCTTTATGCAGCTTGTCAGACAGATCAGATACCAAAGACTTTCGCCAGCTCTGCGCCGGGGTTTTCTGCCCGCATGAAAGCTTCTCCTACCAGGAATCCATGTACGTTGGCGGCACGCATCCGCGTTACGTCTGCAGCAGACATGATGCCGGATTCGGTGATCACCAGCTTGTCGGCAGCAATCCGGGGGAGTAACCCGAGCGTCGTTTCCAGCGATACTTCAAACGTCCGTAAATTCCGGTTATTAATTCCGATGAGCGGAGTCTTGAGTCTGAGTGCGGCTTCCAGCTCCTGCGCATCATGACTTTCAACCAGTACGCTCATGCCCAGTTCCTGCGCACAGGCTTCAAGTTCTGCCATCAGACCATGATCAAGTGCGGCAACGATCAGCAGGATGCAGTCGGCCCCCCACTGGCGCGCCTGATAAATCTGATAAGGATCAATGATGAAGTCTTTACGCAGTACCGGAATCATGCAGGCAGCACGTGCCTGCTGCAGATATTCCGGGGCGCCCTGAAAAAAATTCACATCGGTCAATACCGACAGGCAGGCCGCACCGTGTGCCGCGTAGCTGGCAGCAATGTCGTCTGGGTGAAAATCCGGACGCAGTATGCCTTTGGAGGGGGATGCCTTTTTGATTTCGGCAATCACAGCCGGTTGACCGGCTGCGATCCGGTGACGTAATGCCGCTTCGAAGTCGCGCATCTGTGCGCGGATTTCTTTGTTCGTTTCCACTTCATGACGCAGGCTGTGCAATGACTGATACTTGCTGGCTGCAACGATCTCGTTCTTTTTAACATCCAGAATTTGCTTAAGAATATCCGACATGTTTTATTTTCCGAGTTGTTGAGTGACCTGGACAAACTGTTCCAGTTTGGCGAGTGCTGCTCCGGAAGCAATGGTTTCCTGGGCTTTCCGGACACCATCTGCAATGGATCCGGTAATGCCGGCGCCATACAAAGCTGTTCCTGCATTCAGCGCGACGATATCGCGTGCCGGGCCATCGACGTTATTCATGACTTCCATGATTTTTTCGCGGGACTCTGCAGCACCCTCAACTTTCAGATTGCGGTTGGATACCATTTGCAAGCCAAAGTCTTCCGGATGGATATCGTATTCGCGGATCTCACCGTTGATCAGTTCCCCGACCATGGTTGGGGCGCCGAGTGATACTTCATCCATATTGTCGCGGCCCCACACCACCAGTGCATGCTGTGCCCCCAGTCTTTGCAGCACACGGACCTGAATGCCGACCAGGTCAGGATGGAACACACCCATCAGGATATTGGGCGCACCTGCGGGATTAGTGAGTGGCCCCAGAATATTGAAGATCGTGCGGACTCCCAGTTCTTTACGCACAGGCGCAGCATGCTTCATCGCACCGTGATGATTGGGGGCGAACATGAATCCGATACCGGTCTGCGCCACGGACTGGGCGATCTGCTCGGGAGTCAGATGAATGTTGGCACCTAAAGATTCCAGAGCATCTGCACTGCCGGAAGAGGAGGAAACACTACGTCCACCATGTTTGGCAACGCGGGCTCCGGCAGCGGCGGTAACGAACATGGACGCGGTGGAGATATTGAACGTATTCGCACCGTCACCGCCTGTGCCGACGATATCGATCATGTTCTGTGTATTAGCAAGCGGCACTTTGGTGGAAAACTCACGCATTACCTGTGCGGCAGCCGTAATTTCGCCGATACTTTCTTTTTTGACGCGCAATCCCATTGTCAGTGCGGTGATCATGACAGGACTTAATTCACCCCCCATCAGCTTGCGAAATAAGAACAGCATTTCATCGTGAAAAATTTCACGGTGTTCAATCAGGCGGGTTAATGCTTCTTGTTGAGTGATCGTCATGATGGTGTTCCAGTCAAAAAGTTTTTCAGCAGTGCATGGCCGTGCTCAGACAGAATGGATTCAGGATGAAACTGAACACCCTGCAGGTCGAATTCTTTATGCCGGACGCCCATGATTTCACCGTCATCCGTCCAGGCCGTGACTTCCAGACAAGCGGGCAGGCTGGCACGTTCAATTGCGAGCGAATGGTAGCGGATCACGGTATAGGGACTGGGCAGGTTGTTGAACACGCCGACACCGGTGTGGGCGATCGTGGACGTTTTTCCGTGCATCACCTGCTTTGCTCGCACAATGTTGCCATCAAAGGCCGCACCAATACTCTGATGACCCAGGCAGACTCCCAGGATCGGAATTTTTCCGGCGAAATGCTTGATGAGCGGCACAGAAATTCCGGCTTCATGCGGTGTGCACGGACCAGGGGAAATGCAGATATGATCGGGTTTCAGGGCGCTGATTTGCTCCAGCGTAATTTCGTCGTTGCGGAAAGTACGGACATCTTGACCCAGTTCGGCAAAATACTGCACGAGGTTGTAGGTGAAGGAATCGTAGTTGTCGATCATCAGTAGCATTTAAATTTCTCCATCCAGACCATCTTGAACCTGTTCTGCTGCACGTAATACGGCGCGGGCCTTGTTCTCTGTTTCCTGCCATTCCATTTCCGGCACCGAATCCGCCACCACGCCGGCAGCCGCCTGCACATACAGCATGCCATCTTTCAGCACGCCGGTGCGGATGGCGATGGCGAGATCCATTTCGCCGCCGAATGATAAATAGCCGCAGGCACCGCCGTAGATACCGCGCTTGACTGGTTCCAGTTCGTCAATCAGTTCCATCGCCCGGACTTTCGGTGCACCGGATAAGGTGCCTGCGGGGAAGGTTGCCTTCAGCACATCCAGATTGGAAAGATTAGGTTGTAAGATACCTTCGACATTCGATACGATGTGCTGCACATGCGAGTATTTTTCGATCACCATCTGGTCAGTGACTTTTACGGTGCCTGTTTGCGCGATACGTCCGATATCGTTGCGTGCCAGGTCAATCAGCATCACGTGCTCGGCGATTTCCTTCGGGTCCGCCAATAATTCTTTGGCCAGCTCTGCATCGCGTTCCGGTGTCGAGCCGCGCGGACGGGTGCCGGCCAGTGGCCTGATCGTGACTTTTTTATTGCCGTCATTCAGCGCTTCATTTCGTACCAGGATTTCCGGTGATGCACCGATAATCTGCATGTCTCCGAAATTGTAAAAATACATGTAGGGCGAAGGATTCAGGGAACGCAGCGCACGATACAGCGACAAGGGGGAGTCGACGTAAGGCTTCCGGATGCGTTGTCCGACCTGCACCTGCATCAGATCACCCGCCATGATGTATTCCTTGGCTTTTTCCACTGCCTTTAAGTAATCCTCTTTGGAAAAATCGCGGATGGATTCAGTGCGGACGGAAGAGGATGTGACCGGTGCATCGACGTTACGGCGCAGCATCGCCCGCAGGTCTTTGAGGCGTTGACGTGCTTTACTCCATGCTTCCGGTTGCGCCGGGTCTGCATATACAATCAGGTAGAGCTTACCGGACACGTTATCAATCACAGCCAGTTCTTCGGTCAGCAAGAGCTGAATCTCGGGTAATTTCAGATCATCTTTCGGCGCTTTGCCGGCCAGTCGTTTTTCCACATAGCGTACGGCGTCATAGCCGAAATATCCTGCCAGACCACCGCAAAACCGTGGCAGACCAGGGCGCAGGGCGACGTTGAAGCGGCTTTGGTAGGCGGCGATAAATTCCAGCGGATTCTGCTGATGTGTTTCGATGACGTCGCCATTGTTGACGACTTCAACCGTCTCACCGATGCTGCGCACCAGTGTGCAGGCAGGTAAGCCGATAAAGGAATAACGCCCGAAGCGCTCGCCACCCATTACCGATTCCAGCAGGAAGGTATTTTTCCCTGCATTCTGGCTTTGAGCGAGCTTCAGATACAGCGTCAGAGGGGTTTCCAGATCGGCGAATGCTTCCGCAATCATGGGGATACGGTTGTAGCCTTGCGCGGCCAACGATTTGAATTCGAGTTCAGTCATGATTTTCTTTCAGCCGCCCGTATGTTTGCCTGCGGCAGACATAGTGGGACACTTCTGGGTGTATGGACGGATAAAACTGATGGATATAACAAACAAGAAGTTGTGCAGGGGATGCGCACAGCTACTCGCGGCATTCAGTAAATTAACAGAATTGCCAGCGTCGCCATAGCCAGGCCTCAAAGGCGCCTGGTGTCATTGTCGGACGTTTGTTATCGAAAGACATTCTTGATTGGAATGGTGAAATTAATGTTGAATTTCTGCATTCAGCAGTTTTGCTGCCTCTAACAGAGAGCCGACTATACCATCACTTTCAATATTTTGTACAGGCTCTCCATGATTATATCCATAAGGAACACTCAAAACCGGGCAGCCGGCAGCGCGTGCTGCGACGGCATCATTGCTGGAGTCTCCGATCGCCAGCACATGTTGAGGGGGTAAAGAAAATTCCTGGCAAACGTGCAATAAGGGCAGTGGATCAGGTTTCTTTTTCGGGAATGAGTCACCACCGTAAATCAGCTCAAAATAAGAAGATAAACCTGTTTTCTGCATCAGTGGCACGGCAAAAGCGAGCGGTTTGTTAGTAACGCAGGCCAGCCGCAAACCCATTTTCCGGAACGCCTGCAATCCCTCCTTGACTTCAGGATAAAGGCTGCAATGCTTGCCATTGATGGTCAGATAGTGGCGCTGATAGGCATCCATCGCGGCATTAAACAGCTGCCCGGCTTCGTGCGTGGCGAGATCAATTGCCAACACCTGGCGGATCAGGTGTTCGGAGCCTTTGCCGACCATGCGTTTGATTTGCTCCAGAGTCAGCGGTTTCAGCTTGAATTCGGCCCGCATGTGGTTGATGGCGACCAGAAAATCCGGTGCAGTATCGAGCATGGTGCCGTCAAGATCAATGATGACGGCTTGAATAGAGGAGAACATAAGTAACAGGCTGGTGCGTATTGTGATGCGATAAGCAGTCAGGTCAGCTTATCGCATTGCCGGGATAACAGTATTGAGGTGCGGGATATATCAGACTTTCATTAATTCGCCGCGCATGGAATCAATAATGGCTTTGTAGTCAGGCTTTCCGAAAATAGCGGAGCCGGCGACGAAGGTATCGGCACCTGCGGCGGCGATTTCTGCAATGTTGTCCACTTTTACACCACCGTCGACCTGCAACATGATATTGCGGTCAGAGTCATCAATCATCTTTCTGACTGCGGCGATTTTTTTCAGGGTATGCGGAATGAAGGATTGTCCGCCAAAACCCGGATTGACGGACATCAGTAAAATCAGATCCAGCTTATCCATGACATGCTCCAGCACTTGCAGTGGTGTGGCTGGATTGAGTACCAGCCCGGCCAGGCAGCCATGATCACGGATCAGTTGCAGGCTGCGGTCAATGTGCTCAGAGCCTTCCGGATGGAAACTGATGATATTCGCTCCCGCTTTCGCAAAGTCAGGAATAATGCGGTCGACCGGCTTGACCATCAGGTGTACGTCTATCGGCACCTGCACATGAGGACGTATTGCTTCGCAGACGAGTGGGCCAATCGTGAGATTGGGAACGTAATGATTGTCCATGACATCAAAGTGGATCATGTCGGCTCCGGCGGCGACAACATTACGTACTTCTTCCCCCAGACGGGAAAAATCTGCAGACAAGATGCTGGGGGCGATACGATAGGTGGTCATGAGAAAATATCCTGCAAATAATCAATACGCTATTTTACCTTGCCCGGACGATGCCGGCAGTGGCAAGGTCTGGCACAATGCTTGTTTATATATTTTGTGGTTATTTTGAAATGGACGAAAAGGCGGATATGGCAACCTATCAGATGAGCGTCTCAGTGGTGACGCAATATTTACCGGAGCAATCCGAACCGGATCGTGGCAGCTTTGTTTTTGCTTATACCATTACGATCAAAAATACCGGCACTGTCGCAGCGCAGCTTATCTCGCGCCACTGGATCATCAATGACGCCAATAATCAGATGGAAGAAGTCCGTGGATTGGGCGTCGTTGGGCATCAGCCGTTTTTGCCGCCCGGGCAGAGTTTCGAATACACCAGTGGCAGCATCCTGAAGACGCCTCAAGGCACAATGAAGGGTTCTTATTTCTGCGTTGCCGAGGACGGACACCGATTTGAGGTGGATATTCCGGAATTTGTATTGTCTTTGCCGAGAACTCTGCACTAGCGATGCCGGCTGCTGTCGGTATCCTGACGATCTGCGTCGTGGGGCAGCGGTGTTTTTGTGTTTTCGGTGTGACCAGAAAACATCGTCCACCAGACGATAAAAATTAAGATACCAAGAGCGATTCCCGCCTCTAGTGCTAATAGCCACATGTCAGTTACCTTCACTGATAAAGTTGATCTGATTGATCATAAGCAGCCCGGGGTGACATGATGTATGCAATGATCACCGCAGCATTTTTCTGAAGTCTACACACAATTGATAGGAGTACATATGGAATTCGAATGCATCATTCTTGAAATTAAGGAAAAGGTCGGCCTGATCACTTTGCATCGTCCCAAGGCGCTCAATGCCTTGAATGATCAGTTGATGAATGAATTGGGTAGCGCACTCAAGAGTCTCGATAGCAATGAGGCAATCCAGTGCATCGTCATTACCGGTAGTGAAAAAGCCTTCGCCGCTGGCGCTGATATCGCAGCGATGGCGAATTACAGTTTCATGGATACTTACAAAGGGGATTACATCACCCGTAATTGGGAAACTATTCGCCAGATCCGCAAGCCGGTGATTGCGGCGGTTGCTGGTTATGCGTTGGGCGGCGGGTGTGAATTGGCGATGATGTGTGACTTTATTATTGCTGCAGAAAATGCCAAATTCGGCCAGCCTGAAATTAAGTTGGGCACATTACCTGGCGCGGGTGGCACTCAACGCCTGCCGCGAGCGATTTCCAAATCAAAAGCAATGGACATGTGCCTGACCGCACGCATGATGGATGCTGCCGAGGCTGAACGCGCAGGACTGGTCTCAAGGGTTGTTCCGCAGGAAATGTTGCTGGAAGAGGCAATGGCAGCAGCCAGTACGATCGCCAGTATGTCGTTGCCGATTGTCATGATGATTAAAGAGTCAGTGAATCGGGCTTATGAGACGACCTTGTCAGAAGGCGTACATTTTGAACGACGTTTATTTCAGGCGAGTTTTGGAACGGAAGACCAGAAAGAGGGAATGGCAGCGTTCCTGGAGAAACGATCCGCTGTTTTTAAAAATCAATAACTGAGTAAATAATTTAGACGAGGAGCTTGTCAGCGGCGGAAAAGTCGTTCATAATCTCGTTTCTCTGCTGCT